>JAEUVJ010000040.1 GCA_016787085.1 Chitinophagaceae bacterium | reverse complement strand
ATGGGGTTTATTATCATCGTTCAGCTTCATCAGCCGTTGCGCTTCGTGCCGGATGTTTTTCACTACACCCTGTATGGGCATCTTGCTTACTACATTAATATATATGGTATGCGAAGGGAAGCTGCCATAGTCCCTCAGTTCCACTTTAATGGGAGTGGTGCCCATGGCTACTATACGTAACCGGTTCATCAGTCTTTCTTCCATCATACTGTACTGTACAAAATTCACCAGTGTGATATGCGGCTTGCCGCCAATAGCGGTGGACGCTTCATACTTTTCATAAAAATCTTTTTTTACCTGCATGATCTTGTTGCGTAGTTCTTCATGCGGGTTGAGCACCAGCAGGTACTCATTCACTTTGTATCCGGGCAGAAAATCTTTGACCTCAGGTTTCATACAATTATCTTTTAGTTGAGTGATGATTCATCTGTTTGCAGGCGGAATACTGCCACTTCTTTGCAGGTGTCATATTGATGCTGTCTTCTCAGTAATACCAGTTCAGTTACGGTAAACGATGCCACAAAATCTTTTCCCGCATAATCTTTTATCGCCTGTTCGTAAACATGTTTTGGCAAACGCCGGGCAATGGTCATGTGCGGATAGCTGACAAGTTTTGCTGACTGGTAATCGCTTTGTTTGATATACGGATCAATGGCTTTTACACGGGCCGCCAGTTGTTTGAATGGTACTGGGTCCTGTACTCTTACGTAGATCGTATGATCAGGGAAGCCGCTGTAGTTATTTAATATCACCGGGAAGCTCTTTTGTTCTTTGATGATCCGCTGCAGCCAGCGGATGATACTATCTTCCATACTGTCCCATGCCAGGAAGTCTGAAATGGTGATATGCGGTTTGGTCTTCGTTGCTACCGGCTGTGCGTAGGTGCGGGAGAAATAGTGCTTTTCTTCCATCACCTTATTATATACATCCTTGCGCGGAGTGACAATAAGGAGGTATTCGAATAACCCTTTTGCTGCGGTATGCACCCCTGCATCCGCTGAAAAATTTTCCATATAAATGTTTTGTAACCCTAAATCCTTAGCATAAATTTACTAAAATAATTAGTATATCCAAATTAGTAGTGTAAATATTTTTTATGGAGGAGGATTTTTACGGGGCTGCTTATAAAGGCTCGAAGCAGTTCAGCCAGCAGCAGGTGAAGACGGCCAATGCAACAGGGTTCGGCGCCGCAGCCGATGATTACATGGAAAGGGGCATTGATCTGAATGAGCAACTGATCATGAACAAGCCGGCCACTTTCTTTTTCCGGATGAAGGGAGATGCCATGCAGGATGCCGGCATCTATGACGGCGATGTATTGATCGTGGATCGCAGTATAAAGGCGGCGGGCGGCAAGATCGTGGTAGGTTCGATTGACGGCGAACTATTCGTCCGGCGTTATGTACAAACATTCAACAAGACATTCCTGCAGCCGGAGAATAAAAAATACCGTACTATGGAGGTGGGTGAATTTGTCCGGTTTGATGCATGGGGGGTGGTGACCTGCGTGATACATATCGTAGATCCGATGCTGGCTGTATTTGCCAGCAAAGCAAATACGGATAAGCCTATTCGTTAAAATGGACCGGCATGAAAGCAATTATTGATTGTAATAATTTCTATTGCTCCTGTGAACGCCTGTTCAAGCCACATCTGCATAACAGGCCGGTAGTGGTGTTAAGTAATAACGACGGGTGTATTGTTTCGAGAAGCGATGAAGCAAAAAGGCTGGGTGTGGAAATGGCCGGCCCTTATTTTATGGCAAAGCCATTGATCGAAAAGCACAACATTTCCGTTTTTTCATCAAACTATAATTTGTATGGTGACCTGAGCTGGCGGGTGATGGAGACCCTGCGGATGATGCTTGGCAAAAAAAATGTGGAAGTGTATTCTGTAGATGAAGCTTTCCTGGACCTCAGCATTTTTCCCGAAAACGAATTACAGGCGGTAGCGATGAAAATAAGAACTACTGTAGAACAATGGACCGGTATCAAAGTGTCGGTAGGTGTGGCGCCGACCAAAGTACTCGCCAAACTGGCCAACCGCCTGTCCAAAAAGAATAAGCAGCAAACGCAATGTGTAATGGTGCTGGATACAGAAGAAAAAATAATTGAAGCATTACGGATCACGCCAGTAGAAGATATCTGGGGTGTCGGTTTCCGTTATGCACAAAAACTAAAAGAGTTCTGGGGCATCTATGATGCCCTGCAATTGCGAAATGTGAGTGAAGAGTTTGCGAGGACACACCTGGGGGGCGTAGTAGGAGTAAGATTGGTAAGAGAACTGAAAGCAGTGCCTTCCAAAGAAATGGAGGACGAACTGGTCTCTAAAAAGATGATCGCTACCACCAGAATGTTTGGCAGTCCTGTCGGGGATATCAATGATATCAAAGAAGCGGTAGCCACTTACACTTCACGGGCGGCAGAGAAACTCCGGCGGCAGCATGGTGCAGCAAGGATCGTAAATGTATTTATTGTCGCAAAAGGAGAAGACCATAATACTGATTACCGCGGAGCTATGCATAGCCATTTCATCACGTTGCCCACAGCTACTTCTTTTACCCATGAACTGATCAAACCTGCTGTAGCATTGGTGGATACATTATATAAAAAAGGGACATTGTATAAGAAAGCAGGTGTTATGCTCAGCGGTATCGTGCCCGACGCTTCCATCCAGGGCAACCTGTTTGTATCAGAAAGCAGGAACTGCGAACGGAAACTGATGGATATGATAGATAATATCAACTTCAGCCAGCGGGATGATGTATTAAAGTTTGCTGCCAGCGGTACGACGAGAGACTGGAAGATGCGGCAGGAACTGCGCAGCCCAAGATATACGACAAGGTGGAATGAGTTGTATGAAGTTCACTGACGGGAAGCTGATCCGTTTATTGTGAAATACGGATTACGTCGATCCAGTTGCTGCAGTTTTTGGTGGATGAGGGTCTCCATTCGATATTGACCGTGGCCGGATAACTGATATTCTCCAGGTCAATGGATGAAGAAGCGGGTTTTTTATCAAATTTATAAACGGTGTTATTGATCGAAATGATCCAGCCCCAGCAGCAGTAGCATTTGCTGGCATCGAAGCCGGTGAGGATGCCGGTTGATTTTTTTATATCTCCATCCGTATTTTTATTACAGGCGGTCAGGAAAGAAACAACAACGGCCCAAACAAAGAAAACTTTTTTCATATAATGGTTTCTGTACAGGCTGACAACACGGAGTAACCAACCGTTGCTTCCGGTCTATACTTTGATATAAATTTTCTTTTTATCCATCCACCAGCAAATGGCCCACATAAAAGTGATTACACAAATAGCATAAGCCAGTGAACCATTTTCAGGGGCCCCGGGAATATGGATCAATACTTTTTTATACAGCCAGTTCCAGGGATTCACTCCATCACCCAGGCGTATCAAGGCAAGTCCTTTGGGTAAAAAAGCGCTGAGTGCAAAGACGAACAGGGCATTTTTGCCAAACACGTTGAAAAATTTAGACAGCCACCCTCTTACCTGTGCGATCTCTATAAGATAGATCATCGTAGCAATGGTGAGAATGGCCAACCCCACTGTATAAACAACATAGGAGCTTGTCCATATTTTTTTATTCACGGGAAAGACCATGTCCCAGCAAAAACCGGTTACGATCATCGCCACGCCTGCCACAAACAAACCTGTCAGCATCGGGTACAGGCCTAACGTGGCAGCCGCTGGTTTTTCAAGATTGAACTGCATAGCGGCAGCCTGTGATTTTTTCTGAATGTAATCACCTACCAGGTAACCAAAGATCACCTGCACAATGGCGGGGATAGTACTTATCAAACCTTCCGGGTCAAATGGCATACCCTCTCCTTTATACATATGTGCCACGCCCAGTATCTTTTTATCAATATCAGTTCCAAACCATCCTTTCAGGCTATAAGGATCAGCCGGGTTACCCACGTAGCAAAGCATCCAGTACACGAGTAATAGTAATAGTCCCGTATAAAACGCCTTGCGTGGTTTCAGGTAGTAAACAATGACAGATGCAAAAAAATAGCAAAGTGCAATCCGCTGCAATACGCCTAATACCCTTACACCGCTTGCCGGGTTTTGCGGATCCACCCATTGGCGAAATACCAATGAGCCGTCCTGCCATTTCACAAATGGCCACCAGTTCAAAAACAAACCGATCAGGAATATCAGGGCTGTTCTTTTGATCACTTTTTTCCAGAAAGCGGCATCACCGGCAGCCTGCAGTTTCGGCATCACAAAGGACATCGCATTGCCTACAGCAAAAAGGAAGAAAGGAAAAACAAGATCGGTAGGTGTGAGTCCATGCCAGGGAGCATGTTCGAGCGGGGCATAAATATGCGCCCATGATCCGGGATTATTCACCAGTATCATCAGGCAGACAGTCGCACCGCGAAATACATCAAGGGAATAAAAACGCTGATTCAAGCAGTCGTGGTTTTAATAGATTAAATGTAGCAATTCATTTTTATTAATTGGCAAAGCCTGGGCAATGAAGTATTTTGGCAGTATGGAAAACGACTTTTTTGTTCACCCAAGCTCAGTGATAGATAAGGGTGCGCAAATAGGAAAGGGAACGAATATCTGGCATTTCTGTCACCTGATGCCTGCCTGCAAAATAGGCGAACGATGCAATATCGGACAGAACGTGTACATAGATAATAACGTAGTGATAGGGAAAGGCGTAAAGATCCAGAACAATGTATCGGTCTATAACGGAGTTATTATAGAAGATGATGTTTTTCTGGGCCCGTCTATGGTCTTTACCAATGTGATCAATCCCCGCAGTTTCATTGAACGTAAAGAAGAATTTAAGAAAACACTGATCCGCAAAGGAGCTTCGATCGGGGCCAACGCCACTATTCTTTGTGGCATTGCGATCGGGCCTTATGCCATGATCGGTGCCGGGGCAGTGGTCACCAAAAATGTATTGCCTTATGCGCTGATGGCGGGCAACCCGGCGCGGCAAACCGGGTGGATGAGCCAGGCAGGAGTAAAACTTGAATTTGGTAATGGCAATATCGCCGTATGCCCGGTCACAGGTCAGATCTATAAATTAGAAAACGGGATCGTTGATCTCGCTCAATAGTTATCAACTTGTGGGGACAATTCATTCACAATCTGACAATTTTATTCTCTTGTCAGTCCCATTCTTCCTCCTATATTTGCACCCGAAAAGGAAAACCGTCAGGTATTCCTTTGCCATCCATTCTGTGTGAACCAGTCATCCTAAAAAAACTGCCTGTGACTGAGATGGCGAAGCTTTCTCAAATACTCTGTTGTGGCGAAAAAGTGGTTAGCAATCTATAGCCGTCCCCGCTGGGAAAAAAAAGTGAACCAGGTGTTACTGGAAAAAGGGTTTGAGTGTTATTGCCCCTTGAATAAAGTACGCCGGAAATGGAGCGACCGGATGAAGGTGGTAGAAGAGCCGCTGTTTAAGTCGTATGTATTTGTCAAGGTAAATGAGGAAGACAGAACAGAGGTGCGGATGACACCGGGGGTGATCAATTTTGTGTACTGGGAAGGCAAGCCTGCCGTTATCAAAGAAAAAGAGATCAATGCCATCAAGCGTTTCCTGAATGAGTATGAAAATGTGGAAGTGCAGCCGATGAATATAGAAGTGCACCAGCGGGTAAAGATCACTACCGGACCGCTGATGGATCAGGAAGGCGAGGTGCTAAGCCTGCAGCGAAAGATGGTAAAGGTAGCCATTGACAGCCTGGGCTATGTGCTGGTAGCCTATATTGACAGAACTAAACTAACTTCGGCCCGGCCGGAATAGCCGGGTGCAGCCGTTTATTAAACCATATACCTGTAAAGACATTTCAATGAAACTGATTCGCCTTCTGTTGCTGCTTGTTTTCCCTTTGTATTTTATTTCCTGCAGCACCCAGCAAAGAATACCTAATTACATTGAGAATATTACCGACAGCAGTGATAAGGCAGAAATAAAAGTGGAGGAGCTTCGCATTCAGAAAAATGATCTTCTTTCTATTCAGATATACAGCACCAGTATAAGAGCGGATGTAGATGACCTGTATAATCTTCGTACTACCGGGGGATCAGCGGGGTCAAACGGGCAGGGTATGGGTTTCCTGGTAGATGCAAAAGGCAATATTGAACATCCGAGGCTGGGTGTTTTTCATGCAGAAGGGCTGACCAAAGATGAACTCACCATGCAGATAAAGAAGAAACTGACCGAGCCGGTAGAGCTGCTTAAAGATCCTACCGTGATCATACGTTTTTTGAATCTGAAGATCACCGTCATGGGTGAAGTGACCAATCAGGGCGTCATGAATATTCCCGGAGAAAAGGTTACTATACTGGAAGCCGTGGGGCTGGCCGGAGGTATCACCGAGTGGGGATTAAAAGACCAGGTCAAGGTGATCCGTGAGGTGGACGGTAAAAGGATGATCGGCCAGGTAAACCTCGCTTCTGATTCATTGTTCCAATCGCCATTTTACAACCTGATGCAGAATGATGTGGTGCTGGTGCAGCCCACAAAACGGAAAGCCAAAAAAGCTGAACAGGATGTGGTATTGCAAAGGGTAGGTTTTGGGTTAAGTGTGATTACGGCGATAGCGCTCCTGTATAATATTTTCCGTTAACCTCATTTAGGATTTCATTTTACAACAATATTAGATGGAGGAACAACAGCAAATTCTTAGTAATAAAAGCGAGTTAGGCAACCTGAGCCTGAAAGACCTGTTTTTCAAGTATCTCCGCTTCTTACCCGTATTTCTTTTGTCGGTAGCGATAATGTTGTTACTGGCTTTCGCCTATCTGCGATATACCACACGTATTTTTAGCGCAACAGGGACCATGTTACTTGTAAACAAAGAACCTACAGGGCGGACAGATAAAGTAGAAGACATCCTGGGTGGGAGCAACCGGTCACAGAGCATACAAAGTGATATAGAAATACTGAAGTCAAAACAATTGATGGAGAGGGTGGTTGACAGATTGAATCTGCAGGTTAGCTACATGGCAAAAGGCAAGATAAAAGATTTTAATGTTTACAACCAGGGGCCATTTAGTTTAGAAGTGTTTAAATTATCGGATTCGCTTCGAAGCTTTTCCATGAAGGTTAGTTTCATAGATGCAGAGCAGTTTCGGATAAATACAGAATCAACAGTATTTAAGCCGGGTCAGTTATTTCAAAACCAGCATGGTATTTTCAGAATTAACAAGAGAGCGCCGGCAGGAGCCGGTAGTGAGTATGAAGTAACGTGGCGACCTGCTGAAAGTGTGGCAGGAGCACTTGCCGGGGGAGTAAAGGTCCAGCCTAAAACCCCGGGAACGAGTATCCTTACCGTTACTATTCAAAGTACTAATGCACAAATGGCGGCGGATATTGTTAACCATCTTATGATTCAATATGATACTCTGACTGTCGAGGAAAATAACCATTCAACTGACCAGATGCTTGGGTTTATCAATGATCGGCTTAGTGATATGAACAGTGAACTGGATTCCTTGCAGCTAAGGTTTCTGAAGTATAAGCAGACCAATAATCTTTTTGATGTCGAGAAACAATTAGGGGAATATTTTCAGAAATACACAGAAGCCGATAAGCAGGCTGTTGAGCAGCAATTTAAACTAAACCTTGCCGATTATCTTGACACATATTTACGTAGTAAGCAAAATGAGTATAGTGAAGTCACTCCCACTGCTCTTACACTGGAGGATGCTACTTTGAATGAAATGATAGGGCTTTACAATAAGTTCCAACTAGACAGACAAGCTATGCTGGATGGCAATGTGCCCGCTACAAACCCGTTGGTCAAAGAAGCAGAAGGGCAGATCGAAAAAATCAGAGAAAAAATTCTTGAGAACCTGAACAGCATCAGGCTAAACTTCAATTCTTCGATAAATATTCTGAAGAGCCGGAGTAATACAGAGCAAATAAAACTACAGGAGCTTCCCTATAAGCTTAAAGAGTATGTTGAGATGGAAAGACAGATCAATACAAAATTGGCTTTATATAGCCTGTTGGAAGGGAAAAGAGAGGAAGCGGCTATTACAAGGGCATCAACCCTGTCAAATTCTAAAGTCCTTGATCGGGCTCTTGCTTCTAATGTACCTGTAAAACCTAATAAAAGAACTATTCAGATATTGGCCATTCTGGTTGGCCTGGGCCTGCCTGCGCTGATAATTTTCGTCGCAGAGGTACTGAATGATAAGATTAATACACGTTTTGATATTGAGAAATTAACACAAACGCCGATACTCGGTGAGATCGGACATTCGTTCTCTGACAATACAATGGTAGTGAATAAGACCAGCAGGACCATGGTAGCCGAGCAGTTTCGGATTATCCGCTCCAATTTGCAGTATGTCGTCAACAAACCGGAGAAAACAGTTATACTGGTTACCTCTTCATATAGCGGGGAAGGCAAGTCTTTTGTGAGTACAAATATGGCGGCTGTAATGGCGTTGGCCGGAAGAAAGACCGTTATCATGGAATTTGATATCAGAAAACCCAAAGTACTTTCTGGTCTTGGCATGGCCAAACGACCCGGGATCACTAATTTCCTGATGGGGAAAGCGGAGTTGGAAGAATTGATTTTGCCGGTCCCGGGATATGACAATCTTTTTGTTTTACCCTGCGGCCCGGTCCCGCCTAATCCTTCAGAAATGTTATTGGATAAAAAGATTACCGAACTATTTGATCGTGCGGGCAGGCTTTTTGAGGTCGTTGTAATTGACACGGCACCGGTAGGTATGGTAGGAGATGCGCTGACACTTGGGAAATTTGCAGACTGCACTTTGTACCTGGTACGCCAGGGGCATACTTTTAAAAAACAGATTGTATTAATAGATGAGCTATACAGGGATAATAAACTGCCCAAAGTTTCTATTGTGATCAATGATGTGAAAAATAAACCCGGTTATGGGTATTATGGATACGGACGCTACGGCTATGGATATGGTTATGGATACGGAAGCAGTTATTACGAAGAGGAAAAACCCCCATTGTCGAAATTCGAGAAAGTGATTAAAAAATTAAACGTAGTGCAATGGTTTCGGCGTTTCACAAGAAGATAGAATCTATTTTGGCTTACTAATCTACTAATCTGTATGCGAATTTTAGTGACAGGAGGTGCAGGTTTCATAGGCTCCCATCTTGCTGAAAAGTTATTACAGGATGAAAGGGTAAGCTTTGTAAGAGTACTCGATAACCTGGCCACCGGTTCATTTGATAATATTGCACCACTTACTTCTGACCCCAGATTTGAGTTTGTGCAAGGCGATATAAGAGATTTCAATACCTGTCTGAAAGTTTGTGATACTATTGATAGTGTTACCCATCAGGCGGCCTTAGGCTCTGTTCCAAGGTCGATTTCCGACCCGCTTACCACCAATGATGTGAACATAACCGGAACACTCAATATCTTCACCGCTGCCAAGGAAAAAAAGATCAGAAGAGTAGTGTATGCGGCAAGCTCCTCCACGTATGGGGATCATCCCGGGTTGCCTAAAATTGAAGATAAGATCGGCAGACCACTTTCGCCATATGCAGTTACTAAATATGTGAACGAGCTTTATGCTGAAGTTTTTGCTGGCTTGTATGGGATTCAGTTTATCGGACTTCGTTATTTCAATATATTTGGCCCCAGGCAAAGCCCTAAAGGGCCATATGCTGCCGTTATTCCTTTGTTTATAAAATCGCTGCTGGAAAATGCGTCACCTGTTATCAATGGTGATGGCGGCCATAGCCGTGACTTTACTTTTGTAGATAATGCAGTTCAGGCAAATTTTCTTTCTCTTTTCACGACAAATGCTGATGCCGTAAACCAGGTATATAATATTGCTTGTGGTCACCAGACCTCGCTACTTCAGTTATTCAATTACCTGAAGCTGGAAGCTGGCAGTGACCTTCAGCCAATACATGGTCCGCAACGGCCCGGAGATGTAAAACATAGCCTCGCTGATATTTCCAAAGCGTACAGTCTTCTGGGTTACCGGCCGCAGATTTCTGTAGAAGAAGGGCTGCAGAAAACGTTTAGGTGGTATAAAGAAGAAAGTTTATTCTCTGAAGTGAAAAAAGGGTAAAGAAATTTCAAAAGGTTTTATAATGAGAACTATCATAATAACAGGAGGTGCCGGATTTATCGGATCGCATGTGGTTCGCCGGTTTGTAACAAGGTACCCGGATTATAAGATCGTCAATTTGGATGCATTGACTTATGCAGGCAATTTGGAAAATTTGAGAGATATTGAATCCTCTCCTGCTTATTTTTTTGAGAAAGCGGATTTGCTAAATACCGCCGATATCGACAGAATATTTTCGACGTATCAGCCGGATGGTGTCATTCACCTGGCGGCCGAAAGCCATGTTGACCGGTCTATTCTCTCTCCCCTTGACTTTGTATATACGAATGTTATCGGGACAGTGAACTTATTGAATGCAGCCAAAGCGCATTGGAAAGACAACTTTGCAGGCAAAAGATTTTATCATATTTCTACCGATGAGGTATATGGCTCATTGGGGGAGACTGGTTTTTTTACGGAAACAACTGCCTATGCGCCGAATTCTCCCTATTCAGCATCTAAGGCATCTTCCGATCATTTTGTGAGGGCTTATGGGGAAACTTATCATTTGCCTGTAGTCATCACCAATTGCTCCAATAACTATGGGCCTAATCATTTTCCTGAGAAGCTGATTCCTTTGTTTATTAATAATATCATTCATAATAAACCCTTGCCTGTCTATGGTGACGGTCTATATACCAGGGATTGGCTATTTGTAAAAGACCATGCCGCAGCGATTGATCTGGTTTTTCACCGGGGAAAAGACTATGAGACGTATAATATTGGCGGATTTAATGAGTGGAAAAATATTGATTTGGTGAAACTATTATGTAAGCTGATGGATGAAAAACTGGGAAGGTCTTCCGGTAGCAGCGAAAAACTGATTACTTACATAAAAGATCGCCCGGGACACGACCGTAGGTATGCTATTGACGCTACAAAGATCAACAAAGAATTGGGATGGAAACCCAGTGTAACATTTGAAGAAGGGCTTAGTCAGACTATCAATTGGTATCTTGAGAACACGGAATGGCTTACGCATGTAACCAGCGGGGAATACCAACAGTATTACAAAAAGCAGTACGATAAAATCTAACTATGAAAGGGATTATCCTGGCAGGCGGTTCCGGAACAAGGCTTTATCCTATCACCAAAGCCATTTCCAAACAGCTGATGCCCGTTTATGATAAGCCAATGATATATTATCCTTTGTCCACTCTGATGATGGCGGGCATACGGGAAATACTCATTATAACCACTCCTGAAGATAATCTGCAGTTCAAAAGATTATTGGGTGATGGCAGCCATATAGGATGCAGGTTTGAGTATGCAGTACAGGAAGTGCCTAACGGGTTGGCCCAGGCATTCATTATTGGTGCTGCATTCATTGGAAGTGATAAAGTAGCATTGATACTGGGGGATAATATATTTTATGGCACGGGGCTAGGACATCAGTTACAAACATTGGGAAATGTTGAAGGTGGTTATGTGTTCGCCTATGAGGTGTCTGATCCTGAAAGGTATGGCGTCGTGGAATTTGATGGAAACATGAAAGCTGTTTCTATTGAAGAAAAACCTGTAACTCCCAAATCAAATTATGCTGTACCCGGGCTGTATTTTTATGATAATGAGGTAGTCTCTATTTCCCGTAGTCTGAGGCCTTCTCCAAGAGGTGAGTATGAAATAACAGATGTTAACAGGGAGTATTTACAAAGGGGCCAGTTAAAAGTAGCGGTATTGGATAGCGGTACGGCATGGTTAGATACCGGGACATTTGATTCCCTCAGTGATGCCAGTGAATTTGTAAGGGTAATTGAAAAAAGGCAGGGTACTAAGATCGGCTGCATTGAAGAAATCGCCTACCGGAATGGTTTTATTTCCAAGGAGCAGTTATTACAAATGGCGGAATCATTGAGTAAAAGCGGTTACGGACAATATTTGCAAAAACTGACTGACAGAAAAATATACAGTGTATAAAGCATTTCTCTGGGATTTTTTTTCACGATTTTCCAATCAGCTTATAAGCTTTATTGTCTCCGTATTTCTGACCAGACTGTTATTGCCGGAGGAGTTTGGTATCATGGGTATCGCCCTTGTAGTTATTTCTTTTTCGACAATATTTGTTGATCTCGGTTTGGGAAAAGCAATCATTCAGCAAAAAGAGGTTAGCAAAGTGCAGCTATCCACCGTTTTCTTTTTGAATACAGGGATCTCACTATTATTTACATTGGCCTGTTTTCTGGCGGCCGGCCCTTTGGCTTCATTTTTTGATCAGCCTGCTCTTGCAGATGTCCTCCAGGTTGTTTCTTTATCATTTGTGTTTTATGGTCTGAATGTAGTACCTAATGCATTACTCTATCGCCAGATGAATTTTAAAGTGATTTCAATTATTTCAACATTGTCAGCACTTTTCTCAGGCCTTATTGGTATTTATATGGCGAAAGGCGGGTATGGGGTCTGGAGCCTTGTCGTTCAGAACCTCAGCATGTCGTTTCTTATTTTTACCCTCACTTTTTTATATGCCAGGTGGCTCCCCGGTCTGCAACTTGTATTTGCAGAAATAAGAAATATGTGGAGGTACAGTTACCGTTTATTTTTATCTGCGCTGTTAGATAATGTTTTTACAAGGCTGGATATTTTTTTGATTGGTAAGATCTTTTCGCCTGCTACTCTTGGATATTATACAAGAGCACAGTCAATGGATGGAATTATTAAACAAACATCCAGCGCCAGTATAGTTACCGTGCTGTTTCCTTATCTGAGCAGGGTGCAGTCGGAAACCGCAATAATAAGAGTTTTGTTCATTCAGTATCTTCATATTATCTGTTTTGTATCCTTCTTCCTTTCTGGCCTGCTATACATTTGCGCCGACTCAATTTTTATCATGCTTTTCACCGAGCGCTGGCTCAAAGCAGCAGCACTGTTCAAGATCATGACTATTGCCGGTTTTGTGTACCCCGTAAGTGCACTCATGGTCAATATCCTGAGTAGCAGAGGCAATTCAAAAGATTTTCTTAGAGCAGAGATCATTAAAAAACTGGTGATACTTCCGGCATACATTTTTGGTTTTTTACTTGGACTAAATGGGTTTGTATATACCCTGGCTGCTGTATATATTCTGGCTCTTTTTGTAAATGTCCTGTATGTTGAAAAGGAAATACAAGTCTCATTCATTAAACAGGTAAGAATTATCTTTTTATATGCTGTCATTACGCTGGCCGTAGTGGTACTGGTGTATATGTTAAGAAATTTTTTTCCGGCTGTCAGCCTTCCCGGCAAAATATTGCTGGAGGGTTCTGGTTTTTTTCTTTTTTTTCTTTTATTGAGTGCTATTACAGGAACGGAAGGATATAAGCTTGTTTTCAGGAAAATAAAATCAATAGCCGGCCAATGATCAACGTGACAAAAACTTTTCTGCCTGATCTCGAAGAGTATATTAAAACGATTAAAAGAGCCTGGGATAAGGCCTGGATCACCAATAACGGGGAATTAGTACAGGAGTTGGAAAGTAAATTGCGGGAATACCTGGGTGTGAAACATTTGCTATATACTTCTAACGGAACGATTGTACTGCAAATGGCGCTGAAGGCCTATAATATCACAAAAGAAGTGATTACGACCCCTTTTTCCTATGTTGCCACTACAAACGCTATTATCTGGGAAGGCTGCAAACCGGTATTTGTAGATATTAATTCCCGTAACTTTTGCATAGATGCTGCTAAAATTGAAGCAGCTATCACTGAAGATACACAAGCAATTTTGGCTACACATGTATACGGCTACCCCTGTGATATAGAAAAAATTGAAAGTATAGCGGCGAAATATAACCTGAAAGTAATTTATGACGGGGCCCATGCATTTGGCTGCAGGTATATGGGAAAGTCACTGCTCAGCTATGGTGATATCAGTACCTGTAGTTTTCATGCCACTAAATTATTTCATACGGTTGAAGGAGGGTGTATCATCACGCATGATGATGTAGTTGCAAACAGGTTAATGCTGTACCGTCAGTTTGGCCATATCAATGATGACTATTATACTGTGGGACTAAATGCGAAGAACTCGGAGTTTCATGCAGCAATGGGACTTTGTGTGTTGCCGCATATTCATGAGATTATTCAGGCAAGAAAAGATATCGTAGAATTTTATGACAAGAAACTGGCCTGCCTGAAACTTCAAAGGCCATCTGAACATGGGGAATTACTATATAACTATTCCTATTATCCTGTTGCCTTTGATTCAGAAGAGACGCTGATTCGTACAAGGAAAGCACTTGAAGCCGAACAAATCAATACCAGAAGGTATTTCTATCCTTCTCTTAATAACTTAAATTATCTTTCATATCAGCCGGCGCCTGTTTCTGAGGACTTAAGCAAACGGGTTTTATGCCTGCCTTTGTTTTTTGATCTGTCGCAAGATCAGGCAGATCGTATAGCCAGCATTATTTTGAGAGCACAAAACAAGTAAAGTTCAGTTAATGAAAAATAGTAAGGACCTGAAAAAGCATATTGAAAAAGCTTTACTGGTTCGCAAGGTGGAAGAGAAGTTGTTGAATTTATATTCACAAGGTAAACTCAATGGCACTATCCATACTTGTGTCGGACAAGAATTATCCGGGGTTTGTATTGCTGAATCTTTAACACCTGACGATTTTGTAGTTTCCAACCACCGCGGCCATGGGCATTATCTGGCCCGCACCGGCGATGTTAAGGGGTTGATTGCAGAAGTGATGGGAAAAAAATCAGGAACTGCCGGCGGGGTGGGAGGTAGTCAGCACCTGTGTAACACGAATTACATCTCTAATGGAATTCAAGGCGGCATGACGCCTATTGCCTCAGGAATTGCACTGGGATTTAAATTAAAAAAGCAGGACAATATTGCTGTCGCCTACATCGGGGATGGCACTCTTGGCGAAGGGATCCTATACGAGTCACTCAATCTGGCTTCGATATGGAACTGCCCTGTCCTTTTTGTGCTTGAGCATAATCAGTATGCGCAGTCTACTTCCTGGAAACAGAGTTTCGGTGGCCAAATTGCCGACCGTGTAAATGGGTTCGGCATCACGTATTTCAAAGCAGATACCTGGGACCTGGATAACCTGCTTGCTGTTACATCACAGGCTGTTGCTTATGTCAGGCAGCAAGGACGGCCCGCATTTATCGAAATCAGTACTTATCGCCTCAACTCGCATTCAAAAGGTGATGATAACAGGGATGAGGCGGAAGTGGCAGCGTTCAGAAAAAAAGACCTTATTAACCAATTTGCTGAAACGTATCCCGAAGAATACCGGGAAATGGAAGAGCGGATTTTTGCTGTCGTGGCCCGCGCATGCGAAGACGCTGAAAAAGAGGATGACCTGCTGGACTACCCCAACGAAGTTTTTTTACAGAATAAGCCAACTTCATTTATTGATATTCCTGCCGGGGCAGGTAAGAGAGTAAATGAACTTATATATGAGGGATTAAAAGAGGAGCTTGAAACAAATGAGTTGTCAACCCTCATCGGCGAGGATATTGAGTTTACCAATGACCATACCCCTAAAGGGTATGGAGGGGCGTTCAAAGTAACCAAAGATCTAAGCATACTGTTTCCGGGCCGGGTCAGAAATACGCCAATCAGTGAGGCCGCTATAGTGGGGATTTCTACCGGGCTTGCCGTGTCAGGTTTCAGGGCAATAGCAGAAATTATGTTTGGTGACTTCTGTACGCTCATACTTGACCAGCTGCTACAGCATGCCTGTAAGTTTGAAAGAATGTTCAATGGTCTGGTAAAAGTACCGTTAGTGGTAAGAACACCGATGGGAGGGAAAAGAGGATATGGGCCCACCCATAGCCAGTCAATTGAGAAATTTTTTCTCGGTATTCCTGATCTTCACGTATTTGCCCTCAATCACCGGATTGACCCTCATTTTTTTTACAGGAATATTTTTACAAGTGTGCATACCCCTTCCCTCGTGATAGAGAATAAAGTGCTTTATACAAGGGTTATAAATGAGAAAAACCTTAATGGATTTATTATTCAGCAAACAGACGAGAGTTTTCCAACGATAAGGATCACCCCGATTAATAAAAAACCTGTAGTAACTGTTTTTTGTTACGGGGGCATGCTTGAAGAGGCGGAAAAGGCCATGATGCAGGCGTTTGACGAAGAGGAAATCTTATGTGAGATCATTGCCCCTTCCCGAATCTGTCCCATCAATATCTATCCGCTGACAGAATCAGTAAAAAAAACAGGCCGTTTAATCATTGTGGAAGAAGGTACTAACTTTAGTGCCCTGGGCAGTGAAATGATCGCTGCCTTAGCCGAAGAAGGGGTACAGTTGAAAAAAATAAGACGGCTTTCTAATAATACGATCATTCCCTGTTCATTCAAAGCTGAAAACAGGCTGATCCCCGGCGCAGACAGTATATTGCAAACAATAATTGATATTTTCCATGAGTAAGATTGTGGATATAGTCGTTTCAAAAGAAACAGTAAGCGACGATAGTTACAAGGTCACTTCCCTATTATTCAAAAATGGGGCGTCGGTAAAAAAGGGTGATCTTATCGGATCGTTTGAAACATCAAAGGCAGATGTGGATATAGAGAGCCCGGTATCTGGTTATGTATTCTATAATTGCAGCGAAGGTGGGTTGGTCACTGTTGGCTCCCTGTTTGCTGCCATTGCAGAAACGGATACATTACCGGCATCTTATTTTGAAGAAAACGCCCCGAAACAAGTTCCTCCATCAGTTCAGGACACCCCGCATTTTCCGGATAATGTAAGAGTATCCAGGCCGGCAGAGCGGCTCATACGTGAGCACAATATTGATATTTTGGCGTTTCAGGGAAAAAGCATCATTGAGAAAAAGGACGTCGAAGAATATATTTATAATAAGGAAAAAGGGAGAGATACGGGATCGCAGGTGCAAGAAACAAGAAAAATCGCTCCTTCATGCCGGGTTGTCGTTATTGGAGGCGGCAATCATTCAAAGGTGTGCATTGATATACTCCGGCAGATGAATATTTGGGAAATTGCCGGTATTGTTTATACCCGGAAAAGCCCCGGGAAAGATGTACTTGGCTACCCGGTAATAGGAGGGCTTGAAAACCTGGAGTCTATTTACAGAGAGGTAGCCTCTAATGCAGTGATTGGTATCGGCGGACTGGAAGACCCCCAGGAAAGAGCAGATCTGTTTCAAAAGCTCAAATTGACTGGTTTTGCAATACCTAATATTATTCATCCAAAAGCTATAGTAGAGCCTTCCGTTCGGATGGGGGAAGGTAACCAGGTTTTTGGGGGCGGAAACATAGGCAGTTGTTGTAAGATCGGAAGTAATTGTATTATTAATTCAAACAGCATTGTCAGTCATGATAGCATGCTTGGCGATAACGTACATATTACTCCGGGAGCTATTATTGCCGGCACAGTAAGAATAGGGGACAATTCTATAATTGGTATGGGAGTAACCGTGTATTACAACTGTACTATTGGTAAGAATGTTACCATCAATAACGGGCATAATATCTTTAAAGATGTGCCTGATAATACTAAAATAAGATAGCAGTTATGAAAGACACCCGGGAGCAATTCTCCATGCAAAATAACGCCAATCAACGGTCAGCGGACCTGGATTACTACGCATCACTCGGTCATTACTGGGACCAGAGCATCGGGAGCAACCTGGATAAACTAAGAGCGTTTCCGAAGTATGTGCCGTTTGGCGAGTTTCCCAAGTTTCTGGCTAAGTATGAAATTTTCAAAAAGATACTGACTGTTCAGGGTGCTATTATAGAATGCGGTGTTCATCAGGGTGGCGGTGTCATGACCTGGGGTATTCTCAGTTCCATTTTTGAACCGGTTAACCACATTAGAAAAATTGTGGGCTTTGATACATTTGAAGGATTTGCTTCTGTTAGCGAAAAAGACAAAGCGGATAATGAACATGCCATGAAAGGAGGCCTTGCAGTAGATTCTTATGAAGATATAAAAACGGCAATAAAGCATTATGATACATTCAGGCCGCTTGGCCATATCAGCAAAATTGAACTGGTGAAAGGAGACGCCTGTGTCACTATCGCCGAGTATCTCGATAAGAATCCTCACCTTGTTGTAGCCCTTCTTTATCTTGATTTTGATGTTTTTGAACCTACTAAAGAAGCGATACTGCTTCTCAGAAAGAGAATGCCTAAAGGGGCCGTGATCGTATTTGATGAGCTTTATATCAAACAATGGCCCGGCGAAACCATTGCTGTTCATGAAACACTTGGTATCAATAACCTGAGAATAGAAAGGTTTCCCTTTCATCCCCAGATATCCTATGCGGTATTAGACTAAATCATTAATCTGCACGATGAAGATCAGCGTATGCCTGATTACCTATAATCATGGAAAATACATAAGGCAGGCTATTGAAAGTATTATAAGCCAGAAAACCCTTTATTCCTTTGAACTGGTGATAGGGGAAGATTGCAGTAATGACAAAACAAGAGCCATCTGTGAAGAGTATGCGGCAAAACACCCGGGCATTGTAAGATTATTACCCAGTGACAAGCGCTACGGGATGATGGATAATTTTATCAGAACCATGGCTGCCTGTCAGGGGGAATACATTGCCGTATGCGAAGGAGATGACTACTGGACATATAAACAAAAATTGCAACTCCAGGTTGACTTCCTGGAGGCGAATAAAGATTTTTCTGTTTGCTGTCATGATGTGTTGTTCGAGGTCAACAACCGGAAATCACGCAGTTATCAGTGGGATGCACCGGAAGAATCAGACATTGATTATCTCTTGAAAAGGGGTAATTACCTTACTACTTTATCCGTAGTATGCCGGAATCACCCTGACCTTTTATGTTTTTTAAAAAAATTCAAAGATCCGCCGCTTGGGGATTATCTGCTTTATGTCGGAGCCGCACAATATGGCAAGATAAAATTTCTGAAAAAGGTCATGGGTGTTTATCGTGTCCATGGCGGCGGAGCATGGTCTCAATTAAGTCTCGAAAAAGCTTTTATTAAAGGCATACAGATATTGGACATGCTATTTGAAAAACTCCCCGAGAAATACCATACTCATCTGAAGATACAGTTTCTTGATCAGTTAGATACCATGATCAGGATTAAACAATATGATGTCGTGGCCGGAAATGAGTATTTGCAAAATCTTTGCAGAAAAATGATGATCAGCCCCGTAATGATAGAATACCTGAAATTTAGCTCGGCAGAAAGGGAAAAGCCTTCTTTTTATTCGAAAAATATACCCTTCCCTCTGCTTGTCAGCGCTGTTAAAGAAAAGTTCAGGAATAAACTTTTGCGGTTTTAAAGTCTCAAACAAGCCGATAGCGGTTAGTATGAAAAAATTGTTTCTTTTATTTTTCTGTTTACTATCATTAGCGGGTATATCACAGCAGCCTGTTCATCTTTTTATGACTTGCCCGATGGATGATTCGGCAAAGAATATCATTGGAATTCTTGAAAAGGAATTAAACAAAGTTTCTGCGATTGAGTTCAGGCTTCAGACGGCAGGAGCAGCCAATAATACCGGGATCACTTTATCAGTGCTGACCCGGTGCACATCCACAAAAGAGAAACTAATAGCCGGGGGCAGCGCAGACGCCTTTCTTTTAACGGGCAATGGCAGGCAGGTTGTCATAAAGGCCAACTACTTTTTGGGTTTATATAATGGTGTATTCTCCTATCTCCGGCATTTGGGTTTTAGGTATTATTTTCCCAATCCGGATTGGCACGTTTATCCTGTTTCATTAAATCTGTATCCTATAATCAATGTAGAAGGCAAACCTTCATTTGACCATCGGCGCCTGTGGTATGGGTACGGGACCGGATCTAAAAAAGCAGATGCAGATTATAATTTCTGGTTCATGGCTAACCGGCTCGGCGGGTCTTTGGATCTGAGTTTTGGGCACGCTTATGATGACATTGTATACCGGAATAAGGAAATCTTTGCTAAACATCCTGAGTGGTTTTATCCAAAACAGAAAATAGGGGTTGTTCCGGATGACCCTAAGTTTGACCTGGCGAATGAATCGCTTATACGGTTCATTATTGATGATGTATTTAAAAGACTCGAAGAAGCAAGAATTCGGAAAAAGCCCATCAAAATGATTTCCATGAGCCCTTCTGACGGACTGGGTACATGTAATACACCCGCCTGTCAAAAACTGGGAAGCATTACAGACAGGGTTTACTATCTGATGAACCGGGTGGCTAAAGCTGTCCGGCAAAAGTATCCAGGTACATGGATCGGGGGCATGGCTTATAGTGAATATTGCCCTCCTCCAGCAATAAAACTGGAGCCGAACATTTATGTGAACATCGCTACTGCATTTAACTATTCTGTCTATACGACTGAACAACTGATTGAACAATGGAGTAAAAAAGCAGGGAAAGTAGGCGTTTATGATTATTTAGGTCTGTATGCCTGGGATTACGACATGCCCGGACAGAGCCGGGCTTCAAGAGTGGAGTCCATTGCTTCTATTTTGCGCAATTATTATAAGCAGGGAACAAGAGCATACGAAGCCGAAACCAACATAGGCATCAGCAAAGCGCTAGGTCATTATGTAATTAGCCAGATGTTATGGGATATAAAAGCAGACGAGAAGAAACTGAAAGAAGAATTTTATTCCCGAAGCTTTGGCAACGTAGCATCAGGGGTAAAGGCACTCTGGGAAGAATGGGAGGATTACGGTTTTTCGAAAGTAAGAGAGTCGGATGTTGCCAGGTGGATAGATAAAGTGACAGAACTGGAAAAAAAGGTTACTGATCAAAAGATAAAGAACAGGTTCTTCCACATCAAAGGGTATCTTAGTTATATGGTTCTTTACAGGAAGTATTATATTGGCCGCAAAGAGAATGATCTCATAGAGCTGCTGACGTTTTCCAACCAGATGCTGGACCACGGCTCTTTCGCAGGGTATCCTTCATTATGGGATCTTGGAAATGCCTCTCCCTTACCCGGGTTTAAGTTTGATGATCCGCAGGCTAAATACAGAAAAAATAACCAGAAGATACTTCCTTCCGGGCTCGATTATTATTTGGCCAGTGAACGACGGCACATGAAGATTATTGAAGGACTAACTCGTTTTCCGCTGTCGAAAGGATTTAAGGCAGCCCCCGGTGCAGATAAATGGAAAGGCGCAGCCGGTGATGGTAGTCAGGACCAGAATTCACTTTGGATGACCACTGACTTTGCGGTAAAAATAACTGGCCAAAGTAAAGAAAATTATATTGACATCAGCGGTGGCTTTGTTACAGGCGGGGGAGGCAACCAGCCCATCCGTATTTCGGTTTATCCTTATCGTGCAGACAGAAAAACAGATGGGAAGCCGTTAGTCTATTATGAATACAAAGGATCGAAGACTAATGAAAGGGTTTCGCTTGCCACCCTCAAGCCGGGACATTACCTTTTGAGAGTGGATGATCCTGCGAAAATTTTCAGGATCAGGTTTGCCCGTGCCTTGTATTATAGTTTGCTTATTTCACCAGTCAGACAATTGCAAGGCAACTATGCCAATCACCTGTTCATATACGTGCCGCCGGGAGTCCGTAAGTTCAATGTTTTAAAATATGAAGCAAAATTTATCACCCCGGCAGGACGGATAGTTGACCTGACTGACCGTACCCAAACAGATGTGGAAGTAAATGTTCAGCCGGGTGAACAAGGAATATGGAAGCTTATTTTTTTCAGTGGGGAACTTTATTTTGATGGTATACCGCCGGTAATGGGGGTAGTTGCAGACAGAATGCTGATTCCTGATAATGTCGAATGAGTTATAGCCTTATGCCCAAAAGGATTCTATTGTATTATCCTCCCAATAAGAGATCTGTCGCGATAGAAACACTGTGTAAAGCAGTCAAAGAAGCGGGGCATGAGATTATTGTATTAACGCTGACGGAACGAGATGCTTTTCATACTGCAATAGAGAAAACAGGTGTTCATACTTTTACAACGGTCATGCCCAGAAAACCCTCATTACCGTACTTCTGGAAACAAGCAAGATATCTGATACAGTTTTGTCGGGAACATCAGATCGATGCGGTATGGAGCCACCTGCAGGAGGCCAACTTTGTTGCCTTACTTGCTCAACCTTTTCTAAAAGCAAGAGTACTCCCGTTTCGCCATCATGCAGAATCAGCATTTTATGCGGAATACGGTAAGCAGTTCAGTATGAAAAGGAATAAAAATGAAGTATGGTTTGACCGGATCATCAACAGGCTGGCAAAAAGAATTGTGATACCTTCTTCCGGAGTATGGTATGGTATGGAGCGGTATGAAAGATGTAATATGAAGAAGGTTATACTGGCTCCTTATATATATGATTTTTCCAGCTATGCCCGACCAGATAAATTTCAGGTGGAAAAACTGAAAGAAAAATACCCGGCAACTCTTCGCCTGATTATGGTGAGCCGTATGGTCCCGACAAAACAGCACCAGGTGGTGTTTTCTATTGTGCAAAAATTGATTGCGGAAGGGTTATCTGTCAGGATGATTGTTATGGACGATGGCCCTTTAAAAGGAGAACTGGAAGCTTTTATAAAAAAGCATGGGTTACATGAGCATATCATCATGGTAGGTTTTCGTACTGATTTTATAAATTTTATGGATGCTGCAGATCTATTGATTCATCCCTCACTTACAGAGGCAAGCAATAACGTTGTAAAAGAATTGGCCCTGCTGGAAAAAGGGGTTGCGGTCTGTAAGGATGTAGGTGATTTTAATGATTATATCGTAAATGAAAGGAATGGGTTCCTTATTGACAGAAAAAATCTCGCAGCCTCCATTGAGTCTATTATTCGTAAAGCATATGCGGATAAGGCAGGCTTATCCAAAATGGGAGCTGAATTAAAAAAAGATGTGCTGAGATTATTCAGTGACAATCCTGAAAACAGGCAAAGATTTATTGATTTAATTTAACTTATTAATGTCTTCAGAACGACAATTACTGGAATCGGAAAGCAGGTGGTGGGGGGAACATGTACACCGCTACCGGGAGGCTCTTGTGTATATTGGCCATACGGATACTGTGCTCGATATTGCCTGCGGAACCGGTTTTGGCGCCGCTATTATTGCAGAACATACATCGGGCATGGTGACGGGCGGCGATATTGCAACGGCTGCTATCGAAGAATGTAAGACAAAATGGAACCGGGCTAACCTGAACTTCCGCGTACTGGACGGCACTGCACTTGATTTTAGCGACAGTCATTTTGATGTTATTGTTTCTTTTGAAACCATTGAGCATACAAAACAGTATGTACAGATGCTGGCTGAATTTGCAAGGGTATTGAAACCAGGTGGTCGTTTGGTATTATCTACACCTAATGCAGCCATTACATCTCCTGACGGAGTGATTCCGAACCCGTATCATACCCAGGAGTTCCGGTATGAAGAGTTGCAACAGGTACTGTCCGCTCATTTTAACTCAGCATCTGTATATGGGCAACGGTATAGCCGTTATGATAAATTGACCCTCCAAAAAAAACTGGGTCGTATTTGTGAAAAGCTGATGCTTTCTTTTGGCATACGTAAACTGTCCTACCGTATCAGGAACGGGTGCATGAAACTATTCTTTGGTCATTCATTATACCCTGTACCGGCTGACTTTGTAATTGAAACAGATCCGGCAAGAATCAGGAAAGAATCTCCTGTTTTATTCGCTGTATGTAATAAATAGACTATGGATCCGTTGGTCAGCGTTATCATACCATCCTACAAAGCGGCGCCCTATATCCGCCAGACGGTACAGTCTGTACTGGAGCAGACCTATGGTAACACCGAAGTGATCGTGATGAATGACGGTTCTCCTGATAATCTTGGTGAGATCGTGCAGCAAATGCAACAGGAAGACAGCCGCATACAGTATCATTACAAACCCAATAGTGGGGTTTCTGATACCCGTAATAAAGGAATTGCACTGGCGAAAGGGCAATATGTGGCTTTTCTGGATGCAGATGATGTATGGAAACCAGAAAACCTTGAAAAAAAAATAAGGGCCTTACAGCAAACAGGAAAAAAATGGGTATTCAGCGATCTGGATCATATTGACGGAAACGGGCATCCGATGCATGTTGAGAAAAACAACTTCCGGCCTTATAATATTCTTGACAACTTATTACTGTGGGAAGGCGATGTTGTACCTGGCCCTTGCAGCAATATTGTAGTATCACGTGATCTGCTGGGTGATGATGTCCGCTTTGATACAAGAATATCCTCCCCGGCAGACAGGGATATTTGCCTGCAACTGGCTGCGAGGGAGGAGCCATATTATATTGATGAAAAATTATGGTTGTACCGTCTTCATGGGCAAAGCATGACCAGTCTGAACTATAAGGTAGTGGACGAAATGGTTTACCTGTACAGAAAGGCAGATGAAAGAAAATGGTTCAGCAGCCGGAAAGTGCGGAGAAAGGCACTGTCGAATATCAATCTGATCATGGCAGGCATCTGTCTCAGCTTTCCTTCCCAGCGTAAACGTATGCCCCTTTTTCTGATGAAAGCCTGCTGGTATTCACCGGTAAATGTCTGGCAAAAGAAAATTCTGCCTATTTTTAAACGTTCTAATACTCAAAACACTTAATACATATTTTATGAGAGTACTCATCACCGGCGGCGCAGGTTTTGTTCCCTCGTCATTAGCCGACGCTTTGTTGAAAAGACCCGATGCTGAAGTCGTTCTGGTGGATAATTTTCTGACCGGCAGAAAGGAAAATATTCCTTCTCATCCCCGCTGCCGCTTTATCAAAAATGATGTTAACAATTATAATGATATAGCCCCGGTATTCCTGGCCTTCCGGTTTGACTATGTGTTTCATTATGCTGCCGTGGTGGGTGTTAAGCGTACGCTTGAAAATCCGGTCATGGTGCTGGATGATATACAGGGTATCCGGAATGTGCTGGATCTTTCCAAAAATACCGGCGTGAAGCGTATATTCTTTTCCTCATCATCGGAAGTGTATGGCGAGCCGGTACACCTGCCCCAGCACGAACACACCACACCGCTTAACTCCCGGTTGCCGTATGCCGTGGTAAAGAATGTCGGTGAATCTTTCTGCCGGTCTTATCAGCAGGAATATGGGTTGGATTTTACATTATTCAGATTTTTTAATACCTATGGACCCAAGCAAAGTCCTGACTTTGTCGTGTCACGTTTTATCAATGCAGCCCTGGAGAACAGGGACATTACCATATATGGTGACGGGCAGCAGACCCGGACATTTTGCTATATTGATGATAATACCGAAGCCTGCCTGAATGCATTACACCAGAATCTTTTTGTAAATGATGTGGTCAATGTCGGCAATGATAATGCCATAACTGTACTCGAACTTGCAGAGACTATCATTCGTCTGACAGGTTCTTCTTCGCGGATCGTTCATCTACCACCTTTGCCCGAGGGTGATATGACAAGACGCCAGCCAGATATCAGCAGCATGCTGCAACTGCTCAAACGGGAATTTATTCCCCTCGAAGAAGGGCTTTCAAGAATCATCCGGCTAAGAGAAAAAAGTAAAAAACTGGTAAACAGCTGATATGACAATACTGGTAACAGGAGGGTGCGGGTACATCGGTTCACATACGATGGTTGACCTGATCGAAAATGGGTACGAAGTAATTTGTGTTGATAATAATTCACGCTCCGGTACACAGTTACTGCAGGGAGTGAAAAAAATCACAGGAAAAGGGATCATCAATCATAAGGTGGATTTGTGCGATTATACTGCCATCCAATCGGTTTTCCGGCAGCACAAAATTGACGGTATCATTCATTTTGCCGCTTTTAAATCGGTGGATGAGTCCGTCCGTGAACCGTTGCTGTATTTTCAGAATAACCTGGTATCGCAGATCAATATGCTTCGCTGCACAGAAGAATTCGGTATCAAACATTTTGTTTTTTCTTCCTCCTGCAGTGTGTATGGGAATGCGGATGAAATACCGGTGACCGAAGAGACATTGTTGAAAAAAGCGGAATCGCCTTATGGCAGGACTAAACAGATCGGGGAAGAGATGATCATGGATATTGCCAAGGTATCTTCTGCCAAATTTGTACTGCTGCGTTATTTTAACCCTGTAGGGGCACATCCTTCAGCAGCTATTGGTGAAGTGCCCTTTGGCAAGCCTTCCAATCTGGTGCCGGCCATTACACAATTTGCCGCAGGCAGACTGCCCGGACTAACTGTTTTCGGAAATGATTATAATACAAGAGATGGTTCTTGTATCCGTGATTTTATTCATGTATCGGATATTGCTCATGCGCATACCCTGGCTATCAACTACCTGTCCCGAACGGCAAACGCAGCAGCTTACGAGATATTGAACCTTGGTACAGGCAATGGAGTAACAGTACTGGAAGCTATCCGGGCATTTGAGAAAATCAGCGGCAAAAAACTGGATTTTGCCATAGCCGGACGCCGCCCCGGTGATGTAGTGGCCGTATATGCCAATAACAACAAAGCAAGGTCCCTCATCGGCTGGCAGCCAAAGTATGATCTCGAGGCAATGATGCGGACTGCCTGGCAGTGGGAACAAGCCCTTAGTAATAACCCCTGAGTATAATGGGAAAATACTGGAGCGTAGTATTGCCCTATTTGGAAGGATGTATTGATACAGTCAAAAAAAAATTATTTTTTTACATAAGTTTGTGAAAAGAACAGCGTCATATCCTATTTAAAATCACCACACATTAACCCCCGGGGAACCACCGGCGTGTTAAGTGATAAATCCGGACATATGTTTCGTACCACCCAAAATATCTTCTGGAAATTCCTGCTTCCCGGCGTATTCGCCTTTCTATTCATTTGCTTTTTACTAAGATTAAAGGAAGATGTTTTTCCGGGAAAAAAGTATGCCGGTAAACCTGCGCAGCTTAAAGAGGATGAGTTTGATCCCTCATTGCTTCGCCTTGATGATATGGCGAAACTTGAAATATTTTGTGATAGTCTTTACGAATCACAAAAGGCAACGAGGACTTACCCGGGCATTGTTTCAGAAGTGATCAGGAAGAAATTTTATCATGGGTACTCTTATTATAATGCTTTTACCAATCCAACGGCCTTGTTTGCTTCTTCGGCAATAGCTCCTTACATGGCTGCAATAGTTATACCCGATGATATTGTAAAATATCCGTATGCAGCCTGTAGCCAGCAAAGCCTGGTCGGAATGGAATTATTCAAGAGAAAGGGTTATCCTGTACGAAAGATTGCTATGTTTGATACGCTGACACAGTATGGCCATTTTGCATATGAAGTTTTTTATGATAATAAATGGCATTATTATGACACCAATCTCGAGCCTGACGTAGCTGTATTGAAAAGATATGACCGTCCTTCTGTTTCTTTTCTGAAAAGCCATCCCGAAATCATAGCGATGGCTTATCGCGATAGGGATACTGCATTCCTGCAGCGTTTATTGCTGAGTGGTGAACCGGGCCCCGTTAATATTAATCCTGCTCCTACTGCTACGCTATTTCAGAGCTACAGTATGTATATGAATTATTTTGGTTGGCTGCTTCCAGGTATCCTGTTGCTGGCCCGCTATTGGATAATACGTCGCCGTATTAGTTTTTCAGTCATTAGGAGACTGGCGAGATATGCTATTCCGGCCGTGGAGACACGCCGCGAATCCCCGCAGGAAGCAAGGGCCTGATGTCTCCGATCCTGTATTAATCACTTATTCTTCCCAGGCAACACAGTGTATGTGCGGAATAACCGGTTTTATTAATCCGGGGTGGTCCCGTTATCACCTCGAAGCAATGACAGACAGGCTGGCTCATCGTGGTCCTGATGCAAAAGGATACTACGAGGACGATACCTGCGGTCTCGGGCTTGGCCATAGACGACTCAGTATTCTGGATCTGTCTGAAGCAGGTAACCAACCCTTCTTTTCCCGGGACGGCCGGTACAGTATGGTGTTTAATGGGGAAGTTTTCAATTTTCGGGAAGTAGCATCCAAATATGGCATCGTTCAACAGACACATACAGATTCCGAAGTGATCATTGAGGCTTTTGCACAAAGGGGGGTGGAGGCAGTGCACGATTTTAATGGAATGTTTGCGATCGCCATCTGGGACACACAGCAAAAAGAGCTTTACCTGATCCGCGACCGGTTTGGTGTTAAACCCCTGCTTTATTATTACGATCAAAAGTATTTTGCCTTTGCATCGGAATTAAAGGCTCTTTTGTCAGCGGGTATTCCCAAAGAGATCAATCATCAGTCGTTACAGGGATACTTATATCTCGAATACATACCCGGTAATGAAAGTATAATCAGGAATGTATATAAATTACCTCCGGGGCATTTTCTAAAGATCAGCCCGGGGGCGGCGCCTGTGATACGCAGTTATTACTCCCTTCTGGATAAGCTGAACCCGTTCATGAAAAATATCAGCGAGGAAAAAGCATTGGATGAATTTGAAGCGTTGCTGTCTTCTTCAGTACAGCTCAGGCAGATATCCGATGTGCCCATCGGGGCATTTCTGAGCGGGGGAACAGACTCATCTCTGATATGCGCCCTTTTCCAGAAACAGAACAGTCAGCCCATCAATACGTTTACCATTGGCTTTGATGTGAAGGAATTTGATGAATCGGCCTATGCAAATAAAGTAGCGACCCATTTACATACAGCTCACCGCCATTTTCAGCTTACGGATTCCGACTCCATAGCTATCGTGGATAAACTGGTCAATTATTATGACGAGCCCTTTGCGGCACCATCCTGCCTGCCCAGTTATCTTGTTTGTAATAAGGCAAGGAGTCTTGCCACCGTTGCACTCAGTGGCGACGGGGGGGATGAATTATTTATGGGCTATGGATACTATGGATTATACAAAAGGCTGAAGAAATTTTATACCCGATATCCTTCATTTGCCAGGAATGGAATAGCAGGAATGATGCGCCTGTTGAACAGCCGTTATCAGCGGGCATCCCGGTTATTGCAGTTTCAGAACAATGATGATCTTTTTGTCAATATCTGGTCGCAGGAGCAGTATATGTTTACGGGGGATGAAATTGCCGTACTGACCGGAAAAAAGTTTACCAATGATATTCTTGCCGGCGACTGGGAGAAGATCAACAGCCTCAATCTGGAAGAAGAAGAAAGCATATCATTGTTTGATATAAATAATTACCTGTCGAATAACCTGCTGTTCAAAATGGACAGCGCCTCTATGGCTAACAGTCTTGAAGTCAGAACTCCTTATCTCGATTACCGCCTCGTAGAATTTTCTGTCAATCTCCCCCTTCATTATAAAATAAGAGGCGGAACACAGAAATACCTGATGAAAAAGCTGCTGGAAAAATATATCCCGGCCGACCTGGTCTATCGTACGAAATGGGGATTTCCGGCCCCGGTGGGCGATTGGCTGTACAAGGACCTTCGCTATACAATAGATCAATGGCTGTCAAAAGAAAGTATTCAGCGGGCGGGTGTCTTTGATGAAGCGGTGGTAAAGAAATGGGTAAAAGAATTTCTTGCCGGAAAAAAATATCATTATAAGCGTATCTGGTCCATGATCGTTTTTCAGATGTGGCACCATCAATACATCACGGGGGATGCTCATTAAGAATTTTCTCTTTCACAGGGTGTCTGACGAGAAAGATATTCTCTGGCCCCCGATGAATGTGGCGCTTTTTGACAGGCTGGTGGCATATATCAGCCGTCGCTACAGCGTGGTAAGCCTCGAAGATCGCCTGCTTGAAGGGGAAACCGCCCGAACCCATTCACGGCCTTTAGCTACCATTTTGTTTGATGACGGGTATAAGGATAATATTGAGTATGCCGTTCCTGTATTGGAGAAATATAAATGCCCGGCATCTTTTTATGTAGTAACAGATTGTATTGACAGGGATATACCGACATGGACATATATAGTTGATGGTTTATTTCAGCAGACACAGAAAAAAACACTTGATCTTTCTTTACATTTCCTGCCCGGGTCATGGAGCAATCCTTCTTTCCGTACCTTAAAAGAGCGTCTTGCGTTTGGCGCGGTATTAAAACCGTGGATGAAGACACTTTCCAACGAGCAAAGACGCGAGGTGATGATGGCCCTGCAACAATCGTTAAACGATGTAGCAGTGCCGGAAAAGAAAATGATGAACTGGAATGATCTGCGGCAAATGCAATCGGGAGGATTTGTGATCGGGTCCCATTCTGTATCTCATCCTTTGCTGGCCTCCATTGAAAGCGAACAGGAGATCATGTCCGAATTGACGGGCTCAGGAAAAAGGATCGAAGCCGAACTTGGCAGGTTTCCGGTCACCATCTCTTACCCGGTGGGCAGTTACGACCAACGGGTAATCAACTGTGCGCAGCAGGCAGGATACCGGCTCGGGCTTGCCGTAAAACAAAGATTTTATAATAGCGGGATGGATGGTCTTTTTGCCATTCCAAGAGTGGAGCTATATAACGAACCCTTCTGGAAGAATCGTCTTAGGATATCTGGTATGTACCAATGGATGCGCCGGATAGCAAAGTCATGACAACGGCAAAGAAAATAGTGATCTGGTGTGGCGATGCGCCTAATCAAAAAGCATTGGCCAATAAGATCGCTGCTCAGTTTCCTGTAGCCGGTATCGTGATTGACAAGAAAAAAAGTATCAGGAAAACTCCCTTATTACAAAAACTGGTGACAGCGCTGCAGGACAGATTTTTTTTCCGGGTCATCAATGATGCATGGACGTCGCTGCAGCAAAAATACAGGAGCAGCTACTCCCACTGGCCAGCAACCTCATTGCTGGAAGTTGACAGTATTAACTCCGAGGAAGCCTTACGTCTTACGCTGGATATGGCCCCGGATCTTGTAGTAGTTTCGGGTACAGGATTGGTCAGAAAAAAAATGTTTGCTGTCAAACCATCCATCGGGATCATCAATCTGCATACCGGTTTGTCGCCTTATGTGAAAGGGGGGCCCAACTGCACCAACTGGTGTATCAGTACCGGTGAAATGGATAAAATCGGTAACACGATCATGTGGCTGAATGAAGGAATAGACTCAGGTAATATTATTGCCAGCGAATGCACAGCACTCGGAAATGCTGTTTCGCTGGATGATATGCAGTGGAAAGTAATGGAACATGCACATGATTTATACCTCAGAACCATTCACTACTTGTTTAATACCGGTACACCATATCAAACGGTTCCGCAAGATCAGATCACGAAGGGTAAGTTATATCTTACCCGCATGTGGAATTACACGGCTAAGAAAAATCTGCTGAAGAATCTTTCCCGGCTGCAACGGCAGGGTCGTGTGGCAATTAATGACACGGGTACGCCACCGGTTACCGTACCGCTTGGGAATGAACAGCGATGAGTAAAAAAGTATTATATATCTCTTACGACGGCATGACCGATCCACTTGGACAGTCGCAGGTAATTCCTTATCTCGAGGGGCTTTCACGTATGGGATATGTTATTACCATTTTCAGTTTTGAGAAAAAGCAACGACTGGCAGAGCAGGAACAACTTATCCGTTCTTTGCTGGACAATGCCGGTATCAGCTGGGAGTATGAATTATTCTCCGTTCGGCCGCCATTTTTATCCAAGCTTTACGACAGCAGGAAAATGAAAAAGAAAGCTGTCAGTATGCATAAAAAGCACCGGTTTGATTTTGTGCACTGTCGTAGTTATGTTGCAGCAGAAGCGGGGTTATTGCTTGCCCGGAAATATGACCTTCCTTTTCTTTTTGACATGCGGGGTTTCTGGGTAGATGAAAGAGTGGATAACGGGCAATGGAAACTGGCAAACCCACTCTTCCGCTTTCTGTATAAGCGATACAAAAAGAAAGAAAGCGCTTACTTCACATACTCCCGTCATGTTATTTCGCTGACATGGAAAGGAAAGGAAGAACTCAATAATGTATATAATGTGCCCCCGGATAAAGTAACCGTGATTCCCTGTTGTGTGGACCTTGCACATTTTGATTATCATAAGATCAGCCACGATGCAGTGCTTCGGAAAAAAGCAGAACTGGGTCTGGACAGAGACAGCCCGGTGATCAGTTATCTTGGGTCGTTGGGTGGTTGGTATCTTGAAAAAGAGATGCTGGACTTCTTTGTAGAGTTGAAAAAAATTTACAGCAATGCCCGGTTTCTTTTCATAACCCGCGACCCGGCCGAAAAGGTAAAACAGGCTGCCGTCGCCAGCGGGGCAAATACACAGGATATTATAGTTGTGCCGGCGTTCCGGCGGGATGTTCCCCTGTTGCTGGCTCTTAGCGACTGGAGTATTTTTTTTATTAAGGACGCCTATTCTAAAAGAGCTTCTTCGCCGACCAAACAAGGAGAGATCATGGCAATGGGGATACCGCTTGTGTGTAATGATATAGGGGATACCGGCAGGATTGTCAGGGAGTCTGGCTCAGGGATCGTGATAAACGAATTTAATACCGCCGAATACAGTCAGGCGATTGCAAAAATGGGTGAATTGAAGCACACAGGTAAAGAACATATAAGATCGGCCGCATTTGCCTATTATGATCTGGCAAAAGGCACTGCTGATTATGCAGCAGTATATAAAAAAATGACCGGATGAGAATTTTGTTCCTGGCGCCGTATCCTGCTTACGAGTCTCCTTCTCAACGTTACCGGTTTGAACACTACCTGGAATTTTTTCATCAAAAAGGTATTCAGTACCGGTATGAACCTTTTCTGAGTATGGCGGCCTGGAAAATCTTTTTTAAGCCCGGTCATCATTTCAGGAAAATAACAGGGATAGCCGGGGGATTTGCCCGGCGATGGATATTGATGTTTACAGTTGCGAAGTATGATTATGTATTTATTCACCGGGAAGCAGCCCCCCTGGGGCCGCCTGTCTTTGAATGGATCATTGCCCGGTTATACCGGAAAAAAATCATTTATGACTTTGATGATGCGATCTGGATACCGGTAGCCTCACAGTATAATAAAATGGCCCGGTATGTAAAGTGGTTCAGCAAAGTGCGGCAGGTATGCAAGTGGTCTTACAAAGTAGCTGCTGGTAATAGCTTTCTGGCAACTTTTGCATCCCGGTATAATAGTAGAGGGACAGAGATACTCCCCACGGTGGTGGATACAGAGTCTGCACATAACAGGTTGCAAAACCATGTTACAGATAACCCGGCTATCGGCTGGACCGGCTCTTTTAGTACCCTGAAATTCCTGGATATTATATTGCCAGTATTGCAAAGGTTACAAGGCAAATATGATTTTACATTTATTGTCATTGCCGACAAGGACCCGGAACTTCCACTTAAAAATTACCGGTTCATTAAATGGAAGAAAGAAACAGAAATTGCAGACCTGCTCAACATACATATAGGCCTGATGCCTTTGTATGACGATGATCTTGCCAAAGGCAAATGTGGTTTCAAAGCGATCCAGTACATGTCACTAGGCATACCGGCGGTAGTATCACCGGTAGGTGTCAACACCGAGATCGTGAATAATGGGATCAACGGTTATATTTGTCAAACAGAACAGGAATGGGAGGATGCATTGACGTTGCTATTAAATCACCCGGAACTCCGGCAAAAAATGGGCGCAGCTGCCCGCGATAAAATCGTGAAGTTTTATTCTGTATTGGCCACCCGTGACCAGTTTAAGTCACTCTTTTCTTAATTGTTGCATTCATGTTATTAGCAACCCCCTTTTTTACGGTCAATGATTTTTTCCTGGTACCCCTGTGCCTGGTTATAATGTACGCCATTTTGAGGGCCCGGGCTAATAGCTGTAAAGATGTAGTAGTGCGGAAGTATTATTTCAAAGCCTTTTATTTCAAGGTCTTTTGTACGGTTGCGTATGCAGTAATTACCGCCTATTACTTCGGTGGTGGCGATACGGGCTTGTATTTTCAAGCTATACAGGATTTCAGGGCGGCACTGTCAGATGACTTTAGTTTTTTCCCTGGAATTATACTGACACCAAAATTAGATGACAGTAATCCTGTATCTCCTTATTTTATGTTTGATAATTATGAGAATGATGTTACATACAATTATATGAGAAATGCGGGTAATCTCTTTCCTCCTCGTCTGGGGTTAATACCGTCATTAGTTTTCTTTAATAGCTACCTGTCTATTTGCTTCTGCTTTATGATGTTTGCACTTGGCGGTGCTATTCGCTTATTTAAAACATTTTACTACTACTATCCCAACGCCCGAAGAGAAATTGCTATGGCCACTTTATTTCTGCCAAGCGTAGGGTTTTGGAGCTCCGGCCTTCTTAAAGATCCAATTTGTTTTGGTGCAGTGGGTTTCTTCGTATATGCCGTGCAAAATATTTTTATGAAAAAAACCAGGATTGCAGCCTCTATTTTCTGGATAGTTGTATCTGGTTACCTTCTTTATGTTATCAAAACATATATATTTCTTGTATTATTACTGTCTGTTACGATCTGGATATTTGCAGAGACAAACCAACTGATAAAGGATAAAACGTTAAGACAAATATTTGCGGCTATTACTTTTACTATTGGTATATCAGCAGGATATTTTTTAGTTCAGTACTTTACGGCTGATGAAACGCTCCGGCAGTACCAACTGGATAATTTGCTTACATCAGCTGAGAGTCAGCGGGCGGGATACCAGGCGATTCAGGGCCCGCAAGGATCTTATTACTCAATTAATGCTTCCAATCCCGTCTTATTGGTTTTGAATAGTATTGGGGCTACTTTTTTCAGGCCATTTCTATGGGAAATCCGGTCTGCGCCGGCTATGCTATCGGCGCTCGAAGCCTTTGTTTTTACTATATTGACATTATATCTTTTTTTTAAAAAGGGATTATCGAAAACATTCCGGCTGATATTTAAAGACCCCCGTGCACTTTTCTGTTTCATTTTTGCCATTGTTTTTGCTGTCGGAGTGGGGGCATCCACTGCCAATTTTGGTACCCTCTCCCGGTATAAAATCCCCTGTATGCCATTTTACATGGTAATGCTTTTTTTATTGTACAGAGGTACCGGCCTCGCCTATCCAAACTGGCTCAAAAGATTACTTGGTTATAATACATAGTTATCGTTATGTGCGGCATTGCCGGTTCTGTCAACCAACCATTAGATATCCCCTTACTTACCCGTACGCTCTACCATCGCGGTCCGGATGAGCAAACTACTTTTTCGGAGCAGGGGCTGGTACTGCATCATCACCGGCTGGCCATATTGGATATTGCCGGCGGAAGGCAGCCCATGCATTATGAGCATCTTACCATCATTTTTAACGGAGAAATATATAATCACCAGGAGGTACGCACAAAACATGGACTGAAATGTGCCACGCATTCTGATACTGAGACCATACTGCATGCATATGCCCGGGTCGGCGCCAGCTGTCTCAATGATTTTGACGGAATGTTTGCACTGGCTATCTATGATAAAAGCAAACAAGAGCTTTTTCTTGCCAGGGACCGGGCCGGTAAAAAGCCTCTCTATTATTATGCAGATGGTGACAAGTTTATATTCGCCAGCGAATTGAATGCGATCAGCCGCCAGGTAAAACTGCAAGTCAACGAAGAGCATCTGCATCAATATGTACGAATGGGATATTTTTATAAAGAAGCTACTCCCTATAAAAATGTTCATGAATTACCGGCAGGTAGTTATGCATATATTTCTCTGCAAAAGCCAGACGTAAGGATCAGTCGCTGGTGGGATATTCATTCCTTTTATTCCCAGAAATCCGCGGATGATTTTACTACTGCTTTGCAACGAACCGACGCTTTACTTCACCAGGCAGTTAAACGAAGAGTGGAGTCTTCTGATCTGGAAGTAGGATCTTTTCTTAGCGGGGGGATTGACAGCGGGCTGGTCACGGCTATTGCAAAAAACTATAATTCTTCACTAAAGACCTTTACCGTTTCTTTTGATGGGGAATATGATGAGGCGCCTTTGGCAAAAAAGGTGGCAGATCGTTACCACACCCATCACACTGAAATACGAATATCCTTTGATAACCTGGTCAATGATATTGAGAAGATCCTGGGTAATTACGGAGAACCCTTTTTTGACAGCTCTGCTATTCCCAGTTATTATGTAAGCAGGGAAGCAAAAAAGTACCTGACGGTAATCCTGAACGGAGACGGAGGTGACGAACTATTTGGCGGGTACAGGCGTTATGTACCTTTTGCGAAATACGATTTCTTTAACCCGGGTTTTTTGATAAAGCCAATAGCTGCATTGGCAAAAGGCCTGTTGCCGGTACCGCATAGTAAAAAAAGTAAGTACAATTTTATTTATCGGCTGGCGGACCTCGCCAGCAAAAAAAGCGGGTTGGATACCTACTTGTCAGCTACCATTGATAGCTTTGAGGGGTTAGAAAAATACCTTGCAGCCACTGACATCGTTCTGTCAAAGGTGGAGAATGATTTTTCAATTGTAAACCGTTCCGGCCTCAGCGGTCTGCAAAAGATCATGAATCTTGACTTTGATAATATTTTAGCGGGTAACCTGCTGGTTAAAATGGATATTGCTACAATGGCCCACTCCCTGGAAGGAAGGAGTCCCCTGCTATCCAGGGAGATACTGGAATATATCCCATCTGTAAATGACGAGTTCAAGATAAAAGGAGGTCAAACCAAATACCTGCTTCGCAAACTTGCAGAAAAATATTTGCCGGGAGAACTGATCAACCAGCCCAAACGCGGTTTTGAGATCCCGTTAAAAAAATGGATAGATCATGAGCTGAAAGATATAATTGCCTCCTATATCCTGTCGCCGGATGCCTATTGCCGGAATTTTGTGCAGCCGGCATTTATTGAAAACTTATGGGAGCGTAAAATGAAAACAGGAGATGAAAAAAGGGCTAAAATGCTATGGACCCTTTTTGCGCTCGAAGTATGGTATAAGAAATGTTTTATTCAATAGACCGGTCTATACAAACCAATATGGGTTGTCTTGGCTAAAGACAGGCTTATTGGTTTTAATTTTTTATCAATGCCTAAACTTATCCGTGTAACCACCGCTCCCATTTCGCTTAATGTTTTACTAAGAGGCCAGATGCGTTACATGCATGCGAATGGTTTTGACGTGGTCATGGTCAGCAGTGACGGGCCGGAACTGGAAACGGTAAAGAAGAATGAAGATTGTCGTCATCATATCATTCCCATGACAAGAAAGATGACGCCGTTCGCAGATCTTCGTTGCCTGTGGCTGATGTATCGGTTTTTCAAAAAGGAAAAACCGGATATTGTTCATTCGCATACACCCAAAGCCGGCCTGATAGCTATGCTGGCTGCCCGCATGGCTGGTATAAAGATCCGTATCCATACCATCGCCGGTCTCCGTTTTATGACATCAAAAGGGCCGGCAAGAAAAGTGCTGGTGGCAATGGAAAAACTGACAGCCCGTGCTGCGACACATGTATGGCCTAATAGCTTTTCGTTGATGGAGTATATTAAAGAGCATAAACTTGTAAACCCGGCGAAACTGGAGATCATCGGTATGGGGTCGAGCAATGGAATTGACCTGCAGCGTTATTCATTGTCTGCGATCAGGAAAGAAAAACTGGAGGAAATAAAACGACTGATCAGGTATGATGAGAAACATATCTGTTTTCTGTCGGTAGGCCGCCTTGTACATGATAAAGGTATTGATGAACTGGTCCATGCCTTTCTGGGTGTATATAAAAAGAATGAGAACGTTCGCCTGGTATTGGTGGGTGCATTTGAAGACGAAGTGGACCCGGTAAGCGATGAGACGAAGCAAATTCTACGGACACACCCGGGCATCGTTTTGGCTGGCTGGAGCGACTCGGTCGAATATTTTATGCCTTTATCTTTTGCCCTGGTGCATCCTTCTCACCGGGAGGGGTTTCCAAATGTATTGTTGCAGGCCGGGGCTATGCTTTGCCCTGTTATCTGTTCTAAGATCGAAGGCAATGTGGATATAGTAGAGCATAAAAGGACAGGGCTGATCTTTGAAGTGAAGAATACAACGGACCTGCAGCAGAAATTAGAGGATGCTTTGGCTGATCCTGCCCGCCTGCAGGAGTATGCCCGGACGCTGCGTGCAAAAATTGAGCAGCATTATGATCAGCCTGTAGTTCATGGGTATTTGCGTAATAAATACAATGCCCTTTTAGGACAATAACAGAACGGTTTCGGAATATTACGAAAGCAGGTCAGGTAGTACTACCCGATCTGCTTTTTTGTTTCAAGGATGGTTTGCACCCGCAGGAGATGGCTATTATTTTTATGTCATCCAAATCCGTCCAGATGAAAACCACCCTTAAAAAACCCGTGGCTATTGTCGGCTATTCCGGCCATGCCTTTGTCATAGTAGATATCTTTCTCAATGCAGGACGCCTCGTTACTGCGTACTGTGATTCCGAAGAAAAAACATTGAACCCCTACCATCTGAATTACCTGGGTAAGGAGATGGAAGTAATAGATAAGCTGAAGAAGTTTGACTACTTCGCCTGTGTAGGGCATAATGGTATCCGTGAAAAGATACATACCAGCCTGAGCCAACTGCTGGGCAACCCCATCAATGCCATCCATCCAAGTGCAGTTATTTCTGCTTCTGTGAAAATGGGTGATGGCATCATGATAGCAGCTAATGCTACACTGAACCCCCTGATCGAGATCGGTAAAGGGGTTATTTGCAATACATCCAGCAGTATTGATCACGAGTGTATCATCGGTGATTTCACACATATAGCGCCGGGCGCTGTGCTTTGCGGCAATGTAAAAGTGGGTCGGAGCACCTTTATCGGCGCCAACTCTGTGATCAGGCAGGGTATCACTATCGGCAACAATGTTACCATCGGTGCAGGCACCGTGGTGATAAAAGATATACCGGATAATACGACCGTAATAGGCAACCCGGCCAGAAAGCTGGTCAAAAAGCCAGCCAGCCGCCTTGCTGCTGCTTAATGTTGTTTTCTTTGGATGAAGTTTTGAAACGGCACTTGATATTCAAGTGCCTTTTTTGTTGGCAACACTCCCGGAAAGGGCTGTTCAGGGCTCTCTATATCAATAAATGATAATACCTTTGCCATCTTGTAAAAGCAAGCTGAATCAACCCGTCGAGATGACCAGACACCCGCAGGAATTCCGTGTACTTTTTTTAGGAAAAAAAGATAACCTCTTTGCAGAAAGGGCGGCCGATTATATCAGCCGGCATTTCCGTCATCCGCTGGTGTTCTTCGGCACCCGGCACGATAAACTTCCTGAAGAGGTATTAAACTGGAAAGGCGATTTGCTGATCTCCTTCATCAGTTCCTGGATACTCCCCGACGCATTATTGCAGCATGCTTCTTTTGCTGCCATTAATTTCCACCCGGGTAGCCCGGAATACCCGGGAACCGGTTGTACCAATTTTGCGATATATAATGGAGAGAAAGAGTATGGGGTAACCTGTCACCACATGAAAACGGTAGTGGATACCGGCAGCATTATTAATGTAAAAAGGTTTCCTTTGACAAAGGAGGATACAGTATTCGGGGTGACGCAGCGCTGCTATGGCCTGATAGAAGAGATGTTTTATGAGATAATGGATTGTATCTTGCAGGGAAATCCGTTGCCCTTATCCGAGGAAAAATGGAAAAGAAAGCCCTATACCAGGAAAGAACTGAATGCGCTGTGTTTGATCAGCCCTGAAATGCCGATGGATGAAATTGAAAGAAGGATCAAAGCCACCACGTATAAAGGCCCCTGGGCTTATACCAAAATAGGCGACAAAATATTTAAACTCCAATCCTGACCAGTCTATGGTGAAAGAAAATATCCAGCAAAGGCTCTCTGTCAGCCCGCTTTCGGGAAAACAATACCCTATCCCCGAAACGGTAAACGATAAAACTGCTATTGATGCCTTTGTTGCACAGCATCCCGGCAAAAAGGTAGTAGTGGTGCAGGGTCTCGGATTTGTCGGTTCCGTAATGGCTCTGGTCGTGGCTAATGCGCTCACTGAGGAGTATGCCGTCATCGGTATTGACCTGGCTTCCCCTTTTTCTTACTGGAAAATTCAATCCATCAATGAAGGAGTATTCCCTGTCATTGCAGACGATCCCAAAATCGAACAGTTCTATAAAAAAACAAGAGAGAAAAAGAATTTCTATGCCACCTGTGATCCTTATGCATATAGCAAAGCGGATGTGGTAGTAGTGGATATTAACCTGGATGTAAAGAAACAATCGAATACCAATGGCCACCTTGAGGATTACCATGTGGACCTAACCCCTTTCAACAAGGCGATCACTGCTATAGGAACGTATTGCCAACCCGATGTACTGGTACTGGTAGAGACAACGGTACCTCCCGGTACCACACAAAAAGTAGTGAGGCCTATACTGGAAGAATGTTTACAGAAAAGGGGCTTACCGGCAGATCAGCTGAAGACCGGTCATTCGTATGAAAGGGTGATGCCTGGTCCAAAGTACATTGATTCCATTCAGAATTTTTATCGTGTGTTTTCCGGAACAGACGAGTCCAGTGAAGAAGCAGTAGAAAAATTCCTTCGTACCGTAATCAAAACAGACGAATACCCGCTGACAAAACTCGGTAATACGCAAGCCACGGAGATGGCCAAGGTGCTGGAGAATTCCTACCGTGCTATGAATATCGCTTTCATGGTGGAATGGAGTCGCTTTGCAGAGGAAGCAGGTGTGGACATTTATGAAGTGGTGAATGCTATCCGCATGAGGCCTACTCATAAGAATATCATGTTGCCGGGCTTAGGAGTAGGCGGTTATTGCCTTACCAAAGATCCGTTACTGGCCAGCTGGGCAAAGATGAATTTATTTGGCAGCAGTGAGCCGTTAGAGCAAAGTGAAACAGGCGTTCATATCAATGACCAGATGCCTCATTTTGCTTTTCAATTTCTGCAATCGCAGTATAATGGCCCGCTAAGCGGAAAAAAAGTACTGATGCTCGGGGTCAGTTACCTGAATGATGTGGGAGATACCCGTTTTACACCCGTACAGGGGCTGTTTGAAAGATTAACAGATGCCGGTTGCTATGTGACGTTGCATGATCCGCATGTGATGCTGTGGGAGGAAAAAGGTTTACGGATCAACAATAATCTCGATGAATTGCTGCAGCAGGCATACGATGTTGTCATCATCAGCACCGGGCATAAAGAATACCGCAACAGCATCCGGCTGATCAGCTCATTGCTCAGCCATCCGGGATCGTTCATTTATGATACGATCGGCGTATTAAATAATGATGAAATAAAAAAATTAAGAGGAAAACATATTGTAAAAGTGATCGGCAGAGGAGACCTCTAGTTTGAAAAACCGTTTGTAGTACTTATGAGTAAAAAAGTTCTGTTATTAGGCGGAGCCGGCTTCATCGGCTTCAATATTGCAAAGTATCTTTCTGAGAAACGCGACTACCAGTTGACCATTGCGGACAATTTTGCACGTGGCAAGGAGGATGAGCTGTTCACCGCATTGGTAAATAAGCATAACATTAAAGTGGTGCCGGGTGATTATACTGATCCGAAGACATTCGATTTATTAGACAATGTTTACGACCAGGTGTACATGCTGGCTTCTGTGGTAGGTGTGGATAATGCCAACTCCATCCCGCATGAGATCATCCGCATCAACACCGCTTTAATTTATAATACACTGGAATGGATACACCGGTCTAAGATAGGGAAGGCCCTGTTTACTTCTACCAGCGAGTGTTATGCCGGTACCATTGATGCGTTTGGGTATACTGTCCCTACTCCTGAAGAAGTGCCGCTTTGCATACAGGAGATAGGCCATCCGCGGTTTACCTATGCAGTTACCAAAATGCTCGGTGAATCTGGTTTCCTGAACTATTCAAGAATACTAGGTTTTGAAACGACGATAGTACGTTATCATAATGTGTATGGCCCCCGCATGGGTTTCAAACATGTGATCCCGCATCTTGTTGTCCGCTTCAGAAAGGGGGAAGAGCCGTTCAAAGTATATGGACATGACCAGACAAGAGCATTCTGTTATATCACTGACGCAGTAAATGGAACAGTACTGGCTATGGAGCGACCGGGTACCAATGGTGAAATATATCATATCGGTACGCAGGAAGAGATATCTATCGGCGATCTCATTCACTACGCAGGAGAGATCATGGGTTTCAAAGGAAAATATGAGAATGCGCCAACCTACCCCGGTTCCGTATCACGCCGATGCCCGGATATCACCAAAGCCCGAACACAATTAGGTTTTGAACCTGAAGTGGGCTGGAAACAGGGGCTGAAACAAACTATCGAATGGTATAATACTTATTTAGAAGCCGGAAATAAAGTTTATGAGTAACCAGCAGTTTATTCCGCTCAGTGTCCCCAATATTGCCGGCAATGAATGGAAATATGTAAAAGAGTGCCTTGATACGGGGTGGATATCTTCGGTAGGCGCATATGTCAACCAGTTTGAACAGATGGTCGCTGATTTTGCCGGGGCAAAATACGGGGTAGCTGCTGTTAATGGTACAGCCGCTTTGCATATCGCTTTATTGTTATCCGGTGTGAAGCAGCACGACTATGTTATTCTTCCCAATCTCACTTTTGTCGCTTCAGCCAATTCTATCAAATATATCGGAGCAGAACCTTTATTGATAGATGCCGATCCGGATCTCTGGCAAATGGACCTTGACCTGCTGGAAGAATTTTTGGAAAATGAAACAGACGAAAAAAATGGCGAGCTGATCTATATACAGGATGGACGCCGCATCGGCGCCATTATGCCGGTACATATACTTGGTAATATGTGCGACATGGACCGCTTTCTTTCTATTGTAAAAAAATACCCTTTGCCAATCGTGGAAGATGCAACCGAAGCTTTGGGTACTTCATATAAAGGCAAACATGCAGGCACTTTCAGTCCGATAGGATGTTTTAGTTTCAATGGGAACAAGATCATCTCTACCGGCGGCGGCGGCGTGATCGTGACGGACGATGAACAATTAGCCAAACATGCCAAACACCTGACCACTACTGCCAAAGCCAGCGTGGATGAGTATTATCATGATGAAGTAGGATACAACTACCGGTTGGTGAATCTGCTGGCAGCCGTGGGAGTAGGTCAAATGGAACTGTTGCCTTCCTTTATCAAAAGAAAAAAAGAGGCAGTAGCTTTTTATAAAAAATCATTTGAAGGGCTGGCTGATATCCGTTTTCAGAAAGAGTTGCCTGATGTACAAACCAATGGCTGGCTGTTTACCATACAGACAGATCAGCAGCAGAAACTGCTGGATCATCTGAATGCCAATAAGATACTCAGCCGCCGTTTCTGGATGCCGATGAACAAGTTGCCGATGTATAAAGATTGTGTGTATGTGCAGCAAAAAGATAATGCTGATTATATTTACAATACCTGTTTAAGTATTCCCTGCTCCACCAGCATCACAGATGAGCAACTGAAAATAGTAGCCAGGGAAGTAAAAGCCGCCTTACGCTGATATGTATCCCATCATCAAACGTTTTTTTGATATTGTGTTCTCGCTGCTGGCGCTGATCATCCTGTTGCCGGTATTTATACCGATCATTATACTTCTATTACTGACGGGTGAGCACGAGGTTTTTTTCCGGCAGGACAGGGTGGGCTACCGCAATAAGATATTCCGCATCTGGAAATTTGCCACCATGCTCAAAAACAGTCCCAATATGGGTAGTGGTGATGTAACAACACGCAATGATCCAAGAGTTACAAAGATTGGACGATTCCTCCGTATCAGTAAACTGAATGAACTGCCCCAGGTGATCAATATCCTGACAGGAGACATGTCGTTTGTTGGTCCCCGCCCATTGATGAAAGTAGGTTTTGATCGCTATACCGATGAAATGAAAGAAAAAGTATACCGTGTAAAGCCTGGTCTCACCGGTATCGGTAGCATTGTGTTCCGGGATGAGGAGCTGATCATTACCAAAAGCAGTCTGCCGCCGCATGAGTGTTACCGCCAGGTGATCCTCCCTTACAAAGGGGCAGTGGAAGTGTGGTACCAGCAGCACTATTCTTTCTATACGGATTTTATGATCCTCTTTCTTACGGCATGGGCGATCGTAGTGCCCAGCAGCAGCCTTGTACATAAAGTTTTCCCGTCCTTGCCAAAAAGAGAATTCTGAAATTAAAGGGTCAATTTTTCGTGAAAACTCGTTTCCTCTTTATCTCTTTTGATCTCTTAGCCAAATAATAAGTAATTTCGGATAGTTATCCTCTGGTTATGTTAAAGCTGTTCTCAAGATCAAAATCGAAAGGAGAGAGGTTCGACTTTTCTATCCTGCATACGGATATGCATTCGCACCTGCTGCCCGGTATTGATGACGGTGCCGAAAGCCTGGAGTATTCGCTGCAATTGATAAAAGGAATGAGCGAACTGGGGTATAAGAAACTGGTCACTACTCCGCATGTCATGTGGGATATGTATAAGAACACACATGACATCATCCGGGAGAAATTAAAGCTGGTACAGGGGGCCGTGAAAGAAGCAGGGATTGAAGTAGAGATACAAGCGGCTGCCGAATATTTTCTGGATGAGCATGTAGAAGAGCTTTTGCGTAATAAAGAGCCACTGCTGACTGTCAGCGGGAATATGGTCCTGGCAGAATTCTCCATGGCTTTTCCCTCCATGAATATCAAGGACCTTTTATTTGAAATGCAAATGCAGGGATATCAGCCTATCATTGCCCACCCTGAAAGATATATTTACCTGGAACGTAACAAAGATTTTTATACAGAATTGAAAGATATCGGCTGTCTTTTTCAGCTCAACCTGCTTTCAATGGGGGGGCATTATGGCAGATCGGTGAACGAGCTGGCAAATTATCTTCTTAAAAATGGTTTTTATAGTTTGATCGGCACGGACCTGCATCATTTCGGACACCTCGAAGGGTTGCAGCATTTTGTGATGCCACCCCAGGTAAAGAAGCTGATGGATGAAGGAAAAATCCTTAATAATCAGTTGTAAGCCTCTTATTCTTTTAAAAATTGCCCGTCTTATCCGAACTTTTTTATAACCGGTTTGTCTAAAAGGGAGTCATGAACGCTTTTACCATAAAAGATCTGGAAAATATTTCGGGGATAAAAGCCCACACTATCCGCATATGGGAACAGCGTTACGGATTTCTAAAGCCCCAGCGTACAGAGACCAATATCCGTCACTACTGTAATGAGGAGTTAAAGATCATTCTGAATATTGCCCTGCTCAATAAGAATGGATACAAGATCTCCCAGATAGACAAAATGTGCCAGCAAGAGATCTGCAGTAAGATACTGGAGTTGCAGTCAGCATCCGCCATCCAGGAAAGGGTCGTCAATGAGCTGATCAAAGACATGGTGGACCTGAAGATCCATGATTTTGAAAGAACGCTCAGTCACTATATCCTGGAGCATGGGATAGAGCAGGGAGTAAAAGAGATCATATTCCCTTTTTTGGAGAAGATCGGCATACTCTGGCAAACAGGGCATATTATGCCCGCACAGGAACATTTTGTTACCAGTATTATCCGGCAAAAGCTGATCGTTGCTATTGACGGAGTTCCCATCAGTGATAATGGAAAAACCTGTTTACTTTTTTTACCTGAAGGGGAACATCATGAGCTTGGATTATTGTTCCTTCATTTCCTGCTTAAATCGCACGGTGAAAAAGTGGTTTACCTGGGAGCCAATGTCCCTACGCGGGATGTTCACAGCATTGTTGAGACATTACAACCTGATATGGCGTTCATACACCTAACAGGTACTTGTCCCAATTTCAGTTTTGATAAGCTGCTTCGGTTTCTTGGAGAAAAAACTCATGGGCTGCAGGCAGTCATTTCCGGGTATCCCACCCAGTGCTATCAAAAAGAAACGCCACCTTCCGTCCAGCTAAAAAGGAGCTTTACAGAAATGATGGATTTCATTTCAAGTCTTTGACAGACAATAGGGAATGTTAAAAAGACAAGTAGGTCGAAAATAGATTTTTTTGATATTAGCCGTTTGTTTAACTTTGGCGTCATAAAAATTAAACAAAATAAAATGGCTACTAAAGAATTCAATACCATGCTGCTGGATAATGCAGACTTTCTGAGGCCATTTGCTGTCAATCTTACGAAAGATACTGAAACTGCAAACGACCTTTACCAGGAAACCCTTTATAAAGCGCTTGCCAATCATGAGAAGTACAATACAGGTACCAATATCAGGGCCTGGTTGTTCACGATCATGCGGAATATTTTTATCAATAATTACCGCAGGAAAGCCAAGCAAAAAACCATATTTGATAACACACCTGAGGATTACCTGATCAACCTGAAACAATCGGCTGTATCGAATGGTGCAGAGAGTAGTTTACGGGTAAAAGAGATCAATGGAGCGATCGACAGGTTGCCCGAAATATTCAAGATGCCGTTCCTGCTGTACATGGATGGCTACAAATACCAGGAGATATCTGATTACCTGCATGAGCCTTTAGGTACGATCAAGAGCAGGATCCACTTTGCCAGAAAATTACTGAAAGAACAGATCAGCAGGTTTTAAACTTCATTGAGTCATTGCTGTAAAATAACTGCAAATTCGGATGCCAAAATCAGTCATTATCATTGGTAGTGGTTTTGCAGGTCTTTCTGCTGCTTCTTTTATGGCAAAGGAAGGCTGGCAGGTAACTGTGATTGAGAAAAACGCAGCCCCGGGTGGAAGAGCAGCACAGTTAAAGGAAGCAGGGTTTACATTTGATATGGGGCCCAGCTTTTACTGGATGCCGGATGTATTCGAAAGATATTTCAACCAGTTTGGTAAAAAAGCTGCTGACTACTATTCTCTTCAAAGACTGGATCCTTCCTACCGTGTTTACTGGAATGATGGTTTTTCAGATATTCCTGCTTCTTTTCAGCAGTTAAAAGACCTGTTTGAATCATTTGAAAAAGGAAGCGGGATAAAGCTGGAGAAATATCTCCGGGAGGCAGCTTATAAATACGAAACAGGTATCAATAACCTGGTGTATAAGCCCGGGTTGTCACTGACCGAGTTCCTCGACTGGTCTGTGATAAAAGGCGTATTCAGGCTGGACATCATTACTTCCATCAAAACACATATTGCCAAACATTTTCAGCATCCGAAACTCAGGCAACTGATGGAATTTCCTGTTCTCTTCCTCGGTGCATTGCCTGAAGATACCCCGGCATTATACAGCCTGATGAACTATGCCGATATCACCGGGGGCACCTGGTATCCTCGGGGAGGCATGTATGCAGTAGTAGAAGGCATGTACCGGCTGGCTCTTGAACTGGGAGTACAATTCCGGTTCAATGAAAATGCCAAAGAGATACAGATCGAAGGTAATAAAGCGAAAAAGGTCTTCACAGCAGGCAATACGTATGAAGCGGACGCTGTCATCAGCGGCGCTGACTATCATTTTACAGAAACAGCCTTATTGCCACCGCAATACCGGAGTTATTCTGAACATTTCTGGAACAAAACAGTAATGGCGCCATCCTGCCTGTTGTATTATGTAGGATTGAGAAAAAAGCTTAAGAGCATTGCGCATCATTCTCTTTTCTTCGATGTTCCTTTTGAACAACACGGGAAAGAGATTTATAAAGACCCGAAGTGGCCGACAGAGCCTTTATTCTATGTCAGTGTGCCGTCGGTAACAGATCCTGATGTTGCTCCGCCGTATGGCGAGAATATCGTTTTCCTTGTACCGGTTGCTGCGGGGTTGCAAGGTGACGCAGAAGAACTGCGGGAAAAATATTTCAGAATGATCGTAACACGGATGGAGAAGCATATCGGCGAACCGGTCAATGATTTTATTGTCTATAAAAAATCTTATTCGGTCAGCGATTTCGTACATGATTACAATTCTTTTCGTGGGAATGCGTATGGCCTGGCCAACACACTCAGGCAGACAGCCATCTTCCGGCCATCGTGCAGGAGCAGGAAAGTAAAGAACCTTTTTTACACCGGGCAATTGACCGTACCTGGTCCGGGTGTACCGCCAAGCCTGATCAGCGGGGAAGTAGTGACCAAAGAAGTGATCAAAGCAATCAGTTAACCCCATAAATTACAGTACATGCTACAGTTGTTTCATCATGTCAGTGAAGATTGCAGCCGTATTGTGGCACAGAAGTACAGCACTTCTTTTTATTCGGCTATCCGGCTTTTGCACCGTGACCTCCGGGCCCCGATCTGCAATATTTACGGCTTTGTCCGTTTTGCCGACGAGATAGTGGATACATTTCATGGGCATGACAAGCCTCTGTTGTTGTCGCAGTTTAAAAAGGAGACCTATGAGGCGATTGAAAGAGGTATCAGCCTGAACCCGGTGTTGAACAGTTTTCAAAAAACGGTTAATACATACCATATTGATCATAACCTGATCGAAGCTTTTTTCCGCAGCATGGAATTTGACCTTTCCAGGAAAACATATAACCGGGAAGAATATGGCGAATACATTTATGGATCGGCTGAAGTGGTGGGCCTTATGTGTCTGCATGTATTTGCCAGCGGGGATAAGAAACTGTACGAACAACTTCAGGGCTATGCCCGTGCGCTGGGAGCCGCCTTTCAAAAGGTGAATTTTCTCCGTGATATGAAGGTGGATAATAACGATCTCTCCCGGATGTACTTTCCCGGATGTGATTTCGATAACTTCCTGGAAGAAGATAAGAAAGAGATCGAACGGGACATTCAACACGATTTTAAACAAGCGTATGAAGGGATACTGAAACTGCCTGCGAAGGCCCGTTTCGGCGTATATGTCGCCTACAAATACTATTTCTCTTTGTTTAAAAAGATCAAACGGACGCATCCTTGTCATATCTTGCAAAAGCGTATCCGGATACCGGATATGCAAAAGCTGATGATCGTCCTGAGGGCGGGTTTAAAATATCAACTGAATTTGTTATGATGAAAACGGAGCAGGTTGTTTTGGTGAATGAACATGATGCCGTGACCGGGGTGATGGAAAAGATGGAAGCCCATAGAAAAGGGTCGCTCCACCGTGCTTTCAGTGTTTTTATTTTCAACTGCAAAGGGGAGATGCTGTTGCAGCGCAGAGCTCTCAATAAATACCATAGCGCCGGCCTGTGGACCAACAGCTGCTGCAGCCACCCGTTGCCGGGCGAAGAAGTGCATGATGCTGCCTTAAGAAGATTACAGGAAGAAATGGGCTTTACTACCAGCATTGAAAAGATATTTGACTTCGTGTACAGGGCCGAATTCGATAACGGGTTAACCGAACATGAATTTGATCATGTTTTTGCAGGAGAGTATGAAGGAGCGGTCAGTTTAAACCCGGATGAAGCGATGGATTATTGTTATAAAAGTATTGAGGAGGTACGTACGGGTCTGCAGGATCAGCCTCATAAATTCACAGCATGGTTTCACCTTGCATTCCCTAAAATAGAAGCATGGTGGAACCGCCGCTATAAAAACATAGCCGCATAAATATGACAGTTGTGTGGTACATATTGGTATTGCTCGGCACCTTCCTTATTATGGAAGGAGTTACCTGGCTCACGCATAAATATGTCATGCACGGATTTCTCTGGTACTTACACAAAGACCATCACCAGGTGGAACCCGGTTTTTTTGAAAAGAACGATGCTTTCTTTGTCATTTTTGCTGTGCCCAGTATGTTACTGATCGCTTTTGGTACCTATGATCAGGTATGGTGGATGCAATCCATCGGGTTTGGCATCATGGCTTATGGGTTTGCCTATTTCCTGGTGCATGATGTCATCATTCACCAGCGCTTCAAATGGTTTACCCGTAGCAATAACACGTATGTACGGGCTATCCGGTGGGCCCATAAAATGCACCATCGTCATCTTGACCGGCATGAAGGGGAAAGTTTTGGTATGCTCTACGTGGCCAAAAAGTACTGGGATAAAATTCGCCGCGATAAAAAACTGATGGCAGGCAATAAAAAGGTAGAATATGCGCCTGAGGCCAGTTGATCTTTTTACTCCTTATATTTAATTTTCTTCAGCATTCATTGACGACCCCTCATCAATATGATTACATTATTACCGGCGCCGGTTGTGCCGGACTGAGCCTTGCTGTACACATGATACGGTCGGGAAGGTTTGGTGACAAAAGTATTCTACTTGTTGATAAAGAGCAAAAGAACCGGAATGACCGTACCTGGTGCTTCTGGGAGACAAAGCCCGGTTTGTTTGAAGACATAGTATACAAAAAATGGGACATAGCCTGGTTTCATGGAGAAGAGTATTCAAAGCAAATGGATATCCGGCCTTACCAGTATAAACTGATCCGGGGTATTGATTTTTATAACTATGCAACCGGGTTGATCAGGGAACAAAAGAACTTCACCATGCTAACAGGGCAAGTGGAGAATATGGCCAGTACAGCCTCAGAAACGAGTATTACTGTTGACGGACAAAAATTCTTTGCGCAATATATTTTCAACAGTATTCTCTTTCAAAAGCCGGCCTTAAAGAGGAATGAGTACTGGTTGCTGCAGCATTTCAAAGGGTGGATCATTGAAACAGACAAGCCTTCTTTCAATTCTTCGGAGGCTACATTGATGGATTTTCGCACCAGCCAGCAATATGGGACCGCTTTCGTCTACTGTATGCCCTTTTCAGCAAACAGGACCCTTGTGGAATACACTCTATTTACCCATGAGTTGCTGAAAGAAGAGCAATATGAGGAGCAGTTAAAAGATTATGTTGAACGATGGCTCGGTATACAGGCTTACCGGGTAGCAGAAGAAGAATTTGGGGCCATCCCGATGACTACTCACCGCTTCCCATCCCGCCGAAATAATATCATATATATTGGAACGGCCGGTGGTCAGACCAAAGCTAGCAGCGGCTATACATTCAGCTTTATACAAAAGCACTCTGCTGCGATCGTTGACCGCCTGGTAAACGAAAAGAGCCCGGTAGTTGCTATGTCGAAAAGCAGGTTCCGTTTTTATGATAATACCCTGCTGCACATCCTGCATCATAATACACTTCCCGGCAGGAGAATATTTACCGATTTGTTCAAAAAGAACAAACCTCAGCAGGTGCTGAGGTTCTTGGATAATGAAAGCTCTATTCTGAATGAGTTAAAGATCATTTCTTCTTTACCCACATGGCCTTTTTTAAGGGCAGCGCTCAGGCAGCTATGATCTTACTGGTCAGGATCCATTTGCATGAACTCCCTTTTTACTGCTTTCAGCATACTGAATAACTGGGCCACCTGTATCAGCAATAATACGGCCAGTGCCAATACCACATACCAGGGCAGCTGTATGTATTTTGCCGGTGCTGCATCGGCAAATTTCAGGTTATACCACCCGGTCACGGATGAGCCAAACGCCATGCCGACCAATAAAAAGGAAATGAGGGAAAAAACCACTTTCAGGAACATGATCCGCATAGTGGAATAACCCACTTTGAAGTTTTCCAGTATGGCAGCGGGTATGATCAGTACCAATGCGATCCAGCTCCAGTTTTTGGCAAACCAGGCATTGTTCAGTGTCAGGTTCAGCAGCAATACTACTACGATGGAAAGCAGTCCCCAGGGGAACAAAAGAAAAGTGGATGGTTTTGTGGAAGGCGTGGGCATGGCAAAATTATTTAAAAGAGGAAATTAAAGATTTTTGGGAAGATGTAAGAGGAAAAACAGCACTAAAATGCAGAAAGCCGAACTTACCCAAGTTCGGCTTTCGCTGTTTAGTAGCCTCGACAGGAATCGAACCTGTATCTGGAGCTTCGGAAACTCTTATACTATCCATTGTACTACGAGGCCAGTTTTTAAAAGAACCAAATGACAAGAAACAAATTGCAAACCCGGAGTATCCGGGTCTGGTTCTCGGGTCTTGAAATTTATTTTATCAATCCATGTGCATTGGTGGCAAAGATCTTTACGGCAATGGCCAGCAATATTACGCCAAAAAATTTACGTACAGCCAGTAATCCTGCCGGTCCTAAAAGCCTCGCTATATAACCGAGTGATTTTAATACAGAAAAAACGATCACGAGGTTAATGAGAACGGCGATCAGTATGGTGGTTTCACTATAGTTGGCCTTCAGTGACATTAAAGTCGTTAGGGTACCAGATCCTGCGATCAGCGGAAAAGCAATAGGAACCACGGTGGCTGCTTTTATATCTTTTTCACTTTTGAAAAATTCCAAACCCAACACCATTTCCAGCCCGAGGATAAATATCACAATGGAGCCGCCTACCGCAAAGGACCTTACATCCAGGCCAAGTATATTTAAAAAAGCCTCCCCGGCATACAGGAATAAGACCATTAATGCGCCGGATATCAACGTTGCCCTGAATTCATTGATGCCACCCATTTTTTGTTTCAGCGATATAAGGATCGGGATGGATCCTACTATATCAATAATGGCAAATAATGTAAAAGTAACTGTCAGTAATGCCCTGGGATCTATATTCATATAATGGTTGTTCCGGCAAAGTTAGGACGCAGGAATGCTAAAACAGTAAAAGAGGCTATCTCAAAAGTATTGTCAGTCTTGTCATCCTGAGCTTGTCGAAGGGTGCCGAAGACCGATGGATTGATTGTCAATATTTCGGCAAGCTCAATATGACAATCAATCCACTTTTTGAGACAGCCTCTTTTTTCAGCGAAAGAGGTATTTTTCTTTGAACAGGTTCAGTTCCTGCTGAAGGTATTGCAGGCAGTCCCTGCACAGGCAATCACTATAGCGTTGTTCGATATATGCTTTTTGCTCTTCGTTTATTTTGACCCCGAAGCACTGGCATTGCGTGATGTTGCCCGGTTTGCATTGAAATGCCGCTTTGCACCTGGGACAGTTCTTTGTTTCGTGCTGGCACATAAATTCCCGTTTTACAGGTTAAAACTGATGCCACCGGTAAAGTTGAATCGCCGGGTATTATATCCCAGCAGCTCAAAATACTTCTGATCAGTAATGTTTTTCAAGTCGAGGAACAGCCTGATCTTTTTACTAAACTTATACTCGCCGTAAAGGTCTATCGTAGTATATGCTTTCAGTGTTTCCGGCATCGCCCCATAGACAAACTCTTCTCTTTTGCTTACACTCCGCAAATGCCCGCTTATATAGAGTGCAGGAGTGACCTGTACACCGACATTCAGATTGACAGCATGTTTCGGGATACGGTAAAGATTGTAATAGCTGGTGTCTTTGCCGATCGGGGCACCTGTTCCATCATAACCGGAGCTTGTCCTGCCATCTGTATAGGTATAGTTAGCAGTGATGGATACTTTACCTGCCGTATAACTGAACTCGGTTTCTACGCCATAGTTCTTTTGCTCAGCTACATTCAGGTATTTGCTTGCGGAAGTGGAAGGATTATAGATGTAAACAATTGCGTCTTTTGTATTCCGGTAAAAACCGACTACCCTGAAACGAACCGAACGGCTTCCCCAAAACTCCAGTCCTGCTTCTTCGATATTTCCCTTTTCAGGTTCCAGACCCGGGTTACCAGCGTAAGGATCGAACAACTGGTAAAGGGTAGGCGCTTTAAAAGCAGAATAAAGATTGACGAATAGTTTTAGATTATTATTGATCAGCCAGGAGGGGTTGATGGTATAGGTAAAGTTGGTGCCGTACTCAGAGTGAACATTCAGTCTTCCGCCCAGTTCTCCGTTAAATCCATTTTTGCTGAAGATCACAGATGAATAAGGACTGACCTGGTTCATCTTCCCGTTCCAGGCCGGTGGATCATAAGGCCCGAAGATACCAGTAGAGAAATAAAATTGATAGGTATTATTCAAGCGGTAATCAGCGCCGGCCAGTAATTCCCAGTTGGCCCATTTCCAGTTGTTATATAATTCAGCAAAATGGGTTCTGCCGATATACCTGCTTTGGGAAAAGTCAACGTACAGGCTGCTTTTGAATAACGAATCATCCAGGTAAGCTCTTTCTGTATAATTGAAATTATAATTGAAGCGCAAAGTGCCTTTGTTGTGATCAAATCTCACACCAGCGCCTGTCCTGATATTGTCGTTCTTTACCGTGTAGTCCTTTTCATCTGCAAAAGCAGATGCATCCAAGTCTGTTTTGTAGTGATTGTAAGTGGCATATAGATTAGCTGCCCATTTCTCGCTGATCTGCTGATTCAGCCGGATGTCTGCCACATGCTGGTCAAAACCATCTTTATCAAAACTACCGGCCCCGTTTTTATCATACGCTGTGGAAAATCCTTTTGACCCGTTATGCGTATAGTTGACCGAATAATCTGTACGCCCTTTGCCGGAAGATAAGCCCAGGCTTTGTTTGTAAGAGTTATAACTTCCTGCTGTCAGCGTGCCATAAAGGCTTACTTTATCCCTGACCACCTTTTTAGTGATAATATTTATCACTCCTGCCACCGCATCAGAACCATATAAAGTTGATTGGCCGCCTTTCAATATTTCGATCCTTTCTATCTGGTCAATTGAAAAAAAATTCAGGTCAAAGTAATTGTTGTTGACGGACGGGTCAGTTACCGGGATACCATCCACCAGTATCAGAGTGTTTCCGGCTGATGCACCCCGTATGCTCGTAGTAAGATTGGTTCCTGCATTGTTATTGGCACCGATAATGGTGGTGCCGGCAACAGCGTTCAGTAATTCGCCGATTGTTTTGCCGTTGCTTTTCTCCAGTTGCTGCCGGTTAATGACGGTAGTTACTTTGCCGGTCTCGCTTTGTTTTTTGGGATACTTGTTAGCGGTCAGGATAATCTCATCCAGTACTTTGCCTGTACTGTCCTGTGCCTGTAGCAAGTGGCTGCCGATCATTGCCGCAGCCACCATAAAAATGCTCTTTTTCATCAACGAAAAGATTTTTAGTGACTGCTTCCGGAAATTAAAAAGAGATAGAAATATAAACGTCCTTCGACTTTTACATCTCATGCCTTTCACCCGAAAGCTGAATGTTGTTTAGCTGATGTGGCAGGTCTTCTGGCTTGCTCCGTTGACTGATGCCTTCCCGTCTCAAATGACAGTGGCGTGAAGATCAGACAACCTATCAGGAGCTTACAGCTACGGGGATAGCACCGGATTTTCACCGGTTTCCCTTTTAATCCCGGTCATTAATGTTCCGGGAAACCAAATCGCTGCAAATGTAGGGATAGAAGTAATGCGGGGAAGAATAGTTTTCAACAGGACGTTGCAAGATGTTTTTGGAGAATTTATATGCAACCGCTGGTTATTTATCCATACATTTCTCCTGATCGCCGGTACAAGGCAACGGTTTATCTTTATGTATCTTCCTTTGCAGTAGTGAAGCAGAATAAGTTAACCCCCATCATCCCCCACGTTGCCGGCTGGGTATTTTTCTTCAGCCTGGTGCTGGGTTTTGTCTATCGTTCACCGTCTATTGACAGCCCTTTCGGGATCATTCTCTCTTTTCCTTTTCTTGTCTTCTGCCTCATTTTTATTTTCCTGTTTTATTTCAATACCTATGTACTCATTCCCAGGCTCTATCTGGAAAGAAAATATGTGATCTATGCAGCGGTCATTGCCATATTATTTACCGCCGTTTTTTTTATCAAGCCCTTTGATGACCTGATGAGTGAATTTACCGGCCAGGGCAACGGCCCTCCTGATCCACCCCCGGGGAATGTCATACCGGAACCGGACAGACCCGGTCCGCCTCCCGGTAATCGTGAAGGCCGGCCGGGTGGGCATACGGATATTGTCAGCATCATTTTATTTATTACGGTATGGTCATTAAGTACGGCTATTTGTATCATACGACAATGGCGGAACACGGAGAAAAGAGCCATACAGGCAGAAGCGGACAGGGCCAATGCAGAACTATCCTTTTTAAAAGCACAGATTAATCCTCATTTTTTATTCAACACCCTCAATAATATCTATTCACTGGCTGTCACCAAAAACGAGAACACAGCTGAGAGTATCATGAAACTTTCTAACATCATGCGGTATGTGACCGATGATATCCGGGAAAATTTTGTGTCGCTGGACAGTGAAACAGACTGTATGCGGGACTATATAGACCTGCAGCGTCTCCGGCTCAGCAGCAAAATGGATGTAACGTTTTCGGTAACAGGAAAAACCGGGAACAAAAAGATCGTCCCGCTGCTGCTGATGACCTTTGTGGAGAATGCGTTCAAACACGGTATCAGCAATCATGAGTCTTCTGATATTCATATCAGCTTGTCAGCAGAGGAGCAGACCATTACTTTTTTTTGCCGGAATAAGATATTTGACACAAAACGTCCTGCCGAAAGAACAGGTATCGGAATAGCCAATACAAGAGAGAGGTTAAAGCATCTGTATCCCGCCAGTCATTCCCTCGATATCAGCCGGGAGGATGGTTTTTTTACAGTCCAACTGACAATACAGGCATAACGCTTAACTTGCAGTGACCGCAATAATGTATGCCTGTAATCAAGTGTATCGCCATAGACGATGAACCGCCTGCTCTGGAGCTGATCAAAGAGTATGTATCAAAGTTTCCGGCTTTACAATTAGTGCAAACTTTTGATGATGCTATTTCGGGCAGTGAATTCCTCCGGGGCAATCCTGCTGATCTTCTTTTTGTGGATATCAATATGCCGGATATCACTGGTCTTGATCTTGTAAAGTCACTGCAGGATAAACCGATGATCATTTTTACAACAGCCCACCGGAAATTTGCGGCCGAAGGTTTTGAATTAGATGCGGTTGACTACCTGCTGAAGCCGATCAGTTTTGACCGTTTTTCCAAAGCCGTGAATAAGGCGATGGAATACCACGAATACCGGTATAGATCACGGGATGAGGCTTTGGACAATTTGTTTGTTTACTCGGAATACCGGATGGTAAAGATTGATCTCAGGCAGGTGGAGTATATCGAAAGCCTGGAAGATTATATCAGGATCCATCTTACCGGTGCAAAACCTGTTCTTACGTTAATGACGTTAAAGGGAGTATTGGAAAAAATACCGGCCGGTAAATTCAAAAGGATACACCGCAGCTATATAGTCGCCACAGATAAGGTGAGCTCCATTCTTAACCGCAAAGCCAAACTTCAGTCCGGCGCTGAGCTGCCGATCAGCGACAGCTATGCGGATTTTATCAATGAGTGGAAGAAAAAATAAAATTGACCGGTACAAAAAGTCATTTCACCGATTGCATTTGGAATCGTTTTTCTCTTTTTTGTCATGCTATTGTCTGTGCAGTATTGCAGCATTTCTTTAACACACATTCCAAACATGCCAGGCAACTTTTTGCGTTAGCATAACGGTTGATGTTTCACCATTACTCCTTATAACCTTCTTACCGGCTTACTGCTTCCATACACTATTATCAAACGGAAAAACCCAATTGAATGAAATCAATTTTGAGGACAGTGGCCTGTTTATGTGTGATCACATCACTTGCTACCGGTGCGGTTTATGCACAATTATTCAACGACCCAAAGTTTCAGCTTGGCGCAAGTATCGGCACATTTGTATACCAGGGCGACCTGACACCCTCTGCGATGGGATCGTACAGAACGTTGAAACCATCGGTCAATCTTTTTGCTTCCAAACTTATCAGTTCAACTTTTTCCTGGCGGGTAAATCTTGCTTTCGGCGGGTTGAAAGGGAATGATGCAAAATATTCCAACCCGGAGTACAGGCAGCAGCGAAATTTCAATTTCACCTCACGGGTCCTTGAGGTATCCGGAATGGCAGAATGGAGTATTCTGGGAAGAAATTATATCAGCCGTGGCTTTGCACCGTACTTGTTTGCCGGCATAGGGTACAATTTTATCAATGTGAAAAGAGATTACAGTCATCTCAATGCAGAGTATTTCGGAACAGAATCAGAATTGATCACAGGGCTTACCACAGATGCACAACGTTCGCTACCCCGTGGTTTACTGGTGCTGCCGGTGGGTGCAGGTAGCCGCTATTATTTATCCGACAGGGTTGGTATCAGCGCGGAGACCTCTTATCGCATTATGTCCAATGATTACCTGGATGGTTTCAGCCAGGCGGCTAATCCTAATAAAGGGGATCATTATTACAGCCATATGATCGGCGTAGTGTACAGGTTAGGAAAAAAGAACACGTTAGGATGCCCGGTGGTAAGATATTAACCCCCTATGCAGAACCGCCGGTACATTTCAGCCGTGTACCGGTACAATATATCGTTTGAAGAATATGGTGCGTTGATAGTGTATGGCTGGTGGTTAGCAATCAGTAACGTAGAGTAATGGTGATAATGTCAGGTAATACTGATTGCAAGCAGGCCCTTCCGTTTCAGGGCCTGCTTTTTTGTGTCTGACACGTATCATTAGTGGTCTGACACATATTATCGGTACAAAATACCTGTTCATCTATAATAATTGCGGAACAAGCAGTTTATCACAATTTTTACTTATCAAAATCAATCAACATGGAGCAGTCAAGAAAAAAATTCCTGAAACATTTCCTGATAGGAGCTGTTTCAGCGCCGGTGATCTTAGAGGCCTGCAAGAAAAAGGATGTTATCAGTGATAGTTCCGGTTCAGGATCAGGTTCTGGTTCTGGCAGCGGTTCAGGTACCTGCACTGTTTCACCGACTGAGACAGCCGGACCTTTTCCTACTATCACTCCTTCTTCCCTGGTAAGGTCCGACATCAGGGATGACAGAACAGGCGTGGCCCTTACTGTCAAGATCACCATTAAGAATACCAATAGCAGCTGTGCAGCGCTGGCAGGCGCCATTGTTGATATCTGGCATTGTGATAAAGATGGTTATTATTCTGAGTATGGAGGCACCAGTATGCAGAGTGTTAACTATAGCGGGGTGCATTTTTTACGAGGAAGGCAAACAACCGATGCCAATGGCCTGGTAACTTTTACTTCCATTTTTCCAGGCTGGTATTCCGGCAGGGCTACACATATCCATGTACACATTTACAATGCATCCGGTACTTCTTTACTGGTAACGCAGATCGCCTTTCCTGAAGGAAGCAGCAGCGCCGTAGCCACAGTGAACGGAAGCGGGGGTGTTGCTTATGGTTATACAAAAGGAATGACCGGTTACACCTACAATGCCTCTGACAATATATTCAGTGATGACAGTGCAGGCGCTGAACTGGCAACGGTGAGCGGAAGTTTATCCGGAGGATACACCCTTACTCATACTATTAATGTAGCGGCTTAATAAAATCCAGTATCGGTTATTACATCATGATAAGACGTTAAACCATACTTAACGTCTTATTTCATTTTTATTTCCATGCCAAAAAAGATCATACGACTATGTTACCGGAAAGTGATAGATGCTTCTTCGCAGAAAGTGTGGGACAAGTATGTTTTTGACAGTACTTATAAAGAATTCCTGATGCAGGCGCAGTTCTACAATCAGGAAAAGAAGTTCAGCACCTTTGCAGAAATTCTGCATCATGTTCCCGGTGCGGAGAAGCTGCATTTTCTGGTCAGCACGGCTGTTACAGGATACCTGCAGCAATTGAGAGGAATAGTACCTGACATTCTGAATAATCTCGGAAAACATTTTTTGCCTTTTGAAAACTACCGCTTCGAGATCATCAATTCGGATATAAAGAATAAGGCGAGCCACCAGGTGGCAATCAATTTTTTCAGCAAACCATTACAGTGGCATGACACCATCAATGGATTTTTGCTGGTATCGCCGGTCAATGGAGAAAAGACGGATGACGGCCAGATGACGGAACTGGTACAATTACCTCCTTTTCTCAGTATTTACTCACTGAAAACAGCCAATGAATGATACATCAGTCAAAAGGAAAAATATTCCTGGCAGATGAAAGAGGGTTAAATCAAACTGCCTGGTTCAGGAGCCTGAATACTTTCAATTTTGGGAATTATACTCACCCGCATAAACAACCATTTGGCGATATCTATGTGATCAATGACGACTCACTGGATGCCGGCCGTTCACTCCGCATGACCGTGGAAGAATTCTCGTATGTGATCCTGTTGCCGGTAATGGGTGCCATTGCGTATAAGGACTCATCGGGGCAGGAGAAGCTCATAGCTGCCGGTCAGGTGGAGATATTAACTACAGCCAAAGATGAAACGATAGAGGTCAGTAATCCTTTTGATGAAGGGGTAGTTAATTTTTTACAGCTATGGGTAAAAGCTGATATCATCCGGTCAACCCCCGGTTCATACCTGCAAACCTATAACGTGAACAAATGCCCGGACAGGCTGATAAAAGTATCACCGGCCAGCCTCGGTACTTCCGCATTGCCTTTTTCAGTTTCCATCGGTAAGTTCAATGGCAGGGGAGAAACAACATACCAGGTAAAAGATAAGAAAAGAGGTGTTTTTGTGTTGGTGATAGAAGGAGCGTTCGAAGTGCAGGGCAGGTTACTGCATGCCCGTGACGGGCTGGCTTTATGGGATACAGAAGAAATAGAAATGGAATCGCTGAGCAACGATGCGATCATCCTGGCCATCGAATTGCCGCTGGGTTAATTTCCGGCAGGTTTTATCCATTGCCATGCAATACCTGCGTAATAATTTCTGCGGGGCGCTGCATTATAGAAACGGTTAGCTGCTGCATTGATGTCATTTCCCAGACTATATACTTCATCGAGCAGGTTATCCGCGCCGGCATACAGGTTGACCCTGTATTTTTTACTGAATGTTTTTTTCCATCCTATACGGCTGCCCAGTATATGATAAGCTTTAGCGAAGAAAGTATTGGCATCATTCAGCCATATCCTGGATGAAGAATAATAGGTATTGCTCAGATACAAGCCATTTTTTAAAGTGATATCGCCGGTCAGTGATAAGGTATGCGAAGGCACACTGGGCACTGTTTTACCGGAAAAATCATTGGTGCCTTTCACAAAACTTCCGTAACGGAAATGATTATAGGTATAATCAGCCTGGATGATGAAATAGTCCATCCATTTTCCTGTTGCTGCATAGGTATAGTCAGCATGGAGTTCGATACCTTTTTGTTGAACATCCCCGGCATTGGTAAAGTAGTCGGCACCGCTCAGGTCGCGGCGTTGTACCAGCGCATTTTTCAGTTTGAAGTAAAAGCCGGTGGCCTCAAAATATAATTTCAGGTGGCGTAAATGATAACGTGCCGTCATTTCATAGTTCATTCCCTTTTCTGCTTCCAGTTCTGTGCTGATCACGCCGGTGGAAGGAAGCAGCTCAGCCACTGTGGGTGGAGAAAAACCAGCAGATACGGTTGCCAGCAACGAGAGGTTGCTGCCGATCTTTCTGAGCAATGAAAAGCGGGGGGCCAGTTCATTCTGGTACGTACGCTTCTGGCTGGTTACCGGGTAAACACTCAACCGTCTAAAGCCCACTTTGCTTTTATTAATACTTACGCCTGCTGTGGCAATCCATTTATCCTGGATATTCAAGTCTCCCTGCAGGAAAATACTATAGGTGGTATAACTGACATCATCATTTGTCTGTAGTGTGTCAGGATTGCCGCTCCGGTTCTTTGATACCTGTGTATTAAAATATCCCTGCTGAAACTCGCCACCTGCCACGAGCCGGAGTTCGGCAGTATTCAGCCTGGTATCATAAATAAAACTGCTGCGCCCGCCGAAATTCGGCTCATTTCTTCTTTCATAGTTGCGGATGGCAGAATTCTTTATTTGCGCAAAGGCCCCATATATAGAAGTGGAGTTCCGGAAACATGAGGTTATACGGTAGTCATTGCTAAAACCCGCCATGATCGTTTTCTGGTAAATGGCTGCATTGATGGCTACGGCACTGGGAAAACCTCCGCCGGCCGGTCTTGCTGCTTTGGGATTAGCTTCATATTCCGCCAGAGTCAATGCACCTGGGGTTTGGTAGTACATATCTGTAAAAAGTAAAGAAGCGGTCAGTTGCTGCCGCTCTGAGCTTTTTATTTGGGAGGTCCAGGAAATATTGTCACGGCGCATGGCCGTCTGTACACGATAACCATCGCTCTCGTTGTGGGCATACGTGAAATGGTTCTTGTTTTCTCCTTTTCCAAAACTGGCAGATGCGAACACATTCTGCAAACCATAACTGCCGGTCATATATTCAATACCTGCTCCGGGTTGCCAGCGGTCCATGTTGTTGATCAAAACCAAACCGCCCGTACCGGCGCCATACAGACTGCCGGCAGGGCCTTTGAATATTTCAATACTGGAAAAATTATTCAGAGCAAACTGGTTGAAATAGGTATTACCTCCCGGATCGGTAATGGGTATATTGTTCCAATACACTTTTACATTCCGTACGCCAAAAGGGGAACGAAGAGAACTGCCGCGGATATTGATACGGTAACTGCCCGGCGAACGTTCTTCCATCCTGACGCCGGCCACGGTATTGAACCCGTTGACCAGGGATGTTTTGTTATGGCGATCGCCATTGCTGATGGTAATGACCCGTACATTTGACGTGGTGGACCCGGCTTTCCGGTTTTGCTCAAAAGCTCTTATTGTTACTTCATCCAATGTTGTAAGGGAGTCTGAAATTTCTTCTTGTGCAAGCGAGACATGAAAGGTCAGAACAAAAACCGCTAAGCAGAGAATGGTTGGTTTCATAGATTTGGGCGATTGGTGGTCGTAAAGGTAGAACGTTTTTTCCCTATCTTCATTGCATGACGTCGAAAAATAAGCTGGGACTCTTTTCACTGACCATGATTGTTATCGGACTGGTGATCGGGATGGGAATATTCAGAACATCGAAGGATGCTGCACAAGCAGCACTGACTCCCACCTTATTTTTTGCAGCCTGGATCGTGGGCGGACTGGTAGCTATTTGCGGTGCATTGACCTATGCTGAGATCGGGAGTCGCTACCCTGTTACGGGCGGCTATTATAAAATATTCTCCTATGCCTATCATCCATCCATAGCTTTTGCCATCAACTGTATTATTCTTATCTCCAATGCGGCTTCCTTATCCGGTGTGGCCCTGATCGGCAGTGAATACATCACTCCCCTGATCTTTTCATCGGGTGCAACGGATTTTATAAAGGCCCTGGTGGCCATGTCGGCCATTGTCATTTTTTACGGGGTGAACCTGATGGGATTGCGGATGAGCTCCAAAACACAAAATGTGCTTATGCTGATCAAGATCAGTATGCTCGTGGTTCTCATCGCTTCTATTTTTTTCCCTTCATTATATAATACTGCACCGCAACCAACGATTGACCTGGATACAAAGAGTTTTGGTGCTATCCTCCTTTCATTTGGGATTGCACTAAAAGCAACATCTTTTACTTATGGAGGTTATCAGCAGACGATAAACTTTGGGGACGAGATCCATCACCCGCAAAAGAATATCCCGAGGGGAATTTTTATAGGTATTCTTGTGATCATTCTTTTGTATATGTCGGTGAGTTATGCCTATTACAAAGTGATCGGTTTTAATGAGCTAAAGGAAACTTCTGGTATTGCAGCCATTATTGCCGAGAAGATGTTTGGTCCCACCGGTAAATACGTCTCTTCTATTCTGCTTTTTATTGCCGTTCTTGCTTATGTAAATGTCCTGTTGCTGAGTAACCCGAGGGTGATGTATGCCATGAGTGAAGATGGCATTTTGCCAAAGGCATTCCGGAAAAAAGATGAAAAGAAAGATGTGCTTACCGTCAGTCTTACTGTATTTGCTGCCATTTGCGTGATCGTATTGTTTTTTGCCAAAAAATTCAACGAGATACTGAGCTTTACCATTTTCCTTGATTCGATAGGGATGGCTACATCGGCGGCTACCATTTTTATTTTACGCAAACGAACAAAACACCTCGATGGCACCGGCATTTACTCCATGAAGCTATATCCTATTCTGCCTGTCATTTTTATTGTAGCTTATATATTTGTAGGAACTGTGATAGCTATAACAGATCCTATGTATGCGGTGATAGGTATATCAGTATTTGCGGCATTCCTGCTCTTATATTTTGCCACGGAAAAACTCAGGAAACAAAATTCATAAGATGGAGCTTTCTTATATACTTAATGAGCTCGGCGAAGAAAGAGAGAACTACTTCAACGCGGTAGCGCCGCCTATCATGCAGACCAGCAATTTTGCTTTTAAAACGATAGATGACCTGCGCCGTGCTTTTGAGGATGAGATGGGCGGCTATCTCTATAGCCGCGGATTGAACCCCACTGTTGATATACTGAGAAAAAAGTTAGCAGCATTAGACGGCGCGGAGGATTGTCTTGTATTCAATAACGGGGCTGCTGCCATCTTTGCTGCCATACTGGCCAATGTGAAGGCGGGTGATCATATCGTGTCCGTGGCGAAACCTTACACATGGGTGCAACGCATGTTTGACGTGATACTTCCCCGCTTCGGAGTAAGCACTACATATATTGACGGCACAAAGACCAGTAACTGGGAACAGGCCACCCGAAACAACACTACCTTCTATTATCTTGAATCACCGAATAGCTGGGATTTTGCATTGCAGGATATCCGGGCTGTTGCGGCGCTGGCCAGGTCGAAGAATATCGTTACGCTGATAGATAACAGTTATTGTTCACCACTGTATCAAAGACCCGTAGAAATGGGCATTGACATGGTGATGCAAACAGCCACTAAGTATATCAGCGGCCATAGTGATACGCTGGGAGGTGTATTAAGCGGGTCACATGCCATGATGAAAAAGATATTTGACAGCGAATACCTGAATATCGGCAGCGGTATCCAGCCTTTCAATGCGTGGTTACTGATAAGAGGTTTGCGGACACTCCCGGCAAGAATTGAGCGCATCACCCGGTCAACCGCTGAAGTGGTGGAATTCATAAAACAGCATCCGCAGGTAGAAGGTATCATTTTCCCTTTTGACGAGTCATTCCCGCAATATGACCTTGCCAGGAAACAAATGAAAGGCGCCTGCGGGTTATTTACTTTTTTCCTGAAGACGGATAAAATGGACAGGATCGTCCGTTTCTGCGAAAGCCTGCAGCATATCATGATGGCAGTGAGCTGGGGCGGGCATGAAAGCCTGGTGATACCGAAATGTGCCGGCATACTGCCAAAGGATTTTGACCCGGCCAACCGGGAGCACAGGTATATAAGAATGTATGTGGGATTAGAAGATCCTGCTTACCTGGTAGCCGATCTGCAGCAGGCCCTGGAAAAGGCCTTTAAAAATTAACCCCCATTTATCAAAAATCAGCAGCGCCGCAGGCCAATTCATTTATTTTTGCCGCATGAAAACCCGGATCATACCACTGCTGCTTTCTTTACTGACCATTACCGGCGCATACGGACAGGAAAAATGGGATTTGTTGAAATGTGTGGAGTATGCACTGAAGAATAATATATCGGTGAGGCAAACCGATCTGCAGGCAAAATTATCAGAACTGGCATTGAAACAAGACAGGGCCGGCCAGTTGCCTTCGTTTAATTTCAATGGGAGTAGTGGTTATCGCCTGGGTCGTTCAGAAAACCCGACCACCGGCGTGTTTGAAGACAATAACTTTTTGAATTTCGGGATGCAGATTCAGTCGCAAGTCAATTTGTTCAACTGGTTTTCGAGGAAACGAACGATAGAAGCCAGCGAACTGACCCTTGCAGCGGACAATGAGCAAACAAAAAAGATACAGAATGATATTGCATTGAATGTTGCTGTGGCTTATCTCCAGGTATTACTTGGCAAAGAACAGGTGAACCTGGCGAAAGTTCAGGCTGAGCAAACCAAAGCGCAATTGGATATTACAAGGAGAAGAGTAGATGCAGGTACATTGCCCGAATTGAATGCGGCTGAACTGGAAGCACAATTGGCAAGGGATAGTTCCGGTCTTGTTACCGCTGAGGGTTCTGTTCAGCAACTACAGCTTCAAATGAAAGCCTTGTTGAACCTGGATGCGTCGGTTCCGTTTGATATTGTTGTACCGCTTGTGAATGTTATCCCCGTAGAGCCATTGGCAGAATTACAGCCGGATGCAGTATATGCTTCAGCCATGGCCAATCTTCCGCAGCAAAAGGTAAATGAGTTACGGTTAAAATCTGCATTGAAAACAGTGGCGGCCGCCAAAGGGAACCTGTATCCTTCGGTATCTGCGTTCGGAAGTCTGTTCTCCAACGCCATTTCTTTTAAAAGAGAGATATATGACCAGGTACTGACTGGTTATTCTGCTGGTGCTGGTTTGAGGGCCAATATAGGCGGAACTTTTTACCCGGTAGAAATTCCTGTGATACAGGATGGCACTACAGTTATTGGTTACTTTAAGCCGGATAAGATCGGCACACAGTTCCGGAACAACTTTGGCCAGAACATTGGCATAGGCCTGAGTGTGCCTATATTCAATGGCAGGCAGGCCAGAACGGCATGGGACCGTTCCAAACTACAGGTAAAGCAATGGGAACTGACAAAGGAGCAAAATGATATGACGCTGAAACAGGATATTTATAAAGCCTACACCGATGCGGTAACCGCTATGCAAAAATTCAACGCCAATAAAAAAACAGTAGAAATATCGCAAAAGGCATATGACTATTCACAGAAAAGATATGATCTGGCATTGTTATCAACCCTTGAACTGATCACCAGCCAGAACAACCTGCAACGGGCAAAGATTGACATGTTGTACGCACAATACGACTATATCTTTAAAATGAAGCTGCTGGAGTTTTACAAAGGACAGGGGTTGAAATTGTGACCGGGCTGAGTAGGATCAAAAAGAAAAAGCTGACAGAATAAAACATACACGAAATGAGAAAATCGCTTAAATGGATATTGATCATCCTGGGAATATTGGCAGTAGTATTTGTTGCTGCTAAGATGCTGGGAGGTGGTGATAAAGGCACGAAAGTAACCGCGGAAGCCTCTGCCAAACGAACCATCATTGAAACAGTAACGGCCAGCGGCAATATCTACCCGGAAGTGGAAGTAAAGATCAGCCCGGATATTTCCGGCGAGATCACCGAACTGAATTTTGAAGAAGGCGATAGCGTTCGGAAAGGACAGGTACTGGCCCGCATCTTTGCTGATATCTATGCGTTGCAAAGAGATGATGCGGCTTCCCAGGTCAACCGTTCACAGGCTACCGTGGCTAACAGTAATGCTGCATTGGAAGCATTGAAGGCTTCATTGGACCAGTCCAAACTGGCGTACGAACGTAACAAAACACTATTTGACCAGAAGATCATCTCCCAGTCCGAACTGGAACAATTTGAAACCACATACCGTTCGGCATCGGCAAACTATAATGCAGCAAAAGAAAATATCCGTAGCCTGCAGGCCGGTGTGCAGTCATCTCAGACGGGATTGAACAGGGCTAATAAAGACCTTAGCCGGACGGTACTCACGGCGCCGATGGATGGCGTGATCTCATCCCTGAAAGTAAAAAAGGGGGAGAGGGTGGCCGGTAACAGTTTTAATGTAGGTACCGAAATGATGACCGTGGCGGATATGTCGGTACTGGAAGTAAGAGTAGATGTGGGAGAAAATGATATTGTAAAAGTGAATATTGGTGATTCGGCTGATGTAAAGGTGGATGCTTACAATAACCGTAAGTTCAGGGGTATTGTCACCAAGATAGCGAGCAGTACCAAAACCACGCTGACATCCACTGCCAATGATGTTACCAACTACGAGGTGAGGATCAGGCTGATCAGGGAATCGTACAGCGACCTGGCGGCAAAGACATTTCCTTTCCGCCCCGGTATGAATGCCAGCGCCGATATCAAGACCATGCGCAAAGACAATGTACTGGCCGTGCCGATCATGGCGGTAAATGCAAGGGTAAAAGGAAGCGACAAGAGCATGGCGGATAAACAAAAAGAAGAAAAAGAAAAGAAGGGGGATGAGAATGCAGACATGACAGAAACTTCCACCGGTGACGAACTGGAAGAAGTGGTATTTATCCTGCAAAAAGACGGAACAGTAAAAAAAGCAGTGGTACAGTCCGGCATACAGGACATCAACTATATCGAGATCATCAAGGGCCTGCAGGGTGGGGAAGAGGTGATCACCGGTCCTTATGAGGCCGTGAGCCAGAAACTGAAAGACGGGATGAAGGTGAAAGTGGTGCCAAAAGAGGAGTTGTTCAAGAAATAATGTGACCCTTATCTGGCGACTTTTATTTTATACTTTTTTAACGGATGTATTGCAGGGTTTTACTGAACTTTAAGCAGCGCTTGATAAGGAAACTGCTTAAAACATGAGAATCCTGTTTCTGTTCATAACGACGTTGTCCTTGTTGCCAGTATCTGCTCAGCTACAGTGGCAATCTCTTCTGAATAAAAGTATGGCCTATTATTTTAGCCTGAAATCAGGAGTGATAGAGATAACATCTGCGGAGAAGAATGTTCTTAAAAGTGATACGAATCATTATTCCAGAATTTTTCTTTATTCACGGGACTCTGCAAAGACGGGGAAACTCTCTTACCGGGATGATGATGGTTTTTCCATTCACAGGGAGCAAAAAACATACTCTTTCAGTTCTGCCAGACTCACTTACTATGTCGCTGATAATGCCAGCTACGAGCAATTGAAGTTCTTGCCTTACTGGGACCCCGGGGCTTTCTTTTTTGAATATATGTCTTATGCAAAAAGGTTTGGTGTGACAATGAAATTGGATGATGACTCCCGCCAGTACGTTCTGCAACTTACCAATAATGATGAGGGCAAGTTCACTTTGTTTATAGACAGTGCAACATATCGTCTTACGCGGTATATTGAGGTTTACACGCATAAAGAATATGGCGATCAGTACAAAGTGTATTCATTTACAGAAAGGAATCAGCCCGGTATCAGGGATAGTATTTTACAGGAATTAGAACGGAATCTACAATCACACACTAAGACGACGGAGGAAATGATAGAAAAAGCAGAGAAGGAGTATGAAAAGCTGAAAAAGAAAATGACGGGCAAAAGAATAGATGTAGTAAAACTGAGACAACAATTGTCTGGTGTGGCAGATACTATTCCCAAAGGCGCTTACATTCTGCTGGATTTTTATTACCAGTCATGTCTTGCCTGTATAAAAGCCATTCCTGAGTTAAATGAACTCAGAGGTCGCTATGTTTCAGACAAACTGGTGATTGTTGGCGTAGATCCGGTTCCTGACGATGCAGGACAGAAAGAGCGGTTTATCAAACGGTACAATATATCCTATCTTATAGCAGATGGGCAGCAGGCGATTGACGTAAGGAATATTAGCCTGGGAGGCCTGCATATAGTTTACCCTACATTAGTACTCATCAATCCTGATGGCAAAATAGAGAAGATACTGGATGGTTATTCTCCTGCCCATTTCCGGGAGTTGAATGCCTATTTCAAAGAAGTATTCTGAAAGCGGCCTGTTTTTTCATTACATTCCTGTTGTATGTTTGCTGCATGAGATTCGGTATCATCGGCAGCGGAAGCTGGGCTACGGCTATTGCCAAGATCCTGACAGATAAAGGGCATACCATCAACTGGTGGATACGCAATGAGGAAACGATCAGCCATATTCAGCAGCGTAAACATAATCCCCATTACCTGAGCTCGGTGGATTTTGATATTTCCCGTTTGTCCATGTCATCCGATATCAAAAAGGTGATCAGCGGTTCGGATGTACTGGTCATTGCTGTACCATCTGCGTATATCGAAAGTGTAATTGAACAGCTCGGGCCCGGCGAATGGGCAGGTAAGAAGATCGTTTCAGCTATCAAAGGGCTTTTGCCGAAACAAGATATCTTACTCAACTACTACCTCAAGCTGAAGTTCGATATATCCCTTGACAATTATTTTGCCGTACTCGGCCCCTGCCATGCAGAAGAAGTGGCGGAAGAGAAACTCTCTTATCTTACCATTTCCGGTGTTGACATTACTACTGCTTCCGTTATCGCTTCTCATTTCAGCAATGATTATATCAATACCATCATCAACCCGGATATACTCGGCGTGCAGTATGCTGCGGTATTGAAAAATATTTATGCACTCGGCGCCGGTATTGCGCATGGGCTGGATTATGGCGATAACTTTCTGAGCGTCTATATTGCCAATGCGGCCGATGAGATGGCCGGATTTTTACAAAAATCCGGAGCAGAGCATATCGTAGTGGGAGAACATGAGGGAGAAGATCCCATCACGCATCGTAAGACTCCGAACTATGCCGCCTCTGTTTACCTGGGCGACCTGTTAGTGACCTGTTATTCCCTGTACAGCCGTAACCGTACATTCGGGAATATGATCGGTAAAGGATATTCGGTAAAGGCGGCACAATTAGAACTGAACATGGTGGCCGAGGGATATAATGCCTCAAGGTGTATATATCACATCAGCCAGTCTATAAAGGCGTCCATGCCAATAGCTGAAACGATCTACAAAATACTATGGGAAAATGTTAAAGCCTCCGCCGGCTTTAAACGCATAGAACAGGTATTGGTCTGATAAGAAACTACAGATCATGCCTCTTTCCTACAACGGATTCGGACCTGCAGCCATACTGATCATGCTGGCATGCTTAGTACTGTCAGAAGGGTATAAAAGATATAAGCAACG
>JAEUVJ010000015.1 GCA_016787085.1 Chitinophagaceae bacterium | reverse complement strand
AGGACTTCTTTAAGGAATTTACCTTTGGAAAGATTTTACTGGAAATAAGGAGGAGTAGTCACGACCCCGAATGCGTTCGGGGTATCAAAGCTTAGGAACAAAATGAAAAACGAAGCAAGAACTGCTTCGTTTGTAGTCCCGACAAGACTATTAATACATATTGATATTCAGTAATTTAAAAACCTTCCGTAAAACATTCCGCTAACCGAAAATGGAATTATTGGAAAGAATAGTATCCCTTACGGATTAAAACAATAGCATATTGGTTTAATACCAGTTCTAATACTGGTAGACTATGTCTCATGAAATCCTAACGAGCCTTTGTTGATAGGCCAGACCAAGTACGTTTTCGGAGCGAATTTTAGGGTGAGGTCTGTTAAATATTTATAAATTCAACTTTAAAGTTGAATTTATATTAAATATACCGCTATATTTGTCTTGGAATTGACATGCTTTTACCATGGCAACAAAAGAAGAAGTCGCACAGTTCCTTAATGATTTTAAGGTTAAGATGAGCATTTTTCGTATCCTTTTTAGAGATGAAAGGAAGAAAAATACTCAAGCGCTTCTCTCTTTGGAAATGTCTTGGGAGTCAAGAAAGAAAGTGATCGAAAATCTAGTTGTGGAAGATTATTGTGAAGGACCGCTTGACGACAAATTGTACGGCATAGCCAGTATGTGGGTATTTGGCAAATATCTCAAGGAAATTGAGATGTATATTAAGATCTCAATGGGCAGGCCTAATAGTAGTGTCCTCTGCGTTTCTTTCCACGAAGCGGAACATTCAATGGTCTATCCATTTAAGAAACATTAATCATATACATATGCAAAGTCCCATTACAGGTAAACCCATGCGGCTGGAAAAGGAACCAGGCGTAAAGTTGAGTTTCAGGAAAGAGGAGTTTGAAATCACGTATCATTATTACCTGTGTGATGAAAGTGGAGAACAATTCACATCGGATGAATTGGACCAGATCAATCAGATACAGGTACATAATAAGTATAGGGAAAAGTATGGTATTCCTTTTCCTGAGGAGATTAAAGATATCCGAGAGAAATATAAAATCTCTGCGTCCAAGATGTCGGAAATCCTTGGTTTTGGTGCGAACAGCTACCGATTATACGAAGGCGGTGAAATTCCGTCAGTGGCAAATGGCAGATTAATACTAGCAATCAAGCATCCCAAGGATTTCATCAAGCAGGTAGAGGCGAGTTCACATATTCTGACAGATAAAGAACTGAAAAAGATCGTTGACCATGCGAAGCAGTTATTGGAAGAGCAGCGAAAGGATTCTTGGAACATTCTGCTATCGCGCCATATTTTTAAATATGAGACCGCTAATGAATTTTCCGGATACAGGAAACCGGATTTTCTAAAGATCGCATATATGATCTCTTATTTTAGTTCTCGAATTGAACTGTATAAGACGAAACTTAATAAGTTACTTTTTTACAGTGATTTTGGGTGTTTCAAGCATATCGGATATTCAATGACAGGTATTACATATCGGGCTATCCAGATGGGTCCCGTTCCGGCAGAATATGGAATGCTCTATGAAAAGTTGGCAGAGGATAAATTGGTAACACTCAATCAAAAATTATTTGATAACGTGAATGGTAATTATGCTGAAATGATAAAGGGAACGCAAGATTTTGATGAAACAAAATTTTCAAAAGAGGAAATTGAGATATTGAACCAAGTTATTGACAGATTCGGATCATTACGAACATCTGATGTTGTTGAATTAAGTCATCAGGAACAAGCTTGGATTGAAAATGAAGAAAACAAGGAATTGATTAGTTATTCAAAATATGCATTTGATCTTAAACATATTTAACCATGTAAATAATAACGCCGATAATAAAATTGAAAAACCCAATCAAACAGTGGCGCTGCTGATTGGGCTGAAGGGAAGAAAAGTTTGGTCGACTTTGGTTACTGAGGCTTATCACCTCAGGCTTTCCCTTTATTCGTTGTGCAAAGGTAAACTGTTTTTACGAAAAGTCCAACTTTACACAACACCCGCCTGGTTGACCACTATCTCCGGGTCACTTAAAGAAGTTGGAGGATTTTAGTAAAAGTAAAAACAGTCACAAAATGACAGAAGAAAAATTTTCATTAGACGATGAGGTGATTGACCTCGAGTGGACCTTTTCCAAAGGCCACAAACCTCCAAAAGGCAGAAAGTACCGGTACAAAGTAGATGGTAATCCGTTTATCAGTCCGACAGAGACTATGACTGGCCGTGAAATCCTAGTCAAAGCGGGCAAGGATCCACTGAAAACTATTCTCCGCCAAAAGTTGAAAGGAAACTGGATCACCATTAAAAATGATGATGTGGTGGATTTTACAGAGAAAGGAGTCGAGAAATTCAAGACGCTACCTAATGATCAGACTGAAGGAGAGAATAGTGACGTTAATCAAGCAAAGTCCCTTCGAAGGGACTTTGCTTTACTTGAAGAAGATGAAGAGTTCCTGATTGGCCTCGGATTAGACTGGGAAGCGGCGCAACTTGCCGATGGAAGGTGGGTATTTATTCATGGTCACCCGGTACCGGAAGGTTATAATGTAAGACACGTATTGGTGGGCGCAAAGATTACTCCGGGGTATCCTACCGCCCAGTTGGATATGCTGTATTTCTATCCGGCTTTACAGAGGATCGACGGTCAGCCAATCAATAATCTTTCCCCAGTTGCAGCTGACGGAAAAATTTTTCAGCAATGGTCCAGGCACCGGACTGGAGTCAACCCATGGAGGCCGGGCATCGACAATTTAAGCACCCATATTCCCCTGGCCGAAGCCTGGCTGTCGTCAGAATTTATAAAAAGACCTACTCATGCAATATCAGCTTAGACTATCGGGCAAACATCATGATCAGCTGCTGCAACACCTTTTTCCGACGGATGGCAAAGAGGCTGTTGCAGTTATACTCTGTGGAAGGCATGAGACTGAAGATTTATCCATCATGCTTAGTTATAAGGTTGTATTAATTCCGTACAAGGATTGTGAAAGGCATCCTGAATATATCAAGTGGAAAACGGACAGGATCATTCCGCTGTTGGAAGAAGTGGAAAAGAAGAACTTAGCTATACTTAAGATACACAGTCACCCGGGCGGTTATTCAAAATTTTCTGCAGTGGATGATGCCTCGGACAGCGAGTTATTTCCCTCGGTATTTTCATGGAGTGAAACAAAAAGTGTACATGGATCGGCAGTCATGCTTCCGGATGGAAAAATTTTCGGTCGGGTTTTTACAAAAGAAATGGAGGTAATCCCATTCGATTCTGTATCTGTTGCCGGTGATGATATTCGTATTTGGAGGCAAAAAGATCAAACAAATATTGAGGGTTTTGCTCTCCGGACAATTCAGGCTTTTGGCGAAAGTACGTACCAGCAACTACGTGGATTAAAGGTAGGTGTGATTGGCTGCTCGGGTACCGGAAGCCCAACCATAGAACAATTGGCACGACTTGGTGTCAAGCAGTTAGTATTGATTGATCCGGACCCTGTAGAAGAAAAAAACCTGAATAGGATAATTAATAGCTATCGTGCTGATATTGGTACAAAAAAGACAACAATTTTAGAGCGTGCCATCAAGGCTATGGATTTGGGAACTCACGTCAAAGTATATGAAAATAATCTTTATGACAGCAAGGAAGCAATTTACGATCTGATTACTTGTGATATTGTTGTAGGATGTGTGGATAGTGTGGATGGGCGGCATCTTGTCTCACAAATCACCAATTTTTACCTGGTACCTTATTTTGATATAGGTGTTCGGCTTGTGGCAGATAGAAAAGGAGGTATTGAATCCATCGTGGCATCTGTGAATTATATCCAGCCCGGTTGCTCTAGCCTGCTTTCGCGAAATCTATATGACATTGAAATGCTCAGGGAAGAAGCGACTATGCGGACTAATCCTGAAGAATATAAGGATCTGCTCAAACGAAAGTACTTTCGCGGAGTGAATGTTGATCGGCCAGCCGTCATCAGCATCAATATGCAGATAAGCAGTATGGCTGTGAACGAACTACTCAACAGGATTCACCGTTTTAAGGAAGATCCCCCTAGCAGGTATGCAAGAATGATGATGGATTATTGCGGAAGTTGTATTGATAATGCTTCTGAGTCGGACTTTGAACAGGACACAAATTCGGATAAATGGGCCGGTCGGGGAGACTGTATACCTTTTTTACGAATGCCAGACCTTGCCTTATGAATCTAAAGGAGAAAATATATAAATGGCTTGACGGTAGGTATAAAGAGATAATAGGCCCCAGGTATTCAATTGTTTATGTTCGGGAATGGAAAAATGGTGCCCCGCCTAAGAAAATACTCATCATGCAAGACGGGAATTATCCCGATACCCTGTTGTTCAAATGTCCGTGCGGATGCAAACAGGACATCTACCTGAATCTTTTGACTGATACACGGCCATGCTGGAGTTTTTTTCTTTCAAAGCGAAAAAAAATTACTATAACTCCGTCTATTTGGAGAAAGGTGGGATGTAGGAGTCATTTTTTTATCAGGAAAGGGAAAGTTAAATGGGTGTAACAGAATGAGAAGCAGCTATAATTGTTTACTTTTAAAATGATTAACGTATGGATGATGCAGAAAAATTATTCCAGTTGTTAAAACAACTTCAATCGTTTTTTGGAATAGGAGTTTTGTTCATCATAATAGTTTTGGTAGCAGCATTGTATTTTTATTGGAAATTCCTGCTTAAAAAGTAGAGCTGATCGCACAGAGAAATGTTGAAAAAAGCATTGCATAAATCAGGATCAAGACTCAAAAGAAATACGAAAAGCAAATTGATGCCATCCATGATTGCTATTCAACGCTTCAAAGAATAAATACTTTTATCAAATATCTAGACGGCGAATATCAATTGCCCGAAGAAATTCCTTCCGAGAAGATAGTACCAACTTTCAAGCAATTGCGAAATAAATTTTGGGATATCTACAATAGCAATAAAATAGTTTTTTCAATTTCAATCTGTGAAAAAATCGGGGAAGTGATTGCTGCTATTGATAATTATATTATAGAATACGAAAAGGGGGTAACGGTTGCCGGACATTTTGACACTATTTTTATCAATGGAAAGGAAGAGAAATATCTCAGGGTTGCTGGTATCTGGTCTGCGGAGGCTATTAGTATCCGGTAGATTGGATGAGGTGGTTAAAGAAATGGAACGGGAGTTCAGGAAGCTATATGAAACTAAATGACTTATCATACACATAAACTACCATGCTCTATAAAATACCTGAGTCGGTAAAATATCGATCGATTTCTGAAACCGGTACATAAATCTTTCGCCGCTTCTTAATCACTCGGATCTTGCTCTGCAAGATGAGCTGATCGAATTTCGTGCGCTTTATTCGCACCGCCTCCATGAATTCTTTGGCTGTAATATGCCTGATAGGAACACCAGTCGGCTCCTTACTATGCAGCTCTTTCAGAAGAGCAAGTATATCCTGTTGCGAGGAAAGAAGAGCCACCCATTCCTCTTTGGGGATCATCACCAGCGTCATGTTTTGCGAATCCATAGCGATACCTTTAAAGCTTAGAAATGGCTGTTTTTCAAAAGGACATTTCTATCGGACACTGGTTTTACTAAAGAACATTGGAACACAAATTTTTGCGCTTTGCAAGATCGCATTTGGGAATGACCAAATGCTCCTTGACGGGAATATTCCCGTACCCTTTTTTAGACATATACCGGAAAACATGAATCATGTTTTTGGGGTTGGTAATAGTTTAGTTATGAGAACGGGAAAAGAATCAGTGTCACTGTCGGAACTGTTACTTATTTCGATTGGGGATAGAATATCCTCATTTATCTCCCGCGCTCTTTGATAATCGTCATCTTTTTCTCTGTAGTTCATTTTTGCTCCAAGTCGAATTGTGGCCAGTTCATCCAAGGTCGTCAGATCAGAGTGACCATCATTTACTTTGCTTAGAACATTAATCCGGCGTTCAATCCCCGGTTCGATTTCTTTCTGTAAGCCTTTGCGAAGACTACGGAGTTGTACAAGACAGTTTTCCTCATTTTTTTTGGCTTGATCCAATATTTCAAATCGTTCCTGGCCAAATCCTAACCTACTGAATCTATACTTAGTCGTGCCATTGAATAAAATGCCCTGGAGTTTTCCATTTCGTAAATATGGTTCGTGGCCGTCAGCTTTCATTTTAGAAAGAAATTCATCTTTTGACCTAGATTGTGAATAGATTTTTTCAAGTGCTTCCAGCAACGCTACCTTGTTCGTCTGGCGGTTTGCCTTAAGCGTTGAAAGCAGCGCCTCTTTGGCCAGTCGCCTGCCTTTCCCATGCTCTGGAAGGCTATTAGCAAGAAACGGGTACTTTTCTCGCTGATAACGATCAAGAGATAACTTTATAGACCGAAATTTTTGGTTCGATACCCTGGCGCTTCGGCCGTTTAGCTGCGTACCTGATGAACATAGGTGGAGGTGTAAATGGTCTTTATCCTCGTGTTTTGTGCCTATATAGAGATTGCTCATACCTCGTTCTTCAATGAACTTTTTTGCTATATTTTTCAGTATTTTATCGTTGAGATGCTTTCTGTCTTTCGGCGAAAAGGAAATGATTGTATGAAAGACTTTCACGCTGTCCTTGCGGTGGACAAGCCGATATGATTCATTTTCATTAAACTCCTTAAGGAAGCCTTTGATTGACCGTGACCTGATGTTGTGCCTGATAAGGAATTTGTCTTGCTTGCTGCCGATGCCATGAAGGATAAGGTCCTCCTTTTGCAGCTTTTTTTCGTCGAAAATGTAACGGCAGATGTATTGCAATAGCTGCCCGGAATTAGACTTTCTCGACAAAAATTTAATGATCATAGCTGTTCTATTTTGGCGTAAGGATTGCGAGTACCGCTTTTTCCATTTTGTATGCTGTGGTTAAAATTTCTTCCGTTACCTGTCCCGGTAAGCGCTTTTCATCCATTATGGTTTCAATGTTATGGGTACAAAGCATGATCTGTTCTCTCATTTGTCCGGTTAAAACGGGGCCAATAAAATTGTGTCTTGAAAGAGCACATCGCTTAATAAACTGTGTTGGGGTGATACCCAATTTCTCAGCTTTTTGAGCAATGGCTCTTGCTTCCTTGAAAGAAAACAACATCGTATACGCTTTGCTCTGCTGCCGCTTGTTCTTTTTCCATTCCTTACGATACTTTGTCCAGTACATTTTCTTGCACTTGCTGATTTCTTCATCGGTTCCATTAGTTAGTATCCCGATGGAATTGAGATAGACATAGAGGCCGGTGCCGTCTTTTATCTTTCTTTTCATAATCAATCTATTTGGATGAGCGGCGGGTCTTTAAACAAAATCTTTTGCTCCGGCTCGTATGGTGGAATTTTTGTCCTGGCGTTATATAAGAAATGCCTGAAGTAAGGGGTAATCCGCTCTTTAAGCGGTAAAGCCGAATTAATCAAAATAATTGCCTGATCACTGGTACGAATGTGAGAGGCTTCCATTGCGTAGGAATGACGTTCATGGCCGTTCTCATCTTTTATCAAACATTTGCCGATGATCTCTTGAAGCTCCCGACACGTCTCAATGCCCTGGCCGGGAAGATAGACTCGGCTGCAGGAGTTTGATTTGATGGCAAATGTTTCCGAGGCTGAGTACTTCATTCCCAGCATTTTTTCATCTTGTATCAGACCCATACAGCCAACGAAATATTTTCTACAATTACTGTACACCAGTCCCAAACCCAACTTCATGGTTATCATCTCATCGATGAGGAAGTAGATGGGATTTTCTTTCTTGTTCGGTATCCGGGAAAGTGCCTCTTGAAAAAGCATTTCAAATAGCACCGCCGTAAGCGGGGCAAGGAAATGGACCTGGTTTAACGGGATGCATAAGTAGAGAACACTGCATTCCTTTCTAAACATGGCAATGTCAAACGTATTTATTGAAGTGCAGCGGGCAACTTCGGGCGACTTAAACAATTTTGTCGCTGCCAATGCAGTCGAGAGGATTGATTGCCGTGTTTTGTCGGGTATCGCATTTATTGTCTTATACGTTCTCAGCAGCCTCTCATTGGCCTTTATAAAAAGGAGGTCTATCTTTTCAGGCTCCGCCATATATACCTCCAGCAATAAGACAACATTCGCCATATTTTTTTCCTCTTCCTTCCCATAAAAAAACAAATACTGCATAAAGAGAGACAAGATCATTTCACTGGACGTTGACCAGAAAGGATCGCTTTTGGAATCCACTCCGGAGTTTTTGATAAGCACATGCGCTACTTTATCGAGGTCACTTACCGTTTTGCAAAGCGCAAGGGGATTAAAGCCATCACTGGTTTCAGAAAAATCAAAGCAATATATTTTTCGCTTTCTTCTTTTGCTCAAATAGCCGCTGCTCAGCTTAAAATTTTCAGCACTCACATCCAACACAACAATTGATGATTCACTCCGAGAAAGGGTAAACAGCGATCCCAAAAGCACCGCTGACGTCTTTCCGGAACCAGTATTCCCGACAATCAGGGCATTCCTAAAGGCTTGCTCCCTGGTCGTTGCCCTTAAGCCTCCGGTCAAGCAGAATCCTTTATTAAAAATGCTCAAAAAATCTCCCGGGTTACCAAACAACGCATCGCTTGGGGACTTCGGCTTGGCAGAAATTATAAAAATGACAATGATTCCGATGGCTATTGCTATATACATCATTTTCCTGCCTGTTTAAAGATGAGTGAACTGAAAAACAAAATCACACTGCCGACAATCTTCAGACACCAACCAATCAGTAGGGAACACAGCTTTAGTATTGAGATCAGGAGGTTGCTGAACGCATTCCAAAACATATTTCCTTCAGATTTTGAGTGCATTACTATGTCCTTTGTCAGTTACTGGATATTACCTGTTCCAACTTTGCTGTTGCGCCGGTGCTATAGTCCACCAACCGGGCATTATTTTGAATAAAGTACTTTTCCCAGAATTTCCGTATCGCAGCGAACTTCTCTTTGGATATGGCAATTTGAGGACCGGTTAACACTACCACCTGGCTGTTTTCAAGATTCACTTTTTCTGCCTTCTGCAAAAAGAGCTCAATTTCCTTCTCAGTATTTAACTGTTTTTCGAAATTCATACTGTTCCTGTCGGTCACTTGCTGCATGTCAGTAAGCATGACAATCACATTTTGATGGTAGGGTAAGAAGTATTTTTGGCATAAGCGCAGTGCTCCAAAAACATCGGTGCCATTGTTAAAGCCAACGCGCTCATTTCTCGCAACATCAAAAGACCTTTCAAACTGTTTGCTCACCGATACAAGGGAGTCCTGAAAATTCTTCTTTTCCGTCTCCTTTGCCTGAAGGCCGGCATATTCGTTGCTGTACACATTCCCTGAAAAATCATATCTGAATATCTCCTTGCCCCATAATTCGCTGCTGTGATCCACCGGGAGAATAGTGATGATATCCTTTGTGGTCATTTTTCCGAGGATACTATTTGTGATTCTCTCTTTATACCAGGAGATCGTAAGGCTATCTCTGGAATTTGTAAGATCAGCAGGAACAATAATATTTTTGGGCATGCGCTCTTGTTTGCATGAAATAAGTACACTCATGGCTATGCCAGTAATTACTGATTGTGTGATGTGTTTCATACCTTTTGATGTTTAGTTTGATTTAGAGTGGAGTTGTCTTTTAAGGTGCCGTTTGTAGGGGTTGGCGACGCATCGTTTTGCTTTTGGCCCTGGTGATAGATTGCATTGATGTGCTCCATAAGATATTCTTCCGGTATTTTCTGAAGGCTATTAACGAAAGCAATCTTCTCCCTTACCTCAGTTGCAGAATAAATTCCGTAGCGAAAAAGCTCTTCGTGCGCACCCTGCAAGGGGGCGAACTTTCTGTACAAATGATCATTGAGAGTGAATCCGGGCTTTGATTTTATTTCCAAATATTCACTATCCATTGCCTCGTATTTTTCATCATATTCCTGCGGCATTTTATAGATACGCTTGACGTCGATCACTAGCTGCCAATGCTTCTCAATTGCCTGTTCGACAGTAAGGATGAGTTTATTTGTGTCATGGATAAGACTTTGTGTGTATTTATTACGCCCCTTTAATGCTTTTTTCCAGTATCGGCAAACATGGTACTGATCTGCAATGGATGTTTGTTCTCTTTTAATCAAGGCAAGCAGTATCGCCGTAATGAGGGTCACGGCCATCGTCAGGAGCGACGCCCATTTACTAGCATGCTGAACCGCTTTTAGCTTTTCCGAAGACAGACCATTAGTGGGTACAAATTCGAGAAAGTAAATTCGTGCAAAGCCTGAAAAGATGACCGCCAGAAGTGATATGCCAATAAGGATATAGCCTAATATCCTAAGGTCGCTTTGTGTTTTCAATTCTTCTTTACTAATCCCTTCCCCTTTTACTAAGCTCTTTATGTGTCTGTATTTAAAATGTTGAGTGAATCCGTAGTCTAGGGCGAACATAGTAAGTAGTGCCAGAAATATGGCAACTGAAACCTTCGTTAGTTCGTTGCCCCCTGGAACAAATAGACTCGCCGTAATCAAGTAGAGATAGCCTTCAGATGAAACAAATAGGACTATAGCCATAACGTTTATCCAATATTTTCGGAAGACGCGGGTAATGAGGCTCTGCGGAAATAGAGGATTTGGTGAAATTGTGTGAAGACCAAACTCATCTCTGTGGAGCCTCGCCCGGTTGTTTTGAATCGTTTTAATACCGAGATGGAAGAGTATCTTTTTCACAGAGAGCCAAAGCGGTTCGATTGAATGTTGAATCTCCGCGAGACACCCCGATTTGATGGCGTCGGCCTCATTCTTCATCTTAAACGGTGAATTTAGCTGCTGCCGCAGCTTCCATACATACCAGGGTCGAAATAGCCAATTAAAGTTCATGTTTCTATGTTTTATAAACTAGGATCAAGTTTCACTTTTGAATTAACGATCTTATAGTACTAATGCTGATGACCTTTTCATTGCCGACAATCTTTTTAATCTGTTTAGAGGTTTTATCAATCGAGTGTGGGCTAATAATAATCTTCAGTTTAGATTGTCGTTGCAGGCGCTCTATTGCGTTAGAATAATCACTATCGTCGGCAACTAGAATAACCGAATCGTAATCATTTTTGTGATCCATAATCGATGCTGCTAAAGCCGCATCTATATTACCACCGTCAATCCTATTATTTGAAATACGTGCAGTTTTATTAAAGATTAATTCAAAACCAGACTGTTCTAATTGCCTGTATAACCACGCATATTCTTTCAGTCGACCCATGAACATGATTGCCTTTTCGACACTGTGGACATCTTGGAGATATTCCCGGAAAGAAGGCCAGTCAATTTTCCACCCCTGTTCCTTTGCACCCCAATGCAAGTTATTCGAGTCTATAAAAGCCCAAACCGACTCGGCCTTTGGTCTGCCGGGAATTCCAGTATTGCTTATATGAAAGTATGGCCTATTACAGTTGTGAAATGTCGTATCAGCACAAAAAGGAAGCAGATTGCTAAAGGATTTCGAGAATAATTGATTGACTTCTGATATGATTGTAGGCTTTGGTGTCACAGCTTCTTTGTTTACTAATTGTAAATGGGGATATCCGGCGCAGTTGGTGTGCCCGGATGAAGCTATATGACAATGCCGAAGAGTATTGACAATAGGAGGGGTTATATGCTATACTCGTGTCGGCTATGTGGTGAACTTCAAACTGCACATAGCTTTAAAGGGATCTGCGCGCAAACGCATGATCCCTTACTTTTATCTAAGGGGGCGTACTAGAAATATATTTTACTTGCATACAATTTGATTAATTGCATGCAAATTAGTAGGGAGCTAGCTGCGAGTAGAGGCCGTGGAACGTGCTACAGAATAGAGGAATCAAATGTAATAATGAGGTACCAAATGCACTATTAATAGTCTATTTGATAAAATTTAATGCTCTCAAGACTTCCATCCCACGACCTGAAGCAAAAGCAATGACATCCTTATCGGCATTTAAAAATGTATCAGAGTCCCTAAACAGTATCTCTATTTCTCGACTGACCACTTTGCATTTTCGTATCCGGTTGATGTTTACTATATAACTTTTCTGACATCTGAAAAACATCGAATTGTCCAAACGTCTTTCAACTTCACCAATTCCCTCATCATGCGAAACCATTGTATACCCCTTTTTGTCTATATCTATACTACATTCGAAACAAACTTTAGTCATTTTGCCATCACCTCTAATAAAAAATATGCTGTCATATAGAACTGGTGTAGAAACTCCTTTAATCGAAACTGGAAAGCGGCGAGCATTTCGATCATTAATAAACTTCCGCTCATCAAGAAGGCGAGCAATAAAATGAGTAATTACATCCTTACTATGAGGCTTAGGAATCAAGATAGGTCTCCTTATCTGTAGTCCTTTAATTGACAACTCCTCTTTGACTATACTCGTCACGGCAATTATGCCAAACTTTGTTCTCTCGACTGATTTCAAAAGATCAAGTACATCTTTCCCACCGTCTAATCGATTATCGATAATCGAGAGGTCAAATTCTTCTGATGCTAGAATTTTAATCGCTTGCAAATATGTTGTAGCGGCTTTTCGGATATCAAATATTTCCGGATGCATTCGTAGTTCATCCGTTAGAATATCTAAATCCCGTGGCGTGTCCTCAACTATAAGTGTTTTGAATGCATGTATCATAAGGGAAAATAAATTCTATTGTTGTTCCCATATCCTGAATCGCACTAACTTTAAACGGAGTCTTTTCCTTCTTGGGAAATTTATTAAGTTTTGCATGAGCCTCGATTCTACTCTTTAAAAAGGATAGCCCTTTATTTGGCCTGTCATTACGAATGTATGCTTCAATGGGAGAAGGAATTCCGTTATCGCTGATTCTGAAGCGAAGAACCTCGTTTAACCGCCTAATTTCAATTTTAAAAATGAGTATTCTCTCTGGTAAGGTTTTAATGCTATTCAGAGAATTACGAAGTAGTTCTGTAAAAATATCAGATGGTATTCTGGCAATTTTTACGGAGTTATCAAAGTCTTCAACAATATTGATACCTGGCCTGACAATTCTCCGCACATCACAATAGGATTGCATTAATCTTAGTTCATCTTCAACAGTCCAATCCGCATAATTGTCATCACTTTTATTCGTGACCAATCCTAAATAGAACGCCGCCTTAGATGCAAATTCATTAGCTATGGTGAAGTTGCCAGATTTTACAATTTCAAGAAAATCTGTGTAGTCATCCTTTATATTATGAGCTAAATTCCTAGCCTCAGCGTCCATTCTAATAACTGTATTCCTTAATTTTTCACGAACTCTTCTATTTCTGAACTTAACAACAATCCACATAACTAAAATGGTAAATACGATAATGGGTGCAATTACCATCACTCTGTTTAGCAACAAATTTATCTTTTTTGCTTTTTCCACCGCCTCTTTTCTGTGTAACTCAAGCTCTTCTAGTTCCCTTTTACTTCTAGAAACTGAATCACCCAAGGAAGAAAGTGTCACTTTTAAGTCCTGAATGCTGTCTCTTACCAGAGCCAATTCAAATTGAGAATTATTATATTCCTCTTTGGTACTGAGAAGACGTCTAGTAACACGTGAAAGCGTATCAAATAAGTGACTTATACTTTTTTCAAAAGTTGATTCAATGTATTGTGTTTCTTCATTTGTCATTAGGTCAAATTCCCTTGTAAGAAATGATAGAGATGAGTTGTAGCGATCATAGTAGAATCGTGTTGAATCCGCAAACACAGAAGTACTCGTCTCCAATTTTTGAAATAAACGAAAAAGGCTATAGTTTCCATACTCTTCTAAATCAGGTCGTGTGAGTAGGGAAAACGAATCTGCAATTGCTAATGCTTGTCGAATGTACGAGTTTGCGGCCCCTAGTTCATTTAAGTCAATGAGATTGTTGGCTTTGTCAATAATGAGAAAAGGTATTGTTTCTTTATATTCCGCCTTGAACGCAATTTCAATTGCGGAATTTATATATATCATGGCTTCCTTAAACTTTTTCTCGGTAGCGAAAGCTTTGGATAAGTTTTTGACTGCTAAAAGAGTTTGAGAAAGATCGTATTTTTCTAAATCGCAGAAGTTGACAAGTATAGCCAATCTTAGAAAAAATTTAGCGGTTTCATAATCTTCTTCACCGAGAAAGTATGACCCTAGCATTGAGAATATTTCATAGTCAAGCTCCGACCAAGAACAGTAATATTTTTTTAAACTATCTCTTTTCGAGGAATAGATTAAAGCATCGCGGGCTACGGTTAGTGCATATGCACGGGAATACCCTATATTATCTTCCCATGCTGCGTCTAGGGCATCCGAATATCGTTTACTTCCAATTTTGCTTCTCCAATAAGAAACACTAGCCGAAGTTGGCTCTTTAACGTTTGTTAATAACAGCTTCGCAGCCTTCAGATGACACAGAATGGAGTCATATGCACTGCCAGCTAAGTTATAATAATGAGCGGCTTTTTGAAAATGATCAATACTTCTCCGTTTATATGAGAAAACTTCTCGTTTTAAATATAGACGTGCGATATTCTCTTCAATTTGGCCTGCTTTGAAATAGTTCCCTGTGCTATCATAATGATACAGTGCGAGCATACTGATATTTAAGCTAACTGGAAGATTATCGAATTTGCCAGCAAATGAACCTGCAACTAATGCAGACTCAATTAGTTTTTCAATGGGAAGTTTAGAACCAATTTTCGAAAGGGAAAACGGGTCAAAATCAGTGAATAATGCTAAGTCTCTTTTAAATATTGAGTCCTTTAATGCAGCTGCCCGCTCCATAAGAAAAAAATAGCAACAAATACGTTCCGGTATACCCTTTAGGTTAACGATTTTCATTTGAAGATTATCGACGCTTTGTTTCAAACTCGGGTGTTTAACTTTTGGAAGTCGATCGATTGTATCTATAATGGCTTTAAACTCGATATTTTTCTCATAGTAAGGATGAAAATAATTAACCTTCCAATTTGGGAATTGATGTGCGTATAAGGTAGCGAGGAAACCATCAACCACGACACCAAGGGAATCCCCCGTGTAGAACCGATCATTATACCGGAAACCTAAGGTGTGTTTTGAAAGATCCTTAAAGTAGGAAGTAAGCCCTTCGACAATTGCCTTATTATTGCTTTGGGTAAAACAAATCTTGAACGAAAAGAAAATCGTAAATAGAAATATTCTTTTCATGGTTAAGGCTGGCGGCTTATTACTCAGAGAAAACTACAAAATCACTTTGAGTAGTCCAAATTTACTTACTAATTTAAATCAGGATCGAAATTCTTAACAGAAGCCTCTCACAGATGTTGACGATTGAGGCATAAGGGAAGTTCTGCTCCTTTATTGATTTGAAATGTGAGAATGGTAAATCGTCTCCGGGCTCTTTTTCCTTTATCTCTTTCGGAGATGCATCTTCCTTGATGAATTGATGTATTTTGATGTCGTTGACGTGAAAGGTCAGCGATGCCTTTGCTTCTCCCTGCATGTTCGTATAAGCATTTATCCCTACACGCCCAGACAGTTCAACAAGTGTGCCTTTCTTGAGCTTCTCAGCGAGCAAAGGGTTAATCCAATAGGAACAGGAGTAGTAGTTGGTGACCGTGACACCCTGATCCTGGCCTTTGGGTTTGTAGAAGTCATTGACGGCAACGGTGAAGTGAGCGACCTTGCGCTCATCTTTCAGGTGGTTGACTACCGCGTCTTTGGTGAGTCGTCCGATGATAACCATAGTACGTGCATTTACTGATGAAAAATAATTGTTTGTATTCGGCTTCGCCCCTTACCGGCCAGCCGATAGGCAACCAAACATAGAAGCGTATGGGAGGAGGGCAAGGGTTGCAGAAAAAAATACTACTCGAACAGAAATAGCTGGGTTATAAAGTGAGAGTGGAGATTTTTTCGTCGCAACCGAAGGGCCCCTTGCCCGACGAAAGTGGTGAAGGAAATACCTTTGCCTGCGGGCTGGCCGGATAATATTTACTATTTTTATTTTCAACCTTTATCACTAAACCTTATGCCATCGTATAACACGCAAAGAGCAATAAGCACTTATACAATTGATAAATCACTGGTTCTAAAAATTGAGGATTATTTCAAGAAAGACGTTCTGGAAATTCTTAATATCAATTCAGAAGAGTTCAAAAAAACAAGCCGAGACATTCTTTCCGTAACCATACATGATTCGTATGGCCAGGAGGTATACTCATCAATAGAAGAATATAAGCATTCGCTTTTTAGAAACGATACCAAGGGGTTTTCAATTAAGTTTACATTAAAAAACCCATTACATGAGTTAAAAATCATATTGCGTTTCGGTAAAGAGCAAGAAAATAGCGACTTGTCTATTACGTTATCAGACAATAAACCACGAGAAAAGGCAAAAGCCATTGAAGACGGACTAGTAACAATTCTCAATCACCATAAGAATCTGAATTGGCTTTTGTACCCCAAAGAACAAATAGTCGCAGCGTTAATTGGTTTTGGGTGTTTTCTTGCAGGTATGGCAAGCTTAGGTGATAGATTTACAAACAGAGAAAAATTTATTTTGGGCACAATATTCTGGGTTGGCGTTTTCTATTTTTTTGTGTGCCGATATTTCAAGGGATACTGCACTTTTGAAACCAATAAACAAAAGCAACTAGATAAGTGGTTTAGTTGGCTTAATTGGGGAACTTTAGGGTTTCTTCTTTTCACAACACTCCTTGGATCTGTAAGGAAAAACTTGTTCGGATTTTAAATGCATAACTATTATTCCCCTTAATTATTTTCCGCGCCACCGTCGCGCCATGCGTTTCCCGGGGCTGCACTGATAAGGATGTAATACGGAGTGCAGCACATGGGTGGCTTGTTTTGCGTGGCATGGTCATACGCCAAGCTATTGTGCCAGCAAAACAATACTCTGCTTCCTGTGCCAGCGACGGGAAACGCAGCAGGTGGCGCACCCGCCGCAAGCACCAGAAAGGTGTACGCTACGCCTCATGGCCCAGCATACCTTGTGCAGTGCGGTGAAGCGGCGGGGGAAATAGGAGGAGTTGCGGGAGATGGATGGGGTATGCAGCGAAGCAAATAGGCCATCCAGATCCAAAAGCAACGGATGAAGGCGACTGACCGCAGCCAAAAACCATGACAGCGGTTTCAAAGAGGCTCCTTCCAAGGCGAAGCCATGGGAGGGCATCTGCAGAAAAAAGCGTAGCTCTATGCAATAGTGCTACGCTGTAGCTGGAATGTGTTTTTGAGGGCAAGGAAAGGAGACCGAAACCTTTTTACTTTTACTGATCTACTGAGTACAAAGTGAATCCAGCCTATATTTTTGAGATTCCACCGGACGCTTTTGCGACTTAAATAAATGAACCGAATCCATTTGAACTAAAGTATATCTACTTTTATTAATTGGAATAACGTCGTTACTTGACAATATAAATATTGTATCGTTCTGCACCTTAAATATTTCGAGCGGGTGATAACATTGAGCATTTGCGCTATCAGTAGAAACTTCGCAACGGTTTTTAGCTATTTGAAAATAGTTCATTCCCATGTGCATAAGCTCGTCCGATCTTTCAAACCAAAACAGGGTGTTAAACTCATCAAGTTTATATTCTTGGATGATGTAAGTTTTGGGATCTTTAGGATTGAAGTTGGCAGAGATACAACCTCCAAGGCCACATGTAATTAATACAAAAAATTGCTTAATAAAACTTCTCATTATTTTTTATTTTGCTAGGCGATTATAATGATATTTAATATCTTTTACTCCAAACAAGACGTCATTACCCCATTTTTTTATAAATGCATTAAACTGAGAATCATAATACCCTTTTGCAACATTCCGTCCAGAATAGGATATTTCTCCATAATATGGGGCAACAGGCAAGTTAGGATTTATACCAGGTTTACCATTGTGCAGTTCACCAGCTTTTCGCATCACATCGGCAAAAAAAGCGTCCTCATTCTGTAAGACTTGTACTACAGAATAATCAAAAAGACTTCTTGCGTTCTTTCCAAATAATAGGTTGCCTAAAGATTCGCCAGACAAATACTTCCCTTTATACAGATATCCCACACGAGGGCCGAGTTTTCTTTTTATATCATAGTCCCCATAGTCTGTTGATTTCTCTTCTAAAACACCTTTAGCATACAAAGAAGGTGTCCATTTTGCAATTTGAACGAATTCATCATGCAGATCATCAACATATTTATCTCTAGAAATTCCAAATTTGATATAAGCCGATCTGTCAGCAAAATTAGCATTTTCACCTTTTTTATAGGCATTTCCTTTAATTTTGTCATTATCATCATGCTCGGCAAATTCATCCCAAAATTCTGTTTCTCCTTGCTTTGTAACTCCTTCTCCTTTGTTACTTAATTTCGACTTACTATCCCAATCACTTAAATCGTCATGTGAATAAATGGAATTGTCACCATCATCATAAACTCCCATAACTTCTCCATTTCTATTTGTATGTGTTGATTTTCCGTCGGGATCGATGAATAAGATCGGATTATTTGCCACATAAATATAGGGGCTTAAAGGAGTATAAAGATTGGCTAGGGGGTCTGCAGTTAACCATCGTCCTAATTGTGCATCATACATCCTTGCTCCATAATCCGTCCACTCTAGGCCAGATCCATTTGAGAACTCCTGCCTTTGTTCCTCTTTGCCATTGTACTTGTATTTGTTCTCAGGATTTCCAAATGCTAACGCCTTTGAGGATATTCCCGCCATTGTTAAACCGAACGGATAATAGTGTGTTTCTTCGGTAATCGGTCCACGTTCATGTGTCACCTGCAGGTTATCAAAATACACCATATTGTTGCTCTCGTTACTTACAAACACATAAGCATAGCCATTCTTCACTGCTTCTTTTGCACTGCCGCTGATCCTCGTTATCGTTTGCCCGCTTCCTTTGGTAGCTACCTGCACGATCTCGCTGTTTTGTTCTACGAATTTAAACTGTTCGTCGAAGAAAATGATATTCAAAAATGCCTTTGGCATACTGCTGCTCTGTCCGCTGCCCTGCGGGGCCAGGAAACTTGTGAATGGGGTATTGTTATTCAATGCGGTAGTCGCCGTACTGCCCGCTCCGTGTATGCCCTGCGTAACACTACTATTATTAATTAACGTCGTCAGTGTAGCCAGTATTGTACTCAGCCCGTTCGCCCCACTGTTATCCGTCGTTTCTGTGCCAACATAATAATCTACTTTTATATGCAACCGGTCTTTTGCCATTACTTTCAGCAGTTTACCTGCTCCGATCTTGTTGGTGCTTTGCCGCAATAGCTGCACGGTATCTCCGTTGGTGCCTTGCGAGTAAAAGCTGCCCGGACGGGCAGTACGGCTGGTATAGACATTCTCATAGTAGATATTCTCATTCGCTACCGTTGCCGTCTCGTGTTTTACTTCCGGGTACACAGCGGTGTCCTTTTGTTCGGTCAATACCATCCTTACATTGCCCAGGTGATCTTTGAGCATGTAGTCATAGAACAGCGCTGTCTTTTCCTTGCTGAACCTCACCCGTCCTTCTTCTGTACCTATAAACTGTAGGGTATCGTTCACATAATTACCCATCATGTAGAGTGTATTAGTAACAATGCTTCCCTCTGTTACCGTTTTCTTCAGTTTATTCCCGGCTGCATCATAGGTGTATTCAATCGTTCCTTTATTGGCGGATGCTCCTCTTACCGTAATGGTCTGCGGCAGGTTCAGGTGATTGTATGCAATGCCGTTACTGCCGCTGTAGGTGACAATATCTTTATTCAGGTCTTTGACCATATTGCCGTTGCCGTCATAGACGTAATCGGCAGTGCTACTGTTCTTGCTGCCGCTATTGGGGTGCAACGTGGAGGTACGGAAGTCGCCCAGCTTTGTCTGTGCATCGTTCATGCCGTCTATTACATTCAGCAGTTTATTGGTATTGGCGATATAGTTGTACGCTAAGCTGTCAATGGTGGAAGAAATTATTCCTTTCACACCCCGGTGCCTCATGCTGAGAATATTGCCGTTGGCATCATAGCTCATTCCGCTCATGCTGAAATCTATACCCGCATTCTTGTTAAAGCTGCCGGAGGTGTGTTGGTTAAAATCCCCGCTCAGGATTCGGTTGGCTGCATCGTAAGCAAAATCATATTTCCTGATCTCATCATCACCCGTGCTCTTCCATACCATGCCTGTGATGTTTCCATTGTATTGTGAAGCTGCATAGCTGCCGATGGAAGAACTGCCAGTTGGTTGAATCGTGGTCTTGTCGTACCCCAAATCAAAACCAAAGTTATTCGTGGTGCTGCTGGTATTCTTTGCGTAGTTTCTGTTGGCTCCCAGCATCCATCCCCTGATATTATAGTCAAATTCCAGCGTCTCTAAAGGGCCCCCTCCGGCTCCCCCTGAGGGGGAGAGTTTCTTTTTCTTCAATTGGCCTAAGGCATTGTATTCATGCTCGCTGATGGTGGTCCAGCTGCTGGGCATATTGCCGCTATTCACTTTGGTATTGCTTACTTTTTTTTCTGTTTTTACTACCCGCCAGAGGCTGTCGTATGTTGTTTTAGTGAGCATAATACTTGTTTGGGAGTTGCTGCCGGCTTTCTCGTGTTTTACTATACTGAGTAACGGAAGCCCCGCCCAACTGTATTGGGTATTGGCAATATCTGTTCCGGTACTGATGTTTTGCGACTGTACCTGTATCACTCTCCCCTTATCATCATAGAAACTGACTGTATATAAATAAGTACCCGTACCTAATACTTTTACTTTGGTGCCTGTTACCTTTCCGTTAAGCTGGCCGCTTTGTACAGCGGCACTCTGAGGATAGGGCCAGGTTGTGTTACTGGCCGTCTCAAAGTAGCTGTCGTAAGCAGTGTCTCTTGTTGCAGACAAAGGATTGCCTTCGCTGCTGCGCCAGGCATAGCTGTCATAAAAGGTCTGGGTCAGCACTTCGTTTGTATAGGCTGTTACCTGCGGGTAGTCGCTGCTGTTTTGCGCTAAGTTGCGGTGGTATGCGGCGTTATTGTAATTGCTGTTATCGGTTATCAACCCCGCACTGTCGGGGCGGTTCAGATCATCGTATTTTATATACTGCCATTTATACGCTGCCCGCAGCAGGGAGTCCTGTGTCATCACCAGCCGGTCCCTGGCATCATAGATCATATATACCGTGCCTGCACTAGGCACTTTTTTCATAGTCATCCGTTGCCTGCCGTCATATTCATACCGGAAACACTGTTCTGTTAGTAAGACGCCGCTGCTGTAACTCATATTCCAGCTATTGGCGGCCAGCAGTTCTACGCCTTTGGGCTGTATCACACAGCGGAGGTTATTCAGGTCGTCATAAATATAGTAGGTGCAGAGCCAGCCGTAATGTCCTTTGCCTGTTCCGGTATCAGCATCGGCCGATAACTGTACTTTCTTTAAAATGACTTTACCTTCTTTGTCTTTGAACTCGATCACCTGTTTGTTATGTTCATCGGCCGTTACATTCTTATACAACTGCCCGGCAGCGTAAGCGCTGCTGGTGGCATAGGTTCCAAAACTATTGGCCACATCCGTCACTGTCCATATTCGTACGGAGTCAGTGGTTGTATTGATCCAGTACTTCATCTTTACACCCCTGCGGTTAGCTTCGCTGCTTTCTCCTGATGTGCCTACCCAGTTATTCCCCGGCGCATAAGCTTCCAATGTTCTGCTGAGCGGAGAGGCTTCAAAAACAGTTTTGCTGTAGTACCAGGCCTCATCACTGAACATGCTTTTGTTGAAAGCGGAATCCTGCTGAAAAGGGTTTACTTTGAAAAAACCGTCACTGATCGAAGTGTTGCCTCCCGTATTGTTAGCAGCAAATGGGAGATATTTATAGACCTCACGACTATACTCGTCATACTCAACAGGACT
>JAEUVJ010000075.1 GCA_016787085.1 Chitinophagaceae bacterium | reverse complement strand
GAAAGGCTTCAGCGTGACCTTTATCTCGTAGCCATTCTGTGCCAAAGCCGTGACCGCCAGCAGCATGGCGGGTAAAAACAGGATTCTTTTCATGAGTCAGAATATCAGGTAAAGATATTTAAAAGGTTCAAAAAGTTTAAGAGTTTAACGTTCAAAGTTTGTATGAGCAAAAGACTTGACTGCCTGCTGATTGGTTGCCTTACACCCGCCTGTTTTTTGACTGTTCCCCCCTAATAAATGTAAGTGACTGTCTGCATATCGTAAACTTGTATTGAAACCACATAGGAACAACCAGCACATAGGCCGGCACGTAGAATATGAACTTCTATCCACGCCTGCGGCGGGACAGGTTGTGAATTCCTATGTTTCTATGTGTCTATGTGGTTCTGATTGGCGCCCGGCTTTAGGAGAATAATATTTACCACATAGACACATAGGGCACAATAGGGAAGAAACATCCCGCAGAATTGCGGGATGGAACTATGTTTCTATGCTCCACAGCCTGCCCTGACGAGGGAAGGGCGGTAAAAATCATACATCTGGTTGTTTCGACCGGGTAGTCAATTAAATGTATTTCTATTGACAAACTTTAAACTCTTAAACCTTAAACCTCCAAACACTTAGCTTTGCGCCGTGAGAAGAAAAAAGAAAAATATAGTATTGGAAAAGCTGTTGATAGAAGACTTTGCAGCCGAGGGCCGGTCGCTGGCCCGCTGGAATGGTAAGGTGGTGTTTGTGGAGCGCACCGTTCCCGGCGACGTAGCTGATGTTTTTTTATTCAAGAACAAAAAGGACTGGGCGGAGGGCTTCCCGGTAACATTTCATGAGTTGTCGCCGCAAAGAGTAACGCCGTTCTGTTCACATTTTGGCGACTGCGGGGGATGCCAATGGCAAACTGTTTCGTATGAGCAGCAGCTTCAGTTCAAGCAGCAACAAGTACAGGATGCTTTGCAGCGTATCGGCAAAGTGCCGCTGCCGGTCATCATGCCGATCATCGGCGCCAGAGAAGATCGCTATTACCGGAATAAACTGGAATATACATTCGGTGTTCACCGGTATATACCCGAATCAGAGTTTAAAAAAACCTCCCCAAACCCCTCCGAAGGAGGGGTTTTAGACACCGGTTATATAACTGATCAGATTGATAAAAAGACTTTTGCCTTGTCAGAGTCCAAGAACCCTCCTTTGGAGGGCAGGGAGGCCGGGGTTGCAGGCTTTCACGCCAAAGGTCTCTTTGATAAAATAGTGGACATTGACCGTTGTTACCTGCAAAAAGAACCCTCAAACCTCATCAGGGATACTATCAGGGATTATGCCCTGGCCAATGGTCTTTCGTTTTATGATGTAAGACGTCATACCGGTTTCTTACGCAATGTACAATTACGGATATGCACGACCGGCGAGGTAATGGCCAATGTGATAGTTGGCGAAGATGTCCCTGAAAAACTATTGCCGTTGCTGAAACATCTGCAACAGGCTGTGCCCTCCATCACTACATTGGTTTATACTATCAACACGAAGAAGAACGATAGCCTGCAAGACCTGGAGCCGGTCACCTATTCCGGCAAAGGGTATGTGATAGAAAAACTGGAAGATTTTCAATTCAAGATCGGGCCCAAATCATTTTTCCAGACCAATACCTACCAGGGCGAAAGACTATACCAGGTTACCAGGGAGTTTGCAGAACTGACCGGTAAGGAAATAGTATATGACCTGTATTGCGGTACCGGCAGCATTGGCATCTTTGTAAGCAAACAGGCCAAAAAGATCGTGGGTGTGGAAATGATCGAAGCGGCTATTGAAGATGCTAAAGAGAATGCAGCGATGAATAACCTGCCGGATGCAGCGTTCTATGCAGGCGATGTGACCAAAATATGCGACGATGATTTCTTTTCGTTACATGGAAGGCCGGATGTCATCATCACCGATCCACCGAGAGCGGGTATGCATGAGAAACTGGTCAGGAAGATTTTAGACATAGCGGCGCCAACCGTAGTCTATGTGAGCTGCAACCCTGCTACGCAGGCAAGAGACCTTAATCTTCTTGGTGAAAAGTATGATGTGACACGTATCCAGCCGGTAGATATGTTCCCGCATACGCATCATATTGAGAATGTCGTGCAACTGAAGCTGAAGTAAGATGAACCCGGTTTGTTATAATTCTTTCCTTAGTCGCCATTTAAAAGCATAACGGTTAAATTTGCAGCATGAGCAATTTTCGATATACAAGGATAGAAAATTTTCCTCCGATAGTAAAAAACCTGATCATTATAAATGTGTTGGTGTTTGTAGCGCAGGCGGTCCTAGACCAGCAGTATCAGCTGACCGACAAGTTCACGCTTCAGCCGATCGTTTCAGGTCATCTCAAGGAAATGCTGAAACAAAATGCTCCTTCTGTTCCGATACCGGATTTTTCTCCTTACCAGATTTTCACACACATGTTTACCCATGCGCCTTTCCCTATGTTCTATCATATTCTTTTTAACATGTTCGCTCTATGGATGTTTGGAAGAGTACTGGAAAGTGTATGGGGCTCCAAAAGATTCTTAACCTTTTACCTTCTTTGTGGCATTGGGGCTGCAGTACTTCACTTGGTGGTCCAGTACCTGCGTGCCGAATACCTTTTATTACCAACTGTGGCGGATATCAATCAGGCTGCATTTGATAAACAGGCAGGGGCATTGGCGGGGGTTGTTGGCGCATCAGGAGCGGTAATGGGTGTATCTGCGGCGTTTGCTTACCTTTTCCCGAACACAGAATTATATCTTTTCGGCGCATTTCCCATCAAGGCCAAATGGGCTATCCTGGGATATGTTCTTTACGATCTTTTTGCAGGAGTGGGCGGCGGTGGCGATAACATTGCCCACTTTGCCCATCTTGGGGGCGCCATTACAGGCTTTATTATGGTTCTTATCTGGAACAAAACCAACCGGAGAACGTTGTACTAATCTAAGAGGCACAAGAAGGAAAGCATTAAATAACCTGCTTTCTCATCTTAATTCCTTTTCTCTTTTGAACTCTTAGCGTAAATTTATATTGCTGATATACTCTATGCCTTACTACGAAAAAGAAAAGCGGCGCATGTTACTGGGGCAGAGCAATAATGCCCTCGTTACCCTTATAGCTATCAACCTGGTGGTTTTTGTAGCTTTCCTCTTTATCCAGGCGATTTTTTACCTGCGCTATCCGGATGGCAGCCAGGCAGTCGCCTCATTCCGGGAAAATGTGCTGAGCTGGTTTGCCCTACCAGCCGATGGCAGTAAGATACTGGCAAAACCCTGGACGATACTGACCCATATGTTCGTGCATGTGGATATATGGCACATATTCGCCAATATGCTCTGGCTCTGGATGTTTGGCTATATTCTCCAGGACCTGACCGGCAACCGCAAAATATTCCCTGTATTTTTTTACGGTGCCATCTTCGGGGCGCTGGCTTTTATACTTTCCTATAATTTCCTGCCGGCGCTGAAACCAAACCTGCCGGTACAAACCGCTATCGGGGCTTCTGCAGGTGTAATGGCCGTTGCAATGGCTACTACTTTTATAGCACCGGGTTACCGCATCTTCCCGATGCTGAACGGAGGTATCCCGCTTTGGGTTATTACTGCTATTTACCTGGTCATTGACCTGGCCACTATCCCTGTCAGCAATCCCGGTGGCCATATTGCCCACCTGGCGGGTGCACTGGCCGGTTTCCTGTTCATGTATTCTTACCGGCAAGGATACGACTGGGGCGGATGGATCAATAATTTCTTCGACTGGTTCACCAACCTGTTCAATCCTGACAAGCCTAAAAAAGGCAAGGTGATCAAAAGCGAACTGTTTTACAAGTCAACAAAGGACCCCTACAAAAAAACACCTAACGTGACCGAACAGCGTATTGATGAAATACTCGATAAGATCAGCCAGAAAGGGTATGACTCCCTTTCGGATGAAGAAAAAGACCTGCTGAAAAGGGCCAGCCAGAAAGACTGGTAACAGACCATAAGATTTCTTTTTAAACAACGTTATTCACGGGTGATTAAAGCAATATTTACGGGGTTCCTGTTGTCTGTATATTGTTTTTATTGACCACAATTCGTGAAATTCGTACACGATGGCCACCCGTTTTCGTCTTTTTACCAAGCGATTCCTGATCATCTGCAATGCAGTTGTGGTGTTGCTTTTCCTGCTGGCCTGCCTCGCCCCTTACCTTAATCCCCAGAGATGGTGGTTCATTTCCTTTCTCGGTATCGGGTTCCCGTTTTTACTGCTGGCCGTGATCGCTTTTATGATCTGGTGGCTGTTTGTAAAAAGAAAGCTGGCGCTTATCTCTGCTATTGCTTTACTGATCGCTTTTAACAGCATCAGTGTATTCTTTGCTTTTCGTATCCCGGAGCAGTTTGATGCCAAAAAGCAACCCGGGCATATACGGGTGGTTACCTGGAACGTGGCCCGCTTCATTGAAATGAAACGGAACAATAACAAAGGCAGCCAGACCCGGTTGAAGATGCTGCAACTGATCAAAGATCAAAACGCAGATATTCTTTGTATGCAGGAATTCTTTCATTCCATCAACCCGGACTGGTATGCTAATCTTGACCGGGTGAGGGACAGCCTGAATTACCCGTATGTTTATTATTCACATGACCATGACGGCGACAATCATTTCTTTGGCAACGTGATCTTTTCCCGCTACCCAATCATTGACAGCGGCATGATACGCTATCCAAGACCGACCCTTCCCGAGTCGCTGATGCATGCCGATATAAAGATCAATGAGGATACGATCAGGGTGTACACTACCCACCTGCAATCGCTGCAATTCAGGAAAAGTGATTATGAAAAGATAGATAAGATCAAAGAGGGGGATGAGGGGATGGTCTCTAACTCAAGAACGATCTTTTCCAAACTAAAACGCGGCCTTACTCACCGGAAGATTCAAACCGATATGGTAAGACAGGTACTGGATGACAGTCCCTATCCTTACCTGTTCTGCGGCGACCTGAACGATGTGCCCAACTCCTACACCTATTTCAAAATAAAGGGCGACCTGCAGGACGGCTTCCTGAAAAAAGGATTTGGCGTCGGCAGAACATTCTCTTCCCTGTCGCCCACCCTGCGGATTGATTACATCTTTGCCGACGATCATTTCCGGTTCAGGCAATTTAACAGGATCGTAAGGAATTACTCCGATCATTACATGCTGGTAGCCGATATCGAACTGAAGAAATAAGGCGGAAAAATCTATCTTTGAACCCATGACTACTCCCCTTTGCCACTTATGTTGTTGTTGCCCTGTATTGGCGGCATAAATATTACTTTTGCCGCAATGCTGCGGCGCTGAGTTCCCTGATTGAAACTGATAAACAGAATTACCGGACGATAAATGGAGCGTCGCAACAATGTTCAACCGGAGTTACTGAAGCTGGTCAAAATAAAAATATGAGCGATCTGAAAGTATATAATTCTTACAGCAGGCAAAAAGAAGTATTTACTCCTTTGACACCCGGCCATGTGGGCATGTATGTGTGCGGACCTACCGTAAGCGGTGAAAGCCATCTCGGTCATGCCCGGCCCTATATCACCTTTGATGTGATCTGCCGTTACCTGCAGCATCTTGGGTACAAAGTGAGGTATGTCCGCAACATTACGGATGCAGGTCACTTTGAGGAAGAGGGAAGAGAAGCAGAAGATAAAATTTCCAAAAAGGCCGTATTGGAAAAACTGGAGCCGATGGAACTGGTCCAGAAATACACTAACCTGTTTCACTGGGCCATGGACCAGTTCAATACTGTTCCTCCTTCTATCGAGCCTACGGCCACCGGTCATATTGTAGAGCAGATAGAGATGATCAAAAAGATCATAGAGGCCGGTTATGCATACGAGGTGAATGGCTCCGTGTATTTCGACGTAAAGAAATATGCCGCCTCCCACGACTATGGCAAACTCAGCGGCAGGGTGATTGATGACCTGCTGGAAACAACAAGGGAACTGGAAGGGCAGGAAGAAAAGAGAGACCGTTCGGATTTTGCCTTATGGAAAAATGCAGCGCCGGAACATATCATGCGCTGGCAAAGTCCCTGGGGCGTGGGTTTTCCCGGCTGGCATATCGAATGCTCGGCCATGGCAACAAAATATCTCGGTGCACAATTCGATATTCATGGCGGCGGCATGGACCTTTTATTCCCGCATCATGAAAGTGAGATAGCGCAGAGTACGATCTGCAACCATTCAGCACCGGTACGTTACTGGATACACAATAACATGATCACCATTAACGGCCGCAAGATGGGTAAGAGCTATAACAATGTGATCAAACTGACGGAACTGTTCAGTGGCAACCACCCGTTGCTGGAAAAAGCCTATCACCCGATGGTGATCCGTTTCTTTATCCTGCAAACACATTATCGCAGTACGCTTGATTTCAGTAATGAAGCATTACTCGCTTCGGAAAAGGGGTTGAAAAGGTTATGGGAGGCGTATGAAAAGCTGTTAGCCATGAGCTATGAGCCACGAGAAGAAAACCTGGATAAAGAACTTGAAGCCCGTTGTTCAAAACTCATCGCTGAACTGGATGAATTCATGAATGATGATTTCAGTACGGCCAAAGCACTGGCCAATATCTTTGAGCTGGTGCCTGTGATCAATTCGATGAAGGATAAGACCATCCCGGTTTCGGCTTTATCGGCAGCCACGTTTGAGTTATTGCAGAATAAACTCAAAACATATGTAGAAGGTATCCTGGGCCTGAAAAGCATTACGGAAGCAGACAACGATAAACTGAAAGGGGTGATGCAGTTGCTGATAGACATCCGTAAAGAAGCCAAAGGCAAAAAGGATTTTGTCACTTCTGATAAGATACGCAACCAGCTGGCCCAGCTTGGCATTACATTGAAAGATGAAAAGAGCGGGGAGATGAGCTGGAATATTGAATGACCACAGCAAAATTTTTTTTCAAGCCTGTGCCGAAAACACAGGCTTTTATATTTTACAGGCCTCGTTAAACAACACCACTCCTCTAAACGGCTTATTCACTCCCTGAAAACTGCGATTCACTCCCGCTGGAGCAGAAAGGGCCTTTCTTTCCTGTTCTATAGTTAAACAAAACAATTTACTATGGAACTAAAAAATCTTTTCCGGAAAACAAGCCTTCTGTCTGCCGTCATTGTCTCCTTGTTCATTGCAGGTTGCGATAAAGATGATGATCCGGCTTCTTCCAATACGATCACCGATGTGGTTGTGGCCAATGCCGATTTCAGCATTCTTGAAGCGGCAGTAGTGAAAGCCGGCCTGCAGGGTACATTGAGCGGTACGGGGCCCTTTACCGTTTTTGCACCAAACAATGCAGCCTTTACTGCCTCAGGCATCAGCGAGGCTACTGTCAACGGCCTGACAGCAGCACAGGTACAATCGCTTTTGCTTTACCATACTCTTGGTGCTAAAGTAATGGCTGCCGATGTTCCAGCTGGTCCTAATGCTAAAGTAACTACAGCCAGGGGTGATTCTGTTTTTGTCACCAAAAATGCCAGCGGTGTATTCATCAACGGTATAAAAGTGGCACAGGCTGATATCAGTGCTGATAACGGGGTCATTCACCGTGTAGAGCGGGTATTGAATCCGCCCGCAGGAAATATTGTGGAGACAGCAGTAGCTGCCGGCCTTGATTCGCTGGTAAAAGCCGTTACCCGTGCCACCACAGCTACCGGCGGAGACCCGACTTTGGCAGCAACACTCGGTTCGGCCAGGCTGACTGTATTTGCACCTACCAATGCCGCTTTTACCCAGTTGCTGGCGGCGCTTAGCCTTAACAAGATTGATGATATACCGGTAGCCACCCTTCTGGCCGTGTTGCGCTATCATGTGGTGGGCGGCCGTGCTTTCTCTTCCGATCTTGCTAATGGCAGCCTTGCTATGCTGGCCGGGGGCAATACCACGATCAACCTGAGTAATGGTACGGGAGGCGGACCCACGATCACCGGTAATGGTAATAGCGGAAACAGATCCAATATCACGGCCACGAACATTGTTTGCCGGAATGGTGTTGTACACCTGATAGACCGGGTCCTGATTCCTTAAGATATCTGATACCCCCTTTGAAAAGCCTTTTGCAGGATCCGGGAATAAGCCGGGTCCTGCTTAATTTAAAGTGTATGTTCCAGCATCCCTACAGGTATTTGTTCATTCTGTTGTTGAGTCTTTATACATTTCTCAACACCGTCCTTTGTGATGTCTATCATTATTTCCGGATAGATATTGAATGGTACTATTCAGTGCTTACCATTCTGGGTGTTACTTTCTTTACGTGGGAAGGGAACCGGCTGATGGAGCCCCTTCTTAAAAAAAAATTTCTCACGCCAAAAACAAAGATCCGTTTTCTTATTACGTTTTTCCTGGCAGGTAATGTCATTGCTTTTACTGCTGCGGCACTGATGGTGTATGTTACCGGCCACCTGGTTCATGGATATAGCTGGAGCCAGAATATGAACCCGCTGAAGCTGAATATTATCTATGGCTCGCTGATCAACCTGTTTTTTCATTTGCTCCATGCTATCTTCTTTTTTTTCCGCGAATACCGCCGCCAGTGGGCCGAGACAGAAGAATTGCGGAAGAGCAATTCGCAGGCACAGCTTCAACTGATCCGAAGCCAGATCAACCCTCATTTCTTATTCAATAACCTGAATGTATTGTCCGGCATGGTAATCAAAGACAACCCGGATGCCAACAAATTCATAGAAGAGTTTTCCAAAGTGTACCGGTATGTGCTGAATAACCAGGACAAAGAACTGGTAGAGCTGCGTTCAGAACTGGAGTTCATACACCCCTACCTTTTTTTACTGCATAAACGATTTAACGAAGGCCTTACAGTAAATATAGATATACCCGATCAGTACAAGACCTGGCATGTGGTGCCGGCCGCCCTGCAGATGCTGATAGAAAATGCTATCAAGCATAATGTGGTATCACGGAACAAGCCGCTGCATATTGATATACATGCCAATGGTGACCAGGTATTGGTTGTAAGAAATAACCTGCAGCCCCGGAGCGTGGCAGAGCCCTCTACCCGTATCGGTCTGCAAAATATCATGAAGCGGTATGAACTGATCAGCGGAAAAAATGTTGTAGTCAGGAAGACGGAAGAGGTATTCGAAGTATCACTGCCTTTGCTGCACCTAAACTGACAATTATGAAAATAGTTATTGTCGAGGATGAAAAACTGGCGGCGGAACGGTTGCAGACCGTACTGCATGAATATGATCCTGCCATAGAGGTCGTTGCCTGTTTAGAAAGTATAGAGGAAACAGTACGATATCTTAAACAAAAACCACATCCTGATCTGATACTGCTTGATATCCATTTATCGGATGGCCACAGTTTTGAAATATTCAAGCAGGTCAGCTATAATAAACCGGTCATTTTTACTACGGCATATGACAGCTACGCATTAGATGCCTTTAAGCTGTTCAGCATTGATTATATTTTAAAGCCGGTGACGCTGGATGCCCTTGCCGCCGCGATGAATAAATTCAGATCGCTGGCTGTTTCCTTTTCAGCTACGGATCTTCAAAAATTAAATACGGAGTGGCAGCATAACCGGTACAAAAAACGTTTTCTGGGAAAAGTAGGGCAGCGGTTATTCTTTATTGATGTACAGGACATCGCTTTTTTTCAGGCTGATAATAAGATCGTTTACCTGGTGGATAAAGAAGGCAACCGCTATGTGACAGAGCATACGCTGGAAAAACTGGAAGAGCAATTAGACCCGCAACAATTTTTCCGGCTGAACAGAAGGTTCATTGTCCGCATCAATGCCATTGAACAGGTAAAACCGTATTACAACAACCGGCTGAAAATTTGTGTAAAGGGAATCACTGAATCAGAAGATATGGTGATCAGCCGCGACCGGGTGGCCGATTTTAAATTATGGGCAGAAGCCTGATGAACGGTTTCTGACTCTCAATTTACCATCCGCTTTGTTGCTCTCAGCATCTCCCTCTTTCCTGGTGGCCCGGGAAGTCTTTCTGTTGTGAATCCTGCTGCCTGCATGTTCCGTCTTACAACTCCTTTGCTGCAATAGGTAACCAATATGCCTCCGGGCAGCAACAGCTTATATAGTTTCTCAAATATTTCTTTTGTCCAGAGTTCAGGCTGCGCCACCGGTGCAAAAGCATCAAAGTAGATAAGATTAAATAACGTAGCATGCTGAAACGCCTGCAGGGTTTTATCCGATTTGTGCAGCAAAAGATGCTCTGTGACAGAAATGCTTTTATTCCACGGGCAGCGATGCACACGTATAAAATCTTCCTGCAGGTCTTCCCGGTCAAGAAGCCGGCAATAGTTCAATGAAACGGCTTCCGCTTCATCAAGAGGGTTTGGCTCCAGTGCTGCATAATAAATATTTCTTTCTGTTTTTTCCGCTTCGATAGCCGTAAGCAGCATATTTAAACCAGTACCAAAACCGACTTCCAGGATACATAATTGGCCGGGACCGGCTATAGCATGTAAACCGTAAAAGCCCGCCTGTATGAATACCTGCTGCGACTCCTGAATCGCCCCGTGTACCGAATGATAAGTGACCTTCATTTCCGGTATGGAAATAGTATGGGAACCATCTTTCGTCAAAATTATCATTCGTTCCATCCGGCAAAATTCTATATTTATTTCCCATTCATCTTTTCATCTCATAAATCCTGTTCAGACAAATGCACTACGTCAAACACCTTTCAAAAGATAAGAACCTGGCAAAGCTGATCAGGCAGCACGGTACTTTTCAACTGAAGAAACAGAAGAATCTCTGCCTGTATCTCTGTTACTCCATCATGAGCCAGCAATTGTCCACCAAAGTGGCCAGCGTCATTAAGAACAGGTTCATTGACCTGTACGGCGTCGAGCCAACCCCGCAGCAGATCATTGATACACCGTTTGAAAAACTGAGGGGCATCGGGCTGAGCAATGCCAAAGTGAATTACGTGCAGAACGTGGCGAGGTTTGAAATGGAGCACGGCATGGACCACAAAAAACTGTCGAAGATGGATAATGAAGAAGTGATCGCTTACCTGACGCGGATCAAAGGCGTAGGCCGCTGGACCACCGAGATGCTCCTGATGTTTGCCCTTTGCCGTGAAGATGTATTTGCCCCGGATGATCTTGGGTTACAGCAGGCGGTAATTGGTTTATATGACCTGAAACACCGCAAGAAAAAGATCATGAATGAAAAAATAGTACAGATAGCGCAGCAATGGAGCCCTTACCGCACCTATGCCTGTATGTACCTGTGGCGGTGGAAGGATAATGTGCCGGCAGTGAATGAGAAGAAGAAAGGAGGCAAATGAGTTGCCCCCTTGTCTTAGCGAATGATTGCACACATTACTGCTTACAAAAACTATCGGAACAAACCTGTTTTTCCCGGGTTGTATCAGTGCGGACCATGGCCATTTCCATGACCAGGCCATCCGCCGCCGCTTCCGTGAAATTGTTCTACCCCTTTTACATTCATCTTCAGGGAAAGCACCCTGTCTACGGCTGTAATGAATAAGGTCTTTTCATTTGCCCCGCCGAAAACATTGTTGGTACCCCCGCTGCCGGTAGGCACATTAAAGATCTTTTGCCCCTGCGGGTTAAAGGCCGTTACTCCGTACTGGTTGCTGATATACACATTTCCCCGTTCGTCCATGGACATGCCATCGCCTCCCATATCCACGAACTTTCGCATGTTGGTGAGTGTCCCGTCGTGTTTGATATCGAATACCCAGGTACCGGCTGTATTGATATCAGGCGCCCATTTGTTTACGTACAGCTTCTTTCCGTCGGGGGTTCCTACCACACCATTTGGCCATGAATCGGCATCCCAGCCCGGCTGGGTCGTTACCCTTACCAATGTGTGGCTTCCGGGAGGCAGGTAATATACATGACCGCCTTTACCGGTTGCGGCCTGTTCTGAATGGGTGGGTGGCCAGCCTTGCTGACGGGGATCACCGGCATCCCAGTAGCCTCTCGGAAATATCGGGTCGGTGATATACATGCCGCCATTCTTCGGATTGATCCACACATCATTGGGTCCGTTCAATAATTTACCATTGTAATTCTTAGCCAGTACGGTGTGACTCCCGTTCGGGGCTATTTTCCATATTTCCCCGTGCATGTCCGCACAGGTGATAAGATACCCGTTCTTGTCAAACATCATTCCGTTCGAACGGCCGGTGCCGGTCAAAAAGGTAGTGATCTGCCCGTTGCTTGCTTTCCATTTATAGATCTTGTCATTGGGCTGGTCGGTAAAGAAGACATTGCCGTGTTTGTCCACCGCAGGGCCCTCTGTGAAACTAAACCCTTTTTGAATGGTGTCCAGTCTTCCATGTGCCGCCGGAGAAACAAGACAGGTAGGATCAAAAATGGTGGACCATTCCGGCTGGCTGCAGGCACAGCCATGGCCGCCTCCTGAACCATCGAGACCAACCTCATCGGCGGGGCCAGCCGGTTCCGGTTCGTTCACGATACTTTTAGTACAGGCATAAAATCCAAAGGAGCATAACACTCCCAGGAAAAGAAGGAAACGTCTTTTCATACGCAAACAATTTTTAAGTTTTAAAAAAATGGATAAAAAACCAGTCCCGGCAGGAAAACCTGCCCGGCCTTTTACTTACAGCAGAGGATCAACAAAGGCAATTATGAAAAGAATAAATGAGTATAAGCGTATAAATGTATCGTTGCTTATATGTAAAAAACTTCCAATAACACACAGCGGGGAATATTGTACAAGAGAATCAGCGTATCGCTGAGAGACAATTTGGGGAAAAGGGAGTGTTATTATGCTGCCGGTAACAGAAGGATAATGTGCCGGCAGTAAACGAGAAGAAGAATGGTAAGTGAGCTTCGTGGTGGTGCGTGAGACACGCACCAGGGCTCCAGTTTTAGCCCACAACTAATTTACACGGGTGACGGCTTTGCCGCCCGGTAGCAAAAGTTGAATAGCTCCATATTGTCTGTTATAGTGCAGTGTTGCGGTATCTGTATTGTTTGGGAATGATCCATACTTATACACCTTTAATGTATGGACATTTACATAAGTCGAACCGCCTATGATCAACGCTGGGGTCGGAGGTTTGAGAGAATCAATGATTGCCTCGACAATGTATCCGCAAAAATTGATATTCAATTCACCGAAATTATAAGGAATAAATTTCCCGCTTACACCAACAGAAAAACCCAAAGAGGACTCAACCGGGGAATAATACAGAACCCAATATGTCTCATGTAGATTGTTGGTTCTTCCATAAATACCGATGAATTCACGAAACTCCCGCCTCAGCGTATCCTGGATGAAAGTATGGATCACATTATTGGTGTCGGAAAAGCGGATCAGTTGACCTGGTGAATAATTCACGAAATCCAGTTCCTTTTCTGAGAACGGCCGGTAGGTCTTTTCTTTTTTGCAGGAAGACAAAAGCAATAGGATGGCTACTATTTTGCTGAACAGTTTCATAGTTATATATAAGGTTTTGAAGCGGTGCCTGATTATTGGCTTTGTTTATTCTATCAAATTACCAATATTATTTTTAAAAATGCTGTCGGAAATACAATTTTAATGAAAGCAAAAGACTTGCTTATGCAAGTATGTTATACCGCAACACGCTCCATCTTCTTCAGCCATTTTCCCTCCACCGTTGCCCCCAGTCCCGCCACTTCCGGCACTTTCACTACGCCATTCTTTTCATAAATAATACCACCGGTCACCGGGTCTTCGGTAAACATCAGCGCCGTATCAAAATCATAATGCTCGATCATCGGGCTGCAAAGAGAGAAATGCGCAAAAGCGGTCATGGCCAGTCTTGATTCCATAAAAGCACCTACCTGTAAGTGCATATTGCTTTCTTCGGCCAGCCTTACCATCTTCATCGCTTTGTACAGCCCGCCCGATTTGCCGAGTTTGATATTCAGGTAATCGCAGGCTCCTATATAGATCAGCCGTTCGGCATCATGTTCGTCGCCGCAGCTTTCATCCGCCATGATGGGTATGGGGCTGGCCTTGCTCACCTGCGGCAGGTGCATAAAGGCCCAGCGGGGTATCGGCTCTTCGCAATGCTGGATACCGTATGGCTCCAGCGATTGCAGTGTCTGCACCGCTTCTTCCACGCTCCAGCCCTGGTTGGCATCAATGCGCAAAGGAATTTCATTGCCTACTGCCTCCCGGATGGCTTTTATCCGAATGACATCTGTAGCACCGTTGTTGCCAAGTTTGATCTTGATAGCAGGGTAGCCTTCTTCTTTTATCTTCAGCGCATCGGCCGCCATCTTTTGCGGGTCGCCGATGCTGACGGTATAATCGGTGATAATGGTCTTGTCATTCTTCCCGCCTAAGAATTTATATAGAGGCACACCGGCCTGTTGCGCCGCTATATCATGCAGCGCCATGTCAAAAGCGCTTTTAATACTGGTATTGCCATAGATGAGTTTATCCATGGCGGTGACACAGCCTTCGATATCCAGCGCATTCTTTCCTTTTAATAGTTTGGCAAAATATTGTCCTACTACAAAGCAGGTATCCACGCTTTCGCCGTTGATGCTCATAAAGGGGCTGCACTCACCAAAACCGGTAATACCCTCTTTGGTGCGTATGATCACCAGCAAATTTTCTGCATTGTAAATAGGCCCGAGAGAAATGACAAAAGGCTCTTTCAGCGGAATGAAAAGTTTGTAGAGTTCAACCTGTTGTATCGTGATCGTTTGTTGGTTCATAGTCAAAACTTGCCGGTGCTGCCGTTAATGAAACAATATGCGTATGCCCAGGTTAGCCGTGGCGGTAAAGGGGGCATTGTCGTTGACAAAAAGGTATTTACTTGGATAATCGGTTGTTGGCGCCAATGCCCTTGCTTCTGCATACAGGAATACATCTCCGCCCACCGGCTGTTCAGCGCCGAGACCCAGATCAAGAGTGAGCCGCTTGAAATTAGCCTTACCGACCAGCACCGGTGCGTCATACGCATTCAGGTCTATGTTTACTGAATGGGTATTGGTCACCACACCCAGCATCAACCCGAACCCCGCGAAGCCATACAGGCTCCATTGCTTTTCACTCTCACAGGTGCCTTTCAGGTAGCGTTTCCATCCCAGCGAAATGTGTTTGAAGCGTAGCAGGGCATCATTACGATAACTGATCTGTTGCGGCGTAGTGGTTGTTGATTTGGCGGTTGCCGTTACCGTATTACCAAACCGCCCGTCTGAATAATAGGACAGCCAGGCATAGAAGCCATCCCTGGGTGTAAAATGAAAATGCCCGTGCACCGTTTGCCCGATAGCCCAGTAACGCTGGTCTTTTTTAAAACTCCGTAAGACATTGGCATCTGTTGCCAGGCTGAATTGTGCAGATTGTCCTGAGGCAATAGCTGCAACAGCCAGGGATAAGGACAATATGAGATGGCGTTTCTTCAAGTAAAATGCTGTGCAATGTTAAGCAATATATCGCTGGCTGAAAAGAGAAAGCCACCTGTATGAGTGAGGTGGCTTTTATCAGGAGAACTTTTTTTATTTCACGATCTTCAGTTCTTTGATGATATTGGAAGCACCACCTAATTTATCAATACACCAGAGCACATAGCGGATATCCACGTTGATCGTCCGGTTCAGGTCTTTGTCAAAAGCCAGCTTATGACTGAGCGCTTCATAGTTGCCGTCGAAAGCCAGCCCGATCAGTTCGCCATTGGCATTGAGTACCGGTGAACCGGAATTGCCGCCGGTGATATCGTTGGTGGTGATAAAACCGATCACCAGGTCGTTGCGGGTCTTGTCGGCATACTGGCCAAAGTCTTTTTTCTTTATCAGCTCAATTTGCTTTGCCGGAAGATCAAACTCATAGTCACCGGCCTTGTATTTTTCCAATAACCCTTTGGAGGTAGTGATATAATCATAGAAGACTGCGTCTCTTGGGCGATACGATTTCACAGCGCCATAGCTTACCCGCATGGTAAAAGTGGCATCAGGATACATCATTTTTGCTTTGACCGGGTCCATCTCCATGATTCCTTTCATATACAGTCGTCCGTAATCAGCGTTCTGCATGGTGAACTGCTGGAAGAAGGACATGTATTTACTGACATAGTTATTGGTATAAAAAGCGCTGACATGATTGAATGCAGGATCAGCCTGTAATTGTGCGGCATCAGGATTGGCAATGAACGCATCCCACCTCGCATTATCAAAGAGCATGGTCTTGCTGAACACATCCGCAGCATATTTTTTATAACTCGCCTCATCAGACAAGGGGCCATACTGATTCTTCAGGGTGCCGTAGAAACCGATCGGGTGCTGGTCCTTGTCCACATCCTGATAAAAGAGCAGGGTCGTTGCGGCAACAATGTTCAGATCAGAAGGCTTATTTTCTTTTGCCAGGAACTTGGCCCGGTTCTCTATGGCTGCATCTATGGCTTTTTTCCGGTCTGCTTTGGATATACCGGGTTTGATCAGCACATTCTCCAGCGGGATCAGGTAGCTGCTTATATATGCCATCAGGGGCGAACCAAGAATACCTTCATTGATATACATGCGCTGTTTGGCGTATTTGCGCCAGGCGTTGTATGTTTTTTCCCAGTCAGCAAACAGGTATTGGTATTCGGATTTGCCTTTGGCCCATGCAATGAATTTCTCTTCGAATTTCTTCTTCTGGCCATACACGTCAAACTTCAGTAACTGTTTGGTCTCCCCGTCATAGAATTTCCAGTAGTTGGCAATGCTGGCATAGGAAGCAGCCAGTTGCAGTTTGATAGCCGGGTCTTTTTTCATTTCCTCCAGCATGTATTTCAGCCTCACATCACGCAGTTTGACAAGCGCAGGATTATTGATATCAGTAGCTAACTGTATGCCGTAAGAAGTTTCATAGCGGTTAGTACCGCCGGGGTAACCCCAGATCATGGCAAAGTCCCCGTCCTTTAATCCCTTGATGGATACAGGCAGGTACCATTTTGGTTTCATCGGGATATTATTGCCGGCATATTTAGCCGGTTTACCATCTGGGCCAGTGTAAACACGGAAGATGGAGAAGTCGCCGGTGTGCCGCGGCCATTCCCAGTTGTCTGTATCGCCACCGAATTTGCCAACACTTTCAGGCGGTGCGCCTACTATGCGTACATCCCCGAAACGCTGATATACAAAAGCGAGGAACTGGTTGCCTTTGAAAAGAGAGCTGACCCTTGTTTCGATGAACTCATCAGCACTACTCATTCTTTTGTTGATAGCCGCTAGCACGTCTGTTTGTTTTTTCCACCTTTCAGCTCCGGCCAATCCCTGCAATGAGTCCATCACTTCTTTGGTCACATCATCAATACGCAACAGGAACTGCACTGTCAGTGTCGTAGGTATTTCTTCTCCTTTATTGCGGGCATAAAAGCCATCTTTCAGGTAATTGTGGTCCGTGGTGCTGGCCGATGCAATAGCATCATAACCGCAGTGATGATTGGTGAAGATCAATCCTTCGGCACTTACTATTTCACCGGTGCATCCGCCACCGAAGATGATGATAGCATCTTTAAGAGAAGCTTTATTGATGTGGTAGAGCTGGTCTTTGGTGAGTTTCAGGCCTTTTTTGGCCATGTCGTTATACACCTGCTGGCCCAGCAGCAGCGGCAGCCACATTCCTTCGTCGGCTGCGGCACGGAACAGCAGCGATACGGACAGCAATAATGTAAACAGGGTCTTTTTCATTTGCTTGTTATTAAATCAACGGCAAACCTACTACAAAAAACAAAAGCGGCTGGTGACCACCGTCATTTCTATCATAGTTTTAACCTCATAAAAAAAGCCCCCTTACCGGGGGCCTTCTATGAAGAAGCGTTCTTTTATTTTACCAGGGTTTCTGCGGTATCATCCACTACCCGTGTAGTGATCTTTACCCTGAAACTGAATTCTGCATTCTCTTTTACTGATTTAACCACAAAGACAACATGTTCAGAGTCTGTCATTCTTGGTACGGCCAGTTTTTTATCCAGGTCTTTGGAATAGCTGTCTGTGAATAAGGCTTCCCCCGTATCGTCCAATACCAGCAGTTTGAAATTGCTGCGGTCCTTGTTGTTGTATTTTACATCAAAGAGCAACTCCTCATTATCCCCGCCAAGGAATTTCACCCGGAAAGCGCTGAGGCTCTCTGTGTCGAACGGGTCATCAGCAGCACGGGCAATGAAAGTAAGGGGCATGATCGCCGCCGCAGTCGTTATTGCCGCTTTAAAGAAGATGGTTTTTACCGAAGACATTTTCATGCTTTAAACGTTTTATTGAACAATCAGTTAACCTCCAAAACAGGTAAGTGTTGTGTTCAATGTAAGCAATCAATAAAGGTTTTGTTGAAAACGGCAGGCGTAACAAATGTACGGTGGGGTTATTGACCTGCTCTTATCCGTTGAACAAATATACGGGAAGAAAGCATAAAAAGTTGCCTGCTGACCGATACATTTTGCCAAAACAGCCTGCCATTGCCGGCAGGCTGTTCATGTATCATTTGTGTCAGTCTATTTTATTTATAGCCTTTCCAGGTACGGGCTTCTTTGTCAAACAGCCAGTAAATGCCATTGGTATAGGAAAAATTAAGGAACTGGGGTACGGGTGCATCAGCAGGGAAACTGAATTTCTTTGTAAGCAACCCGGTTTTGATATTGTATAATTCAATTTGATTCTCAGCATGATTCAGTAAGCCGATCTCCGTTCCTGTCGTACCGGTAAAGATGACGGTGCTTTTGTTATAGTTCTCCAGCAGGTCAATCTCATCATGATCTTCCTCCTGGCTGGCATTGACCAATTTTGCTTTTCCAGGGTGAAGTTCGATAACATCGAGATAGATCCCATCTTTCATCGAATACTTGTCAAGTTTTCCATCGTCATTTAAAAAGTAAACGATGTTTTCTTTAGGATTGAATGCACCGGTGGATTGTTCAGAAGGCTGCAGCATACCGGTGTATAATGTAGTGACCGTATCCGGGAAACCTTTTGCTACCAGTTTATATTCTGCCCATCCGTTTTCGTTGTACCCGTTCATCTGCAAGGTTTTTTTGGCCGGGTTGTACCAAAGGCCGCGAATATCAAAGAAGGTGATTTGATCTTCTGGAGACAATAATTTACCAGCTGCGCTGAAAACACCAAGGGTGTATGTAGCATTGCCAGCCATGGCTGCATAATATTTTTGTTGTACGGGGTGCCAGGCTACTGCGGCACCGTTGGCGCCCCCTCCTTCAGGCATTATCAATTCCATTACTTTTTTAAGAGGCTTTACGGCCTGCGCATCAGCCATCGTAGCACTGACAGATAGTACAGCGGCAAGCGCCAGGGAAATAGTTTTCATACTTGTTTATTTAAAATGCTAATAAAGCTAAAAATCAAAGAGAGGCAAATACCGTGCGCAGGGTAATTAATCCTGCGGTTCGGTCAGCACTTTCCAGAGCATGTCTTTCAGTTCGGTGATCCCTTTGTGGGTAACGGATGAAATGAACAGGTGAGGTATTTCAGCGGGTAATTCTTTCTCTATAGCTGCTTTCAGCTCATCATCCAGCATATCGCTTTTGCTGACGGCAATGATGAATTGCTTGTGCAGCAGCTCAGGATTGTATTGCTCCAGTTCATTGACCAGTACCCCGAATTCCTTTTTATGATCGTCGCTATCGGCGGGCAGCAGGAATAGCAGCACAGAGTTTCTTTCAATGTGCCGGAGAAACCGGTGACCTAATCCTTTGCCTTCGGCAGCTCCTTCGATGATGCCCGGCAGATCGGCAATACAGAAGCTCTTGCCATCACGGTATTCCACCATACCCAGGTTGGGTGTCAATGTAGTAAAAGCATAATCTGCGATCTTGGGTTTGGCCGCAGTGATCACGGATAGCAAAGTGGATTTGCCTGCATTGGGGAAGCCAACTAATCCCACATCGGCCAATACTTTTAACTCGAGGACCTTCCAGCCTTCCGTACCGGCTAACCCGGGTTGCGCATATTCCGGGGCCTGGTTAGTGGGTGTAGCAAAATGGCTGTTGCCTAAACCACCTTTTCCTCCCGGCAGCCAGATGATCTCCTGCCCGTCCTCCAGTATCTCTGCTTCCTGGTTACCGGTTTCTTCATCTCTTGCTATGGTACCCAGCGGCACCTCGATGATGATGTCTTTTCCAAAACGACCTGTCCGGTTGTTACTGCCGCCACCTTCACCATCTTCTGCCAGCACATTCTTGTAATAACGGAGGTGAAGCAAGGTCCATAGGTTGCTGTTCCCTTTCAGGATAATATGTCCCCCGCGGCCGCCATCGCCACCATCGGGCCCACCCAGCGCGGTGAACTTGTTACGCATAAAATGTTTGTTGCCCGGTCCGCCATGGCCGCTGCGGCAAAAAATGCGTATCTGGTCAACAAAATTGCTTTTTTCCAAAAGAGAGATTTTATAACAGGGTGCAAATATACCCTATCACTGAGAAGGGAGTAAATAAAAAACCCTTCCCGGTTAAAGCGGGAAGGGTAGTTTTTTTCAGGGTGATCACTTTGGCTATTGCACTACGATCTTATTGCTGAATACCGTTTTGCTGTTATGGTCAGTTACTTTCACGATATAAATGCCTTTCGATGATGAAGCAGCGAGGTTAACGGCCACCACATTGCCCTTACCTCCTACATTCACTATTTTCTGCGTGGTTACCTGTCCTCTTGCATCAGTCACCTGTATAGTGTAAGTACCGGCATCCGTGTTATTGAACAGCACATTGAACTGGTTTGTAGTAACGGGATTGGGATACAATTGCACTTTATTATTAGTGGCAGCATTGGAAGCAGCGATCAGTTCAGGTACCACGGCGGGTTTACGGGTACGCAGCACATTGCTGTTGGCAAGATCGGAAGTACGCCAGGGTTTTTCTGCTTTCATGGCTTTGGCAGTCATACCTGCGATATCAACGGTGTACATATCCGAAGCATCCACGGCGCTGGTGATCACAATTTGATTATTATGGTCAACGGCTACGCCATTGGTAGTAAAGCTGGCGGGAAGTCCGCTGATAGTGCCCAGATGAGTAGCTACCTTGGTTTCAATATTTATTTTGAAAACATTATTGCGGGCGGAAAAGGCGTACAAGTTGCCATCATCATCGGCGATCATATCGCCACCAAAACTGCTGCAGGAGCTGTGAACGGAGGTCTTGCTTTCCTGTGCATCTGCTATAGAGCCCAGATCTGTAACAGCTAATTTCTTCCCGGTAGTGAACCGGATCAGGTGCATACCATCATTGGTCAGTGCGTATCCGTTACCATCATCTGCGATCACCATGCGGGTGATGATATTACCCTGGTCGGGCGATTTTTGCTTCATGCCGGTGAAATCGCTGGTGACAAAATAGACATTCATCGTCTTCAGATCAATGTAGCGAAGCTGGTCAATCAGCATGGGCGTATAATAGAGACGGTTGTTCTTTTTATCAAACGCCATGGCAGCTACGCCGGTACCGAATGCTGCATTCGCCAGGTTGCCAAAACGGGCATCCGTAACGGGAGTGGTCATTTGTTTTTTGGTAGCCGCATCATAAGCGAGTTTGCTCATATCATTACCACTGAGTAATACTTCGCTGTAAGCGCCTGTCTGCAGATCTACTTTGCGAAGAAAACTCCAGTTGGCGCCTTCTTTTACTACGTCAGTGACAGCATAGGCAAAACGGTCTGTTTGTGCCAGGAGTGAGGTGGTAAGGAATAAGGTTCCCGTCAGCAGGGAGGTCATGCGTAGATTTCTTCTCATAAACCAAAGATTTTAGGATAAATTGATGATAAAGGAGAATTAAGTTACTACTATTCCCTATAGCGGTAAAATAATTTTTACCAATGGCAGCTAGGCTGCGGATGAAGGAAAATATTCATCTGAAATTTCAATACAGTCAATTGGTTGCCTTTCCCCAATTACATTTGCATACGTTCATCCATGCGCCGTCATATTATTTATATCATCAATCCCATTGCCGGCACCCGGGCAAAGAAAGACCTGCAGGCATTTATCGCACAGCAAACCAGCCAGCAGGGAATAGGTTATGACATCTTTCCGTCAGTAGCTAACGCAGATTATTCTTTTTTACACACCATCATCAGGGAAAAAAAGGCCACTGATATAGTGATCGCCGGCGGTGACGGAACTGTGAGCCAGGTGGTCAGCGGACTGATGGATCATGACCTTCGTTTCGGGATCATTCCCTGCGGTTCGGGCAACGGTCTCGCTTTTACAGCCAGGATCCCCAAAGATCCGGGCAAGGCGCTGGATGTTATTTTTAAAGGACATGCGGCATTGACAGACGGATTTTATATCAATGACAAATTCGCCGTACATCTTTGTGGTCTTGGGTTTGATGCAAAAGTGGCGCATGATTTTGCACAACAACCAAAGAGAGGCCTGGCCACGTATGTGAAACAGGTGATCAGGAATTTCTTTGCTGCGAAATATTACCTTTTTGAATTACAGGTTACCGGCCATTCATTTGTAACAGATGCATTCTTCATCAGTGTGGCTAACAGCAACCAGTTTGGTAACAACTTTACGATCGCACCCAAAGCCAGTCTCAGCGACGGGCTGCTGGACATCGTGATCGTCACTCATCAGAATAAGCTGAATTTATTACTACAAACGTTCAAACAGGTTAGCGGTCGTATTCCTTTGGAAGCCGGCGCTATTGAAACAGGGAAAAAAGGAGTGGTGTACTTCCAGGCAGACACATTAACGATCATCAATAAAGAGAATGCTCCTTTACATATTGATGGCGATCCCGCTGAAACGGCGGAAAGGTTTGCCATAACCGTAAAGAAAAACTGTTTCCGGTTATTGCAACCGGCCTGATGCTTATGGCTGGCCGGTCAAAAGCGCATTTACTTTTTTAAAACTTCTCTGGTTAGAAGCAGACTGTATGGATCTGACAATATCTTTTTTTTCTCTTTTGCTGAGGTGAAAATTGAGCGCCGCTTTGTTTTCTTCTTTATCCGCAGCGTATTCAAACAACAGCTTTTGTACTTTTCTCTCCGGGTGGCTGCCATAATAGCTCAGCATGTCGTTCTGAAAATATTCCATCATCTTGAACCAGTTGTGCTGCAGCAGTAAAAAAGGCTTGGTAGCATGATCGCTGATATCGTCTGACAGGTAAGGGGAATCCCATCCGCCGGGACTGCGGTCCCTGATCTGTATGATCAGCACACCCCTTGTATTTTCATTGATCCAGTCTTCAAATGTTTCCAGGAATCGCAATGTTGTTTCCTGGCCATAATTATCACGCAGTCCTGCATCCATTACATCAATGACGGGATTGCTGGGAAGCCACACATTGGGCAATACGACCGGGAAGGTGGCATTCATACGCAGCGCTGTCAGCAACCGCAGATTGTAAGGGTCCTGGTTTTTGAAAAAGGCAGCAAAATCCACGGCATCCGGATCCATCAGCGGAAAACGGGCTGTGTCCTGGCGGCCCTGCATCATGAAACTTACAGGCTGTGTACTGATGATCATCTTGCGGCTATCCCTTGTGACAACCGAATTAAAAAACATTAAAGGGATATTTGCTTCTTTCTCGTCATTGATATAATCACCGATCTTCTTGCTCAGTAAACCTTTTGAGTTCTGATTCATTTTCTCTTCAAATGCATAACCACGGTCTTTTACATATACATAATCACCTACGTTGAATTTTTGAGCCGGGGCGATCAGGTCCCTGGCCACAAAAGAGGAGAATACAGGGTTTAACAGGTCGCCGGAAACGGCATCAATATATTTTTCATCCTGAAGCTGTATGTTTTTTCCCTGTTGTTTTAAAAGATACAACTCCCGGAAATAAGTAGCTCCGATCATGCCGCCTGATGCTCCGCTGAACAGGAATATCTTCTTCATGATAGTGCCATTGGTGATACTGTCGAGATGTTGCAGTACACTCATGGTAAAAGTGGCGCTACGATGGCCGCCACCGCTGGTGCTGACTACTACTAATAATGGCTTGCTGCTATCTTGTTTCTGCTTCCATCTATCCAGGATAGCAGTCATGTTCTTCTTATCTGCTTCTGTTTTTTCTTTGGTACAAAGAGCCATCAACCCCTCCCGGGTATAAGAAGGTCTTTCGTTCTTATTCTGGTAATTCAGGCCGTAGGCTTTATTGCGGGGATCTATCCAGTCAATTTTGTACAGGAAATTCAACATCATTACCAGCAGGATCAGGTATGGGATACTCCAGCTTTGCAGAAAATAGGAAAAAGCGCCGGCCACACCGATAAGAATAGAAAAAAAGATAGTGATGCTGGCCGCAGCCGGTATCTGGAAAAAAGGAGTTTCTAAGAAAAAACCGACAATGACCAGGAAAATAAAGGCTGCAAATACACTGATGATCGCTGCAAAGTGGTGGCGTTTGAAAAGGGTGTCTATGAATTCTGCAGTGTAATGCCCTACGTTACGGGTAGGGCGTAATCTGAAAGGCGATTCAAAATACAGGTCGGCCTTGCACAGGCTTCCTTCTTCATATACTTCTATCGGCGGCCGCAAATGGGTAATGTATTCTTTAGGTTCGCTGATCACGGGCATCATACGTCTGAGAATGGAGCGGTCGGCCCGGAAAAAATAATAGAATGAAAGAGAAATGATCAATACAAGGCCGGCAAGAAAACCTGCTGCCAGCAAAAAGAACTCTGTATTACTGATCAGCTCTTTGTAATGGTCAAAGCGGTACGCCTTGACGAGGTAAAAGACCAGGAAAAAAAGCGGGATAATGGCATTGTTGATACAATATTTCAAAAAAGGGTTGGTTGTGGCTGCCAGGAAACGGAAATGTTTGCTGAAAAGAATAAAGCTGCTGATATTCCAGCTCATGATGAACATGCCGATGGACACACCGACGATAGCAGCACTGACAGCATTGACATTACCGAGATATTCAGGCGCCAGGTAAAGGGCATCGGCTCCAAAGGTTTTCATGAAAGTGCCGTTTACCGTACTGAACAGTATGAACCAGAAGACAAGCAATACCTGGTATTTCCTGAAATGCAGGAACAGCAACTGGATGGGGAATGAATGGTAAAAACCGTTAAGCCAGGCTTTCATAAGTAAGGGGCTGGTAATAATTAAAAATACTATTTAATACCAGCAATGCAAATAAGTTGCTTAGCTATTAACGGTTTTCGGGCCTCTTATGATATAAAACATCCATACCAGCGATAAAAGCAGCAGCATGGCAACGAACTGGTGAGCTACACCCAGCCAGAGGAAATAACCCTGATGAGTAACATTGAGAACAGTCAGAATGCCCAGCACCACCTGAAGCAGAACGATCAGTAAAGGCAATACTTTACTTTTTGTAAAAACACTTGTTCCGTTTGTTTTAAGCGCTTTCCAATACCATAGAATAACCAAGAATGTAAGCAAATAGGCCAGGTTGCGGTGAAAAAAATGAACGACCAGCGGGTGATCAAATAAAAAAGAAACGCCGCTGAAATAATGGTCGCCGTATGAGCGGGTATTTTCCGGCCACCAAACGCTATTGATCTTTGGCCAGGTTGGAGCGGAGGCGGCCGCTTTTAAACCAGCCATAAAGGCGCCGTAGACCAGTTGTAATGCCAGCAATGCAATAAGCCAGCCGGTAAACAAACGAAGTGGTTTGCTGATAGTGAATTGGTTTTCGGGAACCAATAATTGAAGGGCAAACCAAAAAGTATAACATAGCAAACCGAGTGCAAGAATGAAATGAATGGCCAGTTTATAATGGCTTACGTAGAGCAGATCCGAGTCGCCCAGCCCGCTTTGTACCATGATCCATCCTACGAGCCCCTGCAACGCACCAAGTAAAAAGAGAATGACCAGGGGCCGTATCATATCGGCTTTGAATCTTTTCTGAATGATAAAAACAATAAAAGGAATAAGGAACATCACACCGATCAGTCTTGCCCACAAACGATGAAACCATTCCCAGAAGTAAATAAATTTAAAATCTTCCAGGGTGAAATGCGGGTTAACATATTTGTACTGGGCGATCTGCCTGTATTTTTCAAAAGCTGTATTCCAGTCCGGCTCATTCATAGGCGGGAGAGTACCCATAATAGGCTTCCATTCAGTAATGGAAAGCCCTGACCCTGTCAACCGGGTGATACCTCCCAGCAAAACCTGGATGATGATCATGGCAACTCCTGTCAGTAGCCATATTGCTACGGGTTTTGAGGAACGGGTTTGCTGCAGGTCGTTTGTCATTGCGGCCGCAAAGTTAGCAGCCGAACCATTGTCACCTCATTTTTATCAGCATTATTTGTGAAATTGCAGCCTATGCTGAAACCCTTTTTCCAGGATCAACTTTCCGAAGCGGGTTGTGACGAGGCAGGCCGTGGTTGCTATGCAGGGCCAGTCTTTGCAGCAGCTGTTATATTGCCCGGCGACTTTTACCACCCGGTACTGAATGACAGCAAACAGCTAAATGCCATACAAAGAGAGGAGTTGAGAGTGTATATAGAGGGAAATGCCAGTGCATATGCTGTCGCCATGGTGGACAATGAGGAAATAGACCAAGTCAATATCCTAAAGGCCTCATTCAGGGCTATGCACCTTGCGCTGGATAAACTAAAGAAGCGTCCTGAATTCCTGGTGATAGACGGTAACAGGTTTGTGCCTTATAAAAAGCTGAAGCATGCGTGTATCGTGGGTGGTGATGGGATTTATGCAAGTATTGCTGCTGCTAGTATCCTGGCCAAAACATACCGGGATGATCATATGAAACAACTACATGAAGAATTCCCTCATTATAACTGGAAAAATAATAAAGGCTATGGTACGGAAGAACACCGGAAGGCGATAGAAGTACATGGTCTTTGCAAATACCATCGCAGGAGCTTCAATATTGTTCCGGGACAAATAGGTCTCTTTACAGGCGATGATGTATAAACGTTTCGTTTCTCCACACTTATCCTGTTATACGTATTTTTTCTACCGTTAAAATTTTCTTATCGGCTAAACCCCGTTGGTCATTCTCTGTCTTATCTCCCAAATAGTTTATAGCTCAAAAAATAATAAGCCATGAAAAAATTATTCGTACTCGGTTTGGTTCTTACCATAATAGCCGCATCTGCTACCGCACAGGGTCCCCGCGACCGTGTTCGCCGCGAACGCATCGAAAGGGGTTTTGAGAACAGGCAATTGACCCGCCCGGAGAAGTTCCGTTTACAGAAAAGCCAGTTCCGTTTTAAAGCTGAAAGACGCAGAGCACTGCGTGACGGAAAGGTAACACCGATGGAAAGAAGAAGGCTGCACATGATGAAACGCCATGACAACCGGGAAATATTCCGCCTGAAACATAACGGCCGCAGAAGGGTAATATAATCCGTAAGGATCCGATATACAGAGAGAATCCGCAGCAGTTGGTTGAAAGCATCACTTTATCGGTGGTGCTTTTTTTATTCTCTCCATTCCCCTGCCCCCATTCTTATTACTTCATACTCATCTTTTGTGCAATCAATGACAGTAGAGGGGACTGTGCCGCCAATACCCCCATCAATAACGATATCCACTTCATTACTGAAGTTTTCATACATGATCTCCGGGTCGGTATAATCCTCGATCATTTCGCCGGGCAGGGAAGCGCTGAGGATCGGGCGGCCAAGTTCCCGGATGATCGCATTGGCAATATTGTTGTCCGGTATGCGCAGGCCGATAGTATCCTTTTTACTTTGCAATATTTTGGGTACCATTTTACTGGCTGGCAAAATAAAGGTATAAGGCCCGGGCAGATACTCTTTAAGCAGGCGATACGTGGAATTGGTCAGTTGTTTGGCGTAATCGCTCAGGTGGCTAAGGTCAGAACATATAAATGATAATTGCGCCTTTTTGGGGTCCACCTTTTTCAGCCAGCATATCTTTTCAATAGCTTTTTGTTGAAATATATCGCAACCCAAACCGTAAATCGTGTCAGTGGGGTAGATGATCACCCCACCCTTCTGAAGTGTTTCCACAACGGTTTTGATATGACGTGGCTGGGGATCATCCGGGTGAATGTGAAGCAGTAAATGTTTACTCATGGTGTACAGGTCCTGAAGTTTACCGGCATAAAACTACTGCCTTTCGTTAAAAATGATACACCCCACTTTCTGCTACATGAACAATTCGTATTTGCCCTGGTATTATAATACATGCAAAAACTGTTTGGTATCCACAATATTGATACACTGATGGAAAAGACAGCACCAAAGTGGTGGTATGAGAAAAAAGGAGCTTAAAGGATTGAACTAATTAATTTGATATGTGAGTGCTTTCCCGCTCAGTGAGCAAACGGCTGTATTTTTCTAACTCTTCAACAATTTTTCTTTGCAGAAACAGGTCCCTTTTTCCTGATTGTTTTTGGATTCGTTCTAAAGAATCCAGTAGAAGAAACTGGTACTGCACCATTTTTTCAATTGAATCATTATCTAAATAATTGGGATTGTAAGGCGTTAATGTAGACACATCAGTTTTTGATTGCTCCTTTTCAGCTATATCTGCAACTAAAAATTGAAAAATACATCCTGTTAGGACAAAGCATAGAAAAGTTAATACGATGATAGTTCTCATCTAGTATTTTTTACTGTATCGTCCACACCTCATTTCCTTTTAAAAGCTTGTCGAGGTCAGCCGCTTTTCTCGCTTTGGCATCTTCTATCTGCAGGGCCATCACTTCTTCATAGCAGGGCCTGTCAGACTCATAAAATACACCAAATGGTCTTGGCAGGTGCCCTTCGATCTTCGGATCATCAAAGATGCGGGTCAGTATCTGGGCTTTATAAATGTCTTTTTCGTCGTGTACCCACAGGTCGTCGGTAGAATGCCCTTCATTCAGGTTAACCACTTTTGGAGTGAACCCGTCTAATTTGATGCCTTTATCATTTGCAGCGCCAAATCTCAATGGTTTACCTTGTTCCAGGAATAATGTTTCCTGCGCTTTGGTACCTTTCTCCGTGAATATTTCAAAAGCGCCGTCGTTAAAGATGTTGCAGTTCTGGTAGATCTCCAGGAAAGAAGCGCCTTTGTGCTGGTTTGTTCTAAGCAGCATGGCCTGCAGGTGTTTGGGGTCACGGTCCATGGTTCTTGCTACAAACGTAGCATCAGCCCCCATAGCTAACGCCAGCGGATTGAACGGGTGATCTATACTTCCGAATGGCGTTGATTTGGTGATCTTGTTTTCTTCGGAAGTAGGAGAGTATTGTCCTTTGGTCAACCCATAGATCTGGTTATTGAACAAAAGAATATTGACATCAAAATTTCTGCGCAGCAGGTGAATGGTATGGTTACCGCCGATACTCAGGCTGTCACCATCACCTGTCACTATCCATACGCTCAGTTCAGGCCGGGAAGCTTTTAATCCCGAAGCAATAGCAGTAGCACGGCCGTGAATAGAATGCATGCCGTAGGTATTCATATAATAAGGGAAACGGCTGCTGCAACCGATACCGGAAATGATCACGATATTTTCCCGGGCAATGCCAAGAGAAGGCATTACTTTCTGTACCTGTGCAAGGATCGAATAATCGCCGCAACCCGGACACCAGCGTACTTCCTGGTCGGTTGCAAAATCTTTAGCGGTCAAGGGTGCTGAAGCTGTCTCTGCCATAAAAAATGATTGACTGCAAATTTACAAAAGGGAAATATACGAAATGAACCCATTTTGCCTGACAAATATCATTTAAGCCGCCCCGGGCGGCATTTTATCACCTATCCGCCACCCTTTGTCACAGGGATGCGTCTGCTAAAGGTATAGTTCGTATTTTGCCAGCAGTTAAATCTTTGTGTATGATCACCAGGCAACAGTTTATGACTATGACGGTTATCTTTTTTTTAGTGGTTTCGGGAATAGCAGCTACCCGCATGGGTGGTGACGGGCCGAAAAACCTGAAGATACTGCCTAAGGACATCAGCGAGCAAAGATTAGATAGTATCATGTCGAGCTACAACAAGGCGCTGGGCGTGGACTGTGCTTTTTGTCATGCGCCAAAAGACAAGCAAAAACCGGAGGAACTCGATTATGTTTCAGATGCCAATCACATGAAGGATGAAGCCAGAAAAATGATGCGGCTGACCATTCAACTGAACAAAGACTATTTCTATTATGATACGTTGCAGCGGCCAGAATACCTTAGGGTTGTGAGCTGTTATACCTGCCACCGCGGCGATCCGTTTCCTGCAGATCTGAAATAAAGGATCAGCCCTGTATTTTCTGCAACCAGTCTTTTATACCTGCTACGATCTTACCCGCTACCTGTTTATGAAAAACAGGATTGCGGATACGTTTTTCATCTTGCTTGTTGCTTAAAAAAGCCACTTCTACCAAACAATTGAGATATTCTGTAGGGCCGCTAAGTGAGAAGTTGAAATTTCCAACATTGCCAAATTCGGCTAAACCCAGTTCCAGCATTCTTTTTAAAATGGATTGGGTCAGCGGACGAAAGCCGATATACCGGTAATACGTACTGGCGCCTTTGACGGAATCTTTCCCGGATGAATTCAGGTGAATACTGATCAGGATATCCGGGGCTTCTTTTCGTAGCATCAGGGTACGTTCAGCCATACTCAGCGTAGTATCTTTTACCCTGGTCATAAAGACAGTTGCTTTTTCTTTTTTCAGCACCTTCTCCAGTTCTTTGGCGAATTTTAATGTGTACGTCTTTTCGGCGATACCGGTAGCAACACCATAGGCGCCAATATTTTCACCGCCATGCCCGGCATCTACAGCGATCTTTAGCTTGCTGATGTTTAATATAGCCGGCTGGCGATTCACCCGGACAACCAGTTTATTCTCTTCATAAAAAATGCCATATCCCCAATGCTGTGGATGTTTTAATTCGATAAAAACACGGAACACGTCATCTTCTGTCTGTTCGAAATAGGCATTTTTTATTTCTTTGGCAGTATTCAGCTGTGTGATCCAGTTGGTATTGCAGGTAACGCCAAAAACGTCAATCACTATTCTTGAAGGGTTGATCTGCTGAACACTTTTATAAGGCAGTCTTTCATCCAGGGAAATGTTTACATAATCATACTGATCATCACCAAAAACTCTCCAGCTTCCCGTTAAATAATACGGTTGCACAACAAGCAAGCTGTCTGTTTTGAAATTTGCTTTTGGTAGCCAGGCAATATGTGATGCAGACAACTGTACTTTATAATCATCTTTTATGCTATCCACTATTCTTAGGAGGATATTGGTATCGAGATAGGTCATTTTGGCGCCGCCTAAGCGGTCATCACCAAGACCATATTCCAGGTAGGGCAATTCGCCTGTTGTGCGGCCGGCTAAAAACCCGGTTGACTGGGCAAAAATTGTGGTTTGTACTCCGTAAAAAATGCAGCTAAACAGGAGATTTCGTATCATAACAGAAAGATAGCATAAAAACACTTGAGATGCCTGTTAGTATTATTACGTAATGCTCTTTCGGTTTTACTGAATTTTATATAAGCTACTAAGGGTAAGCATGATGTAAATATCTTTTTCGTTAATATTGTAGCGTGATTCATTGAATGGCGTTGTTGATATAGAATGAAATCTTATCCTGAAGAAAAAAATTTAATTCCGTATGACCTGGTTTAGTGCGGTAGGTCTGGTAACCTCGATTGCATTGTTACTGCCTATCGTAAGTATATTGACCCTGCGACTCGCCCCCTATAAGAGTTTTCCGGCCCTGCTCATATACCTGCTGCTGGTCTCCGCTCATATTTTCCTTTCTATTGATTTTGTAAATGCGAATAAGGAAGTTGTTCATTACTTAGGTGTATTCAACAATTTTATGGATGCGCCGCTCATGCTGACATTCATGACCTATTTCAGCCGGACAGCAAAGTTCAGAAAAAGGATGAAAGCGGTTATAGTTGTACTCCTGTTAGCGGAACTGGTCATTATTGCCATCTATGGCTTCAATGTAAACGCAGCCGTTATTGCCATGGCACCTGGTCTTTCCATGGTACTGGTCTTTTCACTATTGTTCTTTATCCACCAGGTGAAGATCGCTGTGGTCTATCAAAAAGCCGCCGGTAAAGCATTCATGACGGCTGCCTTGTTGTTTGCCTATGGCGGATATGCCTTTATCTATGTGGTCTATTATCTTGTCAAAACCCCGTACAGGGCGGATATACAACTGATGTATTATCTCGTAACGACCTTTTCTTCATTGCTGGTAGCGACCGGTGTACTTATAGAGCGAAGAAGGGTAAGACAACTGACAGAATTAAAGATCACCCGGGAAGAACTGAAGGTGATCTATGGCAGAGTATAAAAAAGACCGCATATAGCGGCCTTTGCTTTTCTTCGGGATTTTGTCAGAAACAATACTTTCCTTCACTGATCATTTTATCGGCAATAGCCCTCCTGACTTGCTTACTATTGAACGGTTCCGCTTTGGTAAAACGTTTTAATCCCATTAAAATCATCCGTTGTTCATCACCCTCAGCAAATGCATTGATGGCATCTTTGCCTGATTTATTCACTCTGTCTGCAGCATCGTACAGATAAGTACGCATGATATTCAGATGATGTTCAACAGCTGCTTCACCCTGCTGATCCGCCATTTTCATGACACGCAGCAATACACTTTCCGCATTGAATGTCTCAATGGCCATGTCGGCAATATTCATCAGTACTTCTTGTTCGCTTTCTATCTTCATCATCAGTTTTTGTACAGCGGCACCTGCAGTCAGCAAGATCGCTTTCTTCAGGTTGATGATCAGTTTCTTTTCTTTTGCAAAAGGGGTCTCATCTTCTGCTCCGAAATCAGGGATACTCATCAGCTCTTTGGATACATTCATAGCGGGACCCATCAGGTCAAGCCGCCCCTGCATGGCTCTTTTCAATGTCATATCCAGTGTGAGCAGGCGGTTGATCTCATTGGTCCCTTCATAGATGCGGTTGATACGGCTATCCCTGTAGGCCCTTGAAATATTGTATTCAGCGCTGAAGCCATTGCCGCCGTGCACCTGCACACCTTCATCTACCACATAGTCCAGTACTTCACTGCCATATACTTTCAGCATGGCACATTCGATGGCATATTCTTCCGCAGCTCCGAGCAAAGCTTCGTTGAAGGGTTTGCCAGCTGCCAGCAGTTCTTTTTCTTTGGCATCTATCCATTCGGCAGTGCGATATAGAGCAGATTCAGCGACAAATATCCGGATAGCCATTTCGGCCAGTTTGTGTTTGATCGCTCCGAAATTGGAAATGGGCTGTTTGAACTGTTCTCTTGTCTTTGCATACTCTACCGTACCGCTGAGCGATCTTCTGGCGCCACCTACCGCTGCGGCACATAATTTTAAGCGGCCAATGTTCAGAATATTGAAAGCGATCTTATGACCCTTCCCGATCTCACCCAATACATTTTCAACCGGGATCTTTGCGTCCTGGAAGTATAACTGAACGGTGGAGGATCCTTTGATACCCATCTTATGTTCTTCAGGTCCCTGGGTAAACCCTTCCATTCCTCTTTCGACAATGAAGCCGGTGAATTTATCTCCGTCTACTTTGGCAAAAACAGTATATACCTGCGCAAATCCACCATTGGTGATCCAGCATTTTTGTCCGTTGAGAATATAGTGTTTGCCATCATCACTCAGTTTGGCCGTGGTCTTGGCCCCCAATGCGTCGCTTCCGCTGTTGGGCTCTGTGAGTCCGTATGCGCCGGCCCATTCACCTGTGATCAGTTTGGGAATGTATTTCTGTTTTTGTTCGGGTGTGCCGAAATACAAAATGGGTAATGTGCCAATACCTGTATGAGCTGCAATGGCCACGGAGAAAGAATGACCGGCACCCAGATACTCATTCACGATCGTCGCTGTAACAAAGTCTTTTCCTAATCCGCCAAATTCTTCCGGGAAAGCTACAGAGAGTAAACCCTGTTCGCCGGATTTGGTCAAAAGTGATTTCATCAAACCGGGCTCGAGATTGTCAATACGGTCCAGTATCGGGTACACCTCCGCATCTAGGAACTGATCACACATATCGCGGATCATCCGTTGTTCTTCAGTAAACGCTTCCGGCGTAAAGATCCCGAACGGAGATGATTCTTTCACAAGCCATTCACCTCCTTTTAATAAGTGTTTAGTTTCTGTAGCAGCACTCATGGTATATAAGTTTAAAAGGTTTAAGAAGTTTAAAGTGGAGAAACGGTACTATTTAAGATTATCATATACGATTTGCAACACTTCTTTGCACACATCTACCTTATCAGCAGGAACTGTCTCCAGCGCCTCGTTCAGTGTTTCTTCAGCTAACTCCATACTTTGTTCCTGTAATTTTTGTGCCTGCCTGGTCAGGTAGATCAAATTGATCCGCCTGTCATTTTCTGACGCCACACGTTTTACCAGGTCCAGCCTTTCCAGATTATCTACCAGTCTTGTGATGCTGGGTTTATCCCGGAACGTGGCATTGCACAATTCCTGCTGGCTGATCCCTTCTTTCTTCCATAAATGATACAATACACTCCATTGCTCAATAGTCAGGTTAAGCCCGGCACTGTTGAACTTCTTTTGCAAGCGCCTTGCAATAGCAGTAGAAGCCTTGCCGGTGACAAAACTGTAAAGCTCCCCTTTCTTAAATTGGTTGTTTGGCATATAGTTGTTTGTGCAACTAAGTAAAAATAATCTTATTTTTGGATCAGCACAATTTATTCCCTGGTTTTTTCAGTTAAAAAATTTGGAACGACTGCAGCTAACATATAAAGACTCACATGTCAGGTATTTGCGTTTTGGCGCCGGGCCAAAGACCGTTTTTTGCTTTCATGGATATGGTGAAGAAGCGGCGGCTTTCTCCTTTTTAGGAAAATATGCAGGGGATGCTTATACCTTTTACGCTATTGATCTTCCCTTCCATGGTCAAACAATCTGGAAGGAAGGGTATGATCTTACCGCTACAGACCTCCGGGAAATAATCAATTCTATTCAATCCGCCAACAGACATGATACGGAAAACGGTAACCAGCATCTTACATTGATGGGTTTCAGTCTGGGGGGAAGGGTGGCGCTCAGTTTATATCAATCACAGCCTGGCATGGTGGATAAACTTATTTTACTGGCGCCTGATGGTTTAAAGGTCAATTTCTGGTACTGGCTTTCCACGCAAACATGGGCCGGTAATAAATTATTTGCACTCACCATGAAAAAGCCGTACTGGTTCTTAGGCCTGCTACAGCTGATGAATAAACTGAAATTGGTCAACAGCAGCATTTTTAAATTCGTGAACTATTACATTCATGATACAGAGGCCAGGAATCTTTTATATGCACGCTGGACAACCTTTCGAAAATTAAAGCCTGACCTGGGGCGTATCAGGCAAGCTGTCACAAAACATAAAACTCCGGTGCGGCTGATATATGGCAGGCATGATCGCATTATACTGCCGGTAAGAGGGGAGAAGTTCAGGAAAGGTATAGAAGAGTATTGTACACTGTCGGTGATCCATTCCGGCCACCAGGTGCTGCATGAGAAGCATGTAAAAGAGATATTGCCTGCTTTGCTGCACTGATGGGTATTGGTTAGCTTTGTTTCTTTGCATGATCTTGCTCTGGATTGTCATACCATTATTCCTTCTGTACAGTATCCTGATCATTTATTACTGGCAAAGCTGGGTATCCGTTCCGGAATATATTTCTTCAACCGAGCCTTCACGTTGTACTATATCGGTGATCATACCGGCCCGGAACGAGGAAACCAATATCGGCGCTTTACTGTATGCCCTGCAGCAGCAAACATACCCGAAAGAATTTTTTGAAATAATTGTCGTTGACGACCATTCGACAGACAGAACAGCAGAGACCGTAAAACAGTTTGACGGAGTGAAACTCCTGCCATTGACCGGTGATGTAAGCAACTCCTACAAAAAGAAAGCTATTGAAGCAGGCGTTGCCACTGCCACAGGCGAACTGATCGTTGCCACAGATGCTGATTGTATTCCCCCGGCGAACTGGTTGCGTACGATCGCATCCTTTAAAGAAAAAAACAATTCGGTATTTATCGCTGCGCCGGTGACGATCCATTGTGATTCATCCATTGTCCAGGTATTCCAGGCACTTGACTTTATGGTGCTGCAGGGTACTACCGGGGCCGTGGTAGCTAAAGGGAAAATGAATATGTGTAATGGCGCTAACCTTGCTTATGAAAGAAAAGCTTTTTACGAAGTGAATGGCTTTGAGGGTATAGATCATATTGCCTCAGGGGACGACATGCTTATGATGCATAAAATATGGAAGAAGTATTCCGCCAGGGTTCATTACCTCAAGTCCAAAGATGCTATCGTCTCTACTCAACCCGTCACAAGCTGGAGGAATTTTTTTAACCAAAGGATCAGGTGGGCAAGTAAAGCCAGGCTGTATGATGATAAAAGAATATTACCAGTGCTGCTGCTGGTATATTTCTTTAATTTTTCGTTCTTCGTTTTATCCATTGCCGGTTTTTGGAACTACCGCTACTGGATAGCGGCAGTATTGCTTTGGCTGCTAAAGACAATTGCTGAACTTCCCTTTTTTGTATCACTAACGAAATACTTCGACAAGCAATGGGCTGTAAAGTGGTTTTTTCTTTTTCAGCCCCTGCATATTTTTTATACTGTTATTTCCGGTTTGTTTGGCCAGATTGGCAGGTATGAATGGAAGGGAAGAAGGGTGAAGTAAAAACCTCTGCTCCTTCGGTCACCACAGGCTTGCCGGGGGCGGTACCTAAGGGAGTAATTATTCAATCATCTGCTATTATTCTTTATCTTCCTTTTTCATGGGCAATGTATCATCATCTTTTCAGCAGGCGGCCTGGCGAAGGCTCAGGAAGAACAGGGGCGCCATGTTTGGTCTTGTGGTGATAGGCCTGTCGGTCATCGTTGCGGTGTTTGCTTATTATATTGCTCCTGATTCATCACCTAATGCCAACCGTATCATTCTTGAGATAGGCAGTAAAAAGCCTGGTTTCAAAAAAACATTTGTTTTATTACCAAAAGATCAAAGACCGGTTCTCCGCAGTTTTTTTTCCCGGCTTATATCAGGACAGGAAGACTTTTACCAACATGTACCGGTTAACGGATATAAAATACGTGGCAGGGATAGTATTGTTATTTGCCGCTATATTGATGAAGGGGTGGAAGATACTGTTGCCTATGCTACCGGGGATGTTCCTTTCGCTTTCATAAAATATAACATTCAGGAAAAAAAATTTCTTCTGGGAACAGATAAGTTTGGCAGGGATATACTAAGCCGTTTGATAGTAGGTACAAGAGTAAGCCTTAGTGTCGGACTGATCACCGTCATCATTTCCTTGTCTATCGGGTTACTATTAGGATCGCTTGCCGGGTATTTTCGTGGAAAGACAGACGATATCATCATGTGGTTCATCAATGTGATCTGGAGTATCCCGACCTTGCTACTGGTATTTGCTATTACACTGGCGCTGGGTAAAGGGTTCTGGCAGGTATTCATTGCTGTGGGGCTTACCATGTGGGTAAATGTAGCCAGGCTCGTAAGAGGACAGGTACTTGCAGTACGTGAACTGGAGTATGTAGAAGCCACCAAAGCTCTGGGATTTTCAAATATCAGAACTATCGTACGTCATATCTGGCCAAACATCATGGGTCCCGTAATGGTGATCGCTGCATCTAATTTTGCATCAGCTATCGTAATAGAAGCGGGTCTTAGTTTTCTGGGGGTGGGTGTACAGCCGCCACAACCAAGCTGGGGACTAATGATCAAAGAGAATTATAATTTCATCATTACACAAAACCCCATGCTGGCATTGGCACCCGGCTTTGCTATTATGCTGCTGGTGCTGGCTTTTAATCTTCTTGGTAATGGATTAAGGGATGCGTTGAATGTCAGGGGAAGGATCTGAGCTGAGCTTTCGTGTATTTATATCGCTGATCACCAATAATGATAAACACAAGAAGAAAATGCTGCCGATTTTATCTGTCTCTATCAGGTCGCTGAGAAAGTTAACGGTCAGGATCATCGTCAGAACAACGCCGGATGTAATAGCGGTCATTTTATAAAATGGATCGTTTACCCGATGATAAAGCTGTTGTGCATACCCAAACATGACAGTTGTCAGTAATAAAAAGAACAATAATCCCGGAATGCCCTGCTCGATCGTGATCAGCAGGAAATAATTATGTACCGTGGAATGTTCCGGGTTATTACTTACCCATGTTTTAAAAGCGGGGACAGTATAAGGTTTATAATTTGTGTAGAAGGTAGCGGGTCCAAAACCTGTCAGTGGATCATCTTTGATCATCCTTACTCCGGCGATCCAGCGGTAAAAACGTTCCGCTGTAGATACGTCTTTGAATTCATAGGTGGCACGAAGATGCTCCCGGAAGTTTTCATGAAAAACGGTGCTACGGTAATCATGGGCATATTGCAGGTAGCGGTCATTGGATCTGATCCAGAAAAGAGAGGCGATTCCAATAACGATAGCTGTGATATAGGCTGAGATCATCCATTTTTTCCTGATCAGCCAATAAGCAAGGGTGCCGGTTATCAGCGCCAGCCAGGCGCCGCGGGCATAGGAAAAGAAGAGTGCAACCAGCAGAACGATCATGCCGGTGAGCAGCAGGTACCTGTTTGTTTTGGATTTGCTCAGTTTATACCATGCAAAGAATACGGGGATCATACAGACAAGCATGGCCGAATAATTCACATGATTCCGGAAAAAGGGCTGAAGTGCATCGTTGATACCGGCAAAGGAAAAAGCATATTGATAATGCCGGACCATGGTTATGATGGTTACGGCCAGCATAGAAAGGGCCAGTAACAGGATAGCTGTTATACTATTTTTCTTTTCCCTGAAAACGATCAATGGAGCCAATATAAAAGCGCCGATATACCAGCTTTTCGCCAGCAGGAATTTTAAGGAGATAAAGGAATGCGTAGAAAACAAGGCCGCTACTGATGCCCAAATGAGAGTGATAAGCAATAACAGGATCAATGGATGTCTGAGAGCGACGGCTGGTAAAATCTTTGGTGAATATAGCCAATAACAAAAAAACAATCCTGCAGTAAAAAGCATCAATGGTTCATCCGGGAAGTCAGTGCCAAGTGATGGGGCGACCTGCCACTCTGCTGAAAAAGGTAAAGTAATCAATAATAAAAAGAAAACAGCATTGACTTGTTGCCAGCCGGCATACATGAACAATCCGGCAAATGGAATAAGGAGTAAATAATATTCATCAAAGTAAACAGCTGCCATCAGGCTAAGCAGAAAAATGCCTCCAGACAGGATAAACATTCTCTTATTATCGGATGCATGAGCGATCACCGTGACCGGGATTTTCTTTTTTCTGCCACCAGGGCAATGAGCAGGGAAAACAGCCCGCCTAATACAAGGGTCGTTATCAATGCAGGCAACCGTTTTGGCTTATCAGGCCAGTCACTGACCCTAGCTCTTTCTACTATGGCGAGTACGGGTGGTTTTTTGTCTGCTATCAATTGGTATTCGCCGATCAGTTTATCATATTCCTGTATCTGGTCTGTAAGTACTTTTCTTCTTGCCACATATGATTCCGATGCGTTGCCATCCACCAATGCTTTTTTCAGGTAGTTACTGATACTGTCAATATCGGCCTGCAACTTTGCTTTTCCATTTTGCAGACTCTTTATTAATTCAATATTGTTGTTGTTTTGAAGATCCTGGTGAATAGCCTGGAGCTTATCGGTGATCGCATTGGCCAACTGCGGGGCAAGAGTTTTATTACCATCCCACACTTTCACCTTCAGTTCGCTGAAATCACTTTTTATTACCCGTATATTGCCTTTCAGGATATAAGCTGCTTTTCGGATAGCTGCCGGGCCTTGTTCCTTTACTTTATAAAGCTCAGCCAGTCCGAATTGTTCAGCTACAGCAATATAAACTGTATCGAGTTGTGCTGTGCCGATGATCATATCCAGATCATCAGGAGTGCCCATGGCCGGGTAGAGCAATTGGACATTTTTATTAAAGACACTTCCTTTATCAGCGGCATAGGAACTGGCAGGCAAGGCGGTGGTCACGGCCAGGTATTCCGAAGGCTTAAAGAACAGAATAACGCTGACTGTAATCAAAGAAAGCAGTACCAGGGCAAGCATCTGCTTCCACCATGTTGAAACGAGGTAAAAAAGGTCAGGCATTTAATTAGCATTTGAAATGATCAGTTACGCAAGGATATTTTCCAGGTTTTCCAGTCTGTCAGCCGGGTGACCAGTAATACCATCAAAGACATGACTCCCGCTATGATTATTATCAGCCACCGGCTCAGTATCCAATCCCTGCTTATGTACAAAAATCCGCATAAGAGGCCGCCTGTAAAAATATAAATTAAGATAGAGCGAATGTGCAGGGGTATATATAATACCTGCCGGGCATACCATACAGTAACCATGCCGCTGACTCCCTGGCTGGCCAGCGCTGCTATGCAGCTTCCTTTTGCTCCCAAAGAAGGTATCAGCTGGCTATTCAGCAAAATGTTGACGATAACGGACACCAGGGTAATGTAGCTAAAGGCAATGATGTGTCCGGTAGCTGTTAGAATGGTTCCATATACCTGAACGAGGGAATAGCCAATCAGTGCGGGGATACACCATTGCATGATCGCAGCGGCACCCGGTTCATCATGATGATATAGTACCTGATGTAACCAGGGCGCCAAAAAAAGAACAATGCAGGAGAGTGACAGCGAAGAGGTCACCAGCACATGGCGTATATTCAGCGCCACTTTACTTATATCTTTTCCTTCGGCCCACTGCTTAGATATATACGGCAAGAGAAAAGTGGACAATAAGACCCCAAACATATTGGCGGCGTCAAGCAGCCGGTAAGCAGCAGCATATTTACCAGCTTCCTTTGCACCGCTGATGCGGTCTAATAAAAAACCATCTATACGTGCATGAAGGGACATCAGGAGGACAATGACACCAAAAGGCAATGCGGCTTTAAAAACTCTTTTTTGCGGCCAGACTTTTTGGAGGGAAAAACGAAAGTTTCTTTTTAGCAGTATGAAGAGGGCAGTGAAGAGTGCCAGTGCCGTGCAGACTACCTGCAGCAACAGGAACCTGTCAATGCTGACAGTTCCGAACCAGGCGGGATAATACAATAAAATGCCGCATAACAATATCATCAGCAGTTTATCAAGTATAGAAAGCCATGCATCTGTCCGGAACCATTGTTGCGAAGTAATGATAGCCCGGAAAAATACAAAAAGAGAGGAGACTATCTGGATGAGTAATATATATACCACCAGGTCCCATCTGTCAATACCGGTGAAAAAGGCGATACAAAGAATGACCGCAGCATACAGCAGGGTGAATAAAAGTTTCATGAGAATAAAACTGCCTGCCTGTTCGGTTGCATGGTTATTTTTAGCAGCGAGTTGCTGGTTATAAAACACGGTAAGCCCCCAGTCAAGAAGAAATAATAATACGATCGAAAGGTTCCAGATAGAAAAGTAAGCGCCGTATTCCGTCAGTCCTACCTGGTTTTGTACTTCCCTGTCAATACCAAATATCCATGCAGGCTTAATGATGACATTAAGAAGGATCAGTAAACTGAGCGAGGAGTAAAATCGGTTGGTTTCCTGCATTCGTGAACGGCCTGATAAATGAGCAATGTATTAACTGATCACTTTCACGTTCCGGTTAAAGCTCTCTTCAAGGGAAATAAACGTTTCCGTTCTTTCAATGCCTTTTATCTTCTGCAGTTGGTCGTGCAATACGGATCTCAGTTGTGAGATATCCTTGCAGACGATCTCCGCAAACATGCTGTAGTTGCCGGTGGTGTAGTTCAACCTGACGATCTCGGGCATTTTTTGCAGGTCCTTGGCTACGGTATCGTAGAGAGAACTTTCTTTAAGATAGATACCTATAAAAGCGATTACATCATACCCCAGTTGTTTCAGATCAGCGCTCAGCCGGGTGCCCCTTACTACACCGGCTTCCTGTAGTTTTTTGATACGGACATGTATGGTGCCGCCTGATACAAATAACTTTTTACCAAGATCGGCATATGATATCTCTGCATTCTCCATCATGTGCTGAATGATCTGCAGGTCGAGTTTGTCGAGATTTAATTTAGCTGCCATTTTATAAACCAGTTTTGGTGTTTATTTATTGAAAATACTATTTTTTTGAATATTATCTATAATTTTAAAAAAATTATTGAAAAATTTGGAATGAAAAGCCCGATAAGCCTACATTTGTCTTATCGAAGTTCTTTTAACAGGAATGGCAAGGAATGAAAAAGGTTCACGGATAAAACCGGAACTCGCTTAAAACCTAAGCTTTCCCAAATATACTGTGGGGTGATGAAATTTTTGGCAGACATGCCCTCTCGTCTCGGGGGTGGGGATAACAGGATAAACGAAGAGTAGAGCCGACCGTCAGGCCGACCAGGATTGACCACTAAATCTTTGCTCTTTGGCTAACTGCCTCGTGGAGGTTCGAACCCTCCCCCTACAGCCTAGTTTTTCTCATTTGATTGTTAATGACAGCCTGTGAATCGTCCGATTGTAGCAGGCTTTTTTTATTGCCTGTAAACAGCCCCGCTTGTCATCTTCTTCTCTTCTGTATTCACTATTTATACGGTTATCTTAATCATTGGATAAAATAATGCGCAGCCCTTAGCTTTGCCGGGTTATCATGGTAAACCTTTATCAGCTAAATCAACCTTGTATGAAAAAACTATTGTTCTTTGCATGCGTACTTTCATTTTATGTATCTGCTGCTCAGGATGAAACTGTAAAAAAACTCCGTACAGACTCCGAAAGAAAAATTGCTAAGGATGCAAATGATACGAGCAGGAAAGTATGGAGAAAAGGCGGACTGTACAGCCTGAATTTATCACAAGGGTCACTTAGTAACTGGGCGGCCGGCGGAGAAGACTTTTCCCTGGCGCTGAACTCTCTCTTCAGTCTTTATGCTTTCTACAAAAAAGACAAGCATAGCTGGGACAATACATTTGATTTTAATCTTGGCTATGTAAAGACTACTAGTCTTGGCAGCCGGAAGAATGACGACCGGTTTGACCTGCTTTCCAAATATGGATATGCTATCAGTAATAAAATCAGTGTTTCCGGGTTATTTAATCTCCGGTCACAGTTCTTCAGGGGATATACCTACACTGATAATGTAAAGACCTTCTCTTCAGCTTTCATGGCCCCAGGCTATTTATTGCTCAGCGCCGGGTTGGATTACAAACCCAATAAGGACCTTTCTATTTTCTTTTCACCGGCTACGGCCCGCTGGGTGATAGTCAGAGATACAGCCCTTGCAAATAAAGGCCTTTACGGCGTTACACCCGGCAAGAAAAGCATTTTAGAGTTTGGCGCCTTTGCTTCCATTAACTATTTCAAAGAGTTCAATAAAGTACTTACCTATAAAGCAAGGGTGGACCTTTTTTCCAATTACCGTAACAATCCGCAGAACGTGGATCTGTATATGACCAATGCGCTGAATGTAAAGATCTCAAAAGTATTGTCTGCTACCTGGGGGCTCGACCTGATCTATGACGACGATGCCAGGCTGTTTGGCCCCAATAAAAATTCCCCGGCCTTGCAGGTGAAATCGCTGGTAGGAGTAGGTCTGCTCGTAAAATTCTGATACAGTATGTCGCATTAAATTCTTTTATTTTTGCCGCCTGATGGGGCATAAAAAATTAGAACGTTTTGCGGAACTGGACACTTTTCCTAATGTGCTGCAATTTCCAAGAGAAATTTCGGGCAGATGGAATGCTTTCTTTAAAAATGAGAACAGGATCACACTAGAGCTGGCCTGTGGTAAGGGAGAGTATGCGGTGGGTCTTGGACAATTATGCCCGGCTCAAAACTTTGTAGGCGTTGATCTGAAGGGAAACCGTATCTGGGTGGGAGCGAAGAAAGCCCTGCACCAAAACCTGAATAATGTCGCATTCCTGCGCACACAGATAGACCAGGTGAATGAATACTTTGCCAAAAATGAAGTAACGGAAATATGGATCACCTTTCCCGATCCGCAACTGCGTTTCTCCAAAGCGAAAAAGAGACTAACTCACCCAAAATTTCTGCGGTTATACCAGCAATTCCTGGTACCCGCTGGGTATATCCATTTAAAGACAGACAGCCCGGATCTCTATCATTTTACAAAAACAGTGATCGAAATGTACGGTTGTGTTTTACATTCTGACTATGAGGATGTGCACCGCCTGCCGCAAGTGCCCGGTGAATTAAAGATCAAAACGCATTACGAATCGCTGGATATTGCCGGGAGTAACCGTATTCATTATCTCCGTTTTTCACTACCGGCACATTTGCCGGGCAAAGAGAAAGACGAAGATCTAAAACAATCGCTGAAAGCGCATGCAGGAATTGATTGAAGGGGTTCATTACTATATGAACGAAGAAGGGTTTGTGGTGCTGACCCGGCAATATCACTTTGAACGGGGCTACTGCTGCGGTAATGGTTGCCTGCATTGTCCTTTTAATTATGAAAATGTGCCTGAGCCCAGGAAAACAGAATTGCTAACCCTCCGGCCACCGAAAGAGGAGTAAACTTCTTTTCAACGCTGCAATACCAGTATATGCCTGCACCAGATAATAAACGACCCGCTTCCAGGTTAAAAACAATAAAACCATCCGGCACCAAAGAGGATAGCTTCTTTGAACAGGTGTACGAAGTAGCAAGACAAATACCGAGAGGAAGAGTAACATCTTATGGTGCTATTGCTGCCTGCCTGGGCACAAGATTATCTGCACGCATGGTGGGATGGGCGATGAATGGCGCAGGAAGCGCAAAGCCTAAAGTGCCTGCCCACCGGGTGGTGAACCGTATCGGGATGCTCAGTGGCAAACATCATTTCTCTCCTCCCGGTTCCATGGAAAAATTGTTGAAGAAAGAGGGAATAAAAGTGAAGAATGACCAGGTGGTTGATTTCAATACACTATTCTGGGACCCGGTGAAAGAGCTGGGGTTTTAGATTCAACTTTTAGTATAGCATTAATGTGCATACGTGCACCCTTCTTACTCTCACCCTTGCTGCCAGATCAGGGTCTGTGGGAATGGATAGAGTATAGATCCTGATCTTTTTCTGTTTTCCAAATAATTTCTTTAGTTCTGCCGCCGCTATCTTAACGCTCTGTGTGCTGTCTTTCCGTAAAAGCTCATTTTCGGTATCTCCAAAAAACAAGAATGAACGTTTCCATTCTTTAGCCTTAACAGGATCGGCTTCTTTGTAATTTATCTCCAGGAAATATTTTTTTGAAAGCTCCGTCTTTTTCAATTTCCGGGTATTGGCGCTTTCATTCTCGCTGGTAGCGGTCAGCAATACTTTTTTGTTCCATTTTATCGTCCAGGAGTTTTCCTTTAATACTTCCATTTGTGCAACAGATAAGAACCAACTGCAGGTTAAGAATAATATGATCGTTACTTGTTTCATTTCAATTATTAATGACTGTACTATAAAGATGAAAGTTGCATCACGATTACACAGGCTACCACCTTAACAAAGCACTTGCCCAGGTAAAGCCGCTGCCAAATGCAGCAAGACAGACGAGATCGCCATCCTTTACTTTTCCCTGTTCCCAGGCTTCGCATAAAGCAATAGGCACTGAGGCGGCTGTCGTGTTGCCGTATTGCTGAATATTATTATATACCTGTTCGTCACTTAGTTTCAGCTTCTGCTGTACAAATTGCGCAATACGCAAATTGGCCTGGTGAGGGATCAACAGTCTGAGGTCAGTTGTCTGAAGACCGTTTGCAGCTAACGCTTCCATGATCACTTCCGGGAACTTGACAATGGCTTTTTTAAAAACGGCCGGGCCATCCATATTGGGAAACACCTGTGCTTTATCAATCATCGCATGGCTGAAGAACATCTGCCCGATCTCTGCTTCGTCAAAGTCGGCATATTTTTCCGGCATCCAGTGATTAGCATGGGTACCCGGGTTATACATGGCTAATATTTCTGCACTTTCACCATCACTATGCAGGTGCGTGGAGAGAATGCCCGACCCTGAACCTGTCGAAGGGTCTGTTGGCTGTAAGACCACGGCACCGGCGCCATCACCGAATATCACAGAGACATTCCGGCCCCTTGTACTGAAGTCAAGCCCGAAAGAATGTTTTTCAGCGCCTACGACCAGTATGTTCTTATACATCCCTGTTTTAATGAACTGGTCGGCCACACTCAGTGCATATACAAATCCGCTGCATTGGTTGCGTACATCTAAGGCGCCAATCTCTTTCATCTTCATGGCCCGCTGCAGTAGTACGCCGCAACCCGGAAAGTAATAATCCGGCGAAAGAGTGGCAAAAATGATAAAGTCAATATCCTGCGGCGTGATGCCCGCTCTCTCAATAGCGATCTTTGCCGCTTCCACTCCCATGGTGGCAGTAGTTTCTTCGGTACGATGGGCGTAGCGGCGTTCTTTGATACCGGTTCGCTCCTGTATCCATTCATCGCTGGTATCCATGTACTTTAGCAGGTCATTATTGGTAACAACACGGGGAGGAACATACATACCGATCCCGGCGATCTTTGTGCGGAACATAGCAAGCTTTTAGAGAAGGAAGATAGGAAAACTAAAAGAAATGAAACTGTTTCATACGACAACAGTTTCATTTCTGTATGAAGACGGGTTAGTTACATTGTAATATCCACGATCATTTTCTCTTTGCGGCTTTTCTCTGCAGCAAAGCCCATCACATGGCTTTCGATGGATGCATCAATGGTAGAAGTAAGCAATGCAGGGTTTTGCTGTGATACAGCCTGCACCCAGTCGGCTACTAATCGCCAGTCGCCACCACCGTGCGTATCGCTTTCCTGTTTCCATTCGGTGCTTTTGCCCGTACGGAAATCGGTATGTTTGAACGTGGTCATATCACCTGTGATCTCTCCCATGCTGCCCATTACCCTTGTTCTTCTTCCTTCATAGGCGGTAAAAGCCTCCATCGAAAAAGCAGCGGTGATATTGTTCTCAAATAAAATATTGGTGGTGTAGTGATCGGGCTGGTCATTATTCATCCGGTAAACACATTTGCCGTAGTTGGTTGTTTTCAGGTAATCCATGATCACGTCACCCCGCTTTTCTTTTTCTTCCGGCAGATCGAAATGATGCAACCAGGTCCTGTTGCGGTAATAGATCCTTAAAGCAGAGTAAGGGCATTCCTGCTCAATTTTACACCCGCCGGTACACCGTTCAGTACTTCCTTCGGGCGCATTTTCTTTTCTGAACCATTTCAGGTCGCCGAATGCAGATATGCTTTTGCAATGTTTATCCAGCATCCATTTCAGGATATCAAGGTCATGACAGGATTTGGCCAGGATGATCGGAGTGGTTTCTTTACTGTTATGCCAGTTGCCGCGTACATACGAATGGCTCATATGCACATGCATGATCGGCTCGAGATGCTGAATACTGATGACCTCCCCGACCGAACCATTGTGCATCAGTTCTTTCAGTTTGATAAAATAGGGGGCATAGCGCAACACATGACATACCGCCACAATACGGTTATTCTTTTTGGCCAATGCCAGTATCTCCCGGCATTCTTTTTCACTGGGGGAAATGGGTTTTTCCAGTAACACGTCATATCCCATCTTCAATGCTTCCATGCAGGGTCCATAGTGCAGGTTATCCGGTGTAGATATAATGATGGCATCAGCAAACTTTGGCCGCTTGAAAACATCTTCCCATGTTATGAAACGGTTAGCGTCCGGGATATTGTGTTTTTTTGTATAACGTTCATTGCGGACCGGTATCGGTTCGGCCACACCTACAATATCCAGTTGTTCCGGGTATTGAACAGCAAAGTTGCCATATACATTCCCTCTCGATCCGGCGCCGCAGGTGATAGCGGTAACTGGTTTTGCCAGGCGTTTATGCTGTGGGTTATCGGGCAATATGATCTTTTCTCCCTTTTCATTGACGGCCCAGGAGGAAAGAGGCAAAGAAACAGCGCCTAATCCCAGGGCTTTGAGCGCTTCGCGGCGTGACCAGGTATGCGGCATGGCAAACGTATTTTAATGAATTGATCTTTAAAGTTACTATAAGGCAGCGGCTGATGAAGCAGTCAGGAGAATTATAATTTCATTAATGACCGGCAGTATGCAGTTGCAGGATCTCCGTGACAAATTTTTCACACTCTTTTTGTACTGATGGTACATCTTTTGATTTGATATAAGAGCCGATAACATGATCACCGGCCCCGGGTATCGCCACCATTTTTTTCTTTCCTTCTTCGGTAGCTATTTGAGTAAACATTCTTTTCATGGCCGATACTTTGACAACAGGGTCCTGGTGTTTTTCATCTTTGAAGTAATATAAAACCAGTATAGGTTGTTTTATTTTCTGAAAGGTGGATTCTTTCATGGTGGTTTCTAATAGTTCTTCTAATTGTACAGTTGCTTCCATCCGGTATTGATAGTTCCAGTATTTGGCATATAGTGCAGAAGTGTCTGATGCATGATTGTATCTGCCTTTTACTAAGCGGGCAATCTGCAATCCCCATGGATTATTAAGCAGCCATGCATTGGCATCATTGATCGCAATGTTGGGCGAAAGCAGGATAAGGGCGGCAACTTCCGGGTACTCTGCCGCAAGTTTTAGTGCCAGCGTAGCGCCGGTGGAAGTTCCCATCAGAATTACTTTTCTGCCCAGTTGCCTGCCAATGGAATACGCTTCTTTGGCTGAATTCCATACGCCCTCAGCCGTAAAATTCAGCAGCGGTTCCTGTGTATTGACTCCATGGTCATCCAATCTTGATAAAAATAAATTGCATCCGGTTTTTTGGGCAAAATCAAGATGAACAGGATCGCCTTCTTCCTGGCTGGCGGAAAACCCATGCAGGTAAACGACCGCATATTCTGTTTTTTCTTTGGTGGAATCATTATACCAGATGATCCTCGCCTCGTTATCAGGTTTAAGCTTGAACAATGCCTCATGATCACGGACATATTTCTCCAGTAATGCAGCATCCGAAGGCATGGTGGGCAAGTCCCTGCTATATTTTGGAGAAGAAGGTTTTGGTCCGAGAAAATAGATAATGATCAGTATCAGAAGTATAAAAGCGGACCATTTGACGATCTTCATATAGCTGGTTTTCATAAAACTAATACAATTCTCTGCTTGCACATGATTAACCCTTCATTAATTGCTCCTTTCATTTGCTCCCCCCGCTGAATTAGCGTACCTTCGCCGCTCGTTTGAAAAATTTATGAATATAAGGAACATCGCCATCATCGCCCACGTTGACCACGGTAAAACAACACTGGTTGACAAGATATTACATACCACCAAGGTATTCCGGGAGAACCAGGAGACCGGGGAACTTATCATGGACAGCAACGACCTGGAAAGGGAACGGGGTATCACCATCTTCAGCAAGAATGCGGCAGTGGTATATAACGACGTTAAGATAAATGTGATAGATACTCCCGGCCACGCCGACTTTGGCGGGGAAGTGGAAAGGGTATTGAAAATGGCGGATGGCGTATTACTGCTCGTAGATGCCTTTGAAGGCCCGATGCCGCAAACACGGTTCGTATTGCAAAAGGCATTGCACCTGAACCTGAAGCCAATCGTTGTTATCAATAAAGTAGATAAACCCAATTGTCGTCCTGATGAAGTGCATGATGCGGTTTTTGAGTTGTTCTTTAATCTTGACGCTACGGAAGAGCAGTTGAATTTCCCTACATTTTATGGCAGTGGTAAAAATGGCTGGTTCAATGATTCATTAGAGCAGATTGATAATATCAATCCATTGCTGGATGGCATTATCAAATATGTGCCGCCCCCCAAAGTGAATGAAGGCCCGGTGCAGATGCAGATTACTTCACTGGATTATTCATCTTTCCTCGGCCGTATTGCTGTAGGTAAGGTAAGCCGCGGAGTATTGAATGATGGTCAGAACGTGGTGCTGATGCAGGCCGATGGCACCAGCCGGAAGACAAAAGTGAGAGAGTTGTATGTATTTGAAGGAATGGGAAAGAAGAAAGTGACTGAAGTAGTGGCCGGTGACCTGTGTGCCGTTGTAGGTATCGAAGATTTTAATATCGGTGATACTATTGCTGATGCAGAAAATCCTGAAGCATTACCGGTGATCAGTGTGGATGAGCCTACTATGAACATGCTGTTCTCTGTCAATAACTCTCCTTTCTTTGGTAAAGACGGAAAATTTGTTACCTCCAGGCACCTGCGTGACCGGCTGATGAAAGAAACAGAAAAGAACCTTGCCTTAAAAGTAGAAGATAGTGAGGAAGGAGATAGCCTGATGGTATATGGCCGGGGTATCCTTCATTTAGGCATTTTAATAGAAACCATGCGTCGTGAAGGATATGAACTGACGGTGGGTCAGCCACAGGTGATCGTCAAAGAGGTCAATGGCAAGAAATGCGAGCCTTACGAAACACTGGTAGTAGATGTGCCGCAGGAGTTTGCCAGCAAAGTGATTGATCTCGTGTCACGTCGAAAAGGGGAAATGCTGGTGATGGAAACCAAAGGGGAGATGCAACATTTGGAATTCGATATCCCTTCCAGAGGCCTGATCGGGTTGCGTACGCAAATGCTTACCGCTACTACCGGGGAGGCAGTGATGGCGCACCGGTTCAGCGAATACAAACCCTGGAAAGGCCCGATACCCGGAAGAAATAACGGCGTATTGATCTCCAAGAATACAGAAAAGACCACGGCCTACTCAATAGACAAGCTACAGGATAGAGGAACCTTCTTTGTTGATCCGGGCGAAGATGTATATGCCGGCCAGGTCATTGCCGAGAATATAAAACCCGGCGACCTCGTGGTAAATGCCACAGAGGCCAAGAAGTTGACCAACCACAGGGCCAGCGGTAGTGATGATGCTACCCGTATTGCCCCCAAAACCTTACTGACGCTGGAAGAATGTATGGAATACATCCAGCAGGACGAGTGCATAGAGGTTACACCGAATTTCATCCGTATGCGAAAAGTGATATTGAATGAAGAAGAAAGAAAGAAGGTACAGAAGAAGATGGAGTCAGAAGCAGTAGGGTAAATAAATATTTATATATCGCTAAAACAGAAAGGCGCCGGATTGAATACCGGCGCTTTTCTTTTAAAATAAGTTTCTACATAGCATTAATCTTGTTCAGCAGGTTCGCCGCATCAGGTGATTTCAACTCCACTAATCTCTGATACATTTTCTGTGCTTCTTCTTTCTGCTTTTTGCCGATATAACATAGCCCTTTATAATAATGCGCTACGGCTGTTTCCGCTGAACGCACAGATTTATCCAGTTCCGCCAGCGCTTCATCGTATCTTTTCAACGCATAGTAGGCGTAGCCCAATTCTGTATAGGCTACCGTGTATTTATCATTGAGCTCAATGGCTTTTTTCAGGTAAGGAATGGCTTCGGCATACCTGCCCTTTTCGTTGTGACACCAACCGGCTCCATATTGGCAATTCTGGCTCTTGGGGTTTACTTCCACTCCTTTTTTGTACCAGATCAAAGCTTCATCTGTATTTTTTTTCAGATAACGGTAAATATCGCCAAGGCCATTGCAGGCAGCGCTGCTTTTGGGATTTAACTGGTGACTGGCAGTATAAGCCACAATGGCGTCTTCTGCTTTTCCCAGTTTATAATAGGCGTATCCCATTTCATCATAGGCTGCTGCATATTTATCATCTGCAACGACCGCTTTCTTTAAAGATGTCAGCGCATCTTCGAATTGATTCCCTTCGATCTCGCTGTACCCCTTCTTGTACCAGGTTTTGGCAGTTACGTCCTTTTCCAGACTGTAATTGATATACTGATTGTAATACTCCAGCGCTTTTTTATAGTTCTTATCAATATCAAAATAGATATTGCCCAGCTGCCGGTACGCACCGGAATAGTTCTTGCTAAGTTCAATACACCTGTTGTAATCTTTGATCGCATCATCGGTCTTTCCGCCATAGTCATTGGCATAGCCGGATTCATAATAGACTTTGGCCTGGTCTTTCCACCAGATCTTTGCATTTTTGAGGGCCTTGATGGCGTCTTCATATCTGGCCAGCTCATTATAGCACCAGCCAAGCTCATACCATGCTTCGCCATGCTGAGGTTTTAATTCTGCTGCTTTTTTGAAATGTTCGGCGGCTTGTGTGTAATTCTTTGCCTCAATCGCTTTGAGGCCGTTGGCAAAATGGTCAGGATTGGCAGTTGCTTGCGAATAAGCAGACGTGATGAGTATCCAGCCAGCAAGAGTCAGAAGAGAACGCATAACACTGAGTTTAATAAATGAAAGGTAGTAACGAGTATGACCTGTTTCAATACCGGGTATTGGGTATGGAGTAAGCGCCGTTTGTCAGTGGATAGCCAGTTGTTTGGCTGTTCCATCAACCATCATTACATAGACGCCCGAAGGCAGGTGAGGCAGTTCCAATACAACAGAGCGCTGGCTGGTGATAACTCTTTTTTGAAAGACCAGTTTTCCGGATATATCCAATAAACTAAGTGATGATCCGTGACGGACGCCGGTAATGGTTATCCTGTTGCCGGCTGGGTTCGGGTAAATATGAACGGTTTCATTTTTTGTTGGCACATATACTTTCTGTACAGAAGAATAAATAACAGCATTGTTCTTTTTGGTTATTCTTATCCTGTAAAAATTGTAACCTGTTGCCGGAGCCGGATCAATGTGCGAGTAATCATGTATCTGCTCAACGGCATCCCGGGTGAATACGGCCGTCCAGTTATTGCCGTCAGGAGATCTTTCTATGGAAAAAAACTGAATGGTTTCGGGCTGCAGGGTTTTCCATTTCAGTAATACGTTTCCGTTAGCATAACTGGCTTTGAAAAAGGCCAGATTAACCGGCAGCAAAATGGAACAGTAGCTGTTGGACAATATGGATGAGCTGGAATAAGTATAGTTTGGAATGATTTGTCCAACGGCCCCTGCGCCAGGCAAGACCGCTGGTGAACACAAAGCATCACGGCCAAGCTCTGATCCGGCGGCACCGCCAGTTACAGTAACTGTTATAGCAGGTGTTGTTCCCGAAAAATAGATCACTCCACCGCTGCCGCCACCTCCGGCTCCATAACAGCGCCTGATATTACCGCCATCATCCTCTGTTCCTCCTGTTCCGCCAATGGCTTCAACCGTAGCAGGCCCTATGTAATTATTGACATGCATGATAATAGTACCGCCTGCCCCGGCGCCGGATGCGCCATCAGATAGTGCAGGACCACCCACCTGTCCGTTAGCGGATATTTTATGTCCGTTCCCGGTCATGTTATTGGCCCTGATGAAAACAATTCCGCCTCCATGCCCGCCACCATTGGATGCGATCAGGTTATTATTGACATGACCCGCACCACCTCCGCCGCCCATGAATATTTTTTTACCGCTATGACTACTCAATGCTTTTCCTGCCAGACCCTGTCGCATAGCTGTACAGCCTGTTGTACTCGAGTTGCCGCCGCCAATGCCTCCTGCTGTGAGATTTGCACCACCCGCTCCCCCGTTATTGTGGTTATTACCGCCTCCGCCTCCATTGGCCGGCGCTCCTCTGCCGCCACTTTGTGAGGCGGCTACATCAGCAGCCCCTTCGCCTTTATATGACCCGCTTTGCGGCGAGGTAGCGCTTCCGCTATAGTAATACCCGTTGGCCGGCGCAATATCACTACAAGTGCCGGAGCTGACAATATACGCACCACCGCGATAGCCATACGTATCACCATACACTGGTGCATTCAGCACCAGGTCTTGCTCTACAAAGATCGCCAGCACACCGCCTGTACCGGTGGTATTATTCCAGGGGGCAGCTTTTAATGTATCCACAACTGTCGCAGAAACGTACTCGGGCACTCGTACTAACTGTACTTTATCTGCGGCTGCGTAGGCATTCAACAACATATAAACAAAGAAGACAGAGTCGCCTCTGATGTAGCAGATATCACCTATCTCATAATTACCGGCATTGTTGAGGGCTGAAGTATCTCCGAATGAAACAGTATTGGTTGTATTGATCGTAACCCCTTTCATTTGCACCAGCATGGCTTTATCACCATTGGACAGACCGGTAACGGTATTGAGCCTGACACAGGCTTTGGAAGGGATCACTTCTGTAACGCCGTAATAGGTATTGACCACACCGCTGATATTTGTCTGTGAAAATACAGGCAGACAAAACAGCAGCAGTAGCATAAGCATAGTATGGCGGCCGATGTTGATAGGTTTGGTCATAGGTCATGGAAGTAAGAAAATGCTTCTTTTTCCATAAGGGTAAAATAGTAATAATATTCTGGTTCTAAAAGCGTAAAGATAGCAGGGGCAAATCACCGGCCACTCGGGAAACAGGTCAGATACTCAGGCTTTTGGCAGTTTACTCGGCGCAGCCTCTTTAGCCGCCGGAATAAACTATTTTTATAAAGAGCAAAATATACCACTTGAAACAGCTCTGTTATAAGGTTCTCTGTTTAGTTTTTCCTGCCTGTTTTTTTGTCCTCATCAAGGCAAAAAGCCAGTCATTATCATTTCATCACCTGAATGCAGCGAACGGACTTTCAGAGAACAATGTGCAATCGGTAGTCATAGACAAAAAAGGATTTCTGTGGATCGGTACTATTGACGGGCTGAATGTGTATGACGGCTATACAATCACATCCTATAAGAAAGAAACACAACCGGCTATTCCTTCTAATAGCCTTATTCACCTGACGTGTGACAACCGCAACAGGATATGGATGGGTTCGTATGAAGGTGCAGCATGGATAGATGAGAACAGGAAATTCAACAGGATCATTTTAAACGATACCGTTTCAAAATTTGTATGCAGGACCATTCAGAATACGAAGGTGTATGGCCCTGTATTGTACACCAGCCTCGGCCAGTATTTTTTTAATGAGCAAAAGAAAAAATTTGAAAGGATAAGCTGGATACCTGTGCAACTGCAATATCCCCGCTTTCACGATGCGGAACCCTTCAGTGAGAATCAGGCTATTTATGCTACTGACAGCCTGGTGATGATCGTGGATTATGCGAAGCAAACAATTATTTATGAACAACCTTTTACAGCGGTATTCAGCTTATGCCGGTATAGTGATCATGAGCTGGCTATCGGGCTGCAGCATGGAGTAGTGCAGATTGTGGACATTAATACAAAAAAGATCAATAAACAATACCAGGTCACCAGCATATTGAATAAGAAAAAGATCAATTCTACGATCACAGAAGTGCGTCCGGCCATCAATGGCAGCCTGCTGGTAGCCACTGATTATGCGGGCCTGGCGATCATTGACCGGGAAGGTAATATCTCTAATTACATACATGATCCTATCAATCCCAATACGATTGGGGCTAATATTATCTGGCGTTCACTCGGAGGTAGCAATGGAGAGATCGTTGTTGGTTCTAATACAGCAGGGGTAAGCATCTCAAATATTTACAGCCGGCCGGCAGGCTATACCCGCATCTTTAGTGACGGGCAGGGAAATTTTTATGACAGTTATATCAGCGAGATGGCAGAAGATAAAGAGGGTGTGATCTGGATAGGTGCCATGGAAAGAGTGATCAGCTGGGATAAAAAAAGTAACAAGGCCCGGTTCTTTTACTATTATTCGGAACCGACATGGACCGGTGCGCAAAGTCTGGAGATACGGTCGGTATGTATAGATAAACAAGGGCGTAAATGGGTAAGTGCTCTTGGCGACGGTATTGCAGTACTAAATGAGACAACCGGGCAATTCAAAAAGATATTCCGGGATACTTCGCTGGGAGTAGCGGTAAAAAGCGACTATGTCTATGATCTGTGTGCTGCCAGCGACGGAAATATCTGGGCGGCGTCTAACGGGGGCATATATACTATTTCTGCCTCGACGCTTAGGATCAGTTCATTCAGGGATCATCCTGTACTCAAGACTATTGCCGGCTTTCGTGCCAATTCAGTTTTTGAGGATGCACAAACTAATATGTGGATAGCTACTTCAAATGGGTTATACCGTTATGACAGGAAAGCGAACCGGCTGGATCATTTTACAACCAGGGAGGGATTGGCTTCTAATCAATGCAATAATATATTTCAGGACAAAAAGGGAAATATTTATGTGGGAACGGTGAGAGGGTTCAGTATTATTCTCAAAGACAGTATAAAGACATACAATAAGACCAACGGGTTAAAATATGATTATTGTGAAGGCCTGCTCCAGGATGACAGGGGGAAGATCTGGATCGCCAACACAAAATGCCTGGTACGGTTTGACCCGGAAACAGGCAGCATGCGGTATTTTGATGAGAATTATGGACTCACCGCAGAAGGATTCCGCTTTGGCAGTTACCTGAAAGGTAACAACGGCGAATTGTTCTGGGGAAGCCGTAGCGGTGTCAATTATTTTTATCCGGATCAGCTGGTTAACCGTCCGGTAGGATTAAAAGTTAGTATTTACCAGGCCGACCTTGCTGATTCCTCTTATTTCCTTGCTGGCTCAGACCCATTATCACTTCGTTATACTGATAACAGTATTGTATTTCGCTTTTCTGCCATCAACCTGCGTGGCTCCCGCAATATTCAATACCAATACAAGCTGGAAGGATATGATAAGAACTGGCAGAAAGGGTATGATGTAAGACATATTCGTTACTCATCGCTGCCGGCAGGCAATTATGTTTTCAAAGTAAAAGCCAGCCTTGATGGCGTTAACTGGGTGGCATCTTCCAATGAAGTGCCGCTGACCATCGTACCGCCGGTGTGGCAACGATGGTGGTTCATAGGCGCAGCTATTGCCCTGGTAACAGGTCTTGTATATTGGATCATCTCCAATCGCAACAGAAAAATTGATGAACAACGGGAGGAAATAGAGGCTGAGCAGGCGATCAGTTATTTTGCTTCGAGTATGTCGGAGCATCAGACGGAGGAAAGTATTGTATGGGACGTGGCGAAGAATTGTATAGGCCGCCTGCACTTTGAGGATTGTGTCATCTATCTGCTGGATGAGGAAAAGAATATACTGGTGCAAAAGGCAGCGCATGGCCCGAAGAGTCCAAGGGAATTTGAACTGGCCCGCCCGATGGGGATAGAAATGGGAAAAGGCATTGTAGGCAGTGTGGCTTTTAGTGGCAGAGCAGAGATCATCAGCGACACAACGAAAGATCCCCGCTATATCGTGGACGATGAACGCAGGCTATCAGAGATATCTGTTCCGATCATATATGACGGGAAAGTGCTCGGCGTGATCGACTGCGAACACTCAAAAAAGAAGTTCTTTACTCAAAAGCATTTGTCCATTCTCACAACAATTGCTTCCTTGTGCGCCAATAAAATTGTGAGGGCCAGGGCCGAAGAAGAAAAGCGGGAGGCGCAAATGATACTGATGAGTACACAGCAGAAAATGACGGAAGTGGAAATGCAGGCACTGCGGGCACAGATGAACCCGCATTTCATTTTCAATTGTCTTAATTCAATTAACCGGTATATCGTTAAAAGCGACCAGACCACGGCATCGCTTTACCTGACAAAGTTTGCCAAGTTGATGCGCCTGATACTGGATAATTCCAACAGCAAGAATGTGATCCTCTCCAACGAGCTGGAAGCACTGAAGCTTTATATTGAAATGGAAGCGCTTCGCTTCGATAAGAAATTCACCTACGAAATAAACATAGAAGGCAACATAGGTACGGATACAATAGAAGTACCGCCGCTGATCATTCAACCCTATGTGGAAAATGCTATCTGGCACGGGTTGCTGCATAAAGAGCAAAACGGGCACCTGCATATCCGGGTGAGCATGGCCGGTGAAGGAATGCTGCAGTGTATAATTGAAGACAATGGAATAGGACGGATAAAAGCCAAAGAGTTGAAAAGCAAAACAGCCACTTCCCGAAAGTCGCTGGGGATGCAACTGACAGAAAGCCGGCTGGGACTATTGAACAAGCATGCCGAGTTGAATGCCAGCGTGGAGATCATAGATATGCAAAATAGTAATGAGGAAGCGGCAGGAACGAAAGTAGTGCTGAAGATACCGGTGTAGTGAGTGGTGTATAGTCAATCGGAGTGCAGGATAACCAGTTTGGCGATTAACTGTTCAATATTGATAGAATTAAAAACAACTGTTATGATACGATGTGTACTGATTGATGACGAAAGCAACAGCCTCGAAATGATGGAATGGCTGCTGAAAACCTACTGCCCGCAGGTACAGATCGAAGCCATGTGCAATGCTGCCAGCAAGGGTATTGAAGCGATTAATAAATACAAGCCGGATGTCGTATTTCTTGACATAGAAATGCCGCACATGAATGGCTTTGATATGCTTGAGCAGTTTGACAAACTTGACTTCGATGTGGTGTTTTGTACAGCATACGACCAGTTTGCCATCAAAGCCTTTAAGTACAGCGCCCTGAACTACCTGCTGAAGCCAGTTGATCCTGAAGACCTGAAAGAAACGATACGGAGAGTGGAGGAAAAGAAGTCTTCCCCATCAAAAGAGCAGATCGAATTGCTGTTTCAAACTATCAAACAGGGGACAAGGTCAACCGTGCAACGCATTGCCCTGACAACCGGTGATGGGATGATCTTCGTTCCGACACAGGACATCCTTTATTGCCAGGCAGAAAGTAATTATACGAGTGTAGTGCTTGCCGGGGGTAAAAAGATATTGGTATCAAAAGTACTGAAGGAAATAGATGAAGCGCTGAGTGGCCCTGATTTTTTCCGTATTCATAACTCTTTTCTCATTAACCTCAACCGCATAAAGAAATATGTAAGAGGTGAAGGCGGTTATATTATTATGGAAGATGGCGCCAATATCAGTATATCGAGAAGTAAAAGGCAGGAATTCATGGATCAATTCTCAAAATTCTAAGTAATAAATGAACGATATGAATACCGGTAGTTTCGATATAGAAACTACCCGGCTGAAGCTGATATGCTGTACAAAGGAGATATTGGAAGCATTGTTCAAAGGAGATAAAGCCCTTGCGGAGCTTTTACAGATTAATATTCCTGTAAAATGGACAGAGTTCGGAGAGCCTGCATTCAGGTTCACGTATGACAATATCAGGAAGGGCTCCGGGCATATTCAATGGTGGGCTTACCTGCCGGTATTGAGAAAGACAAGAACCCTGTTAGGTAGTTGCGGTTACAAAGGAGATCCCCGGGCAGGGATGGTAGAAATAGGGTATGAAGTGGCGGAGGAGTACCGGGGTTTTGGTCTGGCTACAGAAATGGCAAAAGCATTGATCAAAAGAGCTTTTGAGAACAGCCAGGTGGATCTTGTACAGGCGCATACGCTGGCAGCAGAAAATGAATCAGGAAGTGTGTTGAGGAAATGCGGTTTGCAAAAAATGGAAGAACTGGATGACCCGGAAGATGGAAAGATATGGAGATGGGAGATCAGAAAACCAAAATTGCTGTAAGGCCTGGGCTGTACCGCCGGGCATAGTCTGGCCCGCAATGCCGCCTGCTCAATAAATACCCCATCGGCTCACCAGCCTTTTATTATTCCTTTTGCCATTCATATTCTTGTACTGTTAAAGATCATTAATCATTCAGCCTTATTCTTATGCGCTTATTAAAGCTACTTTGTATCATTCTCATGGCCATGCTCCTTTCGGCGGCCTTTTTATCCTGTTTTAGCGCATAAAGATCATCATATTCAGATATTACGGACGGTTTCATATAACAGTAGGTTTGGTTTAAGCGGTGTAACAGCCGCTTTTTTCTTTAGCTCACTAAAAATGATTTTTTACCCGTCATTCCCTTTGTATTTTTGCAGTTCACACCGCAGTTATGAAAAGAGGGTTACTGAAGGATCTGCTCATTATTTGTTTGCTGCTCGCTGTTTCGCAATTTGCTGAAGCGCAGTGTTCGATCTGTACCCGTACAGCCCAGCAACTTGGGGAACAGCCCGCCAAAGGCATGAACACAGGTATCCTGTACCTGGCTTTTGTACCGATGGCGATCGTCGGATTTATCAGCTACAAGTGGTGGAAAAACAACAGGGCTGTGAGTGATCAATAAGCTAAATAAGGATTTACCGAACTGGCTACTTATCTGCAATAAACTGATACAGGTTAAAATTCCCTTTTGGGTAAAGCGTTTCTATCTCTCTTTTCAGTGCTGTTTTATCAACGTCCTTCATCCTTTTTTGTTCAATGAGATAATAAGCCCTTTCAGCCAGCAGCCAGAAACGTTTATCGGTCAGGTGGGCTTTTTGTAATTGATGCAGGATAATATCTAATAGCTCCTTAATACCTTCTTGTTGCAAAGCCACCGTTTTCACTACCGGCACTTCATGATGATGACGACTGAACGCCGGCGCCAGCATCATCCGCAGATTTTTGACAAACATATCCGCATCTGGCCTGTCTGCCTTGTTGACCACAAACACATCGGCAATCTCCATCAGTCCGGCCTTCATGGTCTGTACCTCATCGCCAGCTTCAGGTACCATTACCACTACCGTTACATCTGCAAGCCCGGCTATCTCTATCTCACTTTGTCCCACGCCTACTGTCTCAATGATGATATAATCGAATGCGGCTGCTATCAGCACAGATGTAATTTCAATGATCATAGGGTTTAGCCCTCCCATGTTGCCATGATTGGCCAGTGAACGGATAAAAATATCCGGGTGTGTGTACCAACGGCTCATCCTGATCCTGTCGCCCAGGAGAGCTCCATGATTAAAAGGTGATGAAGGGTCTATGCAAATGATCCCGACCTTGTTTCCGGATTCAATCAAACCGCCTGTCAAAGCATCAACTAATGTACTCTTGCCTGCACCAGGGGGGCCGGTTATGCCAATTATTTTTGCAGGCGGAGAAGGAAGGTTCCGTAAAAATTCATCATAGCCCGGAAATTTGTTCTCTATCAGTGATATCGCCCTTGCAATAGAACGCGGCTCTTTTTTTTGTATTTCGGCTATTGACGGGAACATTAAGAAAGGAAACTTTTGGGTTTAGCGGGCATCAGGCAAAATTAGTACTGGCAGGGGAAAGATTTCTTTCTGTTAATAATTGGCTGTTAGCCGGTAGCAATGCTTCAGGTGTGAAAAAAAGCTGAATATTCTTTTCTTGTAGTTAAATACAAGCTTTCTGTTTTTAAAGAGAAAGAAAAAAAGAGGCCAGCTGAACTTTTTATTCGCTCCGGACGACCAAAGTGAGATAAGGCGGCTGAAATACTGTACGTGTGCCACAGGCATATTAGGGATGCTTGAAAAAGCCGCTAAATGCTGCTCAACCATTTGACTGAACAGTAGTTTACTCTCTTTACTCTTAGGATCAAAACGTTCTCTTATTGTGATGTTTGAGTCGTGCACCCGCTGAAAGACGAGTATATCTTCGATATAGCCAACACCTCCATTACAGGCCGCTATGGCAGCCAGCTGCCAGTCATAAAAAATGCCCGGCAAAAAAACCGGGGTCATTTGCAACAAGTTTTTTTTTATGATCATAGCATGGCCACTTACCGTGTTGAATACGGAGAGTTTGCGGCTATCAGTACCTTCAAATCGCCGGTAACCCGGATAATGCCTTACTTTAACCGGTGGTTGTTTGTCGGCAAAACGTACCGAATTACAATACATCAACGGGACATTGCCCTTCCACCCGGCTATCATGCGCTCCAGCTTTTCAGGAAGCCAGATATCATCCTGGTCTGCAAAGGCGATCAGTTCGCCACTTGCTTTTGAACAGGCTTCTTTAAAATTAAGATTGAAGCCAATATTCTTTTCGTTTCTGAAAAGGCGAATTCTTTTGTCCTTTTCTACGTGTTTTTTTAAAATCTCATAGGTGTTGTCAGAAGAAAAATCATCGGAAATAATTATTTCAAGATGGATGTAGGTCTGATTGAGGATAGAATTGAGCTGTTCATCAATAAACCGGCCGCCATTATATGTACATAGCACAACACTTATCAGGGGGTTATTCATGGACTCAGAATTATATTTGCGATCAAAGCTATAGGTGTCAGTTTAGGAAGATAAAGCACTAATAGTCTAAAAGGTACTGATTCATCCCTTTTGGAGAAAACACAAACTTCTTTTTGCTCGCCTCTTCCATCATATCGGTGTTCCTTGATTCCATTTCCCGCGATGCTTCTCTGTGAAAGAGGTGGTAGCATATCCCGCCGAGTTTGAGAAACCGTTTATGTATGTTTGCATTCATGAGCCGGATGGCGAGCTCGCTGTCCTCTCTGCCCCATCCGGTAAAAGTCTCATTATACCCGTTTACTTTTATAAGATCTTTTTTCCAGAAGGCCATATTGCAGCCTTTAACATAGTACTTATTCTTCATGGAGGTTTTATAGGTCCTGCCCACAATTTGTTTAAGGATCGGTGCAGGAAAACGTATGCCGTTAAAAAAATTGCGATCACCGGAGGAGTACTTTTTTATTTCTATTGAATTGTTGTCAATCAGGCCCTTCGTTGTAACGGGTGAAAGCAGTACACGGCTGGCAGTAACGAAGCAATTTTTTCTTTTAAAGGTGTAATGATCTTTTACAAAATGATTATGCAGAATCAGGTCTCCATCTATCTGGATGAGGTATTCACCTGTTGCGGCGGCAAAGGCCCTGTTCCTGATCTTGGCGAGCTGAAAGCCTTCATCAGGATGCCATACATGGGTGAGGGGTACCGGAAATATTTCCTGGTACTTTTTGATCAGCTCCTTTGTCTCTTTGCCCGATCCGTCATCTGCAATGACCACCTCATCCGGTAATTTTGACTGAAGCAGTACGCTCTTCAGGCACAGATCGAGAGCTGCCGGCCAGTTATACGTTGAAATGATCAGGGAGACAGTGACCATAGCGCCATTATATTATTTTATAATTACGAAAGGCAAAAGGCCGTATCCCGGTTTTTTTTTCAAACCAATACAGTAATCTTTTTTTGAAGGAGAAATTCTTTTTGCGGGTGTCCAGGTCAACATGCCAGTTCTTTTTGCTTATCCGCGGTAACATCACTGCGGGATGAGTGCCGGTGAACCTTTGCAATGAGTCAAACTCATTAAAATTAAAAAAATCTTCACTATTCAGGAAGTGCCGAAGACTAACATCGTCCTCATTCCAGAACCGGCTTACATGCTTTATTTTTTTCTGCATCTGTTCAGGGCTTTTTACCCAGCCGTAGTGATACACATACGCATTGATCAGCTTTACTTTCAATTTTGTCTTTCCCTTGCGAAATCCCTGCGCATCCCTGTAGGCTCCTATTGTTTTATCATTCCGGATGATTCTGATCTCTTTATCGTACCATTTGCGGCTATCACCAACGTAATCATAAGTGCCGTAAAAATGAAGATACCTGAATAGTAGCCCCTCTACCGCCGGATCATTCTTGTATTTATGTGCTGCTTCCAATATGGCCGCATGATATTTTTCATGTACCACCTCATCACCCTGTATGTAAAATGCCCAGTCAGCATCAGGAGAAATATGGGCCCTCACCTTATCTGTTTCTATGGCCAGTACTTTTCCACCGGCACGAAGCGTTTTGTCCCATACGGAATGAACGATCCTGATCTTATCTGAATTAATGGATCTGATCAGTTCTTCGGTATCATCTTCGCTGTCACCTATGCTCACGATCATTTCGTTTACAACCGGCAAAATGGAAGTAATGGCCTCGACGACCGGGTAGTCATTAATGACCGCATTTCGTATAATGGTAAAACCGGATATCTTCATAACGATGCAGGTTGCAAAAATAGCTTTTTACCTTTTATAAATGCAGTATTCATCTTTGAGTACAAAAACCTTAAATTACCTTTTTTGTGATAAAATCAACTATATACAGAAGCTGGCTGCCACTGGCATTGGCCGGAATGGCGATCGCCGGTTTACTTTTTTCAAGAGCTGTACTCAGTATCGGTACTGTTGCGGGATTTGCGCTGATGCTATATCAGCTGCGCAGTTCGGAATATTCAAAAAAACAAATGCGGCGGTTCATCATTTTTATTCTTTTTTTCGTCATTTTTTTCACCTATGTTTTTTTGGTTGACAAAAGCCCGCTTGTTATACAAAGAATGGCCTTTTACCTGGGTGCGGCCGGTATTCTATGTCTTTCTTATTCTATCGCAGAAGTGTACAGCTTGTCCGTACCGTTATTCATTGTTGCCGGTTTGATCAGTTGCATACCCACGGTGGCTGATATGATCAGCAGGGAAGGCCTGGCCGCTGCTTATGAACAAGGACAGGTGGCGGCCACTTTAATGGAAGGCGATCACCAGCGTTTCGCTATCTGGATAAGCGGCTGTCTTGCTTTGGCCTGGATCACTTTATTTAAAACCAGGAAAAAATGGATCGTGCTATGTATAGTATTACTGTCATTATTTCTGGCTGTATTTGCTGTAAGAACCGGCTGGCTATTTCTGCTTATTATAACCATGGTCGCCGGCGCAACCTTTATCTCCAAAAAATTTTCTTTTCAAACACGGGCTGTCTTCATTATTACCTTTGTTATTTTACTGGTGATCGCAACGACAGTACCTTTTGCAACAAGAAAGATCAATTATGTAAAATGGGAATGGTTTCAGCAAAATGAGGCCGATAAGTTTGCCGGATCAGATGCAGCGCGGAGGATAGTTAACGGGCAGGCGCTGGCACTGGTAAAGCAACACCCGCAAGGAATGGGTCTGTTCAACGGACCGGAGGAACTGAAACAAAAAGTTAAAGATAAATACCCGCAATCCACTGCTTCTTATGGCTGGCCCTTTAATCAATACCTGTACTGGTGGCTGATTGCAGGGTGGGTCATCGGGAGCCTGCCCTTATTGATACTACTGTTTGTGGCAGGCAGGCTGATTTTTTCTAAAATGGTATTTACTGCATCCTGGTTCCTGTTCATACTGCTCACCTGCTTGTATGAGAGTACACTGGAGATGCAATATGGTCTGTTCCTTGCTGTTTTCTTTACCGGGTTTATTTATAGGATCGAAACTCGTTTTCGCCCGGATACTGTTGACTGAAGGTTGTTATATTTGCAGCCTGTTGCTATGACCAATTTTATTCCCATATTCCCGCTTGGTGTTGTGGTGTATCCCGGGGAGCTTCTGAACCTTCACATTTTTGAACCAAGATATAAGCAACTGATCAGCGAATGCCACGAACAGAAAAAACCGTTTGGCATTCCTACTGTGATCGAAACTAAAATGAAGGATTTCGGTTCGCTGGTCACGATCACAGAAATATCGAAAGTGTATGACAACGGGGAGATGGATATCAGAACAAAAGGGGAACGGGTGTTCCGGATACTGGAAGTGATAAAAGAGATACCGGATAAACTATACAGCGGCGCTATTGTGAACTACCCCGATACGTACGAACAAGGCAATATTGAACTGATGCGAAAAGTGATGGCGGGTATCCGGGACCTGCATAAGCTGTTAAACGTGACCAAGGAGTTTAAAAAACCGGATGAAGAGATCAGGAGTTACGAAGTGGCACACCATATTGGCTTATCACTGGAGGAAGAGTATGAATTGCTGGGCCTGCTGGATGAACGGCAGCGGCAGGAATACCTCAAACGACACCTCGCTAAAGTGATCCCGATGGTAGCCGGGATGGAACAGCTTAAAGAAAAGATCAAGCTCAACGGGCATTTTAAGAATTTACCGGGGTTTGATGCCATATAGTCATATTATTATCTATCCATATTGCCCAACACAATAACTTCATGTCTGTAACACTCTGTTTTGATTTCGGCAATACGAGAAAAAAAGCTGCCATTTTCCGGCGAAATGAGATAGATAAGGTAATGGTATTGCCCGATGATGAGGCAACCACTATTCAATCATTACTTGACAAGTATCAGCCTCATAAGTCTATCCTGTCTTCCGTCATTGATCATAATGCAGCTATAGAAGAATTACTGGGCAGCAAAACAAAATATCATCGGCTAAGCCACCTTACAAAACTGCCGCTCACAACGCCGGTGGGCAAACCAGAGACCATCGGCGCCGACCGTTTGGCATTATGTGCAGCAGCTGTTCATTATTACCCTAAAAAAAACAATCTTATTATCGGGATGGGTTCATGCGTCACTTACAACTTCGTGAATAAATACCATGAATTCATCGGCGGTGCTATATCTCCCGGTATGGAAATGCGGCTGAAAGCCATGCATCAGTTCACGGCCAAACTTCCATTGGTAAAAGCAGACAGCAACGTACCGCTGATGGGATATGATACTACGACCAATTTATTGACCGGTGCTGTACTCGGACTTGCTAAAGAAATGGATGGATTTATAGATGCATACAAAGAAAAGTTCGGGAACTTTAACGTGCTTTTAACCGGGGGTGATTTGGTGCATTTGGCTTCCCACCTTAAAAACAAGATATTTGCAGACCCTGATTTAATTTTTAAAGGTCTTTATGCTATCAGCGAACTCAACAATCCCTAAGAAAATCAACCAGTTAGACTGCTTTAGGGTATCGTTCACCGTTATACTTATCGCTTTCTTTTTTCCTGCTTTTTCACAGGATAACTCTCCTTATACCCGTTACGGACTGGGTGATTTGGTACCCTCCACCAACATCAATGCCCGTGGTATGGGAAGCATTTCTGCAGGCTACAATGATTTTCTTTCTATCAATTTCAATAACCCGGCATCGTATGCATCTTTCCAGGCGATAAAAGAAGCTAAATCAAAAAAACTGGCTTATGGACGGGCCATACTGGATATCGGCGTGAATGTCGAAAACCGGACGCTGATCGATCCCCGTGTAGCTACGGGTAAATTTCCTGCCAGCAATGCATTGTTCTCACATGTGCAGGTGGGTGTTCCGTTACGGCCCAACTGGGGTTTGAGTTTTGGTTTACGCCCAATGACGAGGGTCAGTTATAAGATCAACAAGAATGAAAGATTATATGACCCAAACTCAGGCCTGCCCATTGACAGTTCGCTTACCCTGAATGAAGGGGATGGTGGTTCGTACCTTGCTTCCATGGGTATCGGACACCGGGTATTCATCAATAGCAAACAGAGTATCAGCTTTGGAGCTAATGCTGGATACTTGTTTGGTAAAAAGGATTACAGTGCCCGCAGAACTTTTATCAACGATACGGTGGAATATTACAGCGGCAACTTTCAGACAAAGACCACATACGGAAATCTTCATTTCAATTTTGGCCTCCAGTATCAAGCCCAGCTCGACTCGAATACCATTTTGACACTTGGGGCCTATGGCAATATGCGGCAAAAACTAAATGCCTCTCAGGACATCATCAGGGAAACGTACTATTATGATGCCAACGCGGGTTATGTACGTATTGACAGCGTATATGAGAGCAGAGACAATAAAGGTAAAATTGAATACCCGGCCTCTTTTACTGCCGGCTTTACCTTGCAAAGGATACCTGGTCTGCAAAAAGGCGGTTGGTTGGTAGGTGTTGATTTCAGCCAGGCCAAATGGGAAGACTATCGCTTTTTCGGACAGCAGGATTCTGTGAGAAACAAATGGGAAATACGGGCAGGCGGTGAACTGCGGCCATCCTTAAGCGCCGGTCGGAAAAGTTATTTTGGTAATGTTGCTTACCGGGCAGGTTTTTTCTATGGAACGGATTATATCCGCGTGCAGGAAAAATTGCCGGTCATGGGTTTCACTTTCGGTTTAGGGTTGCCGGTACTCAGCCAGAACAGGTTTACACCAGGTCAGGCCACCATGGTCAACCTGGCTTTTGAATACATCAAAAGAGGGAATAATGACAACCTGCTGAAGGAAAACATGTTTCGGATCTCAGTTGGTTTTTCACTCAGTGATTTCTGGTTCGTGAGGAAGAAATATGAATAAGGTACATACCATACTTACACGATATTATTCAGCAGCCACTTTGATAGTGTGCTGCTTTTTTCTTTCTGCCTGCGAGAACGATCAGAAGCAGATTGATCTATGGACAAAGAAGGTTACTGAAGTGGAAGAAGCGAAGCAGATCGAAAGTTACCTGAGCCAGGATGGCATCATGCGGGCCAAACTCACTGCCCCGCTGATGCTGCGTGTACTGACGGATACCTTGTATGTTGAATTCCCCAACAGCCTGCATGTGGATTTTTATAATGACAGCACCAAAGTAGAAAGCTGGCTTGACAGTAAGTATGGAAAATATTTTGAGAGCTTAGATAAGGTATATCTCCGCGACAGCGTAGTCGTGATCAATATAAAAGGGGATACGCTTAAATGCCCCGATCTCTGGTGGGACCAGAATACGAAGCTTTTCTATACGGATAAATATGCCGAATACCACGCCAAAGGAAAAAATATCTATGGAGGCAAAGGCATGGAAGCTACACAGGACATGAAGTCGGTCACATTTAAAGAGCCAACGGGTATAGTGAATGTTTCTGATAAGGGCATGGTAGAGTAATGGTCCTGATCCTTTATTCCACAATATATTTCGTGTTTTTAAAAGACAAGCCCTTCAAGCTGCAGGCTTGAAGGGCTTGAAAGACCTGAGGGGCAAACCAGTTGTGTTTTTCAGTAGTTGGTTTCGGCTCAAGGTAGTGTTCTCAAACGGATATTTGGATTCAAACGGGACTCATGAAAAGAAAGTTGGCCGGCGCTGGTATTTACATTTTGTTGATATTTGTTTTAATTTAATCAGGACGGTTTTGGTTTTTCTGTAGTGATATTTGGATCTTAACGCTCAGCCAACTCTTTTATAAAAATAGATTTCCCCTTTATTCAGCACCAGCGCATATTTCACCTTTTTACTTAGCACCGAAAATACCTTTGCCAGCCGTAGAACTACGGGGACAAAATCAGCTATTCGCAGCCGTTTTACTAACTTCCGTTTTCAAACGAAACTATATGTCATTGAAAAACAAAACTGTCTTTATTACCGGGGCCAGCCGGGGTATTGGCAAAGCTATTGCACTCAGGATGGCGCAGGAAGGTGCCAATATTATTATTGCAGCCAAATCGGTGGAAGAGAACCCGAAATTAGGGGGCACCATTTACTCGGCGGCGGAGGAAATGGAAAAAGCCGGCGGGCAGGCGATTGGCGTGCAATGCGATATCCGCTTTGAGGAACAAATACAGGAGGCGGTGAGCAAAGGGGTGGAACGATTCGGCGGTATTGATATACTCGTGAATAATGCATCGGCTATTACATTGACACCTACAGAGCAGACCACGCCCAAACAATTTGACCTGATGCATGACATCAATGTACGGGGAACCTTTTTTGTCACTAAAGCCTGCATACCTCATTTAAAGAAATCACCCCATGCGCATATCCTCACTTTATCGCCGCCGGTGAATATGAACCCAAAATGGTTTACCGGGCATGTAGCTTATACACTGGCCAAATACAATATGAGCATGATGGCAATGGGCTGGGCCGCCGAATTCAAAAAAGATACTATTGCTTCCAATGCGCTGTGGCCAAAGACCACGATTGATACGGCCGCAGTAAGAAATCTGCTGGGTGGCGAAATGCTGGCGAAGATGAGCCGCACCCCTGCCATACTCGCAGATGCGGCCTATTATATCTTTTCCCGGCCACCGGCAGATTGTAGCGGCAACTGGTTCATTGATGAAGAAGTGCTGGCAAAAGAAGGTATTACTGATCTGGGTAAATATTCGGTAGTGCCGGGTGCGAAACTTTACACTGACTTGTTTGTGGATTGAGGCCTTTCGTTCTTATTTTTTATCAGCAGAGTTAAATACTTTAAAATGAGGCTGTCTTTTTTATGGATAGGAATATTAACACTGTTCGCCTCATTGTTTTTTTTGTTTCTAAAATGGGAATCTTATGATGTTCAAAGCAATGGCAGTATTGTAGATATGGAGATAATTGAACTACCCGAGAACTGTGGATTCACAAAGGGAGGCTATTTTATGGATGTAAAATACAAGAATGAGGTTTTCAGTAAAAAAATACCTTCCCGATTCTGTAATGAGCATAAACCCGGAGAGTTGATCAGGTTGCGATATTTAGAGGGAAATAAGATGGTCTTATTTCCAGAAGAAAAAATATACGGCGATTTTGTTGCAATAGGAATTTTCTCAGTGGTTGGTATTATTGCGATAGCGTTGGGAATAATTGAAAAAAGAAAGCGCAATTTTTAACCTTAAAGTTACTTCTTCATTATATCCCACGATTGAAGTATATACAGTAATCATCAGAACTTTTGCCACAACGAAAGATATGAGGTAAATAATAAAGCAACCCCTAAAGACTCCCCGTAAGTTTTTGAAAAAATTTGTTGGAGTGGATGCAAACAGTAGATTTGCCTGAACACATAGACTAAATTTCTTCAATGAAAATTAAAGAAGACCTGATCTTTGATATAGGCCTGCATACCGGGGAGGATACAGCTTTCTATTTAAAAAAAGGATATTATGTTGTTGCAGTTGAAGCCAACCCGGTTCTGGCAGATCACTGCCGGCGCAAATTTGATAAAGCTATTGCATCCGGCAGGTTAATAATACTGAACGCAGGTATTGCGGATAAACCGGGCATACTTCCTTTTTATGTAAACCATTATTCAAGTGAATGGAGCTCGTTCGACAAGGCCATCGGCACGAGGAACAATACGAAATATGAGGTCATTGAAGTGCCCTGTATAAAAACGGAAAGCCTCTTCAGAGACTATGGCATACCTTATTATATGAAGGTAGATATCGAGGGCTATGATTACCTTTCATTGAATGATATTCCCGATTCAGGCGAGAAACCATCCTATGTTTCCTGCGAAGCTACTAATATATCACTGCTGGATACGTTGAAGACAAAGGGGTATACGAGGTTCAAGCTTATCAACCAGGCGAACAGTTTCCGGCCATTGAATGAGAAACTGGAAGGGAAGCAGTACTATATCCTGTACAGGAAGATGAAACATGCAGTGAAACACAAACTTCGGCACATCATAAAGGAAAAATACATGGGCGGATCTTCGGGCCCTTTTGGAGAAGATACAAAAGGGGAGTGGAAGACATACGATGAGATCAGGCATGCCTATATTGATTTTAACCAGGGTGACTTAAATATCCCGGTCAATTATATCAGCTGGTGTGATTTCCATGCAGCCCTTTGATACAACTTCTTATTTTTTATTATTTCCTACAATCAGGGCGCACATGGCAATGGCTGCATCTTTCAGCGCATCTATATGACTATGGAAGTGCACGGTAAAAGCGAAGAGCAATAGCATCGCGGAAAACAGGTAGCAAGCCAGTGTTTTTTTTATATCTGCCAAAATACCGATGGCGGCCAGTACAAAAACACCTCCTGTAATATAGATCCACAAGCTTCCCGGGCCGGGTATATAAGCAGGCACGGCTCTGCCCATCGAATCGGCATGGGTAAAGTGCCAGTATCCGAAATACGCAATGATAAGCGCAAAAATGACCTCAGCTAATTTAGAAGGGATAAATGCTTTCATGCAGTTGATTTGTGTGTATGTGATTTACAATTTTACACCTTTTCCTCTTCTGCTTCATTCTCCCATTTTTCCGGGCGCATCTGCGGGAACAGCAATACATCTTGTATTGAAGGCTGGTTGGTTAGTAACATACAGAGCCTGTCAACACCAAAACCGATCCCGGATGTGGGAGGCATACCGTATTCCAGTGCACGAAGGAAATCATAATCAATGAACATCGCTTCATCATCGCCTCTTTCCATCAACTTTACCTGGTCTTCGAAACGCTCCCGCTGGTCAATGGGATCATTCAGCTCGCTGTACGCATTGGCGATCTCTTTACCATTGATCATTAGTTCAAATCTTTCTACTAATCCCTGTTTGTCACGATGCTTTTTCGTCAATGGGCTCATCTCTACAGGATAATCAGTAATGAAGGTTGGCTGCACATAATGGTGTTCACATTTATTACCGAATATTTCGTCAATCAGCTTGCCTTTACCCATTTTCTCATCTACGGGTATATGCAGTTGCTTGCATACGGAGCGAAGCTGGCCTTCGTTCATCCGGCTGATGTCAAAACCGGTATGTTCTTTTACCGCATCAAAAATGGTGATGCGCTTGAACGGCGCTTTAAAGGATATCGTCTTATCACCCACCTGTACATCCGTTCCACCCGTTACATCAATCGCAGTTTTTTCGAGCAATTGTTCTGTGGTCTCCATCATCCACAGGTAGTCTTTATAGGCCACATAGAATTCAAGAATCGTGAATTCCGGATTATGGGTTCTGTCCATTCCTTCGTTTCGAAAGTTGCGGCTGAACTCATACACCCAGTCAAACCCACCGACGATCAGCCGTTTTAAATACAGCTCATTGGCGATACGCAGGTAAAAAGGAACATCCAGTGCGTTATGATGTGTAATGAATGGCCTTGCCGCAGCGCCACCGGGAATACTCTGGAGTACAGGTGTATCTACTTCCAAAGCATTTCTCTGGTTAAGAAATTCACGGATGGAATTGATCAGTTTTGTTCTTTTCACAAAAGTGTCTTTGACCGAAGGGTTGATGATCAGGTCAGCATAGCGCTGCCGGTATCTGAACTCAGGATCGGTCACTGCATCGAAGGTTTGCCCTTCAGCCTCTTTCACGATCGGCAATGGCCGCAGCGATTTACTCAACAGGGTCAGTTCCTTTACATGAATGGAAGTTTCGCCTGTTTTGGTAATAAATACATACCCTCTTACGCCAATGATATCGCCGATATCCAGTAGCTTTTTCCAGACAATATCATAGAGACTTTTGTCTTCGCCGGGACAAATATCATCCCGTTTAATATATAACTGGATCTTGCCATGAGCATCCTGTATCACGGCAAAGTTGGCCTTACCCATATCCCGTACACTCATGATCCTGCCCGCGATACATACATCTGCAAATTCTTCTTTCTTTTCGGCGGTGAAATGCGTTTTGATATAGGCGGATGTATGACTGACAGGATACAGGGGCGCGGGATAGGGCTCGATACCCATAATGATGAGTTCGGCTAATTTCTCCCGGCGCAGTTTTTCCTGTTCAGATAGGTGTTGTGTGCTCATGTAGTTCCTTATTCAAAATTGGCGCAAAGGTACTTGTTGGCAGGAAGCATACCAACAATTTAGTGCATCGGACTAAAACCATTCCGGAGCAGGGATCGCTGGAAAACCCTGTAAGTACGGAGAAAAACTACCCGGCCGGCAAACGAAAAGCCTTAAAGTATCGTCAAACCTTCCGTATCCGGTTGCATTATTGCTTTTCAGCAGCTATTTTGCCACCGGTTAAACAAATTCGTATGAAGAAAACCTTTATTATCGCCTCTCTACTTTCTTTAAGCCTTTTCACCGTTGAAGCCAATGCGCAGATAAAACTGCCAAAAATATTAAGTAAAAAATCCGGTTCAGGCGTTACGGAGAATGAAGCCGGGCAGGGTATCAAGGAAGCACTGACACAAGGAGTGACCAATGCGGTACTGAACCTGAACAAGACCGATGGATTTTTCGGCAGTGAGATATATAAAATGTTATTACCGGAAGATGCCAAAAAAATGGAATCAACACTCCGGAAGATGGGAATGGGTGCCCAGGTGGATAAGGCAGTACTGGCCATCAACCGCGGAGCGGAGGATGCTGTGGCATTTGCCAAACCGATCTTTGTGGATGCGATCAAAGAAATGACATTAACGGATGCACTGAATATCGTAAAAGGAAATAAAGATGCTGCAACGCAGTATTTCAAACAAAAGACGGCTGCAAAACTAACCGAAGCATTTACGCCTTCTGTGAAAACATCACTCGATAAAGTGGAGGCGACCAAATACTATGGTGATATTGTTACCACTTACAATAAACTCCCCACCACTTTCAACAAGATGAACCCCGATCTGACCTCGTATGTGGTAGGCAAAGCTGTTGATGCCCTGTTTGACCAGGTAGCCAAAGAAGAAGCTAATATCAGGGCCAATCCTGCTGCCAGGGCCACCGATATTTTGAAGAAAGTATTTGGTGGTAATTAATTTGAATTCCAGTAGTGTGATAGTAAAGGCCTGTAATTGCAGGCCTTATTACTTTTCTGAAACAAGATCAATAGAGGTTTGCGATCGGTTGTTTGTATCATTTGTCTTTTTTTCCTTTCAGCATATAACCTAACCGGATACCAAAGTAATGGCTTTTTAATTTTGCGCCATCCGCTTCTCCGGGTACAAGGTTGTTCAATCCCTGGTTAAAATTGAGCATGACTAAAAAACCACCGGGAGAGGAATAGCCAGCCAGTATATTAGCGCCAAGATCAAGCCCTTTCATATCGTCGTCATCACTATTACCAAAGTTCGCACTCTCTGTTTCTTTTTCACCATCTAATTCATATTTCCATTTTCCGGATACAGCAAATGCGATAGAAGGACCGGCTCCGGCGAAAAAACCTCCACTGCTGTACAGGAAATTCACCGGGATCTCAACGTAGTTGTTTGTGAGGGAAATCTTATAGGTCGAGCCGCCCTCCGATTCTTCATCTTTTGTTCCTTTTTGTGTCCAAAAAATACCTGGCTGTACAACAAAGTTTTTCCCGGCGGCGATATTGGCAATAGCACCAACTGTTAGTCCGGCTTTTGAATCAAGGCTTTCATTTTCTCCGTCGTATTCGATTTTGAAATTAGATAAAGTGGCACCGGCACAAACGCCAAATGCTGCTTTTTGTGCTGAGCCCGTGATCAGGATAACTAAAGTTGCCAGTAAGGCAGCAGTTCTTTTTTTCATGTTAGTGCTGTTAATTGGTTTGGTACCTACTCGTATCGCTTTTCGGTATGGGCGCCGTACTCTGTTGATGGATTTTCCGGTGACTCCTTTTTTATAGTACCACTGGCCATTGAATTTGTTATTACTGATAGTTTGCAACAACCCCTGTAGCCGCTTGTCTGCCTGTTTTATAATTAAACTCTTTTATTGTATGGCAGAAGGGATTCTTATACAGGTCGTCAATAGCAACAACACTGAGCTTGCTGGCGTACGCAAAAGGGATGCGAATATGGCTGGAAAACAATCTTGCTTCGTCGTCAGACAGCCGGGTGGTACCGATGGCTATTCTTTTATTGGTCACTGCTGCCAATGATTTGCTGACCATTTCAGAGCAATACATCCTGTCATTTGTTGTTAGATCAAATGCGGTATCGAACTGTACCCCTTTTTCATACCATTTACGGATAAGACGTTTCAGGCTTACCAGTTCATGTGCTTTCAACTTGTATCTGAATATTCCAAAAGCGGTACTTTTCCGGGGATTGCAAAATCCACCCAGGCTGTCCTTTCTCATTTTTCCGTCAGGATTCTCGTCTCCTTTAACCATATGAAATATATAGGGATGCCCGCTATCAAAAAGTACAATTCCGGCATGTGAGTAAGTTTTGTCCAGCCGGTTAAAATTTTTTATAAACAGGCTGATCGGATCCTGGTTAAGCCTTACAACAAGATCCCCCTCGCTAAGCAAAGTTTGCCCCTCCTGTATCAAGGCATAAGGATCCCAATAGGTTTTTGTCGTAACAGGAACTGATGCCTGTTCTGTGTCATGTCTGCTACACGACTGCAGACCAGGATACAAAATCATTAATATGAACCATGTTCTCATGTTGACTGATTTTTAGCGATCCTTGACCCTTAATTACTTTCAAATTTGAAAAGGTCTATACCGATCATGTTTGAACCGGCACTGGCAGGAACAACATATCTGAACGCTATCCTCGTACTCACTTTACCGGATATTCCTGAAAAGGTGTATTCAAATTTTGTCCATATAATAGGGTAGCCACCCGGCGCATGTGTTGGATTGATATCAAACAGTGAGGTGGAAAAATCACCGGTCGAATTAATGCCTCCTCCCACATTTGAGGATATTGAATTGTTTATCAGTACCTGCATGCGGTCTTTATAAACTACGCCGGAAGAGGAAGTGTCTGAACGGGTGAAAAAGGATATCTTATCGCCATTTTTTACAGATAATACTGGGGTGATCAGCCAACTGCTTATAGAATAGGAAGTGCTGGATATACCTGCATATGCACCTATATATTCATCGGGTGATACTGTGAATGAATAGGCAGGAAAGTTTACACTGCCTTTGTATCCTGCCTGTCTCCACTCGGCAGAGTATTCCGAATTGTCTTTAAATACCCATCCTTCGGTTTCAAGCTGGTTCACGTAGTCAAATTCTTCCGTAAAGGAGGTTGCGATACCAGCGGAAGAGTTACCAGGTTTCTCTTTTTTGCAACTATTGGTTAATCCGATCAGGATACCGGTAATTGCCATCATAAAAAGGGTGATTTTCCTCTTCATAATATTCATTTGATGGTGATGCCTACTCGTATCGCTTTTCGGTATAGGCGCCGTACTCTTTTGATGGATTTTCCGGTGACTCCTTTTTATACTACCAAGTTAGTGGTACTATTAGCCGGTTAAAAACGAGAATTTGCAAATGATCAGACCAGTTTGGTAAATATTACTAATGCCGGTACCAATGGCTGGCATTTGTTGCAATTATCCATAAAATGATATCGGGCCCGCAGAAAAATGAACCAATGTGCAAAAAAAGAGGAATGTTTGCCGGATATTCTGAGAGTATTTCATATAGCCAAATGAACCGGCAATGCGAAAAGGAAGACGACCAGATTGTGGCTAAAGAATGGAAAGGGGTTTATTATACCTGTTCTGCATGTATACTTTTTTAAAATGCATCATGAATTTACCAGCAATACCTGCCAGGCTTCTTTTATCCTTCCTGCATCCAATAATTTTTTTGCATAGCTATGTAGCTCCCTTTCCATTTCATCGGGGTTTATGCCATAGTATTGGATGATCTCTTTAAGACGAGTATCATCAAACGAAGGCTCAATGACCGGCATTTCATGTACATTGGCTAACTGACCCAGGTTATTCCCTGAAAGGATATTACTGTTACGGATAGCTGCCGGTAACGCATCAATACCGATGCCCAGTTGCGTGTTCGGCTTCTCTACCTGGAAAAGATTGTTCTCATTGACTACGCAATACCAGTCGCCGCCAAGCCGGGCAACGTGGCTGATCTTCCGTTGATCCAATTTCTTGTTGTCATCCAGCAAAGCATCATCAACATGCATCCGCAGTACTTCGCATATCACCAGGTTGCCTGCGCCGCCTTCTGTACCCAATGGTTTTACTTCAATGACCTTGCATTCCATCTTTACTTTACTCTCTTTTACCATTGGCGGTTTAACCAAAGTTGCCGGTTCTTCTGTAAAGCCTGCTTTGATAAACTCATTCACTTCTTTCGGAAACTCGCAACTGGCCAGAGAGGTTTGCTGTACCATATCATACGTTATAATATTGATCACCACTTCGGGTACCTCCAGCACATTTTCCAGCGTATGCTTGGTGGTATTATCCTTTACTCTTCTGGCTGGTGAAAAGATAACAATAGGCGGATTGGAAGAAAAGAGATTGAAGAAACTGAAGGGGCTGAGATTCACTTTGCCTGTTTTGTCTATTGTTGAAGCAAAACAAATGGGCCGTGGTGCCACCACATGTTGCAGGTAATATTGTTTTTCTGCCGGTTTCAGGTCCTTCAGGTCCAGTATCATGGTAAAATATTGACGGTAAGGCAAATATCCGGAAAAATACAAGGATTCACAGGGTGCTATCCAGCTATGATAAGCACCGTTCAAAATTTTTTAAACAGATATGTAACAAAGATAGCAGCACCTTCGTTCTACGAAAAATTTCGTGATTTTGTAAACTTTAAAATCAATTAGTCATGAGAAGGATCTTTTTGTCTCTGTTAGCCATTACGGCCGTATCATTTTTTTCTGCAAATGCCCAGGATAAGGACAAGGGAAAGCCAAAAGTAGAGGGCAGTGGTAATGTTGTCACCAAAGAAATCAGTGTACAGTCGTTTGATCAGTTAAATGTCAGTGGCGTTTTCAGCGTACTATTATCTCAAGGAAGCAAAGAAGAGGTAAAGATTGAAGCAGAGGATAACCTGCAGGCTTACTTCGAGGTAAAGAATGAAGGGTCAAAGCTGACGGTTTCCATGAAGAAAGACGTCAACATCAGTACCAAAAAGAAAATGAAAGTGTATATCACATTCAAAAAATTGAAGGGTATGGAACTGAAAACAGTTGGTGATGTATCTTCTGATAAAACACTCAGCTTCGAAGACCTGAAGATTGATAACAAAAGCGTCGGGGCTGTTGATCTGAAGCTTAGCGCTGCCAACGTAGATATCAATAATAAAAGCGTTGGAGATGTGAAGCTAAGCGGCAAGGCAGATAACGTGACAATAAAAAATAAAAGTGTTGGCAGTCTGAAAGCTGCTGAATTTGCCGTACAGAAAATGGATATAGATAATGACGGGGTCGGTTCAGCAGAAGTAAATGCGGAAAAAGAGATCAAAGTGAAGGATTCTTTCCTTGGCAAAGTGACCAATAAAGGGGCCGCTACCATAAAAAGAATAGAAAAAGCCAGGATCTGAGCGACCGGTAATGATTTGAGGCTGTTCCGTCCGTATTATCTATTTTAATTTCTCATGTGCATGTAGTGATTCAGACTGTAATAACCGGGCAGCCTCTTTCTAACTATCTTTTTTGAGTTGCAGTATACTCCAATCAGTTTCTTCCGCTACAATAGTGTTGCTTAGTTTGCCCAGGCTGTCTATCTCCATTTCTACTACATCGCCGGCCTGAAGCCATTGTTCGGTGTAATTGGGATCATTTAATTTACCAGTACCATTTAATTCAAGAAAACAGCCCGTACCAACCGTACCGCTTCCGATCACATCACCGGGGTACAGGTCAACTCCGTAAGAGGCCCGTTCAATGATCTCGGCAAAGGTCCAGTCCATATCGCCGAGATTACCCTCGCTTACCTGCACACCATTGACAGCGCAGGTCATTTTCAGATTCCAGTTCTTACCGGTATGGTTCTCTTTCGGCGCTATTTCAAAAGCCTGCAATTCATCTGGTGTAACCAGCCAGGGACCGAGAACGGTAGAAAAATCTTTTCCCTTGGCAGGGCCGAGATTCAACAGCATTTCTTCCATCTGCAGCCGTCTTGCACTCATGTCGTTCATGATCATCAGCCCTCCGATATACTGATCAGCCTCTTCTGCTTTTATATTTCTTCCATGCTTGCAAATGACAATGGCGGCTTCCAGTTCAAAATCTAATTTTTCAAAATGATCGGGCATACATTTTATATCGCCAGGCCCCTGTATGCTGTGATGGTTGGTGAAATAAAAAATGGGATACTGATCGAATTCGGGTATCATCTCCACTTTCCGGTTTCTTCTCGCGGCAGCTACATGTTGCCGGAATGCATATCCATCCCTGCATGAAGAAGGAAATGGCACCGGCGCCAGTAATTGTAAATCCTGTACCGGAATGCACCTGTTGCTGGTTCTTGTTCCTTCTTTCAGCATCAGTTCGCCTGCCTGTGCAATGGGGAACATATCTTCCCAGTAAGTCAGGAACATATTCATACTGCCCGGCAGATCGGGATGCAGTACTTCCATATCATACACCAGGCCGTTGACCAGTACACCGAGTTGTTCACGATCGTCTTTGATATAAGAGACTAATTTCATTCAAAGGGAATTTAAGAGGCGCTAAGTTAGTGAGGTTGTTTGTAAATTGGGGACATGAAAAAATGGTGGCTGGTATTACTGGTTCCTGTCATTGCTTTTACTGAAAAGCAGGAAATAAAAAGCTGGATACGCATCAATCAATTAGGGTATACTCCCGGTGGCGTGAAAGTCGCTGTGTGGTGCAGTAAAGAGCAACAGGCAGTAAGCAGTTGGCAATTGATAGATGTTGAAACGAATAAGATTGTCTTTTCTGGCAAGGCTGGTATTGCTTTTGGTACCTATGGCCCATTTGCTCAAACCTGTCGCCTGAATTTTTCTTCTTTCAAAAAACCAGGCAGGTATTACCTGCAGGCCGGGGGAGTAAAATCACCTGAGTTTGAAATTGGCGACGATGTGTATAAAGGCGCCGCTGATTTTTGCCTTCGCTATATGCGGCAGCAGCGAACGGGCTTTAATCCCTATCTGAAAGACAGTTGTCATACACATGACGGGTATGTATTATATGGAGAAAAGGCTGGTATCAAAGACAGCACACGTATTGATGTGGTGGGTGGCTGGCATGATGCCAGCGACTATTTGCAATACGTTACAACATCTGCCAATGCCACTTATCATTTGCTGATGGCTTACAGGGATTTCCCAAATGTTTTTACTGACGAAAAAATAGCCAATGGTCTTGATGGGAAAAATGGGATGGCCGATGTGCTGGACGAAGCCAAATGGGGTTTGGACTGGTTATTGAAAATGCACCCGAAAGATAACTGGATGTTCAACCAGATTGCGGATGACCGGGACCACATGGGTATGCGGATACCGGGACAGGATACATTTTACGGAAGAGGCTTTGAACGCCCCGTCTATTTTGTAAGTGGTGAGCCACAGCAGCGGGGAAAATTTATGAATGCCACGACGGGAACAAGTTCGACTGCGGCAAAGTATGCCAGTGCGTTTGCTTTGGGAAACCAGATCTTTTATGATTATGATACCGGCTACTCAAGAGAATTGTTTTATAAAGCAAAATCAGCATATAAATATACAGGCAACAAGAAGGGGGTAACGCAAACAGCTTCTGTCCGGTCTCCTTATATCTATGCCGAAGAAAACTGGCTCGATGATGTTGAATTAGCGCAGGCAGCAATCGGACATATGGAGATTGACAAAAGAAATGCTTCGCTTAATTGCGGGAGCCAATTTGATCATGTATTATTTCATTCAGAACTGGAACCAATTACTCCCTGGCTTGGCAAAGACACTGCCAGTCATTATCAGTGGTATCCTTTTATTAATATTGGTCATTATGAATTAGTAGAGTTCTATAGAAAGCTTGGCGATTGGGCTATTAAAAGGAAGCAGCCCCAATCAAGATATAATGACATTGTCGGTTATTACAAAGAAGGTATTCAGCGTGTATGGAATAAAGCAAAGTCCAATGCTTTCTATCGCGGAGTCCCTTTCATCTGGTGCAGCAATAATCTTACTACTTCTTTTGCTATTCAATGTTACTGGTATAAAAAATTAACCGGTGATAAAACGTTTGAAGAATTGGAACAGGCCAATTTCGACTGGCTGTTTGGTTGCAATCCATGGGGAACGTCAATGGTATATGGCCTGCCATCATGGGGCGATACACCAGTGGACCCTCATTCAGCATTCACACATTTAAAGAATTACCCGATTGACGGAGGGCTGGTGGATGGACCTGTATATGGTAACATTTACAAAGGGCTTATCGGTATTCAGCTAAAGGACCCTGATGAGTATGCCGGGTTTCAAAGTAATCTCGCCGTTTATCATGATGACTATGGCGACTACAGCACCAATGAACCTACAATGGATGGAACAGCATCCCTGATCTATTTACTGGCTGCGAAGGAAGCAGAATCGGCCCTCTCTGCATCTCCCCCAAGGGGGGAGACTTCCGGAATATCTTTGAAAAATTTCTTTTCATATAACTATGGGGCAATAACCCGGGGAGATAGCGCCAAAAAGAATATTGCGCTGGTCTTTACCGGCGATGAGTTTGCAGATGGGAGTGATATCATTGCAGAAACGTTGAAACAACAAAAGGTCAAAGCCTCCTTCTTTTTTACCGGAAGATTTTATCGCAATCCCGCTTTTGCCCCGGTTATCCGGCGTTTGAAAAAAGAAGAGCATTACCTCGGTGCGCACAGCGATGAACATTTGCTTTACTGCGACTGGATAAAGAGGGATAGTTTGTTTGTGACAAGACGGCAATTCATGGTTGATCTGCTGAACAACTATGCAGAAATGACTGCCTTTGGTATCAGCCAAAAAAATGCAGTATTCTTTTTGCCTCCTTATGAATGGTATAATGACTCGATTGCCGCATGGACCAAAGAAATGGGGCTACAACTGATCAACTACACACCGGGGACTTTAAGTACAGCTGACTATACCACACCTGGTATGAAAAACTACCGGAGCAGCGAGGCCATCTACAATTCCATTACCCACTTCGAAAGCGCAAGACCTTCTGGTATGAACGGATTTATCCTGCTGGTACATATCGGAACCGATCCGAAAAGAACTGATAAGCTTTATGACAGGCTGCCCGAACTGATCCGGCATTTTCAGGGGAAGGGCTACTGTTTTCAAACAATTGACAAACTCTTAAAGATTGACTAAAATCAGGACAATGAAGTGGGCAAAACCCTGTTTACCACTTGCCTTGCAGTGCCGTCCTCCCTTATCTTTGTGACATGCATTTCGAAAAGATCCATAATAAGGGGCAGGCGAGATTATTCAAGAATGATTTTCTTGAGGCGATGACAAAGGCGCACCCGCTGGTGATATGGGGAATGTATATCCCGATCCTCAGTTATATCATTTATCTCGCGGCTACAAAATATGACTATAGCACAACACGGATATTACTGACCTTCTTTGGCGGCATGTTATTTTGGACTTTTTTTGAATATATAGCTCATCGGTTCATTTTTCACTGGGTGCCTAAAACGCCCCGTGCCACAAAGTTTGTGTACACCCTCCATGGTAATCACCATCATTATCCGCGTGACAGGCAGCGTTTATTTATGCCGCCGATACCCAGCCTGATCATTTCGTCAACATTGTTTGGTTTGATGTACCTGGTAATGGGAAGCTATGCGTTTATGTTTTTTCCTGGCTTCTTGTTCGGCTACCTGATGTATGGCACCATGCATTACGCCATACATGCCTGGAACCCGCCTTTCAAATGGATGAAACCTCTTTGGAGAAACCATCACCTGCATCATTATAAGAACGAACATAACGGGTATGGAGTTAGTTCTACCATCTGGGATCATGTGTTCGGAACAATGTTCGATCTGAAGAAAGAGAAAGAAGATAAAGAAAAAGTACAAGAGCTGATGTTTGAAAAAAAGCATTAATTCCCATTCGGTATGCTTTAGGACGGCGATGCTTACCAAAACCTACCATTTTTCATTTTCATCGATATCATTACCCCGCTGGCGAAATTGCCGTCGGGATTCTATTTTCTGCAGTTGCCGTTCAATGATCAGGTCAGCGATCAGTCCGGCAGCATTCTCTCCTTCTTTATGCGCCAGTAATGCTCTCATTCTTGCTTCATTTACATCAACCCGGTAAAGCAGGAAGACGAGTTTCTCAAAATCGTTGTTGATAAGGGTATTGATATGAGCTGATAGTTTTTTTCTTAGCTCTTCAGGGCTGATAGTATCCGGTAAGCTTATTTCCAGGGATTTATTTATTGCGGGAACCAGTTCCGGACTGATAGATGACATCGGGCTAATATTTTTCCATGACGCCTAGTCCAAATAATGCAAAGTCATATTTCACCGGGTCATGTTTATCCAAAGTTCGCAAGTATTTTGTTAGCTCCCATGCTGCCTGCCAGCCGGTTCGTTTCCGGCGAAGCAGACCGAATTTTCTGGCTACCCTTGCTACGTGCAGGTCAAGCGGGCAAATCAGTTGTGAGGGCGAAATGTTCTTCCAGATGCCAAAATCAACACCTTTATTATCGTTTCGCACCATCCAGCGAAGGAACATATTCAGACGCTTGCAGGCGGAATTTTTTTCAGGGGTTGAAATATGCTTTTTTGTCCTTGGTGGCGCATCCTCAAGTGAAAAGAAATAATGGTGAAACCCCGTGAGCATATCCTCAACATTACTTCCATGCATCGTAAACGCAGTTTCGAGGGTGCTGTACCGGGAGTAATGATGTCTGAAAAATTCAATGAAATACAAAAGATCGGTCGGATTAAAGGTCCTGTGTTTGAATGCCAGCAATTTTTGCAATCGTTGTTCGTCCCGGCTCATGCAGAATTCATAAGGCTGCATCTCCATTAATTGCATCAGCTCTTTTGATTTTTGTATAATCGTGGTTCGATTACCCCATGAAAAGAGGGCGGAAAAAAAACCAGCTATTTCAATATCTTCCTTCCTGCTAAAAAGATGGGGAATACTGACAGGGTCATCTTTAATAAAAGAAGGTTGATTGTATTCATCAACCTTCCTGTCCAGAAATTCTTTAAGTGCTTTTTTATTCATTCATCTGTCATCAGAGTGCCCTGTCACCCCTGATGATACGCAGCAATATCGCAATAATAGCGATGACCAGCAAAACATGGATCAACTGGCCTGCTGAAAAGACAAAGAAACCTAATATCCACCCGATCAATAAAATGATGGCAATCAAATAGAGCATAACAGCAACGTTTACTGGTTATCTGAACCGCAGATTCAGTATCGCACAGCATGGTTATGCATATACAATGCCAAAATGATCTTAACCGATCGCATGCTGCAGATCAGCGATCAGGTCATCTGCATCTTCTATACCTATACTAAGACGTATCAACGAATCACCCAGCCCGTTTTTGATCCGTTCTTCTCTTGGGATAGATGCATGCGTCATGGAGGCGGGGTGATTGATCAAAGATTCTACACCGCCAAGGCTTTCGGCCAGTGAAAATAAATGGGTAGAAGATAGTACCCGCATGGCATTATCAACAGCGTCATCTTTCAGTGTAAAGCTCAACATGCCGCCAAAGTCACGCATTTGTTTTTTAGCTACAGCGTATCCCGGATGATCTTCAAATCCGGGCCAATATACTTTCCCGACTTTTGGGTGTTTTCTTAACCAATGTGCAATGGTCTTACCATTTTCACAATGGGCTTTCATACGGACATGCAGTGTCTTGATGCCTCTCAACACCAGAAAGCAATCCATCGGTCCCGGAACGGCCCCACAGCTTTTTTGAATAAAATATAACTGCTCCCTCAGTAAGGAATCATTCATGATCAACGCACCCTGTATCACGTCGCTGTGGCCGCCAAGATATTTGGTGGATGAGTGCATGACAATATCCGCCCCAAGATCAAGGGGGTTTTGTAAGTAAGGTGAAGCGAAGGTATTATCCACGGCCAGCCATATCTTTTTTGGTTTTGTGATAGCGGCTACTGCAGCTATATCTGTGATATTCATTAACGGGTTGGTGGGGGTTTCCAACCAGACCAATTTCGTTTTTGGGGTAATGGCCTTTTCTATATTCTGCACATTCGTGGTATCTACATACCTGAACCCGATACCAAACTTTTCGAATATTTTGGTGAACAGGCGATAGGTGCCGCCATACATATCGTTGGCGGCAATCACTTCATCACCGGGCTGAAGTAGTTTTATCACAGCATCTGTTGCAGCCACGCCGCTGCTAAAAGCAAGCCCGTAAGCGCCATTTTCAATCACCGCCAGTGCCTCTTCCAGTGCTTTGCGTGTCGGATTTTGTGAACGGGCATATTCATATCCCTGGTTCTTTCCCGGGGCTGATTGCACATACGTGGATGTTTGGTAGATCGGTGTCATGATCGCCCCGGTGGACGGATCGGGCTCTGTGCCTGCATGAATGAATTTGGTAGCCGCTTTCATATTATAGTTTAAGGCTGCAAAGATGAAGATTTTTGGGCTGCCATTGTCAGATCAACTCCCGGCTCATAGTTCTTTCCCCCGATTTCGAAAAGGCTGAAAAGGGGGTAACCGTATAGATAAATTGCCCCCTTTAGGGTTAATAACAGAGGAAGAATACAACTGACGGAAAACTACCATGAAAAAATACATATATAAAAGGGGAAAACTCAGCCTGCTAAAGAATGAGATTAGCATAATACTTGCCATAGATTCCTGTCTTAAATTTTACAGACCAACAGACTCAAGCCTGTGAGAATCCAAAACCTCCTGTTATATCTGGCCCTCATGATAGTAGCTGTAGCGAACAGCTATCAATCGCCTGCACAATTGCCCCCCCGTCAATGGGCGCTTCACTATGGGGGCGGGGATGTTGATATTCCCTATACGATCAGAGCCACCAGTGATGGAGGTACCATAGTGGGTGGTTATACCGATTCACGTGACGGTGATGTAAGCCCCCAGCCCAGCCGTGATTACTGGGATCTTTGGGTATTGAAATTAGACCGTTGTGGTACTATACAATGGGAAAGATCATTTGGCGGAACGGGATACGAGAGTGCCAGGGACATTGCGCAAACATCCGATGGCGGATATATTGTTCTGGGTGAAACCAATTCAACAGATGGAGGGGTAGTGGCCGGCTATGGGGGCACCAAAGATATCTGGATGCTGAAACTGGATGCAACCGGTAACCTGCAATGGCAAAGACGTTATGGCGGCAGCGGGCTTGATATCGGTAACCATATTGAAATAACCGGTGATGGCGGATACCTGATAGCTGCGTCTTCCTCATCAAACGATGGTGACATCCGCGGCAATCATGGTACAGGCGGTTATACAGATGGAGTGCTGATGAAATTAGACGCTTCAGGAGCGGTGCAATGGAGCCGGTGTTATGGCGGCAGCAGAAATGAAGAATTATTCGATTTTGAAATTGTTAATGGCATTACCTACCTGGCCGGTTTTACTAATTCGATAGACGGCGATATTCCGCCGGATCAAAAGAATTATGACGTATGGCTGCTGGCCATTGACCAGAGCGGGAATAAAGTTTTCAGTAACATATATGGCGGCTCGCAGAATGATGTTGCCTATTGTATGACGAGAGGCGCTGATGGTTCGTTTACCCTGGCAGGCTATACTACTTCGAATGACGGCGACGTGAGCGGAGCTAAAGGCAGCCAGGACTACTGGGTCATTAATGTAAGCCAGCGGGGACAATTGAACTGGCAGAAAGTACTGGGTGGTACTGATGCGGAATATGCAAGAACGATCATTACTGACAGGGACAGCAGTTATGTTATTGGTGGTATCTCATACTCTGATGACGGAGATATTGTCAATGCTCTTGGAGAGGGAGACTACTGGACTGTGAAATTAGACCAGGCCGGCAATGTGGTATGGAAACAGAACTGGGGCGGCGGAGAGAATGATCACATGCGTTGCATGATCCGTAACCCGCTTACGGATGAATATTATCTCGCCGGGGATTCTGAGTCTGGCGACGGAGATTTCAGCAATATGCTGGGCGAAACGGATTTTGGTATCATCAAACTGAAATTACCAGAGATACAAACAAGGGATTCGGCTGTGTGTAATATCGGCGGATTTGTATCGCTGCAGGACACACTGAGAGATATCTGTGGTTATGATTCTGCCATTGTTACCTACCAGCCTGTACTTATCAATGGGCCATTTGACAACATGAGGAACATGGATACGATTTTTGCCGGGGAGAACATTACACTGTCTACAAATGGCAATGGCATCATTACCTGGAACTCGCATACAACGCTCAGTTGTACCAATTGTCCTGAACCGGTTGCATCACCTGCTATCACTACTGTTTATACGGCTGTTAACCGCTTGCCTAATGGCTGCCAGGTTTCAGGTGATTTTACCGTAGTGGTGTTGAATGATGCGGTAGTCATGGTGCCGAATGCGTTTACTCCTAATGGCGACGGTCGGAATGATTATTTTGGCCCGATCGGCAAAGTACCTGAGGGGTATCAGATGCAGGTTTTTAATCGAAACGGAGAAATAGTTTTCAAAAGCTCTTCGATCAGTAACCGGTGGAATGGGTTCTTCAAAGGGCAATTGCAGCCTACCAGTGTTTTCATTTATTTAATTGACTATAAAGACCTCCAAAATAAACCGCATCAGCAAAAAGGAACCTTTACGCTGATACGTTAACTGTGTGTTCACCGGAAAAACTTATACTATGGACAGAAGAGAATTTTTAACCCGGGCCATGAAGAAAAGGACGGCAATTCAGCAAAACCGCAAAAGGATGTTTGCCGGTTTAAATCCTTACGCAGGAAGCTGGACTATTAATGAAGTGACCCATTTGCTGAAGCGAACCATGTTTGGCGCTAAAAAAGCAGATGTGGATTATTTTCTGACGCTGAGCCCCGGCGCCGCCGTAGATGAATTGCTCAATAACGTTACAGTACCCAGTCCGCCCGTAAGAGATTATGGCCTGATCGAAGATGAGTTTGGGGTTATGCATGATGATCTCGGTGTGGCCCAGGGGCAAACGTGGGTTAACGATCCCAATACTGCCAGCGACCCGGGTGTAAGAGGGACTATTAATGCTTTACGGGTGCAAAGTTTAAAGAAGTGGTGGTCAGGTCTCATCATTAACCAGTCAAGGGGTATCCAGGAAAAAATGGTACTATTCTGGCATCATCATTTCTCTATCCAGGAATCAGAAGTAGAGAATTCGCAGATGCTCTACAGGCACCACAACCTTTTACGCAGCAATGCGCTTGGTAATTTTAAGACATTGGTAAAAGAAGTGACCATTGACCCGGCTATGCTGATCCATCTGAACGGATACCTGAATTCCCGGCAGGCACCGGATGAGAACTATGCCCGTGAATTACAGGAGTTGTTTACTGTTGGGATCGGACCTGACTCTTTATATACAGAAGATGATGTGATAGCTGCGGCCAGGGTGCTGACAGGCTGGAGGATCACCAATAACCCCCTCGGCTCCTATTTTGACACCAATGCACATGATACCGGCGCTAAAGGCTTTTCGTCATTCTATAATAATGCCACTATTGCCGGCAGCACTAACGAAGACCAGGAACTGGATGCACTTGTCAATATGATCACGGATACAGATGAAGCGGCCCGTTTTATATGCCGTAAGCTATACAAATGGTTTGTGTATTATGAAATTGATGAGGCTGCAGAAACCGATGTCATCATCCCGATGGCTGAAATTCTGAAAAGCAACAACTATGAGGTAAAACCTGCGCTGGAGGTTTTGTTTAAAAGTGAGCACTTCTTTGATACCGTCAACCAGGCCTGCTATATCAAAACACCGTTTGATATGATCGTTGGGACTTTGCGGGAATTCAATACGCCTTTTCCGGCATATACCGATTATACGACCGGGTACCCGTTATTCTTTTCACTTTACCAGCGGGCGGCTGAAATGCAGATGGAATTATTTCAACCGCCGGATGTATCAGGCTGGCCTTCTTATTACCAGGAGCCGATGCATTACGAACTATGGGTGAACAGCAACTCTCTTCCGAGACGAGCTGACTTTACTAATGCCCTGGTGGATGATGCCGTGATTGATGTGAGAGCTTTTGCCGGCTATTCATCCAATCCGGCTGATCCTAACCAGTTGATCATAGATGTAACGGCTTTGCTGCTTCGTTACCCGTTATCGGTCAATTCAAGAAATTATGTCAAGAGCCGTTTTCTATTGAATAATACCACAGACGATACTGTCTGGACCAATGCCTGGAACAGCAATAATAATACGGTGATCAATAATTCGCTCCGCGATATGTTCAAGTTCCTGATGAACCTTCCGGAGTTTCATCTGTGCTGAAGCCCTGCCGGTGAGCAGGATTACTTAACCTATGTAAAAAGATAAATATGAACAGGAGAAAATTTTTACAGAATACCGTTCCCGCCGCTGTTACCATGCCGGCTTTATTGAATGGTTTTTCCTTTACTGCTCATGGCACTTCAGGCAATTCGCTGGCCAGGTTATTCGATGAAGTGGCCACGGATACAGATCATGTACTTGTATTGATTCAATTAGCAGGGGGCAACGATGGCCTGAACATGGTGATCCCGCTGGATGTATACGCAAACTATTATAATGCGAGAACGAATGTAGCGATCCCTCAAAGCCAGGTATTACGTCTCGATGGAACTGAAAGATCGGGCCTTCATCCGGCTATGACGGCATTACAGAACATGTATAATGAAGGAAAAGCGAATGTAGTGCAATCAGTAGGGTATGATAATCCTAATTTTTCGCATTTCCGGGCTACGGATATCTGGAATAGCGGCGATACGACACAAAACCGGAGACAAAGAGTGAAAACAGGATGGATGGGCCGTTACCTGGAAAGCGAGTTTCCCGGCTATCCCGATGCATATCCCAGTGCGGAAATGCCTGATCCGCTTGCCATACAGATCAGCAGCGTACCCACGCTGATGGTACAGGGTGAGATCTATTCTATGGGTCTGTCCATTACCAACCCTGAAAAGGTTTACACGTTTACCAATCCCTTTTCCGACTATCCGCTTACGTCGGCCTATGCCAACAAAGAGCTGAAGTTCCTGCGGGTGGTTTCTGAAAAAACAAAAATTTATTCTGATCTTATCAGGGCGGCTTATCAGCGGGCGGCTACTATGGCGACCTATCCCACGGGCAGCTCATTGGCTGACCAGTTGCGGATTGTTGCCCGCCTGATCAAGGGAGGATTGAAGACAAGGGTCTATACAGTGACTATAGGCGGTTTCGATACCCATAAAAGACAGGTGAATGCCAGCGATACAACAACTGGTTTTCACGCACAGCTAATGAAAAACCTGTCTGAAGGGATTCAGGCCTTTCAAACAGACCTTGAAATGATGCAGATAGATGAACGGGTAATAGGAATGACCTACTCAGAATTTGGCCGCCGTATTAAGTCCAATGCCAGTCTGGGTACCGATCATGGCGCCGCAGCTCCGTTGGTGATGTTTGGCACGCATGTCAAAAAAGGAATTCTTGGTAACAGTCCCGATATTCCGGCCGATATTCAGGTGGTGAACAATATTCCCTTCCAGTATGATTTCAGAAGCATATATGCTTCTGTACTGGAACAATGGTTCTGTGTAAAGCAACCTGCATTGAATAATATAATGCTGCAAAACTACCAGTCGCTTCCTTTGATCAAAGGGGGGCCTTGTGGTATTCCCGATACACCGGATGACACCAATAATAATGCAAATAACCTGATCCTGAAAATGTGGCCTAATCCTTATACGGTCAGCGGCACAATTCAGTTCTCTACTACCGGCGGCCATACTATGATCCAGCAGATTGATGCGCTGGGCCGGGTAATAAAAGTACTGACCAGCCGGGAGTATGCAGCAGGTACCTATAATATTGATATTTATAATGACGGCCTGGCCTCAGGAGCCTATTTTATCCGGTTACAGAATAAATCACTCCAAAAGGTAATCACTGTAGTAAAGATGCCATAAGAGGTATAAAAAATTCTATATTGATCAATGTCCGCTGTTCAGCGGGCATTTTTTCTGTGAAAAGGAGGGAACTGCCTGTATTTATTTTATACCCGGGTACCATTCATCCAGCAAGCATTCCCGGTTAACATTCACTTAACGGATACCGGCTTCATGTTTTGAGCCGGTAAAATATTCTTTCGGTATCCCAATTAAGGATTTCAGCAGTCTTTCACATTTGGTTTATACTATACCCGAACATCTATCACTTGCCGTCTGCCGCTTATTTGCTTTGCGCAGGTGGATAGCCGTTATAATTTGGATAAAATAATCATTGAAAATCTTTAAACACGAAGCCATGAAAAAAATTATTCTATTCGCTGTCATGCTGGTCAGTATTGCCGCCGTAGCAGGTTCCCCTTCCGATGTAAGTGAGAAGGTATTAAAAGCGTTTAATGAAACATTTGAAAAAGCGCAGAACGTTGAATGGCATGAGTATGACGACTACTATCAGGCCAATTTCAAGATGGATGATATACAGGTACGTGCACAGTACGACCAGGAAGGCATATTGCTGAAAACCATGCGCTACTATGGTGAAAAGCAATTGCTTCCCAATATCGTTTCCAAACTAAAGAAAAAATATGGTGGCCGTGAAGTGTTTGGCGTAACTGAAGTCACTTCTGCCGAAGAGGTCAGTTTTCTGATCACGCTGAAAGACGATAAGAACTGGTATGTAGTGAAATCAGATGTGTATGGCAACCTCGAGCAGACAGAAAAATTCAAACGGGCTGATATCTGATAGCCGTAACTGTTTTGCAGCATTGGTAAACTGGTCCGATAAGCCGTTTCTCTTGTCAGAAGCGGCTTATTCTTTTCTAAAGGTAAAATGCAGATGCAAGATAACGCCAGTCATATGCATCCGCCTCATGTGAAGAATGGGGAGACACAGGCTTATTCAATACACCGGGTTTCAGGATACGTTCATTCACTAATTTCCTTTTTGCTTCCTGTATCATTTCCTGTACGGGGGTCCCTTTCATCCATTCTTTTTGCGGGGGCTCAAAACCGGTCTTGTCTTTCCGGAAAACAATCTCTTGTGGTAAATTATCTTTCATGCTTTGACGCAAGACCCATTTTGTACGGCCGTTCCTTATTTTGAATTGTGCGGGTAAAGAAAAGACAAACTCTACCAGCTCATGCTGTAAAAAGGGCAGGCGTACTTCTCTTCCATGTGCCATGGAGTTCCGGTCAGCCAGCCGCAGCAACTCTTCCAGTCCATGAATACTGGTATTGAAGTACAAAGCCCCGTTGAGGTCGAATGTATCCGGCGTACTGTAGTAGGCTTCCTTGCTTTGCAGGTGGATGAAGTCATGAGTAAGGTCCTCGTGCCTTACAGCCCTTGCCAGATATTGTTTTTCCAGTATCACAGAAGCGATGTCGGGGAATAATGCGGCTATTATATTTTTATATGTGAATTTTTCACTGACACCCATATCCCTTGCCGCCGGCAGTTCTTTGCTCCTGGTGAGTTTTCTTTTCCGGAACAGTTCCTGCCAGTACCATTTATAGTACTTATTGTATCCTGCCAGGGTTTCATCAGCCCCCTGGCCATCCAATAGGACCTTCACATGATGCTGCTTTGCCAGTTCATATACTTTGTATTGTGCATAAGCACTGGCCGATCCGAAAGGTTCTTCCTGGTAATAAAGAAATTTTTCCCAGTCGTGTACGAAATCATTGACAGAAATCTCTGCTGTTTGATGCGGCAAATTGACATTCCGTGCCATGAGGGAGGCGAAAGCTGATTCGTCTTTTTCAAAGCCTGGAAAAATGGCGGTAAAGGAGGTCAGAGATGCATTGGATGTGATCAGTGTTGATGCTGTTGCAGCTATGGAAGAACTGTCTAATCCTCCGCTTAAAGACATGCCAACTGGCACATCGCTGCGTAGCCTTCTTTTTACGGATGATGAAAATAAATGCCTGAATTGTTCGGTTGCTTCTTTATCTGTGATCTTTTGGTGTTGAACAGAGAGATCGAGATCCCAGTACTTTTCGATGGTAAGCTCCCCTGAAGCAGGGGTGTAGTATAGTCTTGAGGCTGCCGGGAGTTTTAATACATTTTCGAAAAATGTTTCTTCAGGTCTTTGCGGATTATCTGTGTAGCCTATAGTAATGAAGTTAAAAAGCATTTGCAGGTTTGGCTTTCGCACAATGCCTGCTGACCATAACGCTTTCATTTCCGAGGCAAAAACAAAGTCTTGTCCATTGAATAAGTAATAAAACGGTTTTTCGCCAAAGCGGTCACGTGCGGCAAACAACTCCTGTTCCTCCTCGTCCCAGATCGCAAAGGCAAACATCCCATCAAAATGTTCGATACATTCATCGTAATAATGATCGAAAGCGGCCAGGATCACTTCTGTATCAGAACTGGTACGGAAAGAATACCCTTTTTTCTGCAGATCCTCTTTTAACTCTAGGTAATTATAAATCTCGCCGTTATGAATGATTGTATAGCGATCCAGGTAATGCATGGGCTGTGCGGCTGCATCGCTTGTGTCAATGATCGCCAGGCGCCGATGGCCGAGAAGAACATGGCCGGAGACATTTTGCCATATCCCTTCCCCGTCAGGTCCGCGATGGGAGAGGGAATCGGTCATATTCTTAATATGCCCTGTATTGAAAGACCTGGGATCAGTTTGTATTATACCTGCAATACCACACATAGTGTAAATATCGAAAATAATACGGCAATGGGGGGATTTGGGGTGTTATTGCATCTGCTATCAGAAGTTAATTGGAAGCCTGGCGAGTATATCGCCCCATGCTATTACCAGGTCTGCACCTATATCTGTTTTTTCAAATACCATGGTAAAGTCTTCGAGGGAAGGCCCCCCATGGTCATGGCCAGGCGCTATTTCGAACCGCTGAATATCTTTCGCAGGATCCTGCTCAAGCCCCCAGGAATCAAGGTTTGAGTTCAGGATGATCATCCATTTATCCGGCTGGGGAATACAATACAATATATAACGGCCAGACCTGACCTTTTTCTTTTGTATAGTTACATCACGATAGAACTGTATCTCTGTGGCTTCATTGGCCCCGAGTCTCCAGGGTTCACCATACTTCAATACCTGATCAAACAAATGTCTTCCTGCCAGGTGAGGCCGGCTATATATTACCCTGGCTACAGGAGGTGGAGCATTATGATTTGCCATTTTCAACTTCGGGTACTCAGCAGGGAAATAACTCATATCCATCGGGGACACATCAATTCCTGCATAGGGGTTAACAGGCTTTTTAGAAGGCGGCACACTAAGAATACTATCATTGACCGGCTGTTTATCGGACACAGGCTGCGTTTTTTCTTCTCCACAGGAAAATAAAGTCAAAAGCAAAACAGAAAGAATCAGTAACAGCCCGGTTGGTTTCATATAGTAATATTACAAGGAAATAGGTAATGATGTTTTTACATTTTCCCATGCTACTGTCAGATTCACCTTTCCATTTACTTTTTCAAAGCTCATCGCCAGCGATTCTACGACGTCTGTGATCTTTTGTACCGGGGCTTCCGCACGGGCCACATCTTTGGCCGCATTATATTTGAAAGAGCCCCAGGTGTCTGTTTCTTTATTGATGATGAAGGTCCAGGAATTTTCCCTCACGATCGCATACAGGGTGTAGCGGCCTTTGGCTACTTTTTTACCTCCTATTGTAACTGGTTTGTAGAACTCGATCTCGGTTGCTTCGTTAGCGCCAAGCCGCCATACCTGGCCATACTCTACCAGTCCGCCAAAAACAGTTCTGCCTTCTTTTTTCGGCCGGCTGTATACTATTCTTGCCAGTAAAGGTTCTGTGGTTTTATCCTGCACCTTAAGTACCGGATAATTGGCAGGATAATAGCTGATATCCATAGGCGATTTATCTACAGCGGGCAACGAGGATTGCGCCACGGCTGCCAACAGGCTGACACAAACCACCAGAACAGACAATAAAATTTTTTTCATAAACTAAGTATTTGCAAAAATAACGGATTCGTTTTTCAAGCAGAAACCTATCATGTATTCTCCCCTGCGGTCTTTAGTTTTTCCAGCTCTTTTTGCGCAAAGGGTTTTACATCTGCCCAGAACTGACGATAACATTGAAGCAATAGTTGGTAATTGGCTTCAAACAATCGTACGGCAGTGCTGCTTTCCTCCAGGTAGGCCGCCCTGCGTACCAGGCCTCCAAAACTTTTACCTGTACCTGATAGCGTCCTGTAGTGATATAGCCAGTTCTGATCATTCATATATGGGAACATGACAGCAAAGGGGCCGGGTAACCACTGCTTGTATTTGTTAAGGATACTATAAACCTGCTGTGAAAAATCATAAAGAGCCTGCCCGCTAAATTCATTTTTATCGGTCGCCAGGAAATGATCATATACTACATCAATAAATGCTCCGCTATACAGGCGGTAGTGGGGGCGAAATACTTCTTTGGCTTTTTTGGTAGCCGGGTGTTCGTCCGTGAAAGTATCAATCAGGCGGTGAAGGATGATACCCCTCAGGATACCCGGAGGATATTCAAATTTTTTTTTGCCCTTGACATAATCACTGATCATATTCCCGACCAGAACTTCCTGTTCATTAAACGAAAGATATGCGTGGGCCAGGTAGTTAATAAGCCGTGGGTTTTTAAAGCCTCAAAAGTACTTATAAACTGCGGGACAACTATGTGTCACAGTAGATGGCCAGGCCTGTCATTTTTCTAGTTTCCTCTTTTGTATAACCTGTATGAATAAACACAGGGAACAAGGATCATAATAAGGGTGCCTGCGAAAAAAATAATGATGGAAGCCAGCGGGGATGTGAAAAGGCAAATGACAGCCAGTAATAAGCCACCTGCAAAGAACATTTTTCCTGCCAGCCGGTGAGTTTTTTTCCAATTATCTTCATTTTCCAGCGTCCATGGCAGCCTAAGCCCTGCAAAATAATTAGGCTTCATGTTAGGAAGGTAATTGCCAACAACAGCCAGCATAAGGCCGACTGCAGCGAATATAAAACCAATACCAAGTTTTATGCTTCCCTGGCTGCTGCTGTAAATGATCAGGCAAAGCACAACAGCAAGCAATAAGACTACAGCAAAGGCAATGCTTTGTAGCCGGTCCTTGTTCCCGGCAGCGTATTTTTTGGGATCTATCCTGTAAATATTTGTCAGCAGCAGATAGGCCAGCATAGTTATTACAGTCAGTACGATAACAGTTACCAGCAGTTCGTTTTTACTCCCATACCTGTCGGGGTTTCCCTGCAGATCAAAGTGCACAGCCACTTTTTCCGGTAACCGGCTCCATATAATGGCCAGGTAAACTGACGGAGCTGCCATAACGGGCCATACCAGTCTTTTTAAAATAGTACGCATATCAATGCTTTTTTTTCTGTTTGAATTGAACAAGCCATTTCAGAATCTCATCTACTACCGTTGTGTTTAACGAATAATAGACAAACTGCCCGTCTTTCTCTGATGTTACGAGTCTTGCCTGTTTCAACAGGTCAAGGTGATGCGATATACTCGGAAAGGATATGGTGAACTGCTCTGCGATTTCACCAGCTGTCATATCCTTTTCCTGGAGTAATTCCAGTATTTGCCGTCTTGTCGGGTCATTCAGGGCTTTGAAAATGCTATTCATATCTGCAATTGACTCATTGTATATTTAGGCAAATGTCTAAATATTAAGATGCTTTTCCAAATCTTTCCTGATCAGCCACTCTTTTCTGTTACAGGCGGTTATATAGAAAGGTTGTACGGTTAACGGATGTTTGTGCCTGTTAACCCTGTTTAACAACAGCACCCATTTGTCATAATTGGCTTGTGCACCCCTGTAACCCATTCTACATTTGTGTCGTCATACTAATCAAATGGAATTTTTTAAAAACAAACCATAACCATTAAAATAATTAAAATGAAAAAAATGATCTTAACACTGGCAGTAGCGCTGAGCACATTGTGTTCATTTGCCAGGGAAGTAGAAGTAAATTCAAGAGTGCTGAATGCATTCAAAAGCGAATTTAACAGCGCAAAAGAAGTATCCTGGACAGCAGGGGCAAACTATTACAAAGTTGCCTTTATTTATAATGAGCAGCACGTTTCTGCTTTTTACAGCAAAGAAGGTGAGCTGCTGGCTATGACCAGATATATCAGCTCACTGGATCTTCCAATGAGCCTGCAGACCAGCCTGAAGAAAAACTACAATGATCATTGGATCTCTGACCTCTTCGAAGTGTCCAACAATGATGGCACTGCTTACTACATCACGGTAGAGGATGCAGATTCAAAGATCGTGTTGAAATCAAGCGGTACCAGCGGCTGGGAAGTATTCCAGAAAACTACAAAAGCATAAAGCAGTCATATAAGCAGTTAGTTTTGGTGTGTGGTAAAAACAGCCCCGTATTCTGATAAAGAATCGGGGCTTTCTGTTGCCCGTAATAAAAGTTCTTAAGTGTTATATTCATTAACAAGCTGTTCCGGTAGTCATAATCTGCTTGTTCTATCTGAACACTGACAGTATTTTCGTTTCGCAAATCAATAACCATTATCATTAAACCTTAAAACCTTAGATCATGAAAAATTTCATTGTAACCTTATCACTGGTGCTGGCAACCGCCGGTACTGGCCAGGTATTTGCCAACAGCACTCCTGACGATCCCCGCACATTGGAAACATTTACAAAAAAATTTGTAGGGGCGGAAAATATCAAGTGGTCAAAGCTGACCGATGGCTATGAGAAAGTAGCATTCACTTTAAGCGGTACAAGGGCAGAGGCTTATTTCGGCAGTGAAGGAGAGTTTCTCGGAACAGTAAGGAATATATTTTATAGCCAGTTGCCTCTTCCCGTAATACAGGCAGTCAGCAATAAATTTCAAGAGGCGTCTGTCATTGAGGTAAAAGAAATAAGCAATAGTGAAGGGGTCAGTTACAGGGTCATATTGGAACACAAAGACAGAAAATACAGCCTTAAGCTAAACAGCTTGGGCGACATTACCGAGCAGCAAAAGGAGAAAATAAAGAAATAAGCAGTATTGTCCTGAAAAAACCAGAGCCTTGCCGAGCAAGGCTTTTTTATTTTTTTGAAAAACGTAATTTTGCGCCTCCTATCCGCATTGTCTCACCTTATTGTGATCTGAAGGCGGTCTAAAACAATTGTCATGAAGAAAGGACCCGTTTCACAATTTATCCAGCATCATTACCGGCACTTCAATGCTGCTGCCCTGATGGATGCTGCCAAAGGCTATGAAACCCATTTGCTTGAAGGAGGCAAAATGATGATCACCCTGGCCGGGGCTATGAGCACCGGCGAGCTTGGCATTTCATTCGCGGAAATGATACGCCAGGGAAAAGTGGATATCATCAGTTGTACCGGCGCTAACCTGGAAGAGGATGTGATGAACCTGGTGGCGCACTCTCATTACAAAAGAATACCTAACTACCGTGATTTGACACCTCAGGAGGAATGGGACCTGCTCGAAAACCATTATAACCGGGTAACAGATACCTGTATTCCTGAAGAAGAAGCTTTCCGTCGTTTGCAGAAGCATTTAGTAAAACAGTGGAAGGATGCAGAAGCAAAGGGGGAACGTTATTTTCCGCATGAGTTTTTATATAAAACAGTATTGAGCGGAGACCTGAAGCAATACTATGAAATAGATCCGAAGGATAGCTGGATCGTAGCAGCGGCTGAAAAGAATATCCCGATCGTAGTGCCGGGATGGGAAGACAGCACCACGGGAAATATCTTTGCCAGTTATGTCATCAAAGGCGAATTAAAAGCCAGTACGGTCAAAAATGGTATAGAGTACATGGTGTACCTGAGCGAATGGTACCGGAAGAACAGCAGCGGTAAAGGAGTTGGATTTTTCCAGATCGGTGGTGGTATTGCGGGTGATTTCCCGATCTGTGTAGTGCCTATGATGTACCAGGACCTTGAATGGCATGATGTGCCGTTCTGGAGTTATTTCTGCCAGATCAGCGATTCCACCACGTCGTATGGCTCATATTCGGGCGCTGTGCCCAATGAAAAGATCACCTGGGGTAAATTAGACATTCATACACCTAAATTCATAGTCGAAAGCGATGCGACCATTGTAGCACCGCTGATATTTGCGTGGATACTGGGCTGGTAGGAGCTGTCGAATAACTTTATAGAATGGCAGGGCAATATTTATTGCCCTGCTTTATTTTAATACCTTTCTTCTTTTGCTTTTTGCAAAGCTCTGGCATCGCTCAGGGCTTTGATCAATGTCACCAGTATGATGATCTTTACTATTATGCCGCTGGCAAGGGATTTGATAACGCCACCAGCGCCTTCGAGAATTCCAAACACTACGGCCGAAAAAGCAATAATACCTAAGAAAGCGATCAGGCCTGTGACCACAGCTGTATAAGGTTTTTTCTTTGTCCATAAAGCCAGTGCTATAAAGATGCCTGCTTCAATGATCGCAATCCCCAATATGATAGGCTCAAAACCCGTTTCGCTTCGTAACATACTGATCATCTCACCCAGGAATATCAATCCTGCTGTCCAGAACAACGCATTCCGGGCTTTTCTTACGGCTGTTTCATATCCCTGCATTTCTATTTGTTTCAGTTCTTCGGCATAGTCGGATACTATATTTTCTTCTTTGCCGGGGCTATTAAAGTCATTGCTCATTTGTGATATGATTTAAATGAAAAAGACGAAGCCACGAGCCACTCCGTCTTTAAAGATAATTTTTTATGATCAAAATCCTTTTGGCTTTTCCAGTTTCATATCCCTCTTTAGCATTTCTTCCCGGTTGGCCATTTCCCAGGCTGTATAGAAGACCAGTTGTGCTCTTTTTGACATCAGCTTATAATTGATCTTGTCGGGGGTATCGGTGGGACGGTGATAATCAGCATGGGTGCCGTTAAAATAAAAGATGACAGGCACTCCTTTCTCGGCAAAATTGTAATGATCACTTCTGAAATAAAAACGGTTGGGATCATTGGGCTCATTGTATTTCCTGTCTAATTTTAGTTTCGAATACTTTGCATTGACCATGTCGGTAATAGGGGTGAGGTCAGTGCTTAATTTGTCATCGCCGATCACATACACATAGTTAACGGAATCTTTATCCTTCTGATACTCTGACCCGATACGACCCACCATATCAATATTCAGGTCAACTGTGGTCTTTTCCAGCGGGAAAACAGGGTGATTAGAATAATATTCAGAACCCCACAACCCTTTTTCTTCTCCGCTTACCGTCATAAATACAATACTGCGTCTCGGGCCTTTACCTGCTGCTTTGGCTTTTGTATAAGCTTCGGCCAGTTCAAGAATGCTTACCGTACCGCTACCATCATCATCGGCGCCGTAAAAAATTGTCGTGTCATTTCTTTTACCCACATGGTCATAGTGGGCAGTGATCATAACATATTCATCTTTTTTGTCGGTTCCTTCCAGCACACCGATAACGTTAGAAGCGTAGGCCGTTTTAGTATTTTTAAAATAGCTGAGATCAATTTCAGCTTTGTACACTGCGGAGGCTACCGGCGATGTTTTCATTTTTTGTATGATGCCTTTTCCATCTGCACCCATGATCTTTTCGGCTACCGCTTCAGATACAGTAAATGTTTGCGGGGCAAGACTTTCTTCGTAGCTGTGCTGCTCATATGCAGCGCTTCTGTTGAAGGCAGTACGGGGATAATTGCCATAGATGATCAGGATAGCAATTGCTCCTTTTTCTTTTGCTTTTGTGATCTTCGTAAAAACATTGGCAGGTGAGGCAAAACCGGTTACAGATGGCTTGTACCCGGAGGGAGAGCCCTCCATCATGATCACTAATTTCCCTGCTACATTGATGTCTTTATACGGATTAAGATCACCGTCAACAATCCCATATCCTGCAAAGAAGGCTTCGGAGAAACGCATTTCTGCGGTATGATTAACAGTAATATTAGGCTGAAAATCTTTTGTAAGTTCAAACGAAACTCCGTTCACTTTCAGTGCCGTGCTGATCATCGAGTCTTTGTAAAGCGGGTATGACTGCCGGTATCTGTCGCCATTGCCCGGTACCAGGCCGAGTGATCTGAAATGGTTTTCGATATAATCTGCTGCCTTCTCCAGCCCGGGTGAAGGGGTGTCTCTTCCTTCCATTTCTTTACCGGCTATTACATACAAGTGTTTTTTCAGATCTTCCGCTGTGATAGTGGCCGCAAAAAAAGGAGGTGTATTTTTCTTTTGTGCCTGGGAGAGAACGGATAATACAATGCCCGTCAGCAAAAAAATTTTTTTCATGTGTCAGTAGTTTTAAAAAATATCCCGCTCAAAACGGGACAGCTTCAAACTTAAATGAAATAATGCTGAAGCAAAAAAACTTATGATGAATGGAAATGATCAGACCGTACAGGCTATTTTATTCACCCGGTTACTATGACGGCCGCCCTCAAACTCTGTATGCATGAATACCTGCAGCAATTTTTCTGCCAGCGGTTCGCTGACAAAGCGGGCAGGAATGCAAATGATATTGGCATCGTTATGCCGGCGCACAAGACTGGCGATCTCTTCACCCCAGCAAATGGCAGCCCGGATATGCTGATGTTTGTTCGCTGTAATGGCCACGCCATTGGCTGTTCCGCACAACAGAATGCCAAAAGAGAAATCCCCGCTTTCAACTGCTTCGGCCACGGGATGGGCAAAGTCGGGATAATCCACTGAATCTTTGCTGTGTGTGCCAAAGTCTTTAAAAGGAATACCTTTTCCTTCCAGGAAGGAGATCAGGCTTTCCTTATGATCGTACCCTGCGTGGTCGCTGCCGATAGCAATTGGCTTGCTGAGGTCAAAAGGGGAATGCATAATCGTTAATTGAAAGTTAGCAATAAGGGTTACGGATAAAATGGTTTGACAAAGCTAAAACGAATATTTCAAATGGGCTGGTTTTATAAGCAGGCTACTAGCTCCATTCTTTTCTTTCAGCTTCCTGTCTCCGGTTGATGCGGGAGGCTATGATGATACTGGCCTCAAACAGAAGATAAAGGGGGATGGTAACTATTGTCAGACTAAAGGGGTCGGTAGAAGGGGTAATAATAGCTGCAGCTATGAGTATCAGTATAAATGCATGGCGGCGATATTTTCGGAGAAACTTACCTGAGACAATGCCTATTTTGGCCAGCACCATGATCAATAAAGGCAGTTGAAATAATACGCCAATGCCGACAGTGGTATAAACGAGGTTTTCCAAATAATCAGAAAAAGATGGCATAATGACGATCTGTGAGCTTAATTTGAAATTAAAATAAAAGTTCACCATGAAAGGGGTCAGGATAAAATAACCAAATGCAACCCCTGTGAAAAATAAAAGCGACACCCAGAATATGACCCCCCTGGTTTTTTTACGTTCTTTATCTGACAAAGCCGGTTTGACGAATCTCCAGAATTCCCAGAAGATATAGGGAAATGCAATAGCAAATCCGCCGATAAAGCCAAGAGTGAAATAAGCAACGAACTGGCCGGTCATGGTGTTCTCCAGGAATTTCGCATCAATGGGTGGGAAGCAAAGCGCATTTGTTCCAATCGTATGCCCAAGACTGCACAACCATTTTGAAGAAATAAAACTAGGTCGTGTGGGCGCCATGAGGATATC
>JAEUVJ010000019.1 GCA_016787085.1 Chitinophagaceae bacterium | reverse complement strand
CGTCGTCGTATTCCATGATACAGTGTATGGTAATACCACATCTTCTGCTCCCAGGTTATTGCCATCTAATAAGAACTGTACTCCGGCTACGCCTATATTATCTGTAGCATTGGCTGTTACATTGATCGTCCCGTTCACTATTCCGGGCACTGGCGCTGTAATAGAAACAGTTGGTGCCTGTGTATCATTATTTACAGTAACTACAACACCGGCAGAAGTTGTCACATTCCCGGCTGCATCACGGGCCCTGGCCGTTAATGTATAAGTGCCATTAGCCGCTGTAGTTGTATTCCAGGGAATAGAGAAAGGTGCTGCTACATCTTCTGTACCGAGGTTGGTACCGTTCAGCAGGAACTGTACACCGGCCACCCCAATATTGTCGCTCGCATTGGCATCTACATTGATCGTTCCTGAAACATTGCCTGCTGCAGGCGCGGTAATACTTACAGCCGGGGCAGTGACATCCGGTGTAACCGGTATATTCATATCTGCCTGTATCTCTGCCTGGCTTAACGCCCGGTTATAAATCCTTACCTCATCAATCAATCCGGCAAAATACTGGGCGGCTAAAGCAGTGGTTCCACCTATCCGCAAAGGATCAGTAGTAACAGCTATATTTCCGGTTGCCGCCAGCGATGAAACCTGCACTCCGTTTACATACAGCCTGAATGTTGTCCCGTCGTAAGTACTGGCCAGGTGTGTCCAGGTGTTAAGTGTAAGTTTTGATGTACCGGTCACTGTTCTATTGGTTGTGCCGGTACGTATGCGGCTGCTGGGCCGCTGATTGTTCACATTAGTTGTATTATTATTAGCAGCAAGGGTATAAGTATAGCTGCTGGCGGTCCTGTCTTTACAGATAACTGTTTTGAATCCTGTAAGATTGGAGGGATATACCCATGCCTCCATGGTCATTCCGCTTGTGAGATCGAGGGAGTTGGCGTCACTGATATTGACAAAATCATTTGTGCCATCAAATAGAATGGCGGCGCCAAATCTTCCTGATGCAGACCATAGTGGCCCATTAGTGAGCGTACCTGTATTATTGTTGCCAGAAATATCTGCAGCGGTTGTTCCGGTATTTTCATTAAATCCATACGCTGCCACCAGGTTATTATTGAATACAGTCACAGATACAACTGCTGATGTGGTCGTATTACCGGCTGCATCCCTTGCACGGGCGGTTAATGTATGACTGCCATTTGTAGTAGTGAGAGTATTCCATGTCACTGTATATGGAGCTGTGGTTACCTCGGTCCCGAGATTTACTCCATCCAGCAGGAATTGAACGCCGGCTACAGCCACATTATCGCCGGCACTGGCCGTAACACTAATGGATGCTGATACCGTTGCTCCGGCTGCCGGCGCTGTAATGCTGACCGTAGGCGCCTGCGTATCCGGCACATTACTCACTGTTACTACAACTCCTGCAGAAGTAGTTGTATTGCCCGCTGCATCACGGGCCCTTGCTGTTAACGTATACGTTCCGTTGGTTACTGTTGTCGTATTCCAGGAAAGAGTATAGGGTGCAGTAGTTACTTCTGCGCCGAGGTTGGCCCCATTTAATAAAAACTGTACTCCTGTCACTCCTACGTTATCCGCAGCATTGGCAGACACATTTACAATACCTGTAACTGTGCCTGCGGCCGGTGCAGTCAGGTTAACCGTTGGCGGGGTAACATCCGGCGCTACACTTGTCTGGAATACTACATCTACCCAGTAATTACTCGACTGAAAACTACTGGAAGGAAATGCACCAGTAGATGTCATTGTATATACACCGTTCACGCCATCTTCTCCGTTGGCAAGCCCTCGCAGGTATCCATTTACAACAGCCGTGGTGAAATAATTGCCTGTACTGGCATAGTAACCCGAACTGCTGTGATAAGAAGCTACATAAGTAGTATTGGCATTGATCGCAACAGGAGCGGTAAATAGTACTTCCTGCCAGCCAGAGGCAGTTTCATTCGTGAACACAGCCGTGGACAACAAAGTTCCCGTACTGCTCCAGAGATGTCCTGTATGCGTACCGGTATTGCTGGTGCCTTTATAAAAACGTACGCCGGTAATATAGCCGCTTTGTGTTGATCTGAATTTTACACCTACTTCAATTGGCTGGCTATCGAAATCATTAGGAGTCGCAGGTGTATTCGACGTAGTAAAAATGGTACAGGGGCATGTCGGTGTGCCGCCGCTGCCAATAGTCACTGTAATATTGTTTGATGAGCCATTTGCACCGGGCACACTCATGTTGCCGCTGTCATCAAATCCGCGTACCTGTATATTCACTGTACCGGAAGCGGCAGGTGTCCATGAAAAGCTCCAGGAAGTGGTGCCGGTAGCTGGCTGCCAGGTTGTGCCCCCGTCAATAGAAACTTCGACACCCACCAATACTCCTCCTGCATCGCTGGCTGTACCAGATACAGTAACAGCACTACCGGATGATAAAGTAGCCCCATGGACAGGCGAAGTGATGACACAAGAAGGCGCTGTTATATCAGTGGAGGCTGTTGCCGCCACAAGTCCTGCCATTAATGAACCGGGCTGTACACCCATATCTGCAAATAAATTTACCGTTGCCTGCTGCATGGGTGTACTTGGCGCAGCGCTTCCGCGGTCATGTATATTATCCAGCCCCCATGACCATTGAACAGTGCCTGCCCCGAAAACCAGGGCGCCACTTGCATGGCGGTATAATGACAACTGGTGAGTCTTGCCATTGATGTTAGTGCTGGAAAGTTTGATCCTTCCGGAAGGATAGTGACTTGTATATTGCTCGAAATCGGCTTCGTAACCCAATGTTCCGTTTGGAAAAGTAGCCGTGCCATTATCCGCCAGGTTTGCCACGCTGGTGTTACGCCAGAAACGAAGGTTTTTATATGCGCCGGGCACCTCTATTGCGGTGGTCACTAATTCCCAGCTTATCTGTCCGGTCAGTGCATTTTCCGGTTTACCGGCATCATAAGCGCCGCCATCTCTCCAAAGACCGGTCCAGGCAGCCGTGGGATCGCATTTTGTACCGCATACATTTTCGCCAAGTGTTCCATCCTTGTAACAAACTAAGGTGCGGTTATTGTCTTCCCATCTTGTTTTCCAATATACCTCATTGCCGCTGAAAAAAGCGAGGTGTACACCGGCTGCACGAGCTGCTTCAAATTTATTTCTTTCATTCAATGACCAGTACTCATCATGACCTACAGACGTGATCATTTTATGTTTGGACGGTGTGTAATTGATCGTAGTGCGGTCCATGTCCAAATCAGTCGTATAAGTGATATCATATCCGTTTCTTTCGAGAAAACGGATCATGGGATACTCCGCATTCATGAACCAGTCTTCACCAAAGCCTCCGCCACCGCCACCATTACGGGTTAGAAAAGGACGGTTATAGCTTACTTTGACGGCATGTCCGTTGGGATATGAGGTAGGCCCGATATACAAACTGGCTCCGCCGTAAGGATTATAGGCTTGCCAGGTAGCGTCAGATGTTTTAAATAATATAGCTGATGTACTGGCATCATCACGAACGATAAAAGTGATGTGACTGGATCCTCCGTTACTGGTTTTGGTAAGTTTGGCAAGATACAAACCTGATACGGCTGTAGCAGGTACCGCCCAGCTGGCAGAAACAGCCCAGTTATTGCAATCCACCAGGCCAAGACTTGTATTAGTGGTCGGGCTGGGTTGTGATGTACCGGTAAAAGAACCAAGATTAGCCACTAAGCGGGCGCCATTGCCCTGATAATAGCCAAGACGATATATCCGGATCGTATAGGCAGTACCCGCGCCGGCACTGATCTTGAACTGAACGGTCTGGCCTTTATTCACGCTGATATCTGTGGCAAAACCTTGTATGGAAAGATCACCGGCATCACTGATATCCCATTCTGATTTGGGATTACCGGCTAAAGCATTTTCTGTAACAATGGGATTCTGAGCAAATGAAATACAGGATAAGGCAACGGCAAAAAACAAGGCAAGACATTGTTTACTGCCGGCAACAAAGAAGGACAAGGGCTTCCGTGCCATGACGAGTTCTCGGGTTTAGTGATAAAATAAACAGTGGGTGCTTCTAACAGGAGCGTTCTTTAGAAAGGATATTAAGCTTTGGCAGGCTTGAAAAAGGATATTCGAAGAAAATAGTGATCTACAGTACGGCGGAAATTAAGTAACAATGAAATTACATATTCTGCCGGATTCTCAGTAAAAAGTTCATAAAAAGTGAAAAACAAATTCCAATTCTCTGCCTGCCAGCGTATTTGTACGAGACATGCTTTGTTATAAAAAGGCCCCGGTCATAACCGGGGCCGGTCTATACGCTTGTGTTTTTCAGTTCATCTTTACAAGCCTGATCACCTGTTTCGTTTGTCCCTGCAGCACCTCTGCAAAATAGATACCGGCTGACCATCCGGAGCCCACTTTCAGCGTGGTGCCGGGTGCGATCTTAGCGTGGGTCTCTACGACAGTTCCATACATATCTAATATTCTAACTGCAATAGCACTATTCTCTTTACTCTTTATAACCAGGTTAAATTGATCAGTAGTGGTATTCGGCATGGCTGTTACGGAAAGAGAAGTTTCACGTAACCTGGACAGAGAGCCGGATCCCGGTATTGTTGCAACAGTTAGCAATCTTCCACCTGCTCCGGTTACAGTTACGTTTACACTGACCGTCGTTGTTCCGCAAGTATTGGTTACTGCATAATTGATAGTCGTATTTCCCTCGGCGACACCTGCTATAAGGCCTGTTGTACTTACTGTAGCAATTCCACTATTATTTGTGCTCCATACACCATTAGGAGTCGCATTGGATAATTGGGATGTCCCGCTTATAGAAACTGTGGTATTGCCTGTGATGGGGTCAACAGCAGGAGGCCCTGTATGTACGGTGACTGTAATGACACTGGATTGTGGCGATTCACAACCGTTCAATGTATAAGTAGCACTATAATTACCCGCCACTGATGTTTCAATATTAGCGGACGTTTCACCACTTAGTAAAACAGTATTTCTATACCATTGGATACCCGTATTAGGATCAGCTGCCAATATAACCGTACCAGGCGCACAGAAAGTTGTACTGCCTTCACTAACAACTATAGAAGGTGCGGCTGGTATCGCATTTACCGTGGCTATTACTTCAGTTCTGCTGGCGGTAACACATCCATTAGCACCTGTTGCATCCACCCAATAAGAAGTAGTAGCAGTGATAGACGGAGTAGTGAACGAAGTACCTGTTCCTAAAGAACTGCCGCCTGTGGGTGATGCATACCAGTTAATTGTTCCTGATGAGGCGGTAGCACCCAATACAACCGTTCCTGATCCGCACCGGCTGCCCGGAGTAGTTCCTGTAATAGTCGGTACAGTCACATCCTGTGTGATCGTAATGCTCGCTGTTGCCGTACAGCCGTTGGCGCCGGTCACGGTTACTGTATAAGTACCCGCTGCAGTGATCGTTAAGTTCGCTGCTGTGCCGACTACCGTCGTGCCGTCTGACCAGCTATAGCTTGCACCACCGGTCGCTGTTACACTGATGGATGTCTGCGTACAGGTCAGTACTGTATTGCCGGTATTGTTCGTGATGCCTGCTGTCGGTACAGTCACATCCTGTGTGATCGTAATGCTCGCTGTTGCCGTACAGCCGTTGGCGCCGGTCACG
>JAEUVJ010000076.1 GCA_016787085.1 Chitinophagaceae bacterium | reverse complement strand
TTTTTGCGGCTCAAATTTTAACCCATTGGCTACCAAATTTTCCAAAGAGACTTACCTCTACTGGTACGAACTGATGCAACTGATCCGCCAGTTTGAACTGATGGCGGAAGAGAAATACAAAATGGAAGGGAAGATCCGCGGCTTTTTCCATGCCTATGTAGGCCAGGAAGCGATAGCTGCAGGATGCATGACGGCTACCCGCCCGGAAGACTCTTTTATTACGGCTTACCGGGACCATGGCCTGGCGATCGCCAAGGGTGTTTCGGTAAACAGCTGTATGGCCGAGTTATATGGCAAAGCTACCGGCTGCGCCAAAGGAAAGGGAGGAAGCATGCACTTCTTTGGAAAGGATGTGAACTTCTTCGGTGGGCATGGTATCGTAGGTGCACAGATAGGTACAGGTGCCGGGTTGGCTTTTGCAGAAAAATACCGGGATACAGACAACGTATCACTGACCTTCTTCGGCGATGGTGCTGCCAGGCAGGGTATGCTCCATGAGACCTTCAACCTGGCGATGCTCTGGAAACTGCCGGTGATCTTTATCTGCGAGAATAACAACTACGCTATGGGTACTTCGATAGAACGTACCTCCAATGTGATAGACATTTACAAACTGGCAGATGCCTACGAAATGCCCGCTGACACCATTGATGGCATGAGTGCAGAAGCCGTGCATGAAGGAGTAAGCCGGGCGGTGAAAAGGGCCCGGGAAAAAGGCGGCCCTACTTTAATCGAAATTAAAACTTATCGCTATAAAGGTCACTCGATCAGCGACCCGCAGAAATACAGAACAAAGGAAGAAGTAGATGAATATAAAAGCAAAGACCCTGTACAACTGGTACGCAATACCATTCTCAGCAGCAAATTTGCTACAGAAGCTGAATTAACCGCCATTGACAAAAGAGTGGATGAGATCGTAGTGGAATCGGTGAAATTTGCTGAAGAAAGCCCCTGGCCGGATGACAGCGAAGTATTGAAAGATGTGTACATAGACCAGAATTATCCTTTCATTGTTGACTAACACTATTTCCTTATTACTATCAAAAAATCAAGTACAACATAATATGGCTGAAAAGACATTAGTGCAGACCCAGGAAAACGCAGAAGCAGTGATCGCTAAAGCGAAAGATTTCTGGACAAGAAACGGTAAGATCATTTCCATCATATGCGTGGTGGTAGTGCTGGGTGTAGCAGGCTACTTCGTTTACAACAATTATATTGTTAAACCCAAACAGGAAAAAGCGGTAGACGCCCTGTACAAAGCCGAAGATTACTACCGCAAAGACTCGATCAACCTGGCGCTGAACGGGGATGGCCAGTATCTTGGCTTCCTGAAAGTAGCTGATAAGTTCAGCGGCACCGATGCGGGCAACCTGGCTTGTTTTTATGCAGGTTCCTGCTATATCAAATTAGATGATAATCCCAATGCTATCAAATACCTGAACAAGTTCGACACCGATTCCAAACCCTTACTGGCAAGGAAATACAAGCTTCTTGGTGATGCTTCGGGTGATCTGGGAAAAACAGCCGATGCGGTTGACTATTATAAAAAAGCCGCTCGTGCTTTTGAAGATGATAAAGAAACTTCTGCAGAAGCATTATTCCTTGCTGCCTATATGACGGACAAGGTGCTCAAAAATCAAAAAGAGGCAATAGAGCTATACAAAGAACTGAAAAAGAAATACCCCAGGACAACAGAAGGGTACCAGGTTGATAATTATCTCGCACAGTTAGGCGTGTATAATGCTGAGTGACCATGGCCGATGTAACGAACAGTAAACTGCTGAATACAGATAAAGGCATACGCCATCCGGCGAATGCCTTTATTGTTTTGGTGAAGACCGAATGGAATGCCGCTATCGTGGATGAACTGGAAAAAGGGTGTCGGGATCTTTTTAAGCGACAGGGCATTAAAAAGATCATTACGGTTACCGTGCCAGGGGCTTTTGAGATCCCTTTCGCCATAAAGGCTTATTGGGAAAAAAGCGATAAGAAAAAAAAACCTGACGCTTTTATCGCCTTAGGCTGCGTGGTCCGGGGAGATACACCCCATTTTGACTATGTGTGTAAAGCGGTAACCGACGGAGTAGTGCAACTGAATGTATCATTACCGGTTCCCACTATCTTTGGTGTGCTGACGGTGGATAATGAACAACAGGCCAAAGAAAGGATCGGAGGTAAACATGGGCATAAAGGAGAAGAGGCTGCCATCACCGCACTGAAGATGATCAGTTTTACGAAATCGCTTTGAATCAAAGAACCATGAACGTACAGATATTCATTCCTTGTTTTGTTGACCAGCTTTACCCGGAGACAGGTTTTAATATGGTAAAGGTCCTGGAAAAAGCAGGTTGTAAAGTGAGCTATAATACATCACAGACCTGTTGCGGTCAGCCTGCCTTCAACGCCGGCTTCTGGGATGAGGCCAAATCTATCTGTACCAAATTCCTGAAAGATTTTAAAGGCACCGATTATATCGTAAGCCCAAGCGCCAGTTGCGTGGGTTTTGTAAGAAATTACTATGGGACACTTTTCGATAACTCTTCCATGCACCACGAGGTAGCTGATCTTGGAAAAAGAACATTTGAGCTGTCGGAATTTCTTGTCAATGTGCTAAAAGTAGAAGACTTCGGCGCCAGGCTAGAAGGGAAAGCCACGTATCATGATAGCTGTGCCGGCCTGAGAGAATGTAAGATAAAACAGGAGCCCAGAAAGTTGTTATCCCATGTAAAAGGGCTTGAACTGGTAGAAATGAATGATGTAGAGACCTGCTGCGGTTTTGGCGGCACTTTCGCTGTAAAGTTTGAAGCCATCTCCATCGGCATGGGAGAACAGAAAGTAGAAAATGCCATGGCAACCGGAGCCCAATATCTTATCTCCACCGATCTTTCCTGCCTGATGCACCAGCAAGGATATATCAAACAAAAAGGCTATCCGCTGCAAACGCTTCACCTTGCCGATGTACTGGCGAATGGATGGTGAGGAAATGTAACTGGCAACAAGCATATAATTTTCACATACCTCTCAAAAAAAATAAGCCGGCCTCCCGAAGAAAAGGAGTACCGGCCTGGTTTGCCCTAAATGGAAAATTTTGGACCCAGAGCCTGGGCGTTAGATGGACCCATTCACAGCGAACGGATGGACACTTCATTTACGTAAACGATCAAAACCCGGATGGGGTTGCTCATAAAAAAAGATCAGGCCCGTCTCCGGGCCTGATTAACCACCACAACAATAATGAACGCTGCACATTTTATTTGGGAAGCACCACATGGTCAATGACATGGATCACCCCGTTGCTCTGGTAAACATTTTTGATAGTGATAGTAGCCATGCCGCCATTTTCATCTTTGACCCAGTATTTGCCGTCTTTCTGGGATATCCACAGTTTACCACCGGCTACCGTACTAAGTTCACCGCCAGCTTTGATAACACCATCCAGTGTTTTTGTATCCAGTTTACCTGCCACAACGTGGTAAGTCAGGATCTTTGTCAATTTCTCTTTATTCTCAGGCTTCACCAGCATTTCAACTGTTCCTTTGGGAAGCATATCAAACGCTGCATTAGTGGGAGCAAATACAGTAAACGGGCCTGCGCTTTGCAAGGTTTCTACCAGCCCGGCAGCTTTTACAGCCGCTACAAGCGTCGTGTGATCCTTTGAGTTCATGGCATTCTCTACAATGTTCTTTGAAGGATACATAGGAGAACCGCCTACTTCCACCGTCTTTTCATTGGACATTTTCTGGCCGAATGATACATTGAAGGTCAATGCAGCAGCCATCATCAATGCGATTGCTTTGATCTTTTTCATAAAAATCGTTTGTTAAAGGTTTTGTTAGAAATAAAAGGTTTGAGTTTTGCTTTCGCGGGTTGGATAGGGTTACATGTAACGACGTAAACAGATACGGCAACAGGAGAACCTTTGGTTTTTGCTGCTGCAAATATTTATTTATCCAACTTCATTTATATTTGAAATCTATAAATCAATTTTTATCGTATGGCATACTGGCTTGTCAAATCAGAACCCGATGTATATAGCTACGAGCAGTTAGAAAAAGACAAACAGACCGACTGGACAGGCGTACGCAACTATGCTGCCCGTAATCACCTGAAGGCAATGAAGAAAGGAGACGATGTCTTGTATTATCACAGCAATATCGGGCTTGCCATAGTCGCTATTGCTAAAGTAGCTAAGGAAGCCTACCAGGACCCGACCACTACCGAAGAAGCATGGGTAGCCGTTGACCTGAAGCCACACAGGAAATTAAAGAGCCCCGTTGCTTTAGACACCATTAAAAAAGATAAACGTCTCGCTGAAATGGCGCTGGTCAGGCTGGGAAGATTATCTGTACAACCCGTGACGGAAAAAGAATGGAAGGTGGTGATGGAACTGGCAGGAGAGAAGTGATCGTTGATCAAAAGACTTAGATGATATATGCCGGTTTGTTAAAACCGGCTTTTTTATTTTTTGATGGGTTACTTTTTTTACATCCCCGGTATCAATTCCTGATCCTTCTCTCAAACATTTAAAAAGTATAGCCATGAAAAAGATCTTCATCGGGCTGCTCCTTGCGGGAGCGGCCGGGGCAGGAGTGTATTACTTCCTGCAGAACAAAAAGACAACAACAGCAAACAGCATTCAAAAGGAATTACTGGCAGGGCAATGGAAACTGGATACCCTGGCCGCAGCACCTAAAGATTCTTCGGCGGGCCTAATGACAGCATTGATCAGTGCCATTGACTCAAACTTCAGAATGTATCAGTACGATTTCCGGCAAAACGGAATGATGTTGCTTGTGAAAGACTCTGTCACTACCGACACTTCTTACTACGAATGGAACAAAGCCAATGACCTGCTATGGAAAGTAAGTCCTGCTGACTCTGCCGCTGAGACATTGCATGTAGCTAAACTCACTACGGACAGCCTGGTATTACAAACAAAAGACAGCGCTGCTTTCTTTTTCTCCAAAGTAAAATAATACTGCAGACAAGTATGTAAATAAAACATGTCTGCATCTTAATCACGTAAATCAAAAACATAGCCATGAAATCTCTAATCACTGCTTCGGCAGCCTCGCTGCTATTGCTTTTCGTTGCCTGCAATGAGCACACCTCGCGGTCAGGCAAACAACAGAAATCTGAATACAAAGAGGTAACCATTGCTGATCTTCAACGGGAACCAGGAAAGCCCAATCCTCCAACAACCGCTGACAGCAACAAAGACTATACAATAGCCACAATTCAGCAAGACGGATCAGTATCCCAACCACCTCCTGCAGTGGAAAAACTAAAAGAGGATAAGATTATCGCTGAAGAAGAATTCAATACGGAAGACTACGACAACATCGTCGAAAACAAATTCCTTGCGGCCACACAAAACCCGTTATCCACTTTCTCCATTGATGTGGATGAAGCGTCGTACAGTAATGTCAGGCGCTACTTGCAGAACGGCACTATTCCTCCGGCCGGGGCTGTACGCATTGAAGAGATGATCAATTATTTCGATTATACTTATCCTAAGCCGCAGAACGGTGAACCTTTTACTGTCAATACTGAAATATCCGAATGCCCCTGGAACACACAACACAAACTCGTACACATCGGCCTGCAGGGAAAAGAAATACCGGTTGACAACCTGCCTGCTTCCAATATGGTTTTCCTGGTGGATGTTTCCGGATCTATGGATGAACCCAACAAGCTGCCATTGGTACAGGCGTCGCTTAGTATGCTCACCGATCAGCTCCGTGAAAAAGATAAAGTCGCTATCGTGGTATATGCAGGTAGCGCAGGTCTTGTTCTACCATCAACAAACGGTGTCAACAAAACAAAGATCAAAGAAGCTATCGATAACCTGGAAGCAGGCGGATCAACCGCAGGAGGAGAGGGGATCAGGCTGGCATACAGTACCGCAAAGGAAAATTTCATCAAAGGGGGTAACAACCGGGTGATACTCGCCACAGATGGGGACTTTAATGTTGGCGTCAGCAGCGATGATGAACTGGTACGTCTTATTGAGAACGAAAGAAAGAGCGGCGTATTCCTTTCTGTGCTCGGTTATGGAATGGGCAACTACAAGGATAATAAAATGCAGCAACTGGCCGATAAAGGGAATGGTAATCATTCTTATATTGATAACATCAACGAGGCCCGGAAAGTACTGGTAAATGAATTTGGCAGCACATTATTCGCTATCGCCAAAGATGTCAAGATACAGATCGAGTTCAACCCTGCCAAAGTGCAGGCTTATCGTCTCGTAGGCTATGAGAACAGGATGCTCGCCGCTGAAGATTTCAATGATGATACCAAGGATGCAGGTGAATTAGGTTCGGGGCATACCGTAACGGCCCTTTACGAGATCATACCTGCAGGAGTAAAAGATGAGTTCAGCAAATCCGTTGACCCGCTGAAATACCAGAACAACATACCACAGATAGTGAGCAGCCATACGAATGAAATGCTGACGATCAAATTGAGGTACAAAAAAACGGATGAAGATGTCAGCAAACTGATCACACAAACTGTCACTGATAGTCAAACAGGATTAGCCAATACATCTGACAACTTCCGCTTTTCCGCTGCCGTTGCAGAATTCGGGCTGCTGCTTCGCAATTCGGCTTATAAACAACAATCATCTTTTCAGCAGGTGATCAATATGGCGAAAAGTGCAAAAGGAAAAGATGAGAATGGGTATCGTGCTGAGTTCATCCAACTGGTGCAGGCCGCTACCTCCCTGGCAAAGAATTAGAATTCACGGATGAGGCAGTCTCAAAAGCAGTTTGATTGTCATATTGAGTTTATCGAAATATTGACAATCAAACTGTCAACCTTCGTCATCCTTCGACAAGCTCAGGATGACACTCCTGACAGTATTTTTGAGACAGCCTCATCCGTATATTTGTCTCATGGGCAAGCAAAGAATAGCTGTATTGACCGGGGCCGGTATCAGTGCCGAAAGCGGGCTAAAAACTTTTCGTGACAGCGATGGATTGTGGGAGGGCTATAATATCGAAGATGTGGCTACCCCCCGGGCATGGAGAAAGAACCCGCAACTGGTACTTGACTTTTACAACTACAGAAGAAAAAATGTATTGGATGCAGCGCCGAATGCAGCACACTACGGACTGGCTGAGTTAGAAAAGCATTTTGACGTACACATTATCACACAAAACATAGATGACCTGCACGAACGGGCAGGCTCTGCGAAAGTAATGCACTTGCATGGCGAGATACTAAAAATGCGGAGCGAAGGGGATGAATCGCTGGTCTACGATATAACCGGCGATATTAAACTGGGAGATAAAGCAGATGATGGCTCGCAGCTTCGTCCGCATATTGTATGGTTTGAAGAACCTGTACCGATGATCGAAGAAGCGATCCCTGTAGTTCACAGTGCTGATATATTTGTCGTAGTGGGTACCTCACTCGTTGTTTATCCCGCTGCAGGCCTGATCAACTACGCAGCCCGGCACATTCCCAAATACATTATTGATAAGCGGGTCCCTTATGTTTCTTCCATTACTAACCTGACGGCTATTGAAAAACCCGCAACAGAAGGCGTGAAAGACCTGATCACTTTGCTGGTAAAATAAAATTGCTCAGGGAAGAGTATTTCTTTGCTCATGAAACTTTATATCGTATAACTCCAGCTCCTTTAACACCGGCTCATATATTTCTTTTACCGTGGGAATATACAGCCCGCTGAGTTTTATCTCTCCATTCAGGATCAATTTTGCCGCTATACCCAAAGGAAGACCTACCGTTTTTGCCATTGCTGTCCGCAGGCTATTCTCACCCTTCACCACTAATGAACTTCTGATTTCTGACTGACGCCCTGAGCTCTGAGCTTGTCGAAGAGCCGAAGGGCTGACCTCATACAACAACTCATGCAACATCACGATCATGTCTTTATCCTCCGGCTTCAGGCTGAGTTTTTTCTCTACGGCAAACTGGAGAACATCCGCAGCGCTGCACAACCCTTTATTGACAAGGGTTTCCTGGTCGTCTAACCCGAGATACATCAGTTGCTTTAATGTCAGGTTCGCTTCATGCATCTTATGCGCTACATAAGCAGCTGCTTTTGTTTTGATATCATCTATCTCTATTTCTTCCAGGTTACCTTTTTCATCCGCCGCCATAAATGACTGGGGTATATCAGCGCCTTCTTCTTCAGCTTCGCCTTCTGCCTCCATCAGTTTGTTCAGGTTGGCCAGCATATCCTGTGTAGCTTTGAAGCGTTCACTCATTTTCTCCTGCAGCCAGTCACCGAAATGATTTTTATCCATGTGCTCTTTAAATACAGAGGCCAGCGTTCTGTCATCTGTTTCGTATTGCGGCTCTTCATCCGTCAGCTTCAGCTCGGTCACATTCTTCCAGCCATACATGAAATCAGGGTGACGCAACGTTGTCCTGATAAATGTGGAAGCATCCTCTAAACCATATAAAGAAGTATAACTAAGCGAGTCCCGGTTGGGGTACCAGCTTAGTAAGCCGATCTCCGGTATATCTACCATCCTTTCAGGAGAGAACAATTCTTCATACTTCAATCGTATCTCCTCACCACTCTCTTTATAGTGTGCCCCGGCCTTGCCGGCCAGAATTATATTTCTTGGGTTCCAGCTTATTTTATAATGCCAGGGGTTATTATCACTTTCCGGCGCTACCAGCCCGCCACAATGTGATTTGAAAGAAGTAATCTTTCCGCCTTTCGCATGTATCTCATCAATGATCTTCATAGCGCTCATGTGATCTATGCCGGGGTCAAGTCCCATCTCGCAGAGAAAAAGAATTTCTTTCTCCTGTATTTCTTTTTGCAGGCTTTTTATTGATTCATCTACATAGGAAGCTGTCAGCAGGTGTTTGGCATACTTCACACAGTCTTTGGCTACTAAAAAATGAAGGGCAGGAGGGAGCATGGAGATAACAATATCTGAAGTGCTGATACATTCACTCCTCTTTTGTTCATCAGCAATATCAAAGGAAACCGCCGATCCGTAAGATGAATGACCGGTCTTTGACCTCGCCAGTTCAATATTGGCATCCACAACGGTCAACTTCCAGTTGTTGTCAGCAGCATTGGCCAGCAAATAATCTATCAATACCGTGGCGGATTTTCCTGCACCAAAAAGCAATACCTGTTTCATATGGCAAATATCTTTGTAATCGGATAAATCATCTTTATTTTTTATGTCAAAAAACCACTTTCCGTCAGTCCCGTATTATTTTGTTTCCCCTTATTTTTGAAAAAAATTACTTTATGAAAAGAACCCTTTTAGTCTTTTGCCTTATTGCTGCTGCAAACAGTGTATTTGCACAAAAAGTTACACCCGGTTTGAAAGCCGGTGTGAACATTACCAATTTTACGGGGGGTAACTTTGAGGATGTAGAAAAGAATGCACTCGTAGGTTTCCATGGCGGCGGTTTCATTAATATCAGTCTTGGCGCATTCTCCATACAGCCTGAAGTACTGGTTTCCACTGCCGGTGTAAAGATCGAGGAGGCGGGAGAATCACAAAATATCAAACTCACTTACCTGACCGTTCCGGTGATAGCCAAATACAGAACTACCGGAGGTTTTTATCTTGAAGCAGGTCCGCAAGTAGGTTTTAAACTCAGTGAAGATATCGGCGAGTCAACTATTGATGATTTTGCCAAAAACCTTGACCTGGCTCTATGTGCCGGGCTCGGCTTTCAAACCAAAAGCGGCTTTGGCATCGGTGGCCGTTATCTCGTCGGCATATCCAAAGTGGGAGATTTTGACCCTTCGTCCGGTGTTGATCCTGACTTCCAGAACAGCGTGATACAAATAGGAATTTTCTTTGCGCTGAAAGGGAAGAAATAAAAAGTGGTCAGTTGTCTGTGGTGAGTGCTGGTTTGTCTCTGAAAGAAGTTACACTCACCACTGACCACTACTTGCAATTAAATTTAATTCCCGCTTGCTACTTCATCCATCTGCCGGCTGTGCACATTAATGATCCGGTAAGTTACTTTGATACCCCTGTTGGTATCAGGAATCCTGATTGTGGAAGTAGATCTGGGCCCGACCGATCTGAACTCGACATTCTCCGTTTTCAGCGGAAGTTCATTGGGTTTGATGTATTGCAGTTCGACAATGACATTGTCCAATGTGTATTTTGAATCATTGGTGACGGTCAGTTCCAGGTTGCGGATACCGCCAAATGCTACTTTCTTATAATCGTTGCTGACTACAGAAACAAGATCGGCAATACCGGATGTGCTGAATGAACGCTTCTCCGTATTGCTATTCGTTTTACCAGACTGGTCGCTACTGCTATTGCTTTCTCCTCTTACTTTCCGGCTGCGCTCACCGGTGGCCGGATCAATGTCAACGCCGGGTGATGCTGCAGCAGTATTAACCTCTTTCCTGGATTCTGACAAAGGCTGTGTATTCTCTTTCCGGTTATTATTGACAACAGTTTTATCAATGTTAACGGGTTGCTTTTTTTGATCAGACTCGTTTATCCCTTCGTTCTCCTGGCTTTGTCCATCGTCTGAAAATGGCACCGTTTGAATATCCGGCTGGTCATTGCCTGACAGCACCGGTGTATTTACCGGGGGCTCTATGATCGCCTTTTCCTGCGCCGCCGGCTCTTCCCGGGAAATTTCCCTTTTCTTATTCGCATTTGATTGGATGATCAGGCCAGCCGCTACACCCACTGCGATCAGCAATAGTATGACCGCCGCTTTTTTCAGGATCTGGAACAAAAAACCCTTCCGGGCTATCTTCTGCTTCCTGTCATACAACGTTTTTACATACATCTCTTTGATCTCATCCAAAGGCTGTGAATACTTGACCTGTGCTGCAGCAGGATTTTCTGTTACCGATATGATTTGCTGAGCAGGAACAGGAGTAACGGAATCAACTTCTACTTTAGGCGCAGGTTTCACCACCTGTGTTTTCTTTCCCGGCATGGTCACAAACACCGATCTCTTCGGAACATATTTTTCATGCTCAGGCGGTACTACAGGTATTTCCTCCTTTGCCATTTCCGGCTTTGTTCCTTCTGTTTGCTTTTTATAGAAACGGTCAAAAGGCTGTTCCTCTACGACCGGGGCAAAAGGTTTGAGCTCCTGCACCTCACTCGGATAACGCCAGGCGGCGCTTTTCCCCTGTATCCATACCAGGTCATAGGCTTTCAGCCCCATTTGCATCAGGTCGTCCAGTGAATAAGGACCGGATTCCTTGTTGTTTCGTAAGAGTAGGTAATTTGCCATGATCCACAGGTTTCTATTGGTATAGCAAATCAACGAAAAATTTACACGGGATAATGTAAAAGGGGTGTTATAAAATGGCTGGTCTGAAGGTATTAGCCGGCGCCTTTTTCAATCCACAAGGGTGGAAAAATTGGTCAAAAAAGAGCTTTTTTTATCAGGTTATCAGGTGTAAAAAAAGTAGATTTGCAAGCCTTTGAAAAACCAGTATTTCCGGGCCTCAAAGGATTGATCCAGACAGCTTTTACAGATATACCGGAAGCTTGCGCAAGAACTCAAAAACGACATAAGAAATTACCAGATGGAAGAGAATTTGGAACCACTCGAGACGAACGACAGCAACCGCATCATCCCCGTCAACATAGAAGAACAGATGAAGACCGCCTACATTGACTATTCCATGTCGGTGATCGTTGGGCGTGCATTACCTGATGTGCGGGATGGTCTGAAACCGGTTCACCGCCGCATACTCTTTGCCATGAATGAACTGGGACTGGTTCATAACCGGCCCTTCAAAAAATCAGCGCTGGTAGTAGGGGAAGTATTGGGTAAATACCACCCGCATGGTGATACATCCGTGTATGATGCGATGGTACGTATGGCGCAGGAATGGAACATGCGTTATACCCTGATAGATAAACAGGGAAACTTTGGTAACCAGGATGGTGACGGCCCGGCAGCCATGCGATATACAGAAGCAAGGCTGCAAAAACTGGCCGAGCACATGCTGGATGATATTGACAAGGATACGGTTGACTTTCAGTTGAACTATGATGACTCCCGGAAAGAACCAACCATTCTTCCGACAAGGGTTCCGCAATTACTGGTGAACGGTAGCAGCGGTATCGCCGTGGGTATGGCCACGAATATGATGCCGCATAACCTGTCGGAAACCATTGATGGATGTATCGCCTATATTGGCAAGCGGGATATCAGTATTGAAGAACTGATGCAGCATGTAAAAGCGCCTGACTTTCCTACCGGTGGTATCATATACGGTATGGAAGGAGTGAAGGCCGCCATGCATTTTGGCCGTGGCCGTGTGGTCATTCGTGGTAAACTGCACATGGACGCCAAGCCAAGCGGACGGGAGCAGATCATTATTACAGAAGTACCTTACCAGGTAAACAGGGATGCCCTCACCAATCGCATCGGTGAACTGGTAAATGATAAAGTGATCGAAGGTATCGCCCATGTCAATAATGAATCCAACGAAAAAGAAGGAACCCGGATAGTCATTGACCTGAAAAGGGATGGCGTGGCGAATGTGATCATCAACCAGCTTTATAAGCATACCGAACTGCAGACTTCCTATGGCATCAACAATGTGGCCATTGTAAAAGGAAGGCCAAGAACGCTGAACCTGAAAGAAATGATCAGCGAATTCGTAGAGTTCCGTCATGAAGTGGTGGTCCGCCGTACGCAGTTTGAATTAAGAGAAGCAGAGAAAAGAGCCCATATTTTACAAGGTTACCTGATCGCATTGGATCACCTGGATGAGGTCATTGCACTGATCCGTGCATCCGCTACCCCCGATATGGCAAAAGATAACCTGATCAATGCTGGATGGGGACTTGATGAGATACAGGCCAAAGCCATTCTTGAATTGCGCCTGCAGCGCCTGACCGGTATGGAAAGGGAAAAGATCAAAGAAGAGTATGATGAGCTAATGAAACTGATCACCCACCTGAAAGAACTGCTGGCCAATGAAGGCATGCGGTATGATGTGATCAAAAAGGAATTACTGGAGATCAAAGAAAAATTCGGTGACGCCCGTAAGACCGAGATCACTTACCTGGACAATGAGGTCAAGATAAAGGACCTGATCAAAGAAGAAGATGTGGTGATCACCATTTCTCATTTAGGATATGTGAAAAGAACGTCTTCGGATGAGTATCGTGCCCAGCGCAGGGGAGGAAGGGGAGTGATAGGTGGCCGCACCCGTGAAGAAGATTATATCGAGCATTTATTTGTAGCCTCTACGCATCATACGCTTTTAATTTTTACAGAAAAGGGAAGATGCTTCTGGCTGAATGTATATGAGATACCGGAAGGGGAGAAGACCGGCAAAGGCAGGGCGATACAGAACCTGATGCAGTTGCCCCCGGATGATAAAGTAAGGGCAGTGATTGATGTGAAGGATCTGAAAGATGAAGAATTCGTCAACTCACATAATATCGTTCTCTGCACCAAGAAAGGCATCATCAAAAAAACAGAGCTGGTGGATTTCAGCCGTCCAAGACAGACCGGCGTAATTGCCATCACCATCAATGAAGGCGATGAATTGCTCGAAGCCAAAATGACCGATGGTAAAAGCGAGATCATGATGGCGGTGAAGAGCGGCCGTGCCATCCGTTTCTCCGAAGAAAAAGTAAGAGCAACCGGGAGAGGAGCTATCGGCGTAGCCGGTATAGAAGTGGATGAGAATGGCGATGAAGTGGTAGGCATGATCTGTGTAAACCCGGAAACGGACGCATCCAGAACAGTGCTGGTGGTAAGTGAGCAGGGATTTGGTAAAAGGACACCCGTGGATGAATACCGTTTTACCAACCGCGGCGGAAAAGGCGTGAAGACCATCAACGTAACAGAAAAAACAGGAAAACTCGTTGGCATACTGGCCGTTTTAGAAAAAGAAGACCTGATGATCACCTGCAAGAGCGGGGTGACCATCCGCATGAAGGTTTCTGATATCAGTGAGCAGGGAAGGGCCACACAGGGGGTCAAACTGATCCGCCTCGATGAGGGTGATGAGATAGCCGCTATCAGCCGCCTGGACGAAAAACATGATGACGAGAACGGGAATGGCAACGGGCATTCAGCGGAAAAACCTGCAGACAATACGTCAGAAGCGCCTCCGGAGAATAACGGGGATAATGCAACGGATAACAGCGGAACAGCATCTGAACAGAGTCCTGAATGATCAATGTAAACCCGGCCACGTTAAGGCTTAATTATAATTCAATAATAACGATGCACATGAAAAAGATCTTTTTATTTGTTGCAATACTGGCGCTTGTCGTTTCTGTACAGGCCCAGAACTATGAGTCTATTAAAAACTTCATGATCCTCCAGCAGTACAAAAAAGCCAAGGAAGATCTCGATAAACAGATGGGTAATGCCAAGTTTACTGCAAAACCGGAAGCCTATATCCTCAAAGCAGCTATCTATTCGGGTCTTGCTTCTGACGCTGCTGTGAAGGCCACTCCCGAAGGGGCACAAATGCTCACTGATGCAGACGCCGCTTTTAAGAAATTCAAAGAAATGGACCCGACCATGGCATTGCTGAAAGATGCGGCCTACCAGAATGCACCGATCAATATTTACTCAGGCTTTTTTTCTGCCGGCTACAAAGACTACGAGACCAAAAGCTACCAGACAGGCTTTGAAAAATTCAAAAAAGTTGTGGAGTATTCTGACCTGCTGATAGAAAAGAAGTTCCTCAGCGTACCGGTTGATACCAATGCGTTGCTCCTGGCCGGTATACTGGCAGAGAATGCTGGTTCAAAAGAGGAGGCTGTGAAATACTATGTCCGCCTTGCCGATATAAAAGCAAAAGGAGATGGCTTCGAAAGTATCTATCGCCTGCTCGTTAACCATCATTTCCTGAAAAAAGATATGGCCAATTTTGAAAAATACAAAGCCACCGGTGCCGAACTGTACCCGGAAAGCGAATTCTTCAAATATGATAAAGTGGATTTTGCCGTTGGCCTTGAAGAAGATTTCAATAAAAAATTATCGTCGCTGGAATCTACCATCGCAGGCGACCCTACCAATTACAAAGCCGTGCGCCTGCTGGGAGAACTGATCTATGATACGCTGAACTCCCGCCATGAAGGGGCCGTGCAGCCTGCCAATGCAGCCGAATGGGAATCCAAGATGATCCAGACCTTCACCAAAGCAGCCGAACTGAAGGCGGGAGATGAGATGCCGTTCATCTATATCGGCGATCATTTCGTGAACAAATCCATCAAAGCCAACGACGCCAGGACAGAGCATGCAGCCGCCATGAAGACCCGCACCAAACCCGGTGTTGCCGCCTCTAAAGAAGATATTGCGAAAAGAGATGCATTGGACAACGCATACGGTGAGGCATTGGACAAAGCCCGTGAACCGTATGAAAAAGCTGCCGCCATCTTTGCCAAAAAAGAAAAACTGACCGGCCACGACAAACAGCAATACAAAAAAGTGGTAGGCTATCTCGGCGATATTTATATGAACAAAAAGATAAGGGCCAACCGGGAGAAGAAAACCGCTGATGCTGCTAAATTTGCCGCCGAAGAGAAGAAGTGGAATGATGCATATGATACGATCAAGTAAAAAGACTTTTTAAATAAACAGTAAAGCCGCTCGGGAGGGCGGCTTTTATTTTATGTACAGGAAAATTTGTACAGACGAGCGCAGCGGGTCTGTGTCGAAGAACAGTAATACGGGGTGGGAGGCAACGCCGACCTCATACGAGCCATCGGCGAGTGATTCACTTTTTTTTCTTGCCTTTTGTTTCAGAGGTGTCTTTCTTTTTTGCCTCTTCTGGTGGTGGTTGTGTAATTACACTATTTCTCTTCAATTCAGCCACGTAATCATCTTTGCTCTTTGTGCAACGTGCAAACTCTTTAAAGAATGATGAACTCACTTTACACTGTTTACTCATGGCGCTTATTAATCCATCATGGATTAATTGATCGTTTCTGCTAGTCCGTGTTCTTGTAATAAACGTACCTTCATGCCAAAACTCAAAGAAATGATGGTCGCCCGGGCCTTCAACAAATCCTTTACTCAATAAACTTTGTCTAGTTTCTTTCCCATTAAGTGCCGCCATTAAGTTCGTTTTACTGTTTCCACTAAAAGGTTGATATATCTTTTAGCGGTTAAGAGGTGGTTGCTTAGTTTATCATCTGGGATGTCATTTAGTCTTTGATAGGTATAATCAAATTGCTCATACATATCAAGTTCGGCTGCTTTTAGGTCTTCGCCAGTTGCATAAATGTCAAGGGATGGATTTTCTATAGTTACATGATGTGATTTCTTATCCTCGGTAATAGAGAAGTACACCTCGTTTCGCAGAATATAGATTCTATTGTTAGCTTCAATACTATCAAACCTCAAAGACAACACGGCTTCCTTTTGAGTGTAAAGCTGCACTTCTTTTTTCTGTTTTCTTCCAGATGGGGTAGTTTTTAAGATAAATTTTCCAACTGCTTCGACATCTTTAGTATCTGCTATATGTATTGTTGTTGTTAATTCAGGTACCACCAGCATACTCCTTTGCTTTGGACTCATGTGTCGAATAGTAGCAAGTTTTGTAAACTTGTTTTTTCCATCAACCCGCTTTACAAAGTTTAATGGTTTTGTGCCAGCAGAATTTGTAAAGTCATATACAGTGCCTACAATATCATTTTTTACATTCGGTTCATTGTAACGATCAGCAATTGCTTGAAAATTACCTTTGTCAACACAAGCGACTACATAATTGAAATCGCCATTAAGAGATTTATATAAGTGTTCAGTTGGGAATAATAGGTTGGGGGCCTCAGCAATTCTAATCGCCGGGACAGCTGAGCCTGGATAAAAACCGATGAACTGAACCCGAAGTTGATCTAAAGGAATAGATTCCTTTTCAAGTGAATATTTTGTGAGCTTGTGGATCAATTTTTGAAAGTTATCACAAAGGTTCTTTAGAATTTCCCAATCCAAAACATGTAGTTTCTCATCAGCTCCGTCAACCTGTATCAATACTTCTTTACGAAGGTCAATAAAGCCTGTTTGTTGTTTTTTGGCTGGTGGCATTTTGTATTGTAATCCTATAAAGAAAACAGTTTTTTAAGACAAAAACAATTCATCGTAGGAAAGAAACATATTTACCCCCTTAAGATACGCAAAACCATCCCAATATGAGATTTCCAAGTTCTCACGCCACACCCCGTATTTTCTTTCTGAGAATGTGACTTAACATAATGTAAATTATAGGAAAACATTTCATAGCTTTGCCCGGACAGTCACCGACCAGCCAGGCCCGCTTTTAATACCGTACCGCTCAGCAAAGCTTCCCATATTGATCGCAAAGGAAAGATTGAGCAGGCTGTTGATATACGCCAGCGAATTCCCTTCAGGCACATCGCCGAAAGATTTTACGAAAGGCACACGAACCGAACAAACCACGGAATCTTTGAAAACGATCTGTATATCTATTGTATCGCCGGTCTGAATGCCGGCTTTGGTAACAAATGAATCCGGGATATTCGTCCAGACGTTGCCGTATTGGATATCCAGCACGGGAATGTTGCCGGATATTGAATTCTCAGCCAGCTCAGGTTGCTGAAACGGAATCAGTACAACGGGCGGCTTGAGTTCAGCTCCTATTTGCTCAAAAGAAATTTTTTTGGCAGCAAGCCTGGCGGCTGTAAATACATACACATCCCGTCCATAAAACGTATGTGATCTTTCTGAGCCTTCCCGGCGGTTAATGGTTTCATCAATCTCCCTTACGGCTTCAATTCCCTGCGAAGCGGCTACCAGTGTCAGCGTACCATTATCCGGGGTAACGATATAATGCCCACTTTTCGTCTTTGCTACAATAGATTTCCTTTCGGTACCCACGCCGGGATCCACCACCGAAACAAAAACAGTTCCTGCCGGCCAGTATGGTAAGGTCTGCTCCAGCCGGTACGCCGCTTCCCATATATTGTAGGCCGGTATCTCATGCGTCAGGTCGAACAAAGGCAAAGCCGGGTCAACTTCATAAGCCACGCCTTTCATGGCGGATACAGCCCCATCCTTCTCACCAAAATCGGTTTGTATCACCACTGCGTCTGGCTGCTTTCCATTGCAGGAGAACAACAGTCCTGCTATCATACCGGCGAGCAGATATTTTTTCAGCATTGTACTTTATCTTTTATTTTACACTAAAGTTAATCCGATAAAGCTATGTGACAGCTATGTGCCTATGTGGTAACTTAACCAACCACAATAGGCACAATAGAAACATAGAATACACATAGATAATGATCTGCAATGAAACTCCGGGATGAAATATTAAAGGAACATTCCAGTGCACAAAAAGATAAGATCGTGAAATGGATCGGCGCTGACCAAAAACGATTTGACGAATTGTTCTATCTCTTCATCAATGATGAATACCGGGTGATCCAGCGGGCAGCCTGGCCGCTTAGCTATTGTGTGCAGCAACACCCTGAACTGATCCGGAAACATTTTACCAAACTGGTAAAGAACCTGCATCAACCCCACCTGCATGATGCCGTTAAACGCAATACGATCCGCATTCTCCAAGATACAGACATCCCCAAAAAGCTTCACGGGGAAGTAATGAACATCTGTTTTGATTACATCACCGATCCCAAAGAAAAAGCAGCGGTCAAGGCATTTTCCTTAACGGTCCTTCAAAATCTCTCCCGCCAATACCCGGACATACGGAATGAAATAAGAACGATCATTGAAGAACGCTGGGACCAGGAATCAGCAGCCTTCCGCTCAAGAGCTAAAAAGATACTGAAAGAACTTTCTTAGAAAACTAACCGCAAAGGCGCTGAGTAAAGCAAAGAACGAAAAGAAATAAACCAGTAGCGTACTTCTTATTTTCTTTGCGTTGAACTTTGTGTCTTTGCGGTAAAAGTTTTCTATTTCTTCTCCGGCTTATTAAATTCTTTAAATATCAGCCGCAGGTTCTGATCATACGTCACATAATTATACAGCCAGTTGCAAAAAACAAAGAATCGGTTCTTCACGCCCAGTATCAGCATCAGGTGCAGCCCCATCCAGATCATCCACGCCAGGAAACCGCCGAAATGCAGTTTCGGTTTGGGGATATCCACTACAGCGAGATTGCGGCCCACTGTCGCCATGGAGCCTTTGTCATAATACTCGAACTCATAGAACTGCGTGGACTTTCTCTCTATACGTTTTAAATTCTCCGCTATCGTATCCGCCTGCTGCATCGCCACCGGCGCCACCTGCGGATGGCCATTCGGGTATTTGGGCGTTTCCATATACGCCAGGTCGCCGATAGCATATATATTGGTATGCCCTTCGATACGGCATTGCCTGTCTGCTTTGATGCGATTGCCGCGAACAATTAAGCTTTTGTCTACTCCTTCCGGTACATTTCCTTTGATACCCGCCGCCCATATCACCGTGTTCGTAGAGATGGTATTCCCATCCTGCAGGCTGACGATCTTGCCATCAAAATCTTTTACCAGTGTATTTGTCATCACTTTTACCCCCAGCCTTTCCAGGTATTTCTTTGAATGAACGGATGACTTCTCACTCATGGCTCCCAATGTCTTCCCGGTTCCTTCGAGCAGGTAGATATTCATTTGGGAAAAATCTAACTCCGGGTATTCTTTCGGTAAAATGTATTTCTTCATTTCCGCCAGTGCCCCGGACACTTCTACACCCGTCGGACCGCCGCCCACGACTACAATATTCATTCTTCGCTGCAGTTCCGCTTCATCTTGTATCGTCAATGACTCTTCCAGGTTATGCAAAATGCGATAACGCAGTTGTAAAGCTTCCACGGTTGATTTCATCGGGAAAGCATTCGCTGCCAGTCTCTCATTACCGAAGAAATTGGTATCGGCCCCTGTGGCCAGTACCAGCGCATCATAGCTGATCTCTTCTGCATCTGTGATGATCTTATTTGCTTCCGGAACGATCTGCTGCAGTTCCGCCAGCCGTATCCGCACATTCTTGCTTTTCTGAAACACCTTTCTGAGCGGGAACGAAATATTGCTGGCATCCAGCCCGGCTGTGGCTACCTGGTAAAATAATGGCTGGAACTGGTGATAATTGAACCGGTCAACGAGTACCACCTCGAAACCGGGTTTGTTGTTGAGTTTGCGGGCCAATCTCAGTCCTCCGAAACCTGCACCGACTATTACGACTTTCATATCCGATCTGTTTTGACAACACAAACTTACACAATTTTCAATAATTTTTGAAAATTTAAAATAATTGTGCAATAAAAAAATCCCGGTGGATTTGCCGGGACTTATATCGAATTCTATATGATATGTTTAGTACAGCATCCTCACCTTGATCGTCTCTTTTACTTCCTTCAATAATTGGAAAGCCTGTGCCGATAATTTTTTGTCTACATCCAGCACCACATAGCCGATCTCCTCATTGGTCTTTAAATACTGGGCGAGGATATTGATGTTATGTTTGGATAACTGCGTATTGATGGCGGAGAGCACACCCGGTACGTTGTTGTGAATATGCAATATCCTATGCGATCCTTCTTGCGGGGGCAATGATAATGCAGGCACCGTATGCGAGCCAAAAGTGATGCCCTTCTCCAGGTAGTTGAACAATTTCACACTGACGTCTTCGCCGATATTCTGCTGTGCTTCTTCGGTACTGCCGCCGATATGTGGCGTTAGTATCACATTCGGGAGATCCTGCAAAGGCGATTGAAAACGGTCGCCGTTCTTTTCCGGCTCCCAGGGAAATACGTCTATCGCAGCGCCGCCGATATGACCCTCCACGATGAATTTGCGCAGTGCATCCAGGTCCACTACTTCTCCCCTTGCGTAGTTGATCAGTATGGAACCCTTTTTAAAGTACTTCAGGTTGCTTTTATTGATCAGGTTTTTTGTCTGCGATGTTTCGGGTACGTGTAAAGTCACCACATCTGCTTTTCCTAACACCTCCTTCAATGATTTTCCGTCCACCGCATTGCCCAGCGGCAATTTGGTTTCCACATCATAGAACAGCACTTTCATACCCAGTGATTCAGCTAACACACTAACCTGCGAACCGATATTGCCATAGCCGATAATACCAAGTGTTTTTCCCCGGAGCTCATAACTGCCTTTGGCATCCTTCATCCAGATACCTTCATGGGCCGCTTTATTCTTGTCGGGTATGCGGCGGATCAGCATGATGGCAAGACCTATCACCAATTCGGCCACCGACCGGGTATTGGAATAAGGCGCATTGAATACCACCACACCGTTCTTTGTAGCTGCTTTCAGGTTCACCTGGTTCACGCCGATGCAAAAACAACCAATGGCCTGGAGCTTTTTGGCAGCATCCAGCACATTTTTGGTGATCTGCGTCTTTGACCGGATACCAAGAATGTGGACATCTTTGATCTCTTTGATGAGTTCTTCTTCTGTCAGGGCCTTCGTGATCTTCTCTACATTGGAGTACTGATGCTGACGGAAGTTTTTTACGGCCGCGTCACTGATATTTTCGAGGAAGAGTATACGTATTTTTTCTTTGGGATAACTCGTTTTTTCGGTATTGCTCATGCTGCAAATATCATTATTACGGCTGATAAATAAGTCATCTGATACCAAACTATTTATGATTGCGTTATATTTGTCAGTATCACCTAAATCACTTCCATCCATGAAAACCCTGATGCGGCTATTTACTGTTGCCCTTATTGGCTGGGGATGTACTTCCTCATCCGGCAACGGTGTCACTATTCCGAAAGACGATTCGCTCGATTACTACCCCCCTACCCCGGTACAACTTGATAAAAAGGTCTTCCGTCACTACTTCAGGGAAGTGTCCCGCTTTTTTGAAACAGGCCTGTTGGCAAGAGGTTTCAGCGGCGGCATCCTGGTAGCCAAAGAGGGAAATATCATTTATGAAAACTATTCTGGCTATGCCAATGCTAAAGCAAAAGACGTTTTTACCGACAGTACGGCTACACATATTGCCTCGTCAGGCAAAACATTTACCGGCATGGCCATACTCAGGATGGCACAGGATGGCCTCATCTCATTGAACGACCAGTTGGAAAGATTCTTTCCGGGTTTCCCCTATCCCGGTGTCAGTGTGCAGATGTTGTTATGCCATCGAAGCGGGCTGCCTAATTACGTTTACTTCATGCCGAAAGAGGAATGGAAGAATAAACAGGTGACCAACCAGGATGTACTCGATTATATGCTGACCAAAAAGCCCAACAGAAGTTTTACTCCCGGCAGGCGTTTCAATTACAGCAATACCAATTATGTGTTGCTGGCGCTGATCATTGAAAAAGTAAGCGGACTGTCATTTCCTGATTACATGAAAACAAAATACTTTGAGCCGCTTGGCATGAAACATACTTTTGTGTATTCCGTAAAAGAGAACCCGGATGTCATTGTTTCTTATAAAGCCAATGGCGCCGTATGGGATAATGATCACCTGGAAGGCACTTACGGCGATAAAAATATCTATACCACTCCAAGAGACCTGTTGAAATGGGACCAGGCTTTTTATACAGACCAGATCATCAGCCGGCCATTGCTCGATTCTGCTTTTACACCCTATAGTAATGAAAGGCCTTCGGTGCACAATTACGGACTTGGGTGGCGCTTATTGATGCTCTCCAATGGCAAAAAAGTGATCTATCATAACGGCCGCTGGCACGGGTTCAATGCCGCCTTTGCCCGGCTGACCGATGAAAAAGTAACCATCATTGTACTCGGCAATAAATTCAACAGCCGGATATACAGCGATGCCCGTAAATCGTATGATATCTTCGGCGACTACCTGCAGGATGGCGACCGCGATGAAGAGGATACGGAAATAACTGAATCATCCCGTAAACCTGCTTCCCTGCAAAAATCAACCCCCGCTATAGCCCGCAAGTAAAGAATAAGGGATAAGTTTGGGTAATGAAAATCCTCAATGCGGAGGATATCCGCCTCTGGGATCAATATACCATTCAGCATGAGCCGGTCTCTTCTATTGACCTGATGGAAAGAGCTGCAGGAAAGTGTGTGGAATGGCTTGAGGAACATATCCGCGGAGATATTCATTATACCATATTCTGTGGTAAAGGCAATAATGGTGGCGACGGGCTGGCCATTGCAAGAATGCTGGCACGAAAGAATTACCCGGTCACTGTATGCATACTGGAGTTTGGCCACAAAGGCACTGACGATTTTCAATCCAACCTCGCACGACTGCACCAGGCCGAAGGCGCAGACATCCGCTTTATCCAGTCAAAAGACAATTTTCATTCCTTAGAAAAAAATGAGGTGATCATTGATGCCTTGTTTGGCTCGGGGCTCAACAGGAAGCTGGAAGGCGTAACCGCCGAACTGGTAGAGCATATCAACAACAGTGGCTGTAAAGTGATTTCCATTGATATTCCCAGCGGCATGTTCGTGGACCGTTCATCGAAAGGGAACAGTATTGTGTGTGCTGATCATACATTGAGCTTTCAATGCCTGAAGCCGGCGTTCCTCGTTGCGGAAAATGCCGGGTACACCGGCCAACTGCATATTCTCGATATAGGATTACATGAAGCATTCTATCACCATGCATCCGGCACCTATGAATGGGTGAATAAAGAAACGGTCACCGCCATTCATAAACCCCGGAAACGTTTTGCCCACAAAGGGAATTTCGGTCATGGGTTATTGATAGCAGGCAGCTATGGCAAAATGGGCGCTGCAGTATTAGCCGCCAAAGCCTGTATGCGAAGCGGCATCGGCCTGCTTACCTGTCATATACCAAGGAATGGGTATGACATCATGCAAAGCGCTGTTCCGGAAGCGATGGTGATGGCGGATGTAAGCCTGGCTTCCATTACAAAAGTAGAAACTGACCTGACGCAGTTTGAAGCGATAGGGATCGGCCCCGGCATCGGCATGGCTGCAGAAACCAAAATGATGATAAGGGAAGTGCTGGGTACTTACCGCCACCCGGTGATAGTAGATGCCGATGCATTGAACATTATTGCATCGCAAAAAGATCTGCTGCAATTGATACCGGCAGGTTCTGTACTTACGCCGCATCCTAAAGAGTTCGAAAGATTATTTGGCGAAACGACGGATGATTTTGCCCGCATACAACTAGCCCTGCAAAAAGCAAAAGAGCTAAAACTGATCATTGTGCTGAAGGGACATCATACACTGATCGCCACAACAGACGGCAAAGGATTTTTCAATTCTACCGGCAATGCCGGCATGGCCACCGGCGGCAGCGGCGACGTACTCACAGGTATATTAACAGGTCTGCTGGCGCAGGGATACAGTTCCGTGGAAGCAGCCATTCTCGGCGTTTATCTGCACGGTCTTGCCGGCGATATAGTTGCAGAAAAACTATCGCAGGAAGCGATGGTGGCAAGTGATATTATAGAGAATCTTGCGGGTGCTTTTCTTTCCACTCAAAAAAAATAATGAGGCATGGAGGGTTACTATTGTATGAAAAATGGTATCAACAGCATCTGTATATACTCAAATACTGTTTATGAAATATGCATGGACCCTTATCCTGTTTGCGTTCGTATTTTTTCTTAGTTGCACTCCTCCCTCTTCCAATAAGACACTGAACACTGATAATCTTCCGTTACAGGAATATACGATTGATATCACAAAGGACACAGTGCTGGTCACAAAGAACGGCGCCTTGCTGAAGATACCGAAAGGATCGCTGGCAGCCAATGGCAATACCGTCACCCTCGAAATAAAAGAAGCATATTCTTTAAAACAAATGATACAGGGAGGCATGGTAACGCAAGCCAATGGTAAACCTCTCTCCAGTGGCGGGATGATCTATATAAACGCCAAAGGTGGCCAGGATGTAAAGATCACGCAGGCGATCAAAGTAGCGCTGCCCACTGATTACCTGGCAGAAGGTATGCAGTTATTCAAAGGACAAAAGGACAAGAATGGAAATATCAACTGGACGGAACCAGTAGCATTACCGGGGAATAAGCAGCTAAGCAGTATACAAAGAGGACAACAACTGTTTCAGAGCAAATGTGCCAATTGCCATGCGATCGGGAAAGATCTGGCGGGACCGGACCTGGCACATTTTCTAAAGCGCTTTACCGGCGAAGAATTGATTTTAAGAAAATATCATTACCATTATCTCGACCATGCGAGTTCAGACGCATGTGACCTGTATTCTTATAATTTGAAAAAAAGGTTTGGGAGCTTAGGAACACTTTTCCCCGATCTTTCTGATAATGATCTCGACGACATTTACCGCTACGTACAAAACGAAAGCGATAAAAACAACTTACTGCTTCCCTCACATGCTTATCTGAACGGCTGTATTGATAGCTGCAGTCGCTATTGGGAAATACAATATCGGCTTGAAGAGATGAAAGAAACAGCAAAAGCCAGAAAGCAAAACCTGAAAGCAAACAATGGAAGTCTTGTGATAGAAAAGAAAGAACCCGCATCTCCTCCCGCAACTAATGAACCTATAGGCCCTCCCCCGCCCGTTGACTTTGACGAAAGGGTTTCACCACAGTATTACGGAGCCGAATATTACCAGTTCACTATTGAAACTTTTGGTTGGTTCAATATAGATATCCTGTTAAAAGACGTCAATGGTGTGGAAGAAAGTGAACTGTTTGTCCGGATCACGGGTGAATACCGGGAAAAGATCAAGGTGTATCTTATCATTCCTTCGGTTAAAGTATATGTGGAAGGCGGCCCGGCTGCCAGGAACAAGGAAGAGTTTGCCTTTGATTTGAAGAGCGGAAAGATCATGCTGCCGCAAAATGAAAGGGCCTGGATCATGGCGGTGACAGAAACAGAAGGAACGATCGCCTTTGCATTGCAGGAGTTCACTACTGCATTGAAACAGGAAATGGATGTTTCGCTGAATAAGTCTTCCAGGGAAGCCTTCAACACGGCGATCAGGCAGATCAGCATTAACGGGATGAACATTTCAGTAGCCGATTCGAAAAATGCTGCTGAGATCAGGAAGGCCGATGCCGAACTCAAGAGTATAGAACAGGAACTGAAGAATACCGAAAACCTGAAACCAAAGAACTGCGACTGTGATTGCGAACCAAAAGATACTGCTACAGCCAAAGAGGTACACACAGAGCTCACCCAATTAAACAAATGAAGAGTCCTGATGAGCAGCATACAGAACCCTGAAAGGAGCGTCGCAAGGGACGCTAAATCAGGGCTTTGGAGCTGGCAACAAAAAGTCATGTAAGATTGACAAGAAGGCTGTTTTCCCCTATCTTTGCCGTCCTTTAAACTTTTTATTAAGAGAATCACTGGTTTATGGACAAATTGATCTATGTCGTACCTATCATGGGTGTAATCGGCTTGCTTTATACCCTTGTCAAATTCAACTGGGTCTCTAAACAAAATGCGGGCACCGAGCGCATGAAGGAGATCAGCAACCATATCGCTGCCGGCGCTATGGCCTTCCTGAAAGCAGAATGGAAAATACTCGGATACTTTGTGGTGATCGTTGCGATCCTGCTCGGCTTCATGGCTACTACCAATGACAACTCTCACTGGTCTATTGCTATTGCCTTCGTGATCGGCGCTGTATTCAGTGCTACGGCAGGATATATCGGTATGCGTATTGCGACACGCAGTAACGTACGCACGGCAGAAGCTGCCCGTACCAGTCTTTCCAAAGCATTGAAAGTATCTTTTACCGGCGGTTCCGTGATGGGACTCGGTGTGGCGGGTTTGGCGGTATTGGGTCTTGGAGGTTTGTTCATCATATTAAAAATGATCTTCGCCCCCGATTCATCGGTTGACTCTCCTGAAATGGTAAAGACCATCGAGGTCCTCACCGGTTTTTCACTTGGCGCTGAATCTATTGCTTTATTTGCCCGTGTTGGCGGTGGTATTTATACGAAAGCGGCCGATGTCGGCGCTGACCTGGTAGGTAAAGTAGAAGCCGGTATCCCGGAAGATGATCCCCGCAACCCTGCGACCATTGCGGATAACGTAGGAGACAATGTAGGCGACGTAGCCGGTATGGGCGCCGACCTGTTCGGCTCGTATGTAGCCACTGTATTAGCTACGATGGTACTGGGACAGGAAACCAAATCAGAGGATGAGTTTGGCGGCCTTGCTCCCATCCTTCTCCCCATGCTGATCGCCGGTGTAGGTATATTATTTTCTATTGTAGGTACATGGTTCGTTCGTGTAAGTGATGCAGCCGGTATCAATACCAATAATGTACAGAAAGCGCTGAACATGGGTAACTGGGGTTCGATCGTACTCACAGCCATCGCCTCTGTCGGACTGGTCTATTATATATTGCCCGAAACCATGATCCTGCGCAATGAAGAGTTTACCAAATGGGGTGTGCTCGGCGCTATTGCTGTTGGTCTAGTGGTAGGAACATTAATGAGCATCATTACCGAATACTATACGGCTATGGGCAAACGCCCGGTTGATACCATCGTGCGTCAATCAGGCACAGGTCATGCTACCAATGTGATCGGTGGCCTTGCTGTGGGTATGGAATCAACATTATTGCCGATCCTTGTGCTGGCAGGCGGTATCTGGGGTTCTTATGAATGTGCAGGCCTGTATGGTGTAGCGATCGCTGCTGCCGGTATGATGGCTACTACGGCTATGCAATTAGCCATTGATGCATTTGGTCCTATTGCCGACAACGCAGGTGGTATTGCTGAAATGAGCGAACTGCCAAAAGATGTTCGTGAAAAAACCGATGTGCTGGATGCAGTAGGTAATACTACAGCCGCTACCGGTAAAGGATTTGCGATTGCTTCAGCCGCCCTTACAGCACTGGCTTTGTTTGCCGCGTATGTTGGAGTGGTCAATCACAATGGCTACAAAATGTCGGGCATTGATATTTATAAAGCGGATGTACTGGCTTCGTTGTTTGTCGGGGGGATGGTACCTTTTATATTTTCTTCATTAGCTATACAGGCCGTCGGCCAGGCTGCAATGGCGATGGTGGAAGAAGTGCGCCGGCAGTTCAGGGAAATTCCCGGCATCATGGAAGGAAAGGGAAAACCGGAATATGAAAAATGCGTAGCGATCTCTACTGATGCTTCGATCAAAAAAATGATCGCACCGGGAGCTATTGCTATTGTATCCCCTATCATTATCGGATTTGTTCTCGGTCCTGAAGCTTTAGGTGGTTTCCTGGCCGGTGCTACCGTGAGCGGCGTACTCATGGGTATGTTCCAGAACAATGCAGGCGGTGCATGGGATAATGCAAAGAAATCATTTGAATCAGGTGTGGTGATCAACGGCCAGACCTACAAGAAAGGCAGCGACCCGCATAAAGCCGCAGTGACAGGCGACACAGTCGGTGATCCTTTTAAGGATACTTCAGGCCCGTCTATGAACATCCTGATCAAACTGATGTCCATCGTATCCCTGGTACTTGCACCAACATTGGCTTCCTTCCATAGAAATGCATCCACAGATCATGTGCAAACCAAACAGGAAGAAAAAACCATATCGGCACCTCAAACAAAATTTGTAAATAGTCAACCGACTACTGTATATTTGAAAAAAGATATTTAAGAACTTAATCAGAACCATTATCAGTAAGTCCCGCTGTGTCTACAGGGGGGCTTATTTTTTTGGGGATATACCCCATCCTCCTTTTGTTATCCCGGCCGCCGTTTATATTTTCTCCTGCCAGTAGAATACAGAAAATAAAATTAAGTAGCTTTCAGTAAGCAACCTGTCATTGAATTAAACTGCCACCCTGCCCGGTTGTTCTCAGCGATCAGAGCCGATGAAAAAAAATAAAAATAGCAATATTATCAGCCGCTGGTTATTCACCAACTCCCTGATGACCGGCCTGCTCATTTTTTCATTGCTGGCCCTCATCAGCTATTTTTTTGTAAAGCTGCGTTATGATATGCAGCAACGGGATGAAAAAGTAGCCGCAATGAATGTGGCCATGTCTGCCAAAAGCAGGTTACAGCAATCGCTTCAGTACAGTTTATCCGCTACGCAGGCGCTGACGCTGATCATAGATAAGGAAGGTATCCCGAGGAACTTTGATTCCATTGCCGCATACATTCTGCAAACCAACAGGTATATGGATGCGCTGCAGCTTGTACCCGGCGGAGTGATCAGGTACATTTACCCGCTTACAGGAAATGAATCGGCTATAGGGTATGACATTCTTAATGACAGTACCCGCAATAAAGAAGCATTCAAGGCTATTGAAAAAAAGGAATTATTCTTTGCCGGTCCTTTTGAATTGAAACAGGGAGGGCTGGCCGTAGTAGGAAGATTGCCCTACTTCCTGAATAATAAGTTCTGGGGCTTCTCCGCCGTGATCATCAGGATGCCTACCCTGCTAAAAGCAGCCGGGATAGATACCAGTGGCCGCGATGGTTATTACTTCCAGATATCAAAGCTCAATCCTGATACAAAGAATGAAGAATTCTTTTTGCCGGCAAGAAAAACCTCGGGCCGGTCCACAGAAGTATTTGTAACGGTACCTAATGGTGAATGGAAATTATCTGTCATCCCGGCGAATGGCTTTAAGGTGGTTGAATCGGTCATTCCTATCGCAGTACTGGGGCTGATACTTTCATTTATCGGAGGTGCCTTTGCCATCTATCTCAGCAGAACACCGGCACGGCTTCAGAAAATGGTGACGGAAAAAACAGCCGAACTCGAAAAAAGTGAGCGTAGGAACAAAGCGATCGTCAATACGCTGCCGGATATGTTGCTGGTCATTGACCGGGAAGGCAGATTTGCTGACTATAATAACCCGATGGAAGTAAAGACACTGGTGCCAAAGGAGCAGTTCATGGGCAAAAAGATCACGGATATCATAGCTCCCCCGCTGGGCGCTGAGATGATACTCAATGTCAAAAAAGTTTTGGACGAGCGGAATGTCATCACCCATAGTTACCAGATGGAAGTTGAAAATGAGTTGCATGACTACGAGGCCAGGTATGTTCCGCAAGGACCTGACGATGTGCTCGTACTGGTACGCGAAGTCACAGAAACAAAAAAGGCAGAACTGCGCATAAAGGAAAGTGAGCAGAAATACCGCACATTAGTAGAGCAGGCGGGCGACAGCATTTTTATTGCTGACCTGCAGGGTCAGATCATAGTGACAAATCCGGCCAGCTCAAAATTATCCGGGTATTCCGAAGAAGAACTGCTGCAGATGAAAGTGCATGAACTGACCGATGCCCGTGAACTGTTGGATATGCCTTTTAGAATGCAGGAGATAGCAGCCGGAAAAGTGGTCACCTCCGAAAGAAGGCTGAAACGCAAGGACGGACAACTGATAGAAGTGGAGATAGCTGCCCGGCTGGTCGCTTCTGACCGTTTCCTTGCCTTTGTAAGGGATATTACGGAACGGAAAAAAGCCATTGAAGAAATTCAACGATCCAATGACCGGTTCAACTTCATTGCACTGGCCACTAATGATGTGATCTGGGACTGGGACCTCATCAGCGGCAATATGTGGTGGAATGAAAATTTTTACCGCCTCTTTCAATTTGATAGGGAAAAAGTAAAACAGGGAATTGAATCCTGGTATGATGGCCTGCATCCTGACGACCTCGAAAGAGCCAAAAAAAGCCTGCAGCAGGCCATTGCGAATAAAGAAAAAACATGGAGCGCCGAATACCGGTTTTTAAAATCCAACGGAGAAATAGTGGAGATACTTGACCGGGGGTACCTGGTCTGCGATGCAGAAGGGCGGCCTTACCGCATGATCGGTTCCATGCTGGATATCTCGGAAAGAAAAAAAGCAGAACTGGCGCTGAAAGAAAGTGAATACCGGCTGAAGACCATCTTAGATACCGACCCGGAATGTATCAAACTGATGACGCCGGATGCCCGGATGATGGATATTAATACTTCGGGACTACAAATGATAGAAGCGGACAGTGAAGAGCAGGTAAAGGGCCAGTCATTGCTGACAGTTGTAGGTGAAGCTTACAAAGATACGGCCCGGAAAATGCTCGAAGAAGCCTTTGAAGGAAAATCAGGGCTGATGGAGTTTGAAATGATCGCCCTGAAAGGTACCAGGCGCTGGTGTGAAGTATCCATCGTGCCTTTCCGGAATGCAGCCGGAGATATCATCGCAGCTTTGGGTGTGACCAGAGACATGACCAAGTGGAAACAGGCCGAAGAGAAATTAAAAAAGTCATTTGAAGAAATAAGAAGGTTGTCAGAACACCTGCAGAATGTAAGGGAAGATGAACGGCTGCATGTAGCCCGTGAAATTCATGATGAGCTGGGCCAGCAACTAACGGTACTGAAAATGGATGTATCAAGACTGGGTAAAAACCTGAATGTCCATAATGATAAATATGCGCATGACATCAACGAGGTACTCGATGCCATCAATACCATGGTGATGACGGTACGGAAGATATCCTCTGAGCTGAGGCCCGGCTTGCTGGATGATCTTGGTCTGTCTGCCACACTGGAGTGGTATTCACAGGACTTTGAGAAAAGAACAGCGATCAGGACCAATTTCATTACGGGTATCAATGATGAAAACCTTCCGCAAAAGATCAAAATAGGTCTGTTCCGTATCTTCCAGGAATCGCTTACCAATGTGGCCCGCCATGCCGGGGCCGGCAAAGTGGATATATCGCTGATGCAGGAAGGACGCCAGTTGGTGTTGCTGATAGAAGACAATGGAAAAGGTTTTGATCCCGACACCATCGCTGAAAAAAAGACCCTCGGTATTACGGGTATGAAGGAAAGGGCGCTGATGATCGGCGGCACCTATAATATATTCAGCACACCCGGTAAGGGCGCTGTCATTGAAGTAATAGTGCCGCTACCGGAAGACGAAGTGAAAGTATCTGGGTAATGTTTTCTCCTCTCCCTGCCAAACTGGATGGCTGCTCCTTTAAATCACAAAATCTTACTCATTACCAGGTATGCAGGCCTGCGGCTGTGCATCTGCCCGAAGCCAGATAGCGGCTGCGAAGGGGGCAAAAAATCCGGCATCGAAGGAAGGTTTTGGGGGTGGTCATTTACCCCTGTAACTTTTTTTCCCGTTCAGCGTCACATTGTTAACCGATGTTAAAAAATATTAAATAAGGTTGCCGGATGCACCCAATACGAAAATAGTCGTATATTCGTTTTGAAAAATCTGTTATATGTCAAACACAAAGACCATTAAGCCCACTGAAAGTGAATTGGAAATATTGCAGGCCCTTTGGTCAAAAGGCATGGCTACCGTTAGGGAAGTACATGAAGAGCTGGCCCGGACCAAAGATGTAGGATACACCACTACACTTAAGCTAATGCAGATCATGCACGAAAAAGGTTTGGTAAAAAGAGATGACTCCATGCGGACCCATATTTACCAGGCGGCCGTAAATAAAGAAAAAACACAAAAGCACCTGCTGAGCAAAATGATTGATAATTTGTTTGGCGGCTCCCCTACCCAGCTGGTGATCCAGGCCCTTGGTGAACACAAAGCAAGTCCCGAAGAAATAGAAAAGATACAGGCGATGCTGGATAACCTGAAAAAACAATAACCATGCTGACGGGCCCATCAAACTTTCTGCAGGCTACAGGCTGGGCATTGCTCAATAGCCTCTGGCAAATGGCACTACTCTGGGTCATTTACCAGTTACTAAGCGTCGTTTTCAGAAAAGCCGGCTCGGGGCAAAAAAGCACTCTGGCTACAGGTCTCGTCATAGCAGGTTTTGGCTGGTTCATTTATACTTTTATATCTATTTGGTTTGCCATCACCCCCGACAATGGCGCCATCACCACGATCTCCATTTACGGAAATAATAACCAGGCCCTGAATGAGTGGTTGTCTGACATGCTTCCTGTCGCTTCATTGATATACCTGTTCTTACTGGTTCTCCCGGTCTTTTATTTTGTACGCAATTACCGTTACGTACAGGCAATACGCCGGTTTGAAGTAAGCAAGGCAGATGTCAACTGGAGAATATTCGTCAAAAATGTTGCCGCGCAGATGGGAATTAAAAAGCCGGTACATATCTGGCTTTCGGGTATTGTAACTTCACCGGTCACTATTGGCTTTTTAAAACCTGTGATACTGCTTCCGGTTGCTGCTGTCAGCCATTTGTCCATTCAGCAAACAGAAGCGATCATTCTTCACGAATTAGCTCATATCAGAAGATATGATTACCTGCTGAACCTGGTGGTTCGTTTTATTCAAACCATTCTTTACTTTAACCCGTTTGTCAAAGCCTTTGTCAGGATCATTGAAAGGGAACGTGAGAAAAGCTGTGATGAAATGGTCATGCAGTTTCAATACGATCCTTATGGTTACGCTACGGCACTCCTCACATTAGAAAAACTGAATCACGTACCCAGGCCCCTGGCGGTTGCTGCTTCCGGAAGTAAGAATGACCTGCTGCACCGGATAGAATGTATGATGGGTATTCAGAAAACAAAAATCTTCTCTTTTAATAAACTGGCTGCGCTGATGGCAGGCCTGCTTTGCTTTATTGCGCTTAATGCTTTACTGATCATCAGCAGGCCTTCTACGACCTCAAACGAATCCGTAGCCTCACTGCCCCGTCTCTCTTCACCATTTTTCCTTTATACAGATAATGAGAACGGTACCGCACAAGCTGCCACGGCCGCAACAGAAATACCGGCAGCATCCATCGTGAACGAGATCAGACCCGTTCCTGCCACAGATACCAGGAATGGCATCGCCCATAAAGAAGAGGAAAAACATTCTGCTTTGTCGCCCTACAATTTCAACAATACTGCCTCAGTACCTTACATGAACCTTTCATTACCTTTTGTAAATGTAGCTTTTACTGAAATGCCAGCCCTTCCCCGGTTGAACAAATACCAGGAGCGGCAGGTCAAAGAAGCGGTAGATGCTTCAAGAAAGGTTTTGGAAGAAAAACAATGGAAAGTGGTGGAACAAACCATCGCCGATGTAATGACCAGCTATGAAAAAGGCCTGCTGAAAGATGAGTATGAAAAAGAGATGAGCAAGGTGGACTGGGAAAGAATGCAGGACAAGCTGCGCATAGCCTATGACCAGATAGAATGGAACAAAGTGAATGAAGAACTGAATAAGGCGATGGTAGAAATACAAAGAGACAGTATCCGCCAGGCCTATTCCATAGCACTGGCCGAATTATCCGCTCTCCAGAAAGAACTTAGTGAGAAGAACCTGAAAGGTATCCCGGATACCGATATCAGTTTAAAAGCTGTGGAGCAGGGTAAAAAGGAAGTTGAAAAAGCTATCAGCAACCTGATAAGGGTAAAAGCTAAAAAGGTCGCTCATCTCTGATCTTTCTTACCACACATTTCTCGGACAAGTATCTCCATACCGGTTACCGATCAGGAACCCGACGATCAGTTCATGTGTCCCCCGGCTATAAGTACGCAGGTCTGTTTTGGTAAAATCATAGGCATACCCGACATTGAAAGTATTGGCGACATTAAAACCCGCCATAGCAGCATAGCCATCGAATTGACGGTAACTGCCCCCTACCCATAAAAGATCCCTGTATTGTACCTTCAGGTTTCCTTCCGCCTGGTAATCATTTTTAAAAGCTCCGCTGATATACTTCACCATCACTGAGGGAATGGCATTGATATCGTCATTGAGCATAAAGCGGTAACCGGCGGTAAAGAATACATGAGGAATGAGCCGGCCCTTAGTCTGGAAAGTGGCATCATCAGCATAGGCTAGTTTCTGCGGCACGACCTGTTGCCCCGACAGGCCAATGAAATAATCCCTGGAATATAGCCATAGACCCACGCCGATATCCGGTTTGATCTTGTTGAGTTCATTGGTGGCATTACCCAGGGCAGGGTCTGATGGTGTATCCCCGAAAAATGCTTTTCCATTGGCATTAAGCCCTACCATAGTGAAACCGGCAGAAAAACCGGCTGACAGGTTGGTTGTTGCATTTAATCCAAGATGATACGCATACGTAGCATAACTGGTAAACCGGTTGAAGTTACCGGTCTTATCATTCAGAACAGTAATACCGATACCATGATGGGGTTCTGATGCAGTGTAACTTTCCCAGTAGGAATTGCCTCTTGGGTTCTCACCCGGCACATTGAACGAAGTAGCGCTTGTTTTATAATCTTTTTTACCTATCGGGCCATGCGCAGTGAAATAGACCGTTCTGGGCGCTCCGCTCAATCCTACCCACTGGTCCCTTACACTTATTTTTACATCTGTATAATTCTCAATACCGCTCAATGCCGGATTAAGTATATAGTTGTTCAGAATATACTGGGTGTAATGCGACCGTTGTTGCGCCGCCGCCACTGTGACCATAAACACACCAGTCAAAACCAACAGTTTCCTTTTCATATTAACGAATTATATCTACATATCCCGTAACGGGCTTTCCGCCATTCTTGGGATCAATCACGTAATAATAAGTACCGATAGGGGCATCCTGCCCGTTGATCTTTCCATCCCACGGAGAGATGTAGTTGACAAACCGCTGCACCAATTGCCCATACCGGTTATAGATCTGTATCACACACCCGGGATAGCTATCGAGGTATTTGATCACCCACCTGTCATTCACGCCGTCTCCGTTCGGGCTGAATATATTGGGTATGACAAGCGATTTCAGGAGCTTCACAAATACTTCGTCTGTATTTACACAACCTTTATCCGATGTCACAGTTAGGGTATAAGTAAAATCCGTTGGGGGCGATGCCTGCGGACTGGCAATGGCCGGATCGTTGAGGTAAGTAGCCGGTGTCCACGAGTAGCTTACAGGTATATTGGTCACCAGTTTCGGAGTTAATACAATGTAGCCGCCTTCCAATACAAACTTATCAGGGCCCGCATCAGCTACCGGTGACGGGTTTACAATAATATCCTGTCCGGAACTGTTGACACATCCATTCGTGCCGGTATAAGTGTATGTGATCGTATGTGTCCCCTCTCCTGCTACATCTGGGTCAAACATACCTGTTGAAGAAACGCCTGTACCACTAAATACACCGGAACCCGGAAGGTTATTGATCAATTGAACCTGGCTGAGCTGGAAGGCCGGTATATTATCACAAACTGGCAATACAGAGCCAAACGCCAGTTGTGGCGTAGCCAGCAATGTAATATCTCTTGTCACACTATTCACACAATTGATACCCGACCATACTTCGTACCGCACTGTATAGGTGCGGGTAGCCGGTGATCCGAATTCGGGATAAGCATGAGAATATGTTTTTCCGGGGGCAGGTGTATTGTCCACCGTTTTATTGGTTGGGTCAGCCGCATCCCAGTATATCTCCACTCTTAAAATATTCCCTGCATCAATCGTGGAAGCATCTTTGATACTCACCGTTGTATTGCTGCAAAGCGGACCAGCATTTTCCACGCTGAATTGCGGTGCCAGCACTGCGCCATTGACATTCACCGGATGATTGGTTGTATCCTTACAGCCGGCATTGCTGGTTGCTATTAATTGAGCTGTATAACTGCCCGGTAATGTATAATGATGCGTGGGATTTTGCAATGTTGAAATATTGGGGTTGCCCGCATTGGCATTAGGATCGCCAAAATTCCACTCCCATGTGCTGATACTGCCGGAAGAAATTTTTGAGGTATCGGTAAAAGGCGCCAGGTTATCGCTGACACATATCTCAGGCGAAATAAAACCGGCATCCGGTACGGCATTGATCACTACATTGACAGGGAAAACAGAACTGATACAGCCTTTATCGGTTTCTACCTGCAGTGTAACCGGATATGAGTTAATAGCAGAGTATGTATGTACCAGCGGATTGCCATTCGTTGCCACAGCAGGAGGCGTCGCATCACCATAGTTCCAGGTCCATTTAGTAATAGTGCCTGAATTCGGTACTGACGTACTGGTAAACGTTACTCCTTGTCCCACACAACCCGGTAAGCTAACATTGAAACCAGCTGTGGGCAGTGCATTCACGGTGACTGTTTGCGTAGCAATATTAGCCGGGCTTACCGACTGACATCCCACAGCAGAAGTGACAGAAAGCGTGACGGTATATGTTCCTGCTGCAGTATACGTATGAGACGGGTTTTGTGTAGTGGCTGTAGTGGCGTCTCCAAAGTTCCATAACCACTGCGTCACACTGCTGCCTGCTGCCGTACTTTGATCTGTAAAGTTCATGGTTGTGCCAAGGCACACTTCAGCAGGAAGCGGGAAAACTGCTTTTGGTTCCGCATATATGGTTGCTAAATTCTGGCTCAACATGGTAGCGCATCCATTATTGGAGGTAACGGTCAGCGAAACATTGTAGGGTCCAACACCTGTATAGTTATGTAAAGGATTCTGAACAGTTGCATTCGGTGAAGCATCGCCAAAATTCCATAGATAAGTGAATTGACTCTGGGTACCGTCACTGATGGTTGAATTGCTGTTGAACTGTGCCGCTCCCACAGGCAAGCACACTACAGGAAGGGTGAATGCCACTACAGGATTAGGATGAACCGTAATGATTTGTTGGGTGACCCCGCTGACACAACCCGATGCCGTTTCTACCTGCAATGAGACAGTATAAGGACCGGTATTGGCATAGGTATGCGTTTGAGGAGCATTGGTAGTAGCCGTCACAACAGGTGATCCGTCGCCGAAATTCCAGGTCCATTTGGTAATAGCCCCGGTGGCAACAGAAGAGTTGTCAGAGAAAGTAACTGTTTTACCTGCACAGAAAGGTGCCACCGGTGTAAAGCCGGCTACCGGCGGATCATTTAACACCACCGTCTTGGGCATGGTATCCGATTTACAGCCTATATCCGTAATGATGCTATACTTGACTGTATAAGAACCGGGGCCTGCATACGTATGGCTTGTGGAAGCGACATTATTTGCTGTATTGCCGTCGCCAAAATTCCAATGTCTTTGTGTGATGGGCCGCCCGCTGTTATTAGTGCTGTTGTCCGTGAAAAGAACCGGGCTGGATACACAGCCATTTGTGGTAAAATTGAAATCAGCGCCGGGCAGGTCAAATATCTGCAGGTCGTAGTCAATTTCCTGCACACCACTACACCCGTCTGCGGTAGGGTTATGTGCAATGATCCTGATCGGATAAATGCCCGGTGCAGGCACAGAAAAAGTACCGGTCAAAGCATACTTGTATAAGGTTCTCCCATTCACAACCACTGTTGATGTGAATACAGGGTTGTTAATTGTATCGTTAGGGAACAGTCCGTTGAAGTCCCAGATGATCTGGGTGGGTTGGTAAGGAAACGTCATCGCCAGCGAGAAGGGAGATCCCTTACAGGCAGCAGGAAAATCAACCGCCGCATACTGGTTATCTACAGATATATAACGGTAAATGTCTTTGATGTTGGTACCGGCATTGTATCCGTACGATTCGGCATTGCCAAAACCATAGGCAATCGCATTAAAGCCGGAATCAGACTGAATAATATGCTGGCCCGCCAGAACATTTTGCGCCAGGTATGAATAGGCCGGGTCTTGCGGATGCACCAGGAATGATCCGGGGGCAACCGGGAACCCATCCAGCAGGAACGAGGTCAGCGCCGTTCCTGTATTGGGAATAATAACATTGAAATAATGCTGTGTAATATTAAAATTGGGAGTAGCATTCCACAATACCTTATTGATATTTTGCTCAACCGGGCTCAGGTAAATCACTTCCGGGTCGCCTAACTGGCCACCTGTCATATTACCGCATTGGTTTTGCGAAGTAAAATACTGTGCTACCAATATAGGTTGGTCTGCTTCGATGAGCTGGGGTTGATTCGTTGCCGCTATCTCGTAATAAAAATTCCCGGTAAGAGGCAAGGTGGTTATCACCCCGTTAATACGCACTACGGTTGCCGGATCCGAAACACATATCCTGTAAATATTAAAAGAATTGCCCCCGGAAGCTGGAATGGTCAGGTATTTCTTTCCCCAGGCAGTTTTGGGAAACGCCTGCGACATATAGTTATCTGAGGAACCGCTGGTAGAAGCTCCATTGCAGGTAATATTGATCCTGCCACTGCCGGAAAATACAGCAATAGGTTTACAGGCGCCGGACGCTGTGCTGATACTTCTGACCCTGGAGCCGGTAAGGTCCACCCCCGAAAAGCCGCTGTATTGTCCCATGAAATTATACACCTGGCCTTCCTGCATATTTATCGTTACCGGGACACCCGCCGGGTAAACAACACCATTAGCCGTGTTGACTATATTGGCCACCGGCGTTATTTCAACAGTTGTAGTGCCCGTGTCAGCGGCGATCACATAGAACCAGCAATTGGCATTACCGGTGTTGGAATTATTGGTGTAATTGACCGAGTAGTATTCCCTGCCAAGGGTATTGGTAGGGAACAAGATCGTAGCTCCGGATACGCTGGAATTATAAATATGGGCGTATGCAACAATGGGTTTATCGCTGGTAATGTGTATGCCCTTGTTTTCAGGGGCTGTGGAGGTGGCGGTCAGTCTTGCATCCTGTGCGCCGGTTTTTGGTATCGGGTTAGAGGTTACCACAGAGTTGGCGGGCACTGTATAGCTTTGTGTATAGCCAAGACCCGGTATATCCACTTTAACAAGGGCATCTTGTTCCGCCGCAAAATAGAGCACCATATTCTGAGAGCCTCCGTTTGCCCCGTTCATGGTTTGGTGATACCCGTAGGCTACCCAGAAGTCCTTTCCCTTGTTCGAAAAATCCTGTCCAAAAGATTCATTGGCCGCTGGCAACAGTAAAACCAGGGCAATTACATAGCTGACCTTTCTCATTAATTGCAGAGCGAGTTTTAGAAGAAACGAATTTACTGAAATAGTTTCCTTAAAAAACAGCCGAGGGCTTAAGACTTTCTCCATACTGATGGCTGGTCTTCAAAGGGATAGTGGGAGGGGAATAATTAATTACGGAACCAGTGTTTTCAGCAGGATATCACATGAGGCTATAAAAGTATATTTTTTGAGTAATAAAAAGAAATCTTAGATCATCTCTTTAATCAAATAGTAATCAACGGTTATATATGAAAAAATACGAGCAGAACAAGAATCCTCAAACGAAGCTAAAAACAGGCAGCCAGATGTAAAAATATTTTACTTTTAATATTAAAATATACACCATAAACAATTGAATATCTTTTAATAAATATGAAATTTCATATCAATTTATTTAGCCGCTGAACAATTGATGCTCCATGCCTGTTTTTCTAACGATATTAGTAAGAAAAAAAACCAATAGTAGGGCCACTATATCTGACCTTACCCCTGCTGCGGCTAAATGGTTTGGCTAAAATGATGTGGAAAAAATAGGTGGTTGCAAAAAGCTGCAAGGTGATTGGATGGGCAAAAAGAATGGCCAGCTAAAAATGTTGGGGAGGTCTGGACAGCGTAAGTGCCGAATATTTACCGCAGCAATCTCGCTGCAAAAGGACTCCCGCCCATGATAAATAATCCAGGAATTCTGCCATCTTTCCTATAAGCCAGGATACCAAAAAAGGGGGTCTATAAGATGTGAGTCCCTGGATAAAAGCCAGGTTAATATTGAAAGAATATCTCTGTGGCTCCGTAGCCGAACCGGGAGTCGTACTGATTAACGAATGACCGGACCTCTCTCTTTAGCCGGAGGCGGTCATGTATCTCATCCCGGAGCCTCCCTTCTCCCACTCCGTGGATCACGATCAGTGAGGGCTGGATATGGGCAAGAGCCAGGTCGTAATACTTTTCAAAGGTTTTAAGCTGTATGCTCAGTATTTCGTGATTACTGAGATGTTTCCAGTCGTCTGACAGCTTTTCGATATGAAGGTCCACCACGCTGCGGGGCGATTCCAGATGCTGACGGGCATGCTTTGCATCATATATTTTATAGCCCCTGGCCGACAGTTTACCCATATCAAAACTCTCTTCTACCGGTCTGTCAGGATACTGGTCGAACAGCTTAAACGAAAAAGTGGCCTCATTCTTTTTTTTGATCTCCTCTATTTTGTTGAATATCTGCCGGGCCCGGAGCTTTAAAGGAGCCTCGAAATAGTCAGCCTTCTTTTTATCAGGTTTCAGCAGGGAGAATTCAAAGGCAAAAACGGGGTTATCGTTCATGCTTTCAAAAGCCACATCATGCAGGTAAAAATCTTCAAAGGGATTGATCGTATTCTTTAGTTCAAACTCGTTTTTCCCGAAATAAACAAGCTGGTAAGTGAACTGATAAGCGGTTTCAGTCCGATTGATAAGGTGAAGTTTCAGTTCGTCCACCACTTCATCGCCAAATTCGTCGGTCTGAAAAACAGGTAAAAAAGTAAGCCAGACCCCGTCTGCTACCCGTGGCCCCTGTACCTTTTCCTTCTTCACCTCATCAATGAATTTTTTCTCCTTCTTTGGCGGAAACAACTTCTTTTCAGAAAACCGTTTGAAATAAGGAAAATCTATCTGGTCCATATAGGCCGGGAACTTAACGCCCCGTACATCTACCATCACCATCTTTTCATTGATGATATCAATGATCTCACCTTCCTCATTGGAATGAAGGATCAATACCTTATCACCGATCTGGAATTTCATGGTACAAAGATAAGGAAGGGCTTACCCCTTCTCAGACAGTAACATCGGCCAGTTTGCTTTTCTTATACCCGTACAGGAAATAAATAACAAGACCCAGCACCAGCCAGCCCAGGAACCACGCCCAGTTGCTTTTAGTCATGCCTGTAAGCAAATAAAGACAGGTGGTTACTCCCATTAACGGGATCAGGGAGTATCTCTTTATAATGGACAGTATACTCAGAATGACACAAATCCCCCAAAAAACAATAATAGATATTTTGGGAGTGGCCAGGTCCATAAAGGTGGCTTTACCGGAAGCATACTCATCATTCCCGGAAAAATCGAAACTGAAAGCATCGCTGAAATAACCTTTGCCGTACCTGGCAAAAAGGAATATAGACAGAGCAATGATAAAAGGATAAATAAACTGCCCGCTAATGTAGGGTAAATGGAAGCGGCCGGCTGTCTTTTCCCTTCGCGGGATCAATAACACACCCCCGCAAACAAGCACAAAGGCAAACAGGGTAGCTATACTGGTAAAGTCAAGTACAAATGTTTTATCCGTGAATAAAATAGGTACTCCTACCACCAGCCCCGTCACAATGGTAGCAAAGGATGGCGTTTTGAACCTGGCATGTATTTTCTGGAATACGGGTGGCAATAATCCATCCCGGCTCATGCTCATCCAGATGCGGGGTTGTCCCATCTGGAAAACCAGTAAAACACTGGTCATGGCAATAACAGCACACACCGAAACCAATAGTTGCATCCATCCGATATTAAGGTTTTGTGATTCAAAAATGAAAGCCAGCGGATCGCCTACTCCTTCAAAATTCTTGTAATGAACAGCACCTGTCAATACCAGCGATAGCAAAATATAAACGATCGTACAAATGACCAGAGAATAGATCATCCCTTTCGGAAGATCACGCTGAGGATTCTTACTTTCCTCTGCCAGAACACTTACCGCATCAAATCCAATATAGGCAAAGAATACACCGCTTACGGCCGCCATCACACCAGTGAACCCGTTGGGCATAAACGATTTTATTCCTTCATCGTTCGCCGGCGTCCAGTTAAACGTCAGTCCGTTTGAAAACAACAGCGCCCCGCCTACCAATATCACTAAAGCAACAATGGCGAGTTTCAAAATCACCATGGCATTGCTGAAGTTGCGGCTTTCTTTAATCCCCCTGTAAACAAGATAGGTGATAAGGAGGTTGATAATGATGGCAGGCACATCCAGTATCAATCTCAGGCTTCCTATCATAGGCGCAGAATGCCAT
>JAEUVJ010000074.1 GCA_016787085.1 Chitinophagaceae bacterium | reverse complement strand
AACTGCTTTTGAGACAGGTTGCACTAACTTTATATGACATAGTTACGGGGATTTCCGGTCTGGATTGTGATTTGAGCATAGGGTTTAAAGTTATTTGATTTTTTGTACCCTTAGCCTGTAATTCTGTTAAGCTTCATGCATCGCATAAAAATAGCAGGAGTACAGCTATCGGTTACAGAAATATCATTGGCACATTTTCAAATTATCAAATTGACACATTGATCATATGAACTTAGGAAATTTTACCATAAAAGCAGCCGAGGCCTTTCAGCAGGCCCAGCAGTTTGCTTTCAATGCGCAAAGCCCGAATATCGAGACGGAGCATGTATTGAAGGCGTTGCTTGAACAGCAGGATTCACCCGTGGATTATTTGCTGAAGAAAAATAACGTGACCGTGAACGTGGTGGACAGTAAACTCGATGAACTGATCGCCAAATTGCCCAAAGCATCAGGTGATGCGGCCCAGCAGATCAGCCGGGATGCAAATAATGTGGTATTGAGGGCCGGCGCTGCATTGAAACAATTCAATGATGAATTCATTACACCGGAGCATTTGCTGTTGGCGATCGTGCAGGGCAATGATAGTGCGGCCAAGCTATTAAAGAATGCGGGGCTGACCGAAAAAGGATTGATCGCTGCGATCAAAGAATTGCGCAAAGGCGAAACCGTAACCTCGCAGACACAGTCGCAGGAATTCAATGCGCTGAATAAATATGCAAAGAACCTGAACGAGCTGGCTCGCCAGGGCAAGCTCGATCCTGTGATCGGGCGTGATGAAGAGATACGCCGTACACTGCATATCCTTTCCCGCAGAACAAAAAACAACCCGATATTGGTGGGTGAGCCTGGTGTAGGTAAAACAGCCATTGCCGAAGGCATTGCACACCGTATTGTGAATGGCGACGTGCCGGATAACCTGAAATCAAAGATCATCTATGCATTGGATATGGGGTTATTGATCGCCGGAGCAAAGTATAAAGGGGAGTTTGAAGAAAGACTGAAAGGTGTGGTGAAAGAAGTAAGCGGCAGCGATGGCGAGATCATCTTATTCATTGACGAGATACATACGCTGGTGGGCGCCGGCGGTGGTGAAGGAGCGATGGATGCAGCGAATATCTTAAAGCCCGCACTGGCCAAAGGCGACCTTCGTGCCGTAGGCGCTACCACATTAAATGAATACCAGAAATTCTTTGAAAAAGATAAAGCGCTGGAACGCCGTTTCCAGCGGGTGATGGTGGATGAGCCCGGCGTGGAAGATGCAATCTCCATTCTTCGGGGTTTGAAGGATAGGTATGAAACGCACCACCATGTCCTTATCAAGGATGAAGCGATCATTGCCGCGGTAGAATTATCAAGCCGGTATATCACGGATCGTTTTCTTCCTGATAAGGCGATTGACTTAATAGATGAAAGCGCTGCCAAGCTGCGCCTTGAAATGAATTCGATGCCGGAAGAACTCGACACACTCGAAAGACAGATACGGCAACTAGAGATAGAACGGGAAGCGATCAAACGGGAGAATGATGAAACGAAACTGAAAGAACTGAATACCGAACTCGCCAACCTTGCGGTGCAACGGGATACACTGAAGGCAAAATGGAAGGAAGAAAAAGAACTGGTGGAGAAGGTACAGAATGCGAAAGCGGAGATCGAAAGTCTGAAGCAGAAAGCAGAACAGGCCGAGCGCAATGGAGAATATGGTCTCGTAGCCGAGATCCGCTACGGGAAAATAAAAGAGCAGGAAAAGATCATTGACGACTATTCGCTGCAATTGGCGACGATCAGCGAAAAAAGATTATTGAAGGAAGAAGTGGATGCCGAGGATATTGCCGAAAGCATTGCGAAGATGACAGGCATACCGGTGAGCAAGATGCTGCAGAGCGATAAAGAAAAATTACTGAAGCTGGAAGAACACCTGCATGAGCGGGTAGTGGGGCAGGATGAAGCGATCACGGCCGTGGCCGATGCAATACGCAGGAGCCGTGCCGGGCTCAGCGATCCGAAGAAACCGATCGGTTCTTTCATCTTTCTCGGTACGACGGGGGTAGGTAAAACAGAACTGGCAAAAGCTTTAGCCGAGTACCTGTTCGATGATGAAAGCATGATGACCCGTATTGACATGAGTGAGTACCAGGAAAAATATACCGTATCAAGACTGGTGGGTGCGCCTCCGGGTTATGTAGGGTATGATGAAGGCGGGCAACTGACCGAAGCCGTGCGCCGCAAACCCTACAGCGTGGTATTGCTGGATGAAATAGAAAAGGCACACCCGGATGTATGGAACGTGATGCTGCAGGTGCTGGATGACGGCCGCTTGACCGATAATAAAGGCCGTGTCGTGAACTTCAAGAACACGATCATCATTATGACGAGCAATATTGGCAGCCACATCATACAGGAGCATTTTGAAAAAGTGACGGAGAAGAACGTGGAAGATGTAACGGAAAAGGCCAAAGTGGAAGTGATGAACCTGCTGCGGCAGACGATACGCCCCGAGTTCCTGAACCGGGTAGATGAGATCATCATGTTCCGCCCGCTGATGAAGAAGGAGATAGCCGGCATAGTGCGGATACAGTTAGGTGCGTTGAAGAAATTGCTGGCGGATAGCGGCATACAATTACAGTTCAGTGATTATGCGCTGGAGTTCCTTGCCGAGCAGGGATTTGACCCGCAGTTTGGCGCCCGGCCGCTGAAGCGACTGATACAAAAGGAAATTGTGAATGCACTGAGCAAACGGATACTCGCCGGTGATATTGACCGGGCCCACCCGGTACTAGTGGATGTGTTTGATAATACGGTAGTGTTCAGAAATGAGGCGCAGGAAGCGGAGTTGGCCAAGGCGAATGGGAGGAAGAAGTGAGTGAGTTAAAAGTTGATAGTTGATAGTGAAAAGTTAAAGCCCCGGTGATGAGCCGGGGCTTCAACTCTATAAGTAATTATATTGTAGGTATTTGGTTAATATTTTTACTTTTGCTTAATATAATTTAGTTATGATCCTTACAAGATTTCAATATCGAGAATTTCAAGATTCTCCTAAGTATTGGGAATTAGATAGCGTTGAATTACAAAATGTGAACCTTATTGTAGGAAAAAATGCGTCAGGTAAAACAAGAGTGCTTAATGTTATCAAGGGACTGGCTAATCTATTATTTAACTCTCCTAAGATTACATTTCAAAACGGATATTACAACACTCGGTTTGATTTAAGTCAAGGAACTATTGAGTTTGAAGTTGAAATTAAGGATGGCGTGGTTGAAAAGGAAAGACTGTCTATTGATGGGGAGCAGTATATTATAAGGGGAAGTGAAGGATCTGGGCAAATTAAGAATATAAAAACAAAGGAGAATATAGATTTTAAAATACCGAAAGATGAATTGATGTCTGGAAGGAGAGATGAGATTCAGTTTCCTTTTCTAGATAGCCTTTATAATTGGGCTTCATTAGTGCGAAAGTTTAGGTTTACATTAGAGCAGCAAAAAAATACGTTAGCTCTTCTTGACTCAAATTCTCCAAAACCCAAGGATTTTAATTTAAGGGATACAGACAAAGTGTTGGCCGTTTTTAAGGATGGTCTTAAAAAGCATTCGACGAGGTTTACAAGTCAAATAATTGAGGATTTCAACAGAGTTGGTTTTGATATTACAGAGATTGACTTGGGGCAAATGATAAGTATTTCAGTTGAAGTTTCGGCTCCGGGAACAAGTATAAATGGTCTTAGAATCAAAGAAAGGGATAGAAATGGGATGACTGATCAATATGCTATGTCGGATGGAATGTTTAGAGCACTTTCACTTGTTATTCATTTTGTCTATTACGATTTTGAAAAATTGTCTGGGTGTATACTGATTGATGATATCGGAGAAGGTCTTGACTTTGAAAGAGCAACTAATCTAATAAAGTTACTTATTGAAAAGACCGGGAAAACAAGTGTGCAGTTGATTATGTCTTCGAATGACAAGTTCATAATGAATAATACAGATCTCAAATATTGGCAAATAATATCAAGGGAGGGAGGTCGAGTTCACATGTATAATCAAAAAAATTCGCCCGAAGCTTTTGGTGATTTTAAATTTACGGGCCTCAATAACTTTGATTTTTTTACATCGGAGTTTTTCAAAACTGGATTTAAAATTGAAAGTGAGGAAAAGTGAGAAGGATTGCATTTTTTGTTGAAGGATTAACCGAAAGGATTTTTGTTGAAAAGTTCGTTTCAGAGATTCTTGGTCAACAACACTTGGCAGTTGAATTGAAGAAAATACAAGGTGGCGGTAGATCTCCGATAACAGTTATTCAAGGAAATTCTCAGATACCAATTCCCCAAACAAGATTTTATATATTGATTTATGACTGCGGGGGTGATAGTAAAATTAGGTCTTACATTGATGATCAAAGAGAGTCTCTGATAAGTAGCGGGTATGAAAAAATAATCGGTGTTAGAGATGTTTTTCCTGAAAGTAGAGCTGATATCTTTTTATTGCGACAAGGGCTCTATTACGGAACACCTCAACAGCCCATTCCGACTGTTTTCATTTTGGCTATTATGGAGATAGAATCCTGGTTCTTATCTGAGCATTCACATTTTTTGAGAATAGATCCCTTGCTTACCCCGGCTTTAATAAGCAGCAATTTAGCTTTCGATCCAATTAATGATGATATGGAAGGCAGAAATAATCCAGCAGCTGATTTACATAGCTGTTATAATCTGGTCGGTAAAGCATATACAAAAAAAGAAGCCAATGTTAAAAGAACAGTGGATTCTTTAGACTTTGCTTTCTTATATTTTAATATCAGGAATACTCTTCCCAGTTTTAATTCTTTGGCAAATGAAATTGATTCACTTTTCTAAGTAATACAGGAAATTGATTTATTCTTCCAGTGGCGGCGAATTGTGATACGACACCACAGTTATTGCTATCCGCTGACTTCCCGCAATGACGGCACTCCGGGTTTTTACAGGGCCTACATCTTTCGGAGTCCCGTCATTGCGAGGCCGGAGAGAGATGATGTTATGTAAACAAAAGCTACTTTGCCGAAGCAATCTGAAAGAATAGTGCTTTTGCAACTCATGCCATGGTGCGTACAGACATGCACCACAGCCGTTGTAATTGTTTTTCTCTATTTTTATTCCATGGCAGCCCCCAAAAAATACCGGATGGACAAGACGGCCTTCAAGATTCAGACTTTTGAAGAGGCGGATGATGCCATGCGGGATTACAGTAATTTCTCACTCAAAGAACGGCTGCGTATTTACTGGCATCTTACCAGCATCGCTTACAAATTTGATTTGGACAACCCGCCTCGAATGGATAAGACAGTT
>JAEUVJ010000063.1 GCA_016787085.1 Chitinophagaceae bacterium | reverse complement strand
CCTCCAACATGTAAAATAAAAAAGCCCCGAATTTCTTCGAAGCTTTTGCGGACCGGACCCAGATATGAGTTGGGGCAACCTCAAGCGTGTAAAACAAAAAAGCTCCAACGAAGGAGCTTGATTTGCGGACCGGACGGGACTCGAACCCGCGACCTCCGCCGTGACAGGGCGGCATTCTAACCAACTGAACTACCGATCCTCGAAAATTGATGTAATATCAATTTTTTCGGATGGCAAAGATAGGGGATTTGCCCTCTTCCGAACAAAAGTTTTTCCGGATTTTTCCCCAATATCCCCGGTATTTACTCTTTGAAAGTCAGGTTGCTGCGGTACTGCATTATCTTTGACCACTCAAATCTATACGGATGCTTAAGATAGGCGTTTTTGGAGTGGGTCATCTTGGAAAATTTCACCTGAACAACTGGAAAGAAATACCCGGCGTGGAACTGGTTGGGTTTTATGATCCCAGTGATGATATTGCCAAAGAAGTATCAGACAAATATCAACTGGCCCGTTTTCTTGATCCTGACGCCCTGATGGATGCCTGCGATGCGATTGATGTGGTAGCTCCTACCAACTATCATTTTCAATGGTGCGAAAAAGCGATCAAAAAGGGCAAGCATGTTTTTGTAGAAAAACCGCTGGCCAATACCATGGAGGAAGCCCGGCAGTTGGTCAAACTTGCGGAAGAGTCCGGTATCAAATTCCAGGTAGGCCACGTGGAAAGGTTCAACCCTGCTTTTTTAGCAGTAAAGGATGTTCAGTTAAACCCGATGTTCATAGAGGTGCACCGGCTGGCGCAATTCAATCCAAGGGGAACAGAAGTAAGTGTGATACTGGATCTGATGATCCACGATATTGATATCATTTTAAGTATCGTCAAAAGCGATGTAAAAAATATATCTGCCAGCGGCGTAGGGGTATTGACAGAAACCCCGGATATCGCCAATGTCCGTATCGAATTTCACAATGGCTGCGTAGCCAATCTTACCTCCAGTCGCATCTCGATGAAAAAAATGAGGAAGATGCGCCTCTTTCAGAAAGACGCCTATATTGGCATTGACTTCCTGAATAAGAAAACCGAGATCATCAAACTGAAAGGGCAGGCCGACTCCAATGTATTTGCGTTTGATATCGAAACCCAGTCAGGCAAAAAGACCATCGCAGTAGCTAACCCGCCGGTGCCGGAAGTGAATGCTATTAAAAGAGAACTGGAAGAATTCAGATCAGCCATAGAAAATAATACCAGGACCATTGTGTCGGAAATTGATGGCCTGATGGCGATGGATGTGGCCCACCAGATATTGGAGAAGATCGGCAATAATGTTATTTCCCGTTAATGAACCCGGCCAAACAAATACCTGTTGCCTGGTATGCTGTCATGGACTACATTATGGCTGCTGCCTCCTGGCTTTGTTTTTATGCTTTGCGCAGTGAGTTGTTGCATGATAGCGGGGCCTACCCCATTAGTTTACAGTCATGGGCCTATATCCTGCTGATAGTACCAGCCGGATGGCTGATATTATATGCTTTGGCAGGCACCTATCATTCCTTATACAAAAAATCAAGACTGGCCGAATTCACGCTGACATTTGTATGCACGGTTATCGGCAGCATTCTTTTTTTTATTGTATTTGTATGGAATGATCCCGTGCCATTTGCCTCCTTTCGGTATATCACTTTTGCCTCATTAATTGGCATTCATTTTACGCTTACATTTCTTGGAAGATGGTTGCTGTTAAGAAAAGTGAAGCAACAATTGCTTGCCGGCGAGGTCATATTCAATACACTAATGGTCGGCAGCCAGGAAAACGCCATTGATATTTATAAAAAAACAGAAAGAAACCTGCATGACGGCGGTTATCATTATGTAGGTTTTGTAACGCCTGACAGCCATGGCAAAAACGGCATCCAGAAACTGATACCCAAACTCGGCACTGTAGAGCAATTAGAAAAGATCATTGATCAACATACTATTCACCAGGTGGTACTGGCCGTTGAAAAATCAGAGCAGGCCTTGCTGGAAAGGATCATAGACAGGCTGAGCGAAAAAGATGTAGAGGTCAAGATCCAGCCGAGTACACTGGATATTCTTTCGGGTTCTGTAAGGACCAGCAGCATCATGGGCGCACCGCTGATAGACCTGAAGACCGGGCTGATGCCCGACTGGCAGCAGAATGCAAAACGATTGCTGGACGTAATAACATCCTTATTTGGTTTTGTTATTTTATCACCACTCATGATATATGTTGCCATCAGGGTCAGGCTCTCTTCTCCCGGCAGTATTTTATTCATCCAGGAAAGAATAGGCTATAAAGGAAAGCCTTTCAAAATGTACAAGTTCCGGTCAATGATAAAAGATGCAGAACAGGATGGACCTGCTTTATCTTCAGACAATGACCCCCGCATTACCAAATGGGGAAGAGTAATGCGTAAATGGCGGTTGGATGAACTGCCGCAGCTCTGGAACATACTAATCGGGGAAATGAGTTTAGTCGGGCCCCGCCCCGAACGCAAATATTATATTGACCAGATCATAGCCCGCTTCCCTTATTATAAATACCTGCTGAAAGTAAAACCCGGCCTTACCAGCTGGGGTATGGTGCAGTTTGGCTATGCAGAAAATGTGGAGGAAATGATCGAACGCAGCAAATTTGACCTCCTATACATTGAAAACGTATCGCTGGCGCTTGATTCTAAGATACTGATCCATACACTGAGGATCATTTTTAAAGGAAAAGGTAAATAATGATGGAAAATTTCCGATTACCGGCTTAAGATTTTATTTTTAAGTAAACGACTCCTGATGAAAAGAATCATTCTGTTCGTACTCATAGTTCAAAACTCATGGCTCACATCTTCTTCCCAATACTGGCAACAGGAGGTCAACTATAAAATAGATGTCACTCTCAATGACAAAGACCATACCCTGAAAGGTTTTCTTTCCCTGGAGTATATCAACCACTCACCTGACAAATTAGATCATATCTGGTTCCATCTCTGGCCTAATGCGTATAAAAACGAAAATACTGCGTATGGCAAACAGATATTCAGGGATAAAGCAGAAGGAAAAAAAAGATGGAAGGATATGAAAGACAAAGGTTACATAGATAGCCTTGCCTTTATGGTCAATGGTGAAAAGGCGGGAACAGAACCAGACAAAGAGAATATTGACATCATAAAAATCATTTTACCGAAAACATTGCAGCCCGGAGAAAAAACAACGATCACTACTCCTTTCTTTGTTAAGATACCGACATACTCATCCCGCTCCGGCCACTTAGACCAATCCTACATAATCTGCCAATGGTATCCCAAACCGGCGGTGTATGACAGGAAAGGATGGCACCCGATCCCCTACCTCGACCAGGGTGAATTTTACAGCGAGTTCGGCAGCTTTGATGTGAAGATCACTGTGCCTTCTTCGTATGTGATAGGCGCTACAGGCACCCTGCAGAATGAAGAAGAACTGGCCACCTACAAACAGATCGGGGCCAACAACAATGATGAAAAGAAAAACCTGGCAAGATATACATCCCGTACCTCTGCCAAAACAAAAACACTTGAATACAAAGGGGAAAACATACACGACTTTGCCTGGTTTGCCGATAAAGATTTCATCATCCGTTATGACACATCGCAGTTAGCTTCCGGTAAAGTCATTGATGTATTTACCTACAGCTATGAGAATGGCAATGCCAACTGGGTAAAAAGCACTTCTTACGTAGAAGATGCCATCAGGCATTATTCGCAATGGATCGGCGAATATCCTTATCCTGTGGCACAGGCAGTGGAAGGCCCGAAAAATGTGATGTCAGGCGGTATGGAATACCCGATGATCACCCTCATCACCAGCCCGGATGCCAACGAAGAGTATTTAGATGGCGTCATTGCGCATGAAGTAGGACATAACTGGTTCTATGGCATCATCGGCAGCAATGAAAGGGACCATGCCTGGATGGATGAAGGCATGAATACCTACTACCAGTTTCGCTATGAAGGGAAAAAGTATAAAGCCAACAGTGTGTTTGGCAACGCATTGCCACAGGATGTAAAGAACAGGCCGCTGAATGAATTTTTCGCCATGATCTACGGTGCTTTGGCTGAGATACCCATGGAAGAAGCTATCGAAACGCCTTCTGCTGATTTTTCGGATAAAGATAAATACGCTATGGTGGTTTATATAAAAACTTCGATCTGGATGTATATCATGGAGGTTTCCATTGGCGCCGATAAACTCGACAAAGCCATACAGGCTTACTATGAAAAATGGAAATTCAAACACCCTTACCCGGAAGACCTGAAGGCCGAATTTGAATCTCAGCTCGGGATAAAAATGGACCGCATCTTTGAACTGCTGAATAAAAAAGGTAAGTTTGACTGATAAAATTGAACCGGCATGACCGGCTTCTGACTAACCCAATAACCTTGTGAGAAAAGTATTTATCCTCTTGCTCATAGTCCAAAGCGTATGGCTCACTGCTTTCCCTCAATACTGGCAACAGGAAGTGAATTATACCATTGACGTATCACTGAATGATACCGCACATACGTTACGGGGTTTTGAAACGATTGAGTATATCAACAACTCCCCGGATACATTAACGTTTATCTGGTTCCATATCTGGCCGAATGCGTATAAAAATGACAAGACGGCTTTCAGCGACCAGTTGCTGGAAAACGGGAATACCCGGTTTTACTTTTCGGATAAAGAAGAGAAAGGCTACATCAACCGGCTCGACTTCAAGGTGAATAATGTTACTGCCAAAACTGAAGATCATCCCGAGCACATTGATATCATCAGGCTTGTATTGCCCTCCCCTCTCCCGCCCCACCAGAAGATCACTATCACCACAGCTTTTCACATCAAGCTTCCTTACAATTTTTCCCGTGGTGGTCATGATGGGCAGAGTTACCAGGTGACACAGTGGTATCCGAAGCCGGCTGTATATGACAGGAATGGCTGGCACCCGATGCCTTACCTTGACCAGGGAGAATTCTACAGCGAATTCGGGAGTTATGACGTACGCATTACTGTTCCGGCCAATTATGTAATAGCCGCCACCGGTGAATTGCAGAATGCAGAAGAAAAGGATTGGCTGAAATCAAGGACAACATTTACATGGCAACCGGTGAAAAAGAAAATAAAGACCCGTAGCGGAAGTTTCAAAACAGTGTATGACAAATACCCGCCTTCCTCCAAAGAGATCAAGATACTGCGGTTCAAACAAAATAATATACACGACTTTGCCTGGTTTGCCGATAAGCGTTTTATGGTGAAGCAGGATACCTGCCTGCTGGCCTCTGGCCGCGTCGTTGATGTGTTTTCTTACCACACAACGGAACAGGCTGATATCTGGAAGAACAGTGTGAACAATGTCAAAGATGCTTTACATCATTATTCAAATTTAGTGGGAGAATATGCTTATTCCGTTGCCAGCGTAGTGCAGGGACCGCAAAGTTTTGGCGGGGGAATGGAATACCCCACCATCACTGTGATCTCGCCTGAAAAAAGCAGCAAAGATCTCGACAATACTATTGCACATGAGCTTGGGCATAACTGGTTCTATGGAATTTTAGCGAGCAACGAAAGAAAGTATCCCTGGATGGATGAAGGGATCAATACTTTTTATGATGATAAATACTATGCGGCTAAGTATGGGAAAAGACCACAAACTGAAAAGCTTCGGTTTGAAACAAGTGCCATAGAAAAAAATGACCAGGCGATCAATACTTCTTCCGAAAAATTCAATGAGGCGAATTACAACCTGGTTGCCTATTATAAAGCAGCAGAATGGCTGCGGTATTTAGAGTCATTGCTTGGCAATGAAGCTTTCACTAAAGCTATGCAGGAGTACTACCGGCAATGGCAATTTAAACACCCGCAGCCGGAAGACCTGAAAAAAGTAATGGAAGAAACATCCGGAAAAGATCTTGATTCTGCTTTTTCTTTTCTGCAAAAAAGAGGTATCCTGCCAAACCAGGAACGACACGGGCAGCAGGTGTTCTTCATGCCGGGCATACATTCGCTTACATCTTACATCAATACCCATGCAAAGAACGTTTATACTATATTACCGGCTGCCGGGCTGAATAGTTACGACAAGTTCATGATCGGCCTCACCTTTACCAACCTCAAGCAGCCCCCGCCAAAATTCCAGTTCCTGCTGGCACCAATGTATGCCACCGGTTCAAAAAAGTTTGCAGGCATTGGTTTTATCAATCATAGTTTTTACCCGGATGCGGCGGTTAAAAAAGTGGATATAGGTGTAAGCGGATCATTATTCACAGCAGATGATTTTACAGATGAAGATGGAAACAAAACCATTCTTCGTTTTCAGAAAATAGTACCCGGCATCAGGCTGACGTTGAATGAAAAAAATCCCCGCAGCACATTAAGACGTTTTATCCAGTTCAAAACCTACCTGGTCGGTGAGGACGGCCTGCGGTTTTACCGTGACACCGTGATAAACGGCGTCGACACAACCATCACCAATAAATTCAGAGCAGAACGGGAGAATAGAACACTGAACCAGTTGTTGCTTGTGGCAGAGAATCACCGGGCACTGTATCCTTACCGGGGCGAACTGAAGATAGAACAGGGAAAAGATTTTGTCAGAGCTGCCTTTACCGGGAAATATTTTTTCAATTATTCCAAAGAAGGCGGCCTGAATGTTCGCCTGTTCGCAGGCAAATTTTTCTATACAGGGTCCAAAACATTCACCAAACAGTTTGCCACCGATCGTTATCACCTGAACATGACCGGCGCTAACGGGTATGAAGATTATACCTACAGTGATTATTTTATCGGGAGAAATGAATTTGAAGGAGCGGCCAGCCAGCAGATCATGGAAAGGGATGGCGCATTTAAAGTAAGAACGGATCTCTTAGCCAGTAAAGTAGGCAGAACGGATGATTGGCTGATGGCTGTCAATTTCAGTTCGACGATCCCTTCCTCTGTGAATCCATTGAGCTTACTTCCTTTCAAAGTGCCGTTGAAAGTATTTGTGGATATCGGCACCTATGCAGAGCCCTGGAAGAAAGGCGCCACCGGTGACCGTTTTTTATTTGATGCGGGGTTACATATTCCTATATTGAAAGAAACGATCAATATTTACGTGCCGCTGATGTACAGCAGTGTGTTCAAAGACTATATCCAGTCAACCCTGCCGAAAAAGAACCGCCTGCTGAAAACGATATCATTCTCTATTGATATTTCCAATTTCAGCTTCCGCAAATTTGACCGCAACCTGGATCTCTGATGAGCGACCGGCAGCACATACAATACCTGACGCATTCGCAGATAGATAAAACAAAATGGGATGATCGTATAACAAAAGCATCCAATGGCCTTATCTACGCTTATTCCTTTTACCTCGACCATATGGCCAGGAACTGGGATGCCCTCATCCTGAACGATTATGAAGCTGTCATGCCGCTTACCTGGAACAGGAAATATGGTTTTCATTATTTGTACCAGCCCTTCCTGGCAGCACAACTTGGTATTTTTGGGAATGGTCTTTCAGAAGACCTGGTCAGCCGATTCATCCAGGCTATTCCTGTCCGATACAAACTGATTGAAATATCCCTGAATAGCGGGAATACTCTGACTACTTCTCCCGGCTTTTCTATTCAAAGAAGTAACTACGTGCTGGATCTTAGCAGGTCATATGACGAATTATATGACTCCTATAAAGAGAATATCAGGCGGAATATCAGGAAGGCAAAACAGATCGGCTGCACCGTAACAAAAGGTTTCGATGCAGAAAGGGTCATTGAACTGGCGATACAGCAGATGAGGTCGTACGGGGAAGAGGCAGGCGACAACATAGAGCGATTCAGGAAGCTGTACAGGTTGCTGCATGCCCGGCAAATGGCTGCCACCTATGGCATCCTGTCACCGAAAAATGAACTGATCGCTTCCTGTGTTTTCTTTTTCTCTCATAACAGGGCTTATTATATCCTTGTCGGTAATCACCCTGACGGCAGGACCATCGGCGCTTCTCATGCACTGATAGATGAATTCATTAAAGATCATGCAGGGAAAAAAATGCTGCTTGACTTTGAAGGCTCTGACATCCGTAACCTCGCCTTCTTTTACAGCAGCTTCGGCGCAAAGCACGAAGTATATCCGGCATTAAAGATCAACCGGCTGCCTTTTTATTTGAAATGGCTGAAGAAATGAGGCCGGAAGCATGAAGTAAGAGGTCAGAGGTCTGAATTATGATTCCGTTCATCCAATATCTTCTCAGCCACCAGCAGATCAACCGGCTTCGTGATCTTTATATTTGTTTCTTCCCCTTCCACCAATGTTACTTTCAGTCCAAAGGCTTCCACTACCGTTGCTTCATCGGTGAATTTATCTTTATAATCAATCTGGAAAGCAGGCAGGAGAATTTTACTGTGAAAAGTTTGTGGAGTTTGTACCAACATGATCCTGTTGCGGTCAATGGCATCGCTGCCATCTTCTTTCAGCAAACGTACACTATCCTTGCATGTGATAACCGGTACGGCGCTTCCGGTAGATAAAGCAGTTTCATAACAACGGTGAATGAGCTCAGCAGATAGCAGGCAGCGAACCCCGTCATGCACAAAAACGATTGACTCCTGCTCAATAAGTGCCAGTCCATTTTTGACAGATTGAAAACGGGTATCCCCTCCTGCTGTGATCCGGATACGTTCTTTATCAAAATATGCGTCAATGATCTCCTGTCCCATATCGGTGAAGTCTGCAGGCAGCACTAATATCACCTGCAGGTCAGGATAAGATCCCAAAAAGGTTTTAAGCGTATAATACAATACCGGTTTATTCTTCACCAGCATGAACTGCTTGGGCAGTTGGCCACCCATTCTGGTTCCTGTGCCCCCGGCGACGATAATAGCGTATTTGTTCATCCAGATATTACTTGTAAATTTTTGTATCTGATATTCCACTGCTGCTTCTAATCCCCCTGTACATCCCCTCACTGTTAAATACCATCGCTGCATTCCCTTTTGCATCCACACCCACCATACCACCCTCACCATCTATCTTCATTAGTTTATCATGCACTACCACTTCCATCGCCTCCTGCAGCGAAAGGTCTTTGTACTCCATCAGGCAACTGACATCATAAGCCGTCACCGCACGGATGAACATCTCGCCATGCCCCGTACAACTGATAGCACATGTCTTATTATTGGCATACGTTCCCGCTCCTATAATAGAACTGTCTCCCACCCTGCCCCATTGTTTGTTCGTCATACCGCCGGTACTGGTAGCGGCAGCAATATTGCCATACCGGTCACAGGCAGCGGCACCAACTGTTCCGAATTTTTTATCCACCAGTTTCACATTATGATCTAATGCCGCTTCATTAGTTCCCTGCATTTTTTTCCACTGCTCATACCGGAATGGCGAAAAGAAATACTCATCCGGCTCCGTCCTTATTCCATGCAAGGCAGCAAAATCTTCCGCCCCTTTTCCTATCAACAGCACATGCTGGCTTTTAGTCATGACGGTATAGGCCAACTCAACCGGGTTGCGGATATGCCGGACGGCTGCCACCGCTCCTGCCATCAGTGTTTTTCCATCCATAATGGAAGCATCCATTTCCTGGCTGCCGTCATTGGCAAATACGGATCCGCGGCCGGCATTAAAGAGTATGCAATCCTCCAGTGATCTTGTAGCAGCAAGCACCGCCTCCAATGCAGAACCTCCCTTTTCCAGTAATGAAAAACCGGCATTGAGTGCATCTTCTAACCCTTGTTTATATCCTGTTTCCAGTTCAGGCGTCATATCTTCTTTCAGTATCGTTCCGGCCCCTCCGTGTATCGTTATCGTGTACTGCTGCATACGTGGTAATGGGTATTTGTTCTGCTGCCGAAATTAGCTATTTTGTTAATGAATAGTCATTTTACCAGCCAGCATGCTGAAAAGAAAACTCAACCGGAACGACCTCATACTGATCGCCGCCAACCTTATTCCTGTCTATGGCGTATGGTTCCTCGGCTGGAGCGCCACCGATGCCTTTATCGTGTATGCGCTTGAAACCCTGATCGTCGGTGCTATGACCTTGCTTAAAATGCTGGTGATGACATTGGCCCGTGGTAAGGACCTTTGGTACAATGAGGGCAGCGCCACGCCTGTCAGCGGGCTTTTCTTTATGGCCTTTTTCACATTGCATTACGGGTTATTCGCTGCGGTACAGACCACGATCTTTTCTCAGTCGGCTAATATCACTCCGCAAGGCAGCGGTATGATGCACTTCTTTTTTCACTGGTATGAATACATCAACAAAGACATCGGTTATATGCTCACCGGGTTTGTCGTCAGCTATTTCGCTACCAGCTTTGTCCCTTTTATCTTGTCAGGAGAATATAAAACCGGGGCCATGATGAAGGTCATGTTCCAGCCTTATGGACGCATCTTTATTCAGCAGTTCACGGTCATACTCGGCAGTATGTTCCTCACATTTGGTTTTGGGAAAGGGTTTATCCTTGTTTTTGCTGTTGCCAAAATATTCTTTGACGTATATGTGAATTTCGAGAGTATAATTGACAAGAGTATGAAAGACATGGAAAAGAAAAATCAGGAAAGTAATAGTTCACATTCATGAAGCAGTTTCTCTTTATTGATGGCCACCGTTCCTACTTCCTCACAAACAAGGCCGCCTGCAATATTGGCCATTTCCGCCATCAGGTGAACATTCTTTGTTGCCGCATAGACCAATGATGCTACAGCGATCACCGTATCCCCGGCCCCGGATACATCGGCAATATTGCGGAGATGAGAGGCAATGATCGCTGACTTTTTTCCCTGTTCATAAAAGACGCCTTTATCTGAGAGGGTAATAAAAGAAATGTCATGGTGAAGTAGCGCCGACAATTCTTGATGTATATTCTGCAAAAACTCCTTATGAACATCCTCAAAAAGAAGATTAAGCCCTTCTTTTACTTCCTTCAGGTTGGGTTTAAAAATATCTACCCCTTTGTAGCTGAAAAAATTCTTTCGCTTGGGATCCACGGCGGTAAGCACACCTGCCTTTTTACATAAAGCAATGGCATCACGAATCAGGGTTTCCGTCAGTACGCCTTTATTGTAGTCCTCAAATATGATCGCTGCGGGCTTCTCCTGTTCAATAAAAAGCCTGATACCTTCCAGCAACCGGGTTGCATCTTTATCATCAAGGTCCTTTGTAATTTCTGAATCAAGCCGCATCATCTGCTGGTTACGGCTGATGACCCTTGTTTTATTGGTAGTAATGCGTTTGTCGCTTCTGAGCAGGTGACTGGTCCCGATCGTATTTTCTTTCAGCAGGCTTTCCAGCCTGTCGCCATCTTCATCGTTACCAATAACAGAAAGAACAGATACCTGTGCGCCAAGTGACTGTACATTCAGTGCCACATTTCCCGCGCCGCCAATGCGGTAATTCTTTTTATGCAATGTCACGACCGGTACCGGGGCCTCGGGAGATATCCGCTCTACAGCACCCCACATATACGTATCGAGCATGACATCACCTATCACCCCGACCTTTACCTTGCCAAACGAATCAAACAGTTTCTTAAAATCTTCCATGCTGCAAAAATCGGTGAATTATTTTTTACGGGCAGATATGGCGATATAATAAATGGGAACACCGAGCAGCACGATAACAAATCCCGGCCAGGTGAATTCTGGTTTATAGATGATCAGCAATAAACAGAAGGCCGCTCCCATCAGGATGTACAAAATGGGCAGAACAGGATAACCAAAGGCCTTATAGGGACGTTCTGCATCCGGTCTTTTTTTCCTGAGAATAAAAATTCCGATAATAGTGAGCATATAGAACAATACGACAACAAAAGAGATCATATCCAGCAACTGCCCGTACTTACCACTCAGGCTCCAGATAGAAGCAACAATACATTGTATCCACAAAGCCACCTGGGGCACCGCTGCCTTATTCAGCTCGCCTACCTGTTTAAAGAACAAACCATCTTTGGCCATAGAATAATACACCCTGGCGCCTGCCAGGATCAGCCCATTATTGCAGCCGAATGTAGATACCATGATCAATATGGCGATCAGTGTAGTACCAAATGAAGGGAATATCTTATTGGCAGCAGCCACGGCTACCCTGTCATCAGTAGGAAAAGCCAGCTCGTTCAGGGGCATTACATTCAGGTACATCAGGTTGGCCGATACATAAATGACGGTAACGATCAAGGTACCCAGGAATAGACTCAAACCAATATTACGTTTGGGGTTCTTCATTTCGCCGGCAATGAATGTAACATTGTTCCAGGCATCACTGCTGAAAATAGAGCCTACCATGGCTGCGGCAATAGCCCCCATCAATGCACTGCCCGAGATACTGGTCCAACTGGTGGGATGCAATATGCCACTGGTATCTTTTGCTCCCAGGTCCTGCATAGCCGTAAAACCGGTTTTCCAGTTCTCTGCCCAGAAACTCTGTTTTACCAGTAAAAACCCAAATACGATCAACCCAAAAAGGGCCAACAGCTTGGCGGAAGTAAATAATGTTTGAATGAACTTCCCCTCCTTAATCCCTCTCGAATTGATATATGTTAGTAAACAAATAATGACTATCGAAACCAACTGGCCTGAGTACACTTTTGTGATCCCTGCATCAAACAGAAAATAGTTATTTCCCAGCTCGGGAACCATATAAGCCAGAAATTTAGAAAAAGCGACACCCACTGCCGCAATGGTAGCGGTTTGTATGACGGCAAAAAAACTCCAGCCATATAGAAAGCCCATTAACGGATTATAGGCTTCCTTCAGGTAAACATATTGCCCGCCTGCTTTTGGGAACATGCCGCTTAACTCACCGTAGCTTAATGCAGCTGTCAGTGTCATAAATCCTGTTATGAGCCATACGGCCACCAGCCATCCGGCACTGCCGGTATACCTGGCAATATCGGCGCTGACAATAAAAATACCTGAACCGATCATGGAACCGGCTACGATCATTGTTCCGTCAAATAAGCCTAAAGTGGGTTTGAAAGAAGTTTGCTCCGCCATGCAAAGGGGTTTAGCTTTCAAGATAAGTATTTCAGCCCAATTCAGGGAATGGCCCAATAAAAAACGTCCTCCGTTTTCGGGAAGGACGTTCAGAATAATCAGTATCCTGGTTAATCTTTTTTGGCTTTGCCGGAGTACATCTCGTTCAGCCCTTTGATCACATCGGCCGTAATATTGTAGGCAGTATCCTTATAGTAAAACAACCCCTGTTCGTACACGATGATGTAGGAGTAGTTTTTTGTCTTGTTATACTCTTTAAGAAAATCTTCGATCTTCGTTTTAACATCTTTCATTTTCCGGGTCAGAAAATCGTTGTAATCCTGGTCAAGCGACTGCTTGGTGGCTTTCATTCTTTCCTGCATCTGCATGACGTCCTGTGTAGCTTGCTCCGATTCTGCCTGTGTCATAGACTGGGCCTGGTTCTGGTACCCGCCTACTTTGGTTTTATACGCCCTGTCCATCCGGTCCAATTCCATATTAATGGCTTCTTCTTTTTTGCTGATCTCCGCTTTTACGTCTTTCACCATTTGAAAATTATTCTCTACCGAATCCATTTCAAAATAAGCGATGCGGAAAGGCATGCCGGAGGCCGTTGAATCATTTGAAGCGACCTTCCCCTGTACGGATGCCGGATGTTTTGGAGCGGAGAACTGGTTAAAAAGAAGGTATCCTGCAACCAATGTTAAAACGACATTCCAGATCAGCAAACCATTTTTCATGCAACGCTTTTTACAAAATTAACAATGACTAAGCGGGCAAATATAGCAAATGCCCTTACTTTATGAAACACTTAACTAACAATCGGTTGACTATTCAACCATTCAATAAAAAAGGAGCAGGTATACCCTGCTCCTTCATTGATATTTCTTTACAGATTATTCTTCTTCATCGTAAGCCATTGCTTCCCTTGTAGTCTGGAGCAACTCATATTCTTCCTTGCTGCCCACGATCATGTTCTCAAACTCACGCAGACCGGTACCAGCCGGTATCGGGTGCCCGGTAATCACATTCTCTTTCAATCCAAGCATCTCATCGGTCTTACCATGTATGGCTGCAGATGACAATACTTTCGTTGTTTCCTGGAATGAGGCGGCCGATATCCAGCTCTGAACACCCAGCGACGCTTTGGTGATACCCAGCAAGGTAGGTGCTGACGTAGCCGGTTTGGCATCGCGGAATTCAACAGGCTTCTGATCATGACGGCGAAGGATAGAGTTCTCCTCTCTTACCTCACGCAGGCTTACGATCTGGCCGGCACGAAGCTTAGCAGAGTCACCCGGTTCGGTCACTACTTTCTTGTCAAATACATAATCATTCTCCTCTACAAACTCAAATTTATCTACAGAGTCATCTTCAAGGAAACGTGTATCACCCGGGTCAACAATGTTCACTTTACGCATCATCTGGCGAACGATCACCTCGATATGCTTGTCATTGATCCTTACGCCCTGCAAACGATACACCTCCTGTATCTCATTCACCACGTACTGCTGTACGGCGAATGGACCCTGTATAGAAAGGATATCCTGCGGGGATGTCTGGCCGTCAGATAATGGGGAGCCAGCTTTTACAAAATCGCCATCCTGCGCCAGTATCTGTCTTGTAAGCGGAACGAGGTATTTCTTCTGTACACCATCCTTCGCTTCAATGATGATCTCACGGTTACCACGTTTAATAGCTCCCATAGAAACCACCCCATCAATTTCAGACACGACTGCAGGATTGCTTGGGTTTCTTGCCTCGAACAATTCCGTTACACGTGGCAGACCACCGGTGATATCTCTCAGCTTGCCCAGGATACGCGGTATCTTCACAAGTACCTGGCCTGCTTTTACATCCTCTCCTTCATCGAGGATGATATGGCTTCCGGTCGGCAGGTTATATGATTTATTTTCTTTTCCTTCTACTACGATAGACGGGATCTTGGTCTTGTCACGGGTTTCAATAACTACTTTCTCACGGTGGCCTGTTTGTTCATCGGATTCCTCCCGGTAAGTAACCCCTTCGATCACATTCTCGAACTTCAGGCTACCATTTATTTCAGCAACAATTACGTTGTTGAACGGATCCCATGTACAGATCACATCTCCCTTGCTTACTTTCTGGCCATCTTTTACATTCAGTGTAGCTCCATAAGGGATATTATTAGTGATGAGCAGACGGTCATTTTTAGTATCAATGATACGCACCTCACCAGTACGACCGATGACCACCTGTATCTTATCGCCCTCATTGTTCTCTGTAGTTACTGAACGTAACCCATCGAACTGGATAGTACCGTCAAATTTTGCCAACAGGGTAGAGTCAACAGCAGCAGAACCTGCCACACCACCTACGTGGAATGTACGAAGTGTTAACTGTGTACCCGGCTCACCGATTGACTGTGCGGCAATGATACCGACAGCATCACCTTTTTGTGCCAGGATACCTGATGCCAGGTTCTTGCCGTAACATTTCACACAACATCCCCTCTTGCTTTCGCAGGTCAATACTGAACGGATCTCCACGGTTTCAATACCGGCATCCTCGATCTTTTTTGCCAGTACAGAAGTGATCTCATCCCCTCCGGCTATGATGAGTTCTTCATTCAGCGGGTGATAAATATCATGCAATGATGTACGACCTTCGATACGGTCAGCTAACGGCTCGATGATATCTTCATTATCTTTTAATGCAGAAGTAGCAATACCACGCAATGTGCCGCAATCTTCTTCTGTGATCACCACATCCTGCGCTACGTCAACCAAACGACGTGTCAGGTAACCGGCGTCCGCTGTTTTCAGGGCCGTATCGGCCAGACCTTTACGTGCACCGTGAGTAGAGATAAAGTAATCCAATACGTTCAGCCCGCCTTTGAAGTTAGAAAGGATTGGATTCTCAATGATCTCAGAGCCGCTTGATCCTGATTTTCTTGGCTTGGCCATCAATCCCCTGATACCAGCAAGCTGCTTGATCTGCTGCTTGGAACCACGGGCGCCTGAATCGAGCATCATGTAAACTGAATTGAACCCTTGTTTATCGCTACTCAGTTCACGGATCAATGTTTCCGTGATCCTTGTATCCACACGGCTCCAGATGTCAACGATCTGGTTATAACGCTCATTATTGGTGATCAGACCCATGTTATAGTTATCCCATACTTCATCTACTTCTCCTTTTGCATTTTCCAGCAACTCTTCTTTAATATCCGGGATAATAAGATCATTGATGCTGAATGACAACCCGCCCTGGAACGCTGTACGGAATCCAAGCTGTTTGATATCATCCAGGAACTTTGCCGTCTTGGGAACATTGGTGATCTCGATGATATCACCGATGATCTCCCTAAGGTTCTTTTTAGTCAGCAATGCATTCACAAAACCCACCTCAGCAGGCACATGCTGATTAAAGATCACACGGCCTACGGTAGTTTCGATCAGCTTATGTTCGAGCAAACCATCCGCATTGCGGGTGTTAGCTTTTACTTTGATCCATGCATGAAGATCAATTTTACCTTCATTGTAAGCGATCAACACCTCATCTACTGAATAGAAAGCTTTCCCTTCGCCACGAACAGTTTCTGTCGGGGTTGTTTTTTTGCCTTTAGTGATATAGTAAAGACCGAGTACCATGTCCTGAGAAGGCAGGGTGATCGGCGTACCATTTTGCGGATTCAGGATGTTATGCGATGCGAGCATCAGCAATTGTGCTTCCAATACCGCAGCATTACTCAACGGTACGTGAACAGCCATCTGGTCACCGTCGAAGTCGGCGTTAAAGGCTGTTGTTACCAGCGGATGCAGCTGTATCGCTTTACCTTCTATCAGTTTCGGCTGGAATGCCTGGATAGACAAACGGTGCAGCGTCGGGGCACGGTTTAACATAACCGGGTGACCCTTTAATATATTTTCGAGGATATCCCAAACCACAGCTTCTTTCTTGTCCACGAGTTTCCTTGCAGACTTCACTGTTTTTACGATACCTCTTTCGATCAGTTTACGGATGATAAATGGCTTAAACAACTCAGCCGCCATATCTTTCGGCAGACCGCACTCATGCAGTTTCAGCTCAGGGCCCACTACGATAACCGAACGGCCGGAGTAGTCCACACGTTTACCCAGCAGGTTCTGACGGAAACGTCCCTGCTTTCCTTTCAGAACGTCTGAAAGTGATTTCAATGCACGACCACCTTCTGCTTTAACCGCATTTGACTTTCTTGAATTATCAAACAAGCTGTCAATGGCTTCCTGCAGCATACGTTTTTCGTTACGCAGGATCACCTCAGGCGCCTTGATCTCCAATAATCTTTTCAAACGGTTATTACGGATGATCACACGACGATAAAGATCATTCAGGTCAGAAGAAGCGAAACGACCGCCATCCAGCGGTACTAACGGACGCAGTTCCGGCGGAATGACAGGGATATATTGCATCACCATCCATTCAGGGCGATTGGTGATACGTGTATTGGCATCACGGAAAGCTTCTACGACACTCAAACGCTTCAGGGCATCTGCTTTACGTTGCTGGGAAGTTTCAGTCGCAGCGGCGTTACGCAGGTCAAATGACAACTGGTCGAGGTCAATACGGGCCAGCATATCATGCACAGCTTCAGCGCCCATCTTGGCGATGAATTTGTTCGGGTCATCATCAGGCAGGTACTGGTTATCTTTCGGAAGTGTATCCAGTATATCCAGATACTCTTCTTCTGTCAGCAGGTCGCCGTAATTCTGGCCTTTGTCCGCCCGGATACCAGACTGGATCACTACAAATCTTTCGTAGTAGATGATCGTCTCTAATTTCTTGGAGCTCATTCCAAGGAGGTAGCCGATCTTATTGGGTAATGATTTGAAATACCATATATGCACGACAGGCACCACTAATTTGATATGACCCATCCTCTCACGACGAACTTTCTTTTCAGTTACTTCCACACCGCAACGGTCGCACACAATGCCTTTATACCGGATACGCTTGTATTTGCCACAGGCACATTCATAGTCTTTCACCGGACCGAATATCCTTTCGCAGAACAAACCATCACGCTCGGGTTTGTAAGTACGATAGTTGATAGTTTCAGGCTTTAATACCTCGCCATAGCTTCTCTCCAGGATTGTATCCGGTGAAGCCAGACCGATTGTGATCCTTGAAAACGCTGCCCTTGGACGATTTTCTTTTTTGATAGCCATAATATGTTTAGCTTTTAGCTTTTAGCTTCTAGCTGCGAGCTAGTTACTAATAATTGTAATGTCTTTTCAAATCGAAGAGCCAATAGCTTATAGCTAGTAGCCCGTAGCTTTATTCAAACTTCAGATCCAATCCCAATCCGCGCAACTCATGCACCAACACGTTGAATGATTCAGGAACACCGGCTCTCGGAACGTTATCACCTTTTACAATAGACTCGTAGGTCTTTGCACGGCCGATGATATCATCCGATTTAATGGTCAATAATTCCTGCAGGATGTTCGATGCACCATATGCTTCCAGTGCCCATACTTCCATCTCACCAAAGCGCTGTCCACCGAACTGGGCTTTACCACCGAGCGGCTGCTGTGTGATCAAGCTGTAAGGTCCGATCGAACGGGCATGCATCTTATCATCCACCATGTGGTGAAGTTTGATCACATAAATGATACCTACTGTTGCTTTCTGGTGAAAGCGTTCGCCTGTTTCGCCATCATACAGGTAAGTATGACCAAACTTAGGGATACCCGCATTTTCACAGTATGAAGCGATTTCATCCGTAGTAGCCCCATCGAAGATAGGTGTAGAGAATTTGATACCTAATTTCTGGCCAGCCCATCCAAGCACTGTCTCATATATCTGGCCGAGGTTCATACGGCTGGGCACGCCTAACGGATTCAACACAACATCCACAGGAGTTCCATCTTCAAGGAATGGCATATCTTCCTGGCGAACGATCTTGGCCACGATACCTTTATTACCGTGACGGCCAGCCATTTTATCACCCACTTTCAGCTTACGCTTAACCGCGAGATATACTTTAGCCAGCTTCAACACACCAGCAGGTAACTCGTCACCGATAGAAATGTTGAATTTCTCTCTCTTGTAGCGTCCGAGTTCCTCGTTATACTTAATGCTGTAGTTATGCAGCAAAGTATTGATCTGGTCATCCACTTTCTTATCACCTGTCCAGCCAAGAGGGTTGATGTTGGCATAATCCAGACCCGACAAATTCTTTGCTGTGAATTTTGCTCCTTTTCCGATCTGCACTTCGCCGAAATTGTTGCTGACACCTGCAGAAGTATAATTAGCCAGCAGAGTGGTCAGTTTATCCAGCAATACCTGCATCAGGTCAGCTTCATTCTTCTCATGCATTCTTTCGAGTTTCTCGATAGAAGCTTTCTCTCTCACTTTTGCATTCTTATCTTTCTTAGCCCTCTGGAACAGTTTCTTGCCGATAACTATACCTTCTACTCCATTCGGAGCTTTCAAAGAAGCATCTTTTGCATCGCCGGCTTTATCACCAAAGATGGCACGAAGCAGTTTTTCTTCCGGTGTCGGATCGCTTTCTCCTTTCGGCGTGATCTTACCAATGAGGATGTCGCCTTCTTTGATCTGGGCGCCGATACGAATGATACCGTTCTCATCAAGGTCTTTTGTAGCTTCTTCAGATACATTCGGGATATCCGGTGTCAATTCTTCTTCACCGAGTTTAGTATCACGAACTTCCAGTTCATATTCAGAAATATGAACAGAAGTGAACATATCTTCTTTCACCACCCTTTCAGAGATAACAATAGCATCCTCGAAGTTGTAACCCTTCCATGGCATGAATGCCACTTTCAGGTTCTTACCCAATGCTAATTCACCATCCTGTGTTGCATAACCTTCAGTTAAGAAATCACCTCTCCTCACCTTCTGGCCTTTCTTCACAGCAGGCTTCAGGTTGATACAGGTTTCCTGGTTCGTTTTTATGAACTTAGTGAGCCTGTATACCCTCAGGTCATCTTCAAAGCTCACCAGCTTTTCTTCTTCATCACGATCATAACGAACATGTATCTCATTGGCATCAACAAACTCAACAATACCATTTCCTTCAGAATGGATCTGGATTCTGGCGTCACGGGCTGCCTTGCCTTCCAGACCTGTACCAACAACAGGTACATCAGGACGGATGAGCGGCACGGCCTGGCGTTGCATGTTTGATCCCATCAAGGCACGGTTGGCATCGTCATGCTCAAGGAATGGGATCAGCGAAGCACTCAGACCAACGATCTGGTTAGGTGCTACGTCCATGAACTCCACTTCCTGTTTATCCAAGATTGGGAAGTCACCAGTCTGGCGGCTTACGATCTTATCTTCAGTGAAATTACCTTTCTCATCCAGTGAAGTGTTTGCCTGGGCGATCTTTGCCAGGTCTTCTTCCTCTGCACTTAAGAACTTCAGTTCTTTCATATTCACTTTACCCTGTTCTACCTTACGATATGGTGTTTCAATAAAGCCCATATCATTGATCTTTGCATGTACGCAAAGAGTAGAGATCAGACCGATGTTCGGCCCTTCAGGGGTTTCGATCGTACAGAGACGGCCATAGTGAGAATAGTGTACGTCACGTACCTCGAAGCCAGCCCTTTCACGACTCAAACCACCGGGTCCGAGTGCGGAGATACGGCGTTTGTGGGTGATCTCAGATAATGGGTTTGTCTGGTCAAGGAACTGTGACAACTGTGATGTACCAAAGAAGGAATTGATCACAGAAGAAAGCGTTCTTGCATTGATCAGGTCAACCGGAGTGAACACCTCGTTGTCACGTACGTTCATCCTTTCACGGATCGTTCTGGCCATACGGGCAAGACCCACACCGAACTGCGCATACAATTGCTCACCCACCGTACGTACACGGCGATTGCTGAGGTGATCGATATCATCAATCTCCGCTTTACCATTGGTCAGCTTTACGAGATATTTGATGATAAGAATGATATCTTCTTTTGTCAGTGTTTTTTGATCAAGCGGCGCATCAAGGTTTAGTTTGCGGTTAATTTTATAACGGCCTACTTCACCGAGATCATAACGCTTATCACTGAAGAATAATTTGTCAATGATACCACGGGCGGTCTCATTGTCCGGTGCATCAGCGCCACGCAACTGGCGATAGATGAACTGAACCGCTTCCAGTTCACTGTTCGAGGTATCTTTATTTAATGTGTTATAGATGATCGCATAATCGCCGCCTACATCTTCTCGCTGCACGAACACACTTTTCACTTCCATCTCTGAGATCATTTCGATGGCGTCTTCATCCAGTATGGTATCCCGCTCCATCACGATCTCGTTTCTTTCGATCGACACTACCTCACCGGTGTCCTCATCCACGAAATCTTCTACCCAGGTTCTGAGTACACGGGCTGCCAATCTTCTCCCTACATATTTGCCGAGTGTTTTCTTATCTGCATTCACTTCATCAGCCATACCAAACAGCTCAAGAATATCCTTGTCTGTTTCGTAACCGATAGAACGAAGTAATGTGGTTACCGGAAATTTTTTCTTACGGTCAATGTAAGCATACATCACGTTGTTGATGTCCGTAGCAAACTCCATCCAGGCGCCTTTGAAAGGAATAACCCTTGCAGAATATATCTTGGTTCCGTTCGGGTGAACAGACTGGCCAAAGAACACACCCGGAGAACGGTGTAACTGGGAAACCACCACACGTTCAGCGCCATTGATGACGAATGTACCACGGGGTGTCATGTATGGTATGTTGCCCAGGAATACATCCTGAACGATAGTCTGGAAGTCAACGTGTTCTTCATCATTACAGCTTAAACGAAGTTTGGCTTTGAGAGGAACAGCATAAGTTAGTCCACGCTCCATACACTCTTCGATGGTGTAGCGGGGAGGATCGATGAAGTAATCCAGGAATTCAAGAACGAAAATGTTACGGGTATCGGTGATCGGAAAATTGTCTTTGAACACCCTAAAAAGACCTTCGATATTTCTTTTATCAGGAGTGGTTTCCAATTGGAAAAACTCTTTAAAAGATTGTATCTGTACTTCGAGAAGGTCAGGCGTTTCGGCCAGGTGCTTTATTTTTCCGAAATCTACCCTGTGATTCATTTTAGTTGAAGACATATGCGTAAAACCGGTT
>JAEUVJ010000018.1 GCA_016787085.1 Chitinophagaceae bacterium | reverse complement strand
GAAGGCGACTGGCCTGATTGTTACCGGCTGAACCGGTATATAAAGAATTATATCAGCAGTGAAAAAGGCCCTGTAAAAGTATTGCAGGATTTTAACCGCTGGCCTACATGGATGTGGGCCAACTGGGAAATAGCTGCACTGGCAGACTGGTTAGAAAAACATAACCGCCCACTTCCATCCAATAAAAAAGTGGGGTTTTACGGGTTGGATGTTTACAGTTTATGGGAAAGCATGGATAGTATCATGCAATACCTGCAAAAGACCGATCCCCAGGCATTGAAAACAGCAGAAGAAGCTTATAACTGTTTTGAACCTTATCGCAGGGATGAAGGCCAGTCGTATGCCAGGGCTTCGCAATTTGTCCCGGAACTATGCCAGAATGAAGTAGTGCATTTGCTGAAAGAGATCCAGCGCAAACTACCTTCTTACAATACCGATCATGAAAATGTTTTCAGTGCAGAACAGAATGCACATATCACGGTAAATGCAGAAAGATATTACCGGGCCATGATAGCGGGAGGACCGCACTCATGGAATGTAAGGGACCGTCACATGGCCGACACCCTTTCGAGGTTACTGAAATTTTATGGTAAAGAAAGCAAAGTGATCGTATGGGAACACAATACCCATATCGGTGATGCACGGGCAACTGATATGGTAAATGAAGGAATGTTCAATGTCGGTGAACTGGCAAGACTGGAATATCATGCCCAGGATGTAGTGCTGGTGGGTTTCGGATCGTATCAGGGTTCAGTAATGGCTGGCCATAGCTGGGGTGCGCCTATGCAAAAGGTAAAAGTACCGCCTGCCATGAAAAATAGCTGGGAATACTTGTTGCATGATGCCGGCGCCGGAAACAAACTGCTGCTGATGGAAGATCTCACCGGTGATCTTTTTATGGAAAATCATATTGGCCACCGGGCTATCGGCGTGGTGTATAATCCGCAATATGAACAATACGGTAACTATGTGCCAAGTATTCTGCCCTTAAGGTATGACGCCTTTATTTATCTCGATGAAACAAGGGCATTGCATCCTTTACATATTGAACCCGATGGTCACCAGGTACCGGAAACATACCCCTTCGGAGTATAAAAAATCAGGCTGAACAAAAAACAACATTCACGAGACCCCTTTTTGTGCCATAAATGTTGCAGAATTCCGGATTTGTCTTTAGCGAAATTGATCACTCTTTCACATACAAAACATTCCCGTCAGCACTGATATAATGATCTTGCCGCGTCCCCGGACACTTCTACTTCAATTCTTAAAACATCCGGGTAAATCGTCAATGTTCCCTCCTTGGCCCGGCCATGTTTTAAAAATACCAACACGTTAGCCTTACCAGCCTGTTTTATTTTTTCCTTTGTTACTTATATTTATCTGACCTTGGTTTCAAAAACACATCTGTCTGTGATACAGGTACTCGTCCGGTATGACGCTCGTCAGCCATCAGGAACTTATTTAGTCCTACGTTGTGTTTTCATCAGTACGTTCTATTTTTGGCGATCACTATTGTTCAGGTATTTAACGGGCCTGATTTTAAATTTTGTTCAGTTTGCCCTCGATAAGCTTTGTCATATTATTCATTTCGCTGGTTGGTTTGTGGTTCGGCACAAAACTTTCTGTTGATAATGCGGTAAAGGTGGCCAGGCATTTTGGCCTGTCCGAATTCTTTATCGGGCTTACTGTCATTTCTATCGGTACAGATCTTCCGGAAATGGTGGTATCCATTACCGGGGCTATTCACAAATTAGGCGGGCAGGAGACATCTGGTCTTATTATAGGTAATGCCATCGGCAGTTGTCTCGGCCAAATGGGATTTGCACTTGGGCTTACGGGTTTGTTTTACCGGATGACCATAAACCGGAATGATGGTATCCGTGACGGGATCATGCTGGGACTTTCGACTTTTGTACTGATGGTACTGGCATCGGATGGTATCCTGTCAAGGGTGGAAGGGGCATTACTCGTCGTCATCTTCCTGGTCTATCTGTCAGTATTACTCACCCAGGAAAAGGCATCAAAGAAAGATGGAGAAACAATGCTCCCCCGCCAGCGCATAAAAACCTTTGCAATGCTTACGGCTGGTATGGCGATCGTGATCTTCAGCTCGGAATGGACCATCAAAAGTGCTTTGGAGATTGCCGCTTACTATCGCATTCCGCAATCAGTTATTGGCATTTTCATCGTAGGCCTGGGAACCAGCCTGCCTGAAATCGCAGTGGCCATTGGCGGTATTTTCAGGGGATCAGCAGGTATTTCCGGGGGCACTGTGATCGGCAGTACCATTTTCGATATCCTGGTGCCGATTGGAGTAAGCGCAGGCATCTCTACGCTTACCTTTGATATTAGAATTGCCGATTTTGATATTCCCGCCTTCCTGATCATTGCACTGATCGTGTTCTCCTTTTTTATTACAAGAAAGGGAATTTCAAAAGTTGAGGCAATCATTGTACTCACCCTTTACTTTTTATACGTCTGGTTGAAACTGGTACAATAACAGACGGTAAAAGATTCAATGCATCAAACCACCGGAATGGCCAGTATCGGGATGCGTGAATGAAAAGCCATTTTCCGGGTTCTGTTCTTTTGCAACCACCTCTCCAGGAATTTTTTTGGATAGGTGATCATGGCCACCATATCCACCCCGTTCCTTTTGTCATACTCCTCCACCGCTTCTTCAAAATCATTTCCTGCGAGCAACTCTTCTCTGAACTCAATACCAGGGTATGTTTTCCGGATAAACTGCATATAATGCTCCAGACGCCGCCTGTCGTCTATATATTCAACAGCCTTTGCAGTATCTGCATCTTCAAACACAGCAACATGAACAGTTGCGGAAAACATTTTTGCCAGGCTGATAACAGTATCAAGGAGTGCTTTATTCTCCTCAAAACGATAAGTCAGCAGCAGGATGGAATCAGGCCTCTCCGACCGGTACTCATGAGGAACGGCTAAGACCGGAACTCCCGTTTTCCTTATTACTGAAGCCGTCACACTTCCCATAAACAATTCCTGTATGCCACTGGCCCCTTTTGTACCCATTACGATCAGATCAAACTGGTGGTGACCGGCATACATTGTGATCTCGTCAGCAGGAAGCCCGTTTTCCAATATGACATAATCAATGTTCAGCGTGTCGCTGGTTCCTTTTTTTACAGATGAGATCATCCTGCTACAGCCTGCCTTTGCATTCTCTGTCATATTTTCTTCGAGCATCGTGGTATATATACGGGTATGCGGAGCCCCGGCTATAAATAATACATGCAGCACAGTAATGGATGCATTATTCTGCCTTGCCAGCAATTCAGCATATTGCAATGCATGGGTGGAATTGGTGGAAAAATCAACCGGCACCAATATTTTTTTTATTTGATCCATTGCTCCTTTTAATGGTGAAAAAATCTGGTCCTGCAACTGGTTTCCCGCTACACAAAAAAGATTAACCTTTTGCGGATTCACAGGCTGGCTGATTGCTGAAAGATCTTTCTATTATTCTTTTATAAATTTTTCCACCAGCACTTCCTCTCCGTACCGGATATGAATGAAGTAGATGCCTTTGGACAGGCTGGTAACAGGCACATCCGTTTTGAGGCCTGTAATGGCAATTTTCATCATGAGCTTGCCTTCCGTATTCAGAATATCCATGTTGCCATTGACAAACGGGGTTTTTATATACACGACATCTTTAACCGGATTGGGCCAGATATATATTTCATCTGTTTTGCACATCTGTACCCATTTTATTTCGGAGAAGGAGGTCTTATTGCCTGCTCTTTTCTGGACGATACGGTAATAGACAAGGCCATCGCCCGGCCGTGAGTCTATCATAAAATACTGGTGCGAGGACTGCGCCGGTTCAACAGCGATCTTTTCCCAGGTGATCTTGTCCCGGCTCCTTTCCACTTCCATGGAAAGCGAATCCATAGCTGGGGTCATACCCCATTGAATGATCACAATATGCCCGTCACAGGGCTGTACATCGAAAGAGGCAAATGCCCTGGTTTCTGCATGAACAAAACCGGGCCAGCTAACTAATAACATAAGGGTTGCAATCGAAAGAAATTTACGGAGTTTCATAGTGCTCATTTAAGACTACAATATTAGACCGTTACGCTTCCCTAAAGAATGACTTCAGGCATTTGAACAGCAAGCCTGCAAGTTTTACAACCCGTTATACCAGTACCGGCTTTTGTTAGATATTTTGTACTGATACGATCATTTTGTTATTGCAATCAACTGTCATAACAAGCATCATTGATCATTTTGATATTGGCACCTGATGTTAGTGACGCTATGACTACAATCACCGGAAATTGTGACGACACTCATGTAATTTCCGTATGTAAAAGATTTGTTTTGAAAAGACCCCGCTGAATGCGGTTTCATTTTTATTCCCGTACTTGTTTTCCCCGTCAAAGAAAATGAGCCGGGTATGTATATCCTTCCTGAAGAATCCGTCCCGGCACGAAACATATCTTTTGGCTGTAAAAATGAAATTATGAAACAACGATCCGAAGCCACCAGCGTTACCAGTTTTAAAAAATTAAAGATCCGGAGCTCTGCATTCCATGATCATGAAATGATACCTGCTCTTTATACCTGCGACGGAAAGAATGTCAACCCGCCCCTCGCCATTCACCAGATACCGGCAGAGGCCAGGAGCCTTGCGATCATTGTAGATGATCCCGATGCACCGAATGGCACTTTCGTTCACTGGGTCATGTGGAATATTCCTGTCACCCATACGATCAGGGAGAATCAGGCAAAAGGGCTGCAGGGTTTGAATGATTTTCACCACCACCGGTACAATGGTCCCTGCCCTCCCGGCGGCATACATCGCTATTTCTTTAAAGTATATGCGCTGAATTCCGTGCTGGACCTGCCTGTTGATACCACCAAAGAGCACCTGGAAAAAGTAATGAGCCATAACATCATTGGTTTTGGAGAACTGGTAGGCCTGTACACGAGGCAATGACAAAAAAAGAATAAAGATGAGATCGCTTCTTTTCATATTGGTCGCATTCATTGCCGTTACTGCTACCGGGTCAGGTCTGCTGATGATGGCAAAACCCGATGGGAGTATATTGAACCTGCCGGTCGGTCTTCTGGAGTCAACCCCTTTCTCCGATTTTCTGCTACCGGGAATACTACTGACCCTCCTCGTTGGAGCGACCAACCTGGCTGCAGTCTTCTTTAACCTGCAGCGGCATCCAAACAGGTATAACTGGGCCATGGCGGGCGGTGTGATGATCACCGGCTGGATCATTGTACAGATGCTGCTGATACAAGCAGCCCACTGGCTGCATTTTATTTATCTCGGTATCGGGATACTCATCATTCTTATTGCCTGGCAGTTAAAAGGAAAATGGGCGGTGTAATGCTGCCTCCGTATCATCCGTTGCCCTGACCGGGGTCATCCTTTTCCGCTCCTGCTGAAAATAGTTTTACAGTGTAAATGAAGCATTATGACCGGTAAAACGGACAAGCAATTCTTCTTTGAAGTGCAATTAGATTGGTTAAGCGCCAAGAAAGGCATTTTGTCGGCCACAGATGCAGAAGGGACGATCTATGTGGCTACGCCTCCAAAGTTCGGCGGGGAAGGCAAACCCTGGTCGCCGGAACATTTATTCCTTAGCTCCGTCAGCAGTTGTTTTATGTCCACGTATCTGGCCTTTGCACAAAAATCGAATTTTCAAATTTCCCATTTCGATTGCAATGCTGTGGGAGAAATAGCCATCGTGGAAGGGAAGTATAAATTCACTACCATCAACCTGTACCCGAAGATCTATATAGCCGATGAAACGTTACGGGAAAAGGCAACAGAAGCGCTTGAAAAGACACATAAGTCCTGTCTCATTTCCAATTCGGTCAATGCGGCTACCTTTTATCATAGTGAGATACTCATCGCACCATCCGCCGTGATCAATAAAACTGAAAACGAGTATGACAAATTAAATCTTTTGTTATGACAACCGGTTCATTCCATACAGGCAAAACAGAGCCGATGACCTTCTTCCTGATCCTCGGGGTGATCGTACTCATTGCCGTTGCCGGCAGGGATATCATCGCCTGGCTGCTGATGAAATTGTATGAAATATTCATTGAACAAAATCCTTTCCGGTTATGAACATCTTTGAAGGACATATTAGCGGCAGCAAACCTGTGGTCGCTGACTTCTCCGCAGTATGGTCAGGTACGGATAAACTGGTAGAACCCGTGCTGCATGAAATAAAAGAGAAGATAGGCGATAAAATAGCCGTAATAAAGATTGACATAGAAAAGGAACCTGCCCTGAAAGAACTCTATAACATCAGGTCAGTGCCCACCCTGATCATTTTCAAACATGGTAAAGTTGTCTGGCGAAAGAACGGTATTGCCACAACGCATGAGATCCTGGAGCATTTAAACACCTGTATTGATTGATATATATTCTAAAAGTATCTTATGAAAGGGTTGATAGTATATAAAGGCAAATACGGCGCTACCCGTCAATACGCCGCCTGGCTGAGAGATGCAACAGGCTTGCCTCTTGTTATTGCTGATACTTGTACCCGTGAACAGGTTGCCCAAAACGACTTCATCGTTTGCGGCAGCAGTATTTATATCGGCCGTTTACTTATCCGCCATTGGCTGAAGAAGAATATTCATGCGCTGCAGAACAAAAGAATATACCTGTTCATCGTATGCGGCACCCCAGCCCATGAAATCCAGAAACTGCAATCCTACCTGCAGGCATCCGTACCGGCGGAATTGCTTCACCTCTGCCATGTGTATTATCTCCCCGGCAGACTGGTCTATAACAAACTCTCCTGGTTCGATAAACTCATGCTGCGCATGGGAGCCCGGTTATCCAAAGACCCGGAAGCCAAAAAAGGACTGTCTGATTATGATGCAGTAAAAAAAGAGCAACTGGAAGAACTGCTAAGTGATATCAGGAAATTTACCGGCAGGGAAGTGAAACCTGAATTGATAGAACACTGATCATTTATTTCCGGCTGAGCAGCAGGTTCAGCGGTTTCCATTCTTCAATATTATCCGTCACTATCTTCAGGATAGCGACAAAAGGAATGAACAGTATCATCCCGGACACGCCCCACAATATGCCACCCGCAATGATCGCTACCAGCGTTGCCCATGTACTGACATGCAGTTGTGTACCCACCACTTTCGGAAAGATCACATTCGCTTCCAGGTATTGTACAAACCCAAATACCGCCACCACACCCAGCGGGTACCAGATGGAATCCGTGGTGATCCATGCAATGGAGATCGGCAGCAAAGCGCTGATGAAGATCCCGACATAAGGAATGATGGTCATGATGGCGCAGATCATCCCGAAAAGAATGGCATGACGTACGCCCAGCAACAATAGCCCGGCACTGTTCAGGATACCGACTATGAGATAGACCAGTATCATTCCTTTGATGAAGTTGAAATAGGTAAAGATGCTCTGCTGGAGTATATCATCCAGCTGGTGCCTGTATTTTTCCCCGGCAATGGACTGCAGGTATTGCACAAAAACTTTCCGGTGAAAAAGGAACAAAGCGGTAAATACCGGGATGATAAAGAACATGAACAGCGTATTGATCACATTATTGATCGTTCCGGCCAGCATATTCCCTCCGTTCTCCAGCAATTTTTCAGCCCAGTCGCTTTGCATAGCGGCTGTAATGCCAAGTGCTTCTGATAGCCACTGTTGTATCCCGGGCAATTGCTCTTTGAATTTTTCAACGATCACCGGTGCATCTTCCCGCAGTGCATTGATCTGCCAGATCAGCAATGCCACCAGGCCGGCTATTAAAACAGTAACGATGAGTAAGCAGGCGGTGATCGCTAATGTTACCGGCCATTTCTTTTCTTCCAGCCAGCGGCAAACAGGATACATGACCATCGCCACCAGCAAGCCGAAGAACATCGGGATAAAAAGTGTTTTGCCGAAATAAAGAATAGCTGCTGCAAAAAAAGTGATCTGCAGGTAAGTAAGCGCTGAACTGTGTTTTTGAACAGGCAATGGCTTAATTTAATACTGTAAATTCATACAATTATTCCCGGTTCTTTATGAGTTGAATAAGCCGGCCGGCTGACAGTGATCATCATGGCCGTCTTCTTTTTGATAAACCTTTATACAAATGCTTTCGTGGCTGGATATAGGAAAAATGCTGGCGGGAGTCGCCATCTTCCTGGTGGGAATGAATTTCATGGAAGATTCGCTCCGCACACTTGCAGGCAGGAATTTCAAACTATATCTAAAGAAACAAACCGCCAATACGCTGAAAGCGATCGGCGGCGGTACTGTTGTCACGGCCCTGTTGCAAAGCAGTTCGATCACCAACCTGCTGACACTTTCCATGGTAGGGGCCGGGGTGATCAAAATGAAAAATGCCCTCGCTGTCATGCTTGGTTCCAACCTCGGTTCTACTGTGTTTAGCTGGATAGTGGCATTGATCGGGTTTTCTTTCAATTTAGAAAGTTTTGCCTTGCCACTGGCGGGGATCTCAGGCATCTGTCTCACTTTCTTCAGCAACAGCAGCCGATGGTATCAATGGTGCCGGTTATTCCTTGGCTTCTCCTTTCTTTTTGTCGGTCTTGGTTTTATTAAAGAAGCCATGCAGGAGGTGGTTGCACAAACAGACCTCAGTCAATTCAATCACTATCCTGTCATTGTATTCTTTCTCGCCGGACTGGTACTGACAGCTATTGTGCAAACCAGCTCGGCAACCATGGCGCTAACACTCAGCGCTGTTTATGCCAATGCCATTACGCTGTATGCAGCCACCGCTATTGTACTGGGTTCCGAGATCGGCACGATCGTCAAACTGTTTATCGCTTCTGCCAATGGTTCCCCGGTTAAAAAGAGAGTGGCGCTGGGAAATTTCCTGTTCAATACGATCACGGTGGCGCTTCTGCTGCTCTTGCTGCAACCGGTCAACTGGCTGATCACGGATGCGATCAGGATACATGATAAACTCATAGCGCTGGTCTTCTTTCAAACCCTGGTGAACGTGGTCAGCATCATCCTTTTTTACCCGTTGTTAAATACGATTGCCCGGTTCCTTGAAAAACGGTTTGTTGCAGATGACGAAGAAAGCCTGTTCATCCACAAGCTGAACCTCTCCGATACCGAACTGGCATTGGAAGGACTGGAAAAAGAATCACTTCATTTCCTGTATCATGTGTTATCCTTCAGTACGGAAGCGCTGGGGACAGGCAATAAGATACCGGAGGAGTTCGTGCATAAAAGTTTCGGCCGCAAGACCGTGATGGAAAAGTATGAATACATCAAACACCTGCACGGCGAGATACATGGATTCAGTATCGGCCTGCAGGACAAGTCCACGGTCAAACCGCAGACAGAACGGATAGAACAACTGATATCCTCCGCACGCAACAGCATGTATGCAGCCAAAAATATCCGTGATGCCCTGCATGATATTGAGCAGTTGCGCAATTCATCCAATGATACGAAGTACCGGTTTTACCTGGACACAAAGGATAAACTTGAAATATTTTGCCGGCAGCTTACAGAACTTATTGGCCACACTCCCGCAGCAGAACAATATGAAAAGATCACAGGCCTATATAAACAGATACAGCAGGGTTATACTGCCACCCTGCAGGAGCTATACAGGGAAGGAATGGCCCGGCATGTGAATGAAGCGGAGATATCCACCCTCATCAATTTTAACCGGGAGATGTACACGGCATTCAAATCGCTGGTCTTTGCGGTAAAAGATCATGTATTAAAACCGGAAGAAGCAGACCGCTTCGACAATGTGCCGGGTTTCATCAGGTAAAGAAATACTGGCCACAGAGTTTCACAGAGTATATGAGGACCACAGAGAGCTTCTCTGCGAACCTCCGTGTCTTCTCTGCGGCTCTCTGTGGGCTTCCTTTCCTATTTGTCCTTATGGAAAAACTTATTCATCAGCGCATCTATCGCTTCAGCCGCTTTGTCAGCAATACGGTCAGTGATCTTAGTAACAGCCGCATGAATATTCTCGTTCTGGAAGAAAGAGGCGAAGAAGCTGCTTTTCGCTTCTCCCTCTTCCTTCCGGCGCCGAAAAAAGGAATTCATGAACATGGAGGAATAATGCTGCTGCACATGCTCAAAGTTGCGGTCGAATTGCCGCTCCATGTTCTTCGCCTCCAATTGCAGGCGGTAGATCTCCCTTTCCAGGGTATCGAGGTTGTGTATGTTCTTTGCCTTTTTCATAGTTCATTAATTAGAGGTCGCTATCTTCTTTGACGGGCTCCTCTTCTTCAGCGGCCCGGTGAATGATATTGCGGATGATCGGGTTCACAAATAACGCCTTCCTTAACGCCGCGAGGATGATGATAACAGCCAGTATGATCAGCGTGGTGAGGCCGAAACCTTTGGTATAGCTCCCGGTGAGGCTGCTCAGCCAGAACCCGGTAGTGATACCCAGGAAAATAATAAACAGGAGTAAAAGGAACAGGGAGATCATGATCCAGATAAGGTACCCGGCCGATCTGGAAGCGATGCGGATCATCTTTAAGCGGAAAATATCCATCCGGGTATCAAAATAGTCTTTGACCAGTTTTTTATTCTCCCGGAAAAAGGAACCGAAATTGTCAAACTCTGGCATGGGATAAAATTGTGTCTAAAGCTAACATAATAATGGACACGGATAAATGACAGGTGTCAGGATATTTGATGATTAAGCGTTCTCTGAAACGAGATTACAACCAAGTTAGTAAGGTTGAAACGGCGAAAATCAACTCTTTAAAAATCAAAGGGCATTTTTCTTGAAAGGAAGCCGAGAGTGACATAGATTTACGTGTTGTGGGCAATGCTAATGAGCCCTAAATTTGTAAACCATCCTATAAATTCAAGCTTATGAGACTTAAAGCTCTTAAACTCAGAAATTTTCGGGGCTATTATTATGAGACCGAGATAAAATTCAATAATCTTACCGCTTTTGTAGGCAAAAATGATGCAGGGAAATCATCCATACTTGAAGCATTAGAAATATTCTTTAATAATTCGGTTGTAAAAATCGAAAAAGATGATTTGAATGTTGACGCACTTGCAGCGGGTGACAACAGGATAGAAATAACATGTATCTTTTCACAATTACCCGCTGAGCTTGTAATCGATGCGGCAAACCCGACAACATTGCAAGCAGAATATTTAATTAATAACGATGGAGACCTAGAGGTAAAAAAAGTATTTGTTTGTGGAGCTGCAGCGCCAAAAGAGAAAGTATTCATAGTAGCAAACCATCCGACAGTTGCCAATGGAAATGACTTGCTCGTTCTTAAAAGACAAGAGCTAAGGACAAGAGCTAACCAAATAAACGTTCCAGCAGCAAATTATAATGGCAACATCAATTCATCCTTAAGAACTGCAATTTGGAATCATCTAGGCGCATTAAACTTGAACAAAGTAGAAATTCAAGTTGATAAAGAGGACGCAAAGGAAGCATGGGCTTATCTTGAAAAATGGATGCCTCAATTTGCGTTATTTAAATCTGACAGGAAGAGTAGTGACGGTGACAAAGAAGTGACGGACCCAATGCAAGTTGCTGTCAATACTGCACTCTCAGAACTTACACAGGAACTAGCGGCTATTCAAGCCACGGTTAAAGCAAAAGCCATTGAAGTTGCTGATCGCACCTTAGCCAAGCTCCAAGAAATGAATCCTGCACTAGCTAATGAATTAACACCAGACTTTAAATCTGATCCTAAATGGTCAGGACTATTCAGCTTGACTCTAGCTAGTGATAGGAATATACCAATCAATAAAAGAGGTAGCGGTGTAAGGAGACTTATTGTCTTAAATTTTTTTAGAGCCGAAGCTGAAAGAAGACGAAATGAAAATAATTCACAGGCAATTATCTATGCATTCGAAGAACCGGAGAATTCGCAACATCCTAATCATCAAGAAATGCTAATTAAGGCGTTTCAAGAGCTTGCTGAAACCAATAATACCCAAGTACTGATTACAACTCATAACCCTGCGTTAGCAGGTTTAATTAATGAAGACGACCTGAGGCTCGTTACAGTGGATGCTCAAAACAATATAACAGTCCTAGACCACCAGCAAAACATCATGCGAGATATTGCAACCACTCTTGGAATGCTCCCAGAGCCTCTAAAACCAAGATTACTAATTTGTGTTGAAGGCCCGAACGATGTTGTTTTCTTCAAAACGATTAGCAGTTTAATAAATCAAACTAGAAATGATTTGCCTAACCTTTCAAGAAATGATAGAGTGGCTATTTTCCCACTTGGTGGAGGTACGCTGAAAGATTGGGTAACACATGACTATCTAAGTGGATTAGGATTACCTCAGTACCACATCTATGATTTAGATGATGCCGCTAACCCACCCTATCAACCACAACGAGATGCAGTGAGGGCAAAAGGTGGTCAAAATTGGGCTGAACTAACGGTAAAGAGAGAAACTGAAAACTATCTTCATCCAAATTGCATACAAGCTATTTATGGTTTCGCCATAGCATTCGGTGACATGGATGACGTGCCAGAAATCGTAGCGTCAACTCAACATAACGCTAATAGCCCTAACCCATGGAATACGCTTGATGACGAAAAAAAGAAAAAGAAAATTAGCACTGCAAAAAGACGACTCAATAAAGATGTTACGGCAGTTATGACTTGGGCTGATTTGCAGGCTTCTGATGCAAACGGCGACATTATAAGATGGCTTGAAAATATAAGAGACAGGATAGTTTAGACTTCAAAACGAAGCACATACCCACAATATGAGGTCCTATGTATATAGGCATTTTTCCTGCCCGGAGTTTCCCTTTCATCCGTTTATGCCCAAGTCTCACGCAGGGCTATGAGTGCAGGCCGTGGACGTTGGGCATTATATAACGTAAGGACTATTCAATATCTTTACGTTATACCGGCGGGCAACAGAAAAACCCGGAGTCCGCTCAGCGCAAGGCCATGCTGTGAGACTCCAGCGGAAACAGTTTCTATTCAAATATTCATCTCTTGCTAAGACATTTTACAATGAGAAAGTTTCAATTAGCACTACTTTGCCTGATATGTGTTGCCGGCAGTTATGCCCAAACAGCTACCAAACATTATGGCCGGGTAGATGTAGAAATTATAAAAGAAAAAAAACCGAAAAAGATCTACACCAAAGTGGAAATAAAGTCGGCTTTTACCGGTGGAGATTCTTCCTGGATACAAGCGCTTGAGAAAACACTGGATCAATCCATTCAGTATAAAAATGGCGCCAAAGCCGGAAAATATATCGTTTCAGTCCAGTTTGTTGCAGACAAAGAGGGTAACATATCAGATGTCCGTTGTGTAAACGACCCGGTGGGCTTTGGAATGGAAGAACAGGTTCTGCGTGCAATTAAGAAAAAAACAAAGTGGCTTCCTTCTTCTCAAGGGGTACCGGTAAGGCCATACCGCACATCATCATCATCAACACCCCCGGTGAGTAATTAGCAATGACGAAAGCAGGCAGCATACAACATGAACTGTGAAAAAAACAAGCTACCACCGTGGTGGGTGTCTTCACGCACCCTTACGCCGCTGTTGCTGTTGTGCAAAGCATCGTGCAGTGGCATCACCAACAGCCATTACCCAGGCACCCCGCAATCCATTTGGCTTATTCCTGCAGTGCCTGTCGCTGGTGAAGGCCTGTCGCATATCATCGCTCAACACCAGCGACGGCGTAACAACCAACTCAATAAGGGTCATTTCTTCACCGAAGCCGCTGCCTCATCTTTCTTCTTCTGTTTCTCCAGCTTGCGGAAATAACCCCGCAGCAAAAAGTTATGCTTCAGCGCTTCCATGTTCTCGTTAAAAGCGGCCGTGGCCTGTTCGATGTTGGTCAAACTGCTTTGCAGCTTCATTGCCATCAACGAATCTTTCAGCAAGGCATTCACCGTGCCCTTGCCGTTATTGATATCGTTCTTTACGCCTTGCGTCATCGCCGAGAGTTCTTCCGCCAGTTCATTGGCATGATCGCCAACAGATCTTATTTTGACTACGGCCTGGTCCAGGTTTTTGGCAATGGAGGTATCCGTCAGGATAGCGCCGAGTGAACCCTTCCCGTTCTTCACATCATTGACAATAGCGCTCAGGTCATTGGCCATATCAGCCGCCTTACCGGCCGCCTCCCGGATATGGGCCATGGATTCTTTCAGGTAGGCGGGCAGTGTGGGCTCTTCGAGTATCTTCCATAACGCTTCGCTGTTATTGATCCGCTGCACGGTCCGTTTGATATCGTCAGAGATAACGGCGATATTATTGTTGGTCCGGTTCAGTGTTTCCATCATGTCCTCCGTGCTGGCCACTTTTTTCACCTGCAGTATATCCCCTTCCTTCACCAGTGGCGAGCCGTCTTTCCCGGGTGTGATGTTGAGCAGTTTGTTGCCCATCAGCCCGTCGGTGCTGATACTCACCAGGTCGGTTTGGTGAATGAACGCTTTCATCTTTTCGTCTATCAGCATCGTCACTTCGATCAGGGTATCGCTGACGATCTTTACTTTTTTCACCGTGCCCACCTGTATGCCGGCATAGCGGATATTGTTGCCCGCCGTCAGTCCCTGCACATTCTCAAACTGTACTTTTAGTTCAAAATTCTTCCCGAACAGGTTACTGTCCCTGCCGATCATATACAGGGCGAGTATCAGCAACAGCAATCCTGCTATCACGAATACGCCGAGTTTCACATTATTGATCAATCGTTTTGCCATCATTCAAAGAATTGTTTCACTTTCGGATCATTATTTCTTTTCAGTTCCTCGTAAGAACCGTCTGCATAGCATTTGCCGTCAATCAGCATCACGATGCGGTCGGCCGTAGCCCGGATGCAATTCATATCATGCGAGATGATCAGCGAAGACGTGTTGTACTTCTCCCCCACTTCCATCATCAGTTTGCTGATCTCTTTGCCTGTGATCGGGTCAAGGCCTGTAGTGGGCTCATCATACAGCATGATATCCGGGTTCAGGATCAGGGTGCGGGCCAGTGCAATACGTTTCCGCATACCACCGGATAATTCCACCGGCATCATATCCACCGTATGCGCCAGTCCTACATTCTTCAGTGTCTCCATTACCCGGTCGCTGGATTCACCCGGCGTCATTTTTATCCAGTGCCGCCGCATAGGAAACTCAAGGTTCTCTCTTACCGTCATCGAATCATAGAGCGCATTGCTCTGAAACAGGAACCCCACCTTTACACGGATACGGTCCAGTTCATCGTGATCAAGATTGGCTACAGGCTGTCCCAGCACATTGATCTCACCGCTGTCCGGTTTCAATAAGCCGATGATACATTTGATCAGCACCGATTTGCCGGAACCTGATTTGCCCAGTACCGCTACATTTTCTCCTTTCTTCAGTTCCAGGCTGAAATCCGCCAATACTTTATTTGCGCCAAACGATTTATACAAATGACGGATAGTGATCACGGGTTCCTGCACTTTTTCATGCACCGGGGGCCTTATCGTTTCCTGTACTGTTTCCATTTGTCGTTCAGTTTATGCCCAGCAGATCGGTCACCTGCACCACCACCAGGTCAATGATGAACACCAGCAATGAACTCACCACCACTGCTGAATTGGCGGAGCGTCCCACGCCTTCTGTTCCTTTTCGTGAATTATATCCTTTGTAACAACCCACCATGCCGACGGCAAACCCGAAGAAAAAGGTTTTGATCACCGCAGGCCACACATCACTAAAGCTGAGTGCATCAAATACCTGTTTAAAAAAAAGCTGGAAGCTGGTGGTAGCTCTTATATTCACTCCGAGATAGGAACCGTATAATGAGATCGCATCACTCAGTATCACCAGTACGGGCAGCATCACAGTGGCAGCCAATACCCTTGTCACTACGAGATACTTGAACGGATTGGTACCACTCACTTCCATTGCATCTATCTGCTCCGTCACTTTCATGCTGCCGAGTTCGGCGCCAATGCTGCTGCCTATCTTACCCGCAAAGATCAAAGCCGTTACTACCGGTCCTATTTCTCTTACGATCGCAATACCCACCATAGCCGGCAACTGGCTTTCCACTCCATAATCAATCAATGAAGGCCGTAACTGCATCGTAAGCACCAGTCCCATAATAAAACCGGTGAGCCCGATCAGCGGTAACGACTTAAAACCGATGATAAAACACTGGTGAATGAATTCGGAAAATTCATAACGGGGCTTGAATCCCTGTGCAAAAAAGCGCCCTGTGAAACGGGACATATCGCCTGTCTCATCTAAGAAACTTTGCCATGTTTTTGGCAGTGCCATACCTGCACTTTATTGTATCCAAAATTTAATGATTACCCGGTGATATTCTATGAAACCCATCAGCAGGGACAATGATTGTTATCACCAGCAACTACAATGGTTTACGGAGGCCTGCCTTATATACTTCAAACCACATGACAGACGCAAAGGCAACTCCAAAACTGACCCAGAAGTCAACTGCGGTAATTGGGACCAACTGGAAAAGCTCCCTTGCAGCCGGGAGAAAATGCAAGAGCAGCAGGAAAATGGCAGAAGCGACCAGTACCACCGGGGCGAGGTTGTTCTTGTAGCGGCTGGTATAATAGATAGTGCGGGTGAAAGAACGGCCGGCAAAGGTGAGGAACACGTTACAGAGGATGAGTGTATTGAATACTACCGTTCTTGTTTGTTCAATGCTATGCCCGTTCGTCATGAATATATAATAAAGTGCCAGCACACCCGCCGTGATCATCAGCCCCTGCACAATGCTGATCAGTAATTCTTCTTTGGTGAACAAACCGGCCCGGCGGCTTCGCGGGGTGGCCAGCATGATCGTTTCCTCCACCGGTTCCCGTTCATAAAAGATAGAACAGGTAGGTCCCATGATCAGTTCAAGAAAGATAACGTGTATCGGTGTAAAGATGTTGGGATAGGTCCAGTTCAGGATCACCGGCAACGATGCTGTGAGAATAATCGGAATATGAATGGAGATAATATAGCGGACCGCTTTAACGAGGTTGCCGAATATCTTTCTGCCTTCGCCTACTGCCGTCACGATCTTTTCGAGATTATCATCAGTAATAACGAGGTCAGAAGCCTGTTGCGCTGTTTCCGTTCCTTTTTTGCCCATAGCAATGCCGATATCGGCTATCTTCAATGCAGGGCCATCATTCACGCCATCGCCTGTCATCGCCACTATTTCCCCATTGGCCTGCAGGGCTTTGATGACCTTCACTTTTGCATCCGGGAACATGCGGGCAAATACATGTGTTGCTTTTACCGTTGTGCGCAGTTCACCTGCTTCCATGTTCATCACTTCATCGCCTGTCCGGCAGCGCATCGGATCGGTAATACCCACCTGCTGTGCAATGTTCATGGCCGTTTCAGGATGATCGCCGGTGATCAGTTTCACATCTACTTTCGCATGGTATATCTTACTGAGCACTTCGGTGATATTCTTTTTCGGCGGATCGTACAAGGCCAGCAGACCTTCGAACTGCCAGTCAAAATCATTCTGTGATGCCGGAAAATTCTTGCCGTTATGTACAGCGCTGGCCACTCCCAGCACCCGGTAACCCTTTGAGGAAAGATGACGTACATATTGTATCACCCTTTTAACCGCCTGCTCATCGAACAGGCAAACAGATATGATCCGTTCGGCCCCGCCCTTAGCCGCCACGGTGACCGCATCACCTGACCGGTACACATGCGTCATCATCGGCGGCCTTCCTTCCAGCGGGTATTCATAGATCATGGTCATGGCCGCATGATCATTTCCGCCTGCATTGACATACGCTTCGTGTATCGCTTTTTCCATCGGGTCGAACGGATCGGATTCACTGGCCAGTACGCCATATAGCAACACTTTTTTGGCACCGGCTCCGGGATGGCCGTCAATATTGATGATCGCATCTTCCCGGAAACTGTAAATGGTCTTTACTTCCATTCTGTTCTCCGTAATAGTACCTGTCTTATCCAAACACAAAACAGTCACAGCGCCAAGGTTCTCGATGATCTGGGGCTGTCTTGAAATGATACCCAGTTTGCTCATTTTGTAAGCGCCCAGCGCCATGAAGGAGGAGAAAGCAACAGGAATCTCTTCCGGCACTGCTGACATGGCAAGTGTCAATGCAAACAATAAACTGGTGACTAATTCACGGTAATGAAAATAATTGACGAGGAAAATAATGAAGAAAGCGAGCAACCCGAATAAAGCAAGGCGCCGAACGAAACGGTTGATGTGTAACTGCAGCAATGTTTTCGGTGGGTTGTACCCGCCTACGGCTTTACCAATTTTTCCAAGCGCTGTATTATTACCTGTAGCGGTCACCCGGGCCGCACATTTACCGCTATTGATGGTAGTGCCCTGGTATAAACTATTCTGTTCAGCCCTGTCACTTTTATCGGCGGGTAACGATTCGCCGGTGATGATCGCTTCATTTACACTCAGGTCATTCGACTGCAGGATCATGGCATCAGCCGGTATCTTCATGCCTTCTTCCAGCAGCATGATATCGCCGGGTACCAGTTCTTCATTGCTGATCACCTGTTCCTTTCCATCCCTGATCACTTTTACCCTGGGTTCTGTGAATTGCTGCAATGCTTCGAGGGCACGGGAGCTTTTCACTTCCTGGTAAAAAGAAATGGCGGTAACAATTGCCATTGCCACCGCCATCATGATGCCTTCGCTGATGCTGCCAAGTATGAAGTAAAGCGAACAGGCGATCATCAGCAGGATGAACATCGGTTCGCGGAAGATATCCCATACGATCAGCAGGAAGCGGTTTTGCTTTGCAGAACGGAAAATATTCTTCCCATACTGCTTCTGCAGCAGAATAACCTGCTGAGTGGATAACCCTTCAATACCGTTCAGCTCAGTTACTTTGCCCGCCATGAGATAATTTGCCACAAGGTAAATGCTATCGCCGGTATTTACAGGACCGTTCCTTCACCAGCCAGGCTTTCTTGTATAAAGTGTCTTATTTCTTCGGGTAAAACAGCGAGTACATCTTTGAACTCCCCTTCACTGACAAAATAATTCATCGCTTTGAACACGGCTGCTACCGCTTTCTCAGCCCTTTGATTATTTCCAAGATCATACGCCGCCAATACCCCGTCTTCTGTTCTCACTTCATTGAGAAAATCATTGACATGAATGATCCGGCTATAATCCTTTTTAAATTTCCATCCGTCCACATAGATACCTTTGATAGCCACGGGTAACTGAGCCAGTAAATGGAAAGACTCTTCGTGAGTCAGGCGGTTTCGCAACGCATGAAAAACTGCCCGGATGATGCGGCCTGCCTTATCCCGTGATACCACCAATTCATCCGCCACCAGCCGGACAAACTCATTTCCCTTCGCGGCATGCTTTTCAAAATCGAGTGGCATAGTTTTATTTTTTTGATGTTTTGATCAATGGAAGACCGATCTCAAAACTAACCTTGGCGGTGATCCTGTAATTCACGATCTTATTGTTCTTTACTGTGGCGCTATGATCCTGGACGTAGATGGAGCGGATATTATGCAGTGTTTTCCCGGCTTCTGCCACAGCTTTCTGTGCGGCATCTTCCCAGCTTTTATCGGAATCAGCCAATACTTCAATCACCTTTACTACTGACATAAAAACTGATTTTATTGTTAGAAAATAGTTTATTACTTACAAGTTAGCTTCCCCTGAAAGCCATAAGCTATGATCACTGTCAGCCGGGCAAGTAACAATGATCAGAAACTCCACTTCATTCGCAGGAAAGCACGGTGACTGATACCCCGGAAGCCGGTGTCTGCCTCTCCGAAAAAAGACTGCCATACCAGGTCGGCTCCCAGGTCTTCGGTAAGGCTGTAGCTGAGAGAAGGCAATAGTATCAGCAGGTTCACTTTGGGGGAAAATACGGTACTGAGCCTGGCGGAAAAAAGAGGCGTGATCTCTTTTGCGCCGGTAAAACCAACATTCCACATTGCCGGCATGAGCTTTTCAGGCGATGGGGAGAATTCAAATTTTGTCCAGCCGGATACCGGCCGGGTCATTCCTTGACTACTGTATAAAACAGCCCCGTTGATATACCATCCCTTCTCAAAAACATAGTCGGCCTCCATCACGCCACTAAAAGAAATACCCGAATCTTTACCATTAAAAAACAACTGGGCCTCTCCTTTAAATCCTGCATTACCGATACTGCCTGCCCACCCGGTGCCCAGCGTGAGTTTATCGTGATACAGACCGGCCAGCGCCTGCATATCATAACCCGACCGGTTCAGAAAATATTTTGCGGCGACCACTCTCTTGTTCTTTTCCACGGAAAGATTTGATGCGAGTTCAATATGGGAAAAATCAGTAAATGAATACTGGATTTTCACGGCATCGCTGCCGGCCCTTTCTTCATAATCAAAATCGAGAAAGTTATAGGTATTGAAAATATCATTGGGATTCCAGTTGGTGGCGATGCCCCAGTTGATGCGCTGGCGGCCAATCCGTACATTCCATTTTTGTTGCCGGTATTCTGCCCAGAGCCGCTCAATACTGGTGTGCAAAACAAGTCCTTTATTATCTATCCACACTTTTGACAGATCCAGCACTTCGTTTGGATTACGCAGCATGGCTGTAAAGCCTGGTGTATTTTTTACTTCTTCCCCCCAGAACAAACGGTTACGGAATTCTGCTGCCGCAGTGACCGTAACAGAAGGTTTCCACTTCAGGTTGATACGATTATGAATAAGATTAGCGGAAAGAAAGTCTGAAAAATCTTTATTGAAGGTGAGGGCCTGCAGGCTCTTGACATAACCATTAATGGACAGTTTATGCACTTTGTCTGCAGAATCCTGTGCATATACAGGTAAAGTGAACAAGCTTATAATGAACAGCCCTATAGTACAAAACGGTTTCATGGCTTTTCATTTGAAACTATTGTTTCGTGAGTAACCGGCACCGCAGCCGTATCCCTTGCGATTTGCCCATCCACGAGTGTGATCACTCTTCTGGCCCTGTCAATCACCCGCTGATCGTGCGTAGAAAAAAGAAAGGTGATACCCTCCTCTTTATTGAGCTGCGCCATAATATCCAGAAGATTGGAAGCAGATCCGGAGTCGAGGTTGGCAGTAGGTTCATCCGCCAGTACAAACTGCGGCCTTGATGCGAGGGCCCTTGCCACGGCCACCCGTTGTTGCTGACCACCCGACAACTTTGATGGTCTCTCATTCAATTTATCTGACAGACCGATCTCTTTAAACAAGACTTCGATCCTTTTTTCTCTTTCCTGTTTGTGTACTTTTTGCAACTGTAAAATGAATTCTGCATTTTCTTTGGCCGTCAGCACCGGTATCAGGTTGAATGACTGAAAGACAAACCCGATATTCTTCAGCCGGAAATTGATCAGCTCGTTTGCCGAAAGCGTCGTAATGTCCACGCCGTTAATGATGATATGGCCGCTGTCGGGTTTATCAAGCCCGCCAATCAGGTTAAGCAGTGTTGTTTTACCTGAACCCGAAGGCCCCACCAATGCGGTAAACTCCCCTTTTTGTAAATGAAGATGCACATTATTCACTGCATATACCGGGATGGTATCCGCATTATACACCTTGCTTACATTGTGCGCATCTATCACTGTTTGCATACAGCCTCCTTTTATTTTCGTAATGCCTCCACCGGCTGCAGCCTGCCGGCTCTTATCGCCGGGAAAATACAGGACACCAGCGCAGTCGTTATTACGATCATTAAAACAATGAATAACTCCGCTCCGGGAAATTCGGGATAGATCATACTGCTGAAACCAAAACTGCTCATCGTATCCCCGGCAAATGAACTGATATCAATTCCTTTCTTATTATAATAATTTGCTGCCAGCCATGCAGCGATCAACCCGGGGGGAGTACCAGTGATCGTAAGGAGAACTGTCTCCAGCAGAACCAGCAGGAATAACCTGAAGCGGCTCATACCCAATGCGACCATCATACCAATTTCCCGTGTCCTTTCCAGGATGGCCATCAGCATGGTATTGATGATGCCAAAAGCAAGCGCCAGCATAATGATGCCAATGATGATATACATATAGTAATCCATTGTATTCACCATCAGTTCTGTTTCGGGAGATATTTCTTTCCATGATTCGACGAGGAAAGAAGGAAACCGTTCCTGTAACTGCTGCTTTGCCAATGCCAGGTCTTCATCATTGTTCAGTAATACCACTATTTCATGAAAAGAATTATCCATGTTCAGCATTTCATTCAGGTCATTCCTGTTCACATATACATTCCGTTCATCCAGCGGTGAATTCTCAGTCTGGTAAATGCCGGTTACCCTGAAAGCTGCTGATACCAGGTCGCTGGCCGTATCTGTACATGTTAGTACGAGTTTCGATCCGGGTTTCAATTTCATCTTATCAGCCAGCTTCTTTCCCACTAATACTTCATTTTTTTTCCGGCCGGTGAATCCGTCCCCCCAATGAATTTTCGATTTCAGCAACGATACTTCATTCTCCGCCTCCGGTATGATCCCGTTCACCTGCACTCCGGTGCTGCCGGTTGGTGTTGACAGCATGGCTTGTGTAACTGTTCGTACTGCAGCGGCTTTTATTGTATTGAAAGAACGAATATCCCCGATCCATTTTTGCGGGTCACTGAGCAAATATGCAGGGTCATAATCTTTCTTGAACTCCGGGTGGTGTATCTGCAGGTGCCCGGTTTCGGAATCTATAACGGTTCTCACCCTGCTTTTCATCATACCCTTATAGAGCGCCAGCACAGAAATCCCGGCAAATAATCCGATCGCTACAGATAAAGCAATGGCAACGCTCCGCATTTTATTGCGCCAGATATTTCTCCATGCCATCCGGATGATCATAATATGCTTTTTTAATTCACCGTTTCATGGCCAGTACAGGTTTTAACCGGGTCACTTTAATCATAGGATAAAGTGATAGCAGCAGTCCTATTACTAAAACGATCAGTCCCTGCGTAAAAAAATGAACTCCTTCGGTAGAAGCCGGGAATACCGGTTCAAACCCAAAGCGCTCATATATATCTGCTGTTTCACCGGAAAGACTTATCGGGTGCCTGTTGAGGTACCATACGACCGGCACACCCGCCATGATACCAAGCAGGCAGCCACTGACCACGGTGATCACCGATTCTATCAATAACAGCAGGATCAGCTTTATCTTTTTCATGCCGATCGCTACCAGCATCCCCATTTCAAATTTCCTTTCCACCATCATCATCAGCAACGTTCCGAAAATACCGAAACAGATCAGCAGGTATAAAATACCCTGTATGATCCGTGAACTGGCAGTATCTGTTCTTATATGCTGTACCACATCAGGCATCATTTCTTCCCAGGTCATTACTTCGTATTGCTCACCCATCCCTGAGCGTATTGAAGCAGCGGTCTTCTGCAGGTTACGGTTATCATTCAGGGCAATAACATAAGATGTAAGCATGTTATACGCACCATAAAGATCCTGTGCTGACGACAAGGTCATAAATAAGGTCTTATCGTTGAGGTCGGGTGAACCAAACTTTACCATGCCTTTTATCGGGTACTTACCCGCTGCTGTAGCGCCATGATAACCCTGCCCTATCAATACGATCGTGTCATGGAGATGCAATTGCAATCTTTTGGAAAGCCCTTCGGACAACAGGATACCGGGATCATCATCCCGCAGATACGAGCCCTCTGTTACTTTTTCTTTTAACCTGGTGATATTGTTTTCTTCTTCCGGTGAAATACCCACCACCAGGCATCCTTTGGTCACATCGGCAGAAGATGCCAGTGCGAAGGATTCCAGGCGGGGACTAATGCCTGTAATATTCTTGTTGGCCAGTATCTGCTGCTCCGCCCGGGGCGAAGCTTCAAAACTGTTATCCAGTATCTGTTCATTCCAATAACCCTTTTTGTGCACCTGCATATAACCACTGTAAAAGCTCACCATGTTCTTAACCAGGTTATCAAACACCCCATCCTGCAGGCTGCTGGTCAGCACAGAAAGTATGACAGCAAAAAAAATTGCCGCCATCGTGATCAGTGTCCGGCTCCTGTTGCGCCATATATTTTTCCATGCCAGTTTAATGAGCCACATTTCAACTCAGCGTTTTCATTTTTTCAACCGTGAAGAAATTGTCTGCAATGGGCTTATTATACTTCACCGACCTGTAGATCATTTCGGTCTTCTGCCCTTTTTTATCCGCCGGTATCATTTCAAAACGGGTAGGGATCAGCCGGCCGTCCATCATCTTTACATCATAACCGTTCATGGTACTGACCAGTTTTCCGTCGTCATCATAAAAGCGGCTATGCAGTTCAAGGAAATCTTTTTTGTCAATACACACTATCACTTTGTTCCAGACCACGCCGGCTTCAGGTTTCGGGATCATTTGTATCACATAGCATGGCCTGCTGTCAATCACTGTATCGCCTGTTATCGAATGAGTATAATCCTCTACTACAGATGACTCTTTCACCAGGTCATCATTGGTAAAATCTGTTCCCATCCACGACTGGCTCATCATAGACGGAGGCAATTTGATACTTCTCTCCAGTACAGGCACCCAGTTCCATACTTCTCTTTTTCTTTTCAGAAAAACAATACCCCTATCCTTTGCCGGCGTCTGTATCAGGATCATGGCAAAAGCCGCTCCTTTCATCCACGTTTTGCATTGCATCTCCCTGTTCCATGCGGGACGAATAGTGCGTATGGTCATTTCTGCCTGTAAAGTATTACCCCGCATTTTCTCGTCGGCCTTTTTAACAATTGAGGCCGCATCCTGCGATACACCAGGAATGACACCGGTGATCAACAGCAGTATCACTCCGCACGGGACATACCTCTTCATACCAGAAATAATTTGAATGTAAATGTTACCTTAAAACAGGAAGATATTCAATGATGACTGTCAGAAAAGGAAGTGATAAGGGTCAACAGGTCCTTTTTCAGCAACTGCTTCTGCTGTCTTTTTAAACGGGATTGCTGACGGTATATCTGTGTAATCAATTTCTTGTCGGAAAGCGATGATACGGCCTTAAGGTCATCTTTCAAATGAGTAAGAGATATGCAGCTATCCTGAAACCGGCCCAACGTGGTGGCAATATCTGTAAAAGGCTTCTCATTTTCCGCCTTCCATCCATCTACGTGGAAAGGCAATAAGAGTTCCTTCCTGTATATCAGAACGACATAAATAATATCCTTCAGGCATTTCCTTACAGCATGCAGGTGCCCATCCCGGATGATCTTATGAGCGAGGATCATGGATATCTCCTTCACTTTCCCGGAAACAAAATCATCTATGATCTTATCAGCCAGGTCTCCCTTTATCTTCTTTTCTATCTTTTCAAGGCATTCAGGCAAAACCTCATGCCCGGTAGTACCGGCCAACTCAGCTTTTGCAGCAGCCAGTTTTTCCTGCAGCTTCTGTATATAACCAACAGACGCCGTGTTATTCCCGATAGTGTCTATATGCAACTGCAGATCCCTGACAGATCCTGATCGCTGGTAAACCTTCCTGAGCGACCCGGGTATTTTTATTTTTGCATGTGCTGCATCAACTGCCATCATCCGTAAAAAAGCCCTTAGTTTCTTATACTCTACCCTGAAGTGATGAATCGCCTCCTTATCACAATCATTTTTTATCCGCTTGTAATTTTTCTTCATCCGCCGGAAACGGAGCTGGATGATCTTTTGTATACCGGACGCAGGTAACATTCACTACTAAACTACTATTAAGCTGCCGAAGCTCGTGCCATCCCCTTTACTATTTTCTATAAGCAGAACTTGTCACAAGCGCCGTTGTCATTTTTAATAATACTGTATCAGGGCTATGTGGGCATATTCCCGGAGTTTTCCTTTGTCCACAAACTCGACATCACCCCCATGCTCCAGCACCTTCTCTATTACATCATCCACGGCATCTTTGATATAAGAGAATTTTGTGTAGGGTTGTTCAGCCCGGTAGATCACCTCTTCGGTAGCACCGTGCTCAGCCGTATAGGTAAAATCCTTTTCGACGATCAGCAAACGTCCCTTACGCTGTGATGCACTCTTCCATACTTCCTTCATCCCCACAGACAGTTTGCCGGCATCAGCTGCTTTTTCTACCTGGTGTCGCAGATCCTCCATTTTAACCTTTTTCCAGTTGTCAATATAGGGCTTGAGGGCTTTGCCGAGCCCGGCTTCTGACGCTTCTTCATAATTTCCATGGATATACCCGACAATACTCTTTTCATTTTTGGTCAATGCTTTGAAATGTCCAAGCACCCTTTTTGTACCCATTATAAATACGGGCAGCGGATAGGCCTGCAGCAGGAATTTCAACCCGTCATCGGTGTGATGAAGGAATTTTTCCAGCAGCACTTCCTTACGGTAAGCAGGATCGGAAAAGTTAGTGACCCTTTCTGATATATCATTGGTAAAAGCGGCAATATGATCCGGCACATGCGAAGCCACTTTCGTGAATGAAGAGTAATTGCCGATATACACTTTGCTCCATTTACCGCTAAGCACCACAACCATGTACTTGTGCAGTTCCTTTTTTGCCTGCAGCAGGTCACGTATCTCAAATGAATCATCCACCATGATCTTTTGCTCGACGGGAATATCCAGGTAAAGCACTTTCTCAAAAACAGGGGATACATAGATCGCTATGCTTTTTTTATAGGTATTAAAGTTCAGCCCTTTGACGATCTTCTTTAGTTTGTGGATCACCAGTTCCGCCAGGTCATCCTTGTAGTTCTTCCGCACTTCACGATCCACTTTATCGAGGGCAAATTTGAGTTGCTGGTTTAGTTCTGATTTGATACTCATTTTCGGTTCAAAAGGCATCACGATAGAAATAGCCGGGCGGTAATGAACAGCTTCCACCACCTCTTTTATATCGGGAGCTAATGCTGTTTTCATAAATTATTGTTTGTTACCAAATTTATCCAACCATAGCAAATGCAAAGCATGACAGGGGTCACAGCCTGTTTTGATTAATATCATCGGTACCCGGCACGATAAGTGAGGAACTTTGAAAGAGAAGAAAAATGATATGGTACAACCCCTGAAAAAAATCACTAACCAGAATGCAGAATTAGCAGGCATTTTCCGGCAAATGGCTGCCTGCTATCGTTATATGGGGGCTGATGAAAGATTCCGGGCGCTGGCGTATGAAAATGCAGCCAAAACCATTACCAACCTTGATGAAGACATCAGCATTTATGCAACAGACATCGCCGAACTGGATAAACTGAAAGGCATCGGGGAAAGTATTGCCGGAAAGATCATCGAATACCTGCAGACAGGTAAAATAAAAACTCATGAAAAACTGCTGAAACAAATACCTGTTGAACTGCTCGAGCTCATGGAGATCACCGGCTTTGGCCCGGCTACTATCAAAGCATTGCATGAGAAACTAAAGGTAAATAACCGGGAAGATCTCATACAGGTTTTGGAAAGTAAAAAGATCCAAACACTGAAAGGGTTTGGCGCCAAAAAAATTGAGAACATGAGGCGGGGACTTAAACTCTACAAAGAAACACATACCCGCATGCTGCTGAAAGATGCCGAACAGATCGGTGCTAAGATGCTGGCAGCTATCAGAAGTATTGCAGGAGTGGAAAAGGCGGACCTGGCCGGAAGCCTTCGCCGGAAAAAAGAGACCGTGGGCGACATTGATATTGTCGTCATTGCCAAAGAAAAGGACTGGAAAAAGATCATTAATAAATTCATTCACCTGCCGGATGTAGATCGTGTACTGGCCAGCGGCGATACAAGGGGCAGTGTCATACTAAAAAAGGACAATACGCAGGTGGATATACGGGTAGTCCACGATTATGAATACGGATCTGCCATGTTGTACTTCACCGGTTCCAAAGAACATAACCTTCAGCTGCGGATGATGGCCAAAGAAAGAGGCTACAAGATCAATGAATACGGCTTGTTTGATAACAGCACTGGTCAGCGGCTCGCCGGCGATACAGAAGAAAGTATGTATAAAGTACTCGATCTCCGGTTCATAACCCCGGAAAAAAGACTTGGCCGAGGCGAAATAGAAAAAGCAATGGTAGCAGAAACACGTTGAATACAGGTAACGCTGTCTTCAATTGCCTTTTATGCGGTTCATCATGGCTTTCATGACAGCCCAGTCCCATTTGGCAAAGCGTCCTCTTTGCACGACTAGTTTATTATCGTCCGGGTGGTCCAGGTAATAATGAAATACAAATTGCTCCCGCGGCTCTTTCCATCCTATGACCTGCCCGAAACGGAGATCATTGAAAACAAGGGTGTCATTCCATTTCTCCACGGTATAGAATTGCCGGGAAAAGCGGATAAGTTGCTGCACATCCTCATGATGATTGACCGGTCTGAGCAACGAATCATTCCGCGGAAAATATTCAAAAGATATTTCCTTCTTGCTGTCGAATACAGAACGAAAGCCCACATGATAACCACTGTCATTGCCGGCCACCACATACCATAACCAGTTTTGCAAAGGCGCAGGCGTAGTAAAGTATCTTGAATAGCTGATCTGCTGCTTTTGTAGGATATCCTTCACATCACTATCCATTTTCCCTTTATTGATCAGGCAATAGACCAGGTACAGCAAGCTGACACCCAGGCCAAGACGCCACCAGAAACGTCGTTTCGGTTTCTTTTTTCTGAGAATAAGTAAGGCAGCAAAAGCAATACCCGGCCATACTGAAAAGAAAGGATCAGCCACGTAGATCGCATTGAAAGAGATACGCTGGTGACTGAACGGCTCGAACCAGCCTACCCCATAGTTGTTGAAGGCATCAATAAAAATATGAATGAAGATCACGCCTCCGAAAAAACCCATCCAATGCCCCAGTCTTACATTATGCGGCCGGTGCCATCGCTCTGCCAGCAGGGCAAACACCGGTGTGATCAAAAAGCAGAATAAGAAGGAATGAGTGAATCCCCGGTGGGCCAGCAAACCAGAAGAAGTGTCCATCCAGAAAGCCGTGATGAAATCGATATCCGGGATACTTTGTGCCAGGGCGCCCCATAGCATAGCTTTCTTTCCAAGCGTACGGCCTGCAAAGGCCTCACCCATGCAGGCGCCGAGTGCAATATGTGTCAGCGAATCCATGGCCGGTTATGGTTGCTTTTTTATCAATTGCCTGATATCTTCCATCAGTTCCACCTGGGCTTTTTGTATCTCAAAAAGAGTTTGCATCTGTTCTGACATCAGGAGATCAATCTTCTGGTGAAGGTTGCGGACCTCGATCTCTGATTTCAGGTTTACCAGGTAATCATTCACGGCCCGTTGACGGTCCTTCTCTTCTTTTCGGTTCTGGCTCATCATGATCACGGGGGCCTGTATCGCTGCTAAAGACGATAGCAAAAGGTTCAGTAAGATAAAAGGAAACGGGTCAAATGGCCTTTGAAGCAGGTATACATTGATCGCCATCCACAGCAGCATAAAAACAATGAACCATATAATGAATTTCCAACTACCCCCGAAAGAAGCTACCTTATCAGCTACCCGGCTGCCAAGCGGGGGATGCTTGTCCTCAAATTCATATATCTTTTGCGATAAAAGTTTTTCTTCCTCCACCGCTTTTAATACGATCTCGTTCAGCTTCTGTAATTGCTCATTTTCGGTAACCAAAAGCTGTTGCAGTTTTTCTGTTTCCATATGTTATTTGTTATGGGCGATGAACAAAGGTAATTTCAGATCCTTCATCAGCACATCGGCCATGCTTGCCCTGAACCACCGGGAAACTGCCCCCCTTCGGTAAGCGCCGAGGATAACCAGCGGGTTGCCGCCCTGCTCCTTCAGGTAATCCACGATCTCTGTTTCAGGCAATCCTTTCAATACCTTGAATACAGCTTTGGGAAAATGCCGCTTCATAAATTCCTTCATCAGTTTATTGTCCGGCAGGTGCAGGGACTGTGCAGGTGGATTTACCGATACTACTTCTGCCGGGTATTGCTTCAATGCCGCCAGTGTATAACTGAACATCTTGATCGCATACACTGACGTGGGCTCACCATCATAGAGCAATACCAGTTTGTCAATTTCTTTGAATTTATGTGGTACCAGCAGAACGGGACATTGCACATCAGTAAGCAGGTCACGTATAAAGCGGGTGGGTATCTTCTCTGTATAATGTGTCAACGTTTCGCTGCTGTCAATGATCAGCAGGTCGGCATAAATACTTTCATGCAATACCTCCTGCAATGCGATGCTCCTGTCATGATGCAGGGTGAACTCAAGCCCGGCTGCCTTGCAGGCTGATTCAAAGTCTTTCACGGCATCAGCCCTTATCTTGTCATCTGCCTTATCCAGCCGTTTTTGCTTTTCCTCAAAATGTTCTCCTTCTTCCCTGATCAGGTCATATACTTTATAGCTATGATAGGAGAAATCGTCCAGGAATATACCCACCAAATGAGCACTACTCTGTTTCGCCAGCTGAATGGCATAATTCTTTGCGCTGGCAGAGAACTTCAGACCATCAAATGCAGCCACTATCTTTTTCATATGGAGTTATTTTGCGTACGCTGCCATTATCAGCATCAACCAAAACTATCTTATTACATATCGTTTTTCAATGACAAGGGTTAACGGACGCAGTGATTAACATCAAAATGCCTTTAGAGGGCCTGCGTCTCTGTTGCCTTTTGCAAGTACCTTTTCTTTGTGCAGCTTCCGGATAGCCTGCCGGGCAAATTCCTGAATAACGGCACTGTTGATATTATTTGCAAACGACTTTGTCTGCAACACGCAGGTAGCTTCAAGCGTATTAAGATCAAACAGTATTATTTCCCAGAACCGGATAGCCGTATCACTGTCAGTACCCTGTGGTGAAGCGCTGATATTCTTATAATTCCAGATCCGGCTATAATAGTGGCTGGCCGGATATTCATACATATCGCCAGCCTTTTGAAATGTTGCTTTTGCACCGTCGATCAGGGCAATCGTCATCACCGCATCAATCCCGTTCTGACAGAGCTTGAAATAGGTCTCTGCCTGACCAAGTCCCGACAAGCCTTTTAATCCAAATTCCGAGTAGGCAGGAACAGCCCTGTAGTCAAGACCCTCCGTTCCCTTTACAAAAGCATCTTCCGTCAGCATACGGATAGAATCATTCCCTTCCTGGTAAACCCCGGCTACCATGATCTTATCATACTGCTGCTGCACGGTATGCGGCACCTTCCACGCAGTAACGATACGGGATGTGTTGCAGGCATACACTGCCATACAAATAAATAAGACCACCGGTACTTTAATGATATTGTTCAAATGAAGTATTTGGTACCAGCAATTTAATACAGTTCATTTGCCGGGGCTGTGAGAGTAATTACACAAAAACATGATTATTGTCACCGGGAATGAAGCCCTGACAACAAAAGAGAGGTAACCTCCTGTGTAAATACTATTTAACGATCTGCGCAGCCTGCTCTGCAATGGCAGCAGCCAGTATATTGAGTTTATCTGTTGTACCGGTTACTTCAAAGCGTTTTACATCCTTGCCCCTCCGAACATTTACTTTTACCAAGATGGCATTCTCTCTTACTTCATACCTTCCGCTAAGTTTATAGGCGTCGGGAGTAGCTGTATTGGCTATAAAAGTGATCGGGGCGGCCGTTCCTCTTTCAGACAAAGCAGAAAGGCTATTATCAACCAGCCGGTCTAAGCCGAGATCATCGGCGGCAATACTTTCATCACTATTCTGCAGGCTGCTGGCAGCGAATAAGGGCTTTTCCTGCGGCAAATTGATCTTTGCCATCACCTCCTCATCCACCACGCCAATATTGAAATTGGAGTTACTGACCAATTGTGGTTGCTGTTTTACCCCATTTTCTTTAGAGAGTTCCGTCACTGTTTTTTCTGCGGCGCCGAACCAACGGCTTACGTTCAGGTATTTTCCGTCGTCCAGGATATCCGGCTGCTGTTTGATCGCTTTCAGTAATGAATAGGTCAGTATTCCCTGCGAGTAGCGGCTCATTTCATAGGCTTTCTGGTTGCTGGCTGACGCAGAAAGAATGAATAGCCCCGATTTTTCATTCAGCTTTTCAATAGCTTTTACCTGTTCGGCTTTCTCGTCGTCCCTTGACGCCACGTAGTTCTGATCGTCTCCTCCCAGTTTTACAAAATCCCGGATGGCCTGCCCGCTATTGCACGCATCAAATACGAGGATGCGTTTTTGCGCTTTAATGTTCTGCGGTTTCATCCATTCGGTCAGTTCCGCCGTACTAATGCCGACATCTGCCGTCGCATCGGCGGCCGTGGCTTTCGAAGCATCCTCCGTCAAAAAATAAAATTGCTTTCTCTCCCCTGCCATCATCCCATGACCGGCAAAAAAGATCAGGAGGATATCATTGGGTGTCGCCTTTTTCCCGATCGCCGACAATGTCATCCGGATAGTATTCTTATCGGGCATCCCGGAACGATCTTTTTCTGTATTCAGGTTGTAGATAAAAACATGTTCTTTCCCGTCTGTATTCAACAGTTTTCTTGCCGATACCGCCACCGCATTCGCCATATCCATGGCGTCTTTCCCTGCATATTTCAGATCCAGTTCGTCTCCCTTGTAATCGCTTACCCCGATCATCACGGCATACAAGCTGGGTGCAACAGCCGTTTTGTTATCCGCTTCCTCATCCTCTATCACACTGCGTGATGACACATCATTGCCTGCGGTATAGGCTTTCACCGATACACGATTTGTTTGCCCTGCTACAAACCATGCATTGAGTTCACTTCTTTTGATATGCAGGCGATAATCATTACCGCTTCTGATCAGCTGTGCAGGTTTGTATCGTTTGGCTTCGATGCCATTCACGTATAATACCGTCTCACCAAAACCACCCCGGCGGGGAGTGACCAGGAAATTATATTCAGCATCCTGGCGACTGATATCTTGTACCTGCGGTGTCAATCCGCAAAGGCCCATCTCATCAAGTGTTTTCTTCCGTATAGTATCCCCTTTGCAGATAAGTTCTGCTAACCCGGGCACCCACAACTGGTCTTTCACCTGGTCAAGACTGATGATCTCAGTACCACAGGTAAAATACAGGAGCTTACGGGCTTCATTGCTGCCATCATAACGGCCTGCACTGTCCACAACGAGATAACCGGCATTGCCTGCAGCAATGATCTTCAATGCCGGCGCAGATGATCCTATTTTATACAGATCAACCGAGAATTTATTGTCAATGATAAATTCCGGCTTTACCGGGTTGATCACATACGTAAGGCTATGATTGAACTTGTCGAGGGCAGAAGAAACAACTTTCCCGGTGCTGATATCCCATATTTTCATTACGCTTTCAAACGAACGTGTCGCAAAATACTGTTTGCCGTTCCTTGTCAGCGGGAACCCGAACATATCATCTTCTCCGATCCTGATGACGGTATGCAATTTTCCACCCTGCACATCCCATACTTTTATTGTAGTATCATAAGAATTGGTCAGCAGGAACTTTCCGTCAGCAGTAAATTCCATCCCGGCAATTTTTTTCCTGCCGGGTTTCAGTTCAGCAAGCAGTTTGCCGGATGGAAATGCTACCAGCTTTAAAAGATCTTCTGCCGTGGTAATGGCCACCACATCCCCTTTTTTATTGATAGCAAGCCCGGGCATTCCTTCACTCATCGCCTCCCGAAGGCCTTTCGTTTCACTGAGCTCAAATAAACGATGTACTTCCCCTGTCTGAATATCTGTAATATGTACCCTGTTACTCTTCCGGTACATAAGATATTTCTCTGACGGATCAATGCGTAAAGAGAAAACAGAATCTCTTTTCGGATCAAATGAAAAAAGTTTTTTCCCGGTAGCCGTTTCAGTAACTACGGCTTTATAGTCGTCATAAAAAACGGTGATGAAATACTTTCCTGTCTGCGACAGGGTGATGTAATAAACCCCATACCTGTCTGCTGTGAGCGAATCATGTTTTACCACTGCCAGCAGGTCCCCGGTTTCTGTATCCCAGATCCTTGCCTGGCCGTTAAAGGTCTGTGTAATGATATAGCGGCTGCTGTCAGCAAAATAACATTTGTATACTCCTTTCTCATGCCCGCTCATCATGCTCACCTGCTTGCCGGAATATACATCCCATACCCTGGCGGTACTGTCTGCTGAAGCGGTAGCGATATACCTGTTATCCGGGCTGAATTTTATATCTTTAATCAGACCGTTGTGCCCTTTCAATTCATACAAATGGTTTCCCGAAACCATATCCCAGACGGCGACATATCCTTTGACACGCTCCTCATTGTCCGCGATTCCTGCACTCACCGCCGTTGCGAGAAGACTCCCGTCAGCGTTGTAGCGTGGCATGCTGATCATGGAAGAAATACCTTCCAGCTTAGCCACCTCCTTACCCGTATGAGCATCCTGCACCAGGGCAACATTACTCAGACTGGCAGCAATGATATATTTTGAATTATTGCTGAACGCAGCCTGCATATATCTTAAAAAATCATCAAGGCTTATTTGCTCCAGAGAAGCCTTCAGGATTGGCGGTAAGGCTGATACAGTGCGAAGAAGTTTGCCGGTTTGTGTTTCCCACAACCGGGTGACTCCATCAGCACCCATTGTCAGCAGCAGATTACCCTCCCGGTTGAATACTGCTGAAACAACCAATGAATCTCCTGGCAATTTATAAGACTGTATGACAGCCCCGGTCTTTATATCCCATAGTTCCAGCATAGCCTTCAGGGTAACAGGTTCAGCTGAAATGGTCAACACCTTTTGTCCATCCGGATGAAACAAAGAATACCAGACTGAGTTTTTTTCTGCCGTTCTCGATCTGATCTGTTTTAACTTATTTGTTTCCCAGATTGTGGTACCATTCCGGGTAACAGCCAGTAACTTTTCCCCGTTCCTGCTGAAACTGCATTGATGAAAAGGAGCCTGGTTGTCTTTCACTTTCCCGAGTATTTTACCCGATCCGTTATCCCATAATTTTATGCTGCTGTCTGAATTGGCCGTAATGGTGAATCTTCCGTCGTAGCTCATATCATAATCGAAAAACCGGTACCTGTTTCTGAACTTGTTTTGTGTAACGTAGAATGAAGTTGTATCCAGCAAGGGGCGTATAAGCTTCTTTGATGAAAGATCATGAAGCTCCATCGCATCATCAGAGATCAGCAATATCCTTTTCCCGTCGCTGCTGAAGAACCCCTTTTCGATCCAGTTGTTGAAACGGTAATAGATAGAATGATACAGTGTACCCGTACCGACATCCCATATCCTGGCATTTTGATCATGACCGGTGGTTAAAAGATATTTGCCATCAGGGCTAAACGAAACGGAAGAGATCTTTTCGGCATGCGCATCTATTGTTTTGATCAGGTTACCTGTGCTGGTCTCCCATATCTTTACATTCTTTTCCTCTACACCGTTGGTAACAGCCAATTTACCATCGGGGCTGAAGCAAACACCGGAAATGGGAGATGCATGCCCGACCGGTAGCAATAGTTCCGGCTTCTGGCCAAAATTCTTACCGGCTATCAGAAACAGGAGCAAAAAAATGATAAAGGATTTTCCCCGGGACATGCAAAGTTTTATGAAAAGTTATGACGATAAACCCGCTTTGACAATACCCTGCAACCGGTATCCCTGCGTGGGCGACAGTCATTAGTCCTCTGTTACAGGCGGACCAGGCTGAGACAGTTGCTTATGTAATTATGAAGTTTTAATTGTTAGATCACATTACCTTTTAATCGTCATTAAAAGATCGGCTTCATGATAACGAGGACTCCCATTCAAACAAAAAATTATTTTATAATTCTGACAGCCTCCTCCGCAATAGCCGCAGCCAGTGAATCGAGTTGGTCAACAGTACCGGATAATTCAAATCTTTTGACATTTTTACCCCTCCGTACATTTATTCTCACTGTAATATTATTGTCCTTTACTTCATACCGGCCGCTTAACATATAGGCATCCGCTGTGCGGCCGTTTGATATGAAAACTATCGGGCTTGTTCCTCCCCTTGCAGCCAACGCCGACAAATTACTATCCAGTAACCTGTTCAACTCAAGATCATCTGCAGCAATGCTCTCATCCATATTTTGCAGGTTACTGGCCGCAAACAATGGTTTCTCCTGCGGCAAGACAATACCTGCCAGCACTTCTTCATCCACCACGCCAATTGCAAAATTGGTATTAGTGACAATTTGCGGTTGCTGGCGTACTCCGTTCTCCTTTGATAATTCACTTACAGTTTTCTCCGCGGCATTGAACCAACGGCTCACATCAAGATACTTACCGTTTTCCAGTATATCCGGCTGCTGTTTGATTGTTTTAAGTAACGAATAAGTAAGTACCCCCTGCGAATAACGGCTCATTTCATAAGCCTTTTGATTACTTGCCGATGCAGCAAGAATAAATAACCCCGATTTTTCATTTAGTTTTTCAATAGCCTTCACCTGTTGCCCCTTTTCATCACTCCTTGCGGTAATATATTTCTGATCATTGGCGCCCATACTTACAAAATCCCTGATGGCCTGCCCACTGTTGCAGGCATCAAATATCATGATCCGCTTCTGGGCTTTCATATCCTGGGGCTTCATCCATTCAGCCAATTCTGCCGTGCTGATCCCTACATTCGCTACCGCATCAGCAGCCGATGACTTTGAGGCATTGGCCGTTAAAAAATAGAATTGTTTATCCCCTTCGCCTCCCACCATTCCATGTCCTGCAAAAAAGATCAGCAGGATATCATTCGGAGTAGCTTTCTTGCCAATATCATTCAAAACTGTTCTTATACTGTCCTTTACAGGCAAACGTGAATTTCCCTTATCTGTATTCAGGTTGTATATAAAAACATGCTCTTTACCATCATTGTTCAACAGCTTCCTGGCCGATGCAGCTACGGCATTGGAAATATCTATTGCATCTTTGGCAGCATATTTCAGATCCAGTTCATCACCTCCATAATCGCTCACTCCTATCATCACGGCATACAGGCTAGGCGGAGCAGACGTCTTATTATCCTGCTCATCATCGGCAATAATACTTCGCGATGATATTTCATTACCGGCAATGTAAGCCTTGACCATTACGCGGTTTGCTGCTCCCGGGATGAACCATGAACTTAATTCCGTCCTCTTTATATTCAGCAAGAACGTATCCCCACTCTTCTGTAATTGACGAGGCTGGTATTTTTTTGCTTCAATCCCATTTACAAATACGACCGTTTCGCCCAATCCACCCCGCCGGGATAATATCCGGAAGCTATACTCCGATTCCTTGTTGCTGATATCCGTGACAATGGGTGTAAGACCACAGACTCCAAGTTCAGCTAGTATTTTTGCATTGATCGTTTCCCCATTATTGATCCGTTCGGCAAGACCGGGTACCCATAACTGATCTTTTACCTGTCCAAGTTCTATGATCTCTGTACCGCATGTGAAGTACAGCATTCTGCGTGCGGCTTCGGTACCATCATACCGGTTATATTTATCAAGAACCAGGTAATCGTCGCTGTCAACCGGTAAATAAGACAATTCTAACTCCATGTTATCCGCATTATAAAAACGGACAATGGCGTTGTCTATCGTTACAAGGCGTTTATTATCTTTTGAAATGTCCTGCAAAAACCCGCCATTGTCCACTGATCCCAGCACATGGAAGTTCTTTGCATCCCATTTTTTGGTCATGCCCGCCCCCGAAGAAGTAAAGACGTATTTATTATCAGCGGAAAAAATCACTTTGGCGAGATCAAAATTTCTCGAAAATTTAAAATGTCCTTTATGCCCGGTAATCGTTTTGATCAAAAGACCGTTATCCGTTTGCCATACTTTAAATGTCTCGTCGTGGGAAGCGGTAAAAACCTGCTCTCCCGAGGGGCTGAACTGCAGGTAAAAAACTGGTTTTGTATGATCTGTCCGGATGGCCGAAACCATCTTTCCATCACTGGTTTGCCAGACAGTTACCGAGGTATCGGCTGAGATAGCAGCAATATACTTGCTGTTACCGTTGAAACAGAACGGATGGTCGATACCAGCTTTACCGGGGAGTACGGCAATCCTGCGTTTATCGGCAAACGACCATAGCTGTATCGAGTTATCAATCATAGACAACGCCATATATTGATCGTCCGGGCTGAATATTGCAGCCTGCACAGGAGATGCAGTTCCGGGTAAAACCGCTATTACTTTCCCATCTGATACGTTTATAATAGTTACCTCTTTATTTCCCCAGCTCAGCATATACCGGCCGTTGTAACTGAAAACAGCTCCCGTGTTTGTCTCATCATTAAAATCGTTGTGATGTGTGCTGACCTGGCCGGTGGCCACATCCCAAAGTTTTGCGCTCTTACTTCTAAACACATTATAGGAGAATACATAAGACGCCGATCTGTCAAAAGCTGCTATAGTTGCTTCTCCGATCAATGATCTGTCAGATCTATTTTTAAAAGCCCTCAATACCTTCCCTTCCTTTACGTCCCATACCCGCGGATATTTATCCCATGAAGCTGATAGCAGTAGTTTACCTGACGGATCATATTGCACAGTATTGAGCTTATCGCTGTGGCTTTGTAGATAAGACGTTGCCCCACTGCTAAGATCTATTATTTTAACAACCAGGTCTTTCCCCCAGGCCATGTACCTGCCATCGGCACTGAAATCAATTACTTCATACCCATTCCGTATCTTATCTTTTTGGATATCCGCCACCAGGTGGCCCCTGCTAATATCATATACCCTGATATAGTCCGACTCGTAACAAACCAGCCTTGTTTCGTCCGTATTGAACACCCATGTTCTTTTTTTGAAATAGTTACCGGTATTTAAAACACTCACTTGCTTGCCGTCAGTTACCCGCCATATTCTTATTGTACTATCATTTGAGCTTGTTGCCAGCAGCTTGCCAGAGAGGCTGAGCTTATAATCAGTGACGGCCTTTGTGTGCCCCTTCAATTCGATGGTCTTACCGCTATGAAGGGAATCTGTCACAAGCACGTCGCTTCCATTCATTGCTACATTTATATGGTCATTCGGGGATCTATGTTCCTTACTGCCGGTTACTAAAATGCTTTCGTCTGTCTTTCCAACCGGCAGAACCTCTTTACCATCGGCCACACTCCAGCTTCTTACCTTTTTATCTTTGTAAATTACCAGGATGTGTCTTCCGTCGGCGGAAAATCCGGGCTGGCGTATTTCTTCTGTGATATTACCGATACGCAATACTAACCTCGCTGAAGCCGTCTCCCATATATTCACGATATTGTCAAACTGGGACGCGGTCAGAACAAACCTACCATCAGGGCTGAACCTGATAAAGGCAACTGCTTCAGTCTGGCCTACCGGCAGCATCAGCTTCACTTCCTGTCCTTTTACTTCTGCACAAGAAATAACGAGGTATGATAGATATGCGCAGCATGCCGTAAAGAATCTCATCACAAAACTTTTGGAAAAGCTAATATTATTAATCGGTCTCAGGAATACCGTCGGGTGGGTATGATACCGAATATTGTATAAGCCGCCGGTTAATGAAAAATTTCCGGTGCCTGAAAAATGATATCAAAACATTTTCCTTAGTCCTTCCCATCTTACTTTCCACGCTCCATTCTTCGGAATACCGGGGTTGATGGTACTGCTTTGCTCATACCCGGCACACATCATGGCAATAGCGGCAAGTATTCCGCCATTACCGGGCAAGTAAATAGTAAGACGGTCATCCTGGTAATTATGACCATTGACAAGATAGGTATTGGTCTGTATGGGCATCAGCAAAGCATCCATCGCCTTATCCGGCAAACCCAGTCGTGTCGCCGTCATCGCTGTCATCGGAAAATCCCATCCCCATGTATCTTTCCATGCCCAGTTGTCCCATATCCAGTCGAAAGTATTTTTCATGATCACGGAATCCAGCATCGGTGTTTTAGGCAACATACCCCATGCACCGAACACGGATGGATGATCGGTTCTATATTCAGGGTTAGTATATGAATCGGTTCCGCTTTCGGTGAAAAGATATTTGCTATCCTGCACAGGCAAAGGTGAAAGTTTAGCCAGTACATTATCCCATTTTTTATTTCGTGGCAAGCCTGCACGTTCTCTCCATTGCTGAGCAATGTTCAATGCCCAGTGCCAATACACCAGCTCATACGTGGGATTGAATGTTTCTTCCGCCTTGAAGCGTTCCTGTGCGGCGATCACCCCTTTACCAAGTATATATTTCTTTGCCGCAGAATCATAATGCGCATACGAAGCCATAAAATCAGCTGTCGCAAAAACAAGCTCCTTGTATTTATCAAGGGTTTGTTTGTCCGGGTGTGCCCGGTAACATAATTCGGTAAAATAGATATAATGTGGTTGCTGCCAGATCAGGAAAGCACCGACGGAAGAAGGGCTTTCCTCACCATGGTTGTCCGTCATCTTTTGCCAGCGTAAACCATCATAACCCTGGCGTTTGGCAATAGCTTTTGCATTGTTCGCCACTTTTGCATACCAACTAAGGCTTTTCTCCAATAATTCTGTTCTTCCCCACAAAGCAAAATGAATTCCGTGCCACCAATGCATCTCCAAATGCGGTTTGCCATACCAGCTATTATAGGTCAGTCCTGTCTCCTGCGGAGGATAACTACCTGCGCATTGTATCCTTGCCAGGTATTGTGATAAGATGATCCTTCTTTCCAGTTCAAAAGCCCTTTTATCTGTGCTGCCGGAAAAATCAATAGCGCCTCCGCTGTTCCAGAATTTTTCCCAGGCCGTTTTACTACTATACCCGGTCGCCTTATAGACAGGAAAACCACCCCGTAGCGGATGGGCGAGGGATGGCCTGTATCCGGTGAATTTAACTGTAAATGAAAAACCGGACTGACCCGGATCCGGGCTGATCGTATAGTAATGTTCCTTTTTCTTTGACAACAGGCCATTACCGTTCCACCACAACCATGTATAATACTTTGTTGTATCAATCTGATGAAGTATCTCGGCACCGTTCCTGTTACTGCGTAATGCTATTGATCTATGCTTTGCGTCATCTCCCCAGCTTGTTCCAACATCTTTCCACTCACCTGTGGGATAAGGAAAGCGGAGACGTATCTTCAATCTTCCACTGTTTATCAACGGGGATTCAACTTTTGCTGAAACTGCATCTTCCTCATTATTGCAGAATGTGGATACTTTAACGATTACTCCTTCCACCGAAAACTGACTGGTGATCTCCCCAGTCCACATATTCAGTTCCTGCCGGATATTCTTAATATCGCTCATCTGTACCAATGAGCCATCATTCTTAGTGATATCAAATCCAATATTTCCCAGTTGAAGCCGGTGGGGATTCTGCCGGAACCAGTTCACGGCATTCACACTTCTTTTCGGATCCTTCAGTTGAACTGAATAGCTGACCTCTCTTCCGTTCAGCTTATAATTCTTCAGTGTTTCATCAAATGTATATTTCTCCGGGCTGGGAAAACTGTGCCAGCCCCATTCACTCTGTGTACCCAATGCCACTCCTTTTGCATAATACTCAGGAAAGGTCTGCAGACCGGTAGCATCAACGGTAAAGGCAAATTTTCCATTGCCAACAGACAAGGAGGACAGTGAATCAAATTGGGTTACCACTACGGTATGTCTTTCCACCAATGCCTTCCGGTTGATCGGTTGCGCTACAAGATCAATAACCAGTAAACAAACCAATAAACCGGGATAAATCCTTTTCATGTACTAACTATTGATTTTTTATTTCAATCTCTCTTCCTGTTCTATTCCTTCCGTCTTTTTTGCCGTCGGTTTTTTAACAGCACTATAATTCATGTTATTGAACTTCCAGTTCTTTGTGAACTCCAGTGTACCCAGAGTGACAGAAGTAATGGTGCAGTTACTGTACATAAAATTATCCAACAATGATTGTTCCAGGCCCGCTGCTTCGAATGCTTTGGTAGAATTGGTCGCAGTAATATTGCTGATGTAGAAATTCTTTGCATAAGGAATGCCTTTTTCTGGAGGCGTCACTTTCTGCAACATGGACTTCCAATGAGCGGGTATTGTTTCATACGTATATCCTTTCGGTAATTCAGAATAGCTGTAGGCCGGGTACCAATTCAGGTTATACTGGAAAACATTTCTCACTGAATCCAGCTTGCAGTTCTGAAACCAGATATTCTCAATGGTGCCGCCCCTCGTAGTTGCTGATTTTATCCGTAACCCGTTATCCGTATTCCTTGCCACAAGATCTGTCGCCAGTATATACCGGATGCCACCGGATGTTTCACTGCCCAATGTAACCAGTCCTGCACCTCTTCTTGCCAAACATTTTCGGATGACAACATACTCGGTAGGTTTATTGACACGCAGGCCATCCCAGTCACGGCCGGCTTTCAGGCAAAAATTATCATCATTGCAGTCAATATCGCAATTCTGTATCAATACCCAGCTGGATGAATCCACATCAATGCCATCTGTGCTTGGCCCATGTCCATCTTCATTGTTCTTGATCACTACGCCATCCACGGTCAGCCGGGTTGAATATAATAACTGAACGGTCCAGAAACCGGCATTTTTAAAAGTGAGTCCTTTGATCGTCACATCCGATGAATTCTGCACGAGCAGAGTACGTACCCTTTTGGCATCATAATCCACGATCCAGCGCAAACCCTTTGTATCATACTCCTTCCGCATGGCCCAGTATTTGTCCCAGCAGAATTTTCCTCTTGCATTCACAATACCCTCTCCCGTCACCGCGGCATTCTTTACATTTAATACATTGATCAGGGCCGCCGGCCATTTCATTTCAATACCGGCAATACGGCTGTCCAGATCGGGATAATCATCAAAATTCTGTGAACCAAGTATCAATACGCTTTTGTCAATCCGGAGGTGTACGTTACTCTTTACAAAAATGCTTCCCATTACATAAGTACCGGGCCTGAAGGCGACAATGCCGCCACCTTTCGCTGCACAGGCATCAATCGCTTTCTGAATAGCTTTGGTATTGACAGTCACCGTATCGCTGACAGCACCAAAATCATTGACAAAAAACATTTGTTTGGAGGAAGGAAATGTTTTGGCGCCCACCTTACCGGCCCATGCGAGGCTATTGGCTGACTGCCCATTCACGAAACAAACACTCCATAAAAGCAGGCAACACAAAATAACTTTCTTCATAACTGTTCTTATTGTTTAATGATCTTTACAGTAACAGATTTATTTTTTGCAGAAACCCTTACAAAATAAATACCCGGCAACAGTTTCTCTCCAAACAGCGATTCACGACTACCCGCAGATTGCAGCACCATTCTTCCCATTACATCCATCACTTCATACCGGAATGTTGTATTCAATGTCAGCCTGAATTGTGATGAAGATGGGTTGGGGAATACATTCAATTTTAATCCCTGCAAAAAAATATCCGGCACGGCTGTTACAAGTGGCGTACCCGTCAGTTTGATATTGGGTATTGGCGGGGCAGCCATGCTATCACCCAGATAAAAGCCGGGATGCGGCGGCTGATTATATGCAGAATTCTGCCAGGCAACCGCCAAACGGTATTGCGGGTCGTGCATCAATGTATAAAAGCGATACGTGGTCGGTGTGACCGTTGTATAAATATTGAGATAATTATTGTCAACTGAGCGCAGAATGATCTCTTCCCGCCAGTCGCCAAGAATATCTGCCGTAACACATGGATTGGCTTTTGTTGTATTATTACTTTCTCCCGAACCCAAAGCCGGCTGATACAGCGTTAATAACCTGTTAAGCGAGTTTGTCTGGGGATTCCATTTATCCAGCTTGGTGCCATCCAATAGTTCTCTGAGCAGATCGCCATCCCACCATACGGCATGGTTCATCGAAGGACGGGATGGTCCGATTGAATCACCTTTGCAATTGTATAGATACCCGGCAGCACCCCAGCATTCATATCCTTTGTACCGCGGATCAATATCTGCAGCTAATGCCCGGCCGATATCACCGGTGGTTGCCACTCCCCAAAGAGGTTGTCCAGTTTTTGCATCCCTGAACTCCAGCCCATACTGTCCATACCTCGCCGGCTCTTCATGACATTGCCAAACCTCCAGTCCCGGCCTGGCAGGGTCCATATCCGTCATGTGCAATGCGTCTCCGTGACCTAATCCGTTCACATAAAAACCAGAGCCATCATAATTGACAGTACTCGAACCATTGCATATCTCATCTTTACCATTCCCATCCGCATCACCTACGGTCAGCTGGTGGTTCCCTTGTCCTGCATAGGCGCCGTTACCGGAATTATTACTATCAAATATCCATCGTTGTTGTAACTGCCCATTGAAAAAATCCCAGGCCACCCTCACTAATCTTGTGTAATAACCACGGCCAAAGATCATCGAAGGACTTACACCATCCAGGTAAGCGACACAGGCAAGAAACCTGTCCACCCTGTTTCCATAACTATCACCCCAGCTGCTTACTGTTCCTCTTGCCGGTAAATAGTTCTCAGTATCCAGCGCTTCGCCGCTTGTTCCTTTGAACACGGTCAAAAACTCAGGGCCTGATAAAATATAACCGCTGCTGTTGCGATAATCTGCGCTTGCGCTACCAATTACTGTTCCTGCTCCATCAATGGTGCCATCGGCGGTCTTGCAGGCTACTTCTGCTTTACCATCATTGTCAAAATCATAAACAAGAAACTGGGTGTAATGGGCGCCTGCACGGATATTTCTTCCAAGATCAATGCGCCATAGCCTTGTGCCATTTAATTTATACGCATCGAGGTAAACGTTTCCAGTATAACCGGACTGTGAATTGTCTTTTGAGTTGGAAGGATCCCATTTCAATACGATCTCATACTCGCCGTCTCCATCCAGGTCAGCCACGCTGGCGTCGTTGGGGCTATATGTATAGGTTACTCCGTCGGGCGTTGTACCGCCGGCAGGTTTCTGCAGCGGTATCTGCAGGTATTGCTGCGACCATACCGCTGCCTGCACCGTATTGTTCTCTTCTGTTCCGCTGATAATGGCCTTTACGGTATAAAGGCCATTGGCTGTTGTATTATCGGTATAGTGGGTAGCTCCTGTCAAAGGGGATGCATTCAGTTTTACTCCATCCCGGTAAATATTAAAAGCCATATCATCCGGCTCGGTACCCAGCACCCTCCAACTGATAAATACAGCATTGGTACCTGTTCTTACTGCAACCACACCCCTTCCTAATCTTTCCATCCATCGCTGCGCATGCATAATCTGAAATAATACCAGCATGCTGACAGCCAGAAAAAAAACCTTTACCAATACCTGATTACTCCGTTTCATAGTATTACGTCTTTAAACAAACATCATTCTTCCCCGGCTGATTTGAATATGGCTGGTCAGTATGTGAAAGGTGATAAAAGAAGGCAGGAAAATACCGGTACAGCAACTCCTTATGGGACAGGTCAAAAATGACATAGCAATCTTAATAAGTCCTGAAAGATACTCCAACCGGCCTGCTCCGGCGTCCTGCTGTATCCTGATAAAATCTTATTGCTGTAATCCCTGCTGAAGCTTTGCAAACTCTTGTCTCGTAATGATAAAGACGGTTCCGTGCCTTATCCCCGCAGGCATACGTAATTTATCCGATATGTCTTCCCAGTTGACAAGGTCTTTGGAGGCAACAGCCCCGTATTTGTGATCCCGGTACTTGTCAAAATAGACCACCCACTGGTTTCCTATCTTAGTTGCAGTCGGGCCTTCTGCCCAGTAATTGCCGGTAATGGGGTTGGAAGGGAAACTATAGTCTTCCGTCAGTTTGGTACTGGTGGCGACACGGATATTCTTTTGCGGGGGAGTTCTTGTCTCATCCTTCAGGAACATAATGAATTTGCCTCCATCCGGAACGATCGTAGCATCTATTACATTAAAACCCTGGTCGTACAGCAGTTTTGTTTTGCTGAATTTTTTAAAATCTTTGGTGCTGACGTAATACATGCGATGATTATACCCTCTCTCCACGGCTGTATCAGCCGGGTATTTGCCTTCTATGGTAGTGGCCCAGTAGATCATGTATTGTTTCTTCTTAGCATCATAGGTGATCTCCGGCGCCCAGCAGTTACGGGCCAGTGGTTCATCCGCCATAACGGGAATGTATTGCTGTTCGCTCCAGTGAATGAGATCAGCTGATGAAGCATAACCGATCCCCCGGTCATTCCAGCTTACGGTCCATACCATATGGAACTTATTATCTGTTCCGCGGATAATGCACGGGTCACGCATCAGGCTGTCCTTACTGAGAACCGGTGTTAAGAAAGAACTGTCACTCTTTAACGCCATAAAGCGGTAACCGTTGTAACTGTATGCCAAATGCAGTCCATCTTTACCGTTATTCTTGAAATAAGCAAAAAGATAGACGCTGCCCGTATCGGACTGGGCTATCAAGCCTGTTATGCTCAGGACACAAACACAAAACAGGAAAAAGCTTTTTATCATACTTACAGTTTTCATTCATCAAAGTTCCCTGATCCAGACGTTCCGGAAGCTAACCGGGTTGCCATGATCCTGCAGCAACAGGGGAGCTTTTTCTCCATGTTTTTCATACCGGGCAATCCCGATATACCGTGTACCACCTATAATCTCCACATTATTCTGTACTAAAACTCCATTCTGAAAAACGGTAATCCTTGCCGGGTTTTTTACCGATCCGTCGGCATAGAACTGTGGCGCAGTAAACAAAATATCGTAGCTCTGCCATTCACCCGGCGGGCGGCAGGCGTTCACCAATGGGATATGCTGCTTATAAATACTCCCCGCTTGTCCGTTGGAGTAAGTTGGATTATTGTATGAGTCCAATACCTGCAACTCATAGCGGCTCATCAAAAAGATACCACTGTTGCCTCTTCCCTGGCCATTGCCTTTTATTTCGGCTGGCGTACGCCACTCGATATGCAACTGGCAATCCCCGAAACTTTGTTTGGTACGTATGGCTCCCCCGGATGTAACGGTGATCAAACTATCATCCGCTTTCCAGGCAAAGGGTTTACCATTGTCCTGTTGCCAATTAGCCGTATCCTTTTTATTCCTGAAAAGAATGACTGCATCTGAAGGAGGATCGGTTGATGTCTTGCCCGCCGTTACCACCCTTGGCACCGGCGACCATACTTCCGTGTATTTGGAAAGACTATCCTGGGCAAAACCCGTTGATCCACTAAATAAAAAGGCAAGAAGGATGTATTGTTTCATACTACAAAATAAAGATTCTGCCACAATTCAATACTATCAGTTTTACCGGACCAATGTGGTTGCCATCAGCCCGATCACCACATCGTTAGCTATTGTTCTCACTATAAGGTTTTTTAAAGGCTTTGTGATATCCAGTGGCATATCCAGCACGGTTGCCGCTCCGCCATCAATGCCAAAATTGGAAAATCCGCGGATAGAACTATACTTATAATCTTTTGAGATTTCATTTCCTGTTTTCAATGCGATGCGGATGGGCCTTGGGGCATCGGTGGTAAATGCATATCCATCTGTATAATAATCCTGCTCAATGGGCCACCAGTTCTCCGGATTCTTCAATTCCAGTTTAGAAGAACTGCCGTCCACATAATTAACAATTATCTCGCCGTTTATCATCCTGCTTTGCATGGGGTTGGTGCTGCCTGCCATAAGGAAATACGCATGCGATGAATTTCCTGTTAAAGGGATGATGACGGAATCCGGATAATTATCCCACATGGAAGTGAACACAATATTCCCTGAACCGGTATCGCCCGGGGTTTGAAAGGGTATCCCGGTTGAAGTGATGAACTCGTTTCGTATACCGGCAGCGGCACGCAGGCCACTATCTGAAATATTGACCTGCACCGAATGATAGGCCCAGTTGCCAATGCCGTGAACCGGTAATTGCAATGTGGGTGATGTGGGTCGGGGAGAAAGATATTTATTCCTGAAAATATTGGCCACGCCATCATTGAAGGATGAGGCCAGGCCGATCTTTTCAAAATGAGTGAGGCTTGTTGTTTGCTTCACTTTAACAGCAGGATGCGTTTTGGTAATGTAAATATCCACCGGCTGCCACCAGCTGAATGCCCCCTGTTTTGCTTTAATAAAAAACGTTTTGTGCCCGCCCTTCTGGTTGATTTTCGCTGCTAATGAATTTGTACCCCGTCGTACTTTTATCAATACCTTTTGCGGGTCATACAATTCAAAACCCGATAGCAACTTTGAACTAACCGCGAATGACTCGAAATGGTATAATTGTTTGCGGTAAATTAAACGGCTTACCTGATCTCCTTTCCATTTCACAACGATCGTGTAGTGTTCACTTGCCGGTACATTTATCCCGATCGCAGGGTTTCCTACTCTGTTTGGCAGAGCCTTCCACTTCACCGGTTTGCCATTAACCAGTACTTCAGCGACATTGTCCTTCTGTGCAGGAATGATTAGCTGCAAATCAAGATGACGATAAGTATTTTGTTTGATAGTATAAACTTCTTTGTCACCCGTTCTTGCAAAATCAAACCGGATATCCGGTGTTTGTATAGTTGCATTATTCCAGACTGAAGGAAAACCCGGCTGAATAATTAGCCTCTTGTTCAGGGCATCGGGCTGAATGCCGAATAAACCTTCCACTAAAGTCCTTGCAGTCATTCCCAGTCCATCAGCAAAATCTCTGTACAATTCGCCTCTTATTGCGTCATAAAAACTTAATTGCTGAAAATTTCCCGGGCCCGAACTCAGATACATAGTTTCCAAAATAGTACTGCGCCAGAGTTTGAATGCCTCTTCACTTCTGTTGCCCTGCCAGTAAGCCAATGCCGTATGCAGGTTCTCTGCAAAAACCACATTATTCAAACTCCAGGTATAAGGCTGCCAGTTGGTCTCACTCAGCAGGTATAGATCTTTTTCTTCCCATCCCTTAGCCTTCACGGGTATATGCGGAATATGCTGATCAATGTATCGAAGGCTTTGGTATGCTTTGAATGCATCAGGCACTTTGCTGTCAATTGCATGATAGATGGTCCACAAACCTGCAGCAGGATGCAATAATTTATTTCCGAGCAGGTCTTTGTACTCAGCATACCATCCTTTATCAGCCATCCATAAATTTTTATGAATGGCATTTAGAATTTTACCGGCTTCCTTTTCATACATGCTTCCATCTTCACCAACCAGTTTTGCAAGCCGTGCCGCTTCTTTAAATGCACGGTAATTATAGGCACTTGAATGTGTAACTCCTCCACCGCTGTATTGCATTGCATCACTGGCCCATATCGCTGCGTACGCATCATACAAACCATCCCCATCTGCATCAAAGTTTTTCTTTTCCCATGCCAAATGCCGCTTCAATAATGGCCACATTCTTTTTGCATAGGCTGTATCGCCTGTATAATTAAAATGATTGATCAACTGGTCGATAAAACCCAGGTTCATATCATAGTGATGTGCTCCAACATACCCGTTTGGGTTTCGTGTTATATATCCGTCACTGAATAACTGTGTTCCTACTTTCTCAATATGCCTGGCAAGATTTAATGCAGTATCCATCACGACACCACTTGTTGCAGGTGTTGTCAACTGTGATTTTGCATAGGCATCAAAATGCGTCCTTGCCCTGTCGTGCCACCCCAATGGATCGGCCATATAGGCGCCACGCCAACCCGGCAAACGCATACGCCATGCAATGGCACCATGCATATAAGTTGGTTCTTCCCAAATAGCATCGGCTGCAACAGACAAGGCCCCACCCAGCGTATTCAAATATTTATCAGGGGTTTTTATTTGAATACGTTCAACAAGTTTCTGTCTTGCCGATTCAGCATCATTAAACTCCTCTCCGGGACTTTTAGAAACAGGAGTGCTTGTATTATACAAAAGGAAATACTCTTCTGTATTTTTCAATAACAGTTTACCGGTTATACAAAAATTCCTTTTAGCCGTATCGCCGGAGTTGAACGCTTTTTCTAAATCAGAAGCATCCATCAACCTGGCTGAAGAACCCTGTGGATAGAAGCCGGTTATTCTTTTGGCATCTTTTGGTATTTCACCGGCCAGCTGGCTTTCTGGTTTGCTTTGTATCTCGTATCGTTCTTCTTCCGTAAGAACTTTACCTGTTCCATAAGTGAGAATAAATTTCCCGTTCAGTAACTGGTAAAGATTATCGGCACAATTCTCTGCCTTCAGGTAAAAAGATGATTCCGGGTCGGCGCCGATATCTCCATCTCTTGAAAACTTTTTCCCTGATGCCCCGCCATATACCCAAACCAGCTGTACGTCGCCTGGAATATTCTCAGAACTTATCCTCAGCACCATTCCCTCTGCATTGGATAAAGCCAGCACCGAAATAAATAATTTACCATTACCAAGCAATTCATCTTCGATCTCATACAACATACTTCCAGCCCGGTAAATGGTTTTGATCTTTTGTGCTTTGATCAGCCATTTCCTTTGATCAGCCTTCATTAAAGCAAAGCGAAGATTGCCTCCCATGCCGGGCATGTACATCGCAAACTCAGGCAAGTCGCCTGCCTCTGCCCTGAAAGCCGTATGGGTGCCATACAAAGCACGGTTGAAACGCAGCGTTGGTTGTACACAAACAAAATCCTTTCCATCAGGTAAATAATGAACGGTCCTTTCTTTACCATGCCACCAGGCAGCAGTATCAGCTTTCTGTGTATAAGACAGGCAGGCGATTGAACAAAGGACTATGACGAAAAAAAGTGAACGCATCAAAATAATTTAAAAGACATTGTCAACTGCCGGTCTGCTATACTGCTCTTTACTGTCTGTCGTCTTTGGCAAACCAAAATAAAAATACAAAGTACGTTTCTTGCTTCCGCTTACATGGTTTAATTCGCTTTGCGGTCCATATACCCTTGTATTGGTCGTAAGCCCCGTTGCCAGCTTTGTTCCTATCGGCGGAATGCAATCCAGGAATGAAATATTGCCAACAGGAATTTCGGGATGTGGTTTTGCCGCAGCGCTCAATGCATAAAAATCAAACAGGCGTACAAATAAACCACTGTCAGGGCTGGCGATATATAATTTACCTTCCACGGTGCTCAGCTCCATCCAGGATACTTCGCCATAATACCCTTTGAACTCAGGGTACACCACCGGTGAATAGCCGGTATGCGTGTTATTATAAATATTCTGCCAGACATTGACGGGTGTGCCCGCTAAACGGTTCTTCCATTGTCTTGAAGGCCCCTTCCCTAACCATCGGCTTGACAGAACATAATTCTCCGGGTAATTAAAACTAATGCCGGTGAAAGGCTGATCACCCTGTACAAGGTATTCATACTCCAATTTGACCCAGCCGCTGGCATTTATACTCCATTTAGTACGCAGGCCGCCGTTTCCATCATATAAAAATTCAACTACCTGGTCTTTGTTACTCTCGTATGCCCTCATACTTCCGATTCTTGCATCCCCTTTTACCAGTACAGGGCCATTATTAAATGACAGCACATAATCATTGGCTGTATTCCTTGTAGTAACCAGGTTTCCCGATCTTTTATTCAGCACTACGCTTACTTCGCCGCCTGTGATCGTATAAGTGCTGTCGGTTTCTTTGATGCCCGTTGAATCATTTTTGACCGTTACGAAATCTTTAATGAGTTGCTGGTTATTTTTAACAGAGGTTGTCCATTTATATATTTCCTTACCAAAATTGTCCCTTGCGACTATCACTAATGCATCATAATTTTTAAAATCAGCCGGCAGGCTTAGTTGCAAAACACCCTGCTTACCGGGATCAACAGATGGAGCAGTGATCGTTCCCTTTTGTTTTACAACATAGCCATCGAAACGGTCAAAAGGTTTACTGAAATCTACCAGCGCCCAATAAAAAGTACATTGCCTGGTATTGAGAAAATGAAACCGGTTCTCTACTTGAATTTGCCCGTTAAAATCAGACGGCAGCTGAACAGGTAAATTCAATTTAATGGGAGAAAATATTTCCCTGAGTGCATAAAAGCTGCCTTCCTTCTCCCGGTGCGGTCCAAGGATACCATCATTTGCATTCAGGCCATTTGCATCCAATGCTCCATTCAGGTCGGTACGGGCAACGGCTTCATCCACCAATGCCCAAATAAACACACCCCCGCTTTTTTGTGATCTCCAATGCAGGTTCCAGAAATCTTCCATGGCTGCACCGGCTCCTCCATCATCCTGTGCATGCAGCATTTCGGTGGGCATGTAAATAAGTGAATCGTTTAATATTTTTTGTGTACTGTAATAATCTTCATAGTGATTGCAATCAATCCCATTATATTGATTACCCGGACGATGATGAGCATGAATAACAGGTCTGTTTGAAAAATCATGTTTACCATAGTCATCATCCAGCTCTTTATTGTGCCCGCCTTCGTTTCCATTGCTCCAGAAAATAATAGAAGGATGATTCAAATCTCGCAGCACCAACTCCTTCACCAATGGCTCTCCCGCCTTCGTGCTATATGCTTTTTGCCAGCCAGCCAATTCATCAATCACATAAATACCAAGACTGTCACACAATTGCAGGAAATATTTATCAGGAGGATAATGGCTGCAACGAACAGCATTCATGTTCATTTCTTTGATGATCAAAGCATCCATCAATTCCTGTTGTTTCGTTAAACTTCTTGCTGTTTCCGGCCACCAGCAATGACGGTTAGCTCCTTTCATTTTTACCTGTGCGCCGTTGATATAAATTCCTTGTCCGTATTTTATTTCAATGGTACGGAAACCAAACTTTTCATTCAGTTCATATAGTTTTTTACCGGCGGCATCCAGCAACACTACATTTGCGTTGTAGAGATTGGGCGTTTCAGAAGTCCATGTTTTAATACCTGAGATTTGTGCAGTTGCAATTACATTCTCCGCTGATTTAGGCACCTCCACTTTTAATGTACCAACATTTTTTTTATTCACATCTGTAATGGTGGTAACAATTGTTGCGTTTTGCGAAAGTCCTTGTATCCATGCCTGTATCGAAAACTTTCCATCAGCCTTCGCATCTATCCCTACATAATCAATAAATGCTTTAGGCATAGCCTCTAAAAACACCGGCCGAAAAATGCCACCGAACACCCAATAATCCGCCAGCCGTTCTGCATTGTTCACACTGGCGTCTGCACTCATTTTACTCACCGTTACTTCCAGTGTATTCGGTTTATCATAATTCAGCAAAGCACTTATATTGTATTTAAAACGATAGAAAGCTCCCTGGTGAATAGTACCTGCGCTCTTCCCATTGATCTTTACTTCTGTATCCGTCATGCTGCCATCAAATACTATGTTTACGTTTTTCCCCTTCCACGCTGCAGGCACTTTGAACTGGTATTTATACATTCCCTTCTCATCATAAAACCTTGCATTCTTTCCATTGGTTTTGTAATCACGGCCATAGTTGTAATTACCAAAGCCCTGCTGTTCCCAGCAACTGGGCACCTGTATCTTTTTCCACTCACCGCTGTTGCGGCCGGCTGTGCAAAAGAACTCCCACTGAACTGTGTTTTTGGCATCTGTACCTGATAGATACTGAATTTGCTTTTGCTGCGCTTTCAGCGATGTAATAAGTAACAAGCCGCAAATAGCAAACAACAATTTTTTGTAATTCCTGAACATATATACTGATTGTTTTATTCCTATTCACTATTATTTCGAAAACAGTTTTACCTGATCTATGATCACGCCATCATCTGCTGCTGCAATTTTTAATACGTGTTCTCCCGGTTTACCCACAGCATGGCTTGTTGTGCGAATAGCCTGGTTAGTTAATACATTCTGTTTCCATTCTTCGCTCCTTCCCTGTGTGGCATAATCAATTGTTTGCACAGGTCCGTCATCCACCTGTATTGTGTACCGGATCTTTGTTCCTTCGGCAGGATGATTGGGCGCTAATGCCAATACTACCTTTACCGAATCGCTGTTGGTTGTAAACGCAAAAGAAACTGCGCTTCCTTTAGCAACTCTTACAGCTCCACGTTGGTATCCCAATCCATGTGCCAGGGGCTTTGTGCCTGTATATGTTTTATAATCTTTTCCGTTGAAAACAAATAATGGCTTTACCGTTTGCGTTAATGGTTTGTCGGTTGTTTGCTGAACCGCTTTATCAAACACCGCCAGTTTTCTTGGCTTCATATCCATCATGTACTTCCACTTTCCATTTGCCAGACTGTTATACTTATTTGTTAATGTAACAATAGTATCATAAGCCGCATCACTTAATTTCCAGTCTGCTTTGCCATGCCTTGCCAGTTGTGCATTCAATAATTTACGATTGATCGCTGCTGCTCCTCTCACCGGGTATTCGATCAACTGGAACCAGCTATCCTGTTTTGTTGACGGAATACGTTTTGCCAACTGCATCACTTTCGCATCAATCACTGCATACTCTTTTAACCGTTGATTGATCTCTTCTTCACTCCATGACAAGTCAGTTACTATTTTATATTTCGGATCGCTTTCTTCGGTTCTTGTAGCACCCATAAATTCCGGCTTACGGATATAAGCCAGGCGATAGTATTCATTCATCACATCACCCATGCCTTTTGCATTCGCTGTTCCAAACTCTCTTGCAAGAAAGTTTTGCAAATGTTGTTCTAACCCTTTTTGACTGTTGGCAATGGAATCAATACTCCATGCCATATCTAAAAACAATTCGGTTAAATACTCGCCGGGTTTAATGTCACCCACATTTACGATCCACATATCTTTTGCGCCTTTATCATAAGCCAAACGCATTTGTGTGTAAAGCTGTGCCGGGTGATTACTTGCAAGCCACAAATAATCATGCGGCCTTCCCCAATAGGAAATATGATAGTACACACCGTTACCGCCTTTTTGCATTCGTTCTTTTTCATTGGGGAAATGTTTGATGTAACCGTAGTTATCATCGCACCAAACCAATGTTACATCTTCCGGCACTTCAAACCCATAATCATAAATATCCTGCACTTCTTTGTAAGGAATAAAGGCCTGTGGTACCTTCTTAATATCCGGGTTAATATGCTTCGCCAGCATGTCCCGTTGTTCCTTCACTACTTTATCCAGCACTTCTTTCTGTTCCTGCAGGGTATTTGCACCAAGCATTTTACTATCATGCACACCACGAATACCCAATGTATAAAATGCATTGATCCCTTTGCTTTGGATCACACGGTCTTCCCAATATTTATAAATGGTATCATGATTGGTAAGGAAATTAAACTCACCCATTGTTTTTCCTTTCCACTCATCCACATTATTACGCAGCATGGGTTCTGCATGCGAACTACCGATTACAATGGCATAATCAGTTGCCATTTGTGCATTGCCGGGATAATGAAAAAAAGCTTTCGTGCTTTCATGCATGGCCGGCCAGATAAGATTCGCTCTTAAACGTAACAGCAACTCAAAAATCTTTGCATAGGTCTTTGGGCCAATATCTTTTGTTTCCGGTTCAAATGTTTTAGCAGCCCATGGTTGCAGTCCCCAGTCTTCATCATTCAAAAAGATACCACGGTATTTTACCGTTGGCTCTTGTGAACTGTATGAACCGGAAATGAATAGTTGCTTTCTTTTTTGCGGTGTTGCATCGGCCCACCAAACCCAGGGCGATACACCCATCAACTTTGACAAATGAAAAATACCATAAGCCGTTCCTCTCGGATCGCTGCCTGCGATCATTAATTTGTTTGGAGCAATCACTTTGATCAAGAAGCTTTCCCATTTATTTTGAACAGCACTTACATCGATCTTCTTTTCTTTTATCAACGCATCAACCTGACTCGATTGCCCGATCGTACCCACAACAACCTGCGTTGCATTTGCAGTATTATTCAGCTGCATAGTTTTGCCCGTAGCCAATTCTACATCCTTCACGAATGCATCTGTAGCAAGTGAAACTACTTTTGCATCTTTCGTATCAATTATCACTGAAGCAATGGACGCAGCGTTGAACAACTGAAAGGAATTAGATGCTTTTTGTTCTGTAACCGTCAACACATTTTTCTGTTGGGCCTGAACCGTTGCAACCATTTCCGTCATCAAAACGGAACACATAATCAATTTTCTGCACATACTATCTGGATAAATTAATTTATCAATTTAATTTTCTTCAACAATCAACACGCCCCAGGGCTTTAAACTCAATTGTTCACCCTTCTTTACTTTCTTCTCTTGTGTGAGTTCTTTACCATCTGCATGTTGGTAGCTCACTGATTGGGTTTTCGACGAATAATTATAATAGAAATGAACTTTCTTACCAAAATCATTTGTGCCTTGTTTGGTTATCAATGGAAAGTGAATCTGCTGATCAACCGTTTTAATACCTGCACGTTCCATTGCCTGTAACAGAATTTTTTCCTGCAACTCATCCGATGGTTTACACCCTTCGTACAACAATGTGCCTTTGCCATATTGATTGCTGGTAATTGCCGGATATTTTCCGTAAAACGGATGATCGTAATAAGCCAGCACTTTTGCAGTTTCAGGAATGATCAGCTCTGCCCAATCGTACACCATGTTCTCTTTTTCAGCAACAGTAAATGGATTTTGCCTCAGCTTCAGTTCTTTAATGCTGGCAAACTCCTGGTAATAAAATCCGGCAGCTTTGCGCAATGGCCCTGGTGCTATTGCTGTACGCACAGTTGAATTCTCATCGGTGAAACCGCTCTTAAACATCATTACTACCTGTCCACCATTTTGCACATAATCAGAAATGGCTTTCAATAAAGAATCACTCGCCACATACAACGGAGGAATCACCACCAGTTTATATTCGTTAAGATTCGCTTTTTCTGCAAAAACATAATCTACAGCTACACTGTTGTTGTACAATGCACGGTGCACCTGGTCAACCTGCGAACGATACGCATTACCGCCATCTTTGTACGGCATAATGTTAAGTGCATGATTAGCATCGTAACTAAAGAGGATCGCCACTTCTGGTTTGATCTTGAGATTCACCAAACGGTTGCCAAACTTTTTCAGTTCATGTGCCGTTTGTTTCATTTCATCATACACACGGTTCTTTTCAAGATCATGCGACAGAATTCCTTTCCAATAAGTTTCCTGTCCGTAGTGGATCGAATGCCAATGCCAGTAAGCCACCATGTTTGCACCTGAACCAATATTGGAATAAACATTCAAACGAAGTTGTCCATCATAAGGAGGATATTGATCTTTTGAATCCCAACCGGTTGTTTGTCCTGTTGTTTCAGTAATAATGTAGTTGAGCTTTTTTACAGAGCGGAGATAATCGCCTGCCATTGCATATTCTGCACCGGTACATTTATCCTGCGTAGGCGGATATTTATTTAACCCCAGCAGATCCATGTATTTACTTGTTGCAGGTTTATCAATTTCGGGAGTGGTCATAAAGCAATGCGTTACAAACTGATCTTTGCGCTTATACTCACCCACAATTTTTGTTTGCCAGGAAAGAAAATCGGCGATCACTTTCATTTTGTATCGATCCCACTCCAGTTTATAACCGGTGTTGGTAACAGAGTTCCGATCGGGAAACTCTTCCCAATTCTGTATCGCCATTCCCCAATAATTCAATCCCCAAATGTTATTAAGGTTTTGTGTAGTGCCAAATTTCTGTTTAATGTATTCGAGAAATCCCTTTTGAAAAGATGGATTGGCAGCACCACGAGTGAGTGTTTCATTATCAACCTGCCAACCAATAACTGCAGGATGTTTGGCGTAATGCTCAGCGATCTTTCGCACAATACGTTCTGCATGCTTTAAAAAATCAGGATTGGTCAAATCAACATTCTGACGAATACCATAGCCCATCTTTTTCCCATCAGCATATTCGATCAGGATGTCAGGATACTTTTTCCAGAGCCATGCAGGAATAGAATAGGTAGGTGTTCCAACAATTACTTTAATACCGGCTTTGTGCAGACGATCGATTATGCGATCCATCCACTCAAACTCAAAACGTCCTTCCTGTGGTTCAAAACCACTCCATGACGATTCGGCTAAACGAATAACCGTTATACCGGCTTCCTGCATTAGTTGTACATCTTTCTCGAGTCTTTCAGCGGGCATATACTCATGATAGTAGGAAGCACCATATAAAATATTATCAAACTTAATTTGTGAAAAAGCAGTATGTGCTAGTAAAGAAAAGAATACAAAAGCGGTGGCAGTTAATTTACGCAGCATACAATCGTTTTAAAAGTTTGTAAGTTAGCCAATACTTACAGATAATCTGTCCTGTGGCATCATGGGAAAACATTTAATAATTACCCCTCTGACCTTTTATTCTACATCCTATTTTCTTTCATCTGTTGTAAATAAAACCACAGGCCCTAATAAACCCGATTGCTGCAGAATTGAATCGCCATTCCAAGGATTGATTCTGGAAAAAACAATGCGTTCATTTAACGGCAACTTGTAATCTCCAATCAACCTGTTTTTCCAGGTATTGATGACTTCCACTTCAAGCAAATTCTCACCTGACTTTAATTCATTACTTACATTTAGTTGAAATGGATAGGTCCATACGCCACCAATATATTTGCCATTAACTTTCACTTTTGCAGTAGCATTAAGTTCTCCTAAGTCGAGGAAATAAGAGTGTTGTGTTGTAAAAATGTTTACCATAAACGAAGTTGTATACACAGCAGTACCGGAATAATAACAAATTCTTTCATCATCAAATTTGGTCCAGTCTTTTAGTTCATATATTACAACTGGTTTATCTGGCCCTCTTTTAACTGAATCATGTTCAAAGCTTATTTGCCATGACCCGTTAATGGAAGTCACCAATGTTTGTTCAGGAAAATTCGATGTAACATTCTTTGCAGATACTTTTCTCGTTTGGTCAAAGACTATGAAGGCACTTCCATTTGAAGAAAGTTTTAATGGAATGGTTATATTATTTGCTCCCTGTTCAAAAGCAGATAATAATCTTGTTTTACCGGAGATTGCATCCCACAATTCGGGTTGTAATCCTTTAACACGAAAACTTGCAGAAAACTGTATTGGCTTTTTAGTATGGTTTGCAACAAAATAAATTTCCTTTCCCTTCAGTGTACGGTGGGTGTATGAAACTGAATCATTTTCTGTATAAAAATCAGGGATAACATTAATGTTTTTCAATACCTCATGTAGACTCACATTATTGAATACAATGCCTTTACCATATTTATGCTTCTTTGTGAAACCATTACCCCAAACAGAATGGGCCAGTTGCATTACCTTCTTATCAGCAAATGGATAATTTTGTAAACTGGGGGAACGGCTTGGTGGATTTCCCAAAACAATTCCACCTTTTGCAATCAATTGTTCAATTTTTTGTAATACTTCCGGACGCATAGTTTCTTGAGGGGGCAAAACAAGTACACGGTAAGTTGTTCCATCAGGCAAAATAAACTTACCATCTCTCACTTGCATGTCTCTCTCAATTACGTCTGCATTAATGAAATCGTAATTAAATCCTTTAGGCAATTTAGGCTCCAATGTCCCCCGCATAATTGGATTGTCTTCCCCTATGTAATAAGCAACATCCGCTACATTTTTTCCCTGCTGCAACATAAAATTGCAACGCCGGTGATACTGCGTAAACAAGTCTGCATGTTTGAACCATGTGTTCTTGCGGTTAAACTCTGTACCAAACCATGCATCAATGCCGGGATAAATACTTTCGTAAGCTTGTTGTATATAAAGATGAAGGACGGTGCTGTTTACACCTTGCGAAAAAGCCCAGTCACTAATACTCTTTAGTTCTTTAGGATAAGTACTGTAAGAAAATGTTTTTGTCCAACTGCCACTGGTAAAAGATTCAGCCCATACTTTGTTTTTTCCATAAGTATGCGCTGCTGATGCCGCTGCCCTGTTTTCAAACCGTCGCTCTGTGATTGGTTCTACCCAATACTCACCTGCCACTTCATCTGCTTGTCCTCCATATTGCAAAAATTCTCCGGGATAGCCTGAGTGCCCATAATTTTCTACCCATGTTTTAAGCCCGTGCTGATTACTTATTGCTGTCATTCCACCCACATAATCAAACGAAAGTTTATCGGCAATCATTCTTCTAACATCCCATAAAAACCGATTAGATAGTTCAACACTTCCAATAATATGGCCACTGTAAACAGGTAAGTAAGGTGTGGCATCATAACTGTAACGTTTTTTAAAATCATCAAGAAAGCCATCTGTAAAATTAAAACCACCCCGTTCATAACTATCCATGATGACCATCTTGAAAGTCCGGCGGTCATTGGCGGGTATACTATTGAGTACTTGCCCAATAAATGCATTGAAATGCGATTGCACATGCACCTTATTCATTTTGTCCACTTCTAATCCTTCTGCTTCAAAAGAAGCCGGACCATTTTTTACATCAATGAAACGCATTCCTGCACGCAGGATAATCCAGTCCCCTTCGGGAGCATTCCAATTCAATACACCATCTGCTGACATGAATTTTGAAATATCCAGTACATCTTTAGCAGCGGGGACTGATGGATTATTATTTTGAACTAATTCTGTTTTATCTTTTGAACCGGTCCATGAAGGCGAACTTCCAACAACCTTTGCCAGTTTTTTTTCAGCAAGACTTTTTATAAGTGGAGTGGCACTTATAACAATATTACTCAGTTGGCTATTACCTGCTCCATTTTTTCGAAAGACAAGCCGAAATACTTTTGCTTTTACTTCATTCAATGACATGAAGTAAGGCGCATGCGGTTCAAAACCCTTTGCCAAATCTTCAACAGTACGGGAACGGATAATTTCGGCTTTCTGTATTGTTTGAAAATCAGTGTCATTTTTAATCTGAACTTCTACTGATGCATTAAAGTATTCTGCAGGATAAAAAGCAAAGCTTCTTACCACGGTTTCATATGGAAGTTCAATATCTAATGCAGATTCCTTTTCTGATAGAATATATTTTGGCTGCCCGATTTCCGCAGCATGAACAATACGAATATTAGAAGAAGCTATTTTTGCTTCAGGAACTTCCAAAAGATTTCGTTTGTAATCAGCAGGAACACGGATGGCTAAAACTTTTACATCCTGAAAAAAAGTATCTGTTGCAGATAAAACTGTTGAAATACGGGCAGGGCCTTTCACTCTTATTTCGGATGCATCTAAATAACGCATTGCCTGATTGGGTTTCACCCATGGCCCACCGGATTGGCTCCATCCCGGACAATTGAACAACCCTACTTCTATATCCAGTTCGGTTGCCGTTTTCAAAGCTGCATGTAAAATATCCCACCACTCCTTAGAGAAGACATCCACTTTCCCAAACGATTTTCCAGTGGTATCTCTCGACCAATCTATGCGGTTTCTAATATTGGCGCCAATAAATACCCGTGTAATGCCAGCTTCCTTCATGGCATGCAAATCCTTTATTACTCCTTCCTTTGAAATATGATTGTTGAGCCAGTAATAAAAGGCAGAGACTCTTATACTATCTGGCGGATTGATAAATCCACTTCGGATAACATCAAAATTATTCTTTCTATTATCAAACTTTTTTTGAGAAATACCAAGGCTGCCAAAGAATAGGAAGAAAATTAATATCAATAACTTTTGTTTATGTAACATACAATCGTTTTCAAACTATTATTTTGGAATTGAATTAAATAAATCATCCGATGACATTATGTTGAAATAACTTTAATAACTAATACTCCAACTATTTGCAACTACATACTCCGGCTTCACACCACTGACAGTTTTAACGTTTGTGAACTTTATTTTCTCTCCATCATTTATAACCACTTTACCGCCACCTGGTAAAATGATATTCTCAAAAACGACATTCCGCAGTTTATGCGCCGGGTCCTTAAACCCATTGATATTGATTACCGGTTCTTTAACATTGGCTTGTGAGAGATCAATATTCTTGAATACAAAGTTTTCAAACGTAGGTAACACAGGAGCTGCTTCACCATCGTTATTATAATTCACTGCCGAGAAAATAGTTATCTTCATTAACTGGCAGTTGTCAACCGTTACATTTTTTACATGCCCTCCCCGGTCTTTCGTGCCTTTGATCTGCATACCATGCAACAAAGCACCTGCTTTGCAATCCTGCACCAGCACGCCATCTACGCCACCACTCATTTCGCTGCCGATGGAAATACCATGTCCACGTTTAAAATCACAATCGGTGATGCGTACATTGGTGGTAGGCTTGCCTACATAATATCCCTCCGGATTTTTTCCTGATTTGATAGCAATGCAATCATCTCCGGTATCGAACAGGCAATTGAAAATATAAGAATCAGTGGATGAATCAGGGTCAATACCATCACCATTATGAATACCTGCTGTTCTAATAGTAAGACTATGGCAACTGATATTGTTACTGTAAACATAATGCAGTGTCCAGCAGGGCGGTTCAGTAAGCGTAAGATTATCTATACTCACATTCTGACAGTTCATAGTAAAATTAAACGGCCCCTGCTGCGGATGCCTCTTGCCGCTTTGCAGGCAAGTTCCAGCTTTTTACCTCCGCCTTTAATCGTTCCGCCACCGGTGATGCGCAGATTCCTGACATTGTACGAACCATCACGGTTTAATGTACCGGCGTTGATGAGACTTGCATAGGTTTCCATCTCCCAGCCTTCGAAACGGTTCTTCATTAAGGGCAGATAATCAGCCGTATCAATTGACCCTTTTAGCACGGCACCTTCTGCAACATGCAACGTCATATTACTTTTCAAAAAAAGTGCGCCGGAGACAAATGTTCCTTTCGGAATATAAACAGTGCCGCCTGCTGTACAGGCATCAATAGCCTTTTGGATAGCTTTTGTATTCACCACCATCGTATCGGTCTTTGCTCCAAAATCAATGATGTTATAAATTTTTCCTTTGGCCGCTGTTTTGAACTTCAATACAAAGGTTTCTGTGCTCTTTACGTGTTTCAAACGAAGCGAAACCGTATATGAAGCAGCAGTCTTCAACCCGGTAATTGTATAGTTTGTTTTTGTAGTAGTTCCCCGTAGTTTCCCATTAAGCAGTATATCATACACAACGCTGCTTTTAGCATACTGTTTGTCCCATAACAGCACGACCGAAGTTTCGGATAATGTACCGGGGGCGATCATCAGGTTGTACTTGTTGGGCGGCGCTGCAAGAGTAACAGTACCTAACATCATAAACACAAATACAGAACTCAACAGTTTCATCATCATTATATTTTTAATTCAATTACTTCCAGGTCAACGAACATTTGCCCACAGCATAAAACCGTTTACCATTCACCAGCTTCATGGCTGTGTACACAACGGTAAACGTTCCATCTTCTTCTTCAATGGCACAAAGCGGTGTACGGGTAAAATGATCACCGGACCCGGCCCATAGTTTATTTGCAGATTGTACTTTCACACGTATCTCCTTTTGCCAATGAATACCATCATCAGAAAGACTATAGCCTATTTCCTGGTCCCCAAACGAATCGAATACCATCATGTAACGCCCATCCTTCAAACGGCTCACCACTGCATTTTCCATAAACACATCTACAACATTCAGTGGATTAAATTCTTCCGGCATTCTTGTCCACGGGCCATTTAATTTTTCGGCGAAAGCCATGCCCGTAGGCCAGCCGCCTCTCGGCACATGATTATGTCCATCATACAGTGCATACCAGGTATTGCCTGCTTTATAAGGAAAGAAGGATGCGACAGCCTGCTGCCCTTCCCATGGCTGCGAATGTTCATCGGGCTGCATCACAATCCCCATATCGGCATAAGGTCCGGCAATGCCATTACGGCCAGGCATAACCGATTTTGCTCGCCATATTCTTCCGGCATAATCGTTGCCCGGTATTTCGCCTTTGGTACTGTCGCCTGCCCGGTAGGCTACATAAAATAGATTCCATGCGTCTTCTTCTTCGTTAAACACCACTGTACTCACCCATACTTCAGACTTTGGATTTGTTGCTGACCGGCCGGAAATGCTTTCCACAATGGTTGACTGGCGTTTCCAGTTCACCGCATCCTGGCTTGTCCAGTAAGCAATACGCAGATCCCTGTGTGGCCGGTCAAACATTTCGTTCACAAATAGGTGGTACACGTTATTGAGCTTTATCACCTGCCCTGTTTCAAAACCTGCACCATTCCTGCTCGCCAACACATCCGGATGATTTACGTCAATAACAGGGCCGTTGTGTTCACTCACCATCTTCAACACTTTATTCTGCTGTGCAGTTACAGATACTGTTTCCAGGAATGAACAGATGAATAAGACCAGCTTAAAGGACATGTTATTTCGTTGTATAGTTCGTACTGAATTCATATTTACCCGAACCAACTTTCACAACCACATATTCTTTCTCCTTGCCCACAACCTGTATATCTTTTGCAGACGAAAGCGGCTGACCATTTTCCAACACATCAGCTGCAGCAGTTGCGGGAATATAAATGGCAGCTGTTGTATTCGCCGGGACTTCTGCACTCAGAATTAATTTTCCATCCTGTATTTTCCAACCCGAACTGAGTTTGCCATACTGTGTTTCGTACGATGCAGATGCATGTGTAAACTTTCCGCCGACATGTGGCTGAATGCGGATCTTCTTATAACCGATACCATCTTTTTCTATATCAAGACCAACCATTACACGATACATCCAGTCGCCGATGGCGCCGTATGCATAATGGTTGAACGAGTTCATGGTGATAGCCTGAAAATCGCCGTTTGTACGAATACCATCCCAGCGCTCCCAGATGGTAGTGGCGCCTTTTGTTACAGGATACAACCAAGATGGATAAGTTTTCTGCAACAACAAGGTATAAGCAACATCGGAATAACCATAACGGCTCAGCACATGACACAAATAAGGTGTACCGAGGAATCCGGTTGTTAAATGATTACCATATTGCCTGATATTGTTCACCAAACGATCGGCTGCCTGCTGACGCAACTCTTCCGGAAACAGATCGAACTGCAAGGCCAGCACATATGATGTTTGTGTATTCGACATGGTAGCGCCATTGGGCGTTGTATATTCTTTTAAAAAAGCAGCCTTTACCTTTTGCAGCAACGCAGTGTAAGTTGCCACATCATCTGTCCTGCCCAATTCTTTTGCCACATTGATGAGCAATTGTGTGGAATACGCATAAAAACATTGTGCAATTAAATACTTATTGGTGATGGCGGCTTTACCATCGTTATCATCGGCCATGGTATAAAACAACCAATCGCCAAAATGGCTGCCCTTGTTCCACAGATCGTTCGTGCTTTGCGATTGCATATAATCCACCCAGGCTTTCATGCTGGCGTATTGATTTTCCAAAATGCGTTTATCGCCATATACCAGATACATTTCCCATGGAATGATGGTGGATGCATCTGCCCAGCCTGCGCTGCCGCCTGCAGCCCATCCCTGTTCGCCCAATGGATTTGGAATAACATGCGGCACGCTACCTGTATTTAGTTGATCTGCAGACAGATCTTTTAACCACTTACTGAAAAAATTATTGACGCCCCGTAAAAAAGTAGCGGTGCGAAAGAAAGCCTGTGCATCGCCTGTCCAACCCATACGTTCATCACGCTGCGGACAATCGGTTGGTACATCCAGAAAATTTCCTCTCAATCCCCATTCAATATTATGCTGCAGCTGATTGATGAGTGAGTCAGATGACGTGAAACTTCCGGTTTGCTGCATATCAGAATACAGGGCAACCGCTGTAAAATTTCCTGGCTGCAATTCACCTGCAATGCCATCGAGTTTTATATAACGGAATCCAAAAAAAGTAAAATGAGGTTCAAATACTTCTTCACCGTCTCCTTTGAGTACATAAACTGTCTGCGCTTTTGCTCCACGCAAATTCTCCGTATAAAAACTTCCTTTCTTGTCTAACACTTCTGCATGAGATACTTTTATAGTATCCCCGGCTTTCCCTTTTACATTTAATTGTACCCAGCCTACTAAATTTTGTCCAAAGTCAATCACCTTTTCCCCTTTCGGTGTGGTGATCACTTTCACTGCTGCGATTGCTTCATGCTTTTTGATAGGCTCGTTATAGGTTGCCACTAAAATATCTTTTGAAAAACCGGCTGTTTTAACTGCTGTCCAGTTTTGATCATCATAGCCTGCCAATGCCCACCCGGTCTTTTCCAGTCTTGCATCAATGGTTTCGCCTTGATAAATACCGTTAGACCGTACAGCGCCGGTGGAAGACTTCCAGCTTGCATCCGAAACAACCGTTGCAGTTGTTCCATCTGCATGAACAATCTCCAATTGAAACAGCAGTGCAATATCTTTTCCGTAAATATTTCTGCGGTGATCGAAAGAGAAATTTCCCCGATACCATCCATCACCCAATGTTACAGCAACAGCATTTGCTCCATCTTTCAACAAACCGGTTACATCGTAAGCCTGGTATTGCAGACGTTTGTTATAACTCGTCCAGCCCGGAGTGAGATAGGCATCTCCCACCCGTTTCCCATTGATCTGTGCTTCGTACAACCCATGTGCAGTAATGTAGGCCGTTGCTGACTTTATTTTTTTACCGCTGCTGAATTCTTTTCGTAGTAATGGTGCTGCAAATTCTTTGTCTTCGGTATAACCGGGTTCGATCCATTGTGCTTTCCAGTCTGATGGCTTTAATAAACCCATTTGCCAGAACGCAATAGCACTCCATGCCGATGCTGTTCCTTTGTCATCCCACACCCGCACCTGCCAGTAATATTTTTTACCCGAAGCAAGTGTAGCCCCCCCGTATGGAACATAAATGGATTGACCGGAATTGATCTTTCCGCTCTTCCAAACACCTTCACCCGTTACCAAAGCCGCCGGAAGTGTACCCACTCTTATTTCATAGGCCGACTGTGTAACATTCCGCTGAGTGGAAATTAACTGCCAGCTGAAATACGGTTGGAGTACATCAAGCCCGATGGGGTTGGCTAAGTTTTCTGTACGAAGACGGTCTACTTTTACCTGTGCAAGCACCGATAAACCCATGCATTGAAGACCGAGTAGAAGGAAACTTACCTTTTTCATGTTACTACAAAATTGAATAATTAATCGGCTGCGGGATAAACAGTGAATGAGTTTATTGTTTGCGTGGCAGCCTCAACCTCTAAATATATTTATTCGCTTATTACAACACTGCTAACCGAAACATAATGACCTTTGCTACCCGAAAGCCGTCCCGACTTTTCTTTCCACCACCACCTTTCACCTAATACAGAAACGGTAACAGTATATGTATCTTTTTTCAATACAGGACCCATAAACTTTAACAGTACTACCGGGTATTTCGAATAAAAATCTACGTTCGAAGTGAGTACTGTTTCTCCTTTGCTGTTGCGGATGACAATACCTGCATAGCCGCCATCAGGTCTTGCCAACCCGAATATACCGATCTGTGTTGCTTTCACAGTAAATGATACTATTGCCCCTTTCTCATCTGAACTCTTACCAGCCAATGTATCCTGCTTCCAGTTACCGGTGTAAGTAATTCCTGTATCACCAGCCCCGATAGCTTCCCCTTTTACCGTTATAGATGAGCCAACACCTGTCTTTTGATCCACCGTCCATGCTTCTTTGAACCCGGGCAACGAGATATTGTAACCCGAAACAGCCAGTGGTTGCCATACATACGTTGCAGCAGATGCCTGCTTGGGAAACGACCAGCGGTCACCCATGAATAGGTAGGTTGTTTCTTTTGTTCCTTCAATAGGCAACACAAATGTGGTTTGTGAATTCCAGGTTAGTGTGCCTTGCGGTGCAAAGAATCCTCGCTTTATCCACGGGCCTTTTAAGGAAGTGGCAGTAAAATAATAATTATCGTTACGCTCCCAACCTGTAAGATCAGAACCTAAGAAATAATAGAGACTGTCTTTGCGGAAGATAGCAGGCGATTCAAATCCCCGTTCAAATGCTTTGTTCACCTGTTCGCTGATGCTTTTATAATCAGTACTCAGTTTGTAAATATCACCGCCATGCAGTAATACATACCCGCTGCCTTCTTTATCCTGGAAAGTACCCATATCCCATTTCTTAATGGGTTTTCCATTATAAAGTAACGGCCCGTGAAATGTATAAGGCCCGGTAATGTTCTTTGCCGTTGCATAACCTACAAACTGGTCAACATAACCAAGTGTATCTGCATGCATATACATTATATACTCGCCGGTAGAAGGGCACTTCATCACTTTTGGTCGTTCGCCCACCCGATTGGGGCCTAACTTACCTGATGCCTGAAGCGGTAATGCAATACGTTCAAATTTCCAGTTATAGAGATCAGCAGATGAATAACAATTAAATCCAACAAAAGCATTGCTTGTATCATTATGACGTTCACCAAAAAGATAGTATTTACCTTTATCCTTTACAATGTTTGCCCCATGTGCACTGACCGTATTTCCTTTGTCGTCAAACCAGGGAACACCGGAGAAAATGGCATTATATGCTTTTTTTGTCTGAGCAGACAAACCAACATTTCCAATTAAGGCAAGAAAGACTATTACTGTTCTCACTTCTTTAGCTTAATAACTACCGCTTCATCCCTGTCACAGGTGATTTCTCCATTTACATATTTCAGTTCGGCAAGTTGTATCACACTTCGTTTGTCATCAAATGAACCTCTGGCCGCCGGATTAGTCTTGCTCCTGCCGGGATGAGTAAAGTAATAGACGAATGCCCTCCCGTTATTCACCACCACATCACAATGCCCGCCGATGGCCTGGTCGTCCTTTCCTTTACCGGGTTCTTCCAGTATCCGGCTGCTTTGCTTTGTCCATTTCAGCAGATCATCCGAAGAATATACTTCCATGCCTTTCCAGGCATCCACGATCATAAAATATTTTCCCTGCCAGTAAAATGTTTTAGGCCCTTCGCCCCTGGCTGCGATCGCTTTGCCTTTATCTGCCCAGTTGCACAGGTCCTTGCTATCGGCGTACCAGATACTCTTGCCATCCCGCTCATTATTGTACCACATCCGCCAGAGCGTATCATTTACTTTATACACCGATGCATCAATTACCTTTTCATTCACCAGCTTTAAAGTGCTTTCATATTTCCAGTTCTTCAGGTCTTTACTGGTGAGGTGTACGATCACCCTCGGATGATTCCAGTCTTTGAAGGTGCCCGGCACATAGGTAAGATACATGTGATACGTTCCCTTGTGTTCAATAACATCGGGCGCCCAGTGTGTATAGCCTTCATCAGGCCGGTAATTGATATTACAGGTATCAACATATCTCCAGCTTACCCCATCTTTGCTTTCCGCAATACCAATGCGTGTGCCGTGCACCCATTGTACCGTTGAATCAATGATAGAAGCTCTGCGATTGGTATAGAGCATCCACCATTTCTTTTTAGCTTTGTTGTAAAGAATCACCGGATCGGCAGCGCCATGATAAACCGGGTCGTCGTATAAGGGTTTTGAAGCCATGTTCTTTTGTGCGTTCACATTTTGAAACACAAAGACACAAAGCGCACAAAAGATCACAAAGAAATACGATCTTCCTTTCATGTACACATCACTTTAATGGAGTAAGAGTTACCGGCCCTGACAAACCAGACGGTAAGGGTTGCCAACCCGATGCATCAAACAGGCCGTTCTTTACATTCTCTCTTCTCCTGGCAGGCATATTGGTGTTATAAAATATCTTCCAGGGAAGATTGTTCTTATCCATGTATGCAATGCGGTTGGCCATCAGGTTCGCCACGATTATTTCCAGTTTATTGCTTGCCTGGAAAGCGGAAGCGGGTATTACACACTGAAACGAAGGTCCGATCAGCGTAGCGATCTTCTTTCCATTCAGGATCACTTCGGCTGTTTCATTTACTTTTCCGAGGTCTAATATCCATGAGCCGGCATTTGTAGCAGGTTTTGTAAATGAAATGGAATATTTAGCTGTACCTGAGAAGTTCTTGACATCATTCCCTTCAAATTCGGTCCATGACCCTAATTTATTGATGGTAGCTTTAGAAGGAAGTACGGGCCCACCATCTAAGAATTCAATTGTCCAGTCACCGGTTATGCCGGTTCTATCACCTGTGATCTCAAAATATGGATACGCAGCACCTGCTTTCTTTTGATTATAACATTGCAGCACTACAGATTCATAAGGCTCCAGTTGTACCCATACTTCCAGCGGTTCCAGCCAACTGGGTTTTCGTTGTTTAGCGATACCCGACTTACCGGTCATCGGGTTGAATAGGGCAATACTCGCTGCATCTACTTTTACCGGTATCCAGTCGTTGACCGCTTTACCCGATGTATTCGTAATAAAATAAGTGATGCTGCCATCCGCATTCTTTCTTTTTATGAACTGAAGACCTTTGTCAGCCATCTTTTCTTTGCCTACATAAGCCCGTTCCAGTAAAAGAGTAAGATCATCACCCTGATAAATTATCCCTGCACCTGCCTTAGCCATGACCAAAGATGTACCGGGCACCTGATCATCTGCAACGAATTTCAATTGCCCTATAAGGTCTGTAAAAAGCTTTCTTTGCTCCTGCAATCCTGCAAGACCAGGAATATCGGCAGGCACATTCTTATAAAAAACAACCGTAGCTCCACGGCGGACCAATTCGACTATCTTTTTCAGACTGGCCACCGGGAGTAGTTTATTGGCCGGAAGCAGGATGGTTTTATATGTATTACTTCCGCTTATTATCTTATTTCCTGAAACAGTAAAATTTTGCAACTGCCTGTCCGAAAAGAAATCAAAACTGTATCCTTTCTCCAGCATCCATTTGGATACATGCTCGAATTCTGTTCTCTCGAAATTTCTTTCCATGCCATCGAAATGCTGCAGCAAGGCATTACCCGGCTCTGAATAACGGTCGGCCAGCGGGTAATACAGCAATACATCATTGTCCGGTTTTCCCTGCTGCAAAAAACTCTGGGTCCTTGTGATATACGTATTCAATGCATGAAAATCCTTCCACTGCGGGTTGGTGGGCTGAAAATGCACAGCCGCATAGAAGAGCCAGCCCGGCCACGGCGCCTCTTTCGGTGAATACTCCGTACCATGATAAAAAATATGATTCACCCCACCGAGAAAATACAAGTCAATGGCTTTCTTCACATCTCCCCATGAAGAGAGAAAATGTTCATTCAGCCAGGTAGCAGATTCTGATGAAACTAATTTCTTACCGGTCACGTTCGCTGCCGAAGTGGCAAACTTGAAACGCAGGATATCGTTGCCTTCCGTTTCCGGGATATCCACCACGCTATACAGGTCCAGGGTATTGGCCGGCGAACCATGCGACTGGTTGCGCAATATCTTTCCTTTTGATGCTCCCCATTTTTTCCACTCTTTGGTAAAGTTTTCCAGTATCAGTTCATCAATTACCGAACGATAGTCGTAGATCACCCGGCTATTCTTGTCGGCTACATCTTTTCCAAACAAAGCCGGTAAATGCTCTTTCAGGTTATATCCCTTTCGCTTCCTGAATTCTGCAAAAAAGCCGGTTGTCCAGTTGGCCTGCCCTCTTGCATCATCCACTTCATATGAATCATTGAAAAAGCCGCGCAGGTAGGATAGATCATATCCTTTGAAGGCCTCATCAAATTTTTTAAAATAGTTTTTTGCTGCAGTGGCTGAAAAGTGATCAATCGCATAGCCCTCGCCGCCCGGCGCCGCCCTCTCTACCATTTTGCCATGCAGGTTCTCAAATAAGGCATACAGGGTCCATGTACCCGCCGGGGCTGTCCAGTTCAGGTTACCGGCAGCATCCACATTCGGTGTGAGGTCAATTGTCTTACCCTCTGAGTAAGCTACCAGCGTGATCAAAGGCAACTTGCCGGGATATTGGATCTGGTCCAATGCCAGCGCCTGCAGATTCTTATTTGTATAAACCGGCCTCAGGATAGTATCAATACCCGCCGGCTTGTTATTGGCCGTTCTTACCCAGGCCTCCCATTTATATTCAACCGGCTCCTTTAGTTTTTCGCCGCCGTTAACCGTGTATATTTTATACTGAACCGATTTGCTTGCATCTGCTTCCGTTGTCCAGGGACCGCCAAAGGGCCAGCCGGTGGCATTGGCGAGATCAACGCCTATTCCCAGCCGTTTGGATTCATTCAATGTATGCACCAGCATCTGCATCCACTGAGGCGTCAAAAAGTTGATGAACTGCTTTTCGTAGCCATATATACCATAGATCGGCGTTATCTCTACTCCGCCTAACCCGGCTTTCTGGTATTGCTCCAGGTTCCAGGTCAGATCTTTCTTATTCACAGCGCTGCCTTCCCACCACCATCTTGTCCATGGCTTCATCGTTTTGGTCACTGCAGGCCATCTGACCTGTGCACCCGCGTCTGATACGATAGTTAAAACAAGAAAAAATGAAATGATCTTTTTGTACATGATAACCAATTAATGGGTCAATATCTCTATATCCTTTATTTTTTCCGGGAACCATACTGTCATTTCTCCCTTGCCCCTGTTGGCCCACGCATAATAGGGGATCGCAACAAAAGGATGTTTTACCGTGGTCACTTTATTCTCTTTCTCATCCGTGATAACAGTAATGGCTTCTGCTTTTACCACCTGAATACCATTCAGCATATCCGCTTTATATTCGGCAGTAAAAGAAGTATTGCCCGGCAATATGATATTGGACACTTTCCCGTTATTGTCAGGCCACTCGGCACAATACATAATGGGACCACGTTGCAATGCCACTTTACCGATATCATCGCCCAGCTTCTCATGAGCGATGACCCTGCGTGCTTCCATTGGCAGTTTCACCTCCAGCACATCGCCTTTTTTCCAGGTACGGCTTAACACAGCATATCCGTTCTCCATTTTATAGTCCACAGGACTGCCATTGATCGTAATGATCGTCCTCTTGTCTGAAGTGTTTTGGAACGAATAAAGATCAGACGGTATAGCTGCATTCTGCGTCCATCCCGGAATACGCATCATCAGTGAAAAGGCAAGAGAAGATTTCGGCGAGACAGTAAATTTCAGATCGCCATCCCAGGGATAATTATTCTGCTGGCTGATAGTGACGGGCTTGCCCGCAATAGTTAATGAGGCATCGCTGTTCACAAACAAATTGACAAAAACTTTATCCTCTCTTTGTGCATACATGTACCCGGGAACGGAAGGCAGCAGGCGGCAGACATTGGTCGGGCAGCAGGAACATTCAAACCAGCCGGAACGCTCTGCTTCCATATCCCGGTGTTTGCGATTGTTATGCACCTGCATGGCATTGGTATAGAAAAAGGATTTGCCATCCAGCCCTACGCCGGATATCAGGCCATTATATAAGATCTTTTCCAGCACATCAATGTATTTGGATTCGCCATGCAACTGGAACATCCGCTGATTCCAGTACACATTGGATATGGCTGCACAGGTCTCATTATAAGCCGTTGCATTCGGCAGTTCATAATTATCGCCGTACCGTTCACCACTGCCTATTGCTCCTGCTCCACCCTGCACATAGATCTTTTTCGTCACCATATTCACCCATATGCTATCAATCGCATTCAGCATTTTCTGATCACCCGTGAGAGCAGCCACATCTGCAACGGCAGCATATAAATAACCGGCACGAACTGCATGACCGATCGCCTCCTTCTGATCCACTACAGGAATGTGATCCTGCCAGTAAGCGCCATTCTTCCACGGGTCCTTATTTTTTGCATCATACCCGGTGTAATGCCCTCTTTCTTCAACAAAGTATTTGGCTGTTTCCAGGTATTCCTTTTTACCGGTGATGCGATAAAGTTTTACCAAACCCATTTCAACTACCTGGTGGCCGGGGGCCACATGCTTTTTATCATGTCCGAAAACAGAACAAACTAAATCGGCATTCTTCAATGCTATATTCAGCAGGTTTCTTTTACCCGTTGCCTGGAAATGTGCGGCGGCGGCTTCATACAAATGACCTGAATTATATAACTCATGGCTTAGCTCCCTTTCTTTTACCCATCTTTCATTTCCCGCCCAGTTATGCGGATGCAACGGATCAATCGTCCTTGCCGTATATAAATAACCATCCGGTTCCTGCGCATTGCCAATAATGACGACCAATGAATCTATATATGCTTCCAGTTTCTTATCCGGGTACAGGCTCAGTGAAAACGAAGCCCCTTCGATCGTTTTATAAATATCCGTGTCGTCAAAAGGATAGGTAGTGCAGAACTTGCCGCTCTTTGCCGCCGCCATCAGGAAATTCTTTATACGGCCTGTTTTATCACAGCGTTCAAATGATGCCGGTATAGTTACGGTATGATTCGTTTTGATCCGTGGCAGCCAGAAATTATCCGTTAGCTTAACACTGGTGAACGGAACAGCCCGGTAAGCATAGTCACTGTTCTGCCCGTAAGAAAAAGATGCAATGCATAGCAGAATTAAGACAGGAAATACTTTTTTCATCGTTATATCATTTTTAGGTAAGCTACCAAATTAAGGCCAAGGCCTCACCCACCCGAACTTCGTTCCTAACTTTCGCTTTGCTCAGTTACCTCTCCCAAGGAGAGGAGGCGGTGCTGCACCTCTTTACCAATCTTCATATCTACCACATCATCATTATATCGTTACTCAGCAATATCGAAAACTCCAATGATTTTTGAGTCGTCGAAAAGTAAGGGCTGTGTGATGGCAAACTCCCCTTCAGGGGGTTTGGGGGTTTACTTCCACTGCATACACATTCGTATTCCCTTCAAAATTCGCCCGGAAGATCACCCACTTTCTATCCGGTGAAAAATGCACATTCGGTTCCAGCCTGTAATTATGATGCTGCATATTCACCAACTTCTTTGAAAGGAACTTATCACCCTCCGGTGTGAATAAATAGACCCATCTTCCGTCTTTAGCTCTCGCCACCTGCCCGGGATCGCCACCATCACCGGCAAACAATTGCTGATCACGGGAAGTATTAAAGTGAATACTCCATTCATCACGGGTGAGTGAATATTTTATTTCCTTTCCGGTCTTTATATCTGCACCGGCTACAAAAAATGTAACGCTGCGCGGCTGTTGCAGGTCAAACCAGATTGTTTTACCGTCAGGACTTATCCATTCATGCCCGGCGATCTCCATATCCATCGTCCGCTTATGCATCAGTTTCACTTCTTTCGATTGAATATTGATCGTCCATATCCTGTTCACTTTATGCCAGGGGCCTTCATGACAAAACATCAAAAGCTCCGGATCCGTTGGCGAGAACTGTACATGATTCAGCCAGGCGCTGTCGGAAAACAGCTTCACCAGTTCTTTGGTCTTTACATTCACCGTAAATAATGTGCGGGGAAGCTTTGCTTCGTAGATCAGGTTGAAATAGCTGGACTTATTCGGGTTATTCCGGAATATCTCTTTTTCTGCATCACTGCTCCAGGCGCCTGCCAGCAACGTTTCATTCGCATTAACGGTGGTAATACTTGCTTTGAAATCAGCTGGAAAAACGAATACCAGTTCTGTTTTCTTTGAACTGATGTCCGTGGCAAACACACTATCCTTTACCTGGTAATATACTTTGTTGGTTTTTGGCGCCACGATCTCGCCATTCATGGGCGACCTCTGGTTTGTCAGTCTTTCGATCTGCAGTGTTTTCAGGTCAACGCTGTATATCTGGCGGTTTCCGGCTGTGATGTTACTGATCTCCTGTTTGACGGAATCATTGTTCTTTGTATTCTGGTAATCCGTTCCATAAAAGATCATCTTATTACCTACGAACGGGTTATTATGAAAATAAAAACTTGTATTGTTTCCTTCCCGTCTTGTCAGTTTGATGATCTTGTGACCGGTGCTTTTGTCTATCCATTCATCCGGCATTTTCTGGCCACCCGTCTCCATAACGGGTTGCGCTAATAAGAACTTTGAAGACAGAACAAGCACTGCAATGAGGAGGCAAATAAAAAGGCGGTAAGATATGGCTTTCATACCTGGCAATCTTTAGGCTATAAAGTAAAGTCATAACAGGCTATCCGGTATCCTGTACAGTCCTGCCGGAAATGCAGGGAAAAAGCCTTTGTCAGCGGCCGGAAAGACCTTTTGATCTTCCGTTGGCAGAATGAACCCCTTCTGACGTCATCACCACCCGTTTCATCGTACCATCCGGGTTATAATACAGGTAGTCAATACACACAGAACGATGAAAACTGCCGGCATCCGGCACCAGGGCGCCATTGTGGTAAATGAAATACCATTTGCCTTTGAATTCAATGATGGCCTGGTGGTTCGTATTAGAATTTCCTGCTATCTCATTCAGTATGCCCTTATACTGCCAGGGGCCTTCAATACTCTTGCTCATGGCATACGCTATCTTTTCGGGAAACTCATAGGCGTAGGAAAGATAATACCAGCCATTCCGTTTATGCACCCATGGCGCCTCGGTGAATTTTGGCAATTCGATCTTTTTAAAATCTCCGTCCATCTCCGTCATATTCTCTTTCAGTTTTACATAATGCAGCGTGGTATTGCCCCAGAAAAGATAAGCTTGCCCGTTATCATCAATAAAAACAGTGGGGTCAATATCATCCCAGCTGATCTTAGCTTCGGTGGTCATATCATTGGTGACAAGAGCAGATCCCCTTGCATCTTTGAAGGGGCCCGTCGGGCTGTCAGACACAGCCACACCGATGGCCTTACCCCTATGTGTGCTATCATGCGTTATGGCTACGTACCAATAGAATTTCCCGTTACGTTCGATCACCTGGCTGGCCCATGCATCATCTTTAGCCCATTTGAATGCCTTTGTATCCAGGGGTGAGGGGTGTTCTGTCCAGTTGACCATATCACTGGTGGAAAAACATAACCACTCATGCATCACATACCTGTTTTCCCTTGGCGGCGCCACATCATGACCAGTATATAAATACACCTTGTCTTTATATACCATGGCAGCCGGGTCGGCCGTAAATTTATGGGTGATGATGGGATTACCGCCCGATTGAAAGGTTGTGTCTTTTGTTTGTGCCTGATTTGTATGGCTCAAAAGCAGCAGGCCTGCCATGGCCGCCACAAGTTTTACACTATTGTTCATCTTTGTTGCTTAAAAATCTTTGTAAATTTACTGATAGCTGAATCAATTATTTTGTTTTACAAACGTTACATCATCTACATAACAAAACGCATGGGCTTTCCCTTCAGCAATAAAACCAATCATTACATTACCTCCTTTTACAGGTACATAGTCTATGCTGATGGTTGTCCAATCAGCATGCTCCCCGGTGATAATGCAGATTCGTGTTTTACCATTACTTGTTGCATACATTTCAAGTTTACTGAACCCATTGCTGTTTTTTACTTTGGCTGTTAAGCGGTAATTGCCGTCTTTCAATTGCACGTAATTTGAAGAGGAAATGGTTTGTGTCACGCTACGTTTAAAATCAACCTTATCGCTGATCTGCAGGCTTTTTTCGCCAATCACTGTTTTCCGGTCACTTGCTGTATTAAAATAATTCAGCGCCGGTGAGCTATTACTGTCAAGTGAAATCTTAATACCTTCCGTAACAGTAGTTGTCCAGCCAAGCAAATATTCCTGCACAGGTTTTACATGACTGGGGATTCTTCTTCTGTCTGCTTCAAAACTTCCGTTCTTCACATAGTTATTATCGGCAGCCACTTTCCACTCGCCTGTTTTTGCATTAATATTCCAGGAACTGAGCGAATTAAAGTAAGGTTCCGCTTCGTCAAATGAAAGCGGGAACCATTGATTGTAACCTAAACCGTTACCGGCAAAATTGGCCCAGCGATCGCCACAATACATAACTGTCTCCTGTTTGCTTCCTTTTATGTTGAAGAAAAATCCTGTCTGCGTTACATGCGCATAATCGTTTTCGCTCCCCTTCATGACCTGCATATCATTTGCAGGCAGATATGGCCCTCTTATATTATCGGCTACAAGATAATAGGCATACGACGCATCCCAGCCATAAATGTTTGATGCCGCCATATAATACCTGCCATTGTATTTGAACATACAGTTGCCTTCCCTGCTTTCGCCCTGGAACACTTTTGTGCAGTCTAATAAATTCACCATTCCATCCTTCACCCCTATTTCAGAAACATAAATTTTATTTCTTCCGCTGCCGTAGGAGTAGATGAGATAAGACTTGCCGCTGTCTTCATCCGTAAACACGGTTTGGTCGCCGGTGTTTGTGGTACCTATCATCTCCTTCATATTTATCCGCTGATGCCAGGTGAATTGACCTGTTGGCGAATCCGCAAGGGTAATCAATACCTGGTTGCCATGCTGAACAAACATGGCGTATTTATTCAACTCTTTTACATAGGCAACGCCTAAACGTCCCACCCATGTTTTGGGTACCGTTTTAAATGCTTCTTCTTTACTGAAAACATCCGCTTCAAATGTCCAGTTAACTAAATCAGCAGAACTATAACATGTTACAGATTCAAAGGTCGCATTGGGTAATGTTACGGACGGATCGTTGCGATACATGTCCGCCTCTTTATAATGAACGCCATACCAGTAATATTTCTTTACGCCTGTAGCAGGATCGGCAAACGTGAATATACCACCACCCTGGCTGTTGACCGGCTGTCCGTCTTTTGTATTCCAGAACACATCATTCTTAATGTTGAGCAATTGTGCGGTCGCCGTATCAGGCATGCATACAGAGATAACAAAAGCAAACAACAGCATCATAGCTACTGAAAAAAAATTATTTCGCTTTTTCATCCTATTACTAATATTTTCTCTTCACCCATTCTTCCGGCAGACAAATGATGCAGATATTCATGGACCGGTTGTCAGCCGATAACATCGCTGATTGTATTTGAATTTTTGTTCCGTCAGCATTCATGGTTGGATGCGGGTGATCGGCGGCCGTTGGCTTATGTCCTGCAGATAACAGGATCATTTCATTTGTATGCCGGTCTATCAAATAGATATTGCGTGCAAAATCATCCCCGACAGCCCATTTCCCGTCGGCAGAACCCGTTACATGCCAGAGACCGCTGCCTGATCTGGTCTGCCCGGCAATGATCATCTCTTTTGTCCGGAGATTGACGATACCCAGTCCTGTCGGTTTTTCTCTTGTACCCGATGGGCCCCATGCGGGATCCTGACCGGGATTAGCGCCTCCGACACCGGTACCTGTTGTATCTGCCTTCCCGATTTTACGATGTCCCATTATAGCTATTGCCACTTCATCTTTCGAGATCACCGCCTCATGTGTTACCCACTCATATTCCGATTCGGGGTATAAAGGACGTAATCCTGTGCCATCACTCCTGACCGTCCATGTTCGCTGCGGCGACTTACCTCCGGTTTCCCAGCAAAACACAATTTCTCCAGCCACCCAGGGATTGGTTTGGATATGCCCCACCTGGAAAGGAACAGATATCACATGTTTTATTTCCCCGGTATGGATATTCATTGCTGCAATACCGGAAGGCCCTGCACCCATATTCCGCGGGCCAAAACTCTTTTCGATCTGTGTTCCGGGTGCGAGGTGTTTTGCTGCTTCCTGCAATCCTACACGGAAGTAGGCCCATTCTTCATCTCCGTCCAATGCCATATCACCACCTGCACCCAGTTCTTTAGGCGTAGTGCCGCATATACGCTGATAGACGTCAGCCTTTTTTAATGTACCGGCTTTGCTGTCGGCAAATAATTTTTCAAGATCTACTTCTATGATCTGCACAGATCTTTGTACACGCCGTCTTGCTGTGTCGCCGGGGGTGACCGGGATCGTATCATTCTTTGCCAAACGCATAAAGTATAGTTTCATGGTCTGACGTGCAATATTCAGCATGCCGGTATAGCCGCCTTCTGTTACCTGTACCATCTCTCCCGTTTTCTCGTTCACAGCCATCGCCTCGCCTCTTACACGGCCGGAACGGAAGATCAGCCATTCACCATCAGATGTCCATTGGTTATGCGTCTGGTAAATTTTTGAATCATTACTTTGTGTACTGGTAAGGAAAACAAGCCTGACGCCGGTAACGGGATCTTTGATCTCCTTTCGTTCAGAAGGAAATCGTTTGCCTATTTGCGCATGAACAGTTACCGCACAAAAAGCGGTAAGGATCAGGCAGACTGGTAAAGACGTTTTCATACTTCTTTAAATTTATTTCCATTCGATCTTTAGTAAGGATACGCCCTGACGCGGCAACCACAAGGTCATCTGGTATTTATTATCATTGCTCTTCGTTGTCCATGGCTTTCCTTTCAATACCAATTGCCCGACTTTTTCAAGTTCTGCTATCTGCGCATCTGTAGGATGCTGTGGTGACCCCATTTTTTTCCACACTGTATATGAATTGCTGTGCTCATTATCTATCCGGTATTCAGAAATTGTGAGCTTACCTGCAGGCAATCCCTCTATTTTAATACTGATCCTTTCTCCTTGATCCTGTTTATCCTCATCATGATAATTCCAAAGCATAATGGTAGCTGAGTGTTTATCTTTTGCAGCCAGTCCGCCTATATCGGGTAATCCTCTAACACTGGAATCAGTAAATGTTTTCAGGTCATACATGCGGTTGCCTGTCACCTTTACTCTTTTCCCCTTCATCATACCGAACATGCGGAAAACATTCAGCACAGGTTTATCAATACCGTTGGTAGCGAGGTCACGAAAACCGGCAAACCAGGGCTGATCCTCGAATTCAAATGACCAGGATACTGCTCCCGCAAGATTCGCCTTAAAAGAATCGGCCAGCAAATACTTTCGGGCAAATGAAGCAGCCGTATAGCCGGAATACATCGTGCCGTTACGATAAGCATTCTCAGGATTCGTACTCATGCCGCAAGCGGCACAACCTTCGGGATCAGATTCGCCGATCACCTGCGGAAGCTGTTTGAGTGAAGGATACTCATTTATGGTCATCATTGCATCGCGGATATTACGCATCTGCGTACCCACATTCATCACAACTGTTCCGCTCACTACCCGTGGTTGCCCTTTTGCATGATATAATATCATGTGCAGCGGTGAACCTGTTTTACCGGTTGCGTAATTCGTACCGGTCAGGCAATGTTCAAGGAATGTCCGCAGGAACTTTGAACCTCCACCAGTGATATTACATCCCCCGATCCTTGCCGTGGGCAATGCTTTCAGCAAACCATCTGCAGCATAATCGTACATTTTACAGTACTCTTCCACGGTCCCCTGCCAGTAACCGATATTCGGCTCATTCCATACTTCCCACCACCAGCTTTCTACTTCTTTTTTTCCGTAACGTTCTACGCAATGCTTTGTCCATTGGTATATCAGTTCTCTCCATTTAGTATAATCGTTCGGTGGATAAGCCCAGCCGGTGAATACTTCTCTATAAGGCGCACCGGGCCGCCAGTTATGCTTATAGGGATCTGGTTTGGAAGAAAGCGCTTCCGGCATGAAACCAATTTGCGCCAGCGGCTTCATTCCTCTTTGTATGTATGTATCGAAGATGCTGTCAACGATCTTCCAGTAATAGACAGGCTTGCCTTGCGCATCTTCTGTGTACACATTGGTGGATCCCCATTTCAATGCCGGTGTTCCGTCACCGGTGGTCAGCAGGTTATGTGCCCGCACAAATACAGGCACGGGGCTTAATGCAGCGATCTCAGACAGCAGCTTCTTCCCGTCTTTCATATAAGTATAGTTCGGTTCATCATAACCAAACCATGCCCAGATGGGCGTCATATCGCCCACTTCTTCATTGAGATCAACATGGATGACCGGAGATTGCGCATGAGCAGCTATAGTAAAAAAAAGTGCCGGCAGCAGGACAGTATAAACTGTGATCTTTTTCATATTAATTCCCGTCGGGCTTTATTGAACTTACAAAAGAACTCTGAGGCCAGTAGAATTTTTCAAATGCTAATGGCCGGGCCGGGTCATATAACGGCACATCGTTCCTGATAAATTTTGACAATGGTAAAATCTGTTTCCGGATACTGCTCACAATACATGCAGCCAACTCATAAGCGCCATACGGGCTGAAATGTGTATTATCCTTTAATTCCTCTTTCTGACCAGGAAATGAATTGGCCGGATAATGCACAAATGCCTTTAGTGATCTTTCAGGTCCCCACGCTTCATACAGTGTCTTACTCATCGCATTCAAATCTATAACAGCAACATTTTCTTCCTTGCCTGTTTGCCGGACAGCATCGGGATAATCCCCTAATGTATTATTGATACGGCCTGTTGAATCAAAATTGCGGCGGTGCATGGATGTCACCAGCACAGGAATACCTCCTTTATTTTTTACTTCCCTGATGTATAACTGCAAACTCTTTTTATACGAAGTAAAAGGTCCGATCCCTTCTCCTTTTTGTTTCTGATCATTATGGCCAAACTCGATGAACAAATAATCCCCCGGCTTCATTACACTCAGTATCTTCTCCAAACGCCGGGCACTGAGAAAAGAGTTCAGTGCTTCCCCGCTTTCTGCATAATTGGCAACCGCTGCTTTCCCGGCAACGAGTAAGCGGGGAATCATTTGCCCCCATGCGGCCCAGGGTTCGCGGCTCTGATCCACCACAGTGGAATTACCGGCGAGAAAAATTGTAGTAGCTGTTTTGTTAGGTGTAATTTCCACTGCACACACTTTCGGCAGTGAATCGTTGAACTCTATGGTAAGTAGATTATCCCAGTGCAGGTATTCCGATTCTCTTGGTTTTAACCGCACCCGGCTGATCACGGTTCCTGCTGCATCCCGTATCAGGCTGTCCTTCACATGTACGGTGAATGTTTGTGTAACGATCTTTCCTTTGGCAGTGCGGATATTTTCCAGCATCAGCCGCCTGCATTCGGTTCTTATTGTTGTAGCTGATGTACCCTTTGCATCTCCGAGAAGCAACTTCACATCATAATTCCCATCGGGCAGTTTGACAGAAAAATAAAATGGTTTTTTTGAAGTAATAAAATCGCCTGTTAACGCATTCCCTCCACGGTCAATTGATTCGATTTGAGATCCCGGGTCAAAGCCATAACCGGTTTGATAACTGAATTTGGTTTCAGGGGTTACCTGTATATAGCCCGGCGCTGTTTTGCCTGAGCCAAAATCAAATTTGAAAGATGCTGTCTGTGCCTGTAATACCTGGAAAGCAAATAATGTAACAAAAGCCGAAGCCCTGAAGATTATTATTTTACTTCTAACCATTATGATCATATATGTTTATCAAAGCTGAGATGACTCACTCTTCACTCGCTATTGTCTATTCACTTATAATACTGCAACGAGCTATCATTGATCCTGAACGGATTCTTTTCCATCATGCGGTATAGCTCTGCGCCCGCCAGCAGTACCGGGCCATAACCATGTGCTGCAAATACATTGACAGGCCGGTGATAATAAAAGGCAGGATCAAAGGCCATACCTGTACCCACACAGGTGCCTTCCACCTGTCCTTTGTCGTTTACTTTCGTTGCGACCGCATTCCATGCCAGCATGGCCATCGGTGCATAGGTGACGGGATCAAGCCAGCCTTTGTTGCATGCCCGGGCAATGCAATACGCATAAATGGCTGTAGCTGATGTTTCCAAATAAGAATCGGTTCTATCCAATAACTGGTGCCAGAAACCGCTGCCGCTCTGGTAAGATGCAAGACCTTTAGCATGTGCTTTCAACTGATCCAGTACAAATTTTCTTCCGGGATGACTTTCCGGCAGCACATCCAGCAATTCCACTTTTGTCATGATCGCCCAGCCATTCGCTCTTGCCCAGCGAAATTCGGGATGCGTTTCCATGCTTTCTACCCATCCGTGCATATAGACGCCTTTTTCTTTATTGAACATCCGTTGTGTAAACTGTTTTACCTGTTTCACGGCGTCATCATAATATTTCTTATCGCCGGTCAGTTTGCCCATCTGCGCCAGCGCAGGTACACCCATGTACAGGTCATCCAGCCATAATGTATTTTTTTGCGGACGTACTCTGCCTAATGTACCATCAGCCAGGCGGTATTCTTTGTTGGCAACAAAATCAATATAATTATTGATCAACGGGCGAAGGTTATTATTTATACCGGCCCTTTGTGCTTTGATCATGGCTGCACATACGGCGCCAGCATCATCGAGTGCTTTCGGTTCGATCGGTTGTTTGAAAGGATAGTTACTCCCTTTATAAGCTCCGGCAGTCACCAGTTTCTTTACAGCCGGTATCCAGTCCGCTAAAAAGGAAAAACGTTTCCGCGTATATTCCGTGTATCGCTGATCGCCGGTTGTTTCCCCGGCCAGCAACATACCTGTATACGTAACTCCCCATTCATAACTTGTCAGGCGAAAATCACCCTGCTTCACCGTAACACCGGTATCTATTTTCGTCACGTCGCTTACCTCTTCGCCTGTTTGCTTATTGATCATTTGTGCCGGCGTAACGGCATCGAGGTAGTTAAACACTTTATCCAACACCTTTTTGATATTCTCTTTACTCATCGGTTCATATGGAACCGGGTAATCGGGCTTCATTGCATGAAGAGGCGTCGTTACATCGTTGCCGGTTTTAGGCTGGGCTTGCAATGCCGTTGTAAAACCCAGGCAGAGAATGAGCAGTGATAACTTGTTTCTTTTCATAATAAATAAATATGTACTGAAAGGTATTAGTTCTTCTGATAATCTGTTGCTTCCAATAAGCGAAAAAGACCCCGGAAAGCCAGGGCCCTTTTCTTAGATTGCCTCGATTGCTTGCGAAAAAAGATCAATAACCAGGGTTCTGGTAAGCCGCAATAGCCGATGCATCCAACGGGTTACCCTCCTGGTCAGTTAATTGTATCAGGTAAGCATTGGGCCAGGGCCGGAACGTGTGATGCTTTTTCATCTGCCCTTTCCCGTTACCATTTTGCCCGTTGCCGTTATCAATATTAAAGGCTACAGGCCAGAGACCTGCCATTTCAGAGGCCATCTGGTTCAAATACTGTAGTCGTTCATACAAAATGCCCGCATTGTGCAGATCCTCCCAGCCAACACCCTCACCCAGAAACTCACGGGCCTTTTCATTGTAAATAAAATGAATGAACATATCCTGCTTGGATGTCACCACAGGCATATATCCTTCTGCAGTGGCTTCGGGAGTGGCGGGTGTAAAATAATTCTCAGTCGCCAGCATTCTCGTATTGGAACTTCCATTAGCGCTATATGGTGCAGTTTTTTCAGCAGCTGTGAGTATCGTTCCCTGGGGTTCCCACTCTACCAATGCTTTGGGACGGCCTTCACCGCTTTTGTAAGCAGCCCGCTGGCGTACAACATTGATATCAGCTACGGCCTGTGTATACTGGCCTTTTCGTCCATACGCTTCGGCCCTTATCAGGAATGTTTCTGCCAGGCGCATCAGGATCGCATCACGGGTGCCCGATTCACTGTTGAAGTTGGCCTCATCACTGCTTCCACCTCTCAGGGGATCTACAAATTTTCTCGAGGACAGGTAAATATTCCTGCGATTGGTAGCCAGGCCCATATTGGTCGCATCCCACCAGAGGCGATAATAATACCTGCCCGTAACAGCTGAACGCACCCAGCGAACCAGGAACTGGAAAGGCATGCTCATCACCATGGCAGAATCCAATGCTTCACTTCGCTGGTTCTCCAGGTAAATAAGAGCTCTTTGCCCGCTCAGGATACGCTTACTGCCTGCTGTCACTGTCGGCTCCGTCGGAGGTTTGTTTGCATTCCACCAGGTTGCGGCAGCCGCACTCCATGTAAAGGATGTACTGGTATTATTGGGCATGTTGGCGATATACTCATACAAGAAGGTCTTGTAATACCTTGAATCATCCACTTTATTTTTAAAATTATCATATGCCCAGTCCGTCGGTTTGTACGTTGCAAAAGGACGACCGTATGCCTGCACACGGGTTACCCCGGTATTGGCAGTATAATCACCGGTATGGTAGTTGCAGGAACGGTTACCACCGAAGCGTCCGTCAAGCGTGATGTTAATATCAAACTGTGCGGCCCACAATACTTCTGCATGAGGGTTGGTTTCAGAAACAGCCGGGTTGAACAATGTCCAGTAATCAGGCGCCAGACCTGCAGCACCGCCTTTGCCTGTGATCACTTCAGATGCGATCAGGATCACTGAATCAAGATCAGTAGTAACATTCCCTTTATATAGCATCTTCAGGTGAGTTTCGCTGCTGCTGGAGTAACCTGCCGCCTGGGCCCTGTTCAGGTAGAGCTTAGCCAGGAAATGTCCTGCCGCCCATTTGTTGATGCGTCCCCTGTCAGTAGTAGTAGCCGGAAGGTTCTCATACGCATAACGTATATCAGCGATAAGCTGCTTATAGATATCTTCCAGTTTGGCTTTCGGGTAATAATAAATACCATTGTCCTGTGTTTTGGGGGTCAGCAGCAAGGGTACATCTCCCAATTGGTTCGACACCATGTAATAAGCCCATGCACGCAGAAAAAGTATCTCCGACCGCCGGGTCTTCCAGTATGTTTCATCGCTGCCGAACCTTCCCGGTTTTATGTTATCAATAATATCAAGGGCAATATTACAATTATTGATATGCGGGTACGTACCCATTGGTGCGTAGGCTGCATTGGCAGAGCCAAGGAAATTATTGACATTCTGTGCGGCGATAGTACTGGTGTTGGTTCCGTAGGCGGCACTGGCAAACCGGGCAAAATTCGGGTCCACATGCATATAAGCATCCGATTCGGGTTCGATCAGCTTGGCGCCATTGCCATCCCATTCGTGTTTGACACGGGCAATGACATACAATCCGTTGATAAGCGAGTTCAGCCCGTTCTCGTCTTTATAATAATCCTGCGTCAGGCTGGCCACCTGTTTTTCCGTAAGGAACTTCTTGCACGAAACAAAAGAAGTGATCAATACTATCGCTGATACCGGTACCAGGATAATTTTTGTTATACTTTGTTTCATAAAATGATTTTGATAGTGATAGTTAGTTTAAAATCCTGCTCTTAATCCAAACACAAAACTTTGTGGCAGGATGGTGTTATTGTTGGTTCCGCCCAGCGGATTGGTATTGGATGATGCAATGCTCCAGTTGGTATCATCATCCGGGTTGAGTCCCCACTTCACCACCTCGCCCCCGAAAATGAACGGGTTCAGTACCTGTACATTCAGCGTCAGGTCTTTTACAGCTATCTTCTGTATCCAGTTCTTCGGGAAAGTATAGGAAAGAGAAATATTTCTCACCGCTGCGAACGAACCGTTATTGTATTGCAGTGCGGCAGTGATATTTTCTACATTACCAAAATTAGGCATCGGCCATTTCCCGCTTTGATCATTCCACGACCATACATTATTCTCTACACGACCGTTCGGGAATGTTCCGCCGTAAGAGTTTGGATAACCGCCGAAATAGGTCTGTCCCCATCTGAAATAGATAAATGAACTCAGTGACCAGTTCTTATAATTAAAGGTGTTGGTGATACCGCCATCCCATTTGGGCCGGGGTGTTCCGCGTATGATCTGGTCAGATGCATTGATCCGGTTGTCGCCGTTCTGATCCACTACCTTGATAGTGCCCGGGTAAAATCTGTGGCCATTAGCATTGAACAAAGCCATGTCTGCAAGATCTTTGGTCGAATTGCCCCAGATGCCTGCATTATCATATTGATAAAATACCTGCAGCGGCTGACCGATGAACCAGCCCTGTGCGAGCATATCTTGTTTACCATTCAGCAGTTCAACTATCTCTTCTTTATTCTTTGTCCAGTTCAGGTCCACATCCCAGCTAAATTCTCCCTTCCGGATGGGTGTTCCGGAAAGAGTGATCTCCACACCCTTGTTCCTGGTCTTGCCGATATTTTCAAACTTCTGTACATAGCCCGATACAGCCGGTAAGGTTTTCGGCATGATCAGGTCGCTTGTATTCTGCTGATAATACTCTATAGAACCAGACAACCGGTTCCTGAGTAAAATGAAATCAATTCCTACGTTGAACTGTGCTGTTTGTTCCCATTTCAGATCAGGGTTTTGTACCAGCTGCGGCAAATACCCTATCGCAGCAGCCGATCCGAATACATAAGGGTTCCTGCTCAAAGGACCGGTAGTAGTATAAGGGTTAACGGATGAGTTACCGGTGACACCATAGCCGACCCTTGGTTTAAGTTCATTGATCCAGCTGATCCCTTTCATGAAACCTTCTTCCTGCATTTTCCAGGCCAGTGCAAAAGAGGGGAAGACATCCCATTTATTTCCGGGCGCCAGCACCGAAGATCCGTCAGCACGAATGGAAGCCGTGAGCAGGTATCTATCCATCAGGGTGTAATTCAACCGGCCCATGAAAGAAGAAAGAGTATTTTCTGTAAAGCCTGATCCATAACCGGGGTTACCCGCAGTATTCGAAGCAAGATCATACCAAAGGCTCAGCGGAATAGTGGTACCGGTTACGCTGGTATTGATATTCTCTCTTCTTGATTTTTGTGATGACTGAAGTAAAGTGACGCCCACTTTATGAATGTTCGAAAAAGTCTTATCGAAGTACAACAGGTTCTCCACCACCCATGAAAAGTTTTCCTGTGTGTTGTAGCCCGCTGTGTTCGGTCTGTTTGTCAGGTGACTGGTAGCATTCGGACCGGTCCATGCGCCAGCCCTGAACTGGCGATACTGCGGACCAAAATTGACACGGTATTTCAGCCACGGTGTAAACTTCAATTCAGCAAATACACTCGCCAATACAGCCGTTGAGCGTCTTTCATTTAAAGACTGGTCAATATCTATCAATGGGTTCCATAATGTAAGATTACCGCCCGGATTCCTGATCCAAGCGCCATTATCATCTTTCGGCAATGCATAAGGGAATTGGTCGGATGCCCTGGAGTAAAGATCTTTCGAACCTGTATTGGAAGTATTCGGTCCCTGGATACCAAAATTCTGTAAAGAGAAAGAAGCCATGATAGATGTACCCAGTGTGAACCATTTATTCGGCGTAATATCTCCGCTGATATTGGCCGTATAACGTTTGAAATCCTGGTCCCTCTGTACCGCTTTCTGATTATGATAACCCAGAGAAATAGATAAGCGGGATACATCCGTACCGGCGCTTAACCCTAACTGGTGATTCTGCGTCACTCCGGTACGAACTGCATCAGCGAGCCAGTCATAGCTGCGAATATTGCGGGAGTTATATACCGGAACCATAGCCGGCCATCCCATTGCCTGTTCTTCCGGTGTGGAAGGACGCATTTTAGGTGTAACGCCATATTGATCCCATTCATAACCGGCCCATACAGATGCCAATGCCATCGGATCTGAAGCCAAAGTCATCCTGTCCCTGTCAAGGAAGGGATCGGGATACCAGATAGTAGCGGGCTGGTTAAAGTTGGTATTAGTAGTCGTCTGGTACAGACGCCCATTCATTAAACTCTGGCGCCAGCGGTCAACATATTCTCCGCCATCCATCCAATCGGTCAATGCCTTGTATGAATCCAGCGAAACACTTGTATTGTAATTAAGCGTGGTTCTTCCCTTTTTTCCTTTTACGGTAGTGACAAGTACCACACCATTGGCTCCTCTTGAACCATAAATGGCCGTAGCAGAAGCATCTTTCAGAATTTCTATAGAAGCAATATCATTCGGGTTGATATCACTCATCGTAAATGAACTTACCCCGAGAGCACTCACCATCGGGATACCGTCTATTACATAAAGCGGCTCATTGGATGCACCGAGCGACCGGTTGCCCCTGACACGCAGTACAGGCAATTCGCCCGGTTTGATATTGGATGAGACCTGCACCCCGGCTGCTTTACCCTGGATAGCCTGCAATACGTTTTGCGCAGGACGTTCCCGGATATCATCAGCGGTCAGGCGGGCCAATGCCCCGGTCACATCGCTTTTTTTCTGCGTACCATAACCGACTACAACGACATCGCCCAATGAGCCGACCGCAGACACCATTGTCAGCGATAGTTCATTGCGGTTACCTAAAGCGATCTCCTGTAAGGCAAATGCGACATGCGAAATGATCAATACCGATCTGCCGGAAGGGGCCATGATCTCAAAGGTCCCGTCTGCTTTTGTGACCGTAGCCGTAGCAGATCCTTTTACCTGGACAGTGGCACCATCCACCGGATTGCCCGATTCATCAGCGACTTTACCGGTTACTTTAAAATTGTTTTGTGAAAATGCGATCAGAGAAGAGAAAAGCAGGCATATGAGCAGGCCCATACCTCTGCCAAGAGCAGTTACTTCTTTCATATAGCAAGCGATTAGGGTTTGAAAATTGTATCAATATTAAAATGTCATAACCATAATATCATCCTGCGCTATCCTGAACTCAAAGACTACCAACAAGTTGATGATGCATCATGAACTATCAATTAATTAAATCTATACAATCATAAAGATTACAAAGTCAATTCAGTAACTATTGTACAGCCTCTGGTACAGCAGCTATTTGCCAATGCTTATAGCCAAAATGAAAAAGACCCCGGAAAGCCGGAGCCCTTTTCTTTGATTGCCTCGATTGCTTGCGAAAATCGTTTATTCAATACTTCATCAATAACCCGGATTTTGCATGGCCTGTTTTTCGGCCGCAGTTAATGCTGCACCATTGGCCTGAACACCGTCAAGGAATGTTTGTGGTATCGGGCGTAGCAAATGACGATCCTGGATGTTAGGTGCCGCATCAGGATTAAATGCTTTTGCACGGGCCACTAATGTTTTGGTGCGGGACAGATCCTGCCAGCGCAAATACTCACCGGCAAGTTCACGGGCCCTTTCATTTAATACAAGGGCCAGCATTCTGTCGTATGTTGCTGTCAACCCCAGTGTAGTTATCACAAATTCATCCCCGGCAGGTAGGGCGGCAATATTAGTAATTGCTAAGCTTGCGGAAGCGGCTGTAGTAACCGGGATATTATTAGACTCGTAATAAGAATTCTCCGGAAAAAAAGAAGGAGGTATGGTTTGAGGGGCACTGCTGGGTGCAGCCCCTCCATCGTAATAAATCGAACGGCTTTCTGCATTTTTATATTCTGCCCTTGCCCTTAGTGGATTGATATAAGGCAATGCATCGGTATAAGCGCCGGTACCCGCCTTTGCCAAACGGATCTTCGCTTCTGCCGCGATCAGATAAGTTTCAGCAGAACGGGCCAGTGTAATATCCCGAAGTCCCCTTACGTCGTTAAAGCCAGCAGTACGGGAACCATCCATGAATTTACTAAGAGATGGGAAACGGCGGGTATCGTTCCATCCAATATCAGTGGTAACGCCATTCCTGTACGCCACATACACATGGGGTATAGTTTTTCCAGTACCACTATACACAACAGAATTGTTTAACAAATTGGCAGTAAAACGGGTATCCCCAGGCTGATTGATGACATACATAAGGCCCAGATCACCTTGTACATAAGGAGCCGATGGAGCATTAGCATTCACCTTGTGTTTTGTTCTGAAGGTTTTCCAGAACCTTGAGTCATTTTGCATATCGTATATCCTGTACATGAAAAAGGTGGGCGACAGGCGGCTGAATGGACGGTCGCCGCTAAGGTCACGTTGCATTTGCGCAATATCTTCATAGCGGGAAACGTAATATAAATGTTGTGTGTTTTGACCGGTGGCAGTTAAGTCTGCCGTAAACTGTGCAGATAAGATCACTTCTCTCAGGTTTTCATTCGCACTGTTGGGAGCCGTATATCTCCACAGATCCCCAAAGTTTGGCGCCAATGCATGGTTGGCAATGACCGCATCACATAATGGCCCGATAGCAGCCAGATCCGCTGCTTTGGTAGCTGTATTCCATGAATCATTGATCTCACTGGCACGGCTCAGGTAAGCTTTGGCAAGAAAATGTGCGGCTGCATCTTTGGTGATTTTGGCAGGCGAGCCTGTATTGCTTAAAAGATTGTTTGCCTGTGTAAAATCGGCAATGATCAGGTCAAACACCTCCTTGGGCGTTTGACGGGTAAACTCTAACTCTACTGTGGTGCTGGGCTTGGTTTTTAAGGGCACGGCACCAAACTGGCTTACCAGGCGTAAATAGTTATATGCTCTTAAAAAATAGCCTTCCCCTAAAGCAATTTTTTTTATTGCATCTGCGGTGGAAGCACTGGCGGTTGCATTTTCAATTATCAGGTTTGCCTGGCCGATACCAATGTATAAATTATCCCATTGTGCGTTGGCAGCAACAGTATTACCATTATTGGGAGTAACAAAAGGACCAAACGTATTACCATAAGAATTGTACATCCCGTTGGAAGGATCGCCGCCTACACGAAATTCATCAGCACCATAACACATATTAGCAAATGCCATTTCCCCATTAAATTGAGTAGCAAATACCTGGTGATAAGCGCCATTAACCAATTGCTGAATACCCGCATCTGTTTTATAAAAATTCAAATCCCTGACGGTATCTAAATTCTCATCTAAGAATGCTTTCTTACATGAAGCGGTAACCATTACAGCAAGAACGGCCACCAGACTTATTTTGATTATTTTATTTTTCATCTGTATATTTTTTATTGTTGATGATCACCAAAAAGGTTTTTACCAACAAGTTAAAATCAATTAAAATCCTGCATTAATACCAAAAGTGAAACCACGGTTGGATATGTTTGAAGCCACATCCATATCTAAGAAATCTATTTTAGAAAACAGCATACCCGGGTTAGTGGCCTGGAAATAAACCCGCAGGCTTGACATGTGCATTGCTTTTATAACATTAGCAGGTAAATTGTACGAGGCCGAAATATTCCTGAGCTTTAAGAAGGATGCTTTTTTGTAACCTAATGCTGCGGAATAGTTATCACCTGAACCTACTGAATAAAACGGTTTCTGATATTCAGCATCCTGATTATTTTCTGTCCAGTAATCAATTTGCCGCTGATTACCACGGGCTGTTTGAGCTTCGCCACCCGTATTGAAGTAGTAGTTCAAACGACCGTAAATAAAGAATGACAATTCAAATCCCTTATAGGTAAAACTATTTGTCATACCCACTATCCAGCGGGGCCTGGTATGACCGATTATTGTACGGTCATTGTTTGCATCAATTCTGTTATCGCCGTTCTGGTCAACTGGCCTAACCTGGCCTGGTGTAAAGGTGTTACCGTTAAGGGCAAACTTGCGCAATAATGCAGTATCGGCATATTGCCACATACCATTAGAGGCAAAACCATAAATTACTTCCAATGGTTTACCAATAAACCAGTTATTATTGATATCATCCTGCTTACCGTTTGACAGGGTAACTATTCTGTCTTTTTGCCAGGAGGCATTCAGGTTGGTTGTCCATTGAAAGTTTTTGGTGGTCATGTTAACCGTACTGATGCTGATGTCGATTCCCTTATTGGCAGTTTCTCCAATGTTTTGGAAAGTGGCCCTGTATCCGGTAACAGTTGGTATAGTGCGTGCCATCAACAGATCTTTGGTTGTAGATGCATATAGATCCACTGAGCCTGAAATCCTTCTTTTAAGAATTGTAAAATCAATACCCACGTTATACTGCGTGGTTTTCTCCCAGTCCAATGCTGTATTCGCCAAAGTATCCGACGGCAATGAACTTGCTGTTACTGAACTCGAAAACGGGTAGAAAAGAGGAACTGTTCTTCCTTTGGTTGCATAAGCGCCAATTGCTGAATTTCCTGTAACACCAGCCCCTACACGTAATTTTAAATCATTTATCAATGAAATATTTTGCATGAATTTTTCTTTACTGATCCGCCATGCCAGAGCTGCACTTGGAAATAATGAAAACTTGGATCCGTCATCAAAAAGCTGAGACGCACCATCTGACCGCATGGATAGTGTAAGCAAATACTTGTCATCAAATCCATAATTAAGGCGGGCCATATAACTTACCAGTTGGCGTTTGATTAAATCAGAATTTTGAATGATGGTAAGGTTAGCTGCAGGAAGTGTGGAAGAATTCAGCGCATACCATTTTTGACTTGCGAAAGGTATGCCAGTACCCCTGATGGTACTCACAGGATCCTGCCTGAACTTGGTGGCGCTCTGTAATAAAGTAAGACCAAAAGTGTGTTTCTTAATTGTTTTATCGTAGTAAACCAGGTTATCTAATGTCCAGGAAAAAGTTTTAGCCTCCTGTAAAGAAGCGCCATTTATCCCGCTGCTTGCCACCGATAAGCCGTCTATATATACACCGTTAGAAAATGTAGAAAAATCAGGGCCAAAATTGAAACGGTATTTTAATCCTTTCAATACAGGATGAATTTTTCCAAAATCCAATTGCGCATACAAGCTTCCAAATGCCCTGAGGATTACCCTTTGGTCCTGCGTGTATTTTTCTTCATCCACAATAGTTTTAATGGCCACATCGCCGCCTGGTTCAACAATCCTATTACCAGCTGCATCATACGGAACAGCCCATTTGAAGAGCCTTCTTGCCGACTCGTAAATACTGGTTGCGGGCGAACCGATAAAAGAACCAATCACCAAATTGGACTGGCCAAATTGCTGTGTACTGTGAGAAAGGTTCATATTCAAACCCATATTAAACCAATCAGTGGCCTGGATATCCACACTGGCTTTGCCAGAATACCTGGAGTATTTTTGCCCTATTGATGTGCCTTTGTTATTCAAATAACCAAAAGAAGCATAAGCTTTTATGTTTTTAGTGCCCCCGCTTACGGCAATAGTATTATCTGTAGTTATACCAGTTTGAGAGGCCATGCCGGTCCAGTCCGTATTGCCCACCTTACTGCCATCCCAGGTACCTCCTGACCAGCCTTTTTTAATATTGGCCCATGCGGAGGGGTCTGTTTGCCCATTGAAAATAACAGAGTCATTTATGTAAGTAGGCGCATCTCCTCTTGGGCGACCAGTAGGGTTACTATAATAAATAGCCCAACGGCGAAAATCTATGTATTCAGAAGCTGACATAATAGGCGCCCAATCCTGGATGGTTTCAAAAGTAACAGAGTTATACAAGTTGACTTGTACTCTGCCAGCTTTACCTTGTTTGGTTGTCACAATCACCACACCATTGGCTCCTCTCGAACCAAATATAGCCGTAGCAGAAGCATCTTTCAATACGTCAATTGTTTCAATATCGTTGGGGTTGAGATAGTCAATACCTCCTGTGGTCAGAGGAATTCCATCCACCACAAACAGTGGTGTGTTAGACGCCGTAAGCGAACGTACACCACGGATATTGATACTGCCCACCGTGCCCGGACGTTCGTTGGAAGTGATATCCACGCCGGCTACCTTGCCCTGCATGGCCTGCAGCGCATTATCCACCGGGCGGGAACGGATGTCTTTCTGGTTGATGCCGGCAACAGCACCGGTCACATCTTTCTTTTTGACTGTTCCGTAACCGATCACCACCACATCTTCCAACGTACCGGTGTTTTGAGCCATCGTGATAGTAACGGTTGATTGCCCCTGGAGAGGATATTCTAAAGGTGCAAAACCAATATGGCTGATGACCAATGTTGCGTTTCCCGAGGGAACCGTTATCTCAAAGCTTCCATCAGGTTTTGTAATGGCAACCGTATTGGTTCCTTTTACACTGATGGTAGCAGCATCAACAGGTTTACCCGTTTCATCGTTTACTTTACCTTGTACTTTAATGTTGTTTTGAGAAAAAGAAGAGAAGGAGAGAAAAAACAGAAATATGAGTATACTCATACCCCTGCATAGAGCAGTTGTCAAGTTCATATAGCAGCTATTGTTAAATTAAAAATTATTCCAATAATAGAAGGCTTATCTTATTTCATCATCCTGCTCTATCCTGAAAGCATCGGATTTTCTACGCAATCGTTCCCGGAAAAACAAACCGCCAAAGGCCCTGATCATCAGACCCTGATACCTGTTGCTGTGAAAAATGAACCGCCCGAAAGCAGCTTCCCGATTTTGTGAAAAGCAGGCTGTTTAGCGGGATACTATACCGGCTGCCGTCATGTATTATCTCTTAAAATCACAGATATTTGTTGGGCTCGCATTCCCGGTTATACTAACAGTAAAATCAAAGATGGCTATATGAAACGATCAACCCGCTTCCTGGTGCTGATGACCTGCTCTCTCCTGATAAATACGCTGTCCATAATTGCCCAGAAAAACAGCCCATATCTAAAAGACAAAGAACTGCTGAAAACAATAGAAAAGAACTTTGCAGATGCAGCAGCCCAGTATAAACTAATGGCGCAACACCTGCCGGCAGAAAAGTTCCCCAAAACATTTTTTCCTGCCACGGGTGAATATGAATTCAGCAACTCCGGCTGGTGGTGCAGCGGGTTTTATCCCGGAACACTTTTGTACCTGTATGAACAAACAAAGGACCGGGCCCTCTATACAGAAGCGGAAAGGATACTACAGGTACTGGAAAAGGAAAAGAATAATACATCTACACATGATCTCGGTTTTATGATGTTTTGCAGTTTTGGCAATGCAAACCGAATAGCCGCCAAACCAGCCTATAAGGATATCCTTCTCACCAGTGCAAAGTCATTGTGTACCCGGTTCAATCCCAAAACAGGTTGCATCAAATCATGGGATTCGAAGGCCGGTGATTTTCTTGTGATCATTGACAACATGATGAACCTGGAGTTGTTGTTCTGGGCCACAAAGGTCAGCGGCGACTCCTCTTTTTATAAGATAGCTGTCACCCATGCCAATACTACGATCAAAAACCACTTCCGTGACGACAATAGCTCCTATCATGTATTGAACTACGATCCCGAAAGAGGTGCGGTCAAACAAAAACGCACGGCACAGGGAGCAGCCGATGAATCAGCCTGGGCAAGAGGACAAGCCTGGGGACTGTACGGTTATACCGCTACGTACCGGGAAACAAAAGATCCTGTTTATCTCGAACAGGCCATAAAGATCGCTGACTTTATGTTTACACATCCCAGCCTGCCCGCAGACGGTATCCCCTACTGGGACTTTAATGCCCCCGGTATACCTGATGCATTACGTGATGCTTCGGCAGCGGCCATTACTGCTTCTGCACTCATTGAACTGAGCGGCTATACCCAAAACAAGGATGATGCCCATCATTACCTGAAGCTTTCGGAAACCATACTCAAAACTTTGTCGGGCCCTTTATATAAAGCAGCACCGGGAAAAAACGGTGGTTTCCTTATTCAGCATGGCGTAGGCCACATGCCCAATAAAACAGAAGTGGATGTACCGCTGACGTATGCGGATTATTATTTTATAGAAGCCATGATCCGTTACAAAAAGCCGGGAACGCCGGCAAAATAAACTCGTCTTACCATAACTGTTTTCCCTGGTAGTAATCCAGCACTCTTGTGCGCAGGACATACTCATACTTTGCATTGATCAGATTGATATTGGAACGATCAAGATTATTTTTAGCCGTCAGGTAGTCTATAGAATTCCCCAGCCCGGCATTGAACCGTATATCTACAGTGCGGAATGATTCGCTGTACGCATGAGCCTGCTCCATCAACACTTTGAATCTTTCTGATGCCGATGTCATAGTGATATATGCCTGCTCAACGGCCTGCTGCAGTTGTGTTTTGGCTGTAGCAGCAGCCATATCATTATTCTTCAATGTCAGCTGTGCCAGTTTGATCCGGTTCCTTACCTGCCATGAATTGAAAAGAGGGATCCGCAAACTAAGATTAACAGAGGTAAACAGGTTATTATTCAGTTGCTGGTTATAGCCGATCTTCTCTGATTGAAAATTGCTTTGTTTCCGAATCACCGGGCTGGGTGTACCATTCACCATCACATAGTCATTCGTGGTGACATCCGACGTACCAAGAAAGATATCATTCCTGGCAGCGCTTGAATAGTTCGTGTTGGCATTACCGCCAAGTACCAGCACCGGGTACAGGAGACCTTTTACTGCCTTTACCCCGATTGCTGCACTTTGCCTGCGCAGGTCTGCGGCTTTGATCAGGGAAAATTTTTGCAATGATTCCTGGTAGATCTTATCCGGGCTGTCCTCATATTTTACAGCATAACTTTCCGCGTCTATTCTCTCCAGCTTCATATTCTTGTCATAGGGTATGTTCATCAGACGGCATAGTGAATTCTTAGACAGCGCCAGGGCATTCTGTGCATTGATGATCGCTACCTGGTCACCAGCATACTGCCCTTTCAGATCATAAAGCTGAGAAGGAAGAATAGCGCCTTCTTTGTTCATGATCTCTAATCGTTCCACCTGTTTCTTTGAAAGGTCAGCCTGGTTGCGGGCCTGTACCAGCAGGTCTTCATTCGCCAATACCTGCAGGTAAGCCAGGATGATATTAATAGTCAGGTCGTCCTTTGCCTGCTGCCAGTCCATTTTAGAAGCTTCGTAGGCCAGTGCATTTTGTTTCACCGTATGCTGCATAGAAAGCCCGTTGAATAACACTACCCCGCTGGATATTCCATAGCTGGAATAATTGACCTGCTGATTGATGTACCCGTTAGTAAAGGGATCAATACTCCGGCCCTGGTTGACTCCGGTACTGGCTGTTCCATTCAGATCAGGCAGCATATTCAGCTTTGCCTGGTTCCAGTTGATCCTGCTGCGCTGCATGTCCAGCCCGCTTTGATTCACGTCAAGGCTGTTGGAGATGCCGGTTTCTATACAATGCTTCAGGTTAAATGCAGCCGCGGTTGTTTGCTGGGCATAACTGGTAAACCCTGCCAGGAACCAACTGATCCCTGCTGTCACTGCCACTATTCTTTTCATAATTTTCTTTTGATTAGTCTGATTTTTACCGGGCTACCATTCCATCCAGCAGGTTAATGATGCGTGATCCATACGCCGCATTTTTTTCCGAATGTGTTACCTGTATGATGGTCATCCCCTCATCGTTCAGTTGTTTGAAAAGGCCCATGATCTCTTCTCCTTGTTTGGAATTCAGGTTCCCGGTCGGCTCATCGGCCAGTAATAATTTCGGCCTGGCGATCAGTGCCCTGGCAATACCTACCAGTTGTTGCTGACCTCCCGACAACTGCGTAGGAAAAAGATCTTTCTTTCCTACGATCTGGAAACGATCGAGCACATCAGCCACCATCGCTTTTCTTTCCGATGTTTTGATGTCCTGATAGATCAGTGGTGTCTCTATATTCTCATACACGGTCAGTTCATCTATCAGGTGATACGCCTGAAACACAAAGCCGATATATTGTTTATATAAAGATGATCGTTGCTTTTCTTTCAGTTTGTGCACGGGTTCATGAAGGAAATTGTATTCTCCCTGGTCAAACGTATCCAGCATACCGATCACGTTCAGTAAGGTGGATTTTCCCGATCCGGACGGCCCCATGATCGAAATAAATTCTCCCGGTTGTACTGAAAGATCAACATCTTTCAACAGGAATACCCGGTTATTTCCTGTATTGACCCATTTATAAATTCCTTTAAGTTCGAGCATATCATTTGTTTATTCTGCTGTAAAGTAGTCCCATATTTTATTCTTTGTTTAGCGATTTTACCCTGACGCTTCGGCTGGGATTACATCTTTACTCATTCTGTTCGTAAAGATTTAACCGGGTTAGCGATAGCCGAACGAACTGTCTGTACGCTCAGGGTAAGCAACGCAATGATCACCATCAGCAATCCTCCGCCTGCAAACACCCACCAGCTGACAGGAGTACGATAAGCAAAATCCTCCAGCCATTTATTCAGCACCCACCAGGTCAGTGGCGCCGCTATGATAAAGGCAAGAATGACAAGCTTCATAAAATCCCTTGAAAGCAGTGTAACGATCTGCGTAACCGACGCTCCTAACACTTTCCTTACCCCGATCTCCTTTGTCCGCTGGTTAGTAGTATAGATAACAAGTCCAAGCATACCCAGGCAACTGATAAAGATCGCCAGGCCTGTGGCCCATACCAGTAACCGGGAAATATTTTTTTCTGCCTGGTAGAATTGTTCGATGGTCTTATCAAAGAATGAGTACGTAAAATCAAAATCAGGATATACTTCCTTCCAGTCTTTTTCGATCTTAGCAATAGCATTCTTCCAGGTGTCGCCTCCGCTATTGGGTCTTAAAAGAATATGAAACGTAGCGTGATTGCTGGTTACATTCGAATAGGCCAGCGGTCTGATAGCTGAGTGAATGGATTTATCATGAAAATCCTTCAATACTCCTGAAATAACCACTTTCCTCTGTCCCCTGTCAAGAAACTTACCAACAGCATCACCGGGATCCTTAAATCCTAGAAAACCTGCGTATGTTTCGTTGATGGCATATTCGGTCACGGCTGTATCGTTCTTGGCAGGGAACCTGCCTGCCACCAGCTTCATATCATACATCCTGAAGTAATCCTCACTTGCATACTTGACTCCCACTGTTGTTTCGGTCTCTTTTTTCCCGTCATTATACTTCATGGTGGTGGATGAATAACCAAAAGCGGCTGGGGTACTTCCTCCAAGACAAACGGCAGCTACTTCCGGCATCGCCTGTATCTTATTCAGCAATACAAACCGTTTATTCTTATCTGGTGCATTCCATGGAGCATTAAAATTGACAATGGCATCCTTCCGGAAACCCATATCCTTATTGATCGCATATTTGATCTGTTTACTGACCAGGATGGTGGCTATAATAAAGAACTGCGCAATGACAAACTGGGATATGGTAAGTGATCTCCGCAGCAGGGTCTTCCGTGTTTTACCGGGTGAAGAGGCTGCCTGGTTCTTCATCACCTGTATCGGTTTAAATCCCGATAAGACCAGTGCCGGGTAAAATCCTGATAGCAACGTAACCACCACGATAAGCAGAAGAATAAACAGGATAATGTGTGGCTGGCCTATCATGCCAAAATGCAGCTCCTCCGGAATGAAATCTGAGAAAATCTTTAAAATGCCCGGTGTAATGACAATGGAAAGAATCGTAGCGAGCAAGGTCAGTAAGAAAGTTTCGCCCAGAAACTGGGATACCAAATGAAACTTTGAACTGCCCATGGTCTTGCGAATGCCGATCTCTTTGGCCCGCAGCGCTGCCTGAGCTGTGGTGAGATTAATAAAATTGATGCAGCCAAGCAGCAATAAGAAAGCTGCAACGGCCAGCAGACCATACAACGTAGGCTTATGCGCTTCCTTTTTTGCAAAAGAGTCAAACTCACCGGCAAAATGCAGTGCTGATAATGGCTGCAGGAGGTTTACCGTTTTCATATAATCATCTTTTGCATATTTGGCCCGCAAGGCGGCCAATTGCTTTTCGATATGTGCCGCCGCGGTACCCTTTTTCAGTTTTACAAAAAACAATGAAGACGAATTGACGCTGCCCCATTCATCCCATCCCATATTATTCTTTAATCCGGTAGCAGTAATGGTCTTCAGCGAAATGAATTCTTTGAAAAGGAGATCCGTTCTCTCTTTAATATCCTTTACAACGCCTGTTACTTTGGTGATAATAGAATCATTATAGGTGATCGTGCTGCCGGGGATAGCCGCTATATCTTTATCTCCAAAATATAACCGGGCCCTGCTTTCCGTTAGTACCACCTGGAAAGGCGCTGTCAATGACACATCAGGTGATCCGGCCAGCCATTCGTATTGAAATAGTTTAAAATAATCGCCGTCGGTTAAAATGATATCATTCTGTTTTTTAAAAAGCTTCCTGTGCGCATCACTGCCGGAAACAGAAACTTCCACTTTGGCATCACCATTAAACTGGTGAAAAGCGGCAGAGGCTTCAATCCCCGTCACTTCCTTTTTCACTGCATCCGGCAATGGCGCACATACTCCGCCATTCTTGATCAGCTGATCAGGAAAATCCAACTGTGATACCACGCGGTAGATCTGTCTCCTGTCCCTATGAAAAGTATCAAAACTGAACTCATAACTGACCAGCAGGTAAATGACCAGTGCAGCGCTGATCCCAATGGCCAGGCCTGCCATGTTGATCAGTGAAAACAATTTATGTTTCCAGAAACTCCTGAAAGCAATAAGTAAATAGTTCCTGATCATGCGGTTTGAATTAGTTGCTATGTTCTTACCCAACCCTGTGCCAATACAAAAAGCCCTGATTAACAGGGCTTCATAAACTGTACCAGGCAACAGGTGTACGAAAACGGACAGTTTACGTACAGATTCGTACAGGCAGGGTCACTCGGTTCGCAACGATTTAACCGGGTTGCGGATCGCCGCTTTGATAGCCTGGAAACTCACAGTAAGTAATGCGATCAGCAATGCAATAGCTGCTGCTGCAATAAACACCCACCATTCAATAGCTATACGATAAGCAAAATCCTGCAGCCATTTATCCAATACCCACCAGGCAACCGGGAAAGCAATCAATGCTGCAATGGCAACCAGCACAATAAAATCTTTTGATAATAATCCGACCAGCCCTTTTACATCCGCCCCAAGCACTTTGCGAATACCGATCTCCTTTGTTCGTTTGGTCACTACCAGCGTGGCCAGGCCAAATAACCCCATACAGGCAATAAAAATGGAGAGAACAGATGCGTAATTAACGACCATGCCAAAATGCTGTTCCTTTTTATACATGGCATCCAATGCGTCATCCAAAAATCTATACTCAAACTCCTGGCTGCCCGCAACGGATCTCCATGCCGCATTTAAAGAAGCAATATGATCCTGTACATTGCCTGCTTTTAACCGAATATTTATCCTTGGCTGTGTAGCAAAAGGAGAACTTATATCATTGGATCTCCGGAACATCGAGTCGGGACGCATCACCAACGCCAGCGGCTGAATGGGTGTATGCAATGACTGGAAATGAAAATCCTTAACCACCCCGATCACACGTTGCTCGTAACTACCAGGCAATTTCCGGCCGATGGGATCTGTCCATCCATACTCTTTTACCAATGCTTCATTCACGATCATAGAGCTGGTTATGTCCGCAGGATTGTCTTTGGAAAAATTTCTCCCGGAAATAATTTGCAGGCCCATGCTCTTCACAAAGTCGGCATCAATAGCATTCATCCGGAAATTCCGGTATACTTTATTATCATCCTCATAGCCAAGGTTCATCCATCCCGGCTCAGAAAAGCTGAACAGGCTGATACTGCTATTGATGACCTGTGGATTTTTTGCGAGCTCGGCTTTAAACCGCTCTGCCAAAGGCATACCTTCACTCCTTGACTTATTGGTAGGAACAATGACAACATGCTCCCTGTCATACCCAAGATTTTTATCCCGTAAAAAACTAAGTTGCTGCCCGATCACAATAGTGCTAATGATCATCATGATGGAAGCCACAAATTGCCCGATGATAAGACCTTTGCGAAATAATCCGATGGCCGGACCCGATTGCAAACGGCCTTTCAACACCCTGACTGGTGCAAATGCGGAAAGAATAATCGCCGGATATATGCCGGCAATAAGCCCAACAAGAATAATGATGGCTGTAAAAAACAAAACAGTAAAGCCGTCAAAAGCAAGCACCAGTTCCTTATTGACAATACTATTGAATGGCGCTAATAATAAAATGGAAAGCCCTGCCGCTATAATAAAAGATACAATAACCACCAGCAATGCCTCTCCCCAAAACTGCCGGATCAGCTGGGGTCTTTCGGCCCCCATTACTTTTCGTACACCCACTTCCAGTGCCCTGGTAGTGGAACGACCGATAGAAAGAGTGACAAAATTAATGCAGGCGATCAACAGCACCAGTATGCCGATAATGCCGATGATATAAGAGTAAGCAGGGTCGCTGACAGGCAAATTGCCAGCAGGCAGTTTTTTGTTCAAATGAATGTCGGTCATTGGCTGCAGGTGAATATTATACTGCCCTTCTACATAATCCTCCCCTGCGATCTGTTTTACCAATGCAGGAATTTTTTGTTCGGCATCCTTCCCGGTCTTTCCTTCTTTTACCAGCAGGTATGTTTCTTCAAATACCTGTGTCCATCCGCTGGTCCTTACCCTTTCATTAAATAAATAGTGTTCATTAGAATGGGGGATCAGCATCTCAAACCGGATACTTGATTCCGTCGGCACCTTTGCAGCAACAGCAGAAACCGTAAACAAAACCGTGTCCCCTCCCAATTGCAATTCAAGATTTTTTCCAATTGCCTGCTCATTTCCAAAATACTTTTTGGCCAACTCTTCTGAAATGACCAGCGACTTAGCATCGGATAATGCTGTGCTCTTGTTGCCCTGTATTATTTTGAAGTCAAACAACCGGAAAAAGGTTGAATCAACCATATTGACCGGTTCATTAAAGCAGTTACCCTTGTATTGCACCAATGTATTGAACGCATATACCCGGCAGTTTGATTCTATTTCAGGGACATTGGCCTGCAGCGCCGGTCCTAACGGGATCGGCGTAACCGTATTGGTGAATGACTGGCCTTCATATTGTTCATGCAGCCAGGCACGATATAGCCGGTCCGACTTTGAATGAAACTTGTCGTAACTCCATTCGCTACGGACAAAAAGCATGATAAGTATACAGCAGGTGATACCGATCGCTAAACCCAGTACGTTGATAGCGGTGTAACCCCTGTTCCGCAAAAGATAGCGGATGGCAACTTTAAAGTAGTTTCTTATCATGGCTTCCTGTTTTATTCAGCTCTTAAATTCTTTGCCGGGTTTGCTCTTATCGCTTGCCATACTTTTATACCCGAAGTAATACCGGCAATAACAAATAATACGATCGCTGACCTGATCAAAGTGGATACTTCAATGCCGGCATTCACTCCGAAGATCATGTCCAGCAATAGCCTGGTCAATGAATACCCCCCGTAACAACCAATGGCAGAAGCCAGTAAAAATATCCAGAAATATCCCCGGTTGATAAGAACAAGGATATCTCGTGGCTTTGCTCCCACAACCTTTCGCAGGGCTATCTCTTTTGTTTTTTTAAGTACCGTAAGCGAGACCAATGCAAACAATCCGGTTGCCGTAAGCAAAATTGAAATGATGGCAAACCAAGTAAATATTTTGGCAATGCTTTTAGTGACCTGGTAGGCTTCCGCTTTTATTTCATTCTGGTAAAACCCGGCAAAAGGCTTCATGGGAAATACTTTTTTCCAGGCATCCCTGGTTTTGGAGTAAACCGTTTCCAGGTCTGATAGCTTCGATTGTATGACCAGGAACTGGTACCTGTTCTCTTTTGCCAGCTTCAACACCACGGGCTCCAGCGGATCAAATAACTGGTCAAGATGAAAATCCTTCAGTATACCGATCACTGAATAGTGCATACTGTCAATAAAGATCTTTTTATCCAGTGCTTCTTTATCTTTCCAGCCATAATTCGCTGCCAGGTTCTGTGTAATCAAAATGGAATGGTCATAATCTCCTTCCATTTGTGTATCAAACCCCCTGCCTTCAGCTATTTTGAGGTTCATTGTTTTTACATAATCGTTGCCTATTTCCAAGTAATTGGTTTCTCCTTTTTTTCCTTCTGCTTCTGCTACTACACTCCGGCTACCATACCCTATATGATTTCTTGTGCCGGCTAAAGCTGTTACCTGAGGTATCGCCGCTATTTCATTTTTAAAAGCTGGAAAGGAAGTGGTGTCGAAAACAATGACTCCAATAGTATTCTCTATATTATAACCATAGTCATAGTTCTTTTGAAACTCAGCATTCCGGGCAAACCCAATTCCGGCTACTACCGTGATCATAGCAATGGAAACCTGTAAACCAAGCATGATCCTCGAAAAGAGGTTGGTTCCCCCAAATTTTACCGTGCCACGGAAAATCGTGGATGGATTGAACCGGCTGATATAAAAAGCGGGATAGGCGCCAGCCAGTAAGGTGGTGATCACTACTGCGACTGCCATAAATAGAAGCAGGCTCATGTCGTTGAAATAATCGGCAGTGACCTTTACCCCGTTGAACATCTGGTTAAATGCGGGGAGCCACCAATAATTCAATAAAGTGGAAAGCAATACAGCCAGCACAACGACAAAGCCACATTCCAGCAGCATCTGTAAAATCAGCTGGCGCTGTGAACTGCCCATTACTTTCCGCATACCCATTTCCTTTAAACGCCTGTTTGCCCGGGAAACGCTGGTATTGGAAAAATTGAGGCAGGCAGACAAAAAGATCAGTAAAGCGAGAACGAATGGTCCATACGTAGCGGAATCTTCAATTCTTTCACCCAGGTTATTATTACTAAGGTTGGTCATCGCTGCATTTTCAGGCAATGAAATGAGTTTGAACCCCGCGGCTTTCCAATCTTCTCTTGCTTTTTGTTGAACGGAAATATACTTATCAAACTCTTTGGCCAGTCGTTGTGCATCAGCAGGATTAGGTATTTTGAAAAAGGCAGCGTCCATCATCAATGTCCAGTCGTCGGGTGCAACCCTGGAACCGTTTCCCCGTAAAAAATTCTCAAAATTTGTTATAAAGTCAAACTGAATGGTAGAGTTTACGGGTACATCTTTTAATACACCGGTCACCGTAAGTGGCAGTGCATAGCTATCCCCGGAATAAAAAATCAGCGGTTTCCCAAGCGGGTCTTCATTGCCAAAATATTTTTTTGCTGTTCTCTCCGTGATCAGCACGACATTCTTATCGGCAATATTGCCGGAGCCCGCCACCAGCGGAAAATTGAACAGCTCAAAAAAAGCAGGGTCGGTAAAATGTGCCCGCTCGGCAAAGGGTTCATTTTTGTCATACTTGACATTTAATCCCCGGGAGAGATAACGGACAGCTTCTTCAATGCCTGAAAAATCATTCTGCGCCTGCTTTACTGCCGCCATGGGGAAAACTCCCTTCACACCATCAGCTCCTTCTTTGTACGTAAGGCCCCTGTAAACATTGTCCCTGTCTTTATGGAAATTATCAAAACTGAAACTGTACCGGTATGTCTGGTAGCCCCACACCATAGCAGCTATACCAATAGCCATACCCACGACATTCAGCAGTGTGTAGCCTTTATAGCGCCACATATTGCGCAAAACAATTTTGCTAAAACTTTTAAACATATCTGTTGTTTTTACTCGGTTCGTAATGATCTCATTTCAATTTTTCATCCGGGAACAGATCTATTCTTACTCCGTTCGCAAAGATTTGACCGGGTTGGCAATAGCCGCTTTGATGGCCTGGAAACTGACCGTAACGATCGTGATGATAAGTGCCGCTGCTGCTGCCAATGCAAAAACCTGCCAGCTTATTGTAATCCTGTAGTCATAATTAGTCAGCCAGTTGCTGAGATAATACCAGGCAATGGGTACCGCTATGATACAGGAAAAAACCACCAGCAGCACAAACTCTTTTGAAAGCAATTGCCATAGATTAATAACACTGGCGCCAAGCACTTTACGGATGCCGATCTCTTTGGTGCGTTGCTCAGCTACAAAACTTGCCATACCAAATAAACCCAGGCAGGAAATAAGGACAGCGAGAATGGCAAAATAAGAAGAGAGTTTTCCTATCCGTTCTTCTGCCCTGAACTTGCCGCCAAATTCTTCGTCTACAAACTTGTAATCAAACGGTACGCTGGGTGTGTATTTTTTCAAAAGCTGTTCAATGCTGGTCAGTGACTGCTTCGCATTCTTCTGCGGGTTTAATCTCAGAATCAGGTTATACATGTTCTCATATTCGCCTATATGATATAAAGTAGGGCGTACCGGGTAAAATGGCGACTCCTGCATAATGTCGTTGACAACGCCAATAATTGTAAAAGGCTGATTATTCCATTTGAGTACTGTACCCACCGGGTTCTTAAATCCTAAGAACTTTGCTGCTGATTCATTAATGATAAAGGCTGCAGAGTCGGTTGCATAATCCCGTGAGAAATCACGGCCTTCCTTAATTTTCCAATTCACTGTTTTACCAAATTCATAAGACACTCTGTTGTTGGGGAAATCCACTGCAAGATTAGGGTCCTTACCTTCCCATTCAAACCCACCGTTTGTATTCCATACCTGTGTCAAAGGACTATTCGATGCTGCCATTTCTTCTATTGCTCCTGAATTTTTTAGCTCGGTTCTGACAGTTTCGTAATGCTCTCTTATTTCCTTTTCCATACCGAGATTAATTAAACCGTTGCGTGTATAACCTATCGGCCGGTCCTTTGCATACTGAATTTGCTGATACACGATGATCGTTCCGATGATCAGCATGACAGAAACAGTAAACTGAAGAACCACCAGCACTTTGCGCGGAACAGATGCAAACCTGCCGACACGAAATGTTCCCTTCAGCACTTTCAATGGCTGGAATGAAGAGAGATATAATGCAGGATAACTACCTGAAAGAAGACCTGTGATCAATATAAACACAAGACTGAAAGTCCAGAAAATCGGGTTTTGCCACGGTATTGCTATCTTCTTGCCCGCAACTTCATTGAATAACGGAAGCAGTAATACAACCAGGATCAGGGATAATACAAAAGCCAATATGACGACGAGATAAGATTCAGCAAAGAACTGCCGTATCAACTGCCAGCGCATAGAACCAATTGCTTTACGGATACCCACTTCCCTGGCTCTTTTTTCACTTCTGGCAGTAGCCAGGTTCATGAAGTTGATGCAGGCCAGCAGTAATACAAAAATGCCGATGATGCCAAACAACCATACATACCGGATATTACCGCCCGTGTTCACACCATTCCTGAATTCGTTATACAAATTCCATTTGCCCATGGGGTGCAAAAAAACAGCCCACTGGTATTTTGCTTCTTCCTTACTTACATTATTCAGTTTTGTGTTTTTGATCTTTGCAGACACAGATGCCATATCCGTATTGTCGGCGATCTGTACAAATGTCTGGGAGAAATTGCTCCCCCATGGTTCATTCATCTGTTTTGCCCATGGGTTCTGTATCAGCCACAATTCCCAGGGCATCATGATCTTTATCTCCCGGAAAGAAGTGTTATCGGGCAGATCTTCATATACACCGGTCACCTTTACATCAAAGCTCCTGTCCAGTTTTATTGTTTTATTGATCGGATCTTCCTTGCCAAATAGGGATTCGGCAGCAGATGCAGACATCATGATAGAATAGGGATCCTTCAATCCGGCCCTTGTTCCTTTGAGCATTTTCAGGGTGAGCATATCAGGGGCATCGGGCTCGAAAAAGTTCCCGACCTTACTGATATGCTTATCCCCAATGGAAAGCAAATGACCTCCCGTCCATGATGATTGTATCACATATTTAAAATTGCTTCCATATTTATCCCGCAACTCAGGCCCCATCAAAGCAGGATTAGACACCTGTGTTTCTACTTTTCCATTGAAATTGGCATGCTGCATCACCTGTGCGATGCGATCATAGTTCTGATGGTACCTGTCGTAAGTCAGTTCATCATGTACCCATAAACCGATCAGCATAGCCACGGCCATACCGACAGCAAGACCACCGATATTGATGGCGCTATACCCTTTATTTTTCACCATATTGCGCCAGGCAATTTTGAAATAGTTCTTTATCATGGCTATACCTTTATTCGGTTCTTAAACTTTTTACAGGATTAGCAATAGCTGCTTTAATGGCCTGGAAACTTACTGTCACAATTGTAATGAATAAGGCTCCCACTATAACAACAGGAAATATCCACCACGATATGTCGGTACGGTATTCATATTTCATCAACCATTGGTGGAGATAATACCAGGCAATGGGACCAGCTATTAAACAGGAAATAATAACAAGCATAACAAAATCCATTGATAACATTTTCCATAAATTATATACAGTGGCTCCAAGCACTTTACGTACTCCTATTTCCTTGGTGCGTTTTTCAGCGACGAAAGAGGCCAGTCCAAATAAACCAAGGCAGGAAATAAGGATAGCAAGGGTGGCGAATACAGAAGCCAGTTTACCTATGCGTTCTTCTGCAGCGAATTTCAATCCATACTCCGTATCTGCAAACTGGTAATCAAAAGGCACGGCCGGAACCAGTTTTTTAAAGATTGCTTCGGTTCTCACCAATGCATCACTAACACTCATTTTTGGATTGATACGAATATTCATGTACCCATTTGCCTCATCGTAGTTAACAAGATAAATAGCTTGTCTTACCAGGTTAAAAGGAGATTCCATGATCATATTTTTTACTACTCCTACAATTGTAAATGAAGTACCCCCCATTTTAGAATTTCACCCAGAGGATTTTTAAGATCCATGTATTTTGCAGCCGCTTCATTGATAATAATGTTGTAAGTAAGGTTTGGATTACTGTTATTGCTTACTGAATCAGCCGCTATTGACGGTGAATAATCCCTTCCTTCTTTAAATTGCCAGCCTATTGTCTTACCGTAATCATGAGTGATCCAGATAGTAGAAAAGCCATCCACTTTATTGGGGTCTTTGTCACGCCATTCAAATCCACTATTTTTTGACCATACCGCCGTAACAGGGCTTGAAGAGCCTGATGTCGCCTCTGCAATTCCCTTGTTTTTTAACTCGGTTGACAGTAAATGAAATTTTTCTTTCAGATCGGGCGATTTCACATGAATCATTAACAGGCCGTCTCTTGTGTACCCAACAGGGCGGTTTTTAGCATGTTGTACCTGGCGATACACAATAATGGTTCCTATTATAAGGGCAACGGAAACAGTATATTGCAGAACTACCAATACTTTGCGGGGAAGAGTGGCAAAACGTCCTGCACGGAAAGTACCCTTCAACACTTTTACAGCATTAAAAGAGGATAAATAAAGTGCAGGATAGCTTCCTGCAATAAAACCGGTGAGTACAATAAAGCCAAGGCTTATTATCCAGAAGTATGGATTACCCCAAACGATGATCATCTTTTTATCAGCGAGCTCATTAAACCAGGGCAACGAAACAGCAACCAATAACAGGGCTAAAAGAAAAGAAAGAACTGTTACCAGCAACGACTCACTGAGAAATTGCCTGATCAATTGGCTGCGCATAGAACCAATAGCCTTACGAATCCCTACTTCTTTTGCCCGCTTTTCGCTGCGTGCCGTACTGAGGTTCATGAAATTGATACAAGCGAGTAATAATACAAAGAGGCCAATAATGCCAAACAGCCAGACATATTGAATACGTCCGCCTGTGTTCACGCCATTTTTCCATTCTGAATACAGGTGCCATTTATTCATTGGATTGAGAAACACCTGCTGGTTAAATTTTTTATCGTCTGCGTCTACCTTATCGTATTGGGCATTTTTTATTACTGAAGAAACAGCTTCATGGGTTGTATTCGGTTGTATTTGTACATACATAAGAAAAGAGCTGTTGCCCCATTGATCAGAAGCCTCCTGCATCCACTTATTGTTAGCCATCAGCAAATCCCAGGTAGAAATAAATTTGACGTCTTTAAACTCTGTATTATGAGGCAGATCTTCATATACTCCTGTTACTTTCACATCCATCTGGTTGTCTATCCGCATCATTTTACTCATGGGATCTTCATCACCAAAAAGTGCTTTGGCCGCAGAAGCTGAAAGAATGACTGAATGAGGATCTTTTAAACCATTCCAGTTGCCACTAACCATTTTCAACGACAACATCTCCGGTGCACCTTCCTGCATGAACCTCCCTGTTTGTGATACCTTTTTATCACCTGAAGACAATATATGTCCCTCGTTCCACCGGGACATAACTATGTGCCTGAAATTTCTTCCATATTTGATCCGCAATTCCTGCTCTAACGGACGGGCCAAAGAAAAGGATGAAAAACCCTGCCCGTTAAAATTGCCCCTGATCATCACCTGTGCAATGCGATCGTAGTTCTTATGATATTTATTAAAGGAGAATTCATCATAGATCCACAAACCAATAAGCACCGCCACCGCCATGCCTATAGCAAGTCCGCCAATATTAATAACTGAATACCCCTTGTTTTTTACAAGATTTCTCCAGGCGATCTTGAAATAATTTTTTATCATGGCTATACTTTTTGCTTCGCTCCGCTCGCAATGACGCATAGCGTAACGAATCTTATTTACAAACTCATTCTGTTCGTAATGACTTTACCGGGTTGGCAATAGCCGCTCTAATAGCCTGGTAGCTCACTGTAAGCAATGCAATAAGCAGGACTATTATGGCCGCAATAACGAAAATCCACCAGCCGATATTGATTCTGAATGCAAAATCCTGCAGCCATATATTCATAGTCCACCATGCCACAGGAAAGGCAACGACAGCGGCGATCACTACCAGTTTTGCAAAATCCCTGGAAAGCATGGAAACGATATTGGATACAGAAGCGCCAAGCACTTTACGGACACCGATCTCCTTGGTACGCTGTTCGGCCATATACGTCGCTAAGCCGAACAGGCCGAGACACGCAATAAAGATGGCCAGAATGGCGAATGACAAAGCCACTTTGCCAACCCGTTGCTCGGTGCGGTACATATTATCAAATGCTTCATCCATGAACTGATAGCTGAACGGCATACCCGGCGCCATAGACTTCCACTTGTTTTCAATACTTTGCAACAGGCCGCCCACATCCGCCGCTGATACTTTAAAAGCGGTCGCCCATTTATTATACCCGAGGCGGAAACAAAGCGGACCAATGTTTTGGCGCAGTGATTCATAATTAAAATTTTTAACCACCCCGACAATCGTATAAACAATATTGCTGGACCCATTTCCATCGGATGAATACAATTTTTTCCCTACAGGGTTTTCATAGCCAATAACCTTTGCCGTTGCTTCATTAATGATAATAGCGCTTGAATCGGAACCGAATTCACGGGAGAAATTCCTTCCTTTCAGCATCTCCATATCCAATGTAGGTATATAATCATGATCTACATTCCACACCTGCATATTGAACCCGTTCTTTTCATTCATCACGGCTTCCGTGGAAAAAGTATTGTCGCTTCTTGATGAATTACCGACCGGCAGATACCCGGCAAATGAAGAAGCTTTGACCCCGCTCATCTTTATCACTTCATTCCGGAAAGCATCCACATTATTTCCAAGGGCTCCTGTGCCATTGATCACCAGCAATTGGTCTTTACTAAACCCGATCTTCTTGTTCTGTATATAATTCAGTTGCCGGTAAACCACGATCGTACCGATTATAAGGATAATAGAAGTACAGAACTGGAAAACCACCAAAACGCTTCTGAAATAATTCCGGCTGGACCCTCCTTTGCTGATCTTTCCTTTTAAAACAGCAATGGGCCTGAAGGACGACAAAAAGAAAGCAGGATAAATGCCCGCCATGGCGCCCACAACGACAGGAAGCAATAACAGGAATAAAAGATAGCCTGGTTCAAACAAGGTGGATACCGAAAGATTCTTTCCTGATATATCATTGAAGTAGCTGACAGATGACCACACAAGTCCCACCGCCAGCAGCAACCCAATGAACACCATCAGGGTAGATTCGGTCAGGAACTGACCGATCAATGACCTTTTTTCTGTACCGAGCACTTTACGGATACCTACTTCCTTTGCCCTGTTGGCAGAGCGGGCAGTGGAAAGGTTCATAAAATTGACACAGGCAATAAGTAAAATAAAGATCGCCACAGCAGAAAAAATATATACATACTGGATACTGCTGTTGGCTCTTAATTCCGGGAACCGGTCTGAACGAAGATGAATATCGGTAAGCGGCATCAGGGAATACTCCAGCTTATTACCCGTTTTGGCGAAATCATCCATACTGCTGATCTGCATGAACTGCTTTGCCTGTGGCAGTATATACTTATCTATTACCTGGCTGAAGTTCTTTTCGAACTCCTTGTAACGAGTTCCTTTTTGCAGAACAATATAGGTTTGAAAATTATGGCTCAGGAAATTTCCCCATCCATAATCCACATTATCCATGGAAAACAGAAAATCAAAATTGAAATGGGAATTGCGGGGAATGTCTTTGATCACAGCCGTCACCTTGTACAGCGTACTGTTGTTGTCGTTTGTCTCGATCGTTTTCCCAATGGCTTCAGCAGTGCCAAAATATTTTTGCGCAGCCGACTCAGTGATCACCACCGTATTCGGTTCATTCAATGCCTGCCTGGTATCACCGGCTATGGCGGGCAAAGTAAACACATCAAAGATGGTGGAATCAACATGTGCCACCGCCTGTTCATTGATATATTCATTCCCTTTTTTGATCAGTTTCGATCCGGAAGAAGCGTATATCCTGGTATACTGTTCTACCTGCGGGTAATCCTTTTTCAATGCAGCGCCCATTGGATCGCTGCATACTGCCAGCTTCAGGTCTGTGCCGCCAAACCGGATGTCGGAGTTAATACGATAGATCCTGTCAGCCTTGGCATGGTAGCGGTCATAGCTGATCTCATCCACTACGTACATGGCAATAAGAATAAAACAGGCAAGGCCAATGGCAAGACCCGCTATATTGATGATCGAGAAGGTCCGGTTCTTGACAAGGTTTCGCCAGGCCACTTTCAGGTAATTCTTTAGCATACCCGTTGATTTAGAATGTTGAGATATTGTTTTCCCCTGTGAAGACTTCCGGTCAAAAAAGTAGGTTATACCATGATGTTCTCCATCACGGTTTGCCCATCGAGCATGCGAATGATACGATGACTGTAGCGGGCATCATGCTCACTATGGGTCACCATCACGATAGTGGTTCCCTGTTCATTCAGGTCGGTCAGCATCTGCATTACCTCGTTACCATTGCTGGAATCGAGATTCCCGGTCGGCTCATCGGCCAGGATAAGTTTTGGTTTGTTCACCACAGCTCTTGCTACCGCCACACGCTGCTGCTGTCCACCCGACAATTGCTGGGGGTAATGATTGCGGCGGTGCATGATCTGCATTTTATCCAGTACCGCTTCCACCCTTTTTTTCCGGTCACCTGATTTTACACCTGTATATATCAGCGGTAGTTCTACATTTTCAAAAACGGTGAGTTCATCTATGAGGTTAAAACTCTGGAATACAAATCCGATATTCCGTTTGCGCAGGTCTGCTCTTTTGCGCTCATTGAACTTAGCCACTTCGATCCCATTGAAAATGAAACTGCCGCTGTCCGGATCATCCAGCAAACCGAGAATATTCAGTAAGGTGGATTTGCCGCAGCCGGATGGCCCCATCACGGCAACAAATTCTCCTTCCTTTACTTCGATCGACAGTTTATTCAACGCCACCGTTTCCACTTCATCTGTCCGGTAAACTTTTTCGAGATCAGTGATCTTGATCATTGTATCCTGTTTAATGTTTATAGATGATTTATATACTCAGTAAAAACAACCGCAATGGAGATATCTCATAAGCAGCAGCCCGGTCAGGAGGCCCGCAGGATCTTGCTTTTTTGCTTACACATTCTTCCTTGTTCATATCATACTCAGCACCCTTACCCATCTGTTTAGCGGATGAGAAAAGACTCAGGCTGCAAATGATCAGGAAGAGATAAATAGCTTTACGTTTCATGGCAAATGGTTTAATATGATTGGTTAATGATAATGGTCATTTTTTCAAAACCAGCTCCTGCATGTTCCCATAATTCTCATAACTGGAAGTGACGACCTTATCCCCCGGTTTGAGACCTTGCAGCACTTCATAGTAATCCGGGTTCTGCCTTCCGAGCTGTACATCCACCTTGTATGCGGTATTACCGCTTTCACTTACCTTGAACACCCAGTTGCCACCGGTTTGCTGGTAAAAACCGCCTTTGGCCAGTAACAACGCCTGCGTCTCGTCACTCAGTGCCAGGCGTATCTGCAAGGTTTGCCCGCGGCGGATGCCTTGCGGCACTTCTCCTTCAAATTCCATATCTACCTGGAAACGGCCATTAGTGACCTGGGTGTACACCTTTTTTATCTTCAGCTTATAATCCTTATTGGCAAAAGTGAACCCGCCTACCAGGCCCGTGTAGATGCGGGAGATATAATGCTCATCAATATCCACTCTTACTTTGAAGCCACTCAGCACATCTAATTGCCCCAGTCGCTCCCCTTTGTTCTTTGATTGACCGATCTCGGCATCCAGCGAAGTCAGTTGCCCGTCCACCGGCGCCCTTACAATAAGATCGCCCACTTTTTTTCGCATTACATTCAATGCATTCTGTGAACCGAGGTAGGACTGCTTTGCTTGTGACAGTTGCTGCGTATTAGAAACAGAGTCTTGTCCCATGATCCGCTCAGACAGTTTTTTCTTTTCCAGCAGGTAGTAATAATTATTTTCTGATTGCTTAAACTCCTGCGCCCCGATCGCCTTTTGTTCATAAAGCCCCTTGTTCAGTTTGTACACTCTTTCCGCCTCTTTTAATTGACTCGAAGCGTCCGTTAGCTGGTTCAGCCGGGTCACTGTGTTTTGCTGGGCCGCATTCTGGGATATCTGCATTTGTGTAAGGAGGTTATATACAGAGGTCTCCTGGTTCACAAGGCTCAATTCAAGATCGGTATTGGATAAACGAAGGATAGCTTCGCCTTTTTTCATGATAGCGCCATCTTCCACAAACTTTTCTTCCACCCTTCCGCCTTCTGATGCATCGAGATAGATCGTGGTGATCGGCAACACAACGCCATTTACCGGGATGAATTCCTGGAAAGAGCCATTCTTTACTTCACTGACCGTAACCCTTTCTGCATCCACGTTCAGCCTGCTTTTACCGGAAGTCAGTACATAACTGGCAATAGCGAGACCCGCTACACCCGCAATACCCGCAATAGTGAGTATCCTTTTCCTGTTCCATCTTTTCTTTGCTATAACTCTGTCCATGATCAGTTCTTTTTATTCCGGCTCTGCCATTATTTCTATTATCGATTCATGCCCATTGCTCATCAGAGCCCGTAATCCGGGATGAGTATAGTTACAAATATGCCAGTTCCGGAAATTTTTGGTTTGCAACCAGTTAAGCAAGACAGGCTCTACGAACCCGTTCGTTAGCGATACACAAACTGTCCGGTTTTGATACACTATTTCTTTGCATTCATTCTTTAAAAAATTAGTTGCCACCGCTTTGTAATTATGGTATAATTGCAGCAGACAGTAAGGAACAATATGCAATGAGCGACTGCTGAACCCATCTTCCCGGTCAATTGCTATTGTTGTCGCCCGTTATTATCATACTAATATGAACTTAAGGAACGCTTCGATACTGGTCATAGATGACGACACCGATGTACTTACGGCGGTAAGATTATTACTGAAAACGGAAGCAAAAGAAGTGGTCACTGAAAAGAATCCTGAGAACATCCGCTGGCATTTATCCAAAGACACCTATGACGTCATGCTGCTGGACATGAACTTTACGAGTTCGATCAATACGGGTAATGAGGGGATATTCTGGCTGAAAGAAATAAAAAAGATCAAACCGGATATTTCGGTCATTATGATCACGGCGTATGGCGATATAGACCTCGCAGTACGGTCATTAAAAGAAGGCGCTGCGGATTTTGTAGTAAAGCCATGGCATAATGAGAAACTGATCGCCACGATCAGGGAAACACTAAAAAGAAAAAGCAGCAAGACCAGCATCACTCCTTTTTCCGAACCTGACAGCATTATCGGCAAAGATCTGCTGGGAGAATCTGAGGCGATGCAGGAGATCTTTTATAAAATAGAAAAAATCGCCCCTACTGATGCAAACATCCTGATACTGGGAGAAAACGGTACAGGTAAAGATCTTATTGCAAAAGCCATTCATCAGCAATCATTACGCAAGAATGAGCCTTTTGTAAAAGTGGATGTAGGGGCATTGACTGAAAGTTTATTTGAAAGCGAGCTGTTTGGTCACAAGAAAGGGGCATTTACTGATGCAAGAGAAGACCGCCCCGGCCGGTTTGAAGCCGCTAACAAAGGCACTTTATTCCTGGATGAGATCGGGAATATCCCTTTGCACTTACAGGCAAAATTGCTGAGTGTATTACAAAACCGCCAGGTGATCCGGTTAGGTAGCAATGAGCCCCTTCCTGTTGATATCCGTTTGATATGCGCCACCAATGTTCCGTTAAGTGACCTGGCCAATGAAAGCCGTTTCCGGAAAGACCTTATCTACCGGATCAATACCGTAGAGATCATGGTCCCACCCCTGCGCAAGAGGGGCAACGACATCATTCAACTGGCGCGGCATTTTGCCAAACTCTATGGCAATAAGTATATGAAACCAACCCCTGAATTTGACACCAAGGCCATGGAGAAACTGCTGAACTATCATTATCCCGGCAATGTCAGGGAACTACAGTATATCATTGAACGGGCGGTGATCATGGCAGACGAGCCGCTATTGCAGGCAAACGACCTGATCTTCTCACCTATCGAAACGGCGCAGCCTGTTGAAACTGATCAGGCCGAAACGAAACTCAGTGCCGTAGAGAAGAACACTATTCTGAAAGTGATAGAAAAACATAATGGCAATATCACGAAAGCAGCCCGTGAGCTTGGACTGACGAGGACCGCATTATACAGGAGACTCAGCAAATATGACATTTAAAAGATACGAATGGAGGATCATTGCAAGGGTGTTCTTATTGTTTGCAACACTTTGTGCGGCATCCTTTCTGCTGGTAAAAGGCTATTTCGTCTATTTGCTGCTGGTCGTCCCGGTCGTTATTTACCAGTTGATAGAGTCTTATCATTTCCAGAAAAAAGCACATGATGAACTGGAGCAGTTCGTAGAGTCGGTACATTACCGTGATTTTTCACGGTACTTCGATGTCAAGCATGCACCGGCCGACCTGCAGCCGCTGAGAAAAGGGTTCAATGAGATCAACACCACCTTTAAAGTGATCAGCCGGGAAAAAGAGACCCAGTATCAATATCTTCAGAAAATACTGGAGCTCGTGGATACCGGTATTCTTTCTTATGAAGAAGAGAGCAAAGAGATCGTATGGATGAACGAATCGCTGAAAAAAATGCTCCAGGTGCCTTACCTGAAAACGATCCATTCGCTGGAGAAAAGAGATGAAGAACTGGCAAAAGAGATCATTGCGTTAAAACCTGGTGAAAGCAAGATCACTACCGCCCACCTGGAAAAAACACCTTTCAAAATACTGTTATCTGCCACTGCGTTTCAGACGGAAGGCAAGGTCTATAAGCTGATCGCTTTTCAGAACGTGAATGAAGCGCTGGATGAAACAGAATCAAAAGCCTGGCAAAAACTATTGAGTGTACTGACACATGAGATCATGAACTCGGTGGCACCGATCTCATCGTTGGCAGAAACACTTAAGCACAGGCTGCAGCAATCGGTCACGGCATTAAATAATGACACCGGCTCCGTGGATGATCTTGAAATAGGTATTGAAACGATCAAACGGAGAAGTGAAGGTCTGCTAAAGTTTGCAGAGACATACCGCAACCTGAACAGGATCACTACTCCCAACCTGAAAAAAGTATATATCCGAGATATTTTCGAGAACCTGCTTCAATTAATGCAGCCCACGCTGGAGCAAAAGAACATTGAGCTGGAAACTATTTTGAAAGATACCGACCTCATCGTGGAAGCAGATGTCAACTTGCTGGAACAGGTTATGATCAACCTGACCGTGAATGCGATCGAAGCGGTAAAAGACAAAGCTGGTCCACGCATCGTTATGACTGGTTACGTTGCCAATAACCGGAAAACCGTTATTAAAGTAGCGGATAATGGCAATGGGATGCCTCCGGAGCTATTAGACAAAATATTCATCCCTTTTTTCAGTACCAAAAAAAGCGGGAGTGGTATCGGGCTTAGTCTTTGCAAACAGATCATGATGCTGCACAAAGGCAATATACAGGTACAATCTGTAGAGGGAGAAGGAACGGCTTTTCTGCTGTTGTTCTAAGGAAGTCCCAGGCAGGTAACAAAACTCAAATCTTGTTTGGACCGAAAAATGAAGAAGCTTACAATTATGAGATTTCAATCTTTCAATAATATCAGCAGTAAAGCCGGTGTAATGCTTTTTATACTTTTCGGAATAGAGTATGTAAACAGTATAAAACATAAAAGGCCCTGATCAGTATATCAGAACCTTTGCTTGTACCGGAGAGCAGACTTGAACTGCAGTCCGCCGCGGCGGATATGAACCGGTATCAATGAAGCAAGGCTTTGATGAAATCTCTGCCGATTCCGGTCTTTAACGACTTTTCGTAGGCCAATGCCTCCGTTTTGCTTTCAAACGTTTTTGTATAAATGATCTTCCAGGGCCTGTATCTTGAAGTCCAGCCTTTACCCAGGTCATTATGAGATTTCAATCTTTCAATAATATCAGTAGTAAAGCCGGTGTAATGCTTTTTGTATTTTCGGAATAAAGTATGTAAACAGTATAAAACATAAAAGGCTCTGATCAGTATATCAGAACCTTTGCTTGTACCGGAGAGCAGACTTGAACTGCCGACCTTCGGGTTATGAATCCGATGCTCTAACCAGCTGAGCTACCCCGGCAAATTATTTTTTTATTCCGACGTCAATCCAAATACTTTTCGACTTGAACTGTCGTCCGCCGCGGCGGATATCAATCCGATGCTCTAACCAGCTGAGCTACCCCGGCTACTACTTTTTCCGTTTTAAAGCGGGCAGCAAAGATATGAGATTCCGGCCTTTTTTACAGCTAAGAATTCAGCAAATATTCAAGGCGTTTTGCCACCTTTTCTGCATCAGGAAGAACAGCCTTTTCCAGTCCTGTATTCATGGGAATGGCAGGAACATCCAGGGATCCAATAACTTCTACCGGGGCATCAAGAAATGAAAAACAATTTCCGGATATTCTTCCTGCAAGCGCTTCTGCAAAGGAGTTGTTCTGTTGTTCTTCCGTTAATATCAGGCATTTCCCGTGCAGCTTAACCCTTTCATATACCAATGCTTCATCCAGCGGGTATAATGTACGCAGGTCAACGATCTCTACACGCTGATCAAATTGCCGGGCAGCTGCTTTGGCCCAATACACACCCATCCCGTAAGTAATAATTGCACAACTCTCTCCCCCGTTAATTTTTTCATCCGCTGCCCTGAGAATAACATTGGCTTTACCTAATGGCAAAATATAATCTTTAGATGGCTCAGTTGTTTTTGCATCCTCCGTTCCCGGCACCTTACTCCAGTAAAGTCCTTTATGTTCCAGCATTACAACAGGATTAGGGTCATAAAATGCTGCTTTCATCAGTCCTTTCATGTCGGCTGCATTGGAGGGATACACTACTTTGATGCCTTTTATAGATAACAAGGTTGTTTCCACGCAACCGCTATGATAGGGCCCTCCGCCGCCATACGCACCGACGGGCACCCGTAATATCATAGAAACGGGGAACTTCCCGCAACTGAGATAACAGGATTTGGATAATTCTGTGACCAATTGATTAAAGCCAGGATAGATGTAGTCTCCGAACTGCACTTCAACGATCGGCTTTACTCCCACGGCACTAAGTCCCGCAGTAGAACCGACAATATATGCTTCCTGTATTGCTGTATTAAAAACCCTGTGTTCTCCAAACTTCTCTGCCAGTGTGGCTGCTTCACGGAACACACCTCCTAATCTTTTGCCAACATCCTGCCCGTACAACACCGCTTCCGGGTGTTTTTCCATAAGTTCCCTGATAGCGAACAAAGCCGCATCCACCATGATCACTTTTTCGGCTCCCTTTGGTTCTCTCTCCCCTTTTTCTTCTGTTACCGGTGAAGGAATAAATACATGATCCGTTACGGTTAAGGGATCCGGCTCAGAACTTGCCACTGCCTGTTTAAATGCCCCGGCTACCACCGAAGCAGCTTCCTGTTCGATCGCTTGTATAGTATCCTCTGCGATCCCTTTCTCCAGTAATTTCTTTCTGAGCTTTGGATTAGGATCATGTTGCTGGTGTTTTGACCAATCCGCATTTGTTCTATAGAATTCTTTTCTGACACCACTGGTATGATGGCCTAATAGCGGCACCTGCGCATGAACGAGATAGGGTCTTCGCTCTTTTCTCACTACATCGCATACATATTTCATTACATCATATGAGGCTTCAAAATCACTTCCATCCACCTGTATCCGGCCCATGCCTTTAAACCCGGCTGCGAACTCAAATGCATCCATCGCCCTTGCTTCTGCAGCCGACACGCTGATACCCCAGTTATTATCCTGCACCAGATATATTACGGGTAGCTGTTTCAACACCGCAAACTGGAATGCCTCGCTTACTTCTCCTTCCGTAACACTGGCATCACCGAGTGAACAGATCACAACCGGTAATTGCCCACCAGGTCCCTTTTTCAATAAAGGGGAACTGACCCTTTCCAGGTATTGGATTCCCTGGGCTATTCCTGTAGTGGGTATGACCTGCATACCCGTTGCGCTGCTTTGATGAATGATAGTGGGTTTATCATCGCCCCTGTAATTGGGGTGAGAGTAATATTCCCTGCCACCGGTAAAAATATCATTGCCCTTAGCCAGCAACTGCAGCATTAATTCGAATGGAGTGAACCCTAACCCGAGCAGTAAACTCTCATCCCGGTAATACGGGCTGACATAATCATGAGGCTGTAATTGAAAAGCAGCAGCCAACTGTATCGCTTCATGGCCCCTTGAGGTGGAATGAACGTATTTACAAACAGAACGGTTGGCCTCGTAGGTATCAGCCATGCTCTTTGCCTGGCTCATCAGGCTATACGCTTTTAACAGCAGGTTTTTGTCAATCATGCAGCAATCAAATAAAGCAAATTTATTGCTTCGTCCCCCGTTGAAGAAACATTTATTATTAATTGAATAAACTTCCTGCAACATGGAGTGAGGCTAATGGGAAGCAAAAAAGCCATCCGTCTAAGTGGATGGCTCTTGTCCGCAGTCAGTATTGGTACTTCTGTAAAACGCTTTTTATTTTACCTCCAGGGTAAACATGCTGTCGTCCTCCATGAAACCTTCCAGTTCATCACCCACCACTGCTTCACCGACTCCCGCCGGTGTACCGGTAAAGATCACGTCGCCGATATTGACAGAAAAATAGTTGGAGATATAGGCTACGATCTCATCAAAGCTGTGCATCATACTGGCCGAATTACCCTGCTGCACCAGCTCTTTGTTCTTATAGAGACAGAAATTGAGATCCTTCTTATTCTTGATATTGGCAAAGGGGACCCATTTACCGATGATAGCAGAGTTATCCCACGCCTTTGCTTTTTCCCAGGGCAGTCCTTTTGCCTTCAATTCGTTTTGTATGTCCCTGGCGGTAAAGTCAATGCCCACCGTTACGGCGTCGTAGTATTTGTTGGCAAATTTCTCCTGTATATATTTCCCATTCTTGCTGATGCGAAGCACAAGTTCACATTCATAATGCAGCTCATTGGTAAACTCGGGATAATAGAAAGGCGTATGAGGCTGTAGCATAGCACTCTTAGGTTTCATAAAAATGACAGGTTCATCGGGAACCTCGTTACCTAATTCCTGGGCGTGTGCTGCATAGTTACGGCCGACACAAAAAATCTTCATGACAGTGGTGGTTAGTTAATAAATACATCGGATACAATTACGACAAGGACTGTTCATCCCATATATTCAGGTAATCAATATGTCAATTGGATTTAAACAACCGGGTGTTTCCGGTTATTAGAGTCAGTGACGCTAAAGTAAGTAATCAATCTGATTTATCATAAAGAAAACTCCTGATTATTTATCCAGTTCATAACTGTCGTTATTCCCTGAGTAGCAAACATTTCTATTACCTCCACTGATTTCTCGATCTTTAGTTTTACCAGGGGTTCTTCTTCTGTTTTCCATTTCCCAAGCACATATTCTGCCTGCATGCCCTTTGGGTACTGATTGCCGATCCCAAAGCGTAACCGGGGATAATCAGTTGTTCCCAGCGATTCATGCAAACTCTTCAGCCCGTTATGACCGGCATCGCTGCCACCGGGCCGTAGCCTGAGTTTATTCAATGGCAAGGCGATCTCATCCACGATCACCAGTATATTCTCCAGGGCAATCTTTTCTTTATCCATCCAGTATTTCACGGCTTTCCCGCTAAGGTTCATAAAAGTTGCGGGACATACACAAATGAACATTTTTCCTTTCCATTTTATATCTGCCACATACGCCAGCCGGTCATTGCGAAAAGTGCCGCCATGTTTCATGACAAAAGCCCCCACTACATCAAAGCCTATATTATGCCTTGTATGTGCATATTCGTTGCCTATATTACCAAGACCTGCTATCAGGAACTTCATAACTCAAATTAGCGGCTTACCCGCGTATAAAAAAACCCGCATCAGCGATACGGGTTTGGTTATTCTTATTAAACAACTTATTTCTTTGCTTTGGCAGCCGGAGCAGCAGCAGCGGCAGCCGGAGCAGCAGCAGGGGCAGCAGCGCCTGCAGCCGGAGCGGCAGTAGCTTCTTCCTGTTTCAACTGCCTTGTCAATACTACTGAAGCAATAGGAATACGGGGAGAGTTCAGTATCTCGTAATGATCCACTTTTACATCCTCCACCCGGATATTTCCATTCAGATCAAGATCATCTATGCTTACCTCAATCTGCTCTTTCAGGTATTTAGGATAGGTCTTTACTTTCAGTGATTTCATTTTTGTGATCAGCTTACCCCCATCTTTCACCCCTTTGGAAGTACCTACGAACTTCAGCGGGATATCAGCCACCACTTTTTTATCTTCTACCAGTTCCAGCAGGTCAATGTGTGTCAGGGAATCATTTACCTTGTCAAACTGCAAATCTTTTAAAATAGTTCTGTAAGTATTGTCGCCTACTTTTACTTCAGCAACCTGGAAACTTGGTGTGTACACGAAATTTTTGAAAGCCGCAGCAGGAGCATAAAAACTGATCTCCTTAGCACCCCCATAAATTACACCAGGCACCATTTCCTGAGAGCGGAGTTGCCGGGTGGCGGTCTTCCCGAATCCGGTCCTCAGTTGTCCTTCGATTGTAATTGTTTTCATTTTTTATAAATGTTTAAAGTTTAAAGTTTAATAGGTTAAGGTTTTCGTGGCATAACTTTCAAATGTTAACCCTTGCAACCTTAAACCTACAGCCCCTGCCTGCGATTGGAATGAATGAACAGGCTGGTGATACTCTTATTTTCAAAGGCATTCCGGATAGCCACCGCAAATAATTCTGCGACAGATATCACTTTGATCTTTGGTGTTTCCTTTTTCAACGGTATGGTATCGCATACGACCAGTTCTTCCAATACACTGTTCTCAATGTTCTCATAAGCCTTTCCGCTCAATACCGGGTGAGTGATCAAAGCCCTTACGCTACGGGCGCCTTTTTCTTTTAAAAGAGCTGCACTTTTGGCCAGTGTACCCCCGGTATCACAGATATCATCAATGATCACGATATCTTTCCCGGCCACATCTCCTATCACTACCATGCTGGCTATCTCGTTGGCCCGCTTCCGGTGCTTATCACAGATCACCATTTCTGCACTGAAATAACTGGCAATTTCCCTGATGCGGTTGGTAGCTCCCACATCGGGGGCCGCAAAGGTAAGGTTTTCAAGCTTCAGATTCTCTATGTAAGGGATAAAAACTGCGTGGCTGTCGAGGTGGTCAACCGGGATGTCGAAATAGCCTTGAATCTGGGGAGCATGGAGGTCCATGGTGATCACCCTGTCTGCACCAGCAGCAACTAACATATTGGCAACCAATTTACTGCCAATTGCTACACGGGGACGATCCTTCCGGTCCTGGCGGGCATAGCCATAATAAGGAATAACGGCTATTACTTTGTAAGCGGAGGCTCTGCGGGCTGCATCTATCATTAAAAGCAGCTCCATAAAGTTCTCGGCGGGAGCAAATGTACTTTGAACCAGGAAAACATAATCCCCTCTCACACTCTCAAGAAATATAGGGGAAATTTCGCCGTCGCTGAAACGCTGGATATTAACCTTTCCGGGTTGGGTGCCGTATCGCTTGCAGATCTGTTCAGTCAGCTTCTGTGAACCGGTCCCGGAGAAAATTTTGGCTGAATGCATAGCTGGTAAAATGAGCCAAAGGCCTTGCTTTGGAGCGGCGAAGATATTAATATCACCGCAATCAGCCCGCTATGCAGGAAATTTAAGTTAAGTCCTTTTACCGGAGCACAACGGCTGTAGAAACCTGTACCGGCAGGGTCTGCTGTTTGGCAGGAGCCGTTGTTTTTTTGGCCAATTTTGCGCCGCTTGACTGACAGCTATAAAAAAGGGAAGAGCAGATAAATATCGAGAAGAACAATACCACGATATACATTACTGCGAAGAAAAGGATCGGGTGCAGGGCGCCCATAGAGGTAACAGATCTGTTTTTCATAGAGTGTGTTTTTAGTTTTTTCAGTAGTTATTGGATAGCGACGGTCCTTTGTTCATGCACAATAACCGGGATTATTGTGTTGATGGGATAAAAATATTCGCTAAACTTGAGGGATGCAAGAGCACAAGTACTCAATCAAACAGTGGGCAAAGGACGACAGGCCCAGAGAAAAACTACTTGCCATAGGTGCAGAAAACCTCAGCAATTCAGAGCTGCTGGCCATCCTTATCCATAACGGTACAAAAGAGAAAACGGCTGTTGACCTGGCTAAAGAGATCCTGAAACTGGGAAAGGACAACCTTGGAGAGCTGGGAAGGCTCACGATAAAAGAGCTGATGAAAGTCAAGGGGATAGGCGAGGCTAAAGCCATCACTATCGCTGCCGCCCTTGAGCTTGGACGTCGGCGACAGGCAGGTGCGCCGCTGGAAAAAACAGCCATATCCACCAGCCGGGACATAGCTGAATATCTGCAAACAATACTGAAAGACCATCGCCATGAGGTCTTTGGGGTACTCTTTCTGAACAGGGCCAATAAGATCAGGCATTTTGAAATAGTCAGTGAAGGCGGCATAACCGGTACAGTAGCCGACCCACGGGTCATTCTCCGCAAGGCTCTGGAAGAAGATGCGGTCAGTATCATTCTCTGCCATAATCACCCCTCAGGCAGCCTGAAACCCAGTCGGGCGGATGAAGAACTGACCACTAAGATCAAAGAAGCCGCAAAGTATTTTGATATACGGGTAATGGACCACATTATCGTTAGTGAAAATGGCTATTACAGCTTTGCTGATGAAGGTCTCCTGTAGCGAAAAATTATTCTTTAACGTCTTATGCAATTATGAACCTTACGTGCTTGCCTATGTGCCTATGATTCTATGTGGTGAAATTTTACCACCCTTCCTAACGTCAGGGCAGGCTGCGGCACATTAGAAACATAGAAATCACATAGAACTGACTGCACAATTGTTAGTTTTAATAGCACAAGACTTTATTCCTTATTCATTTCTCCAAACAACCGGGTCAGCTCATTTTCCCGGTTGGCTGTCAGGTCATCCTCATTGATGATACCCGAAAGGTCTTTTATTCCGGCAAACTCTTTAGTAATGTTCTTAGATGAAATCTTCAGCTTCTTTAATCCCTTGCCGGTAGAATCAGCATAATAATAATCTACATTGATATTGAACTGGCGCAATTCTGACTGGATATAATTGGTGCTCACTACCCCAAGCTCCGAAGTGTACTTTTTATAAAGGTTCGCCTTTTTGCCCCTGGCTATTGCCTGGAAATAGACTTTGTCCTTTACTCCCAGGGTACTGCCATACACGAATAGGATATCATGATCCAGCATGGCTTCCGGGTTCTTATTGATGATAAAAGAATCCACGGATCCCGGTTCCTTGGTGAGGGCCGGGCCGTTAGCTGAAGGATAAAAAATTACATGCTGCGTGTATGTGTCGTACGTAATGAATATATCCTTGCCGGTCTCATTGGGGGTATAGATCGCCCCGTTATTCTTTTCTCCGAATAAATAGGCAGTTCCTGTTACCTTGAAATTACTCACCTGGCGGTATGTACCGCTGTTCTTCTCGATCAGCAACCGGTTATACGCCTGTGCCGGGTCAAAATAAGAGGCCTGCTGGGCAAAAGAGGCTGAAAGAGACAGAGAAAAAATGATGGCGAATAGAATTCTCATCTGATTAAATTTAGAATGACTAAACAGGTTTAACGAATATCTTCCCGGTGGTTGGTCCGCCATTTTTGACTTATTTGACCAATGACCTGATGCCCTCTTACGCCTGAGCCGTAGGCCCGCCAAAGTTCAACGGTAATTGCACATCTTCCAGGTCTTTGATCGTTCCATTGACGGCCTCATACTTGTTGATATTATCCGTCAAAGCTCTCATCAGCCGCTTGGCATGTTGCGGTGTAAGGATAATGCGGGACTTTACTTTGCTCTTGGGTGTGCCCGGCATCACATTCACAAAGTCAATCACGAACTCGGCATGTGAGTGGGTAATAATAGCCAGGTTGGCATACGTGCCTTCTGCTACTTCTTCTGATATTTCTATATTGAGCTGGCTGGGCTGCTGGGGTTGATCGGGCATTTGTTTTTTTTAATACCCAAAGGTAAGAACGTTTCATGTTGATGCCATTACAAAAAAGGATGTCCCATTCGTGAATGGGACATCCTTTTAGTAAGCAGTAAGTTTTGTATAAAATTACCTCGGTCCGGTATAAGTAAACTCCTGGGTCCATTCCCTGCTGGCTGCGGGGTCAAACGGAGGATAACCGGTGCCGTACCCGAATTTAGCATAGAATTTCTTAGCGACCGGATCATAGCGTGAACTATAACCAGGAGCCATACTGTAAAATGTAACGGCCCCGGAAGCCACATTCTGCACTGTTACAACATTAGTTGCGCTAACGGTGTAATTAGGCTCCTGTGCCCCGAAATAGCTTGGCCCGCCCCCGAGAATAGCAGGAATACAATAAGCATCAGCAAGCGGCCAGAACATTTTGACTGAGTTAGGGCCCGACGTATGCAGTTCCACAGTGGAGGTACTACCCGTGTATCCCGGATTTAAACTGGGATGGTAGTTTGTCCAGGTGATTGAGTACTTACCATCATACTGGTTTTTGATATTAAAGGCGACAACTACCGTTTTCTGGTTGCTGGCAACTTTATAGCCCTGGTCAACAGCAGAAATTACCAACCCTACTCCATATGATTTAGTGGGATCCAGGGTAGAAGAATTCGGAATGGTAATCTTGACTGCATCCGAAAGCTTTTGCCCAGCCGCAAATGCTACAGTTAATGAGTTTATGCTGAAGTCTGTAGGGCCTAATGCGGTAAACCCAAGATCAGTAACCAAAGTCTGGTCTATCTGCAAAGTAACATTAACCGGGCTCGTAGGCGCTTTATCCTCTTCCAGTGCAACAAACGGTCCATCTACTGTTTGAGGAGTCGTTTGCGAGTTAATCCCGTAAACGATCGGGCTGCTTGCTGACTGGGGGAATGCTACTCCTTTTACCTCTTTTACTTGCAGTCCATATTTCTGATCTTCGTAGTCCTTGTCCTTTAAACACCCGGTAATGGCACTCACCACCATTATAACCGGCAGGTATGATAATACTTTTCTCATGTTTTGTAATTTTAATGGTGATGATTTTAATTAAGATCCCAGAATATACGGCTTGTTGTCACATTAATAGTTCCTTCTGCCGCCACATTAGCTGCATTATAGTTATACTCATTCTGCGGGTAAAATAAACGAACCGGTATCTTGGCGCCGGCCGTCACTCCCGGATCAACAGAAATGGTCGGACCCGGATCGTATCCACCGCCGGTTCCATACTCGATCGCCGTTCTCCTGTAATCAGTCCATAACTCGTATGGAGCGATCATGTTCAAGGCAAACCATTTTTGCGAAAGAATGGTGTAAAGGCCACCACCAGGCAAACCGGCGCCCAAAGGAGCCGCAGTGATATCACAATCAGGATATCCCGCATTGAATGAGTTGTAGGCGCTTAGCTGAGCAGCCGTAAGACCGAGCCAAGAAAAAGATTCGCTCATACCGGAGGCCAGAAGCGAAGCAGCTGTTGGGCCACCCGCTAACACACCACGCTGTCTTGCCTCTGCTTGTAAAAAGAAGCTCTCTGCACTTGTCATAATCCAGGCGCGGGAATTAGCGCCACCCGGGGAATAACCCGGACCACGTACGGTAGAAAGCGCATCTCCTGCAGGAGCTGACCCGCCGGAAGGGGTACCAAAAGGAATTCCGTTATGGCCTCCTGCCGGAGCAACATAGAACCGGTTGATACGGGGATCGGCCGTCCATTCATAATACCCGATGGCATACTCGCTCGCCCTTGCCCAGTCACGCTGGCTGCTGGTACCTGACTCATTGGTATTCCATACCCTGAAATAAGGCTGGGGTTTGGTACCTGTAAAGCCGGGATTGATCTGAACAGATTCGCCAACACCCAGAAAACCTGCACTATCAGTCACTATTTTTTGCACCTGAGCAGCAACATCTATTCCTGGAGCTACCGTTGTGGCGCTTACACCATTATGCAGATGCACCAGCATCCTCAAACGTAATGTATTGGCGAATTTTCTCCACAGAACAGTATTACCACCAAACACCAGGTCGGCTGTCTCAATATCAGGGTTCTTGGCCGGGTCTGTGGCAGTAGTACTTTTTAATAATACGGAAGCTGCATCAAGATCAGCAAAAATGCCATTATAAATATCTACGGCTTTATCATATTTTGGCGTAGCAACTGCGGTTCCTTTGAAAGCGTCCGAATAAGGGATATTTCCATAAATGTCCGTCAGTATCTGAAAATTGTGCGACTTCATGATACGCCCGATAGCCTCATAAGTTCCCTGTCCCAGCGCTTCAGCCTTGTTGATCATGATCTGGTAGTTATTGGCATTCGCATACAGACCATTCCAGATACCTGCATGAAAGTCATTGGTGAACCGGTAGGTTTCTTCTTCATTGAAACTCTGGTATGAACCGGAACGGGCGCCATGGCCCAGCCACCATTCCAGGAACCAGTATTCGGCCGCAATGTTGGTGGTCGTTGCCTGCAGGGCGCCGGGCAACAGCACTGACGGTGTAACGGATACATCCGTTACATCATCCGGGTTAGCATTGATGTCTAATTTCTTCTTACTGCAACCGGTTACCGCAGCCATCATTACTGCTGTAAGTGTCGTAGTATAGATTATATTTTTCAATTTCATAATCATGTTTTTTTAAAGCATTAAAATCTGAGGGTAAGGTTAGCGCCGAAAATGCGGGTTGGGGGCTGGTTGTAAGCGGTGCTTCTGCCGGTAGCATTACCGGTATAAGCTGCATTACCATTACCGCCCTGGAATTCAGGGTCCACATTCCAGATATTGGACTTCGGTACAAACATGAGGAGGTTCCTGCCGTTAATACCGATCGTAGCGCCTTTGATCACGCTGGCTACTTTGCTGCCGAATATTTTGGTCGGGATCTCATAGCTGATCGCTACTTCTCTTAACTTCCAGAAGTTACCACTGGCCACAAAATTTGAAATGACATTGGTATTCAGATCGCTGTTCCAGAACAGGCGGCCATATAGGGTAGTATAGACATCTGTATTCTCTACAAATTTACCCGTACCATCATCATAAGAAGAGTTAGGGAAAATGAAAGCGCGGCGGCCATTGGCTGCGCTACGTTCAGATATACCGTTATCATCCAGGAAGGCGCCTAACTGATCAACCACCATCTGGCCACCTGCCCTGTAATCAGCCACAGCGCTGAAACTAAGACCCTTCCAGTTTACATTCAGGCTCATACCGAGGAAATCAGTCGGAGCCGTTCTGCCAAACATAGTCAGGTTCGGGTTTTGCGTCGGCATCCCTGTTACCGCGTCAACTATTACACGACCCTGGTCATCCCGGATATAATCCACCAGTTTGAATCGGTAAACCGGCTGTCCTTTGATCACATAATTGTAGTTGCCGATACCCAGTTCATCTACACCATCCACCAGTTCTGTTACTTCGTTATCCTGTTTGCTATAGTTGATCTTGAAATCAATATTCACATCGCCGATCTTTACGAGCGGGGTCAGTTTCAGGTCCAGTTCCAGTCCTCTATTAATAAAGGAAGCGGCATTCTGTGGAGCTGATGTATACCCTGTGGTATTGGACATCTGTACGTTGATGATCTGATCGGTATTGTCCTGGTGATAATAGGTAGCTTCAAAATTGATCCTGTTTTTCAGGAAGCCTAATTCAATACCTACTTCTTTGTTCAGTACAAACTCTGGTTTGTATTCAGCAGCCGGTGTAGTAGCAGTAGCCTGGAAGCCTAAAATATCTCCATAAGGGAAGAAGGTAGAAGCGTTAAACACGGCCTCATAGGCATAGGCGCCCAGGTTCACATTACCTGTTTTGGAATAAGCGCCGCGTAATTTCACAAAATTGAGCACTTTGCTGGATTTCAAAGCCGGTATTACTTCGCTCAGCACTACGGAAGCATTCACACCCGGGTAGAAGAAGCCCACATCTGATTTCTTTTCAAATGAACCTGGTTTTACCAGGCGGCTGTCAAAGTCGTAGCTGGCAGTAGCTTCGAGGAATGCCCAGTTGTTATAGTCAAACGATACACGTCCAAAATATCTTTCCAGTCTTGTTTTAGCGTTGTCCACTCCTACACCCGGCTCACCTTTACGAAGCTGGATAGTGTAAAGTGTAGCATTACCAAGGTTGTCACTTCCGATATTCAATGCCCTGGCGGTAGTTTCACGATAAGATTGCCCCACCAGCGCCCCTACGCCAAAATCTCCAAAACGTTTGTTGGCTGTTGCGAAAATTTCAGACGTAAGCCGGCGGCCTGTAACCGTAGAGTTGCCGACAGCAGACGTAATATTTAATGCGCCATGGTCTCTTAAAGTATTGTGGAAAGCGGAATAGTTAAAAGCTCCGCGTGTGGAGTTAGCCTCAGCATTGCTATACGTCATACCTACCCTGTAGGTGAAGTTCAGCCAGGATGCAGCTTTAAAATCCAACTGTGCATTTCCGAAGAATTCATCGCTGCGTCCTTTTTCTCTCCAGTTGTCCTTGGCGAAATAAGGAGTCTTGCCCACGTTATCCAGGTAAGGAGTATAATATCCGTCAGGGGTAGAAAACCATGCCATATTTGGCTTTGTAGGATCAGCGCTGTAATAGGCTCTCCAATCTTTAAACATGCTCAGGTCATAGTTACCCGGAGCGCCTGTCACGTTATAATAAACCTGCTGGTTATTGTTAGTAACGTCATATTGCTGTTGTGTATAACGGATATTAAACCCGGCTTTGAATTTGCCATATTCCTTATCGGACCGAAGGTTCACCGAACGGCGGTCATTCTTGTCGCCATCCATAGTGCCTTTGATCGAAACATTCTGTGCGCTGATATAAAAATCGCCGGCAGAATAAGAAACATCGGTTTGGTGAGTTTGACCGGTGGCATAAAAATTCCTTCTGCCGTTTTTATTATAGCTATAAGGCATTTCCAGTTTTTCACCATTAGGCCCTGTTTGGCCAAACTGGCGGATAGAACCATCAAACTCATCGCCCCAGCTTTGCTGTTCAATAGCCTCAAATTCACCGTTTCCGTCAGGTCCCTGGTTGTACCCACCTCCAAAACGGGTCTGGAAATCCGGCAGGTAAGCTATTTTCTCTAATTGGGTAGTATGGCTTAATGTAACAACAGGCCTTGCTTTATTACCTCTTTTAGTAGTCACTACGATCGCCCCGTTCACGCCATCAGGCCCGTAAATGGCCGTAGCAGAAGATGATTTCAGGATGTTTACATCGAGGATATCGTTGGGGTTGATCGAGTTCAAAAAGCCTAAAGCCAGCGGCACACCATCCAGTACCAGCATAGGCTGGTTATTACCAGTCAACGAACGAATACCTCTTAATATGATACGGGTATCAGCAAACACACCAGCATTGGTAGTAGCAATGCTTAAACCGGACACTTTACCGGTCAATCCATTTTGCAGGTTCACCACTTTGGCCTGTGTCAGTTCTGCGGCTTTTACTTTGGCAGTAGAGTAACCGATCTCTTTGGACTGGCGGGCAATACCAAGAGCCGTAGTCACTACTACTTCCTGCATTTCCGTTGCCCGGGTTTTCAGCGTAACGGTCTGAAAACCGGCGCTGGCAGAAACAGTTACCGGATCAAACCCCGTAGAGGATACAGTGATCTGGCTACCTTCCTTGATCTTGATACTGAAATTTCCGTTTACATCGGCCTTGGTCGCATTCTGCGTACCTGTTTCCTGTACAGTTGCAAAGGCGATCGGCTCACCCTTATCATCCCTGACCTGGCCGGTCACTGTACGTGTCTGAGCAAATGCTAATGTGCAAAGCAGCATCAGCATCGTGAGCAATGATGCAGTTTTTCTCATCTGAACGATAGTTTTTAGAATTAAATGCATTGATTTTCAACGAGAATAGTTCGTTATCAGAGGGTAAGGCATGGTGAGAGACATCTCAACCGTGAATTTAGCTGCGCCAAAGTAAGGGATTTTTTAACAAAAACTTTACGTAAGGAGAAAAAAAGTATTCCTGTTATTGACAGTTATAATATCACTCTAATCTGCAGCTTCATCTCCGATCTCTTATTATTATTTATCTCATCTAAGCCTGAGCCAATTATGTCTTCTCCCGGGTAAATGGTCTGCGCCCAGCGCAGCCAGAAAGAAATTTTTTGATCCAGGTCATAATTTACAGTGAGGTAATACCTGTATCCTTTATCAAAAAAAACAGGAATAGAGTAGCTATATAACACATCATTCTCGTATGCGTAAAGTCTCGAGTTATATCCATCCGTTTCAAAATACTGTAACCGCAATACGGCTGAATACGGTGTTAATAAAGGACGATATACATAATCAAAAAAAGTAAGAAAGCCGGTTTCCTTATTCATTCCATTATTATCATACCATATCATTTCACACCGGTTGCGGATAGTGACGCTGTTACTGATCCTGTAGCTGATCTGTGTGCGCCAGTTCTGCCGGGGCATCTGCACCAGGTAATTGGCAACCGCGGTATTGTCCGGCTGATTCCCTTGTTTAGTCTCATTCCGGTAACGGGTGTATATTTCTACCTGCCTGTTGGGGGTATAGGTCAGTTGTGCAAAAAAATCTCTTCCATAAGACGGTGCATCCACTAAGTATTTCAGCCAGGGAAACCGAAAGACATCCCCGTACGCATCTATCCGCCAGGCAGATGAGGGCCGGATAGCCACACCTGCATACAAGCCATTTTCATTAGAAGGTGAGGTGTTCTCTGTAAAGGCATTAGCATTGATCGCCTGGTATCCTTTATCAATATGGCGATGCAGTAACGAAATATCTGCCCGTGCATCCACACTCACCAGCAGCCCGTTGATAAACGCTTTGTAATTGTTCTTATCCATCGCCGCTTCTCCGAAAAAATGCAGGTTTCTGTACGTATAACTGTAATCCACACTAAGGTTATGCCACGTATCGCCGCTGATAGCATACAAGTTATATGGCTCGTCCCGCTTCTGAACAGGCAAAGAAAAATGATAGGCCATACCATTGATGCCGATGTGGAAACTTCCATTGCTGTATCTCATATTCCCTCCAAAGGCTGTTTGCCGAAGAGAATTGCGGTCAGTCACCTCGCTGACAGTGCGGTTGTAACCCGAAGTAAGGAATGAGGTAATATATTCTTCCTGTGATAATGTATCCGCGCCAAGGTTGGCATTTATCTTCCGGAAAGAACCAAATACAGTAGCTTCAAATTTTCCCCTCCCGATAGTAATGCCAGCTCCACGATGAAAGTTGAATTCGCCGGCAGAGTTGTAAGGGCGCAATAAGGGTGATTGTCTTTTGATTCCAGTTACGTCGGCACTTTTTTTAAAAGCCAGGCTTTGCCATTGTATTAAACCCTGACCCATGTTCACGGTAAAATCGCCAAGAGCCAGTGCCTGAATGATACCCGCCTTCCTGGCAAATAAATGAAAGGAATAAAAGTCAAACCCCTTGCTCTGTGCGCCTTTTAAAAACTGTTCGCCTGCATCTTTATCTCCCACCACTCCAAACTGCAACAGGTTTTTATAATTATACCGGTAACGAAAGAATAACCGCTGCGGACTGCCAAGATATTTGGCGCCCGGTGTCGTTTTATCAAAACCCTTCGCCTTTTCCAATACCTGCGACACACGAAGTAATACACTATGATCCCCATCAGTTAATCGTTTCCGGAAATTCTCTATGGCTGAAAATGATACAGCGATGGTGACAAACGGCAATAGCTTACGGATAGTGGCAATATCCCATGATGGCACCGCCTGCAATTCATATATACTGACGAGGTTCCCGAATAGTTTGCGGTAGGCAAGCAGGTTATTGATCTGAAGGTCAGTGATCACTCTTAATTCTTTTAACTCCGGGGCATCTGCAGTATTAAGATTGACGGGATGCTTCCGGAATTGTTCCAGTTGCTGCAGGTAAGAATCATCCTCTGTTTCTGCCTGGTCGGCATCCGTAAGGTTTTCTAATTGCTGCTCGGTAACGATGTCCTGCGAGTGAATGGTCAATAGGGAATAATGAATAAATACTGCTATGATAAAAAGTCTTTTCATTTTTCTCCGCTTTCCGATTTACCAAAGTTGAACAGTAATAAAAGCCCCGGTGTAATGCCTAACTGCGGATGATAGGTGCTGGCCACATCTATCCGGAAAGACTTTAATGATAATCCTAAACCCAGCCATGCCGATGAAGTGGCCGACGACATACCGGCTCTTGCCCGCAATTGTGGAATGAATATATATTGCACCCCTGCATTTACATTCACCGGCTGGTCTTCCTCTTTGATCACTTCTGCACTAAAAAAAAACTTCTCCGACGCATCATAGCCAAAGCCTGCCGTATAGACCGAGGGCAGCTTTTCCTGTTGATCTTTTCCAAATTTTCCACCCACCGGGTTGTTGATATGAAAGCCGGTATGCAGTTTATCCGTGATATGAAAGATAGCCCCTGCCTCAAAACTTATAGCTGAAATATTGCCATAAGCAGGTATGCGAATAGCATTGTAGTTAAACTGAACACCGATATCTGCTTTACTTCCCAGTTTCATGGCGTAGGCCAATCCAAGTTGTGTTTCGTTGTATTCGCTGAATCCTGAATAACCTGTTCTTAATCCGAAATTGCCTGAGCGGGTGGGCAACCCGATAACAGCGGTATAATGGCTCAATTCCGCCAGCATAAATCTTCTTTCGCCATACACACCGGCAACGGCATTCTTTAGTTGCGCCAGTGACGCCTGATTGGAAGTGAAGGAAAAAACGTCAGTATGGTTTACACTGTATGCACCCAAACCCATATAAGGAGCTGCCAATGGCCTGCGAAGAACCTGGCCATGCGCAGACATTGCGGAGCACATAACCAAAATAAGCAGCATGAATGACAGAATTCTCATGCGGTAAGGCTTTGGTGTTTCTAAGTTAATAAAATAACAGCATATGATTTTGGCCTGCGCCCTACTGCCGCCTACCTTTGCGCCATGAAAATTTTAGACGGCAAATCAGCCGCCCAGGCTATTAAAGATGAATTGAAGATCACAGTAGCGCAATGGGTGATCGAAGGAAAAAAAGTGCCTCACCTGGCGGCCATTTTAGTTGGCAATAACGGCGCCAGCGAAACCTACGTTGCCGCCAAAGTAAAAGCCTGCGAAGAGACAGGTTTCAAGTCCTCCCTGATCCGGATGGAAGAAGATATTTCCGAATTCAAATTACTGGAAAAGATCGAGCAACTGAATAATGATCCCGATATTGATGGCATACTGGTGCAATTGCCTTTACCTAAACATATCAGCCCTAAGAAGGTGATCAATGCCATTGACCCCGACAAGGACGTAGATGGATTTCACCCGGTAAGCGTGGGCAAAATGGTGGAAGGGATGCCGACATTCCTGCCTGCCACTCCGTATGGCATCATGCTGTTGCTGGAGCATTATAAGATAGATACCAAAGGAAAACATGCTATTGTACTTGGAAGAAGCAATATTGTCGGAAGGCCGATCAGTATTTTATTAAGCGGTAATGCTAATCCCGGCAATTGTACGGTTACCATTTGTCATTCGCACACCCAGAACCTGAAAGGTATCTGCAGCCAGGGCGATATCATCATCGCCGCTATCGGCATTCCTGAATTTGTAAAACCGGATATGGTAAAAGAAGGGGCCGTAGTGATTGACGTGGGCATCACCCGGGTGGAAGATGCCAGCCGCAAAAGCGGTTTTAAATTAAAAGGTGATGTGGAATACGACACAGTTTCACCCAAATGTTCCTGGATAACGCCGGTGCCCGGTGGCGTAGGCCCGATGACCATCGCCGCCTTACTGAAGAATACGTTTAACTCCTGTATTCAAAAGAATTGATCCTTCCGGAAGAGAATAATAAAAGATCAATGACAAAGGCCAGTGATCATATAGAAACAGCATTACCTGTCATGGAACACTTCTATACCTTACAGGGAGAAGGTTTCCACCAGGGTAAAGCCGCTTACTTCATCCGCCTTGGCGGTTGTGATGTAGGCTGTGTATGGTGTGATGTCAAAGACAGCTGGGATGCAGGAAGACACCCGAAGTATGAAGTGAAAGACCTGGTAGCGGCAATCAGGAAAACACCTGCTGAGATCGTTGTTATCACCGGCGGCGAGCCGCTGATGCACAATTTAGATGTACTGACAAAGGAATTAAGGGCTGCCGGGCTCAAAACAAATATTGAAACCTCCGGAGCACATCCGTTAAGCGGCGCCTGGGACTGGATCTGCTTATCTCCGAAAAAATTCAAAGCTCCTTTGCAGGAAATACTACCTCATGCTAACGAACTGAAAGTAGTTGTCTTTAATAAATCTGATTTTGACTGGGCGGAACAATATGCTGCACAGGTCACCACTGAATGCAAATTATACCTGCAGCCCGAATGGGATAAAGCCGCACAGGTAACGCCGCTGCTCATTGAATATATAAAGGCCCATCCCCGATGGGAGCTGAGCCTTCAGATACATAAGTACATTAATGTGCCCTAGCGTTTGCCGGGGTTGTCAGCTTTTAAAAAGTTGACAACCCCGGCAGATACAATCGCTATTCAGAACCTTTCTCAAACACACCCTTCCAGGTAACAGTCGCAAGAATACCACCGGCTAACGGCGCAGCAACAAACAACCAGAGTTGTGACAATGCTTTTCCTCCTGCAAAAACAGCAGGACCAAAACTGCGGGCAGGATTGACTGAAGTCCCTGTGATAGGAATTGCTACCAGATGAATCAATACCAGTGTCAAACCAATGGCCAACCCGGCCATATTACTGTTACCTTGTTTGGAAGTAACAGCAAAAATGACGAACAGGAAAATAAAAGTGAGAACAGTTTCAATGATAAATGCTGAAACAGTAGAGTACTCACTATAACCATCCCCCCATCCATTGGAGCCTAAACCATACTCAGCCAGTACAAAATCAGACATTCCATTCTGTACCAGGTAAAGCAATCCTGCTGCGGCCGCCGCACCGGCCAGTTGCGCAATAATATACCCTATTGCATCGCCGCCTTTGATCTTCCCGGCCACCAGCATTGAAACGGTTATGGCTGGATTGATATGACAGCCGGAAACAGGGCCGATAGCATAGGCCATTACAACAACGGCAAGGCCAAAAGCAAAGGATATCCCAAGCAACCCGATGCCCGCGGGCCCGGAAGCAGGGGAAAGACCGGCTACGACCGCGGCGCCACATCCGAAAAGTACAAGGGAAAACGTACCGATGAATTCTGCAATAAATTTTTTCATATACAAGTTGGTTTTATTGAAAAATGGAAGGCGGGTGCGGAAGAATGTATGAAAGATAGGTAAAATAACCCCGTAATCAGTTGACCTTTGTGCATCCTTAATGACCCATCTGCCATCTTTATCTTTAAAAAGCCCCTTTATAAGGGGAATAAAATTGCAGTAGTTTCGTTATGTAAAATTATAATCCAACTTCATGAAGCGTTTTCTCCGCCTTTCTCATTTCTTATTATTCATTTCTTATTATTCATTTCTTACTGCACAGCCGTATGACCCGTCCAAAGTGAATAAAAAAGCAGTAGCCCTGTACAACCAGGCTATTGAAAGAGCGCAGGACGGAAACCTTATCCATGCTGTCGGTTTACTAAAGCAATGTATCGATCTGGACAATAAGTACCTTGATGCATACTTATCACTGGCCGGTGTATACGGCCAGATGAAAAATTATAAGAACAGTATTGAGAACTACCATATAGCTTTTGCCCAGGACAGCGCATACACCATGGATTACAAACTCCCCTATTCTATTCAATTGGCCGGGTCAGGAGAGTTTGAAAAAGCATTAGATGCGATCAATGAATTACTGGCTAAGAAGCCCCCTAAAAATGAAAATTCATTACGGGCTTGTAACTACCGGAAGCGTTGTTATGAATTTGCCATTGAGTATGCTAAAAAGAATGCGCATACAAGTTATTTTTTTTCACCGCAGAACATGGGCAGCAATGTCAATTCTCCGGAATCAGAATACCTGCCTTCTTTGACAATTGATGGAAAAGAACTGGTGTTCACCCGTCGCCTCGGCGCCTTCAATGAAGATTTCTTTTACTGTCAAAAGAACGCAACCGACTGGGCAAAAGCCAAACCGATAGAAGGTGAAGTAAATACCGAGCAGAATGAAGGCGCACAGAATATCTCGCAAGACGGACAATTGCTCGTTTTTACCGGTTGTAACCGGCCTGATGGTTTTGGCAGTTGCGATCTGTATATGTCTTATCTCACGGATAAGGGCTGGAGTGAAGCTGTGAACCTCGGTGGCCGGATCAATTCTGATCAGTGGGAATCGCAACCCTGTTTATCGCCGGATAAGCAAAGCTTGTATTTCGCCAGCCGCAGAGGCGGCGGCTATGGCGGCAGTGATATTTATGTTTCATACATGCAGGCGAACGGTAAATGGAGCGAACCGCAGAATCTTGGCCCCGCTATCAATAGCAAGGGGGATGAGCAGTCTCCTTTCATACATGCGGATAACCAGACCCTGTATTTCACTTCTGATTCATGGCCCGGCTATGGCGAAACTGATCTCTTTTATACACGAAAAGGACCGGGTGGCGACTGGAGCGTACCTGTCAATCTTGGCTATCCCATCAACACCATCAGTCATGAAGCCGGTTTATTCGTTGCAGCAGATGGCAAGACCGCTTATTATGCCAGCGACCGCAGCGACAGCAAAGGGGGACTCGATATTTACAGTTTTGAATTGCGTGAAGACGTGCGTCCTTATAAAACACTTTGGGTAAAAGGGATGGTGTTCGATAAAAAAACCACGCAGGGCTTGCCTTCTACTGTTGAGCTGATCGATCTTGCTTCCAAACAGCTTATCTCCAAAGTGCAAACGGATGAGAAAGGAAATTACCTGGTCACATTACCCATCGGAAAAGACTATGCATTCAATGTGAACCGTAAAGGCTATTTATTCTATTCCGATAATTTTTCACTAAGCCGAAATTCACCTGACTCTTCGTATGAAAAGAATATTCCCCTGCAACCGCTGGAAGTGAATGCCGCTATTGTACTCAACAACGTTTTCTTTGATGTGAACAGATTTGAACTCAAAACTGAATCCCAGATAGAATTAGATAAAATAGTACAACTCCTGAAAGATAATCCCACACTTAAGATCGAGATCAGCGGGCATACAGATAATGCCGGCAAACCTGCAGATAACCTGGCGCTTTCCAACAACAGAGCCAAAGCGGTGACCAGTTACCTGGTCTCGAAAGGGGTCACTCCGCAGCGATTAACCGCCAAAGGCTATGGCGAAACAAAACCGGCTGCTGATAATAAGACCGAAGAAGGCAGGGCAAAGAACCGGCGGACAGAAATGAAAGTGACAGGACGTTAGTTCACCCTTGTTTAAATTCTTTATATTTATTTCTCTGCAGCATGGAGAAATGAATAAAGACCTGCTATACCAGATCGCCTTAACCCTTATTCATAACATCGGGCCTGTACAGGCCAAGATATTATTGCAGCAATACGAACCAGCCGAGGTCTTCAAAGCCAGACGAACTGACCTGGAAAAAATGGAGGGCATCGGCAGCATCAGGGCCGGCAATATCAAAGATTTTGATGACTTCAGTACCGCGGAAGAAGAGCTTGCCTTTATTGAAAAATACAGGATCACACCCCTGTTCATTACCGATGCTGCATATCCAAAACGCCTGCTGAATTGTTACGACTCTCCCACCCTTCTTTATTATAAAGGTGAAGCAGACCTGAATGCTTCAAAGATCATTGCGGTGATCGGCACAAGAAGTCACACCGACTATGGCAAGCAGGTAACGGAAAACCTGATCGCTGATCTTGCCGAGTTGCAGGTAACTGTAGTAAGCGGACTGGCTTATGGCATTGATGCCATTGCCCATAAGGCCTCATTAAAGAACAACCTGCCCACCATCGGTGTACTGGCTCACGGATTAGACCAGGTTTATCCCACCCAGCATGCAGGGTTGGCAAAAGATATGATCAAAGAGAAAGGAGGATTGCTGACTGAATTCAGAAGCAAGACCAAACCCGATAAACATAATTTCCCTACCCGCAACCGGATAGTAGCAGGCATAAGCGATGCCACTATTGTCATCGAAACAGGCATCAAAGGCGGCAGCATGATCACTGCTGAACTGGCGAACGGTTACAATAAGGATGTGTTTGCTTTTCCCGGAAAAGTGACCGATAGCAAAAGCGGCGGCTGCAATTATCTTATCAAAAACAATAAAGCGGTGTTGCTGACCGACGCACAGGAACTGATAGAGATAATGAACTGGGAGGAAACTACCCGGAAAGAAAAGGGGAAAAAACAAAAGGAATTGTTTATTGAACTCACCCCGGATGAAAAGGTCATCACCGGCATACTGAATGAAAGAGAGACCGTGCATATAGATGAGATCAACCTGAAAAGCGGGCTGAGCAGCAGCGCCGTAGCCGCTGCCATACTAAGTCTTGAATTGCAGAATGTAGTCGTATCTTTACCGGGCAAACGCTACCACCTCAGCTAACGATCGCCGGAGGCAACGAAACCATACATTTCGTTGTCATTGTACCTGGAAAAATTTATATACCGCTGCATGGCTTTACTCAGAACTGTCATTATACCTCTGCTGATCCTTATCCTGTTCCCGTTTTCAGCGATAATTGCCCAGCCCTGTACCACCCTTGGCCAGACCCCCTCTACGGCTTTTCCCGTTTGCGGTACCAGTACGTTTACACAGTCCACCGTTCCGCTCTGCAATACCAACAATTTGTATGTTCCCGGTTGTTCAGGCACCGGCAGCGCCGGGTATGCCAATAAAAATCCCTTCTTTTACAAATTCACCTGCTATACCGCAGGCACCCTGGGATTTATCATTAACCCGCTGGCGCAGAATGAAGATTATGACTGGCAGCTTTGGGATATCACCGGCCGTAATCCCGAAGATATCTTTACGGACACTTCTTTGATCGTAACCGGTAACTGGGCAGGTACCTATGGAGCCACCGGAGCTTCCGGCAATGGGGTGAACTTTATTCAATGTGGTTCTGATCCCAATGATAACCGCCCCACTTTTGCGAGAATGCCGCAGTTGATACTCGGGCATGAATATTTGCTGATGGTGAGCCATTTTACCGATGGACAAAGCGGGTACACGTTAAATTTTGGCGGAGGTACTGCCGTGATCACAGATCCCACTGATCCGCATTTGATGAGCGCCAAACCTGATTGCGACGGCCTGACCATACGGGTGAAGCTAAATAAGAAAATGAGGTGTAACAGTCTTACCACGACAGGCAGCGAATTCAGCCTCCTGCCTGCTGTGACCACAGTGGCCTCAGCCGTTACTACAACCTGTTCTTCTGCATTTGATTTTGATGAGGTCACGATCACACTGGCATCAGCGCTGCCAAATGGTAATTACCAATTGGTAATTGGCAACGGCACAGATGGTAATTCGCTATTGGATAATTGCAACAGGGCCATCCCTGCTGAACAGGCCGCATTTTTTTATGCAATACCACAACCCATTTTTGCCGACAGTATCGGAACTCCGAAGTGTGCACCGGATAGTGTTAGGATCTATTTCCCGAAAAGGGTTGCCTGTAATAGCATTGCACCGAACGGAAGTGATTTCACCGTGGTTGGTCCATCCCCGGTTACTGTCATCAGTGCTGCCGGTAACTGTATCAATGGCCTGAGTGATTATATCACGGTAAAGTTTGCATCACCCATTTACACCCAGGGGAATTATACACTCACCTTAAGAGCCGGCACTGATGGCAGTACCGTCATTGATGAATGTAATATCCCCATGCCGCAGCATTCCTTGCCTTTCAACACAGTGGATACCGTATCGGCAAACTTTAGTTACCTGGCACAGTTAGGCTGTCGTCAGAATACTTTAGTCTTTTCGCATGATGGAGCCAACGGTGTGAACAAATGGAACTGGACATTCAATGACAGCGTTCATGTTACCACGCAAACCCATACGATCATATTTCCGGCTACCAGTACCAATACTGCTGAGCTGATCGTGACCAATGGCATTTGCAGCGATTCCTCGCAACAGACCATTATGATGGATAATGAAGTGATCGCCGGTATTGACATGCCGGATGTGATCTGTCCCGAAGACCTGTTCATCGCAAAAGATACCAGTGCCGGCCTGATTGACAACTGGCAGTGGAGTTTTGGCAACATAGCTTCCAGTACATTACAGAACCCTCCCCCGGTACAGTTCCCGCAAAACAATATTGAGTCTTATTACATCATTAAACTGAGGGTCACCAATAATACACTCGGCTGTACAGACAGCATCAGTAAACAGTTAAGGGTGTTGAATAACTGTTTTATTGCCGTACCATCTGCCTTTACTCCCAATGGTGATGGGTTGAATGATTTTCTTTATCCCAATAATGCTTTAAAAGCGAAAGATCTCGAGTTCAAAGTATATAACCGCTGGGGGCAATTGGTATTCTCCACCCGCAACTGGCAGGAAAAATGGAATGGAAAGATCAATGGCATTCCGCAGGCGCCGGGAGTGTTTGTCTGGTTCCTGAAATACACACATATATCTACAGGCCAGCCCGTTTTCCAGAAAGGAACAACCACGCTGATCCGATAACCGATAAGTACTTATAAGAATAGCGGGCCGGTATAGCTTTTTTACCGAAATTCGGTTCTGCTATTGGTTCAACGCTGACTTATGAGATCAAAGAACATTCTTCTTTTGTTGATGATAATGCTTTGCTGCATTGCCGGTATGGCTCAACCCTGCACCACTCTTGGCCAAACTCCCCCTACAGCCTTCCCGGTTTGCGGAACCTCTACTTTTGTACAGAACAATGTCCCTATTTGTGGTGGCACTCCTATCCCTACAAGCTGTAACGGCGGTCAATATGCGGATGTTAACCCGTTCTGGTACAGGTTTACCTGTTATACTTCCGGTACTCTCGGCTTCATTCTTGATCCTGTCAACAATAACGATGATTACGACTGGGTCCTTTTTGATATCACCAACCGGAACCCAAATGATATTTACACGGTCGCATCTTTGAATATTGCTGAGAACTGGTCAGCTACACCCGGTAATACAGGAGCTTCCAATAATACCAACGGGTTACGGCATTGCGCTGGTGGTACGCCTAATTTCAGCAGCCTGATCAGTATAAACGCCGGCAGGGAATATTTGTTGATGGCCAGTAACTGGAGCGCTTCACAACAAGGATATTCACTCACCTTTACCGGAGGGACCGCCGTCATCACCGATCCCCTGTTACCTACATTCCAGGGTGCTTCAGTCAATTGCAGCGGTACCGAAGTCATAATTCGCTTCAACAAAGCAATACGCTGTAACAGTCTCGCAGCAAATGGAAGTGATTTTTCCGTAGCCGGTGCTACCATTGCATCGGTTACCGGGTTCGGCTGCAGCAGCAGTTTTGATATGGATTCGGTAAGAATCGTTTTTTCAGCACCCCTTGCCCCGGGCAACTATACGGTCACGATGATGAACGGCTCTGATGGCAACACATTACTGGATAACTGCGGCACCGGCATTCTGAGCGGAAGTACTATTCCTTTTACTGTGAATGCGCAAAGCCCGCTGCCAATGGGTGCAGTCACTCCTCCATCCTGTTTGCCAACTTCGGTTACATTGACTTTCCCCGATCCTGTCCTATGCAACTCCATTGCCGCTAATGGCAGCGATTTTATTGTAACCGGACCTGCCACGGTGACGATCACATCCGCCACCGCAGTCAATTGCAACAGCATTGGCGAAACAAATACTATCACACTTCAGCTTTCCGCACCAATACTTACAGGCGGCAATTACCAGGTGCAGGCAGCTATCGGTACCGATGGTAATACAATTGTGGGGCAATGTAACCGGCAGGTAACAGCCGGTAATAGTTCCCCCTTTACACTTGCCGTGCAGCCGGCCATTGCCATGGGAACTATTACGCCACCGCCTTGCACTCCCCAATCTGTTACGCTGACTTTTGCGGAACCAGTCAATTGTAATTCTGTGGCAGCGAACGGATCAGATTTTATTGTAACGGGCCCTTCCGCTGTAGCCATTGCTTCCGCATCGGCAGTCAACTGCACAAATGGTGAAACCAATACTATCACCATTCAATTTGCAACTCCTGTTTTGGTAAGCGGTACTTACCAGGTAGAGATAACAACAGGCTCAGATGGTAATACATTGGTCGGTCCATGCAACAGGATGGTGACTGCCGGAAGCATGACAACATTTACATTAGCTGCGCAACCTCCTTACCCGATCGGGACGGTTTCACCTGTTTCATGTGCCCCTGCCTTTATCACTCTCAGCTATACCAATGATCCGCTCGATTGTACCTCCATTTCTCCGGATGGAAGTGAATTCATTATTACGGGACCATCTGCTGTTGTGATTTCTTCAGCCGGCGGACAATGCAATGTCAATCCAAACCTCCAGACCATTTCTATCCAACTGGCCGCACCGATCACAGTAAGCGGCACCTACCAGTTATTGATACAAAACGGTTCAGATGGCAATACGATCAGGGGTAATTGCAACCGCTATATACTGGTTGGCGATTTCACTGCTTTCAACGTTCCGGATGTACCGCCTGTTCCGATGGACAGTCTTGTTCCGGTAGCCTGTTCACCCTCTTCGCTGCGATTGATATTAGATGATCCTATCCGCTGTGCATCCATTGCATCCAATGGAAGTGATTTTATAGTTTCAGGGCCTGCTCCTGTAACTGTTGTATCCGCATCGGGTGTATGTGATGCCAACGGATTAACCAGGCAAATTGATATTATTCTTGCTGCACCGGTTGTCACAGGCGGCAATTACCAGTTGCAATTGGTAAGCGGCAGTGATGGCAATACTTTACTCAGTGAATGTTATCGTGCAACACCTGCTAACACATTAGCATTTACTGCCGGCGATACCGTCTCCGCTGTTTTTCAATACCAGGTGATATATGATTGTGAAACGGACGAGATCACCTTTACCCACGACGGTCGCAATAACGTCAATCAATGGGCATGGACGGTCAATGGCTCGCCTGCGGGCACATCACCCTCCTTTACACAAAGCTTCTCTGCATCCAGCCAGAACCAGGTACAGCTAAATGTATCGAATGGCATATGTACAGACAGCCACACGGAAAATATTGTTTTAGATAATAAAGTTGCAGCGGATTTTACCGGCCCGGATATGATCTGTCCCGATGATACGGCATCGTTTACTGATATGAGTACAGGTCAGATTGATAACTGGCAATGGAGTTTTGGCAATGGCAACAGCAGTTCCCTGTCATCGCCTCCGCTGCAGACCTACCCTTCTACCGGCACAGAAACATTATATCCCGTTACGCTGACAGTAAGCAATAACCTCGGTTGCCGCACCAGCATTACAAAGAATGTAAAAGTATTCGGAGGCTGCACCATAGCCGTACCTACTGCGTTTACTCCTGACGGTGACGGGTTGAACGATCATCTATACCCGTTAAATGCTTTTAAGGCCGATAACCTCGATTTCAAAGTATTTAACCGATGGGGGCAACTCGTCTTTCATTCCAGGGACTGGACAAGGAAATGGGATGGCCGGGTGAATGGCATCATGCAGGCCACTACTGTATATGTCTGGACACTGAACTATACCCACCGCGATACCAAAGTGAAATACTCGCTGAAAGGAACAACTACTTTAATAAGGAAATAAGTTCAAAACGCATCAGGGCGCCGGCGATGCTTCCTGCGGGATATATATTTTGAAGATCAGGTTGCTCCACACTTCTTTATACTGATTGTTTTGCAAAAACTCCTGGATATACCCGTTCCGGTTCTTATTGCGCTGGTTCCATTCTTCATCTTGCATGGATGAGGCAGAAGGCCAGTCACTGCCGCTGCCCATGGTCTTTATTTTCTGGAAAATAACTACCGGCAAAGTGGTATCCCTGCTTCTTGCCAGGTCAAGCTCTGATTTGAAAATACCGGGTTCGTATAAATAGGGCCAGGGGTTCCGCATATAGGGTTTGGTATCCGTCAGGTAGTGGTACATGGGGATACAATCATAGGCCAGTACTTTATCACCGGGTTTTACATACTTATGGCTTTCCTCGATCAGTTCGTTGATGATCTGCGCCCGTTCCGGAGAAGTGAATATCCACCTCATCTTTTTATTGCTGATCCGTGCAAACATCTTTGACCGGTCCTTTTTATCGAAGTAAGGATAATAATAAGCAAAGAACAGGCAGGCGATGATGGCCAGCACGACACCATAGTTCCTCAGTTTGTGCAACTGGTTTGCCGTAATAGCAAAATTAAATTGCGATACCAGTCCTTTATTGCTGATCGCAAAATCATTTTTGATCAGATGAGTGCCATATACATAGTCCACTACGATCGGAAGCGCTATCCAGAAAGTATGAAAACCCACTGTGAATAAACCTGCCGAGCTGCCAAAAGGATAGACGACCAGGATATAGCATCCCATCAGCAGAATCGTTTTCACCTTGCTATTCTTGCTGGTAGCCAGTATAACGGCAGAAACGATCATCGTGATGCCGGCATAGAGATACAGCAGAACAGAATTATCTAACTTATCCTTTATCAGCCAGTATAAAAATCCGGCAAACAGGATGTATTGAAAAATTTTCAGGGCCGGCGTCAGCCGGGGGAACTGCTTCTTCACAACATTCATGCACACGATAAGGATGATCACGAAACAGAAAATGATCAATGTATATTTCAGCGAAGAAAAATAAGTAGCAAACGATTGCTGCAGCAGTTTGAATATCCCGTATTGGCTTTCAGCATGACCGCCTTTGCCCATGACGAATACCACTTTCACCGCATTGATGAAGATGTCAAGATGGCCAAGCAGCTTCATCGCCACCAATACACCACCGGTAGCGATCAGAAAACCGCCAGCCAGTGCCAGTATCTGCAGCAATTGTTTCCGGATAGCGACCCGGTTCAGGTACCCGTAATATAAAATGGCAATACCCAGGCCTAGCTGCAATACATTGGGAAGCCGGGTAAAGGCATTTAGTGAAATGAACATGCCACTCAACCCGATTCGCCAAAGCTTGTGTTCTTTTATGCCAGTAAAAAGAAAATAAACAGTGCAGGCATATAAGAAAACGGCCAGCGTATTATAATGAAACTCTTTGGGGTTATTACTTAAAAACAGGAGCGCCAGTATCATGCCCAGTCGCAAACTTCCCCTGTCTAAATAATTGCGCAGCAACTTGTAAATGACAATGATCGAAGCAGTCGTCGTCACCACGGCCAGGATTCGTAATCCCAGTATCCCGGTAAAGGCGAATAGCTTATTGAATATCCCTCCGGCAATACCGGAGAACCAGAACATGAAATTATATTGTACCGATTCGGGGTCGGTGAATATCTGCTGGTAGAAAACACCATAAAAACCGGCATCGGCCAGGTCAGCACCCTGGAAAATAAAAAGAAACTGGTAGCCAAACAGTAAAAGAAAAAAGATCTTCCTGTCAAGTTTCCGCAGGATGGTAAGTGGTGATTGTAATGTCATGGTGGCTTAACGGCATTCAGCGCAACAAGATAGGCTGAATTATTCAGGACTGCAAGATAATGCTGTGTTATTCAGCTATAAACCGATGACTGAAATGGCCTTTTGCAAAGAGTCCGGTCTGATCATGCCCTGTAAAACCTGTTTTAAACATAAATAACAGGGAACCAGCTTTTAAAAAGATTTTTCTGGGGCAAGTACTAAGAAATACAAAAATTATTTTATTATTTTGCCAAAGCTAATCGAATAATAGCCCCGGATAACAGAAAGATGCTCTTACGATCTTTCACCTGCTGTAAGCCAGGAATCCAAGTACCCAATGTTCTATTGTAATATCCCGTTTTTTTAATCCTTTATTGTTTCCGAAAGAACCCGGTTTCTTATACCAGCCCGTTAGCTATTGGTACTTAAAATCCCCGTGCGGAAAAACCTCCTGATTCCCTGTAGATAGTATTTCAGAGCAATAAACCTTAACTGTAAAGACTAATTTGTACGAACAATGAAAACTGTAAACCTTGGAGTGATCGGTTATGGCTACTGGGGCCCTAACCTCGCCAGAAATTTCTTTGCCGCCAATGACTGTAATTTAAAAGCGGTGGCAGATGCCCGCCCCGAACGCTTAGCTGTATTAGCCAAAGTGTTTCCCTCTGTAAAAGGCGTAAAAGATGCCAATGATATCATCAACGACCCTGAAATTGATGCGGTGGTGATCGCTACTTCGGTCTTCACTCACTTTCCTTTAGCTAAAAAAGCACTGCTGGCAGGAAAACATGTGATGATCGAAAAGCCGATGACCGCATCAGTAGCCGAAGCCGATGAACTGATCGAACTGGCAGCCCAAAAAGGTCTCACGCTGATGGTGGATCACACTTTCTTATATACAGGTGCCGTAGCGAAAATGAAAGAACTGATAGACAGCAAAGAGATCGGCACCCCCCGTTATTTTGATTCCAGCCGTATCAACCTTGGCCTGTTCCAGCCTGATGTAAATGTGATATGGGATCTTGCCCCACATGACCTGTCAATCCTTACCTACCTGGTGCAGCAGAAACCAGCCAGCATCAATGCAACCGGTATCTCACATACCAAGAATGGCATTGAGAACATTGCCTATATGACCGTGAACTATGATTCCGATTTCATTGCCCATTTCAATGTATCATGGACATCACCGGTGAAAGTAAGGCAAACATTGATAGGCGGAGATGCTAAGATGATCGTCTATAATGACCTGGAGCCTTCTGAAAAGATACGGGTATATGACACCGGTTATAAGCATAAACTGGAAGAATATGAGAACAAGATCATGGTGGACTACCGGACAGGTGATGTATATATACCCAAGATCGGTACGCAGGAAGCCCTTGCAGGTGTAGCCAATGATTTTGTGCAAAGCATCATTCACAAAAGAGAGCCCCGGTCAAATGCACACCTCGGAAGACAGGTGGTGAGAATACTGGAAGCCTCTCAGACCTCGATCAAGAATGGTGGCAAAGAAGTTTGTATCAGATAAATTCCCATAAACCAAACCTGAGCATGGAAACGATCACCCTTAATAATGACAAACAAAGCCTGAACAATGTACAGGTAGGCAGCAACGTCAAAATATTCAACTTCGTTAATGCCTACGGTTGCAGCATCGGCGATAACAGTAAGGTGGGGGCTTTTGTAGAGATACAAAGAGGCGCCACTATCGGCAATAACTGCAAGATATCCAGCCATACCTTTATCTGTGATGGCGTACATATAGAAGACAATGTATTCATTGGCCACGGCGTGATGTTCACTAATGACCTTTTACCCAGGGCTACCCGTCCCGACGGTACTCCGCAAACAGAAGAAGACTGGAAACTGGTAGAAACTTATGTAAAGAAAGGAGCGTCTATCGGCAGTAATGCGACGATCCTTTGCGGCATCACTATCGGGGAAAATGCACTGATCGGCGCAGGGGCCGTTGTCACCAAAAATGTGGCGCCTAATACAGTAGTAGCGGGAAGCCCGGCAAAATTTTTTAAAAACATTTAATCACAACCTTAGACGAATAATTATGGAAAAGAAAATTCCGTGCCTCGACCTTAAAGGACAACACCAGCAGATCAAACAGGAAGTGTTTGAAGCATTTGAAAAAGTATATGAGAATACCGCTTTTTCAGGTGGCCCATTTGTAGAAGCTTTTGAAAAGAAATTCGCAGAGTTTTGCGGAACCCAATATGCCATAGGTGTTGACAACGGCACATCCGCACTGCAGTTAGCCATGCTGGCATTGGGCATTGGCGCTGGTGATGAGGTCATCATTCCCGCGAATACTTTTATTGCCACTGCATGGGGTGTTTCATATACAGGTGCCACCCCTGTATTTGTGGACAACGATCCGGATACATGGGAAATTGACCCGGCAAAGATCGAAGCAGCTATTACCCCGAAAACAAAAGCGGTTATCGGTGTTCACCTCTACGGTCAGCCTTTTGACATAGATGCCGTACAGGCGATCTGTAAAAAACATAACCTCTTTATGATCGAAGATGCCGCACAGGCCCAGGGTGCGCAATACAAAGGCAAACCTATTGGAAGTTTTGGCGAAATGGCTTGTTTCAGCTTTTATCCCGGCAAGAACCTGGGAGCCTGTGGCGAAGCGGGTGGTTTGACCACCAACAACGAAGCTTATTATAAACATTTATTAAGCCTGCGTAACCATGGTATGACCGTCCGATACTACCATGATGAAGTAGGTTTCAATATGCGTATGGGCGGCCTGGAAGGCGCTTCATTAAGCATTAAACTGAAATACCTGCCTGACTGGAACAAACGCAGACAGGAGATAGCAAAAAGATACCAGGAAGAAATAAAGAATGACAAATTAAAGATGCAGGCAAGACCGGCAGGTCATTGTTCTGTTTATCATTTATTCGTGGTAACAACAGCGGATCGTGATCACCTGATGAAGTACCTGAACGAAAAGAACATTTTCCCGGGTTTGCACTATCCTGTTCCCTGCCACCTGCAAAAAGCATATACACATCTCGGCTATAAAGAAGGGGATTGCCCGAATGCAGAATACCTCGCAGCACACTGCCTGTCGTTGCCGATGTATGCTGAACTGACCGATGCGGATGTAGATTATGTCATTGATGTTTTGAACAAGTACTAAGAAGAATGCTGACAGATAAGTTACTCAAACGTGTGGAAGCCCTTCAACTGGATCTGAAAGGGAAAACGGTGCTCACCGAAGCAGCCAGCGGAGCTTATGTGGTAACACCGCTGCTGGCGGCCATCGCCGGGGCAAAAGTGTACGCCTTCACCAAAACAACACGTTACGGCACAGCTGAGGAGATCTTTGCCAATACACAAAAGTTCATGAATGAATGTACCGGTAAAAAACTGGACATTACATTGATCGATAAACTGACACCCGAGATCATTGCACAGGCAGATATCATCACTAATTCAGGACACCTGCGACCATTGAATGAAGAGAAGCTTCAGCATGCGAAGGATAATGTAGTGATCCCCCTGATGTATGAAGCATGGGAATGGAGAGATGCCGATATGGACATCCATTACATTCGTAAAAGAGGGCTCCGGATCGGGGCAACCAACGAACGCCATCCCGAAGTGGATGTGTTCAATTATCTCGGTGATATGGCATTAAAGCAGATCTTCGATGCCGGCATCACGCCGTATAAAAACAAGTTCGTTCTTATTTGCAATAATGACTTTGGTCCTTTTATCGCCAAAGTGGTATCCAAAGTTTGTGACGGGCTGGCGGTAATTGATAAGAATGAGAACAAGAACAGGTATGATTTTCCCAATGTGGAATGGATCGGCAATTTCCCGGAAGTGAACGTGCCGGCAAAATACAAAGATGCCGAAGCCGTCATATTTACAGCTTATCCCTTTGATCAGACCTGGATCGGCGAAAATACTTCTATCAGCATAAAGCAGATCAAAGCAGAATTCAATGACCCTTATATTCTCCGTTATTGCGGAGATGCCGACCCTGCTGCTATGGATAAAGAAGGGATACGGTATTTCCCTGCAGTGGTCCATAGTGGCCATATGGGTGTATTACCCTCAGCAGTAGGTTATGACCCGATCATCCGCTTGCAGGCGGGGGGGTTGAAAGCCGGTGAAGCGTTGCTCACCGGGAAACATGAACATAATAATATTCCTGTATTGGAATTAGTTTAAAATATGAGCACCACCACGAACCTTATAGCTATCGGACGTTCACGTTACCTCTATGACGGGATAAAACATCTTTTATCCAAAGGCTATTCTTTCAAAGCCATTGTCACAGAAGAAGCGTACGAGGAATATGATATCAAGCATACAGATTTTGAAAGCCTGGCAAAAGATGCCGGTGCTGCGTTCTTCATGATCAAATCAGTGAACAACGAAGAACTGATCAGGATTGTAAAAGAGAACAAGATACGTGTGGCGATCAGTGTTAACTGGAAATACACGATCCCCAAAAATTTCCTTGACCTTTTTGAGTGCGGTATTCTCAATTTCCACCTGGGCAACCTCCCGGATTATAAAGGCAATGCAACTGTCAACTGGACCATCATTAATGGGGAAAGCTATATTAACGGGAACATTCATAAAATGGATCCGGAACTGGATGCAGGTGATGTCGTAGCCAGAAAATCAATACCGATCAGTACAGAAACGTATATAGCAGATGTGCTGAAACAAGCAGAAGCTGATGTGCCGGTTCTGTATGAAGAAGCGATCAGTAAAGTATTGATAAGCCCCGCTGCTTATGAAGTAAAAGGGACAGTAAAGGGCTCCCGCTGCTATCCAAGATTGCCGGAAGACAGCCAGGTCAACTGGAATATGCCAGCCGAAAACATATGCAGGCTCGTGAGAGCATCATCGCATCCGTATAAAGGCGCTTTCAGTTATCTGAACGGTGAAAAGATCGTTATCTGGAAAGCAAGGCCGGTAGTACCGGAAGATAAATTCTTCGCAATACCCGGTCATGTGGTTTCGTTAAATAAATCGGCCGGTACTGTATTAGTGGCCTGTACAGAGAACAGTATGCTCGAACTACAGGAGATCGAAAAAGACGGGCAGGTAATGCCCCCGGCAGAGTTCATCAAAAGCATCAGGGTACGATTCAAATAAATTGCTATGCAGGGAAACAACAACAAACTTATTTCTGTTATCATACCCATCTTCAATGAGTATGAAGGTATCCCCTTCCTGGTAGACAGCCTGAATGAATTCTTTGCACAGCACAGCCATTTGAATGCGGAAGTGATCTTTGTGAATGACGGATCAAGGGACAATTCGGTGGAGCGGCTCAGCTCCATGGAGCACAAAACCTACAAAGCAAAAGTGATCAGTTTTTCCAGGAATTTCGGATCACATGCAGCGCTGCGTGCCGGCATCTCCCATGCAGCCGGCGAATATATCTGTTTCAACTATGCCGACCTGCAGGACCCGCTTGAGCTGATCATCCGGATGAAAGAACTGATGGAACAGGGTCATGATATCATCTGGGCACAACGGGAAAGCACCAAAGTACCCTGGGGTGAAAAGATGTTCTCGAAGTTCTATGCCTACCTGATGCAGAAATTCGCTTTTAAGAATTTCCCGGAAAAAGGTTTCGATATAGTAATGTTCAACAAAAAAGTAGCGGCTGAAGTAAATAAGAATGTAGAAGCGAACTCCTCTATCTTCCTGCAGATACTCGGTATGGGTTTCCGCCAAACGAATATTACCTACAGGAAAAGAGAAAGAAAGACCGGGGTCAGTAAATGGACACTTTCAAAAAAGATCAAACTGTTCATTGATTCCTTTGTCGCTTTCTCCTATGCTCCGATCAGGTTTGTTACCATTATCGGGATCATTTTCTTTATCATTGGTATTCTCTGGACTTTGTATATCGTTATCCGTAAAATATTCTTCCAGGACCTGGCAGCAGGGTGGCCGGCACTGATGTCCATTCTGATGATAGGATTCGGGATCACCAACATTTCTCTCGGAATAATTGCCGAATATCTCTGGCGTACATTGGATGCCAGCCGCAAGCGCCAGGTATTCATAATTGATGATATAAAAGAACTGAACAAATAATGATGAAAGCTGTACTATACTGCGCATTATATGCCCTGCTGAATGTATCAGGTGCTGCCATCATCAAATGGAATTTAAAAGGCAAAACACTGACCAGCCTGAACCAGTGGATCAGTTTACTGCTGAATGTGCAGGTGATCGGGGCATTCGTGCTGATATTTGTTTCAATGCTGGTCATATTCAAAGCACTTTCATCGGCCAACTTCACATTTGTCATTCCGGTATCATCAGGGATCAACTTTGTACTGACAGTGATAGCAGGTTATTATATTTTCAAAGACCACCTGAACCTTGTTTCATTCATCGGGTTTACGTTAATCATATCAGGAATCATTCTATTAAGTTTAAATAATACACAACATGCCTAATAAAATCAAAGACAGTGTGATCGTAGTGACCGGTGGCGCCGGTTTTATCGGATCGTATGTGGTAGAAGAGCTGATACCGCTTCAGCCCAAAAAGATCATCATTATTGACAACTTCATCCGTGGCAGCCGGGAGAATATGAAGTCATTCATTGACAACCCGGTCGTCCAGTTCATCGAGGGCGACATCCGCGACAACATCAAACTGGAACATTGTATTGCCGGGGCTGATTATGTTTTCCATATGGCTGCCCTGCGTATCAATGCCTGTGCAGCCAGTCCTAAAGACGGATTTGAAGTAATGCTGAAATCCACTTTTGAGGTGGCCGAGCTGTGTAAGAAGCATAAAGTGAAGAAAGTGATCTATAGTTCCAGCGCATCTGTATATGGCCTGGCACAGCATTTCCCTACCCCGGAAACGGATAATCCGTATAATAACCAGACATTCTATGGTGCTGCTAAAATGTGGGGTGAGCAATTATTCAGAAGTTACAAGTTCATGTACGGACTGGATTATGTTGCCCTTCGCTATTTCAATGCATATGGCCCCAGGATGGATACTGATGGCAAATATACCGAGGTCATGATCAAATGGCTGGACTGTATCCGCGACAGCAAGAGCCCGCTGATCTATGGCGATGGCACTACCTCCATGGATTTTGTATATGTAAGGGATATTGCCAAAGCCAATATTGCTGCGCTGCAGGCTGATGTAACAGATGAAGCATTTAACATTGGTAATTGTGAAGAGACAAGCCTGAAAGGCTTATTAGATGTGTTATTGAAAGTAAACGATTCAACACTTACTCCTGAATTCAGGGAAGAGACTTCCTATAACCCGGTAAGCAGAAGGCTGGCAGATATCAGCAAAGCCAAAAAACTACTGGGCTTCACGCCGACAGTAAGCCTGGAGCAGGGAATGAAAGAACTGACCGACTGGTATTTCTCGAAGATCAACGTCACAGCCAGCTAATACAGGATAGTGCATAAAAAGAACTTTAAACCTTGAACCCTAAACATTAAATCAGATTTATGATACCTATAGCCAAGCCCTACTTAACAGCCGATGAAGCACAGGCAGCTTATGATACTATCCTGACAGGATGGATCACACAAGGACCTAAAGTAGCAGAGTTTGAAGAAAAGTTTGCCCGGTATACCGGCGCAAAGTATGCCGTAGCTGTTTCCAATTGTACCACGGCCCTGCATCTTGCTATGATCGTTGCAGGCGTGAAAGAAGGCGATGAAGTGATATGCCCTTCCATGAGCTATGTGGCTACGGCCAATTCAATAAAATATGTGGGAGCCAAACCAGTATTCGCAGAAGTGGATCCGAAAACGTATAACCTTGACGTGGAGGATACCGAACGAAAGATTACGTCGAAAACGAAAGCGATCCTGCTAGTACACCAGATTGGCATGCCTGCTGATATTCATGCTTTTCAAAGACTGGCAGATAAATATAACCTTAAACTGATCGAAGATGCCGCGTGTGCAGCAGGGTCTGCTTACCAAGGGGGAAAGATCGGCAGTCACTCTGAATTGGTTTGCTTTTCCTTACATCCAAGAAAAGTGATCTCAACAGGAGATGGCGGCTTCATCACTACCAACCGGGAAGACTATTATCAAAGGATGAAATTACTGAGACAACACGGTATGTCTGTGAACGACCGTGTCCGCCATGAATCTGCCAAAGTGATCTTTGAAGATCATGTTGAGGTGGGTTATAATTACCGCATGACGGATATACAGGCCGCCGTCGGCATCAAGCAACTGGAAAAACTGGACTGGATAGTAGAAGAAAGAAGAAAGATAGCGATGCAGTATCATGAAGCATTCAGGTATATTGATTTCATCAGGCTGCCAACAGAAGAAGAGGGGTACTTCAGCAACTACCAGTCATACAGTATTTACCTGAAAGATACCTGTCCGGTCAGCCGTAATGAGCTGATGCAGAAAATGCTCGATGAAGGTGTAGCCACCAGGAGAGGCATCATGACGACTCACAGGGAAACAGCCTATAAAACAGAATATGCGGATGCATTGCTGCCTGTATCAGAAGATGCTGCAGACAGAAGTATCATTCTGCCATTATACGTACCGATGAGTTCTGAAGATATTAAGAAAGTGATCGAGACATTCAAGTCACATGTACTTGTACCCGTGTTTTAGAAAATCTTAGCCTGGTTATTGTTATTGAGAATTAGCAACACTGACACCTTCGTCAGTGTTTGCTTTTTTAAAGAGCATGACATAACCACAGAGGTTCTTCTTTTTTTGCTTGTTCACCTGTACCGGTTTCATCATGTGAAACTCGGAGAACTTAGGGATATACGAATAGGCAATAATATTACCATCCACATCGCCCCATCTTTTTTGCTGAAAGATCACCTGCCGCTCATTCCAGTCAAACATTCTCACTTCATAAAGGCGTGATGAGTAATCACCGATAAAAACGAACTGGTACCAGCTTCCCTGTGTCAGCGGAACGATCACCGGCATCTCGTATTCGCTTTCCATGCTTATGGAAGCTTCTTTCAGTAACGAAAACCCATCTTTGGAATATAAGTTCTTGAGACTGTCCACCTGCTTGCTGATGAGATCATCCTTGCATGATTGCAAGCGGATAACATCCTGCGAAAAGGAGGAAATACTGGATACAAAAAAAGCGAGTATAAAAAGGTACGGTCTCTTCATAGAGGTTTTCAAATAGAATTGGAACAACTGTATAAAAATACGTTTCATTTTCCCAGAACTTAAATTTTAAGAATTGAATCTCAGGATATTGAGAGTATTTTCTTAGTAAAAGCACGGGAGGTTTGGAGGACAGTGGAAACGGGACGAATTATTGAGGAACGATCAAGGTAGAAAGAATATTTCAGGAGTGCAAGTAGTTTTACGATTATTTATCAGTTTCCGCGGTAAAAATAGATACCGTCAGCCTGGCGGGTACAGGTAATGGTCAGGTCGTTGATGCAGACGTGTGGCGGCAGGCTGGCGCAATACCAGATCACGTCTGCCACATCTTCCGGGCTAAGCGGTACAAGCCCATCATATATCTTTTTGGCCGTGGCCTCATCCCCTTTAAACCGGACAAGGGAAAACTCTGTTTCGGCTGCACCCGGATGTATCCCGGTCACTTTAATATGATGCCTCAGGAGGTCTATACGCATGGCCTGGTTCAAGGCGTCCACCGCATATTTGGTGGCACAGTACATATTGCCCCGCTCATATACGAGTTTACCCGCCACCGAACCCATATTGATAATATGCCCTGCTGAGCCCGTCGAAGCATTTCTTTTTACCATTAACTGAGATACAGCCTTGGCTACGTATGCAAATCCTTTTACATTCGTGTCCACCATGATATTCCAGTCATTCAGGTCGGCTTCGTCAAAATAATCACGGCCAAGCGCCAGCCCGGCATTATTGAACAGGACGTCAATACTCTTCCACTCTTCGGGTAACCCGCTGATTGAATTCATGACTGCTTTTTCATCCCTTACATCGAATGGTAATGCAAAACAAGCAATATTATATTTTTTCTCCAGCGTAATGCACAGGGCGTTTAACCGGTCAGTTCTTCTGCCATTTAAAATAAGGTCATAGCCATTAGCTGCAAATTTTTCTGCCGTGGCTTTCCCGAACCCTGATGTAGCGCCGGTAATGAAAATGATCTTTGACATAAAAGGAAGTATGAGGTCTGAAGTATGAAATGGCGAAGATAGTAATGAGTGATTATTAATTACTGACTACTTCCGGTGAGTCTTTATGAAATGATCATACTACCGGATCAGTGTGGATGTTCCTTTCAGGAAGATGGGCTTATCCAGGTAATCCACAGCGCTTACCATCCATACAAATACATTGGAACCCTGCGGCATTCCTCCTATCCGTCCATCCCAGCCATGCCCATTGGTGGTGGTTTTAAACAACAATTGCCCCCACCGGTTATATATTGCGAAGTATTTTATTTCTTTCACCCCCACTGCGATCGGGCGGAGTACATCGTTCAATCCGTCACCATTAGGCGTAAACCCGGTTGGAACAAAAACATAAGGGTTTGTTTTGAAAACAGTCACTCTCACAAAAGCAGAGTCCACGCAACCGATGCTGTCATATACGAGTACAGTATAGCGGATACTGTCAATTTCAGCCGGGTATATGCCCACAGGATTTTTGATCAAAGGATTATTCAAGCCTGTGGGTGGTGTCCATTGATAACTGATTCCGCCTTCTGCGTTTAACTGTAAAGGTTGCCCTACTATTACCAATGTGTCATTTCCTGCAGACGGATTGATCTTTGGCATTACTCTTACCAGCACTGTGTCCCGGCCGGGTTTAGGACAGCCACGGTTAGCTTGTGACGATAAAATGTAAGAAGCTGTTGACCTGGGATATGCTGTCGGATTCAGTGTGTTTGCATTAAGTAAGGTGCTGACAGGCGACCAGGTAAATGAATCCCCGTCATGCGAACCACGCAGAAAAGCAGAATGGCCATAGCAAATAATGGTATCCGGTCCTGCATTGGCAACAGGATAAGGAATAGCAGTGACCTGGATATCTCTTGTTGTGCTGCAACTGCCGATCCTTGCTGTAACGGTATATAAAGTGGTAGTACCCGCAATAGCCAGAGGATTCTGTACCGTTGCATCTATCAACGATGAAGCAGGCGTCCAGCTATATCGTAAGCCATCACTGCTTATCCGGAGTTGTGCCGTATCCGTCCGGCAGATGGTGGTATCGGGCATCTCGTTGAGCGTAACAAAATTTACTACCCGTATTCTGACCGAGTCTGTATTAATACAGCCCTGTTCATCCAACTGCACATAATAGGTAGTAGTAGATGCCGGGTTTACCGTGGGGGTGGCCGTATTGGCATTGACAATATTTATTCCCGGTGACCAGCTAAACACACCTGTACCACTTGCCTGCAACTGCACCGCATCCGGTACACATATCAGTGTATCACGAAATGCCAGTGTGATAAGGGGCCGGTCAATGATCTGTAAAGTATCTGTGAGCGTATCTATACAGCCTTTACTGTTTGTCACAATAAAGGTGATCACCTTCGAGCCGGTATCGGCATACGTCCAATTCGGATTTTGCAAACGGGACGTATCGGCCGGTGTGGTAAGGTCACCGAAATTCCACCGCCAGCTATTCACAAACCCGTGGTTGGTAGTGGTGGCATCATTGAATAGTACAGGATTCCGCAAACAAATACCGGCTGAAGTGAATGCCGGGAAGAAACCCGGCCAAACCCTTACAATCGCTGTGGTAGAATCAGAACATTCCTGCCCGCGATTAGTAACTAACTTGATTGTATAATCACCGGGTGCAGAAAAAGTATGCGTAGGTGTTGATGAAGCGGAAGTGTTATTGATACCACTGGCCGGATCGCCGAAATCCCAGAAAAAAGAATTGATGATCGGGTTGGGCGGGGTTTCATTCTGAAATGAAAGAGTAAGACCGCCGCATTCTACATATTCCGGGTTAAGCACAGCCCGGGCCACATCACAATCATCCGCCCTTATCTGAAGATCTTTTCTTTGCGTAGCGATGACCACCCCGTTCCTGATCTCATTTACACAAACAGTTACCACATATAAACCGAAAGAAGGGGCAACCCCGGTGATCAAACCAGTATTCGGGTTGATCGTTACATTTCCACCCAATGGCTGGATACCGCTGTAAGGAGGGGCATACGGAACGCTTGAGTAAGGAGGGCCTGCAGGAGGATTAGGTGCCGGACTGTTTGTACCTGTGCCCTGGCCCTGGCCGCCGCCTACGTAGGCATCGCAAAAAGAATAAGTAAGCTGGTCGCCGGCATCAGGATCTGTAGCGCCAAAACTATAGGTGAAATAATTATCCCTGCATACCACCACTGTATCAATTCCCGTAAACCGGGCGCTGTTATTGACCGGGCCATTACCTACCAGATTGGTGCCGGGGATATCCGCGGTATAGGTGGCGCCGACGTTACTGGAACCGGCAAGATTATTAATGCCTGCGATCCTGCAGCAACGCTGGTAAGTGATCGTATAACCGGAGACCGACGGAGGCAAGGCCACGGTAAACTCATAAAAACCCACTTCATAGCAAACTATAGGAGAACCGATGATACAGGGGCCCGGCGACACCAGGTTAAGAAACTCCCGCCGCGCCATTGCGATAGAACTGCTCCATATCATCGTTCCGTTTAGTTTGCTAAATACCGCTATAGCAGCGGCGCCATCCAACTGGGCCCCTTCGTTGCCACAGCGCCTGAATAATTTCAAGGTGACGGCATACTGGTGATTGCCACTGGCATCAAGACCTGCATACGTATAAAACATCTCCCCGCCGGTAATATGGTTTGCCAGCAATGGGATAGCCGTAAATAAAAATGCTATTACAATTACAAGACGTTTCATTGGCCGGGTCAAAATGGCATTCATGTCTTTGCTAAAAAATCTTTCAGCAGCCGGTTAGTTTTACAGTATTGGTTTATCTCATTGGTCCGGACCAGGGTGGAGACTATGAATTTACGAACTTTATCCCTGCATGCCCATTATAATTTTTCCCGGCAAGCATACGGATACGGAATTTTACTACCCATTGAAAAAACTATAATACAGCCAATAGAATCGGCATCTCCGGAAGTAAAGTTGTTCAGGTGTCTAAATAAAAAGGGAAAGGCGTTACCGTATCAGTGTTACGGTCCCTTTCAGGAAAATGGGTTTATCGAGGTAATCCACCGCACTGACCATCCAGACAAATACATTGGTAGCCTGCGGTACCCCTTTTATACGGCCATTCCAGCCGTGGCCATTAGTGGTGGTTTTAAACAGCAGCTGTCCCCAGCGATTGTAAATACTGAAATAATTGATCCTTTTAACCCCCACGGCAATAGGACGGATCAGGTCATTCAACCCATCCCCGTTTGGTGTAAAGGCAGAAGGAACAAATACATAAGGGTTGGTCTTGAATACCGTCACTTTCACAAAAGCAGAATCATAGCAACCCGCCTGGTTAAATACCAATACCGTATAACGTATGCTGTCAGCATTGGCCCCATAGATACCTATTGGATCACCGATGGAAGGATCATTCAGCCAGGTCGAAGGAATCCATTGATAACTGGTACCGCCGGTGGCATTGAATTGCAATGGCTGGTTCACGATCACGAGGGTATCATTACCAGCAAAAGGAACAATTTTTGGCAATACAGCTACTATTACGGTATCTGTGCCGGCCTTCGGGCAACCCTGGTCTGATAACACAGATAGAACATACGCAGTTGTATCCGCAGGAAAAGCAGTCGGATTAAGTGTATTGGCATTGATCAGCGAGCCGGTGGGTGACCAGGCAAAAGAAACTCCGTTATGAGAGCCATTCAGGTATGCCGGCTGGTTATAACAAATAAGGGTATCATTGCCCGCATTAGCAACAGGGTAAGGAATGGCCGTAATGGTTACATTATCCTGGGCAGTACAACTCCCGATACGGGCGATCACGGTGTATTGCGTGGAGGTTCCCGTCGGCAAAGCCATTGGGTTCTTCAGTGTTGGATCATTCAGCGATGCAGCAGGGCTCCACAAATATTGTAACCCGTCAGACACCACATTTAGTCTTACCGAATCGGTAAGACAGATAATAGTATCCGGCATCGCATTCAGGGTCACAAAACTCACGACCCTTACTTGCACGGAATCTGTATTGATACATCCCTGTTCATTGAGTTGCACATGATACCAGGTAGTGGAGGTCGGGTTAACAGTTGGAGTACCTGTATTGGCGTTGACAATATTTGTCAGCGGCGTCCAGCTGAATACACCGGTACCGCTTGCCTGCAACTGTACTGCATCGGGTACACAGATCAAGGTATCCTTAAAAGCAAGGGTGATCGGAGGTTTATCAATGATCGTAATAGATTTGGTGATCGTATCCCGACATCCTTTGCTGCTGGAAGCGATCAGTGTAATATCTTTTGGTCCGATGCCGGCATAAAGCCAGGAAGGATTTTGTGAACGGGATGTGTCAGCCAGTGTAGTAAGATCGCCAAAATTCCATCTCCATCCATTTACGACCCCATAGGTAGCAGTAGTAGCATCATTGAACTGAACGGGATTGGAAATACAGATGCCTGTATTGGTAAAATCAGGAAAGAAGCCCGGATATACTCCAATGGTCCGATAAGTCGAATCCGCACATCCTGTACCCCTATTAATTACTAATTTGATAGTATAACGACCGGTATCGCTGTATGTGTAGGTGGGAGTATTTGAACTGGAAGTATCACCCTGAGTAGAAAGATCTCCAAGATCCCAGAAAACAGAATTAGCACCATTACTTGTATGTGAGAACTGTACATTGAACCCGTCGCAAGTAACAAAATCCGGCATTGCGTTAGCTGCTGTTAACGTACAATCAGACACCTGCACGATCAGATCTTTCTTGTGCGTGGCTATTAGTACTCCTTGTCTGTACACATTGATGCAAACACAAACTACGTATCGTCCGAAGTCCGGTGCCATGCCCGAGATAACACCTGTCTGTGGATTAATACTTACAGAAGTACCGAAAGGATTAGTACCACTATAAGGTAAATTGTAATTAGCGGATGCATAAGGCGGCGGCGCAGGATCATCAAAACTCGCATTGGTAGAAGCTCCGCCATTAAATGCTTCACATAAACTATATACTAACGAATCATTCGGATCAACTTCAATTGCCCCGAAATCCAATGTAAAAGGAGCATCCTTGCAAATAACATTTATCGGCAATTTGAAAGAAGGACAATTATCTGTTCCTGTTCCTAACTGGTTGGTGCCTGGTATTCTGCAACTGTAAGTAGAGCCGGTGCTATTGGCCACATTCATCAATCCCGCAAGCCTGCAGCAGGTTTGGAAAGCAGCTGTATAGCCATTGAGATTGTCCGGCAATTCAATGGTCATAGCATAAATGGCATAAGTATAATTCAAAGCAGGAGCACCCTGGATACAAGTAGGTAAGATAATAGGCACTGATGGGTTAGGAAGAGATGAAATTTTACTGATCGTCCAGTTATCACCGGTACTGCCTGCCGTACCCCTTACTTTCTGGTTATTATCATTATTGTAAATAGCGATAATATAGGAAGGTGCCAGGTCCGCTACGTTAGGCCCCGTAGCATCTCCCCTGAATAGCACCATGATGATCCGGTATATTTTAGAATTTGGGGCTACACCGGGGCCCACATATTCATACCTCATCTCACCGCCAATGATATGCGCCGCATAAGATGCATGCAACGATAACAGGATGATAAGAGTGACAAAAAGGCGTTTCATTGAACGGATTCGAATGCAGGTTTAGGATTCTTTCAGGAATTCTTCCAGCAACCGGTTGCTCTTCTCTGTTTCTTCGAGCATACCCATGTGGCCGGAATGGTGTAAGATATGAATAGATGCCCGCTCAGGCAAGTGGCATTGTGTTAAACCATCCTTCAGCGGAACGGCATTGTCGTATTCTCCCATTATGAATAGTACAGGCACCCCGGATGTTTTTAAAATGGCGGTCCTGTCGGGCCGCTTAATCATTGATTGATAATACAAAACGAGCGAATCGGGTGAAAAGTTGTTCAGGCCCGCCACCAATTCGTCTATTATTTCAGGCCTTTCAGCCTTTGTCTGCGGAGAAAACAGGTTGGGCGTGGCCGTTTTCAGGAATTCAAAGGCGCCATGCTCACGGATAAACGCAATCCCTTTTTGACGGATAGCCATTTTCTCCTCACTGTCTGCATAGGCGGTGGAATGAAAAAGTCCGAAAGAAAATAGCGACTCCGCGTATTTTTCTGCAAAGGCCAAAGCAACATATCCTCCCATACTGTGACCAATAAAATCAATCCTCTCCAGTGACTCTGCATCTATGATGGCTTTCATTGTGTCTGCCATTCCTTCCATGCTCATATCCTCAATAATATCCGACTGACCGCTGCCGGGCAGGTCTGGAACAATAAGCAGAAAATTATCTTTCAAATGATCAATCTGGCTATTCCATACCTCACCTGTTTCACCAAAGCCGTGGACAAGCAAAACAGGCTTACCATTGCCTGTAATACGATAAAAAACTTTCTTTCCCGATAGTAACAATTGCTTTTCCACATCAACAACATTAAACTATTAAACCTTAAACTTCTTAAACCTTCTCTTTGCCCACGCAAAAATATTCATCACGATCAGTAAAATACTGATGACGCTTACCGCTCTTGACAGTATATCACCATGCCTCACAAAAAAGGTTTGCCGTCCGTCAACAGGAACATTTAATTTGATTGCAGACGCCGTATCCCATGGCTGCGGGTCAATCACATTTCCCAGCGGATCTATAAAACAACTGATCCCGGTATTGGCGCTTCGGGCCACCCATTTCCTGGATTCAATAGCCCGTAATCTTGCATAGTTCATGTGCTGTTTGTAGCCGGGCGTATTGCCCCACCAGCCATCATTGGTAAGAATAGTAAGAAGATTGCCTCCCCTACGGATATACTCCGTAATATAATCACTGAAGATGCTCTCGTAACAAATGACAGGCGCCGCTTTATAATATTTGTCCCAGGTAGTAAATACTTTTCTTTCAGAATCCCTGCCCAGTGTACCGCTGATGCCGCCAAAACTTTCAAACCATTTACCCATAAAACTTAAAAACGATGGCAGCGTTTCCACTCCCGGAACCAGTTTGGCCTTATGATAAAGATCTATCACTGTATCTGCATCTATGAATGCCGCCGTATTGAATGCATCATAATACACACCGGAAGAAGGCTCAAAGCGGGCACTTTTGGGTGCACTATTTTTATCTGTTCCGTATTTTTTATAACTGTCAATACCAGTAAGTAAACTGATCTGTGGATGCCGGTCAATAAATGACCATATCGGGTAGTAAAAGAAATTATGTTTTATCTCGTCTTCCCACACCTGCGCAGGTACGGCTGTTTCGGGCCAGATCACTAAGCGTGTATCATCATCAATCATTTTTTCGGACAACACGATCAGTTTCTGTACCTGTGATTCGATATCACCGGTGAATTTCTCTGTATAAGGATCAATATTCGGCTGCACCACTACTACATTCTTTCCTGCTTTGTCCATAGCCGCCTGTACATACTTTCTCTCGCCTGATGCGATCCACCTGGAACTAAGTATAGGGACCAGCAGCACCAATACCCAGCTGATCATCGTGATGTAATAACTTTTGGTTCTTCCCTTACTCTTGTATTCGGCGAACAAGGCATAAGCCAGCACATTGCTGAGCAATATCCAGAGGCTGCCACCCGTGGTCCCGCTGTATTCATACCATTGTACCCACTCCGGGTGCATGGCCAGTGAATTGCCCAGTGTCAGCCAGGGCCATGTCAGTTCCCAGTTGTGATGAATGTATTCGAATGTGAGCCAGTAAACGATCAGTGAACCGTATCCTATCCATCGTCCGAATTTTTTTTTGGTGAAATAAAGCAGTATCCACGGCACACACATGATCAGGCTATTGGCAAAGAAAGCACCTAATGCACCGGGTAAGCTGGCGTTGGACACCCACCATGTCACGAGGATATTCCATACAAGCATATGCAGGTAGGTAAGCCCGAATAATTTCTTCCAGTTGCTGACATGGTCTTCGATCCATAATAACGGCAACCAGGCAATGAAAATAAGAATGGTCAATGGCGATACAGGCCATGCGGCCCACAATAGAACAGCTCCGGCCAAAGCAATAAAAAGATAGCTGAAACGGCGCACAGTCATTGTTTTGTGTAAAAATAGTGGATTGCCTGTTGTTTTAACAATCACAAAAGCAGGCACTGTTCATTTTTAATTATTTTACAATACCGAAACAGAGCGCTATGAGCAAAGAAAAGGAGATAAAAGATATACAGGAAAAGGTAAACAGGCTGACGAACGATCTCCACAATTTTCAGCAAGAGTTGCTTTCCCTGCAGGCCTGTCTGCGTCAGTTACAATTAAATAATGACCAGCCATACACAGAAGAAAGAACTCCCTCTTCAACAATTAATTCTGAACAAGCTGCTGCAAAACATGGCGGGTTTGAGAAATACATTGGTTTAAGGTTAATGCATATTATCGGGATCGTTGTCCTTGTCACCGGGTTATCTATCGGTGTCAAATATGCCATAGATAAAGAACTGATATCGGAAGCCCTGCGTATTACACTGGCTTATGCAGCCGGCATTACTTTATTTGTTCTTTCGCTCAGGCTAAAAGAAAAATACCCGTTATTCAGCGCCATCTTATTCAGCGGTGGCATGGCCTCGCTTTACTTCACTACATATGCCGCGGCTGTCTATTATCATTTTGTTCCGGGCATAGCTGCTTTTGGCATCATGGTGGCGCTGACAGCTTATACGGTATTTGCTGCTTTCAGCTATGACAAACAGGAGATCGCCATACTCGGTATGATAGGCGCCTATGGCATCCCATTCCTGGTAAGCGCCAATACAGAAAGATTTGAACTCTTCTTTTCGTATATCCTCCTGATCAACCTGGGTGTAGCCTATATCTCTTTCCGAAGGTCATGGAAACTGATGCAACAACTGGCATTGTTCATCACCTGGTTTCTGTTTACCGGCTGGTGCTTCACCCGATATACTGAAGCTCAGTTTGTAACCGGTATCGCTTTCATGCTTGCGTTCTATGTATTGTTCCTGGTTTCCGCACTGGCTGATCTTATCCGTTATAAAAAGAACCTGCTGCCGGCTGATATACGCCAGCTCATCATTAATAATACGGCTGCTTACCTGGCTGCTATTCTTTTGTCCGGCGATGGATGGTTCACTGACAATGCAGCGCCTGTCACAGCTATCACAGCTTTGGTTTTAGCCATTATGGCTATACTATGCAATAAGATATTTCCTGGCGAGGTCATACTGCAACGGTTGTTGTCATGGCAGGCAGTGATCTTGCTGGTACTCTTCATCAGTTTACAATGGGATAATCTCACTGTCACCCTGCTATGGATCGTACTGGCCATACTGCTTTTCCTGTTTGGTGTGTTTACCCGCTTTGCCTGGCCCAGGCTGGCAGGAATATTACTGACCGGTATCACCCTTGGCAAGCTGGTCATTTTTGACAGCGCCCGGTTCACTACGGTACAGAAGATCATCTCCTTCTTAGTGATCGGTATATTATTACTCTTCTTTTCTTTCTATTACCAGCGATTCAGCCTGAAGAACAAAGACGCCGCAAAGACAGGATGATTGTGCAGTGATGATCCTGCAGGTTTTTTCCATACACGATTGGCGGATATTTTTCTTTATGGAAAATATTTATTGGTTCGTCTCATGATAAAATGTATAATCATGGAACCAAAACAAATCCTTTCAGCCAATTTGCTGGACATCATCTTTGATGACCGCAACAAAGCGTACGGCGCTTATGAACTCCGCGTCACTTATCCGCAGCGTATCAAAAAAGCAATGCTGTTCACTTTTGCAGTTGCAGCCTTAGCCTTTGCAGGCGCTGCGTTAGCTAACTCCATTAAGCCCAAAGAACCGGGACGGTTAGAGTACAAAGAAGTGACATTAACGAACATCGAGCAGGAAGAAAAGTTACCTGAACCTTTACCTGAGCCTAAAAAGCCGGAACCACAGCAGGTACAGACTGAAAAACTGACCCAGCTTGTTGTTACCGACGACGACCAGGTACAGGAACCACCCCCTTCACAGGATGAATTGAGAACTGCGGCGATCGCTGATTTTAAGCGGGACGGTATTGAAGATATCGGCATTTCCGAACCAACCATCCCGGATGAAAACAAGAGAATCATTGAAGCACCAAAAGAAGACGACTATGAGGGTATTGTGACTATCGTTCAGATACCTGCTCAATATGATGGCAACTGGGAAAAGTTTCTGATAAAAAATCTCAATCCCAATGTACCTGTTGATAACAGCGCCCCTACTGGCAAATACACCGTGCTGATCCAGTTCGTAGTGGACAAGGAAGGAAATATCAGCGACCTGAAAGCGCTGACTGATAATGGTTATGGTATGGAGCAGGAAGCAATGCGTGTTTTAAGAAAAGCCAAAGGATGGAAGCCCGGTATTCAAAACGGAAGGCAGGTAAAATCCTATCACAAACAACCGATCACATTCATGGTAACGGAAGAATAGAACAAGCGCAGGTTTTCATGTACAGGCTGGCAGGATTATATCAGCCTGTTTTTTATAATAACAGGTTTGCAATCTCCTCCCAGGTATGCACCCGTATATGCTTACCATTATCTGCATGAACATTATGCGGCTGAGTAAAGAGAATGCTCATTTCCCCTTTGAAGACATCAAGATTCTTGAAATGGTCGTCAATCATGATATCAGCCTGAAGGATCTGCTTCGATCCGCAGAACACCATTTGCTGCCAGCCAATAAAAGGGAAATACTCATTCAGCCAAGCCTGTTTCTCCGGCAGGCTCAACGGGAATTCTGTGGCAGCCGAGGTGATATAGAGGTCGTATTTTGTATTGAGCTGCTCCACTACTTCACGGCACCCCTTCATCACTTTCATGGTACGAAAGAAACCTTCGCGGAATAGATAATGCCGTATCAGCGGGAAAGTTTCTTTTTCCTTTCTGCCAATCACATCATCCCATGTCTTTCTTTTTCCCGAATCCTTCTCGTCCCAGTCAAAAAGCTGTTCATACAGATCGGCCATTACCCCATCCATGTCCATGGCTATCCTCTTCATCATTATCTCCTGCTATAGTTAGGCGCTTCTTTGGTGATCTCGATATCGTGTGCATGGCTTTCCCGCATACCGGCATTGGTGATCTTGACAAAAGTGGCATTCTTCAGTTCGGCCATATTCTTTGCGCCGCAGTAACCCATCCCTGCCCGCAATCCGCCGGTATATTGATAAACTACTTCCTGTAACGTTCCTTTATAGGCCACACGTCCTTCGATCCCTTCAGGTACAAATTTTTTGACATCGTCTTCCACATCCTGGAAATACCGATCGCTGCTGCCTGTGGCCATGGCTCCTAAAGAACCCATACCCCGGTACTCTTTGAATTTTCTTCCCTCATAGATAATAGTTTCACCCGGGCTTTCTTCTGTTCCGGCAAAAATGCTTCCCATCATCACGCAACTGGCGCCGGCGGCCAGCGCTTTCACCATATCACCTGTATAGCGGATACCTCCATCAGCGATCAACGGAATATTCTTTTGTTTCAAAACCGAATAGGCCTCCATTACCGCCGTCAATTGCGGCACACCGGCACCTGCCACAATACGTGTGGTACAAATAGAGCCTGGCCCGATCCCCACCTTCACCGCATCTGCTCCCGCTTCTGCCAATGCTTTGGCGCCTGCAGCTGTTCCTACATTACCGGCGATCACATTAATGCCTTTGAAATTCTTCTTTACTTCTTTCAAAGCAGCGATCACTCCCTTGCTATGTCCATGTGCACTATCCAGTGCTACTACATCCACCCCCACCTGCTGCAGTGCAGAGACCCGGTCTAAGATATCCCTGGTGATACCAATACCAGCACCTACCAATAATCTTCCAAATCCATCTTTCACGGCATTCGGATGGCTCTTTAATTTTAAGATATCACTGAATGTAAAAAGACCAACCAGCTTTCCCTGTTTATTGATTATCGGGAGCTTTTCAACTTTTGTTAGTTTGAATAATTGTTCTGCCTTTTTCAGATCGGTCCCTTCCGGTGCGGTGAAGAGGTTCTCTTTTGTCATCGCCTCGCTTACTTTGCGTTTGAGGTTGTCTTCAAAGCGCAGATCACGGTTAGTAAGGATCCCGACAAGCTTTCTATCTTTATCTATAATAGGAATACCGCCGATCTTATTTTCCCTCATGATGCGCAATGCATCACCGATGGTAGCATCGGGAGTCAGCGTTACCGGGTCAATGATCAGTCCGCTTTCACTTCTTTTTACCTTACGCACATGTTCTGCCTGTTTTTCAATGGTCATGTTCTTATGCAGGATACCGAGACCGCCTTCACGGGCCAATGCAATAGCCAGGGTCGCTTCTGTGACCGTGTCCATCGCTGCAGATAATAAAGGCACTTTCAGCGTAATATCTTTTGTCAGTTTGCTGGAAATATCTACGTCACGGGGTAATACCTGACTGTAGCCGGGCATTAATAACACATCATCGAACGTCAGACCTTCACCGAAAAATTTGAGGGATTTGCTGTCAGAGAGAGAATTTCTTGTTGCCATGTGCAAAGATAGGCGACAGGGTATATATGGTCAAAATGAAATTTTCCAGCGTTGAATATCCTTGTTTTTCAATTGCTGTTTATTGTCACGACCGGCCATTCATTCAGCCAGTTGATCTTTTCGATGCGAAGCTTTGACCGGCCTTTGTCTTTTGCATCATAGCCATGGAAAACGAGATAATCAGTTCCGTTAAAACTTACTACAGCATTATGCCCCACTCCATGCCAGTTCTTATCTCCCTCCAGCACCAATGAGCCGCCGCCTGTATTCATGGGCACACCATCCCTGTCAGTATAAGGGCCTTCGATTTTTTCCGAACGCCCCACCATGATCTTGTAGTTGCTCTTTTCACCGCGACAGCAATAATCAAAAGACACAAACAGGTAGTAGTAGTTATTCCTTTTGAAGATAAATGGTGCTTCTATTGCAGCGTCGCCGGCTACAGAATCAGGTAAAATAAAGTTCCGGGGTCTTGCTGCTACGGTAAACCATTTCTCCGGCCGGGCAACAGACCTCAGGTCACCGTTCAGTTTCACCAGTTTCATTCCATTCCAGAAAGACCCAAATACCAGCCAGGGTATGCCTTTTTCATCCATCGCCAGGTTGGGATCAATGGCATTCCACATATCCCTTCCCGGAACAGATTGTATCACTTTTCCATGATCGGTCCATTTGAAATCGGGTGATGAGGGGTGTAAGGTTTTATTGGTTGCTACTCCAATGCAGGAAGTATTTTTTCCGAAGGCAGAAACAGAATAGTAGAGATAATACAGGCCATTATGAAAAGAAATATCAGGCGCCCAGATATGGTTGCGGAATCCTTTGATCGTCTGCACTGCCCAGGGCAATGTATCAAACACGGGTCTCTCCCTCTTCCAGTTCAGCATATCCTTTGACGACCATACACTGATACCACGTCCCGTACAAAACAAATAATAGATACTATCCTGTTTGATCATCACAGGGTCATGTACCGGTATGGTATTGGGCTGTTCCTGTGCGCACAGAAGGCCAGAAAGAAAAAAAGCAGCTATGAAAAAAAAGTATCGCATCTGCGATTATTTCTGATCACTTCATGACCAGCTTGATAACTGTGAATGAGAACGGTTTCAAGGCCACATCTATCTTTTTCCCTTTTACAGGTACCGTTGTCACAACGGGACTTACAGCAAACGGGGTATCCAGCGAGTTGACCTCGTCCGGCTGTCCGGTTAAAACAGTGATCGTCCCCTGCGGTAATAGTTTTTTTACTCCTTCTATCGAAAAACCGGTTGTCTTCTCAGCAAAAGAAGCATTGACAATCTTGATGATCACTTCATTGGTGCCTTTATCAAAAACGGCGGATGCGTATAAACTATCCTGTCCTGTTACTGCTTTATTATTTAACAGAGCGGGTATGGCATGCGTTCCTTTATTGGTGGCATACAATTTCTGCACATGATAGTTGACTGTTCCTGCACTACGGAGATTATCCACCCATATGAGATCAGGCGTCCATTGCCAGCCGTCAACATGGGCAAACAAAGGTGCATAGGAAGCCATCACCACCACATCTGCATTTCTTTCCAGGCCTGTAAGAAAAGCCGCTTCCGCAATAGCGGTCCGTACATTGTTTTTATTCTCACCGCTGGCTGTCCTTACACTTTGTCCTGCATATTCACCTGCAAATATCTTTGGGCCGTTACGGTCGTAATTATCATAGCGGCTCACATTCTCAAAAAACCATTCAGGTTTACGGTAAAAATGCTCATCAATGATATCCGCTTTCATTTTTCTCAATTCGCTATTCAGGTGATCGAATCGTTCCCCATTGGGATCAGTGCCGGAACTCGTTACCAGTTTTATTGCCGGGTATTTTGCCTGAATGGCTTTCTGAAAAATGGCGAGTCGTTCAATATATTGCGGCCCCCAGTTCTCATTGCCCACTCCCAGCATTTTTAAATTGAAAGGCACCGGGTGCCCCATACCGGCTCTTACCTTGCCCCATTTTGTAGACACATCACCATTGGCGAATTCAATAAGGTCCAGCGCATCCTGTACATAAGGATCCAACTGATCAAGCGGTACCAACTCTGCTGTATTGAACTGGCAGGCCATACCGCAATTCAATATCGGCAAAGGTTCTGCACCGATATCTTCTGCCAGCTGAAAGTATTCAAAGAAACCAAGACCAAATGTCTGGAAATAATCAGGCGTGGGCCGATGAGCAAACTCAATATTCCACCGGTTGATCATGAGCTGCCTTTCTTCAACGGGACCTATTGTTTTCTTCCATTGATAGCGGTTAGAAAGGTCCATGCCTTCTACGATACATCCACCCGGAAAGCGGATAAAGCCCGGCTTCATATCAGCCAGTAACTGGATCATATCGGCTCGCATGCCTCCGGGTCTTTTCTTCCAGGTATCTTCCGGGAAAAGCGAGATCATATCGAGATCAATCACACCTGTTCCTTCAAACCATATTCGCAGTTTTGCTTTTGGTTCAGTTTCCGCTGAATGAAAACTAACAGCTTCTTTTTTCCAGCTATTTCCGGTTGCAGCAGGAGTCAGTACAGCCGTACCGATGACCGCATCTTTTGCACTGAGCAGTTCAATATGCATCTTCACGCCTGCTGATGATTGCCTGTACATGACCGAAAAATCATATCGCAGGCCTTTTTTTACACCCATGCCGCGAAAGCCTTCGTTGGTCATGCTCAGGTTCCCGCTGACGGCATTATTAACTTTTATCCTGGCAAAACGCGGATTGGAAGTATTATCCGGCCTGCTCAAAATGGTGACAGCCCCTTCCACAAAAGGTTTCTGCTCCACTTTCCATCCCATCAACGGTTTCAGGAATTCAAATGAACGGTTCTTGACCAATTCCGCATAGATACCACCGTCCGCTCCAAGATTGATGTCTTCAAAGAATACACCCCACATAGCGGGTTGTACTTCGGCATAGGGTTTACCTGCCTGTATTGAAATAATAGTATTCTTTGTTTGTGCTAAAGAAAAAAATGCCAGCACACCTGTTGCAAGCCCTGTCAATAAAAACTGTCTGGATTTCATTACAAGATCAATTTATCATAAAGTTTTATACCTGTATTACTTTTTCTTTCCCCATATAGCAGTTCCGGTATTGTTCAGCCCGGAAAAAATTATGGTACTCTTTTTATTCTCCCAGTCCCTCCCTTTCTGCACGAATACCCTGTCTGTAAACCCATTCGCCCATCTTAGCTCCAGCCAGGGCGCAAGATAAACCCACGAATTGGCAGTATTACCATTCAGGGAACCATTGGCCCCAATTGTCAGTGCAACAGCATTCTGAAAATCAGGTGATGTTTGTTCTGCAGAGTAGCCAGGCACTACCGAATATCCAAGGATGATCTGTTCCCAGTCACCAATAATATCCGCCTGCGATATCAGTGAATCTTTTTCCCAGGCATAGCGCTCCGGCGATGCCACCGGCCAGCCATTCGTCGTCCAGAACAATTTACGTACATGCAGGTTCATATAATATTTATCTACGCCGGGGCGGCCCTGGTGGGCAATGAAGTATTGGCCATTACCATCACTGAATGCAGTGGAATGGGCTACTCCCTGCCATCCGCTATGGCCTGCAAATTTATAGGGTGCAATGATCATTGGTCCATGATCAATATTATTATTGGCATTGACATTATTAAAGTCATAAAAAGGCCCGTTAGGGTTATCCCCTTTCATCACACGGACATTGTACTTTGTCTCCAGCCAGTCATAGGCAATGAACAAATAGTATTTATTTAATTGTGCATTATAAATAAGATCGGCGCCTTCTATATTGCCATTATACACAGAATTGGTAAATCCCCTGTTGGCAACCCGTATGCCTTTATCACCGGTTGATAATGCCAGGCCTGTGGCCGGGTCTAATCTCAAAGAGTATATCCCGTCCCATGCGGAACCATATACCATCCAGTGCTCACCCCCTGGTGTGATACAAACAGACGGATCAATTGCATTTGTCTGAACGCTGTTATCATTTTTGGAGGTTACTACAAGTCCTCTTTCCGACCAGGGCCCTTCCGGCGATGAGGAAACAGCCAGCCCGATCGCACTCAACCGTGGTAATGAGCATGACAAAGAATAATACAGGCGGTATTCACTTCCCGATTTTACAATGCAGGGCGCCCATAATGAATTAAAAGGAGCGCCACCTCCCTGTGTGATAAAATTCGATCCCATCACAGGTAAACTATTGAATACCCAGCCCACAAATGTCCATTCCACCAGGTCTTTGGATTTTCTGATCTGTATACCGGACCTGACATCTATGCCATACCCCGCATCCGTACTGTAGCAGTAATAATATTCGCCGGTTTTGATAATGGCCGGGTCATGTACATTATGGGGCCCCCACTTCAGGTAATTGGCAAATGGCGCCAGCGATCCATATGTGTCGTTTATCGAATTGATATCAAATGGCGGAGTAACCGGTGGCGTATAAGGATCATCACCGCCTCCCCCGGAACTCTTTTTACACGACGACAGCATAAGCCCTGCAGCCAAGACTGGCAAAAGAACAGATATTACAAAACGTAGTCTCGTCACATTTTATCATTTAAAAGTAAGCACCACCGCTGCAAAGGAAGCCATGCCAATGATAACGAATTGCCCGGAACTTTCGGCTCATCATCTGCTATCACTTTGCAAAGCAGAACCTGAAACAAAGCATAGTTCATCCCTGTCACAGAAATATTTAAAAAATCAATAACCGGAATTCTGCGTATAGCCGGGATTCAGGTCAATCTCACGTTGCGGAATAGGGAAATATTCCCTGCCCGGAGCATAGGAGTTGAATTCCGGATCTCTTGCTTTTAATACAGCCAGTTTGGCTGCATCTTTTAGCCAGCCCCAGCGCCGAATATCATCAAAACGATGACCCTCGAGACAAAACTCCAGCAATCTTTCATGGGCGATCTGGTCCCTCATCTGCTGTTGCGTCATATTAGGTCTTACAGTTGCCAGGTCAGGTAATCCTGCACGGGTACGCACCCGTTGTATATGCTGGTATGCCTGGGCAGTCTGGTTCTGTTCATTCAGGCATTCGGCATACATCAATAAGATGTCAGAAAAACGAATAAGCCGTTCATTAATGCCCGAACGCCAGTCATATTCATCTGCCCGTCCGCCACTATAGTTCTGATACTTTTTACAGAACAGGTCATTGAAATCTGCAGGATTGGCTGCATATTTTGCCTGGAAAGTAGTGGTGTACATAGGCGTAGAGGGCAGGTGCGTATCAATTGTATCATTATAGAATATGGTAGCCAGTATCCTGGGATCAACCGCATTAGTCGTTGTCTTTTCCTGGTGAAACTCATCGAATATCGATCGGGTAGGCTGCACATCTGTCCATCCAAATGCCCGTGGGGCATAGGTAATAGCACGGGCGGAAGTTTTACCCCAGCCTGGTTGAGGAGCGCCGCCCCAGCCTAATTCAGAACCACCGGCATCACGGCTGAACTGCACTTCGAAAACCGATTCTATATTATTCTCATTTGTTTCAAGAAAATTATTATTGTAGTTCGGCATGAGATTATAAATGTTCAGATCCATTACTGCTTTGAACTGCGTGGCAGCCGCTGCAAAATCAGGAGTGGGTTTGAACAAATGAGCCTTTCCTAAAAATGCCATAGCGGCTCCTTTGGTGGCACGGCCAAGATCATTTTTATCGGGCCCTGTTATATCACTGTATTTAACAGGCAACTTGCCTGCAGCTTCTGTAAAGTCGCTGATCACCTGGTTCCATCCCTGCTCTACGGTAGCCTGCGGCACACTGAAACCGCTGATCTCAGGTACTTGTAATATCAATGGCACACGTCCGAAAAAATTCACCAGATGATAATAATATAATCCTCTCATAAAATGAGCCTGCCCGATGATCCTGTCTTTCAATGCAGCATCCATATCAATACCAGGAACATTATCCAGTACCTGGTTGCAACGAAGTACCCCCTGGTAATATGTTTCGTATGTCCAGCCATAGATGGCAATGTTGCCGGAGTTCAATGCAAACTTCCCGGTATTGTACATCTGGTCCCAGGGGCTGTTACTCTTCGCATCGTCTCCGCGTGTATCCAGCATCAAAGGAGTACAGCGCATATAACCGCCATCAGGCAAAAGACTGCTGTAGGCAGCATTGATACCGGCAATAGCATCTGCCTGTGTTTTCCAGAAACTGGCAGAGGTTTGAGAGTTGGGATTTACCTGTTCCAGTTGCTTGGTACATCCCGCGATGAAGATGATACCTGTAGCTATGATCAGTATTTTTTTCATTTTCATGATTTTTAATGTTGTCTTGAATTGATGATTCGGTTTTGGGTCATAATGAAAGTTGCACGCCAACCATGAATGATCTTGGGTTGGGGAATGAACCCTGGTCAAATCCACGGCTGAATAAGCCATCGTTGCCAACACCTGTAAAATCAGGATCAAGACCTTTATATTTTGTCAGTGTAATCACATTTTGTCCGGACAGGTACACCCTGGTATTGGATAGCCACTTCAGGCCAGCCATCGGTTTGAGTGTATAACCGAATTGAAAGTTTTGCAGCCGCACATAGCTTCCATCTTCCACGAACCTGTTGGATGCTCTTGCATTGGCATTAGGATCGCCAATTACCGGGCGGGGAATATTTGTACTGGTATTGTTGACGGTCCAGAAATTCAGTGCGTCTACATGATGGTTGCTGTATTGCTCTATCATCAGGTCGCGGTAAACGGCATTATACACCTTATTGCCGGCGCTGCCCTGCCAGAACATGGAAAAATCAAAATTCTTATAGCCCAGGTTCACATTTAAACCATAGTAAAGATTAGGGATAGCTCTTCCGAGATAAACACGATCCTCATCATTGATAATATTGTTCTTATCCGTATCCTGGAATTTCACATCGCCGGGTGCAGCGTTGGTTTGTGAAGGAGAACCGCTTACATCAGCAGCATTTTGAAAAATACCAATCATTGTATGACCGTAGAGATCGCCGACAGAACGGCCTGGTTCAGATTTACTGGCATTACCGTAAATCGGTACGCCATTAAGACCCAGGGATAAAAGTTTATTCTTAAGCGTATTACCGTTCAGGGTAATATCATAAGTAAAGTCATTGATACTTCCTCTGTATCCGATTGTCAGTTCAATTCCTGAATTCTCCATAGAAGCGGCGTTGGTGGTCACATCCCAGGGAAATGAACCGATAGACAACGAAATTGGCACACCGGCGAGCAGGTCATTATTGGTATTCTTGAAATACTCCGCCGTTATGTTCAACCTGTTATTTAACAAGCCTACTTCCACCGCAACGTTTGTCGTGGTCTTTGTTTCCCATTTGATACCGGGATCAACCAGTGTAACTACTGTAGCACCGGGAGCCAACACATTATTGAATACATAGCTTGCATTGGTATTGATGTAGGACTGGTAGAGATAGTTCCCGATATTCTGGTTACCCACTTCACCGTAGCCTCCTCTCAATTTCAATGTACTAATGATCTCAGGCAATTCGATGAATTTTTCATTATGCACATTCCAGGCGCCTGAGAATGACTGGAAGTTACCCCACCTGTTAGCTTCCGGGAATCTCGATGATCCATCTCTGCGATAGTTCACAGTAACGAGATAACGGTCATCGTAATTATAACTTAACCTTCCGAGATAGGAAAGAATAGTGGAGGCATCACTGCCACTGGTCAGTGTTTTATCGGAGGCAGCCGCAATGGCATCAAAAGTGTAGAAGTACGGTTCACGCAGGTTGATACCACTCCCCGTCAGGTGCGAGCCTTTATCCTTCTGGTAAGTATAACCGGCCAGCGCTTCTGCGGTATGTTTTCCCTTAGTGATCCGGTAATTCAATGTGTTCTCGATCAGGTTAGTGGTACTGGTTCCTACTCTTCTGAATAAGTACGAAGTATTATTAAGGTAATACCAGCCGAGATCATATTTGGGTTCAAATGCAAAACCTGTTTCTTGCCCCCTGTCAAAACTTACATTCAGTTTATACTTCAGGTTTTTGATGATCTCTGCTTCACCCCATACATTCCCAAGAAAACGGTCCCTGTCTGCTTCATTCTTCAGGAGATTATTCAGCCCGATCACATTTAATGTAATAGCTCGTTGAGTAATATTGTCTGCGCCTCCATAACCACCAAGACGATTGGGGTCCTTTACCGGGATAGTGGGAATGGTTCCAAGCAAACTTGTCAATGCACCGCCAAACACAGCCTTGCTGTTGGATCCGTTAAAGGGGTTGACCTTATGAGAATTGGTATAAAAAACTTTAGCCCCGTAAGAAAAAATACCTTTCTTACCTGTCACTCCCAGTGTGGCAGTGTAACGTTTATACGATTGCGGCCCTTCAATAGTGCTGGTCTGATCAAAATATCCCAGTGACGCATTAAAGGTCATTGCCTCCGATCCGCCGGAAAAACTTACATTATGGTCCTGTATCGTAGCCGTGCGGAAAGCTTCGTCCTGCCAATTCGTATTCACATTGCCTATATAGGACGGACTGGTCGGATCATTGCCCGGTGCAATGCTCAATCCTGCATTCACCTCTGCCTGGTTGGTGATCTTCCGGTAACCGGCCGCATCTGTCAGGTCCCATTTTTTTGCAATGCTCTGTATGCCTGCATACCCATTGTAATTCACACGCATTTTACCAGCTTTCCCTTTCTTCGTAGTAATGATCACCACACCTGTACTGCCACGTGACCCATAGATGGCCGTTGCGGACGCATCCTTTAATATCTGTATCGTTTCAATATCATCCGGCGAAATATCAAAGGGTGCACCGATCATCACACCATCCACCACGAAAAGCGGATTATTATTTACCAGGGAACTAATACCCCTTATTTTGATCTGCACAAACCCGCCGGGCTCACCGGAGCCATGAACACTTACGCCGGGAGTCTGTCCCTGCAGCATCTTGGCTACATCATAGGTGGCAGTCTTTTTTGCATCTTTTACATTCACCACACTTACTGCACCAGTAAGATCTTTTTTGCGAACAGTTCCATAACCTACTACTACGAGGTCTTCCAGTGTTTCTATTTTCATAGTTAGTGAAACGGTAATATTCTTATCATCTCCAATCCTCACTTCATAATCATCATACCCGACAGATGTGACCTGCAAAATATCACCGGTGTTAGCCTGAACACTGAACCTGCCATCAGTTCCACTGACGGTATTGATCCTTTTTCCCTTTACAGAAACGGTAGCCCCGGCAACCGGCGCCCCGTCCTTATTTACCACCACTCCGGTGACTGTGGTCTGAGCATACGCCGTTGTCGTGATCAAAAGACCCAGCATAATACTCAGCAGGCAGGTCAGATGTTTTACCAGTACCGGATGTCTCATTCTTTTTTTCATATTGCATCGTTTTGGTTTTTGTATAAGCATATTACATGTATCAGCAGGAAAATTTTACAATAGAGAATACAATATCCTGTGAAAGCAAACTTTGCAGTTCGCTCCTGTCTTCAAAATATTTTTATGATGAAAACGATTGCCGGAATTTCCTTTTCCTGGTTGATTACAGGGAGGGACAAATTGCATAATTTTCAGGTTGCCGGGGAGCAACAAAGGACAGAGCAATCGCATGAAACGTATAATTTAGCAGCCAGTGATCTTAATAAGTGTGAAATTGACACAAATATTTTCCGTCCTATGTTCAATTTGTATCAGAATTTCGATAAAATCGTTCATTGTATAATACTCCGGAATGCTGCATTACCAACTAAAATACTTTTACTGTAACACCAATCGCTTGAAACTGAAAAAAATAATTGTTGTACTCTCACTTGCAATCAATCTGTATGCGTATGCCCAGCCCTATTATTTCCGGCATTACCAGGTAGAGGATGGGCTTTCCAATAATGCGGTAGTTTGTTGCCTGCAGGACAGTAAGGGCTTCCTGTGGTTTGGTACCAAAGACGGGCTCAACAGGTTTGATGGTTACACCTTTAAGGTTTTCAGAAATGACCCGGAAGACAGTACCAGTATCGGTAACAATTTTATTCATTCGCTTTACACGGATAAAAATAACACGCTGTGGGCAGGCACCGACAGAGGATTATACAGGTACAATGAAACAGATGAAAGTTTTATTATACTCCCCACCCCTTTCATGGCCCCGGTAACAGATATTAAAATGGACAGCCAGGGTAATCTATGGTTCATTTCAAATTTTAACCTGTTTAAATACAATATTGCCGGTCAAAAACTTCAGCAGTTTACGATAGAAAATTTTTTCGAAGCCACGGCTATCTGCACCTTTCCCGACGGGTCAGTATGGGCATCTACTTCCGGTGGCCTGTTAAAAAAATATAATCCCATTGACAACAACTTCTCCAGCTATGATATTTTCAACCGCTCACCCAAAACGGTATCTAACTGGATCGAGAATCTCTATCCCACAGCAGACGGCAATATACTGGCCGGTACTTCTAACCAGGGTGTGAAACTTTTCAACACATCCACCGGAGACTATAGAGATATCCTTACGTTCAATGCCGATAAAACAGAAATATTCGCAAGGGATTTTTTGCAGGTAAGTAATGAAGAATGCTGGATCGCCACCGAATCGGGCATTTATATTTATGATCTTGCGACCGGGAAAAATATGAATCTTCATAAAGAATACAATAACCCCTATTCGATATCTGATAATGCCGTTTATACATTCTGCAAGGACAAAGAAGGAGGAATATGGGCAGGCACCTACTTTGGTGGTATCAATTATTATCCGAAACAAACCATCACATTTCATAAATACTTTCCAGAAAAAGGCAAGAATTCCATCAGTGGCAACGTAGTGAGAGAGATTATCCAGGACAGGTATGGCGATTTATGGATGGGTACGGAAGATGCCGGTTTAAATAAACTAACCTCTGCCAATAACCTGTTCACCAATTATATGCCTACCGGCTCAAAAGAAGATATTGCTTACACCAATATCCATGGATTGCTGGCCACGGGTGATGAATTATGGATCGGAACATTTGAACACGGGCTTGATGTAATGGATATCAGGTCGGGTAAAGTGATCCGGCATTATTCCAAAGGCAATGACAGTAATGCCCTTCGCAGTAACTTTATTTATTGTATTTACGAATCGCCGGATAAAGAGGTCATGTTAGGCACCACTATCGGGGCTTACTTATACAACCGGGAAACAGATGATTTTTCCATTCTTCCGGATATGCCATTACACATCTGGTATACCTCCATACTGAAAGACAGGAGCGGTACAGTGTGGGCGGCCACTTATGGCAATGGCGTGTATTATTACAATGCGCAGAATAAAACAAGCGGTAACCTGCTCTATAACGTTCAGGATAAAACTTCACTTAGCCATGACCGGGTAAATAAGGTATTCGAAGACTCCCGGGGTAACCTATGGTTTGCCACAGAAGGAGGACTTTGCAGGTATGAGCCTTCAACGAATTCTTTTAAAAGATATACGATCGCTGATGGCTTTCCCTCCAACTTTATATTAAGCATTGCCGAAGATGACACTAAAAAACTCTGGGTCAGCACCACGAAAGGACTGGTCAGTTTCCATCCTTCCACCGCACAGGTAACGGTCTATGCAAAGGCGAACGGCCTGCTGAACGACCAGTTCAACTTCAGTTCAGCATTCAAAGACAACAGCGGTATCATGTACTTCGGAAGTGTAAAAGGGCTGATCAGTTTTCATCCCGGCAAACTAGATAAAAAGAATTTTTCTCCCCCCGTTTATATCACCGGTTTCCAGGTAAACAACCGGGAATTAGTGATCAATAAAAATGGATCCCCGCTTAAAAAATCTGTTACTTTCACCGATAAGATCACATTAACGCATAGCCAGTCCACTTTTAGTATTGATTTTGCTTCTCTGAGCTATACCGCCCCGGAAATGTCAGAATATGCGTATAAAATGGAAGGCCTTGATGCGGACTGGATCTACCTGAAGACTAACCGGAAGGTTTATTTTACTGATCTTTCGCCCGGTACTTATGTATTTAAAGTGAAAGCTGCGGGCAATAACAGGGAATGGAACGTTAAAGAAACAAGCCTGGTAATTGAGATATTACCCCCGTGGTGGGTCAGCAAATGGGCCTATACTTTCTATGCAGCATTTATACTGTTCCTCATATGGTATTTTGCCAGGGCTTATCATCTGCGGCTGAAAGAAAAGAACAGGAGAAAACTGGAACAGCTCGAGATAGCCAAAGAGAAAGAACTGTATGAGGCCAAAATGAAATTCTTCACAAACGTGGCCCATGAAATAAAAACCCCGCTGACCCTTATCAAAGGCCCTCTGGAAAAGGTAGTCAGAAAAGCAGGCGACATGCCGGAGATAAAAGACAGCCTGCGCATCATGGAAAAAAATACAGGACGGTTGGTTGACCTGACCAACCAGTTGCTTGACTTCAGGCAAACAGAAATAAAAGGTTTCAGCCTGAATTTTACAGAGGCAAACGTCACAGAAATCGCAGCAGATATTTTTAACAGTTTCAAGCCACTGGCTGAGCAAAAGGGTTTAACATTCACTATGAAAGCTCCATCCGATGAGATATACGCATATATTGATATTGATGCATTTACTAAAATACTGACCAACCTGCTGAGTAATGCGGTCAAATACGCAAGTGAAAAAGCAGCACTTCATATTCTTGCCCCGGCGCCCGGTCATACTGTCTTTACCATTAAAGTAAAAAATGATGGGTACCTGGTGCCTATGGAAATGAAAGAAAAAATATTTGAACCTTTTTTCAGGCTGAAGGAAACGGAAAAACAAAAGGGAACAGGGATCGGGCTGGCTTTGTCGCTTTCGCTGACGGAACTTCATAAAGGAATTCTCCGCCTTGAAGAGCCGGAAGACAACATGAATGTTTTTTCATTATCCATACCTTTAAGGCAGGACAACTAAGATACCATGAAGCCGCTGATCTTATTAGCCGACGACAATGAGGAGATACTGGAGTTTCTTGAGCATGAGCTCAACGAAAAATATACGGTGATCAAAGCATTGAATGGCCGGGAAGCACTGGAACTGCTCAATATCCATGCAGTACAACTGCTTATATCTGACGTGATGATGCCGGTGATGGATGGTTTTGAGCTTTGCCGGCTTATCAAAACAAATTTTGAATACAGTCATATACCTGTAATATTACTGACGGCGAAAAATACACTACAATCAAAGATAGAAGGCCTGGAGCTTGGTGCTGACGCATATATTGAAAAACCATTCTCCCCTGAATACCTGCAGGTACAGATCGCTAACCTCCTTTCCAACCGGAATAAGATCAAAGAATACTTCGCCAGCTCCCCTTTGGTGCATATCAAAAGCATTGCCTATTCAAAAGCAGATGAACTCTTCCTTGAAAAGATCAATGATTGTATAGTAAAGAATATGGAAGATGCCGACCTGGATGTAGAGAAGCTGGCAAAATTCATGAATATGAGTAAGCCCACACTGTACCGGAAAATAAAATCCCTTTCTGATCTTTCTCCCAACGAACTCATTAATATCACCCGCCTGAAAAAAGCCGCTGAACTACTGGCAGAGGGAAAATATAAGATCTATGAGGTTGCTGACATGGCAGGCTTCGGTTCACAAACCCATTTCGGTCGGAGCTTTCACAAACAGTTCGGAATGACTCCCACAGAATACCTCGCTTCAAAAGAGGCAGAGAAAAATAAATAACCTGCTTTTTACTGTGCCAGCGATATCCTGATCTGTACACCACCTCTTGTGTTGGTGATCGGGAAGGCATTACTGATCTTGGGTATATTCCTGTTCTGCTCAAAATAGAGCTTCAGGCTGACCCGCTTGTTCAGGATATAATCAATGGAAGGGGCTATGCGTATCACTTTTTGCCCTGATGTACCAAATGATGTTCCCTGGTCCAGTTTACTGTTGGCCGTAGCATCATCCCGCAGGCTGAAATCAAACCGGAAGGTCACATCGTTATCCAGTTTCATCTTACCGATCTTTTTAATCAGCGGCATTCCTTTTTTCCGGTAATTAAACCCAAAGGTCACTTCGGTTGAGCGGTTCTCCGACAACTGGTAATCTATCAAACTCAGGCTCAGCGTACGGCTCTTCCTGAACTCAAACCGCGTGGTCAACTGGTTGGTAAAGGTCATGTCCACTTCGATGAGCGGATCGAACTGCTCCTGGATAGTGATATTAGGCACTAAGAAATAAGGAATGAAATTGCCGGTAAGCGTATCACGGAAAGAAGGATAACTGACACGCAGCGGATCCTGGAACAGCAAAGCTGTATTAAAGCTGTTCATACTAAGCGTACTGTGATACCCGTGACGGATCGAAACATTGGTAAAGATTTTTTCCAGGCCTGGTATTCTTGACAAGCCGTTGTAAGTAATGGTCCAGTTCGGTTTGGGTATCAAACCGGAGAACGGGTTAGAATTCAGTTTAGGGTTGTTGTTCTTTATCAGCTTTATACTATTAGGATCTTTTTTTGTATAAGCAGCCAGGAAAGCGGGTATCACTACATCCTGCGCATAGCGGCCGTAACCTTCATAATAACCATCTGCATCTACGTTCCCGTTCTGGTAAGGATTCTTGGCACCAAGACGTTGTGATAGTGTTACCCGGTTCGCTTCAAACTGGTTGAATGTTTCTGATACTACATTAGGATCGAACTTAGTGAACAGAGTTTGATATGAAATATAACTGATGCTGAAACTGCCAAGTGCATACGGGTTCAATCTTGTTAAACCCGCCGACCCCGTCGTGTCTTTGTACAGTTCTGAATATTGCTTATCGAATGTCTTGTCAAAATTTACATCAATATTGAAATCGCGGAACGGATTCAGTTGAGCCGTGATATTCAACCGTTGGTTGAAGCGCTGCTGTATCATAGCAGACACACGGGAATCATTAGAGAACAGGTTTTTTGCTCCAAAGTTGTTAATCCAGGAGGTGTCGGGCTGGTAACCGAAAATGAAATCGAAACCGGGATTACCGCTCTTGATATTAGATCCCAGTACACGGGTGCTATCCATGTAGCCGGGCAGCGTGGTACCATAATCTTCGGTGTATTGTACGCCCACTCTCTTCAATGAAGTGGCGAGGCCTGCTATCATTCTTACAGCGCCGCCTACTTCCATCGGTGTATTTTTCTTCAGCTCTCTTGCTTTCCGACGTTCTTCTCTTTTCTTTTTCCGTAAAGCTTTCTTTGCTTTTCTTCTCTCTTTTGGTGTCATTTTGGCGAAGCTGGCCTTCAGCGAATCAGCTTCCGCTTTTTTATCCGGTCCTTTTACATCCGCTGTCTTGCTGTCTTTACCTCCCGGTGTTTTTTTGTCGTCCTTCTTATCATCTTTCTTATCGTCTTTTTTTCCTCCATCGGCAGGAGCACTGCCTACTGCTCTCAGGAACCTTGACTTATTATACAACTGATCAAAGTTGAATTCACCATTGATCGTTCTTGTCTGTGTGTTGGATAAAGTATTACCTAAACTACGGGCGAGCAATGAAGCGGCCAGCCAGTTATACCGGGTAGCATAAGACGCCCGTACAGTTGTCCAGTCAAGCAAAGGAATTTTCTGGGTAGGCACCGTATAGGTAAATGTGGCCTGCTGCTGGTATTGGGTATTACGGCCGCCTTTGAAAAGATTTTTGCGGACAGAATCCTTTTTCTCTTTGGTATCAATCCGCCCAAAAGGTTCATCAATACGGGCATTGTTCGTTGCAGTAAAATCAAGCGACAAAGAACGGGTAAGGTTCCACTGCAGAATGTAATACCGGTCAAACGTAAAATATTTATTGTATGTCTCCGGTATCTTATAAGGTCCTCCGCCTACATTTCTCGGACGGGTAGCGCCAAACTGCCTGAACACATCGGCTCTGAATGACAGTTGTGACGGAACAGGATTGAAATTAATATCCTTGAAGATCGTCAGCCATTTTGATTTGGACTTGATCAGTTTTTTGAACGGCTCGATGAATTTTGGCTGAGGTGCATAGTTATATCCAACGGCGGCCCTTGTTCTGCGTAGTTCATCATGCTCGATCAACGGGTTATGTTTTTCCGTCAGGATAAATGAATAGTTCAGGTCAAAATTGGATACACTCCATATCTTCGGCCGCTTACCATCTGTCTTCAGTTTTTTGACATTGGTAAAGTTCAGTGTTTTGATGGTCGTGATGTCCTGCGCATCATTGCGGATAGAATCACGGATCGGCTTACTGCCGGCCGCATCTAATTTATCTTTTAATTTCAGATCCAGATCATACGGATCGTATTCCGGGGTGATAGCAATACGGCTGATCCCTGCATAAACCGGTATCTGTATGCCGAATTTTTTGGGCAGTAGTTTTCCTGCATCAATATTCGCAGAGAGATCGAAGGTGCGGACATCTTCCCGGCTTCTTTCATTAGCACGTTGCTCCAGTGTACCCCATCCCTTGCTTTTGGCAGTACCTGCCAGGGTGATCACACCCAGATCGGCGAGTTTTACGTCTACCCGGCCGAGTGCGGCCCAGCCGCCTTCTTCATCTATATTGGAAAACCGAAGTTCGTTGAACCATACTTCCGCACAGGCGGCTTCAATAGCCGTATTCTCTACGGCAAGCATCATACCTCTTACTTCACCGAGATTAGGGTTACCGAGGATCGCATACGATCTTCCATTCGGTAAGGTCTCTTTGTAGTACAACGAAGGAGACAGACCGGCATTATTCCGGCGGGTCTTTAACCGTGTCAGTTCTTCCAGGTCAAAGTCAAGATTATTTTCCTCGGGCCATATCTTCAAGCTATCCGTCTCACCCCAATTCGTTCTTTTTAATGGTACCCTTACTTCATAATAGTTACCCTGGAAATCATTACCGATGCGCACCACCGCCGTCAACGTATAATCTTTGATGGCCTCCGGATCAGTACCTCGGCTCTCCGCATGGATGAACATACGTAGCTTTCCATATTGCCGCATATCGAGATTCATGGTCTTGAATACGCCGCGGCTTTGCCCTCTTTCGAGTCCGCAAAGCTGCATACTAAGCGACTGCTCGTTCAGGAACAACTGGACATTATTATTACTGAGCTGCTGTTGTCTTTCGATTCCGGGAGGAATAACATAACGAACCGGCTGGCGCTGATCATTCTCTTCCAGGTTTACGGCCAGGGTATTGACCTCTACAGGGTCAATGGTGGGCAGATTGACATAATTACCGCTGGTATCTATATCATACTGGAATTTTCTCCATTGGTTACGCACCAGTTCCAATTTTCCAAAGCGCATCACTACCGAATCTTCAAACCCCGTCATGAACATGCGGATAAAGCGGATGGACTTGAAATCAGGAATATTCCCCACTTTGCTTTCAAAATTCTTGACCGGGATACGGAACAGGTACCATGTTTCTGCCCTTGTGCCGGAACCGTCAAGAGGAGTATAATTCACCACCCTTCTGTCGGTAATAAAATTGGTGCCGGGCATCATATTCGGCTGGATGTCCACCTTGTACTGGAAGTATTCTTCTACTTCGTTCAATGTATTGTCACGGTTCAGGTCTTCAGCATCAGGATATTGGGTAAAGGCATTTACGAACTGGCTGTTGGCATCGGCCACCGGCGAGTTACCGTGAGGGTTATTAATATTTTTATACCTGCCTAAAATACCGGTACCGGCCTGGTCAAAGCTCGCATCACGGTAGGGTTTAAAGTTATCGCCTGACGGGTCATTTTGTGCGGCAGCAGCGGCGACCGGTGGTAAGCCAACAAGGTAAGCAGCAAACCTGATCCTCTCATCAGCATCCGTCAATCCATCGAGCCCAAGATCCTGGAACTGGCGGTCATTCGGGTCATTGCTGAATGCATTGGTCACCTGCAGCGGATTGGCCGGCGTAGTACCCCACACGGAACTATTGTCAACAGGTGCATTGTTGGTAAGTGTCCTTAATCCATTTTCGTATTGCCGTTTGCCGTCTTTCAATATATCTTCTGAAATATTACCAAGATTGAAATACAGCTGTCCCCCGGTGGGGTTGGCTGTATTCCTGATAAAGGGGTCCATTAACCAGAACTCGATGTACTCGATATTGCCCGTTTCAAAATCTATTTGGTCAATATTGCGCATGATGCCTCCCCATGCCTGGGCAGGAGTGGATAATTGGCCATTGGGTGTAACCCCGGTGGTCCGGTAATTATAAGGACCTTTATCTTTTGGATAAAAGGCAAGGTCAAAGGTGGTCAGCAACCCCTGCCCGAAATCGTTGGTACGCTGTGGGAATATTTCTCTTTGCAGTACCTGTCTTGTTTCCGGCCTGGATAATTCAGCCAGGTCAGTGCGCAATGGATTATTCTGGTTATTTCTTTCCTGCAATACCGGCTCAATATTATACCAGGCAATTTTAGCCCTGTTGTACCCATACGACAGATCATTATTAAGATTTGATTCCGGAAACAAACTTGGTGTGGAAGCCAGCGTCCAGTTAATGAGCGGAAAGCGGAGATCAATTGAGGCACGTGTGCCTTCAAAGTCGTCAATATACACTAACCCTTCACCTCCGCGTCCGATCTGCGGCGCATGGCCGGGTCTCAGCATTGCAGCTTCTGCATACGCATTGATGGACGACATCTCCCTGGTAGAATAAAAAGGAAGTTTATCTAACCATTTGGTCAGCCTTGGCCAATCACTGCGGTAATCCGCATCCACACCATACATGGTATTGCGTATAGGATCGTCGCCATAAGATTGTTTGATAAAGAAAGGCCGTTCGCCTATACGGGTGATCGTACCTCCGAGTGTCAGTTTTTTACTGGCGATATAATCTAACCGTAACCCCATGAAATTTCGCTGCTGGATGGCAAAGGCAGCCTGGTTCTCGTACTGGATATTCACCGGCACGCCGGAGTTAATGATCGCCTGGTTGGTGACACGCAGTGTGCCGAGATCATAGTTTATTTCATAGTCCACGTTCTCCTGCAGGGTTTGTCCGCCGGCAGTAACAGTGACAGATCCTCTCGGAATATTAAAACCAAGCTGGTAATCGGTATTGCCACCTGACGAAGACTTGGATTTACCCGATAATTTAAACCGGTTCAGGTTGGCAAAGGTTTGTGCAATGGCCTTGATCGTATCATACAACGGGTAATACAAATACTTGTCCCTTGTCGTCTGATCGGGATATACATAATCCAGGTCATGACCAAAGGGTTCCAATACCGGGAAGATGACACGGCTCATGGAAGAGATCATCGTATACCCTTCAATGAAGTCGAATACCCCATCCGGTTGGGGGTCGTTCTGGTTATTCAGCCGGTCGAGGTTGACCAATGAGATAAGCGGCTGTCCCTGGTATTGTGGTATCACATCATCCGGCGGCAGGTATCTCTTTTCTCCAAGACTTGGTTCTTCATAGAGAATGTCCAGCTTGAAATCTGTTCTGTCCAGTTGTCCAAAACCTACTGAATACACATTCTTCATCATCAGGTTCCAGATCGGGAGATTGGTACGTTGCGAAGTCGCTTTTAATAATTTCAGGAATAAAACCCGTTGCGACGTACCGCTTGTATCAGGCGGCACATCCTGCGAGAACTCTCCCACCTGGAAAACACGGCCATTATAGGTGTATTGATAAGCGACACCCAGTACTTCTTCCGGTTGTAATGGCTGGTTCAATGAAAGAAAGCCGATCTGTGGGTTGAAGAAGTATTCAGAGGATTGAAGCTTGCGGGCATATACTTTTTCAAACTCCTGCACCGGCGCCATACCAAGGCCAACGAGTTTGCTTTGCACCAATGCAGAATTGCGTGCATCCGGATCGTTGAATAAAGTTGGGTACAGGTTGTTGGCATTATTAAATGGTTTGGGATCGGTATTACCGGTATTCCATGTTGCATTGTAAGGGTTATTTTCCCCGAGGTCCATCATGGCCACGATATCCCTGGTATCGGTAGTAGCTGCCACATTCCGGTTCGTTACCCACACTTCCACACGCAGTATCTGTACCGGTGAGTTCACGATCGGCAGTTCACGCATCGCCGTGTTATAATTATTGCGGAAATACTGGCCCAGCAGGAAGTGGCGGTTCTCTTCGTACTCATCTGATTTCAGGGAGAATGTTTGCGTAGCTGATCCGCCTTCCAGACCCAGTGATTGGCGTTGTGCCCTTTGATTGGCCAGTACACCTGTAATAAATAATTTACCAAACTGCAACTGTGTTTTGATACCAAACAAAGATTGAGCACCTGGCATCAATGTACTCTTCGTCGTAAAGTTGACATTACCAAGCTGGAACTGTTTTAATATCTGGTCTGCATCACCGAGGTAGTTCAGGTTGAGCTGGTTCTCGAATTCAAAATTAGCAAGCGTATTGTAATTGATCGGCAGTTTCAGCTTGCTGCCGATATTGGCGTCCACTTGTAACTGCGAGTTCATGTTGAAGTCCAGTCCGCCATTTCTTCTCGCTCTTTCTGGTATCGTAGGGTTCTTGATATTCTGTCCCTGGTAGCCGGCCAGGATGTCCACATATCCTGAAGGCCGGATATCCACTTTTACTTTACCGCTTGAATCCACTCCCATGATGCGGTTGAACCAGTCATTGGACACCTTGAACTTGGGTTTGAACATGCGGCGGTTCATGTCGGCGAGCATCGCTGCCCTTCTGCGGAAGTATTCTTCTTCGTCTTTCTTGCCCTGTAGACGAAGGAACTCTTCCATGGTAAAAGCAGTAGGAGTACGATAATATTTATTACCGATCTTTTCGACAATGTAATACTGCTTTGTCTTCGGATCGTATTCAATGCTTCTTTTAATATAACCGGTATCCCTGAAGTCAAAGGTGTTCTTGTTTGGATTGCTGTAAGGGTCTCCGCGGCGATCTTCCAGCTTCGGCACCGAATCCGTTGGCGCAAAATGATTAGAATAATTATAGGAATAGCGGGAAGGCTTGCCGGAATGGCGGGCATTAGCCAGCGAAATAATGGCAAGAAGGAAGGTGATGGCTACCACCGTACGGAATATATGGGCAGTCCTAAAGTTCAATGGTTCTCACAATAAGTTAAGTCTGGTAAAAATCAGGTCAGAGGATACGGAGTGTTTTTTTGATCAGCTCTTCGACCGGGAGGTCTGGCTCGCTAACGAGTACCTTATTCAGGGCCTGTTCAGCCGCTGACCTGTTGATGCCTAAAGCCGTCAGGGCATATAACGCATCTTGCTGCAAAGTATTGTTTTTCATAGGTAAAATATTTGTATCGAGGGGGTGTTTAGCCAATTTGTCACGCAGTTCCAGCACGATCCGTTCTGCTGTCTTTTTCCCGATGCCTTTTATCCCTTCCAATGTCCGTATATCCTGCTGAACAATAGCTTTTACCAGCTCCTCCGGTTTCATATAGGACAACATGACCCTGGCTGTGGAAGCCCCTATGCCTGACACATTGATCAGGTGCAGGAACATTTCCTTTTCGGCCATATCAAAAAAACCATACAGGATATGGGCGTCCTCCCGGATGATGAGATGGGTATGTAAGAGCCCTTTTTCGAGGCTTTGAATCCTGGAATAGGTATTCAGGCTTACCTGCACATCATAGCCCACGCCATTTACTTCTACCTGTACCGAAGCCGGGGTCTTATGCACAAAATCACCTTTCAGGTATGCGATCATGGCTGCGAAAATAAGGAAATGCAATAAGCAACAGGCAATTGACAATGAGCTATAAAGCATAAGTCCGGCTGATGGCTTGCCTATTGCCGATTGCCTGTTGCCCCGTACCTTTGCCCGCAACATTTTTAACCATTCACAGATGAGCAAAAAGATCACCGCTGCTATCACCGCCGTTGGTGGATATGTTCCCGAAGACAAACTAACCAATTTTGACCTGGAAAAAATGGTGGACACCAATGATGAGTGGATCCGCACCAGGACAGGCATAGAAGAAAGAAGAATTTTGAGAGGTGAAGGAAAAGCTACATCTGATATGGTGGTGCCCGCAGTAAAAGAGCTTTGCCGGAAAAGAGGTATTGATCCTTCAGAGATCGAATGTATGATCGTGGCTACGGTCACCCCGGATATGGTTTTCCCGGCTACTGCGAATATTGCCTGTGATAAACTGGGCGCAAAGAATGCCTGGGGATTTGATGTCAGTGCAGCCTGCTCAGGTTTTTTGTATTCATTGACCCTTGGCGCTTCGTTGATTGAAAGCGGCCGTTACAAGAAAGTGGTGGTAGTGGGAGCGGATAAAATGAGTGCCATCATTGACTACAGCGACAGGACCACCTGTATCATTTTTGGCGATGGCGCAGGGGCTCTTCTGCTGGAACCGAATGAAGAAGGTCTCGGCGTACAGGATAGTATCTTAAGAAGTGATGGAAGCGGTTGCCAGTATCTGCACATGAAAGCTGGCGGTTCTCTAAGACCGGCAACAGTCGAAACAGTGATGGCCAAACAACATTATATTTACCAGGACGGCCAACCTGTTTTCAAATTTGCCGTGAAAGGAATGGCAGACGTAAGCGCTGAACTATTGGAAAGAAACCAGCTTACCGGGGATGATATAGCCTGGTTGGTTCCTCACCAGGCCAACCTCCGCATCATTGATGCCACAGCCAACAGGATGGGGCTATCAAGAGAAAAAGTAATGATCAATATTCAGAAGTATGGTAATACTACCGCCGGTACATTACCGCTTTGCCTCTGGGACTGGGAAAAGCAATTAAAGAAAGGCGACAATATCGTATTGGCTGCCTTTGGAGGGGGGTTTACCTGGGGTGCTACACTGCTGAAGTGGGCGTATGATCCCATCTAAGGCTATTCGCCTGTTAAAAAGTTTCGTACCTTGACTTCAGAACAAGCAGACCTTAATTATGAAAATCGTTTGTTACTTGCTTATTATTTTGTCCTTATATTCCTGCAAAAAGGACAGCTTCCATGATGAATCGGTTTCTGGCTTTGTTTTTCACACTGTAACCAAAACACCTCTGGTCGGCCAAAGAGTCATCCTGACCGTTACCACTTATAAAAAAGGAAAAAAGGATGATGAATTCCCTGACGGAAGACCTGTCTATACTACCAAAAACTATTCTGCAATAACAGACAATACAGGGAAATATCATTTCGATTTTAAAGTAGATGGCACATGGATTTTTAAAGCAGAGCTTGCTACGGGGGAATATGAGCAGAAAATACCGGCTAAAAATCTTGCTGTCGTTTCTTTATTTGGCCTTCCCAGCTACCTTCCCAGCCTTACATTAGCAAGAGAAACTTATGACACTTTTTTTGCTGAAAGACCGGGCTACATCCGGTATCATGTTAAAAACATAAACGATATTTATAACAATGACACGCTTTTTACGTTAACACCTTACAAATTAAAATGGATAAGGCAAGGCGCCAATGGATTTGTTCCTGCTTTCGGGGAATATAATTGGGTATTTGCCGGTACCAATGTAGACCGGGTATTAATTGATACAGTTCCCGCCGAATCAGAACCACAAATACCTGTAAAATGGCTGTACAAGAGAGCAGATACTATCCTTTTCAAAAACGAGACGCTCAACGTTTCACCGGGAAACACGACTGACTATATCATACATTACTGATCAACCCTGACTTTGTTTTTCTGATATTATCTTAAAAGGACAATTTTTTCCGCCCCCCATCTATTATCAGCAGTAATATACTTAACCTGGTAAACACCGGATGGATAGTTACTGATATCCACCTGCCATCTTCCCTTTTTACCTGCATCGCCAAGGCGCATCAGTATCTTGCCTGTGAAATCTGTGATGAACATTTCTTTGATATCCCTTTTGCTTTCAATAGTAAACCTGCCATTGGTTGGATTAGGATATAACTTAACAGCATACACATTTTCCGGTTGTTTTGTATCAACAGGAAATTGCCTCATATCTGCAACACTGCAATCTTTTGCATACAGGAACTGTCCGATCAGTCTTTGCAAAAGACCGTTCAGCAATTCTACATCATATTTATCGGTGGTAGGTTTGATATGACTTCCCCCCACTCCACTGTGATCGGTCAGGAAAGCGTAGGTACCATTTGTCGCCAACGCCATAGAACGCATCAGGAATTCTGTTGATTTATCGGTACCACTGCAGGCCACCGGCACAATGCGGATGCCTTTGGCAGCAGCTTTGACTATCAGTTGCTGCATTCTTTCTTTGGCGTCATTATGCGGCGGCGCATCCAATACCAGGAAAAGCAGCCTTGTCCTGGCGTTACTGTTCCATTGCAAACTATCCAGTGCCATCGTCAATGCATCATCCACTGCTTCGGGGCCATCGCCTCCACCTCCCGCACTTTGCAGTTTAATGAAGTTGAGTGTCTTTAAAAGGTCATCATTAAAAGCAACATGTTTTGCGAGGTATTCATCTCCCTTATCCCTATAAAAAACAGAAGCGGCTTTCAGTGAAAGTGACTGGTATTTTTCCATCGTGCTGCGGATCACATCTTCCAGTTCCAGTTTCAGGAACTCGATCTCATCACCCATACTGCCGGTAGCATCTACCACAAAAGCTATGTCCACATCGGCAGAAACATTACACGACTTGTCTGTCACAAGCAGGTTAATACCATTGGTAAATACTAAAGGATTATAGATCCTGTTACCACGACCATCTGCAATGAAAACATTCTTATCCTTTATGCTATCCGAAAAGAACTCTGACCATAACTCTGCTTTGCCTGTATTATCTGTAAATGCCTTCCAGATGGTATCCCCGATAGTCTTATCAATAAGGTAAACAGCTTCATTGATCAGCGCATTTTTTTGCTTATCGGTCAATTGCACACTGTACCGGTTCCTGGATTTCAATCCCCACTGCACACTCATGGCCTTAAACTCATTCTCCGTATAGTCCTCCCACATTTTCCATTTGTTGAAATCATTCACTTCCCCTGCTGTCAGCACTTTTGACCGGGCAGGATTATTGGCCCGTGTATAGATACCGGTATCGCCAATATAAAGAGGTTTACCGGGCATTTCCTTATAAGCGCTTTTTGCCAGAGAAGAAGCGCCTCTTATTCTTACTGATGAACTGGATTTTTCTGCTTTTGCATCCACGCCTGCTACTCTGCCTTTTAAATACCCCTCACTGCTTACAGAACTTACAGCACCGGTTACATCTCTTTTCTTTGCCGCGCCATAACCCACCACGACCACTTCGCTCAGTTCTGCTCTTTTACTCAGCAACACCACTTCAAAATCCGGGTCCTTTATATTTTTTTCTGTGATCACCACTGAATATGGTTCATACCCAACTGCAGAAAACATCAATGTGTCAGGCAATTTGGTCGCCATGATCCTGAACGTTCCATCGCTATTCGTCGTAATGATATTGGCTTTATTCCTGAACTGAACCGTCACACCGGCAGCAGAACTGCCCGTCTCATTCAAAACACGGCCTTTCAGCATCTGTGAAAAACCAATTAAGGGCAGCAAAAGGAAAAGAAGAAAAACAGTGTGTAGAACTTTTCTCATGGCAACTGATTTGAATACCTGATGAAACCGGGAAGCCTTTTACACAAACCCGGCCCGTATTTTCTTAAAGTTCATACATAACGATCTAAGGATCACGTTAACGTTGTTGCTGCAAAATCAGTTACTTTTGACCACTCAATACGATCAATACTAATGGACAAAGATTTCTTACCCTCCGGCTGGGGATCGGTAGCTGTACATGCAGGTCACCAGCAGGACCCAAAGTATGCACACCTCGTACCCATCTATGCCAGCAGCACCTTTGTATTCGATGAAGCGGAACAAGGTATGCGCCGGTTCAGCGGTAAGGAAGAAGGGTATATCTACTCCCGTTGGGGTAACCCTACTTTTACCGAAGCAGAAAATAAAATAGCGGCCCTGGAAAGTTTTGGGATCATGGAAAATAGCTCACCGCTGCAGGTAAAAGGTATTCTTCATGCCTCGGGTATGGCGGCCATTACTACACTACTATTGTCCAACCTGAAAGCAGGTGACAAGATCCTTACTCACTATTCATTATACGGCGGCACAGAAGAGATCATCACCAAAGTACTTCCGCCATTAGGTATCACTGCCATCATCACTGACCTGCGTGACCTTAACAAAGCAGAAGAAGCGATCAAAAAGGATAAGGCGATCCGGATGCTGTATATCGAAACACCGGCCAATCCTACTATTCAATGCGTGGATATAGAAGCATTGAGCAAACTGGCCAAACAATATGGACTGATCGCCGCAGCTGATAATACCTTCGCTACTCCTTATTTACAGCAACCTTTCCGTTTCGGAATTGATTTTATTATTCACTCCACCACCAAATTCCTGAACGGACATGGTACGGCTATCGGCGGAATTTTATTAGGGAGGGATGTGGAGTTTATGAAGACAAAGGCCTATACCATGGCCAAAACACTCGGAGGCAATGCCAATCCCTTTGATGCATTCCTCCTGATCAATGGTATGAAAACACTGGAATTGAGAATGGACCGTCATTGTCACAATGCGATGGAAGTGGCAAAATATTTATCAGCACATATTGCCATAGCCAAAGTAAATTATACAGGGTTACCTGAACACCCTGATCATTCAACAGCGATGAAACAGATGCGGCATCCGGGAGCTATGCTGAGTTTTGAATTAAAAAGCGGGTTACAGGGAGGAATTGATTTCATGAATAAACTGAAGATGTGTGTCAGAACGGTTTCACTGGGCACCTGCGATACACTGCTCTCCCACCCCGCCTCCATGACGCACTATAGCGTACCTAAAGAAGAAAAAATAAAATACGGTATAACAGACGGGCTGATAAGAATGAATGTGGGAATAGAAAACATACAGGACATCATAGCAGACCTTGAACAGGCATTGAACTAAAACAGATCTTGACACCATTAATAAAACCTCACACATGAGACACGTCTTCACCATTTTGCTGCTGGCAATGATAACCACTTCCGCTTTTACCCAGAAAAAAAGCACAGACCCATTTGCGGGACTTGATACCGCATTTCAACGTGTATTGAAGGACCGTAAGGCGGCCGGCTTTGCCGTAGCCGTGGTGAGTAAGAATAAGGTGATCTATGCAAAGGGGTTTGGTTATCGTGACTACGAAAAGAAATTACCCGCTACATCCAATACCCTTTTTGCCATCGGGTCCTGTTCCAAGGCATTTACGTCCTCGCTGATGGGTCTGCTGAATAAAGAGGACCAGCTTGAGTATGATAAACCTGCAAGGGAATACCTGCCTGCACTTCATTTCTTCAATAAGGAACTGGATAACCAGATAACAGTAAGGGATATGATGTGCCACCGTACCGGCTTACCCCGTCACGATTATTCCTGGTACCTTTTCAACACTTCGTCAAGAGACAGCTTATTGCAACGCATAAAGTACCAGGAACCTACTGCCCCGTTAAGGCAAACCTGGCAATATAACAACTTCATGTTCCTGGCGCAGGGTATGATCGCAGAAAAGCTGAGTGGCAAAAGCTGGGAACAGAATGTAAAAGAGAAGCTATTTACTCCACTTGGAATGACAGCTTCCAATTTTACCATTAAAGACCTGCAAAAAAGCAGCGATGCTGCTATCGGCTATATCGTACATAAGGATAGTGTGATCAAAAAGACCGATTACTACAACATTGACGGTATGGGCCCTGCCGGCAGTATCAACAGCAGTGTGACCGAAATGGCCAACTGGGTGATCACCTGGATCAATGGGGGCAAGTTCAATGGTAAAGAAATTTTACCGGCAACATATGTGACAGAAGCGATGAGTTCACAAATGATAGCCAGGGCAGGCCTACCTGATAAGGAGATCCCGGATGCACATTTCGGCACGTATGGTTTCGGATGGTTCATGTCGTCCTACCGCGGTCATTATCGTGTAGAGCATGGCGGTAATATTGATGGTTTCTCCGCCAATACCTGTTTCTTCCCTTCTGATAGTATCGGCATCATCGTATTGAGTAACCAGAATGCATCGGGTGTACCCTCTATCGTAAGGAATATGATCGCTGACCGCTTACTTGGATTGAACCGGATTGACTGGAATGGCCGCACCAATGCCTCAGAAGCAAAAGCCAAAGCTGCACAAAAAGATGCTGATAAGAATAAGACCAGCAACAAAAAAACGGGCACCAAACCATCGCATGACCTGAAAGAGTATGAAGGATTGTATAACCATCCGGGCTATGGAACTGTAGACGCGGTATTGAGAAAGGATTCACTTTTTATGATCACCCCCAATGGCGATGTATGGCTGCGCCATTATCATTATGATGTGTTCGAAACGTTTGGTGTTGATAAGAAAGAGGGAATTGATACCACCAACGGCAGTTCACTGAATATACAGTTTCACATGAGTCCCACCGGCGAGATCACCCATATAACCATGCCGCTGCAACCCGGCCTGAAAGACCTTGAATTTACCCGCAAGCCTAAACCTAAAGAAGTTACGAAAGATGAACTGGAGAAATATGCGGGCACGTATGAGTTTGCCCCGGGAGCAGAAGCTAAATTTTACATCAAAGGCGAAAAAACACTGTACGCTTTTATTGAAGGCCAGCCGGAGTATGAACTGGTGCCTGTCGAAAAAAATAAATTTTCACTAAAGGTATTGACCGGTTACAGTGTAAAATTTGAAGAAACCGAAAAGGGGGAAATTATTTCCGCCAGTTTCATTCAGCCGAACGGCACCTTTAAAGCAACCCGGAAAAAATAAACAGGTCATGGATATAAACATCCGGCGGGCTGTCAAAGAAGATTGCCCAAGATTATTGGAACTGGTACATGAGCTTGCCGTATATGAAAAAGCGCCCAATGAAGTAACGGTAACATTGGAGCATTTCGAGGAAAGCGGTTTTGGTGAAAAACCGGTATGGTGGGCCTTTGTAGCAGCAGTCCCCTCTCCCGCCGGAGAGGGGGTTGGGGGTGAGGTCGTTGGTTTCGCATTGTACTACATCCGCTATTCTACCTGGAAAGGTCAGGCCATGTACCTGGAAGATATCATTGTGACCGAATCCATGAGGGGCAAAAAGTTAGGCAGGTTATTATTTGACCGCCTTATCAAAGAAGCAAAGGAAAAGAAATTCAACCGCATCATCTGGCAGGTGCTGGAGTGGAATCAACCGGCGATCAATTTCTACAAGAAATATAATGCTGATTTCGATCCTGAGTGGGTGAACTGCAGCCTGTATGTTTAGGAAAAAGTTACTTAACTGACTCCTTCTGTTTGCATCGTCTTATCAATCTTTAATACGAGCCCCTGCAATACTTTACCCGGACCGGCCTCCGTAAATTTGGAAGCCCCATCGGCGATCATCGCCTGTACGCTTTGCGTCCAGCGAACGGCACCGGTGAGTTGATCTATGAGGTTCTGTTTGATCTCTTCTTTATCCATGATGGCTTTTGCAGCTACATTCTGGTACACCGCACTGGCTGGGGTATGAAAAGTAGTGGCTTCAATAGCTGCTTGTAATTCTTCTTTGGCCGGCTCCATTAAAGGTGAATGAAAAGCCCCGCCAACCGGGAGCACCAATGCCCTTTTGGCTCCGGCGGCTTTCATTCTCTCGCAGGCAATATCTATTCCCCTGACGGATCCGCTGATCACTAACTGTCCGGGGCAATTATAATTCGCCGGTACTACGATCTCGCCGGTCTCATCCTGTACTTCTTTACAAATGGATTCCACTTTATCATCTGCCAGCGCCAGTACCGCAGCCATAGTAGAAGGGTTCATTTCGCAAGCCTTTTGCATGGCATTGGCACGAACAGCTACAAGCGATAATGCACTTTCAAAACTCAATGTTCCGTTTGCCACCAGGGCAGAAAATTCGCCCAATGAATGGCCAGCCACCATATCCGGTTTGGATCCTGAACCTGATGAAGGGTCAATACTTCTGAAAGCGATCACCGAATGCAGGAAAACGGCAGGTTGTGTGACCTTGGTTTGCTTCAGGTCTTCTTCGCTTCCCTCAAACATAATATCGGAAATACGAAAGCCTAATATTTCATTGGCCTGTTCAAATAATTTTTTAGCAAAAGCGCTGTTCGTATAATGTTCTTTCCCCATTCCCGGGAACTGTGAGCCCTGACCGGGGAAAACGTATGCATGTTTCATGAGCGGTTCGTTAGCAAAAACAAAAATGCCACAAAGACTTAATCTAAAAAAATCTTTGTGGCCATCCGGTGAAAATAGTTTTAATGGCTGAGATTCGACGATATCAGCTTTAAAAACTCACTGCGTGTAGAGTTTTTATGGAATTCCCCGTCAAATGCCGAGGTCGTGGTCACCGAGTTCTGCTTCTGCACACCCCGCATCATCATGCAAAGATGCTGGGCCTCGATCACCACCGCGACTCCCAGTGGGTTCAACGTCTCTTTAATAGCATTCATGATCTGTACTGTCAGCCTTTCCTGTACCTGCAGGCGACGGGCATATACATCCACTACCCTGGCCACCTTACTCAAACCCGTGATCCAGCCATTGGGGATATACGCAATATGAGCCTTGCCAAAAAAAGGCAGGATATGGTGCTCGCACATACTGTATAGTTCAATATCCTTTACGACTATCATCTCACTGACCGGTTCGTGGAACTTGGCGGAGTTCAATATAGCATGCGCATCCAGGTGATAACCCTGCGTGATATATTGCATCGCCTTGGCTAATCGTTCGGGCGTTTTCTTCAATCCTTCCCGGTCAGGGTCTTCGCCCAGCCATTTCAAAGCCTCATGATAATTTTTTATCAGTCCTGAGGTCGCCTGTTCGTCAAATTGTTCGGTTTTTTTATACGCCATATGCTCGTTACTGGTTATTAGTTGCTGGTTAATGGTCTTCAACCGGGATATTCAACAAAGTTTCTTGGTGTCTCATACAACCTGATATGCAGGTCCATTTTTTTATCAATATGCGGACGTAACAGGTCATAAATGACAATAACAATATTTTCCGCTGTAGGGTTCAGTTTTTTAAACTCTTTTGTATCCAGGTTCAGGTTTTTATGATCGAAGCGGGAATGTATCTCCCGTTTTACAAGTTCGCTCAGCTCTTTCATATCCATCACGTAGCCGGTTCTCTTATCCGGCTTACCGGTCACTTTTACTTCCAGTTCATAATTATGGCCGTGATAGTGTGGTAAAGCACATTTGCCAAACACTTTTTCATTGGTCACATCATCCCACTCCGGGTTGAATAACCGGTGGGCTGCATTGAAATGTTCTTTCCTTATAACCGCTACCTTTTTACTCATTGTTTCCTTTATTCTCCATAATACTCGACATAGATCCTCGGCGTCTCGTACAATTTAACACAATGCAACTGAACACCGGCAGGCAGGTGCTTCATCAACTCATTCCAGATGCCTACAGCCAGGTTTTCCGTACTGCACATTTTTCCTTTCATAAAATCCACGTCTACGTTCAGGTTCATATGATCCACTTTTTCTACCACCTGTTCCCTGATCAGCAGGCTCAGTTGTTTGACATCAAAAACAAAGCCTGTACCCGGGTCAGGCTGGCCTTTTACAGTAACATACAGCTCATAATTATGACCATGCCAGTTCTCATTGGCACATTTACCAAACGCCTGCTCATTCTGTTCAATACTCCAGGAAGGGTTGAACAATTTGTGGGCAGCATTAAAATGTTCCAGTCTTGTCAGGTACACCATATATCAAATGTGCCGTAAAGTTAACATATCGCTCTTTACTGCAGAATTGCGACATTTGCGCCGATAATATCTACAGATGAGCATCCTCCTGGCCGCCGCCACAGCAAAAGAAATACAACCCTTCCTTGATCACTATCGCCGAAGCGACAGTGCGCAGGACATTGATGTACTGGCCACCGGCATCGGGCTTGTGTCTGCCACGTATGCGCTGGCAAAACAGGTCAGCATCAAAAAACCAATGCTTGTCATACAGGCCGGGATCGCCGGTTGTTTTGATAAGAACATTCCTTTGGGGTCAGTTGTTATCATTAAGCAGGACCTGATAGCCGACTTAAGTGTAATGGAGAACAATCAATTGCTGACAATGTTCGACACAGGGCTGGTAAAAGCCACACAACCTCCCTATTCCAAAGGCTGGCTGGTAAACCCAGATAAAGAATTGGTGAAAAGAATCCGGCTGAAAGCGGTAAAAGCGGTCACCGTCAATCATATCACCACTTCAAAAATGATGATAAAACTGTACAAAGAGAAGTTTAACCCGGTGGCTGAATCCATGGAAGGCGCAGCCCTTCACTATGTCTGCCTGATGGAGAAAATTCCGTTTCTGCAAATAAGAAGCATATCGAATTTTGTTGGTCAGCGGGACAAAAAGGAATGGAATATTAAAGAGGCCGTTATCAACCTTAATAAAGAAATCGCCGGGATCATAACAACTTTAAACTTTAAATCGTAAACTTTTGAAATTTTCTTTAGGCTTTTCTCCCTGTCCCAACGACACTTTCATTTTTGACGCATTGGTCAATAAAAAAATTGATACCCGTGGATTTGAGTTTGAAGTAGTTCTTGCTGATGTGCAGCAACTTAATAGCTGGGCACAGGAAGAAAAACTGGATATCACAAAAATCAGTTACGGCGCCCTTCCACTCTTTATAGATAAGTATATTGTATTAAATGCGGGTGGGGCGTTAGGCAAAGGAGTCGGCCCCTTGTTCGTTGCCAAAGAAGAGGTGAAAGACTGGGCAAAAATACAACATCAGCCTGTCGGAATTCCTGGAGAGAACACAACGGCCAACGCTTTGTTTTCTCTTGCATATCCCTGGATGAAGAATAAAAAATTCATGTTGTTTTCCGAGATTGAAAATGCGATTCTTAATGATGAGATTCGTTGTGGTGTGATCATCCATGAAAACAGGTTTACTTACCAGCAAAAGGGACTTATAAAACTCGCTGATCTTGGCGAGTATTGGGAAACACATGTAAAAAAGCCAATTCCATTAGGCGGAATAGTCATCAAAAGAAAGATTGATGAAGGCCTCAGCAGGCAGCTCGATCAGTTGATAAAGGAAAGTATTCAGTATGCTTTTGCAAACTATCCCAGGATCACAGACTATGTTCGCCGGCACTCACAGGAAATGAATGAAAAGGTAATGAAGCAACATATCGATCTTTATGTAACCACTTATTCACTGGACCTCGGTAGTGATGGTAAAGACGCAATCCTGGAGTTTTTGGACAGGGGTCTGACTTATAATTATCATGATTTGAAAAAAGGTATCTTCCTTTGATCTTCCAGCCTTGCATGTCTTGTGACCCAAAATCAACAACTCATTTCTTCAACCCTTTAGTGTACACTTCTAAACATCGCTTTCTTGCAAATTCATGCTCCACTATTGGTAAAGGATAAGCTAATTCCTCAAACTCCGGCACCCATTTACGAACATATTTCAAATCAGGATCAAACTTTTTTGTCTGTAAATAGGGGTTAAATATCCTGAAATAAGGCGCCGCATCACAGCCACTGCCCGCCGCCCATTGCCAGCCGCCATTATTCGCAGAGAGGTCAAAGTCGAGGAGCTTTTTTGCAAAGTACGCCTCACCCCATCGCCAGTCTATCAGCAGATGCTTGGTAAGAAAAGAAGCCACGATCATACGTACACGATTATGCATGTAACCCGTGGCATTTAACTCCCGCATGCCGGCATCCACGATCGGGTAACCCGTCATGCCATTACACCAGGCTTCAAACTCTTTTTCATTATTCCTCCACCGGATCGCATCATATTCTTTTTTGAAAGCATGACCTACCACATATGGAAAATGCCAGAGTATCGCATGATAAAAATCCCGCCAGATCAGTTCATTGAGATAGGTTTCATTCAAAGCGCCCGCTTCCCTGGCAAGTTCACGGATACTGATGGTGCCGAAACGAAGATGAACTCCCAGCCGTGAAGTACCATTTACAGCAGGCAGGTCACGTTGCGTACTGTATCTTTTGATGATATCTTCTTTCCATTTGCCAGGAGGAAAACTTTCTCTTGCCGGTTTGAAACCCATTGACTGCAGTGAAGGAATACCCTTTACCTGCTGCTGGTAAAAATTCGAAAAATATTTTTTGACGGGATAGGAACGGAGGTAAAAATCATTCAATACGGCTTTCCATCGTCTTGAATAAGGAGTAAATACCGTATAAGGCCTCCCGTCGTCCTTTACCACTTCTTCTTTCTCAAAGATCACCTGGTCTTTGTATGTATGAAAGGAAATGCCATTTGCCTTTAACCTGTCGCCAATGGCTTTGTCCCTTTTCCGGGCATAGGGTTCGTAGTCATGATTGGTAAACACCTTTTCAATAGCATACTCCTGCTGCATTTGCCGGTAAACATCTTCAGGAAAACCATACCGTACATCCAGGGTTGAGCCCATTTTTACCAGCTTCTGCTGTATATTCTCCAGGGCCAGGTGAATGAATTCCACTCTCCTGTCCTGCTTGTCTTCTAACTCATCTAATATATTCCGGTCGAAAATGAAAACAGGCACAACAGGTTTGCCTTCTTTTAAAGCGTGGTACAGACCGGCATTATCCTCCAACCGCAGGTCGCGGCGAAACCAGAAAATATTGACGGCAGGTCTCATGAATAAAGCGGTGCAATATGCTCCCGGTAGATACTTGCGGTGTGTGTATTCACGTATTTTTTATCGCCAAAACGCTTTACCCACCTGATGCCATACATCGCATTGGTCAGGAATACCTCGTCAAAGTTCTCCAGGTCATTACGGCGTACAACACCTTCACGCACCTCAAAGTTTGAAGAAGATGATAATTTTTCTACAAGGTATCTTCTCATTACCCCGGCCACACATCCTTCCGGTAAGGCAGGCGTGATCAGCAGGCTATGTTTCAGCAGGAAAATGTTGGCAATGGTAGCATCAGCAATATGTCCTTTTGTATTCAGTATAAGGCAATCATTCAGTTTATGTTCTTTGGCAAACTGTACCGCCATTACATAAGGCAGGTAATTCGCCGATTTAAGGTTGCAAAACTTATCGCAGCTCTTTTCAGCATCCGGGTAGATGTCAATATCCAGCCCGTTCTTATTCCACTCGTTGACGGATGGCTCAGCGGGCCAGCATTCAATGAGATATTGAAGCCCTTTGACTACATCATACAGGCCTCCGTTCCCGCGAAATACAGATAATCTTACACGGGCAATACCGGTACATTTATTTTTCCGGCACAAAGCGGCTATCTCTTTCCTGAGTTTTGCAGCTGTAAATAAAGAAGGTACCCGGAATTTCAGCAAGTCTAACCCGCCAAACAGTCTTTCAAAGTGATATTTCTCCAGGATGACTTTTCCCCTGATCGCTTTCATCGTTTCGAACAAACCATCACCATAGCGGTAGCCCCTGTTATCCGCCATAAATACCGGTTTACCGGCAGGGATCATTTTACCATTGAAGTAAACATGAAACATTTGCTGAAAGTAAAATAAAAATGCCATCCCGCCTCTGGCGGGATGGCATTGTATTCTGTTGGGTTAGTAACGGCGATAATTACCTATATCAATTCACGAACGATACTTATTTGTAACAGATCACCCTGGACGGACGCATACACATACTTCTCACCGGTCTCCCAACCGGTGTATGGGCAAACGGGCAGATCCGGACTATTAATGGCTTTCAACCAAGCCTGCTTTTACAGCATACATGACAAGGCCCGCCATAGATTTGGTACCGGTCTTTGTTTTGAGCTTATCGCGGATCGCTTCCACCGTACGGGGGCTCAGGTCCACGATATCAGCTATTTCCTTGGTGCTTTTCTCGTCACACATCAGTTTCAGGATGGTGATCTCTTTGTCAGTGAGCTGCACATCGGCAGGAGCTGATGATTCTACTGTACGCTTGGTACGAAGGCCGCTCAGCAACGCTTTGTTGGTAAGATCGTTGAAGTAGAAATCCTGCTCAAACACCCCGCGGATGGCTTCATAGATCATTTCCGAACCTGATTCTTTGGTCAGGTAGGAATTGGCGCCTATTTCCATCATACGGGAAATGACCGAATGGTCATTGTGCATGGACAGCATGATCACTTTTACATTGGGATACAGCTTTTTGATCTCCGGCAATGTAGCCAGTCCATCCATGATCGGCATCTGTATATCCAGCAACACTACATCCGGCTGGATATGACGCAAAAGGTTCAGCAACTGCATACCGTTCTCGGCTTCAGCTACCATTTGAATGTCTTTGCGGCTGGAAAGGGATGTTTTAACGCCGGTACGGAAGAGAGTGTGATCGTCTGCAATAGCTACTTTAATAACAGTGTTGGTTTCGGGATTTTTCATGGGGTTTGATATTGGTATTACGGGTGGTTTTAAATTGTTCGTTAGTGTTTGTTGCGGATGCAAATTGAAAAAATCCTGTTATATATCCCATAGTAGAAGTACTTGATTTCACTTTTGCGGAAAGTACCGCTGACTCTTTGGTAAGAGTTTCTCAATAAAAAAAGAACTTCTACGCACATACCGGAGTGAAGAAATACGTAGCAGGCAGTAAATACCGAATAAAAGAAATCGGGCAGTAATGCTCTTGTCCACAGAGGGGTGTGCATATATTTTTGCTCCAGAAAGTTGATTGCTAAGGATGACTCGTTTATCCTACACATCCAATGTCCAAACCGTCCAGAAAATAATTTCCAATTCCCTTGAAAAACCAGACGACACTCTCCGCACCCAATCAACTTTCTCTTTTTTCTTTTCCTGGCAACCGTTTTTTAAATCCGGGGATCGTATGAAGAACTTAAACCTAATGACCGGCCCTTGTTGATGATTAACCGTTAAGCCTTGTTCCTTTGAAATTACCGACCCAGAGATAAAATTTTTCTTTCATAACAGTAACGTAAGCCTCCGCCCTATTTATGGTGGGGCTTTTTTTGTTTAGGGACAAAGGCGAAAGGCTACGACGCCGGACAACATGCAGCTTACCACATACAAAGACCTGGGTGGGGTCGAAGGATGAGGCAGGCTGCATTGTTTTTATGCCCTCCTTCCAGTCCTGTAATTAACCATTGTGATACCGGGCAGGCAGGAGGTGGGAATATCCTGTACATAACATTCTTAATAAAATAATGCTGTGTTCATATTGAAGTAATAACTTAAGGTGAATTTGCCAGCCAAATCAAATCTGAACCAGGAAAAACCGGCCTATGTTAGTTGCTAAAAAACGATTGCCCGTTTCCCCTTTAACTGTGGCTGCTGACGAACCAGTTCTCCCTGCAGCAAAAAAGCAAACCCGTCGGGTTATACTTGCCCAAAATAGATTTCTGCCTAAAAAAGAAACAAAGCCGGATCCCGATCCTCTACCTTTTGATAAATGGAATATTCCGAAACAGGAAGAAGGATATCTTAAAGGAAGGGAGAATGATTTTTTATAAATAGTTAGTAAACTCAACTTAGCTTCTCCGCTACAATGTAAGCCCTCGGTTCGCCTAAAGTAAATTTTTTACGGCCCGGGATACTGTAAATCTCTTTCATCTTAAACCCGGCCTTATTCAGCATTGTTTCCATTTCCGAAACAGAATAAATATAATCAATCCCATTCTTCACCTCTGTCTTTCCATCAGGCGACAGGATGGTAGAAGTAAACTCCATCCTGGTAGGATGAAAAAGATATTCGCAGGCAGAAAGGAACTTCAGGTTACCTATTTCGCTCCATGATCTGGGCGTAAAGCTCTTAACAGCGATCTCCGTTAATGACCAGCTATTGATCAACAGGCAGCCTCCGGGCTTCAGCATGGAACAGGTATTATGCAAAAACAAAGAAGCATCTTCTGCATTGAAAAAATTCAGGCTGTTACCCATGCATAAGGCCAGGTCGTATTGTACAGTACTTGTGAATCGGATCGCATCTTGCTGTACCACTTCTACAGGCAGGGATTCCTTTATAACAACTTCTTTTATTTCCCGGATATATTCATCGAGATTATCAACAGCAGTTACAGCAATTCCTTTTTGTGCCAGGGCAATAGCATGACGGCCATAACCACACATCAGGTCGAGGACTTTACTGCCGGGTCCGAGCGAAAAATATGAAAGCATGAAGTCCACTTCTTTGACGGTCAGCTCCGCGGGGATCATCGTACGCCATATATCCTTATAATGGCCGTCAAAATAAGTGTCGTTGATATTACTCATTGATCAATCAAAGTAAGAATAGATATTGAAAGCTTTGTCTGAAGCGAAAATCCGGGGTTTATTCCAGCAGTTTGTTACGCATTGCATACATCACCAGCCCGGCGATGGTCTTTGCCCCTACTTTTTGTTTCATGTTCTGGCGGATGGTCTCGATGGTGCGGGGGCTCAGAAAAACCTCTTTGGAAATCTCTTCCGTGGTCTTGTCTTCGGCGATCAGTTTCAGGATACGCAGTTCCTTTTCCGACAGCTTGACGGGATTGGGATAGAACTGCCTGACCGTTTTCTTATGCTGCAGTTTCAGCAAAACCGCCTTATTGACCAATTCATTGAAGTAGAAATCATCGTTCATACAGGTAAGGATGGCCTGGTAGATCTCTTCGGGGTCAGTGGTCTTGGTCAAATAGGCATTGGCGCCCATCTCCATCATTTTGGTGATCATCTCCTGGTCATCATACATAGTAAGTACAATGATCTTAAGCTCCTCGTATTCCTTGCGGATCATGCTGATGGCATTGATGCCGTCTATCTCGGGCATGCGGATATCCATCAGGATCACATCGGGAAGTTTCAGCTTCAGTTTATGCATCAGGTCTTTTCCGTCCTCGGCTTCCCATAATATTTTCAGGTACTCTTTATCCCTCAGGGCCATACGGATTCCATCACGAAAGATCTTATGATCGTCGGCAATCGCTACTTTGATCTGCTGGTCATTCATGTATTAAGCAGGTTTAGGTTTACGGTTATTTTATGTGATCTGCCGGTGGCAGTAAATACGATACGTAGTTTTGCGAGGCCAAAAGTAGTTTTTTTTAGGGGTTATTCTCTGCATTTCTGTAAGCGCTTCATTGATCTTTATCAGGAAATCCGGCTTCAGCCGCCAAGGTCTGTTGTTTCATATCCGCCGCTGAAAATTTACCTTCTCTTCCGTAAAAACCATGTGCCAAACACTACGCATTACTGCTCTTGTGCACACCGGACTGTGCATATATTTTTGGCTCAAGTTGATTGACGAGGATCAGCCCCTCAAACATCCAATATCCTGCTCCCGTGTAAGCGGGAAAAACCGTCCAAAACCTGATTTCCAAATCCAATGAAGGCCATAGCAAAGTCCGGTGTCAATCAACTTCTTTTTATACCCCAGCCCCTAAAGGGGGGTTAAGAATATATCCGGTTCTAAAAGAGAAAAGGAAATCCAGTTCTTATACATCAACCTAACTTCAGATTGCTGAATTCAGACTTCATACTTCCTATCTCATCTTTCTTTCCACACCTGTTAACAACCCCTTCTTTACCGTGAATTTTCCCGGTAAATATCCCAATTTTGTTTTCGTAAAAATACGTTTTTTACTTAGAAAAAACACTCTTTTTTAAGGGGTATATTTTCAGGTAAAATCCCACAAAACGCCCTACTGCACTGCATTTCATTGATTTCATACTTTAAAGTCCTATTTAAGGCCGTGGAAATAGCCGTCCGGAAAGGCAATTTTTATCCCACAAATCGATTTGATCAAGGCTCAAAAACGTTACTGTTATGAAAAAAGTAGTTTTAGTTAAAAGAAGAATTGATTGGGATGACATTTCCATATTTGTTTGGGAGGACTAATCAGTTTTCTTCTTTTTAAGTATTTTAATTACTGGAAAGCTTTTCTATATTTGGACTAAATATCCAATTTTATAGAAAAGCTTTTTACTGATATTCTAATATACTCCTACCTCCTTCCTTTACTTTTTTTAATACTACTATTTAAAAAAGTTAAGATTACTTCACTTATTGCAGTAATTACCCTTTACCTATTTACATTTTTTCTTTTAAATTATTTCTTTTCCGATATTAAGATAATAATTGGAAAAAAGGGATACTACTTTTTTTATACTTTGTTTGAATACCTGACCTTCTCATATGTGCTATGGAATTCGATCTTAGATAAGAAATTTAGAAAAATCATTTTTACCTGTTCAGTTCTCTATACTCTCTTTTTAATCATTTTCTTCTCCTTTGTTAAAATAATTAAGGTGGATTCGATTCCAATCGGGTTAGAAACAATCCTACTATTTATTTACATATTCTATTTCTTTTACCAGTATTTTAAGAATTCAACAGTCCCCATTTTTACTAGCAGTGCCTTTTGGCTTATAACGGGCATACTAGTATATCTTGGAAGTACCTTTTTCTTTAATATCCTGGCAGATGAGATAAGCTCTTCCCACATTGAGAGTATATGGTACCTAACTTTTCTTGGAGATATAATTAAAAATATTTTTATAGCTGTTGCTGTAATTATATATGTTAAACATCCACCCCATGTAACAATAAATCAAAAAACACCTTCAGTCCCTTACTTAGATATGGTTTAAATCCAAAACCCCTTAGCACCAATGTTCTTTCTCCAAACCACCAACCCATCCAGCGTATCTTTAGTGCTCTTTATCGGCACTATTGGTATGCTTATTCTCACTATCGGGCTGGTGCTGTTCATTATCTTTCACCAGCGCAGGGTATCCCGCTACCAGCAAACCCTGCAGAAGATGGAGCAGGAGCAGCAAAAGATATTACTCACCGCCTCTATCAAACTGCAGGAAGAAGAACGTCAGCGTCTCGCTGCCGACCTGCATGATGATGCAGGGCCTTTATTAGCCACCGCCCGGCTGTACCTGAATGAAAACCTCGTGAACCAGGATAAGGCTACCCAGTTACAATCTATTTTCCAGGCCCGGCAGATCATTGACGATACCATCCAGCTGATCCGCAATATCAGCCATAGCCTGATGCCGCCCACCCTGAAGAATTTCGGGCTGGAGTCCGCTATCAACGACCTTTTCCAGAAGATCAGCGGATCGGGCAGCATGAATGCCAGCAGCCGTTTTCATGAATACAAGGACCGCCTGAAACCGGAAAAGGAATTAGTGGTGTTCCGTATTGTTCAGGAGCTGGTAAACAATATCCTTAAGCACAGTAATTCCAGTTTTATCCATCTCACGCAGAATGTACATGGCGATAAATTCTACCTGCGTATCCATCACGACGGCCGTGGCATCGTACAGGCCGATTTTGATAAACTGAACAAAAGCAATGTAGGCCTCGGGCTGAAGAACATCAGCAGCCGCCTCCGGGTAGTGCAGGGCAGCATAGTGTTCGAAAAAGACATTTCACAGACCTATTATAAAGTGACGATCGAATTACCAAAAGACGAGCGGTACCAGTAAGAGGAAGTTGAACAGTTCACCAGTTACACAAGTTGGCAAAAACCTCCGGAACTTTTTGGAACCTCTGGAACTCTTGAACTTCCTGAACGTTAACAAAACCATTACCTTTGAGCGATATCTGATAACTATGGGAATTATCAAAGTGGCTATTGCTGACGATCACAAAATATTCCGCAAGGGGGTTATCCTTTCCCTGCGGCCCTTTACCAATATCAAGTTTGTTCAGGAAGCGGAGAACGGTGATGACCTGATCGGCGGTCTGGCTGAATCGCACCCCGATGTGATACTGATGGACCTGCGCATGCCGGGCAAAGACGGCATCGAAGCCACCAAACTGGTCAGTAAACAATTTCCAAATATTAAAGTACTTGTGTTAAGCATGTACGAGGATGAACGTTTTGTTTACCACCTGATGGAAAATGGCGCCAACGGCTACCTGCTCAAGAATGCAGAACCACAGGAGATCCGCCGGGCCATCATGGAAGTATATGAAAAAGGCTATTACCTGAATAACTTTGTGAACCGCATTCTGCTGAAAAAATCACATTCCCGCCAGAAAGTAGTGCCTTCCCTTAACAGCGAGATCACCCTGAGTGATAAAGAAAGAGATGTACTTCGTTTTATCTGCATGGAATTTACCGCGCAGGAAATAGCCAAAAAAATGGAGATCAGTCCCAGGACAGTGGAAGCGATCAAAGACAGGCTGATGGAACGCTTTGGCAGCAAGAACACGGCCGGCCTGGTGTTCTTTGCGGTGAAGAATAATCTGATCGAGTAATAATTCACGAAAAACTTCATGCCGATTCGGTAATAATGACAAATTGATGCGTATGTCAATCAAGTACTCAAACGCATTGAAAATGTTGCATTGATGACGATATCACCAGAACTAAGTGTTTTCTTGCATAAATAAAATTTGCTATAGTAAAATTCATTCCTAAATTGGTTTAGTAAATAATTTTCCAATCCAAAAACTAAACCCCATGAAAAAAGTTTCATTCCCTAAAGCAGAAATAAAGTTCGTCTTGATTTTTGCTTCCATCTTTATTGTAATGGTTTCTTGTAAAAAGGAAATCAACTTAGAAACAGATGATTCGCCAACTACTATGTCCTCCCCCCCCCCCTCTTCCAGCAATGATTGTAATATAGATTATACGGTTGATTCTATTGGTTACACATTGTGCCACCTTACAATCGCCGGAAAGGAATCTGTAATTAACTTCATGGATTACCGTGAATTAGTTTACTACTATATTGAGCAGCAATTTGATCAGGAGTATAACGTTCTGATAAAAACTCTCATAGACCCCGGACATGGAAATCTACCTTCTAGCGCAGAGTTAGATAATGCCTTAGCCGCATTTATGGGCATTTATGGCGACACTCTTTATCCGCAGATTTTTATCCCAAACTATGACGATCTAAAGGAAGCAAGTCTCATTGGCAATGATCCGCCTATAATTGTTCCATTTTGCGGACAGGCCACACTAAATGAAGATGATGGTTATACAGGATACTTTGTCAATCTACAAGGTGAGTTAGAAGAATACCCTGAACAAATAGACAGTGCATTCGCAAGCAGCCATGAAATATGGGTGCTATCCCTGAATGAAAGCGTTGATAATAGCGGCGAGTTGGATATTATTGCTTCAAATTTTGATGATGAATACCCGTATTATAGCCGGAGTATTTCGTCTATTAGCAGCTTCTCACCTGGAAATAAAACAACTGCTACAGTGAATTGTCGAATAAACAATATGACTGTCAAACAACATAAAGAAAGCTGGATAGGGGGAAAATCTGAGATTGCAATAAAAGGTTATCTATGGACTTGGAGTGGTCGCTGGAATGGTAACACCAGTGGCCCAATTGTTGATTATACCTCAGATAATTCTACATACGAAAATAGAGGAAAATTGATAAAGGAATTTAAAAGGAAGGATGTCAAAAACGAGGTAGAAAAAACTATCAACTATAATTTGCATAGAAATTGGAAAAAGGATAATTATTATTCGGACCCGATCTGCTTCGGATATGTAATATTTGAAAGAGACAATTGGCCAACCGGACTTAAAACACATTATGTGAACCTCCCGTCAGCAGCTGATCAACATGCTCACTATCTCACATATAGGTCTAAAGATGATAATTACTCAGTTGGCACAATTTACAATATGCCCTTAATAACAATTAACTCTGTCGGTGGTTGGCAGGATGTGGGACAATCCAACAACTTCTTGGCCGACAGAGCGGGGATAAAATTTAATGCCCAAGAATATTAAGATTTGTTGCAAAGGGTTCCTTTAGTGGAACCCTTTGAATTCTATTTAAAACTGTTTATATGAAAATATTAGCTCCTGTTCTTGTAGGAATTTGCTTGCTAAATGTCTTTTACGCTTCTTCTCAATCAAATGATAACAAAAATGGTTTTTATTTAAATGGCAGTATATCCTACAGAATTACTCCTATCAATCTAAAATCGAGTTCATCATCTATTCCAACAGTTCCTGTATATTTTGAACGTGACAAACAATTGTCAGGTGTCGGCGTTTCTATCGGAGGATTTTACTTGCTGGCAAAACCAAGAATATCTTTTGGAATCTCGAGTTCTTTCAGATACGATCATATTTACTTTAAAAACGATCCTTCAGGTGGAATTCAAGATAAAAAAGGATTAATTTCGGATGTCCACTTAGCTGTTTGCAAATTTATTCCCCTTCGAAAAAATCAATTATATATTGGAGCAGGATATTCTTTTATGAATAATGGAACAACCTATGCTTATAGCCAGGAGTATATTACGCCCATTGGTGATACCTTGCTTATTTACTCGAATTCTGATTTTTCATATCAATCATTTGATATCAAATTCGGCTACCAGGTTGGCCAGTTTAACTTTGAACTGCTGAATAGAATAACAATGAATCACCAATTCAATGACGAGGGACAATTATTGCTTCCAGAAATAAAAATCGGATACACTATCGCCCTGAAGAAAAAACAAATATTGTAAGATTCTGCTTGTCATTAAAACTGCATTTCTGGTATTTCTCCCTCCACTATAAGTTTCCCTGCTGTTTTCGCTTTTATTTCTTCTACAGAAATACCGGGCGCCCGTTCAATCAGTTTAAATCCCTGCGGGGTTATATCTAACACAGCCAGATCGGATACGATCTTCTTCACACATTTAACACCGGTCAACGGCAGAGCGCATTGCGGCAATAGTTTTGATTCTCCTTTGGGGTTGGTATGCATCATGGCCACAATGATATTCCTGGCACTGGCCACCAGGTCCATCGCCCCGCCCATGCCTTTTACCATCTTGCCCGGTATCTTCCAGTTGGCTATATCACCATTCTCACTTACTTCCATAGCGCCAAGAACGGTCAGATCAACTTTACCGGCCCTGATCATGCCAAAACTCATGGCGGAATCAAAAAAGGCTGAGCCCGGCACTGTGGTAATAGTTTGCTTTCCCGCATTGATCAGGTCGGGATCTTCCTCTCCTTCAAAGGGGAAAGGCCCCATGCCGAGTAAACCGTTCTCGCTCTGGAGCACTACATTGATCCCTTCAGGTATATAATTAGCCACCAGCGTGGGGATACCAATGCCCAGATTCACATAATACCCGTCTCTCAATTCCCGGGCTATCCGTTGCGCTATTTGTTCTTTTGTCAATGCCATAAAACCCTAAATCCCTAAAGGGACTTTTATTTACTGTTATCGAATAGTTTTTTCTTTTTAATATCCTTAAACAATCAGAGCTCACCTTACACAATGCACTCTTTGAAATTTCCGCTATTCTGTGATTTTTCCTAACTCCCCGGAATTTATCCCGCTAAAAGCGGGAGGGGCCGGGGGTTTACCGTTCGCTGCTCGATGCGTTTCTGATAATCCTTTCCCTGGAAGATGCGGTGAACATAAATGCCCGGTGTATGGATCATATTCGGATCAAGCTCCCCGGCCGGCACCAGTTCTTCTACTTCTGCAATTGTTATTTTACCGGCCATCGCCATGAGCGGGTTAAAATTCCTTGCCGTTTCTTTATAAATAAGATTACCATCTGTATCGCCTTTCCATGCTTTTACGATAGCATAATCCGCATCAAAGGCATACTCCAGCAAATATTCTTTGCCATTGAAGTTTCTTATTTCCTTTCCGTCGGCTATTTCAGTACCCACGCCGGCAGGGGTAAAAATGGCCGGCATGCCATACCCGGCCGCCAGGCAACGGGTAGCCAGTGTTCCCTGTGGTATGAGTTCTACTTCCAGTTCCCCGCTGAGCAGTTGCCGTTCAAATTCTGCATTCTCTCCTACATAGGAAGATATCATCTTCCTCACCTGTTTTTGACGCAGCATCAGCCCGATCCCAAAATCATCCACGCCGGCGTTATTGGAGATGCAGGTAAGTGCCTTCACTCCTTTCTTCACCAATGCAGCGATACAATTCTCAGGAATTCCGCATAGGCCAAATCCTCCCAGCATCAATACAGCCCCGTCATGTATATCACGGATGGCTTCACCGGCATCCCTTACGGCTTTATTCATATAAATGTTTATGAGATAAAATTAGGGAAGTTGTTTGTTCCAGGTTCACAAAGGGGCTTTAGTTAAGCGGAACTTTTTTGGGGATCCTCCTTCGTGCACTATCAGCATCAGCAGCTCTGGCTATTGTATCTGCCAGCTTTATCGCGGTATCGGCTTTTACAGAGTCCTCTTTCGGTTTATATATTTCATCGGGCTGTACTTGCCGGGTGGCCAGGCTGTCCATTATCACTTTCATCAGGTCAGGGTGCTGCCGGTAATACAGGTAGCTTTTTTCAAACTGCTCCCGGGTGACCTGGTGAAACTGCAGCACCTGCGCATATACTTTAGCGCTTTCAGAAAAGCGGTCTACCGAGTCCTTATTCAGTATATAGCCGTTGAGAAATTCACCGGCGCTGACCATATCCCACATTACTTCCTGCATTTTTTCTTTTTTCAATATGTCCTTTGGCACTTCCTTTCTATCTGTACAGGCTATCATAACTCCTGTTAAAAGAAACAGTGGAACAAGTTTTCTCATTTCAGTTCTTTATAAGCGGCCGTATTGGTAATATCCAGTTTGGTCAGCATGTCCCTGGCTTTATTCTTTACATCCGCTTTTGCTTTGCTGAATACCTTTACCAGTTCAGTGCTTTTGCCCTGGAAGAAGAACTGCAGGATCATGGAATTAGGATTATCCGTATTCAGGGTATTGAGGGAATTCAAACAACTGAGGATGCCGTTTCGGGCCTGGTCTTCGTTCTCATAAAAAATATCCATACCTGACCGGTAATAGGCATACAGCGCATCGTGTATCAAGGCAAAGCGGTTATTATTCAGGTTTTCGGCGAGCCAATAGCGGTTACGCAGGCTTTCAAATGATTTCCACCCGGTAATATCTCTGGCTTCGGGAGCATTGTTCACAATATTCCAGGCTTTTTGAAAATAGGTATCGCCGCCGCGGAGTGAAAAAGAGCCATAGTCAAACCCAAGAATGATATTGACATAGTACGCCAATACAGCCATGAGATTGGCAGCCAGCGGGTCATTACCCTGTATTTTGTTCTCATTGAACTCAATGGCCTGGAATTCCTGGTAGCGGAACACAACATCGTCATCTATGAAATTGATCAGCGGCGAATCGTACGTGCTGCTATAAACCGGCCTGGCAGCCTGCACCGTCAGTTTGGCCCTGAACACAAAATTGCCAAGGTCCTGTTCTATATTCAGCAGAAAATTACATTGTATTTTCTCATTTTGCTGGAAGGCATCATTGGTCCATTTCCGGTTATTCAGAAAATTGGTAAGGCTTGTCTGCAACGTCTGGAATACATTCCTGTTGACCTGCGTGCTGATCTTGCTGGTGATGACCGTCAGCCGGGCCTTCAGCTCCTGTGCCCTGGCCGACGACAGCAGGCCGGCCAATAAAAAAGCAAACAAAAATTTTTTATGCATAATGAACACGGATGATAGTGTCAACAATATCCCTGGCTACGTCCTCTTTTGGTTTAGTATCAAAATGTATTTCCTCTCCCCCCTTCCGGAAAATGGTGATCTTATTGGTATCATGTCCGAAGCCGGCGCCTGCATCATTCAATGAATTCAAAACGATCATATCGGCATTCTTCCGGTTCAGTTTGTCAAGCGCATTGGCTTTCTCGTTGTTTGTTTCCAGCGCAAAGCCTACCAATACCTGCCCCGCTTTCTTTTTTTCTCCAAGGCTTTTCAGGATATCTTTTGTCTTTGCCAGTTCTATGGAAAAATGTTCTTCCGTCTTTTTGATCTTCTGGTCTGCTTTGACTACCGGCGTATAATCTGCCACTGCTGCCGACATCACAGCTATATCGGCTTTTTCAAACGCTTTACCGGCAGCCTGGTACATCTCTTCAGCCGACACTACTCTTACGACCCGGATGCCATTATCTGTTACATCGGCTTTGGAAGGCCCCAGTATGAGCGTTACATCTGCCCCGCGGCGGTATAATTCTCTGGCTATAGCGATCCCCATTTTACCCGAAGAATGATTGCCGATAAAACGAACCGGGTCTAGTGCTTCGTATGTTGGCCCGGCGGTTACTATGGCTTTTTTACCTGTCAGCGGGCGGGTCAAAAAAAAATTACCGGTCAGGAACTGAATGATCTCTTCCGGTTCAGCCATGCGGCCATCGCCATACAACCCGCTGGCGAGCTCTCCCTTGCCAACCGGAATTATTCTATTCCCAAATGACTCCAGTTTACGCAGGTTGTCTTTTGTGGCAGGATGATGCCACATGTCCTCATCCATAGCTGGCGCCACTACAACAGGACAGGTAGCCGATAAATACACAGCCAGCAATAAATTATCGCACTGGCCCTGCGCCATCTTTGCCAATGTATTGCAGCTTAGCGGGGCGATCACCATCACATCGGCCCATCGCCCGAGTGCTACATGGTTCGACCAGCTTTGCTCATCAAACATATCTGTCAAAACAGGATGATGGCTTAGCGTAGAAAGTGTAAGGGAAGGCGCAAAATCTTTGGCGGAAGGGGTCATGATCACTCTTACTTCGGCCCCTGATTTTACCAGCAACCTTACCAGGTAAATTGCCTTATAGGCAGCAATACTACCTGTAATGCCCAGTAATATTTTCTTTCCCTGTAACACGAGGTCAAAAGTACCATTTAGTTATAATGCCTGCAACTCTGTTGTCGTAAGCCTTTGGTAAAACAAAAGCGGTCCCGCCTGAGGCGGGACCGCTTGCAATTATGTCAATGAAAGAGATCAGCTGAAGAGTTCGTCATCTCCTTTACGGAAATATACTTTCTCTTCCATGAACTCCTGCGTAGCCAGCAATGCGGGGTTGGGCATCCTTTCGTAAGCACGGGATATCTCGATCTGCTCCTTATTCTCATGTATCTCTTCCAGGCTGTCTGTATGGCTGGCAAACTCATCCAGTTTATTGTGCAGCTCCTCCTTCAAAGTGATATTGATCTGGTTAGCTCTTTTGCCGATAATGGCAATAGACTCATAGATGTTGCCTGTTTTATTTTTGATATCATTCAGGCTTTTGGTTTCTACGTTATTGGTAATACCGGCGCTAAGCTGGCGTCTTAACTTGCTCATTATTCAGATTTTTTATTTGTGTTTGTGATAGATTCAAAAAACTCTCCGCATCCTTGCGCAGCTTGCTTTCCGGGAAACGGTCCACAAAATCATGGCATTCATCAATCACCTGCTCAAACCGTTCTGCCTTTCGTTCTTCAACGCTGAGTTCGGCAAACCGGTAATAGGCCCGGATGATCATCAGCTTATACTCATCTCCTTTAGGCGATTCAGGATAGGCATTAAGTAAAGTAGCAAAAGCTACACCTGCCGCCCTGAACTGCCCCATGTCATAATATAACCGGGCACTTTTGTAATCCTTTATTTCAAGCTTCGCTCTGCAAACATCTATAATGGCCGATGCATCTTTATTTCTCTCTGATCCCGGGTGAGTATTGATAAAGGTTTGCATCATTCCCATGGCCTTTATCGTATTCGTTTGGTCTAATTCCGGCTTGGGCGATTGTTTGAAAAACGAATAGGCCCGCATATAATCTACCTCTTCTGATTTGGGGCTATTAGGAAATATTTCCAAAAAGCTTTTAAAGAGGTTCTCTGCATTCATATAATCGGCCTGGTGGTAGGCACAGTAAGCGTATTTATAATAGATATCCTGAAATTCAGGTCTTGTCTTAAAATAAGGCATCACATCCTCATACAGGACTTGCGCCTTATTGTACTTTTTTTTGACGAAATACTGCTCCGCTATCCTCAGTTTGTATTCAGGGTCAGGATTCTTCAGGATCTTGGTGATCCCCTTGCTGCAACTGCCTATAATAAAAGCCGCTATTAAGACCGGTATAAAACGCATAAAAGGAGGGCAAAGTTAATAGATACCGGCAAAACTTGCTTAAAAAAGATAATGCGCCAAGCCGTGTGAGTTAAGATTTTGATAAACAAGAGCTCAGCCGATATCTGACACCTCCTGGAGTCCCGGTGTCAGGCACAAAAAAACCCTCCCCGCTAACGGGGAGGGTCTTAATCTATCAGCAAAAAGTAATCACATAGTTATTATTTCTTACGCAGGTTCGGGTGTGGAGGAGCTACTGTGTTAGGTCCGTCCTCGCCTTCAGCTGCGCCGCGGAGGTCAACAGTATTGCAATCACCACCTTCCTGGCCATAGTTGAAGATAAAGCGGTCAGCGCTCAGACCTTCTTTTTCTACCAGGTAAGTGATCACTTTATTTACGTGATCCCAGCTTAACTGCTGTTGTTTCTTATCGGAAGAGCAATAGCCTACTACTACTATTTTACATTCAGGCGCATTACGCAATCTGGCAGCTACAGTAGCCAATACGGCTTCAGCATCCTTAGTAAGTGCATTTGAGCCGGCTTTGAAAGAAATGCTTGGCAAATCGCCCAGCTTGCCAGCACAATCTTCTTTTTTCACAAGGCCTTCAAGGCATGAAGGATCAGGGCAAGGAACAGGGCACTTACCAACGCCATCTGCATCAACAGGCTGGCAGTAAGTAGGAGTCACCAGTTCTTTATCTTTAGAATCAGGAACACCGTCGCCATCTGTATCGCGGCTTACACCACGGGAGTCAACCGGTACACCGGCAGGAGTTTGCTCCAGGTCGAACTGGTCAGTTACGCCATCGCCATCCGCATCAGGAAGAACCGGTTTCGGCAGCTTCATGATCTTGGGGTTACGAATCTCTGAATAAGCATAATCCAGCGGGTTCATCCACCAAAGAGGCTCAACAGATTTTTTACCGAGGTTCAGGTTCAAACCAACAGTCAGGTAATTATAGGAATCAAAATCGCTGGTCAGGGCAGCATCACCGGTCGGGTGCTCCTGCCACTGTTGTCCATCCAGCAGATCATCTTTGATCAGCGTAATACGATCTTCTATTGCCAGGTTGAGTTTGTTGCTCAATTTGAAAGCAATACCAGCACCTACAGTACCTGAAGGTTTGAAGGTATTACCAAATAACTTGGGCCTTCTGTCTCCCTGGTTCTGGGCATCTGATTCATATGAATCATCCAAAAGATCTTTAATAGCTTTCTTGGTATCTTTTCTATCCTTGTGTGTGCCCTGTGGAATAGACGCAAAATTGTAAGGCTGATTGTTTCCGTCCAGCGCATTCACCTTAGTATCATATACGCTACCGCCAAATCCGACAATACCATAGATATTGAAGCCGGTCTTGGCTTTATGAAAACGAATATTATTCAGTGTGATAATACCCTGGAGTGAAAGGTCCTGAACTTTTGTTTTATAATTATAAAAAATCAGGTCAGCATTGGGTGTATACCCTGCCGCTATCCAGGGAGTGTTCTTATTATAATTTTCTGACCATCTCCAATGTAACCCTTTACCGGTGCCATAGAGGTATTCAAGACGAAGTGAGAATACATAACCGAGGGCTTTTCTTACATGCAGGCCAAATCCGGGAGTCGGAAATACAGCCGGCACATCACCGCTTACGGTAAAAGCGCCTGCTTTGATACCTATTTCCCATTGATTACGTGGTTTTGCAGGGAAATTATTGGCTCCGTTTAAAAATTCAGTGTGCTGAGGCATTCTTTTGGCGGGTATCACCGAAGAGTCCTCATAGGCTCGTTTCTGTGCCTGGGAAAATACGGATGAGAATAACAGGCAGAGAAAGGCCGTTAATAAAGTGTACTTTTTGCTTGCCATAACTAAGGATTAAGATTTTACGATAAAACAGTGTCTTAATAATTCGCAAAAATATGACTTACTCCTTAATTACCAAATTTTTGTGAAATTTATTTGCCTTTGTGAACATTAACATTCTGTCAATTTCAGGCCTTACAACTGATTTGGTCTGCTACGCTATCCTTAATCATTTGCAGCGTAAATTGCCGCTTTTTAGATCATGCCATTGCCTGTTGACCTTATAAAAGACGAATTAAAAGAATTTGAAACACGTTTCAGGGAAGCGGTCAAAAGCCAGACCCCTTTGCTCGACCGCATCATGGGTTATATTGTAAAAAGAAAAGGCAAGCAACTGCGGCCGATGTTTGTGCTGATGTGTGCCAGGCTCGCCGGTGGCATCAATGAATCTTCTTACCGGGCGGCCTCGCTTGTCGAATTGCTGCATACAGCGACGTTGGTACACGATGATGTGGTAGATGATGCGCAGGAAAGACGCGGTTTCTTTTCCGTATATGCGTTGTGGAAAAACAAAGCATCTGTGCTGATAGGCGATTACCTGCTGGCCAAAGGTCTTTTACTTTCTCTTGACAACAATGATCATAAGATACTGCACATCCTGTCTGATGCTGTTCGAAAAATGAGTGAAGGAGAATTGCTGCAGATCGAAAAAGCCAGAACCCTTAACCTGAAAGAAGATATTTATTTTGATATCATCCGGAATAAGACCGCTTCTTTATTGGCTTCCGCCTGTGCAGCAGGCGCCTGGTCGGCAGGTAATGACGAAGCTATGGCAGAAAAAATGCGACTATTCGGTGAAAAAACGGGTATCGCTTTCCAAATCAAAGATGACCTGTTCGACTATGCCAGCGAAAATGTAGGCAAACCTACCGGCAATGATATCAAAGAAAAGAAACTAACCCTTCCGCTTATCTATACCCTAAACAATATTGACAGATCCACCCGGCGGCAGATCATTTACATCGTTAAGAATAACAATAACGACAGAAAAAAAGTGAACTGGGTCATTAACGAAGTAGAAAAAGCAGGCGGTATTAAATATGCCACCGAAAAAATGAACCAGTATAAATCAGAAGCGCTGGCGATACTGAAAGAGTTTCCTGAAAGCCCCTCCCGGCAAGGGCTCGAAGACCTTGTACTCTATGTAACAGACCGCAGGTATTAGCGACTTAAGTATTTCATAACCCCGGCCATTGGAAAAAAGATGGAACATATTACAGGCAGATGCTCAAAAAATCTCCTTCCTGCAGCAGGCATTAAAGGTTCATCCTGTCATTTGCCAGATACTTGCACAACGGGGTATCAGTACGTTTGATGAGGCAAAGGATTTTTTCCGCCCGCAGTTGCAGGATCTGCATGACCCCTGGTTAATGAAAGATATGGACAAAGCTGTTGACAGAATTCTGGCGGCAGTTCATAATCAGGAAAAAGTGCTCGTATTCGGCGACTATGATGTGGACGGAACAACGGCTGTTGCCTGTATGTACCAGTTCCTGAAAAAAGTACATAGCCCGCTTGATTTCTATATTCCTCACCGCTACCGGGAAGGATACGGCGTCAGCAAAGCAGGAATTGATTTTGCAAAAGAAAATGGATTTACGCTCATCATTTCGCTTGACTGCGGCATCAAATCAGCAGAACTCATTGCGTATGCAAAAGAAACCGGGATAGATTTTATTGTTTGCGACCATCATTTACCCGATGAAGTATTACCTCCGGCTGTTGCCATACTCAATCCCAAACAAAAAGATTGTAACTACCCCTTCAAAGAATTATGCGGGTGCGGGGTAGGGTTCAAGCTGATCAGTGCACTGGCGCCGCAATTAAACTTGAGTGATGAAGACGTATTTGAGTTCTTAGACCTTGTGGCAACAGCTATCGCTGCCGATATAGTACCTATGACCGGCGAGAACAGGATACTGGCTTTTCATGGATTGAAAAAAGCCAATGAAAATCCGAACAAAGGCATCAAAGCGCTGATGCAGCTCAGCAGTCTCAAAGGTATCCTGCACATCAACAACCTGGTGTTCATGATAGCACCGCGGGTCAATGCGGCCGGGCGCATGGATGATGCCAGGAAAGCTGTGCAAATGTTCATAGCGGAGTCGTATGAAGAAGCTTTGCATTATGCAGAAATGCTGCACAGCGATAACACCGACCGGAAAGAAGCCGATAGCAACATTACAGAAGAAGCGCTGATGCTGATCGAAGAGAATGAAGGCTGGAAAGAGAGACGCTCTACGCTGGTCTTTAAACCACATTGGCATAAAGGAGTGGTCGGTATTGTTGCCTCCCGGCTTATCGAACACTATTATCGTCCTACGATCGTTCTGACACAATCCGGTGAGTATGCTGCCGGAAGCGCCAGGAGTGTTCCGGGTTTTAATTTATATGAAGCTATTCATGCCTGCCGTGAACATTTATTAGGTTATGGCGGCCATTTCGCCGCCGCCGGTATGACGCTCGAACTGGAACAGGTAGATGCTTTCCGCAATAAATTTGAAGAAGTCGTATCCGCAACGATTGACCCTGCACTGCTGGTACCTGAGGTGGTCATTGATGCGGCAATAACTCTTAGTGATATCAAATGGCCGTTCTATAACATCCTTTGCCAGATGGAACCATTCGGGCCGGACAACCTGCGTCCTGTGTTTCTTATAAGAAATGTAATGGACAGTGGTTATTCCAGGATCGTAAAAGAAGAACATATCCGGTTTTCACTGAGACAGGATAATACTGTCATCACCGGCATTGGTTTTAATATGGCAGGTAAATTTCCCCTCCTGCAAATGAAACAACCACTGGATATTGTTTGTAAAATAGATGAGAATGAATGGAACGGCGAAAGGTCGCTGCAACTGCGTATGATAGATTTCCGCTTGTCTGAATAACCAGCGCCTGGTCATCTGCATACTATCATATGCTTCCGGGCTTTTTCCGGCTTACCTTTGCTTACTGAAACAGGGAAAATGAAAAGATCTCTTTTAGCTTTATTATTGTACCCGCTGACCATCACTCATCTTCATGCTCAGAGCAGTTCTGCTACATTAGATGTAGTAGGCTGGAATATCGAATGGTTCGGATCGGCAACGGACGGTCCCGCCAACGACAACCTGCAAAGAGAGAATGCCAAAAAGATCATCCGCTACTTAGATGCTGATATATATGGCCTGGTAGAAATGGTGGATACCGTGCAGATAAGAAGACTGGTGGATTCACTCGGTAGTAACTATGCCTACATTATCTCTGATTTCTGCAGTAATGCCACAGCACCCGGTTCAGCTGCCTGGCGCAACGGGCAAAAACTGATGTTCCTGTATAAAAAAAATATTTTCTCCAATGTAAAAACAAGAGGACTATTAAGAAGCAGTACCGAAGCTTACACGAACTGGGCCAGCGGACGTTTTCCTTTTTTACTGAATGCGGATGTGACCATTGGCAGCATCACAAAAAATATCAATTTTATTGTGATCCACGGAAAAGCCGGCAGTACTTCTTCTGACTATGACCGGCGATGGCTGGGTGCGCAGGAATTAAAAGATACTTTGGACCAGCAATTCCCTAATTCCATGAACATTATTTTCGGCGACTTCAATGATGCCCTGAACCAGACCATCTCTTCCAATTCCGGCCCTGAATCATCCTATAAACCGATCATCGCCGACAGCACGGATGCAGATCACTACAAATCCATTACCCTGCCACTGGCTTATGCGGGACAAAGTTCCATGACCACTTTTCCCAATGTGATAGACAACCATGTTATCTCCAACGAACTGACGCCTTACTATGTATTGAATTCTGCTAAGATCAGAACAGATATAACGGCTGTAGTACCAGATTTTGTAACGGCAGATAACACATCCGATCATTATCCTGTATTTTCCAATTACAGTCTTGCAGGATTGATCACCTCTGTTCCGAATATCCCTCCTTCAGAAGCGGGTGTCACTGCTTATCCAAATCCTTTCCACGGAAATATATCTGTAAAAGCCGCTAAAACACTAACTGATGTACAGGTAAGTGTATCTGACATCAGCGGCAGGGTTTTATCTGTACGATCTTACCGCATCATTCCCGCAGGAACTGTTTTTCAACCGGATCTTCCGCCATTATCTGCCGGTATTTATTTCCTGCGTATCGAAACGAAGCAATACAGAACGGTGATCAAACTGATCCGTTTGTAAAACGAAAGAGACTATCTCAAAAGATAGAAATTTCAACACAGAATAACTGAGAATTTTGAGTTACGCAGAGAAAAGAAATTTAAAGACCAACGCTCAGTGATTCTCTGTTACTCCGTATCTCAGTGTTGAAAATACTTTTGAGACAGTCCCTTTGTTAAGAAGAAATCTTTTCTTTCTCATCAATACGCTGTGATCAGGATACTCTTTCCGGTAAGCACCCTGAAGTTGTTGACCAGTTCTACCCGGTACACCCCTGTAGCCAGGCCCGCCGGTATATAAACAGACCTGTTGATGAAACTGGACTGGGTATTCATGTTCTCCTGGAGCACAAGCCGGCCATTACTGTCAAAGATTAATACCCCGTAGTAGCCGGGAGCCAGGTTACCTATACTAACTTTCAGCATATCGCCGCTTTTCACCGGTACGGGTGATAAAGTAAGTTCACCGGCTATCGTGTGTACCGTAAAAGAATCCAGTGCGCCATAGGATGTGCCTCCGCTATTGGTAGCATAAGCCCTGTAATAATATTTAGATCCCGGTACCAATCCTGTCAGCAGTGATGAAAACCCGGTACCGGCGGATGTTGTCGAAGCTACCTGGATACCTGAACCAGCTCCGAAAGTTCTGATAGTGCTGTACTCAACTCCTGAAGCTGTTGTACTCGAGCAACCAGCAGTTCCTATATTACCTGATGCTACGGCCGAAGTAGCTGTTATTTCAGAAGCAGTAACCGTTGTTACTGTAGCAGGTGTATTTACTCCGTTACCTGAAGCTGCTACATTCAGGGTGCCTGGTGTGCCGCCACCTGTCACAGGAATATTACCATTGTATGATTGCACTGCAACCGGTGTCAATTTCACAAACACCTGCTGTGAAAAATTTCCGCCGGGCTGAGTGATAGTTAATGTAGCAGTGTAAGTGCCTCCCGCTGTAGTGGAATAAGTATATCCATTCAGCGCTCCTACTACCACATTGGCATTGGTGAGATTGGTGCTGCTTAACGTAAATGAATTAGGCCCTGCTGTCGCATTCACACATACTCCGCCAAAAGCTGTCAGCGTGGTTGCCGCCAGTGAAGGAGAAGCTGTAGTAAATGACTGCTGTGCTCCATATGCAGTACCCCCGCCATTTGTTGCATACGCTTTATAATAATACACAGTTCCCGGAGTTAACCCGCTCAATCCTGATGTATAGTTACCGCCTGAAAGATTCGTGGATGCAACCTGTGTGCCAGAACCATTGGCAAAACCATTCGTAGTGCTGTATTCAATTCCGTATGCAGTAACCCCTGTGCAACCCGTAGCAGTAATCGTTCCTGCCGTGGTAGCAGCCACCGTTGTAACGCTGCTTGCCGCTCCGGTAGTTATAGTGGGTGCTGAGTTGACACCGCTTCCTGTCGCTGCCACATTCACGGCAGCAGATATGCCGCCTCCGGTGATCGCAATATTACCATTGTAAGATTGAATAGCTGTGGGATCAAACCTTACAAATACCTGTTGTGAAAATGTACCGCCCGGTTGTATAAAGCTAAGTGTGGCAGTATAGGTACCCCCTGCTGTAGCAGAATAAGTATAACCCGGTAAAGCTGCCACTGCAACATCTTCTGTAGTGAGATTCGAGCCGGTTATCGTAAATGAATTAGGCCCTGCAGTTGTATTGACACATACATTCCCAAACGAAGTGAGTGCAGTAGTGTTGATGGAAGGGCTCAGATTTGCCGTAGTGAATGATTGCTGAGCACCCCATACAGTGCCTGCACCATTGGTCGCATACGCTTTGTAATAATAAGTGGTGGCAGGTGACAATAACGAAAGATCAGCACTGAAACTGCCGCCGGCAAGATTGGTGGAAGCTACCTGCGTTCCGGAGCCGTTGGCAAAACCATTGGTGGTACTATACTCGATACCATATACCGTAACCGGCGTACAGCCGGTAGCAGTAATATTTCCTGCCAATGTTGCGGTAGTGGTGGTAATGGCGCTGGCAGCACCTGTAGTAACAGAAGGAGCAGAATTGATACCTGATCCTGCCGCTGCTGCATTGACAGATGAAGATGCACCGCCTCCACTTACGACAATATTGCCATTATATGATTGTACAGCAACAGGATTAAACCTTACAAACACCTGCTGAGAGAAAGTACCACCAGTTTGTGGAATAGCCAATGTTGAAGTATAGGTTCCCCCGGAAGTGGTGCTGTAGGTATAACCAGCCAATGCCGCTACATTAACATCAGCGGTCGTAAGATTAGAACCACTTATAGTAAATGAATTCGGGCCTGCCGTGGTATTAATACATACGTTTCCAAAAGCAGTTAAAGGAGAGGAAATGGATAACGCCGGGACCGGAGCCCCTCCGGGTGTTACATCCGCCCATGCTATACCCACTCTTATTTCATCAATATCTACAGGCGCCGTTTCAAGGTCGCTATCCTGTCTTAAAAATATTCTTTCAACGCCTGCAGTCGTTAGATCTGTACCCGCTACCGACGTCGCATCTGCCGCCGGCTCGCTTCCTCCGATTGCAGAAGTATTCAACCATATTTTAGACACATCGTTAGCTGTTCCGGCGATGATCTGGTAAGCGGCAACAACAAAATAGTTTGTCGCCGGGTCAAGTTGATTTGGCAACCAGACAACCGCAGAGTTGCTACGGGTAGATATACCAATATTATATTTTCCCGGAGTCGTGCTAAGCCTTGTCCAAACAGTAGCGCCAAATGCAGTAGTGGAACCGGTCTGCACAAGCCCAATAAAATACCCACCTGTTCCATCAAGTGATCCTAATGACGTTGTGTTTAAGATAAATGAAAAATAAACCGTACCTGCCGTTTGCGCTGTGAAAAGACGATAATAATCTGTACCCGCTCCTGCAAAGGAAACTTTGTTACCAGCAGATGCAGCCAGACCCGGATAGGAAAGATTACCGCTGGTAACAAGAATCGAATCCCCGGTGTTAACCGTTAACCAATTCACCCCGCTTTGCGCAGACAAGCCTGAAGTGGCATGCGGTGTATAATTAAAAGGCTCATATAACAATTGCCCCCGGCTACTCATCACCAGGAAGCTTACACACATCAAAAGGAAGATTTTTTTCATAACGCAATTAATTAAAGGGCCGGGTAATAATTTCTGTATTCTAAGAAAGAATAAACATGTTGCTTATCCTTCCGGTATTTTTTAATTCCATGAAAACCTCACATCATCAATCCCTGTGGAAGCACGGTTACCTCCGCCGGTAGTATTTGTCAGCGCTACGATCCTGATCCAGATACGCTGGCTGATATTATTCAGCGCAGTTCCGAAATTCACTGTCACCGGTGTACTGGCGAATGTGCCGAATGCCGTTGTCAATGTGGCCGGAATAGTAGTAGCTGCAGTAAACAAACCGGGATCATCGCCAAATCCATAATCCACTTTCCACGTCGTGGTTCTGCCCGCTGCGGAAATACCATCCAGCGATTGCAGCAGGAACTCCAGTTTCAGGTTCGTTTTACCTGTCGTATTGGCCAGCTGAAAAGCAAATGCATAACCCGGATCGCCGCCGGTATTGGCCGTACCGGTTTGACGTGCGCCTAATGCCCTGTTGGTGGATGCATTCTGAGTTGTACTGGTAGCCGTGGAAGTTAATCCTGTTGCAGAGGCAAAATTTTTGAATCCTAAGCTGGTTTGGTTCCAGACTGTTTGTGTAGTAAAACTTCCCTGGTAAACGGTGGCCTCATTGCCTAATGCGCCGGCATTGGCATCTTGTTTAATATATACTCCTGCAGGTAAACCACCTGTACCGATCGCATCAAAATTCAATGTGACCGGGGAAGTGGTCAATGCAATAGAGCCCCCGCCCGCGGGTGTGGGGCAGCGGGCACCATAAAATCTGACATCTGTAGTATCCCGGATAGTAAATTGTTTGGTTGAACTGAAAATAGAGTAAACCCCGGTGATCTCTCCGTTACCCTGGGCAACAGGCAAAGTGGCAAAATTGCTGTAATTGCTCGTCCGCAATGTGATCTGGTTATTGGAACAATCTTTAATGATCCGATTACCAGACTGATCATCATCCGCATAATTCTTGCTTAAATCACTGCCGGAAAATTCAAACCCTACCAGCCTGATCACTGTATTGATATAGGGATCCTGTGAGTTAGTAGAAAGCTGTGCCACCGTCACAACTTTTGGTATAATAGTATGACCCACTGCTCCTTTAATGATATGCTGATCCTGCAGGTTAACTGCGAGCAATGTCACCCCACCGCCTACGGCATCAATACCGCCTCCCAATTGTATCATGCGGCCATAATCGCCAAGATATAAACCTTTGCATTTTACAAATATTTTGCGGCCTACAGGATAATTGTTGAATAAGTTATTACCCGCCAGGCGCAGCAGTATACCACCGGTGCTATCCTGAATAGCGATCTGCTGGTAAAAATTACCGCTCCTGTCATCACAGGAAACGATGCCCTCGATCACCACGTCATCTTCAATAGCGACTTCTGTTCCCAGGGTGGTATATCTTGCCTTCAACGCTTTGATCGTTGTATTGGCAACAATGCCCGGGTCGCCGGTGCCGGGCGGATCGTCAAACTTTTTCTTACATGAACCTGCCAGCAGGCAGCCGGCTATTACTATCATCACTATACTCAACCAGGTTCTCGTACTCTTTATTATCATATCTCTTGATTGTAAATTCAAAAAAATTGGTCGGATAATTTTACATCATTGTATATCGGCTGCGCTGCGGATACCGATCTGCGTCGTCGAATTAAATATCGAAACATAGCCGGTAATGGAAGTTCCCGCCGTATTAACCGTGATACCCGAAACGGTGCGGACAAATAAGGATAAGGAACCTGTAGCATCCGTCACAGTATAGTTTGTTCCCGTAGAATTGGTAGTTCCCTGCACGATAGAAGTGAGATTATTCACTTTTACCAATGAAGAAGCCCATGTACTCCGGTTAGCAATGATCTGTGCAATGGTTGTTTCTCTTGGTGAAACGGTAAGGCTACCGGCAATGGGTACCACCTTTGCCTGCGGCACACTTTTTAACTCAAGGTCGCCATTATATAAAGTAAGGATGCCCGCACCGGCAGCATCAATTTCGAGTACACTGCCCAGAGAATAAATAGGAGAGCCCACTACTGAATACAGGTACAGACCCGAACCGCTTTCATCCTGCAACCTGTAGTTGCCTGCTGCTTCATTGGCGCTGTTGGAGATCACCACGCCACGGATCTTTTTGGTACCTGCCGGAACCGTTACATCACCCGTACCACCATGCAATGCCCTGAAATCAGTAAAGGTCATATACGTTCCCGGTGCCGGTGGCGGCACCGGATCGGGTTCGGTAGGTCCGACAGGCTGTTTATCGCATGAGATCATGACAGCCGGTATTGCTGCAACGAGCAAAGCCATTTGCCATATCCTGGTATTTTTTAATCGCATAAGTCTTGATTTATAAACGATCAGCAAATTTTGTTATCAGAAACGAAGTGTTACACTGGCAAAAAAGTTCAGGCCGTAGGCATAAAACAACCTGGGCGGGAACTTGCCGGTGCTTACCGGATCGGAAGCAGCCGTCTGCGCATCGAAGCGAAGTTGCTCGAAACCTCCTGTTAGTATTTTTTTATTATCCAGGATATTATTTACGCCGAGATTGAATACAATGAAGGTAGGCTTGTGATTGATCTCAAAAGCCTTTGGCGCTTTCCAGGAATAACCACCAAAGAAGTCAAGTGTATTTTGCGGATCGAATTTTGTCTGTTCAAATATTTCTTTATATCCTTCACTCCCTTTGTCAACAAACCTCAGCGCATCATAGGTGCGGCGAAGCGGGTTGAAGCTGAGCCATGACTGATCAAAATAATTGCCGGTAAGACTCACAAACCAGAATTTAGGTGAGCGGTAAGTAAGCCCCAGGCTATAGGCCTCCTGCGGCGTGGAAGGCACCCGGAAATCCTGTGCATATACGATCTGTTCACCCAGCACGGAAGCATTATTATCAACTGTAATGATCGCCTTCTGCCGGCTGTCATAATAATAACGGCCGATAGATGCCGCTGCATTCAATGTCAGCGAAGTGGTCAGTTTTGCTTCCACGCCAAACTCGCCGCCGAAATGCAGTTTATCAATACCACTGAGGGAATAGTTCACAAAATTCTGGTAGGAATCATGGTAAAAAGACATTACATCCATCCCATCTTCAAAGCGGGTGTAATAACCGCCGATGCGGACCTTCAATCCCGGTGCATTCATGATATAGCCGCCTTCCGCCGTATAGATCGTCTCGCTTTTGATATCATCCTGCTGGCTGTTCCTGGTCCTGGGAGATATATATACATTTTCAAAATAAGGCGCCCTTGTCATATAGGATCCGTTTGCGTAGAGATAGTTGCGTCCGTCAATCTTATACGTTATGCCTCCTTTACCGGCATAATTGGTAAACTGGTTCACCGTTCCTTTGCCGGCGGAGTTGGTGGGGAATAACCCGCTTCTCACATTACCTGTTCTCCAGAATTCTGTATAAGAGACCTGGCCGGCCAGGAAGAAATCAACTTTATTGAACTTAAATACACCCTGTGCCCATCCCGATATCCTGCTGATATTAATATTATAGTTGTAGCCGAACTTATCGCCTTCATGCAATATCCTGTTGGGATTGTCCAGGTCGTTCTGGATAGCATCATTATCTGTAGGGTAATCCCTTTCTGCAAACTGGTTCAGGTCAACATAAAAGTGACCACCCAGCAGGTCATCTACTTTTTTATAATAATGATTATCCTGTACCTGGTAAGAAGCGCCTGCCGTGAAATCTATATTGTCAGCAAATTTTGTGTTGAGGACAGAATTGGCATTTAGCCGTTTGGTATTGATCACCCTTTCTTCAATGATATACCGGGAGCGAAGGCCGCTTACATCATTGCCCGGTATTCCGTTTGCATTGCGAATGGTCATATAGCTTGCCCTGTTCACGTCATACAGCCTTTGCCAGTTGATCTGGCGATAGGTTATATCATTCTTCATCAGGTCATACAACTGCTGACCCTGTACAGGATCGGGTACACTGGCCCAGGTAGTAGTATAACTGGGCAGGTAACGATAGTAATCAGGCCTTGGATCAGCCGCATTGTACCAGTCCAGTGCCGTAATGCTCCGGTCGCCAAAAGAATAACCGGCAGCCGTGGTCAAAGTGGTGTTGTTATTGATCCTGAAGTCATGGGTAAGGATAAAAACGGGCTGATTGGTTCTGCCGATACTGGCATTGCGTTTTTTCCCGTTCTGGTATCCCCAGTTGGGATTATAATAATTTGTACCCGCCAGGTCCATCATTTCCTGTACGGCAGCGCCCTGTCTTCCATTCTCAGTGGGTGCGCCAAATGCTGTCAAGGAAAGCAGGTGGTTTTGTCCCAGGCGTTTATCCACGGCGGCAAAATAACCCCAGCCGTCATAATAGGTTCCGGGCACATATCCTTCACCTGCCCAGCGGCGGCTGCCGCTTACTGTAAAGGCCCATCCTTTCTTGCTTAACCCTGTCGAGTGAGTGATCATGATACGGTTATCATAACTGCGGTTGGACGCCGCATAACTGATACTTGTCTGTGCTCTTTGTCTGCTGGCCCTGGAGTCAATATGGGTATTACTGCCGATATCGCCGAACGTGAATGTATTATTATTCAAACCCCAGGATATATCCCGGTTACGCATCACGTCATTCAATCCGCCCCATAGACCGTAGGGCGTAAATCCATTATCAAGATTATCCATGGGAATTCCGTTCATGAACGTACTGAAGTGGTCATTGTCATAACCCCTTATACGGAAACGTACTGCGCTGAAATTAAACGATGCAGCAGAATGGAACGGGTCCCTGCCGGCGCTCAGCAGGGAGGAAATGTTCTGGGAACCTCCATCGCCAAGATCATTCTCATCCAATGAGACGGTAGGAATATTATCGAGCACTCCTTCTTTGATCTCTTCCAGCAATGTATCCTTTTTAGGAAGGGTATCTGTAGTGTTTTGAGTCGTAGCAATCAATCCCGCACAAAGGCAGAGCAGCAGCAGTGTAGTTCGTAGCATGCAAAAAAGTTTTGGACAAGCAGCAAATGTACTGCGCAGGGACATACGTCCGTAAAAAAAATAGCCACATAATATTTTATTAACCGGTGTACATCCTTTTCACTTATTTATCGTCTTTTGTTTCTGTAAGTTTGCCGCTCATTGATCTTTTTAATATGAAAAAATCAGTTATCGTAGTTTTTCTTATCGCCTGTTTTTTCTCTGCCTTAGCGCAGAAAAAAGAGTTTAAACCGGTGATCATTAGTTTTTATAATCTTGAAAATCTATACGATACAGTTAACAATCCCATAAAAGATGACGAAGAGTTCCTTCCGGATGGTCCCCGCAATTACAAAACAGACATCTATCTCGATAAACTGAACAAGCTGGCCACCGTCATTTCACAAATCGGTGCTGATATTAGTCCTGACGGACCGGCGCTGCTGGGTGTGGCCGAAGTAGAAAACGATACGGTGCTGAATGACCTTGTTCGCCAGAAGCTGATCGCAAAGAGAAATTATAAGATCGTTCACTACGATTCCAAAGATATAAGAGGTGTGGATGTTGGCTTATTGTATAATCCGAAATACTTCAAACCGGAAGCCAGCGACAAACTTTTTGTACAGTTACCCGGCGGTTCAAAAGATGCTTATTATACAAGGGATATTTTATGGGTAAAAGGACAACTGGATGGCGAGACGATCCATGTATATGTCAATCACTGGCCCAGCCGCAGCGGTGGTGAGGAAAGAAGCGCCCCGGCCCGGGAAGCGGCCGCACAGGTTTGCCGCAATCATATTGATTCCATTTTGAAACAAGAGCCCAATGCCCGGATCATCGTGATGGGCGATCTGAATGATGATCCCACCAATGCCAGCGTATCAGCCATATTGAACGCCAAAGGCAGGCAAAAAGATGTAAGGGCCGGCGGTCTTTTCAATCCCTGGACGGAAATGTACCGGAAAGGCTATGGTACACTGGCCTACCGGGATGCCTGGGGGCTGTTTGACCAGATCATCATATCCTCGCCATTTTTAGATAAGGAGCAGAATGGCCTCTTTTTTTACCAGCAGCACATTTTCCGGAAAGAGTATATGGTAGAAAATAAAGGACAGTATAAAGGATACCCGATGCGTACCTGGGATGGTAATACCTACCGCGGCGGTTACAGCGACCACTTTCCGACCTATATTGTTTTCCTGAAAAAATTGCAACCCGGCCTGAAAGCATTCTGATTTAAAGAACTGATTAGCAGTATGGGCCGGGTATCGGCCACCCGAAAATCCTACCTTATAAAGTACGGAAGCTGCATATCAAAAAAACACTTCCCCCGCCTCCCTTTTCTGGCCTCAACACCCTATCTTTGCCGCCCCAAATCTGTATTCGCAGATTCTTCGGTCTGTAACAAGATTGATGTCCAATGGGAGAAATCGAATTTTAAAAACAAAAAACAGGTAAATGAACAACTACGAATTGATGGTGATCTTTACCCCTGTTCTGAGCGACGAAGAGTTCAAAGCTGAACAAAAGAAGTACGCCAAACTGGTGACTGACAGCAAAGGAACTATTGTAGCCGAAAATGCATGGGGATTAAAATCACTGGCGTACCCGATCCAGAAAAAGACAACCGGTCTCTACTGGGTTTTGGAATACACTGCGCCATCCGACTTCAATGAGAAGCTGAAGATCCAGCTTCTGCGTGACGAGTCAGTACTCCGTCACTTATGCACTAAACTCGATAAATACGCCGTCGAGTACAATGCCAGAAAGAGAAGTGGTGTAAAAACAGGAACCGAAAAAGCAGTGGAGGTTTAATACTATGGCAAAGAACGAGATCAAATACCTCACCGCGATCAAAAGCGATAAACGGGTAAAGAAATTCTGCCGTTTCAAAAAGTACGGCATCCGCTACATTGATTATAAAGATGTAGAGTTCCTGAAAAAATTCCTGAACGAGCAGGGTAAATTATTACCCCGCCGCCTGAGCGGTAACAGCCTGAAATACCAGCGCAAAGTTTCCGATGCGGTGAAAAAAGCCCGCCAGATGGCACTATTGCCTTACGTAACAGATCTTTTAAAATAACCTCACACCTCACCCTAACCCTTGCTTCGCTATGCTCGCAATGACGGGCTCTGAAGGAGAGGGGACAGTTCTTTTAATCAGAACTGGGAAAAGTGACGGTGATTAAAAAGAAAAAAATGGAAGTCATTTTAATTCAAGATGTAGATAATCTCGGCGCAAGAAACGAGGTAGTAAAAGTAAGGAACGGCTATGCCCGTAACTTTTTGCTGCCCCGCAAACTCGCCGTGGAAAACAGCCCCAGCAACCTGAAGCAACTGGAAGAAAGGCTGAAACAGGTGAAAAAGAAAGAAGACAAGATGCTGGCTGAGATCAACAGCGTGGTGGCTAAGCTGAAAGAATCTGCCCTGAAACTCGGCGCCAAGACCGGCACCAGCGGCAAGATATTCGGCAGCGTGACCTCACTGCAGATCAGCCGTGCTATCCGTGAACAAAAAGGATTTGAGATTGACCGCAGGAAGATCTCGATCTCTGATGAGATAAAAGAACTGGGCACTTACAAAGCCAATATTGATTTCGGCGGCGGCCATGCGGCTGAAGTAGAATTCGAAGTAGTAGCTGAGTAAGACAACCGGTCTTTAAAAAGTTAAAAGCCCTTCCTTACCGGAGGGCTTTCTTTTTATAGAATGCTCACGGAGTGACTTTTACTTTTACCGCTTTCGATGTATTGTTCAGTCCATGATCTTCGAATGTAACAGTAATGGTATAGTCAGCCACAGAGCCAACGGCAACACTATGTGAAACATTGAAGTTGTATTGCGGTACACCATGTATCACGTATAACTGTTCTTTCAGCAGGCTGCCGGTTGCATCATTGGTAATGCGGATACTGCCCTGGTACAATCCGTCACCGTCTGTTACTTTTCCCGTTACATTGATCGTGCTGCCTGAAGTAAATACCTGGTTGGCTGTTGGTGTAGTGATCTCTATCACCGGCGGAATGCTATCCTGAGCGTTGACGATATGCGGATTGCCGTTCCCTCCGCCACTGCCATCATCGCCGCCGGTATTCCCTCCTTTACTGCAGGATACGACCATGCACACAAACAGCGCAATAAAGCATCCGTAGTAAAGCCTTGTTCTCATTCGTTAAAATTAAGGTTCTTTCTTCTCTCCTTTCTCTCCTCCTTTGCCCCAGAGATCGCTGAAGAAATTGGTCTTTTCCAGTTCTTCCATATCGCTTAGCTCCCACTCCAGCGCTTTGGTGCTTTGTGATATTTCCAGCAACGAGATCACCAGCGAAGCCAGCAGGCTAAGCAGGCTGACCGCAAATACATAGCTGGTAACAACAGCCCATTGCTGATATACGCCATACATTGTTACCACGCAACACAAGAAACTGAACACACCCAGCGCCTGCATCTGCCGCACCATGTTGATGCGTATGCGCAATATTTTTATCTGCTGCAGCAGGTGGTGTGTCTTTTCACCCCTCATATACTCATCGTGCAGTTTGCGTATCAGGTTGGCCAGGGCGAGGTACCGGTTGGTATAGGCCAGCAGCAACAGGCTGATAGCCGGAAATAATAGAGCCGGCGTATTAAAAGTGATTTCCATAACCAAAAGTAAGGGTTACAGATTTATGGCGGGAAGGCGGCAAGACGGGTAAGACTTATTTTTTATCCCGTTTGTTTTTGCCTGTGTTGTTATATACTGCCCGGAACCTGCTGCATAAAAAATGCCGGATCATACATTAAATGATCCGGCATTCCGTTACTGTCACCTTTACCCTGATAAAATTGATCATGCCGATTTTCATCAGGGTTTAACTGACCACTCAATTTTTTAACGCAAATCCCAGCGGAATGTTGAGTTTGACAGAAAAATTTCTTCCCATATTAAATACACCCATGCGCCCGGTGACGAGGTTGGCTGCCGTGTACTTCAAACGACTAAGATGATTCTGATACGCTACATCCGTTATATTATTCGCAGCCAGGTAAAGACTGAACAGTGTTTTGCCTTTACCGGTGATGTCGCCGCCCAGCCCGACATTCAGCAGGGAGTAACCTGGGGTTCTTGTCTCTGTGTTATACCCGGTGAACGGATCGTTCTGTGCAAACGTATTATCCAGTTCGATCTTTGCATATACATTCTTAGCCACTTTACCTTTTCGAAGAAGATCGGCCCTTAGTTCATTGATCAGTCTCGGTGCAGGGATAAAAGGCAGGTTCTTACTACCATCCTGTTCTTCACTCAATACACCCCGCACATACGAGAAAGTACTTTCAAAATGCAGCCAGTCGAGCGGGTGCGGATGGATATCAACGTTCATTTCCGCCCCATACAGGCGGGCATTGTTCTGGCGAAACTGAAATGCAAAGAGATCTTCACCGCCATCTGTAATGATCGAATCGCCGCCAACCACGGAAGACAACTTGCTGTAGTAGATAAAATCTTTTATTGCATTATAAAAAAGACTGGCGGAAAATGAAATGTGTTCGCTGTTCACATCAAGCCCTGCATCCACCTGGAAACTCTTTTCTGACCGCAGGTCCTGTTCGCCATACTCATACCGGTTGGTGCCTTCATGGGCACCATTGCTGGACAATTCAGGAATGGAAGGAGCACGGAAACCACGGGCCATATTCAGCTTAAGCACAACATTACCCGACACTTCATAACTTAACCCGGCGCTGGCTGAGACATTGGAAAAATCCTTTTTGAATCCTTCAAATTTTACCTCCGCACCATCCAGCAATTCTTTTGAATCAATAGAACGGTTATCAAAACGCAGGCCGCCGCTCAGTGCCAGTTTATCCAGCGATTTTTTGGTGTAAACAAAACCGCCTATGTCAAACAAGCTATACTCCGGTATCAGTTGCTCTTCGCCCTTATTGGTATTGGTTTGCTGCATACCATTGATGCCGATGCTGGTCTTCCAGCGGTTCTTCTCCGCAAAATGATATTGGACATTATAGTTAACGGTACGAAGATCAAAATGCAATTCTCTTTCTTCCGGTTCTACTACGTTGCCAAACTCTTCCCGCTGGTTACGCTGGTAGCCGGTTATCCATGTCAGCCGGTCTTTACCAAGATTGAAACTATTATCCGCCGTTACTTTGAAATGACGGATGCGCTGTTTTGGAAAAAAAGCATCGGTTGACCGGGCATCATCACCGGTGGCGATCTCTTCTTCCTCATTGCCTGCATTGTTCACCAGTTTCAAAAACTTACCCGTTGCATCATCCCGATCGCCTTCTACCAGGCCGGGTACCTGGTCAAAATGACTGATGAGTAAATGGGTAAACCCCCAGCTTTTATTAAACCCGATATGGCCGCTGACATCCTTTTCCCTGAATTTGGAATTGAACACATTGCCGTCATATTTATTCTTATAATCAGCCGCCGCTTTATAGGTGCCGTTCAAGCCCCAGATAAAACCATTGTGATTGCCGCCTATATCGCCATGAAAACCCCGCAACCGGTTATTGGTTTGATAATTGGATAAAAGGTTCCCTTTGATCATTCCCTGTGGTGGCGGCACTACGGAGATAAAGTTCACCACACCCGCCAGGGCATCGCTGCCGTACATAATAGAAGCGGGGCCTTTCAGTATCTCAGCTTTGCTGACGCCGTACTCATCCACTTCTATTCCATGTTCATCGCCCCACTGCTGTCCCTCCTGCCGTACGCCGTCATTGATCACCACCACCCGGTTGTAGCCTAAGCCGCGGATAGAAGGTTTAGAGATAGCCGGACCGGTCGAGATTTGCGATACACCGGGTGTCTTGCTGAGTGCATCCACCAGGTTAGTAGAAGCTTCTTTCAAAAAATTCTCTTTCTTCAGTATCGTTACGGGTACAGGCGCTTTTTTGATCTGTACTGCTCCGGCCACACCGGTCACGGTCACGCCCTGGTTCTCCACCACTTCAGGGCTGAGCAAAAAATCTTTCTGCACATCGCCGGCGATCTCTACGGTCTCAATATGCGAACCATATCCTGCATAGCTGATCTCCACCAGGAATTTTCCATCGGGCAGGTTCCGGATGCTATAGGCTCCGTTCTTATCTGCAATAACACCGGCCTTTGCTTCATGCACATAGATAGTAGCGCCGGCCAGCGGTTCTTTGGTTTGTGCATCCATTACTTTACCGCTCAGCACACCATTGGCTGAAGGTGAACGGCTTTCCGAAAAATGGGTTGTCTGCCCTATGCCGGACAAGTATATAAACGTGAACAGGGATATATTGAATAAACGCTTCATTACATTGATTTTTTACGATACGGGCTGATGCAGATGCACCAGTGATCTTTAATTACGTTGAATAGAAGAAAAGATAAGGCCGGATAAGACCTGTCAGGCCTTAGCAGGCGGCCCGCGTAATGAAGTAAGCAGCAGTTCGGAGGTATGAACGCTGAATGTATAATGAGTAGCCGGAGAAAAATGAACAACGGGTGGCGGTTCAATAGTGGTTGCGGGCTGATACGTAAAGGGGGGATCTATCAGTTGCCGCTCCCAGTTACACTGAATGCTGCTTTTTGAATCCCTGACATCAGGGTCGGGGGAATTTTGCGTGTAGCTGTGTTTGTGACCCGAGAAGGCATCATGCAGCCAAAGCTTAGGCGCTATGCTGACGGCAAAAAGCAGGAGCATAAGCCCTGCGGCGAGGGATCGTATAAGTTGACTGGCTTTCAATTTTTGTTACGACGTTGCAAATTACGAATGATCCGTCATCGAATCAAAAAAAATTTCAGGCCGGTATCCAGTATCCGCCGGATTGTGATAACTTACAGTAGCTCCACTTTCCGCCCCGCAGAAAACATCTTCCGGGTTAGGTTCAGCTCCCTTCATTAGTATGCGTTTCACTACAGGCACCGCTATGTACATATACACCGGTGTGACTGAGGGGCACGAAGTGCGGAAAAAACGTACAGGTATGGATACATTAATAACCTTGCAACCCATGCATCACCGGGGGCAGGAAAGCATAGCGCTGCATTATAAAAGTGATCCGGCGCTGAACCGGCAGGTGCGGATGCTGCCGAAAGCAAAATGGAGCCAAAGCAATAAGTGCTGGTATGTTCCGCTTAGCGAAGAATCGTATAAGCATATTGTAAAAGCGTTGAAAGAAAAGGGGGCGCTGGATACTACAGCATTAAAAGCTTACCTGGAGAAAAAGAAAAAAGTAACCGCCATCCTGCCTGTTGCCGCAAAGAATACATTAGTAAAACCGGTGAGTATATCTGCAGCCTGGAAGTTGAGCCAGGAAAACCTGCAGGCGCTGGAAAAATTTGTGGAGCAGTTAAAACTAAAAGCCTATAGCCCTTCAACGATCAAAACCTACCGGAATGAATTTATGCAGTTGCTGCAGCTATTAAATAATAAACCAGTGAATGAACTGAAACCGGACGATCTGCGGCGGTATATGGTGTATGCCATGGAGAAGGAAGGTATTAAAGAAAATACTGCGCACAGCCGGTTGAATGCGCTGAAGTTTTACTTTGAACAGGTGTTGCACCGGGAGAAATTTTTCTGGGAGATACCGAGACCGAAGAAGAGAATCATCCTGCCCAAAGTAATGGGTGAAAGTGAACTAAAAAGGCTGTTCAATGCTCATAAAAACAAAAAGCATAAAGCTATCTTATTTACCGCCTACAGTGCCGGGCTAAGGGTCAGTGAGGTAGTAAACCTTAAATTGAATCATATTGACAGGAGCAGAATGCAATTACTCATAAAAGATGCAAAAGGGAAAAAAGACAGATATGTTATGCTCAGTCCTGTACTTCTTGATATTCTAACGAACTATTATAAAACGACTGAACCAAGGCCCAGCAAATACCTGTTTGAGGGACCGGTGCCGGGTACTCCTTACAGTGCGTCAAGTATGCAGCGGGTTTTTCAACTTGCCAGAAAGCAGGCGGGTATATCCAAACAAGTTAGTTTTCACAGTCTCCGGCATAGCTTTGCCACTCACTTGCTGGAGAAAGGAATTGATATCAAATATATAAAGGATTTGCTGGGCCATTTTGACATTAAAACCACGACCAGGTATCTGCATGTAAAAAAAGAGCAATTGATCTCTATTGAAAGTCCGCTTGATGCATTGATCTCAAAAGATGAAATATAAAACAAGCCGGTGTCATTGCCAGCACCGACAATATAAAAAAGCGAATACTAAAATGTTGAATTTCAACCTTTCAATTTTTGCGAATCTGACTCGAGTGCTGTATATTTAATTGTTGCCTGCCATTATTTTGGAGCACCCTAATCATCAAACCAGTTGACATAAAACATGAATAGAAAAATTTCCCGACCAGCCTCGTTAGTAAAACAAGGTGGACTTACACTTTATGCTACTTCACTAAAAGTATCAGACTTACTAATTCCAAACTTTTATAGCGTTGAGACACTTGACCCAGACGACCAAGCCGACAAAGGCTATCAAAGACTACTAAATAGAGCAAGAGCAAAAAAACTTGCGGATTACATTGTTGCTGGACAAGAAACTAAAGACGCTTTCTTGCCAACCAGTATTTTTATGGCGACACATAAAGACATTGCTTTTAATCCTGCAAACAACACGATTGAAATTGATATTGATGAGGTTGGTCCTTTCAGTGTTGTTGATGGACAGCACCGTGTTGAAGGCTTAAAGATGGCGGCTGAAAAAGATAACAGAGTATTAGACTTTGAAGTTCCGGTAAACATTGCAATCAACCTTTCTAAGATTGCACAGATGTGCCACTTTCTGATTGTAAATACAACACAAAAAAGTGTTGAGAAGGGAGTTGAACAAAGAATTTATGCAAGGCTTACGAACGCCTTAGAAATTGAGGATATTCCAAACTTACCAAAATGGATTTCAAATTCAGTTCAAAAAGGTGAAGACGAAAAAGCTCTCCAATATGTTGACTTTTTAAATAACGATAAAGAAAGTCCATGGTACAACAGAATTGAAATGGCTAATGAAGACAACAAAGACGCAACAGTAAATCAAAAGAGTTTTGTGAAGTCAATAAAAAAATATGTATTGGTTGCAAACAATCCATTGACAATTTATCCTGCGGAAAAGCAGCATAAAATATTTTTAAACTACTGGAAAGCAATCACAAATATCATAGGCACAGACGAGCCAACTGTATTGTTTAAATACAATGGTGTTGAATTGTTCTGTAAATTTTGTGTTCCCTTTTTCAATAAGTTAATAAATATTGGCGACTTCAAAGTGGCGACAATGGAACCAATACTGAACCAGACATTTGATAACATGGAAGGTGATTATGCAGGGGTCGGACACACAGAATTTTGGGTTAAAGGTGGCAAAGCAAGTTTTCTGAATTCAGGTGCAATAAATGTCATCAATACAGAAATGGTAAAGGCTCTTCATCAATCAAATTTTGTAAAAGACATTGATGTATGACAATTGAAGAATTAACACCATTGCCAAAAGACAAAGTTCTTTTTGCTCTTGCTTCTTTTAAATTAGTTCCGAAAGACTTCGGTTGTTACGTTCTTACAACTTTTGACAATCACATTCTTTATATCGGTCTTTCAGACAATTTACACGAACGCTTCAAGCAGCATCTTGACAACCCTGAAAAAACAAAACCAACAAAAGAAGGCAAAGCCATTTGGTTTTACTTCCAGCCTTATAACCCGAAGAATTTAGAGCAACTTGAGCGGACATGGCTAAACCAATTTGTAACACGACATGGCAGACGACCCATTCTAAATAAAGTGGACTCTCCAGTTGGGTGACACAATTATTCAAGCAACCTGCGACATATAACGGCAGGCAACATTGGGTTTGCTGCTATGCTGGCTGACGAATAAATCCTCATCTTTTTGTTCGCTATCAGCAGCTGTTTCGGCAGACGTAATTCTATTCGGCTTTAGTTCTTATCTTCATCATCAGTAATTTTATTGGGCTGCAGTTCCGGGCTGGACGTTATAAATACCAGCACAGCAGCAAGCCCTGTACG
>JAEUVJ010000014.1 GCA_016787085.1 Chitinophagaceae bacterium | reverse complement strand
GAAGTTTGGCTGTAGCCACACCTCTACCTGGTTTGACGCTCCTCCAGGCCGGATCGTGCCACGGATCAGGTTCTGACCTGACACCGTATACATATACATCACGGCCAACATTAATAATACTGCTCGCATTTTCATTTTATTATCCTCCGGATTTATAAAATAACAAGATGATTAATAACTCAAGTTTATTGATGCTGTCTTATCACTTTAGCCTGATTACTTCCTAATACACCTAACAAGAAAAGAGCATCATTATTCAGCCCGGTGTAATTGACGGTACCGTTCAGATTAAGGTCCGCTAAATTATATGACAAACTAATATTTCCTCCCTGATTACCCCCTAAAGCTGATAATAACGCCAGGGCATCATTATTCAAGCCGGTATAGTTCACAATTGTGTTAGCAAGCGGGTTAACATTACCTGCCCACAACCCAAACACGCCTGCTGTCAAATCTTTCATTGCCGGGTTATTCGCTATGAAAGCGGGATCCTGGTAAGCTTTATTTTGGTTATCTGTGAAAATATACGCAGATACTGTATTGTCTTGCAGCAACTGTGACAATTCTGTTCGAACCCCTAAATGATTTCTGTGGTTAATTATTAAATGATAATTAGCATCTCCATCAATCGGCATCCTTAGTGGAACAAAAGTGGCGCCAACCGGATCATACTCTACAATATCACCGTCCCGTTGCAACAATGCGGCACGTGTCTGTAACTTAGTTGCCGGATTCCCAGCATCATTCAGAGAGACATAGACCCAGTCAACAATATCATCATTTGTACCTGCCGCATCAAAAACAGTCGCATTGGGTACGGTTTCATTAACAGTAGCAGAACCATCATATATACCCACCCTGTTAAACAAAGAACTCATAGCAGAACTATACGGCTGGGTTGTGGGAATCACTCCTGCCGTTCTCAACCCATCACTCATCAGCCCCGTCCCACTATTGTATGCTCCCTGCAAAAACACTTTCAAATTCAACCTGGCCGCATTCACCTTTTCCAGGTCTGCGATGGCAAATACCCCTACTGCGTTAATATTGCTGCGGCTGCGGTTATAAGGCCCTGATCCCGAAGCAGCAATGACATTACTGGCAGGCATATCCCAGTCAGTCCCTGTATTATACCGGGCGATCCCGGATTTTACCCTATTGAAATTGGCTAACTCATCCCCTGATGCCCATTCCCCTGTTAAAGAAAGGGTTGATCCGCCATTATTCGCTTCTGTAACTACCCAGCTATTATTAGCAAAATCAGCTGTAACCGCACTACCTGTGAGGCCCTGATCCAATACATTTTGCAGGCAGCGTACTCCAATATCATCAACTGTGCCGCTGTTACTGATGGTCAGAGGATTGAATTCTGTGGCACTGTACCCTACCGGGAAGGTAAAGGAAGTGGCGCCAAGGGAGCTTTTGACCAGTCGTCCGGCTCCATTAGTGATCACAAATCTTGAGGAAGAAATTCCGGAAATAGTAGCGGCACTGGCCATAGACAAGTCAAATCCATTTATTTGCACCCTGCCATTCGTAAACAACAGGCTTGTCCCGATACGGGCATTGCTAAGAAGGTTAATATTCGCCGATGAATTATCTATTTCAAGATTGGGAATGACAAAACCGCCCATATCCACGTTTTGAGTGGTTGTTCCTTTTAGCTGAAGCAGGCCCGGCCCTTGTATATCTACATTACTTGTCACATCGCCCTGTACAGTCACCGTAGCACCGGAACTGATAAAAAAAGTGGCATTATCTATCTTCAACTGGCTATAAGCGCTGGCAGAAAAAATAGCTGCCCCGGCAAGGAGTAATGGTATTTTCTTCATAAATAATTCATTTTTACAAACCGCAACTGCTGTCAAAATTTTAAAATTCGCTTGTATCCTATAAAAGTATCTAAGAATCAAGTCCTGAATTGCCACGATTTAGTAACCGGCACATCCGGCTTATTAAGCGGTACTGATTGGTTAATTTTCAAGGGGGTGATCAGCAGAATATTGGCGGAATTTATACCCTAATCATGTATAAAATTAGGAAAGAAAAGATGTTGTAATATACCCCTTTTGGGGGATATTTAAATCCCCCTCGCCTGGTTTTTTCAAAAAAAAATTCATGGCTATTTGCACACCCTATAGCAGAAGCGGTGCAGCTTTCCCGCAAAATCGAATGGCGTAGTCGGCCTTGTTATATCCTTAATCCCGGTCGCAAGAATACGATCCCTGTCCATCTCAAATTTCCGGAAGTTGGTACTGAAGTATAAAACACCCCCGGTACTCAAAGCGCTTAGGCACTGATTGACCAACAGCACATGATCTTGCTGAATGTCCAGGTGATCATCCATTCGTTTACTATTACTGAAGGTCGGCGGATCCATGACAATAACATCAAAATACCCGGAAGGAATAGTCTTAAGATATTGCTTGACATCTGCCCGAATGAACCTGTATCTTACTTTATCATCAAACTCATTCAATATCATATTTCTTTCTGCCCAGTTGAGATAGGTATTGGAAAGATCAACGGTCACTACTTCCGCTGCCTCACCCGCTGCCGCATACACGGAAAATGAACCAGTATAAGCAAACAGGTTCAGTACTTTTTTATCCTTGCTTTGCTCCCTGACCATTTGCCGGGTGATGCGATGATCCAGAAACAACCCGGTATCCAGGTAGTCGCTGAGATTGACGATGAACTGCAGGCCGTTTTCCTGCACAATAAACTCATGCTGTATGTCGCCGAATTTCTGGTATTGCCCTAAACGACCGGGTTTTCTTTGACGGAGTTTCAGGAAGATATTCTCCTTTGGTACCTGTAACACTTCACAGATTATCGCTAAACTTGCTTCCGTCCAGGCATCATGCTCTTCTTCGGTCATACCATGTTTACGGCTATACTCCGCTACATATATGTTCACCCCATACACCTCAATACAAAAAGGGAATTCCGGCAGATCATGATCATAAAGCCTGTAACAGGTCACCCCGGCTTTTTTTGCCAGCTTTCCTGTATGACGAAAAACTTTTGTCAACCGGTTCCGGAACATCTGCCATTTCTCATTACCCATCATATAATGACAAAATTGCCGGAATTTTTCTTACACTCCTTCCCTATTTATTCCGAAATTAGCTGTCCGCTTTTGCCGGGTTCATCATTTGCATTTTCATTTTAGCCTGTCTTACTACATGTATGCAATAGTTGATATAGAAACTACGGGAGGGTATGCCGCCGCACATGGCATTACCGAAATTTCCATTCATGTTTTTGACGGCAAAAAAGTCACCGCTAAACTGGAAACACTGATCAATCCACAGCAGACCATCCCGAAGTACATACAGGCCATGACCGGCATTACCGATGAAATGGTGGCCAATGCTCCCCCCTTTGAAGAAGTCGCCTCTGATATCTATGCCTTCCTTCATGACAAAGTATTCGTGGCGCATAACGTGAACTTCGATTACTCTTTCGTCAAAAGCCACCTGGCCGGAGCCGGCTTTATCCTTGATACAAAAAAACTCTGCACCGTAAGGCTGAGCCGGAAGATCATTCCCGGTTTCCCCTCCTATAGCTTAGGTAATCTTTGTCATTCCTTAGGCATAAAGATGCAGAACCGCCACCGGGCCGGTGGTGATGCGGAAGCTACGGTCAGAGTATTCAGGCATCTTTTACAAAACGACAAAGACCTGTTCATACAAAAAAGTCTTCAGCGCAATTCAAAAGAATTCATTCTTCCACCGAATGTGCCCAGGGAGCATTTTGACCAGTTGCCCTATACCCCCGGTGTCTATTATTTTCATGATGAGAAAGGAAAGATCATCTATGTAGGCAAAGCAAGAAATGTACGTTACCGGGTGAACAGTCATTTCAGTAATAATTCGCAAAGCCGGCAAAAACAGAATTTTCTTCGCTACACCTATTCTATCAGCCATCAGCCCTGTGCTACTGAACTAATGGCCTGCATCCTTGAATCAACCGAGATCAAAAAATTGTGGCCGGTTTTCAATTACTCGCAGAAAGGATGGGAAGACACCTACGGCATCTTTGCCTATGAGGACCAGAATGGCTATATGCGGCTGGCTATTGAAAAGAATAAAAAGAACATCGTACCTGTTTGTACGTTTCACCGTATTACCGAAGGCCACGACATGATGAGAAAAATGATCCGGGACTTCGGGCTCTGCCCCAAACTTTGCTTTATGCAAACGGATCCGGGTAAATGTGAGGGAATCAAAGAAGGGCATTGCAAAGGCGCCTGCGAGCATAAAGAAAAAGCAGCAAAATATAATTACCGTATCCTGGAAGCCATCGAGTCTTTACAGACAAGGCCATCATTTGCCATCATCGAAGAAGGGTTGAATGCTGAAGAACAATCATGCATACTGGTATTAAAAGGAAAATTCTACGGCATGGGATATATTCCTTCAGATGCGCAGATAACAGATATGGAAACACTGCAGGGATTCCTGACTCCATATAAAGAGAATAACTACATATCCAACCTCATCAACAGCTATGCCGCAAAGTTCCCGGCCAAGGTCAGATTACTGGAAACCACGATTACTCAATCCAACCATTGAAAATCGTTATCAACCGGTATCTGCGAAAATACCTCCGCTACTTTCACCGGAGGTGTTGCCAGTTTCCTTTCGGCTGTATTGAGCCAGGCTCCATCAACCGTAAGGACAGCAGAAAGAACATCCCCATTTTTCATGATATTGTGCTGAATGGTCCAGCGGGAAAAATCTCTTTTTGATTTTACCAGTTTTATGCTGATCGTGACTTTATCTCCCAGCCTGATCTCTTTCCGGAAAACACATTCTTCCCTGAAAAGTATAGGGCCGAAATGCAGTTGCTGCATCAGCTCTGTCGTCAGGCCATACGCCTGAAAAAACTCAATCCGGCAGAAAGCGCCCCAGTCATAATACACGGAATGCCGGAGGTGAACATTAGGATCAAGGTCAGACCACCTGACCTGTACTTCTTTTGTAAATAACTCCATACGAAAACATGTTAAAAATTGAACGAAATTAACTGACCCGGCTTTAAAATTCCGGAAACAACTTTTATTTTTACAGCTTAATCAATAACTCATGAAAAGAGCCGCCCTTTTCTCTGTTTTATCAGTCATTTCCGGATCACTTTTGGCACAACCGGCAAAAACCGCCAGCAAAACTCCTGCAAAACCACCTGTTAAAACAACAGCAACGGCAAAACCTGCAGTTGTAAAACCTGCCTTAAAAAGCCTTAACGATTCCGCCAGCTATTCAATAGGCCTTGCTATTGCGAATTCGTATAAGCGGGAAGGTGTAAGTAGTCTGAACACAGCGCTTGTATCAAGAGGTTGCAGCGATGTTTTGCAAAACAAGCCGGTATTACTTAATGAATTTTCAGCTAATGAAACACTCAACAGGTTCATGACCCAGGTACAACAAAGCAAGACAAAACCTGTAACACCCGCGGCCAAACCAGCAGTGAAGCCGACAACTGTATCGGGCCCGTTGAAAACACTTCGTGATTCTGCCAGCTACTCTATCGGTATCCGGTATGGCAACTTTTATAAACAATATGGCGTTACCATGCTGAATGCCGGCTTGATCACCAACGCCTGTAACGATGTCCTTGAGAATAAGCCCACACAACTGAACGAAAGCCATATCAATAAGGTGCTTAACGATTTCATTATCGGTATTCAATTAAAAAAATCGCAGGAAACCATTGATGCAGGCAATACTTTTCTCGCAGAAAACAAAAAGAGGGCCGGTGTTACAACCACGGCAAGCGGGCTGCAATATGAAGTGGTAACTGAAGGCACCGGTATCAAACCCACGGCGGCAGACAGTGTCACCTGTCATTACAGGGGAACATATATCAGCGGAACCGAATTCGATGCATCCTACAATCATGGAGGACCGATCACTTTTTCCCTGGGCGGCGTGATCCGTGGCTGGACAGAAGGATTACAGCTTATGACCACCGGTTCAAAATACAAACTATTTGTTCCTTATGACCTGGCCTACGGAGCTTTTGATTATAACGGCATTCCCGGCGGCTCTGCTTTGATATTTGAAATAGAATTACTGGATGTAAAAAAGCGGCAATAAACTGCTTATTTAGTTTTAACCCTTTCTTTGACCCAGGCCAGGGCTTTACTTAATTGTTCTGCTTCTGTAAGATTGGTGTTATCCAGCACCAGGGCATCGTCCGCCTTTCTTAAAGGGCTTACCTCCCGGTTGGAATCTATATAATCCCTCATTTCGAGGTTACTCTTTACTTCTTCGATAGATACATTCGGGTTTTTCTCATACATCTCTTTGAACCTGCGCTCCACCCTGACCGCATTGTCTGCCGTCATGAATATTTTCAGTTCTGCTTTGGGAAAAACCACCGTGCCAATATCCCGGCCATCCATTACCACGCCTTTCTTTGTTCCCATTTTTTGCTGCTGTGCAACAGCAAAGGTCCTTACCTCTTTGATTGCAGCAATATCACTTACCTTTTCTGCAATAATCAGGTCACGGATAACATACTCTACATTCTCATCGTTCAGGTACATCTCGCTGTCGCCGGTTTGTTCATTTGACCTGAAGTCCAGGTGTATCTCCTTCAGTGCCGCATTCACTTCTTTCTTGTCTGTCCAGTCTATATGATTACGTAAAAAATAAAGCGTAATAGCCCGGTACATAGCGCCGCTGTCCACATAAACATAACCTAGTTTTTTGGCTAGCTGTTTTGCCAAAGTGCTTTTGCCACAGCTTGACCAGCCATCTATGGTTATGATGATCTTTTTTGACATGCTATGGACAAAAATAAAAAAGGAGTGATTCAATAAATCACTCCTTAATAAGTTTATCGAAATATATTTTAGGCTTTCGACTTTTCCTCAATCGTTTTGAAAGTGAACTTCAGCTTATTGTTCTCTTTATCAAGATCCGCTTCAAGTACATCACCCGCTTTAACGTTCATATTCAGTATCTCTTCTGCCAGAGGATCTTCGAGGTATTTCTGGATAGCCCTGTGTAGCGGCCGGGCACCGAACTGGGAATCATACCCCTTATCTGCAATAAAAGCCTTTGCGTCTTCTGTTAATACCAGGCTGAAGCCAAGATTAGCAAGACGTTTCATCACACCCTTCATCAGTATATCTATGATGTTAAAGATATTCTCTTTTGAAAGACTGTTAAAGATGATCACATCATCAATACGATTCAGGAATTCAGGAGAGAACGTACGTTTCAGGGCCTTTTCTATCACCGCCTTGTTAGCCTCATCCTCATGCTCCATTTTCGACGCAGTGGTAAAGCCCACTCCAGCACCGAAGTCTTTCAACTGGCGTACACCAATATTGGAAGTCATGATGATCAGCGTATTCTTAAAGTCCACTTTTCTACCCAGTCCATCTGTCAGTTGCCCATCATCCAGCACCTGTAACAATATATTGTAAATATCCGGGTGCGCTTTCTCGATTTCATCCAGAAGAATAACACTGTATGGTTTACGGCGAACTCTTTCAGTCAATTGGCCACCCTCCTCATACCCTACATAGCCCGGAGGCGCTCCAATCAAACGGCTCACAGTAAATTTCTCCATGTACTCACTCATATCAATGCGGATCAATGCATCTTCCGAATCGAACATATATCTTGCCAATGCTCTTGCCAGCTCTGTTTTACCAACACCGGTAGGTCCCAGGAAGATAAAGGTGCCAATAGGTTTTTTGGGATCTTTCAAACCAACACGGTTACGCTGAATGGCTTTTACTACTTTCAAAATAGCTTCATTCTGTCCTATCACCATTCCCTGCATATCCTCAGACATCTTGCGGAGTTTTTCCGTTTCTGCCTGTACCATTCTCTTGACAGGTATGCCGGTCATCATGCTTACCACTTCGGCAATGGCCTCTTCATCTATCGGATAGCGTTTATGTTTGCTTTCTTCCTCCCAGGCAGCTTTTGCCTTATCGAGATCCTCGGCCAGTTTCTTTTCTGTATCTCTGAGCGAAGCAGCCTCCTCGAATTTCTGGCTTTTTACCACCTTGTTCTTTTCATTCTTTACATCTTCGATCTTCTTTTCCAGGTCAACAATGTTCTGCGGCACATTGATATTCTTCAGGTGTACCCTGGCACCCACTTCATCCATCACATCAATGGCTTTATCCGGCAATAAACGGTCCGTAATATAGCGGTCACTTAGTTTGACGCAGGCATCAATGGCCTCATCATTATAAAGCACATTATGATAGTCCTCGTATTTGGACTTGATATTATTCAATATCTGGATAGTCTCGTCTACGGAAGGGGGATCCACCATCACTTTCTGGAAGCGGCGGTCAAGCGCACCATCCTTTTCGATATACATCCGGTATTCATCCAGCGTAGAAGCGCCGATGCATTGGAGTTCGCCTCTTGCCAAAGCCGGTTTGAAGATGTTGCTGGCATCCAGCGAACCACTGGCGCCGCCTGCACCCACTATCGTATGCAACTCATCAATGAACAGGATCACATCCCTGTTCTTTTCGAGTTCATTCATGATCGCTTTCATTCTTTCTTCAAACTGGCCACGGTATTTGGTACCGGCCACCAGGGCTGCCAGGTCGAGCGAGATAACACGTTTATCAAACAACACCCTTGATACTTTACGCTGGACGATCCGAAGCGCCAGCCCTTCTACTATTGCTGTTTTACCTACACCGGGCTCACCGATCAGTATCGGGTTATTCTTTTTGCGACGGGAAAGTATCTGCGATACCCTTTCAATCTCCGATTCACGGCCAACGATGGGATCCAAGGACCCCATTTCAGCGAGCTTGGTTATATCACGGCCAAAATTATCCAACACAGGGGTCTTGCTTTTGGCAGTACCGGATTGCTTAGCTCCCTTCTGCTGCGAATATTTCTTTTCTTCATCAAAATCATCATCGTTCTCATCTGTATATTCGGCACGGGTTGAATCGCCGGATTTGACAATACCCAGCTCCTGCCTGAAAAGATCGTAGTCCACGTCAAACTGATTTAAAATTTGAGTAGCAATATTTTCTTTGTTCTTAAGGATGGAAAGCATCAGGTGCTCCGTCTCGACCGTTGTGCTTTTTAACGCCTTTGCTTCCAAAACGGTTACCCGGATGACCTTCTCGGCCTGCTTGGTCAGCGGAAGGCTGTTGATATTGGCAATGTTCTTCCCGGTCTTATCTTTTACGGCCAGTTCTATTTCCTTGCGAAGTTCATAAAGGTCAACATTAAAACTTTTAAGGATACGGACTGCTGTATTATCGCCTTCCCGGATGAGGCCCAGAAGAAGGTGTTCGGTGCCGATAAAGTCATTTCCCAGTCTCAAGGCTTCTTCCCTGCTGAATGAGATGATCTCTTTTACCTGTGCTGAAAAATTATTATCCATTTGTAGGAAATTGGTTGATACAATATTAACAAATATATTTGGTTCC
>JAEUVJ010000012.1 GCA_016787085.1 Chitinophagaceae bacterium | reverse complement strand
GAAGTTTGGCTGTAGCCACACCTCTACCTGGTTTGACGCTCCTCCAGGCCGGATCGTGCCACGGATCAGGTTCTGACCTGACACCGTATACATATACATCACGGCCAACATTAATAATACTGCTCGCATTTTCATTTTATTCATTTTTTTATTATCAAATGATATTCATTTTAAAAAAGTCATAAATGCTGACGGATTATTCCAGACTGGTTACTTCCTAGAATACCCAACAAGAAAAGAGCATCATTATTCAGACCGGTGTAATTGACGGTACCGTTCAGATTAAGATCTCCTCTGTTATACGCAGAAGTCATATTCCCTCCCTGGTTTCCGCTAAGTAATCCAAGCAAGGCCAGTGCGTCATTATTCAGGCCGGTATAATTCACCGTAGTATTAGCAGCCGGGTTAACATTACCTCCCCACATACCAAATACGCCAGAACCCAGATCCCTCATCGCGGGGTTATTCGCTATGAAAGCAGGATCCTGGTAAACTTGCGCCTGTGCTAAACTAAAATCATACAATCCTGGTGCTGGATTACTGCCTAAAGAACCGTCTACAGACTGAGTAATACTCGTTCTTACGGCAAGGTGGTTACGATGACGTACGACCAGAAAATAAGTAGTATTAGCCACCCCCCTGAATGAGACGCTGGAAGACCCATCGAGGTCCACTATCCGTCCATCTACTCGTATAAGCGCAGCACGCTGTTTAATGATAACAGATGAAGTAGTAGCATCCCTCAACTCTAACAACACCCAGTCAATAATATCCGTTCCGGCCCCGGTAGATGTAAAGAAACCCGGGCTAACACTTTCTGTACCTGAATAACTAAATGGAGCCGTATTATATGGCTGATTAAGCGCATTGGTATTTAAAATAGCAGCCCAGGCAGGTAGTACATTCCTATGTGTTCCTGAACCAGCATAAGTCCCCTGCAGGAACATCTTCAAAGTCACAGGCGTCTTACTGGTATGCAAATAGAAATTAGAGAAAGATGGCGTCTGCGTCTGTATCCATTTCAGCAGGCCATCTGCTGACGTGCCATTACTTGTCTGTATAAGGTAACTATTGGCGCCATTGGCTGCAACAAAATCAGCTTCGCAGCCAGAGCCTGCCTGGCGTGTCACACCAAGATTGGCCAATGTAACACCTGCGTCAGCCGCCTGTAAAGCAGTCAATTCACTGTTCAGGAAGAAGAATTGAATATCTACATTGGTGGCTGACCCGGTGTTATTGATCCTGAAATTCCTGTCTAAGTAACGCTGACCGGATACCGCATCGGTTCGTACAGCCGCGGCATGGATGTTTTGCGCCACTGAATAAGCGCTAACACTGCCCCCTGCCGGGTTTCTTACCAACGCTACTAACCGGCTGCTGCCATCTAATAGCGGCACCCATCCGGTATATGTGGTATTGGAGCCCAGAGGCGTCTGGTAGGAACCGGTACAGGTACTTTCAGCAGCAAGCATAGAAACATCCAGTTCATTCACTGCAATGCAGAAAGTGCCATTGGATACAGAGTTGACTGATTTATCCACAGCGATATAATAGGTATTTCCCGGAATCAGACCCGTGGCATAAAGCACAGACATCAGCCCCGCGCCAAGTGCCGATCCACCATCATCATCACAGGAAAGAATATTAAATGTTGCATAATCATTTACATTGGCGGCGGAGAATAAACCCACTTTAGAATCTGTGAAAGTATTTCCAGCGCCCATATCAGTACTGATCCGAACAGCTCCGCTGCCCGGAGCTACAAATTTGAACCATACCGGCGCTTGTATCGTACCGGAGCAGGATGGAAATACCTCACCGGCGCCGGCAGTGGCGGTAACATTGGTATAAACTGCTCCTGTGCAACCGGCATTAACCGGTAATGCGATTGAGCCAGGGGCATCATCATTAATGAGCAGTGTATTGAAAGAAGGTAAAGCCGTCCAGGCACTACGGTCACCAGATCCGCAATCAGACCTTATCCATACATAATAAGTTGTAGAGTGGACAAGCCCTGACAAGGCCTGGGTCAGACCGGTGATACCGGCAAAACCTGGAGTAGTACCGGAGGTTGGCGCTGTGCTGCTTGTACTGTAATACAGGTCATAGCCTACTCCCGGAACCGGCGAAGCGGCAGTCCAGTTAATGTCTGCCGATGTCATTGTAATATTCGTAGCATTCAGGCCTGTCGGCGAAAAGCAGGTGGGCGTTACATCCACACTCACATCATCCACACAGAGGAAGGCCTTGTCGGCGTCAGAGAAACCATGGAAACCTATATAATAAACACCCGTTGATGCAGGCGTGAAGTCTGTATTGACGGTTGTCCATGTATTAAAATCAATATTAGTATTGGAGAAAAGTGTCCCTGCTGTCATAGAAGCTGCATTGGCCGCAGCACCGTACTTCACTTCCAGTTTCTCTGTCCAGACTGTCGCATCAGAGTTCCGGTATTTGAATGTAAGGCGATAGCTGCTTCCGCCAGCCAGGTTCAATCCACGCAGGAAAAACCAGTCATCGGCCGGGGTAATACCATCAGTTTCATAATCCACCCGCATGATATTGGGAGAAGAAGCAGGAAAATCTGTTCCGACCGTTCTCCAGGTGTTGCCTCCGTTTACATTCTCAACCACTACGCACGAGGGTGTCGCAGGAGCTGTTACCCCATCAAAGTTTTCTGTATAAGGAACATTAACCGCTGCACACAAAGTAGCAAACTGTATTACCGGTGAATTAGCGCTGTATTCAGGTCCCGGGCATACTTGCCTTACATATACAGCATAAGAGGTGTTGGCCGTTAGTCCTGAAATAATAACCGGTGAAGCTGTTCCTGTGACTATGGTGCCTCCTGTTCCGGGATTGGCATCAGCACCTGGCGTAAATCCCGGCGCACCATATTCCACAATAAAATTATTGCCGGCAGATGAAAAACTGATGGAAGCCGTTGTGGTGGTGATAGATCCTGCCGTAACATTTGAAACCAGATCGCAGGCAAAAAATCTATTTGATCCGGAAATATCAACCTGCCCGATTGTATCGCTGGTAAAACTGTTGTTTTGGCCGATATATCCTGTCTTATCTGTTTCAGAAAAAGACAGAAAAAAGACAAGGTTAACCAATAAAATACTCACGTGGTTCATAAGGGCATTTTTACTTATGCTACTTGGTTTAACCGGTAAGATGCTGGATGAGATACCCTAAATGGGCAGTTGCAATAAGAATAATACAGTTATTCCCTAACTATCATTTCAGATGAAACAAACTGAATAACTAAATCAAAATGAGTTATTCAATACAGATAGTCATGATACTTACTCTTTGTGACAAGATGTGGTATTTGCTATGGATATAGATTCTAAGGGGAGAAAATGAAACACGATAAATGTAGTCATTAATAATTCATCCCGCAAGTTTTTAATATAAAAAGAAGTATTTTATATAAAACAAAGTGGTTCTTAGGTCATGCACATTTTAATTATTGTATAACTGTGCAATAATTGCTCATTCTCAAAGTATTTCATCCAATTCTTTAATCGGACATAATAGTCAGGATTGATTTTTCATTAAGATTTTAAAATGTAAAAACTTATATAACAGCTATTTATAAGTAAATAACGCTTTAGATATTTTAATTTGCTTTCTACGCTAAAAATAGCACACAAGGCTATCTTTTTTGCTCAGTAACTACAGTTGATTCATTGGCACCTAAAACTGCCAACAGGAATAAGGCGTCATTATTTAGGCCAGTGTACTTAACCGATCCATCCAAATTAATATCTGCCCCATTATAAACCATTGACAACACCCCACTCTGATCACCATTAAGAAAAGCTAGCAAAGTCAGTAAATCATTATTTAACCCGGTATAACGAACGGAATTATTCCCATTCGAATTTCCTCCAATCAATACATTAATTCCCTCCAAAATAGCATAGGCAAGATTATCTCCAAAAATAGCCGAATTCTGAGCAGCACTAAAATCAAACATTATTGGTGAACTGTTTGAAGCCCCGAGTCCAATAGCCACAAACAATTGAGTACTTTGTGTGCTAATACCCAGATGATTTCTATGCCTTACAGTTACATGATAATTCCCCGACACACCATAAAGGTTTACCGGAGAAACTCCGTCTGTATCTACGACCTGTCCGTCTTCACGTATCAATGCCGCCCGGCGTGAGATCAGTGTGCCTGAATTATTTTTTATCTCCAGCAATACCCAGTCGGTAATATCAGTGGTATCAGTCGTGGAAACAAAAAAACCGGGTGGTACCGATTCCGATCCTGTATAGTTTCCGAATGCGGTCGTGTTATAGGGCTGCGCAAGGGCGTAAGTATTCAATATACCTGCCCACGAAACCGTAACATTTTTATGCCTCCTGAGGTCAGCATTAAAAGCCCCTTGTAAAAAGGCTTTTACATTTACTCTTGACCGGGTGGAGTGAATATAAAAATTGGATAAGCTGTTTGTGTTCACCTGAATCCAGTTCACCCCATTCTGGCTGCCATTGCCCATCATAGACAGTTCTGTATTGATGCCGTTAGCCGCTACAAAATCTGGCTGGCATACTGTACCCGATTGCCGGGTCACCCGCATACGGTTCACCGCCGCAGCGGGGTCCATCGTTTGCAAAGCAGCCAGCTCGGTGTTCAGGTAAAAAAGCTGCACCTGCAGTGTCGTACTCCCGGTAGTAGTATTCGTAATGGAATAATTTCTGTTCAGATAGTATTCCCCTGAGACCGGGTCCTGTCGCAAGGTGCCCGTATGCACGTTCTGCCTCACATCATACGCATTGACGGCTCCGCCGCTATTATTTCTGACCAAAGCAATCAGTTTACTGTTTGCATCCATTAAAGGGACCCATCCCGTATAACCGGCCACTGTACCGGCAGGTACCTGGTAAGTACCGCTACAGTTATTATCCGTGGCGATCATAGCAGGTGCCAGGCTGTCTACCATGATGCAAAATGTACCCTCACTGGTCTGTGCATCAAATTTGTCAACCTGGATATAGTAAGTACCGTTCACACTCAGACCAGCGGCATACAGCACCGACATATTTTCATAAAGACCTGCTCCCCCATCTTCATCACATGAAAGAATAGTGAATGTGCTGTAATCTGTCACATCGCCGGCTGCAAATAATGCCACCCGGGTATTTGTTAGTGTATTACCTGTTCCACCGGCAGTGGATATCCTGACCGCACCGCCTGCCGGGGCAACAAATTTGTACCATACCGTAGCATATCCTGCAGTACTTGAACACGAGCCTGATGGTTCGCCGGGTGATTGCGTAGCGCCGGCATTGGTAAACAGAACCGGCGTACATCCTTGCCCTGCTACAAGGTTAATGGCGCCGGTGGCGTTATCATTTATCAGCAGCCCTTTTGTGATACATATACCAAACCCGCTGTGTACATTCTGGCTCACTGTAAAAGCACGGATGAAATACGTGGTACCCGGTGTAACCGGCAAACTGTAAAACCCGGGCAAGTAACCTCCTCCTTCATCATCGCTGCATGCATACAATGAAAAAACGCCTGTACTGGTATTATCCGACGAAGTATATATCTGCGCTACCGGGTCGTCATTGTCGCTGATATAGGTAAAATTAATATTAACAAACTGCTGTCCTGCCGCAGGAGTGAACCGGTACCATATATCATCATCATACCCTGCATTATTCATACCGCAAACAGGCAAAGGCATTACCGCAGATGCCGTCGCGTTTAATGTAGTGCCGGCTGTAATTCCGCCGCAAGAGTTATCAAAGACAGTTAATACCGTAGCCGACGAACAATCGTCGTTAAGCGGAGGTGTTCCAAGAGTAGTAAATGCGGCTGCAGGAGAATTATTACTATAGCCATTGGCTGCTGCGGTGCAATCCTGTCTGACATATACATGGTAACCTGCAGAAGGCGATAACCCGGTCAAAGAAAGAGGCGAAACAGCGGTACTGATCACGGTTCCACCGGTACCGGCAATATTGCCGGTACCGGGCGTAAAACCTGCCGGCCCGTATTCAAGAATAAAGTTACCTGTGCCCTGCCAGCTTGCAGAAGCAGAAGTACTGGTGATATTACCAGCCACAATATTTACCGGCGGAGAACAGGCAGGAATACTGATGCAAAACTCACCCGTATCACCCGAAGCGCCATCAATCATAATGTAATAGATCTCACCCGCTGATAATACCGGCGAGATCAGGTAATCCGTATCATTATTTCCGGTTTGTCCAAACTCATGACAGCTTCCTTTCTTTGTCAATGATAAGTTAGGGCACCCGTTTATTTCTTCATACCATGTTGCCCATCCATGCAGGGAATTGGCAGGTGATGCCGGGGTTGTCAATTGCAGGGTAACAGTGCCGTTTACTGACGGAATGTATTTATACCATACAGTATGGTTGGGTGTACTGCACTCAGACTCGGGATCGTTTGCTGAAGTTGCCAAAAGAGTATTACTACAAACCGCTGCAGCGCCAGCAGTAAGCAGAGCAGCCTGGCAGGATACATCATTACCTACTGTTGCAAAAGTGGTCGTTGCCCATTCAGAAAAGCTGCTGTTACAATTTGTCCTTATATGCAGGTAGTATGGTGTCAATGCAGACAGATTGCTGACCGTTGCATTTAATAGCGTTGTCGAAGTGCCTGAAGCAGGCGGAACGGGGCTGGCAGTAACAGCATACTCATACCCGGAAGCTGTGCCCGTTACCGGTGTCTGCCATCGGACTATGGCCGAAGTTCCAGAGGCCTGCACCTCTGCAGAAAGGCTCCGGGGTATATCACAGGAAGGCGTTACACTCACGCTGATATCGCCCAGTATCAATACATTTTTATCGGCATCTGACCATGCCTGGAAACCGATATAAAAAACACCGGAAGAAGAAGGAACGAAGTCAATAGCAGCCACTCGGGGTATCTGGGCCGATACCGAAGAATAATCGGCCAGTATATTTGTCATCATACCGGCTGATGTGGTAGTTCCGTATGCTACCCTGAGTTTCTCTGTGTATTGCGACGTGGCATCATTATTATATTTGAATTTCAGCCGGTACGATGTTCCGCCTGTAAGGTTCAATCCGCCTGTAAATAACCAGTCATTGGCCGGGGTGGTTCCGTTGCTGTTGTAAACATATGCTATGACGGGGCCTGACCACCCTGTACCTGCTGAAGAATAGGTTTTCCAGGTATGACCATCGCCGTTATCATCACTTGCCGTCAGGCATAAAGGCAGTGCCGGGACATTGACAAATGATAACGGCGCTGTGTACGGGACTTCGGCCGCATCACAGGTCGTTGCAAAGGCCGACCGTGACCAACTGCTCATATTACCTGAACAATCTTTTCTGACATGAAGATAATACTGCGTACCCGGCAACAGCCCGCTGACATAGGCTGACGTGAGCCCGGTAACAACTCCTGATGGCGGCGGCAAAAGAGACGTTGTAACAGCATACTCGAATGAGGTGGCCGATCCATCCGTCCAGCCTACATTAGCCCCCGTACTGGTAATGCCTGTTGCAGTAAGGTTGCCCGGCGCCATACAGGCTGGCGGAGTAAACCTGTAAACCTGCCCCGATTCAGGTTTTGTTTTGATCGTATCGGTAGAAACCGAAGAACTTACTTGCGGGTTCATTCCGCAATTACTTAGCGACAGAAAGCTTCCTTCACCTGTATGGCTGCCGGTGATACCTATGGAAGCTCCTCCGCTGAAATCCTGAACGGCGCCTGCCAACTGTCCATACACGAACTCAATGATATTCGAGGTTTCATACAATTTCAACTGAAAAGACAGAGAAGCTGTATTGGCCCCGAAATCGTATAAGACATTACTCCATTGCATAGTGAATATTCTGTTGCCTGGTGTACCGCTGGTAATGTATTGTATGTTTGAGTTACCTGAAACAGAAAGATCCTCCCATAAAGGGGCCAGTATAAGCCTCCCGTTGCCGCCCGCAAAGAGATCATTGGAAAAAAAGGACGTTACCAATGGTGCAAAGGATACAAAACCATTTGTACTTGCATATATGCTGGTATAATCTGTACCCAGATATTTAAAGGAAAAACCAATGAGAATACTGCCGGTAACACCCTCATCCGGCAAGGGGTCATTCCCATTACCCGTTAAAACAGGTGATATGCCGCCACTGACAGGTGTATAAACTCCGGCCGAAGCTGAAAAGGCATAACTACTCACCTGCGCATGCACATACTGAAGGTGTAGAACAAAAACAACCCATAAAAGAAGGATAACCTTCTTCATCATTACTTTTCTTTTAAAAATATTCCGGCAGGGCAAACGCTTCCCGGCTTCGAAGGATTGGAAAACTAAATTGATTTCTCTGGTGGATTGGAGATCATGCTGACACGGGATTACTACGTATACTGATACGTGTCAGGATTGTTGCTCTGAAGGTTAATGGGAACAGATTACAGAAATAAAATTCAACCCGCAGGTACGAAAGATTCTTATTAAGAGGAATTGGGAGCCGAAAATAGTAATAATCAGCTAAATCCGGGAAAATGAGGCCGGTTATTTTAAGATCAGGGCGACTAAAGCAAAAGTCAGGCTTTAGGAGTTTTACTACTCAACTTAATATCAGGAAATAAGGCAGCTATCAGCATCACCAATGAGGCGGCTACTACCACGAAGATGGCCATTTTTTTCTCAGGGCAATCTCCTCCCCTGCACATACTGATAACAAAATAATTCCGGACAGCCCATGCCATATTCAGGGCTGTCACGACCAGGTTACCTCTTGCCGACCATAGTTTTGATACAAAAACAAAGACCAGATAACAGGATACGGCTATAAAATGGAAATATGCCGGCTTACCAAAATTAGTACCGCTACTATCCACGCCGGTAACTGTAATATTTCTTGAAGCTATAAAAACCCAGGGCATAAAACTTGCGGCCACCAATACAACTGCTGCCACTATACCTGCCCATTTTAACCATCGCATACCGGTTCAATATTTAGTGGCGCAAGATAAGACAGGGCAGCCATAGATCGCATATCAGCACGATCATTGTGACAACAGAATAAAACAGCGCCTGGCACCAGGCGCTGTAACAGAACTCCCGAAAAAATGGTCTTATAATTTGACCCCAAGTGTAAAACTGATTACCCGGTGCTTATTGTTATTATCTTCCCCTGCATTGCTTCCTGATTGCAGTTTTGCTAATCCCAGTCCATAGTTTGCGGATATGATGATACTGGAAGTTTCTATTCCCAGTAAACCATTCAACCCATAATCAAATCGTTTCATGACTCCGAATCCTGCACCTTCCTCTTCATTCAGCGTTGATGGATCATCATTGGAGAACTCAATATTGTTCTCAGAACTGAACCCGGTTCCAAGTATGGCTCCTTCCACTTTATTCTTACCCGCTATACCCATGGCAATATAAGGGCCGGCCCCTGCAAAGAATTTGACGGGGCCTGTAGGGGTCTTGAATACAAAATTCACTGGTACTTCAAGATACCAGGGATTGCTGGTCGCCTTATACCAACTAGCGCTTCCTTCTGTTCCTGATTGTGCTTTTGTTCCCTTACCGGTAAAAACAAGACCAGGCTGTATGGCGAAAAACGAAGTGATATTCAGGTCACCAATGATACCCACCTGGAAACTGGCAAGTGTTTTCGCATCATCTATGCCCCCGTCATCAGTAATGGATACATTCGCAAGGTTCAATCCTCCTTTCAAAATAGCTGTGGATTTTTGAGCTTGAACTGCTGACGCAAAGAAAGAAAGTAATACTATGCATAACGCTACTGCTTTCTGTTTCATAAATGTACAGTTTTAGATTTTTAATGTTTTCAGAACAGTTTCGGCTAAATGCGATACATACGAGACAAAGACTTTGCCAGTTTTTTATGTCAAAAAATAATGGCTCTTTCTCTCCTGTAAAGCCTCACAAAGACCGCAGCAAATCCACGAAGTTTAATGAGCAGGGAAAATGAATGTATAATAGCAGGTGATCAAAAGAATTACTCTGAAAGCGTCAGTAAAGAAAATATTAATAGGATTTTATTACGAATTTCCATACACTTTTATGACAGGCTCGCGAAGTACGGCGCCACTTCCGCTGCAGTACCACGCCAGTACATCAGCAATATCTGCAGGGTTTACCCACTTATTGAAATCAGCATCCGGCATAGACCGCCTGTTTTGTGGTGTATCAATAGTAGAAGGCACTACCACACTTGTCACCACATCGGTGCCCTTTGCTTCATCATTCATCAGCTCTGCCAGCCGAAAGATCAGCGATTTGGCAAGACCATACGCCACCATCCCCTTACTGTTGTGCATATCAGAACCAGGGCGGGAGCCGGTCATGAATATTCTTCCGCTGTTTTGTTTTATCATCTGATTGAAAACAGGCCTGGCGATATTATACGCAGTCTCAAAATTCAGTTTGTACTGTTTTGCAATATCTGACGTTAAGGTGTCGCTTATTTTACCCATCGCAAAACCACCCACAGTAAGAACAGCAGCATCAATTCGCCCCATTTTATTAATTACCGAAGAAATAAAAGCTGAAGAAGCCACCTCGTCCATAAGATCGGCCTCCATTGCTTCAAAATTCACATCTTTTATGGCGATCTCAACAGGATCATTGGGAACAATCGTTCCAACAACATAATACCCATCAGCCAGAAATCTTTTAATTACCGCCTGCCCAAGATTACCCGAAGCGCCGGTTACAACAATAGTCTTCATAATATTAATTTCAAAGCGAATTTAAACAACAATAACTATCCGCCGCAGGATGAAACAAAAAGGCCGGTCATTACAACCGGCCCCTCTCACTAAAAATAAGGCAGAACGCCTTTTAAAGAACTAAGTTCCATCCATAAATGTCCTCTTCTGTTCCTGTCCTGATCTTTTCCAATTTTTCTTTCAGCTTGTTCAGCAAACTTTCATGGCCATACTCCGGCAATGTAAAATCTATACCATTGATATGCACAGTACCGATCGGCGCTACCACCGCAGCCGTACCGGCTCCAAATGCTTCTGTGATCGTCTTTGTCAGAAAAGCGGTTTCCAACTCATCGAGTGTCACGGATCTTTCTTCCACTTTATACCCAAGATCATTAGCCAGTATAAGCAACGAATCCCGGGTAACACCATCCAGGATGGAATCCGACAATGGCGGCGTAACAAGTGTATCATTTATTACAAACATCACATTCATCATTCCGGATTCTTCTATCGTCGGGTTATCGTTTCCTGTGGTCCACAATACCTGGTCATATCCTTCCTGGCGGGCCAATTGTGTCGGATAAAAAGCGCCGCCATAGTTACCACCACATTTGGCAAAACCGGTTCCGCCCCTTGCAGCCCGGATATAATTTGTTTCTACTTTCACCTTGATCGGTTTTGCATATAATTCGGGCACAGGCCCTGTGAAAATGATGAACCGGTATTGATCTGACACTTTCACGCCAAACTTTGCTTCACTGGCATACATAAAAGGTCGTATATACAATGCCGCCCCTTTTTTTTGAGGTATCCAGTTCTTGTCCAGTTGCACCAGTTTTATCATCCCTTCCATAAACAATTCTTTCGGCGGCACAGCCATACATATTCTTTCCAGCGACCTGACAAAGCGATCGTAATGCTTATCCATCCTGAAAATATTGATCCTCCCGTCTTTCATCCTGAAAGCCTTCATCCCTTCAAATACTGTTTGCCCGTAATGCAAGGCCAGTGTGGCGGGATTCAGGGAAAGATTGGAAAACGGAACGATCTGTGGCGGCTGCCATTCACCATTGGCATAGTCACATATCAGCATGTGATCGGATATGTATTTACCAAATTCAAGCTGGTCAAGATCCGCTTCATGGATCTTTGAATGAGTCGTTCTCCTGATCGTGATGTCTGTAAGCAATTCCATAATTGATCGGTTTAAGATTTAACAAGCTGTGCGTATAGGTATAGCCACGGGCATCCCCATGATATAGTAATAAAAAGTTTGAGTACCGATGGTAAAGAAGTCTTTCCCTATCTTTTCAAAACCATTCTTTTCATAAAAACGGATCGCTCTTTCGTTGCTGATATACGTATCCAGCCAGAGATGATCGGGATGGATGTCGTGTACAAATCGTTTTACTTCTTCCATCAATGCAGCGCCTGCTCCTTTTCCCTGGTATTCCGGCAAAACATATATCTTTTGCAACTCCATCTGGGCAATGGATTCAATATGCTCATTCAGGGAATGTAGCTTCACCTTGGCAAAACCGGCCGGCGCACCATGCTTCAAGGCAAGAAAATATACATTGCTGTCCTTACGAAGACTCTTTGCCAGCTTTACGGGATCATAGGTATGCTCCAGGTATTCGAATAACTCCTCCTTACTGTTAAATAAATTCCCAAAAGCATCCCGGAATGATTTTTTCCCAATGCTTGCAATAACAGCAGCATAAGTAACATTGGCTTTAATGACTGCGATACTCATAATCTATAGTTGAATAAGGTGATCAGATTTACTGGCAGCTTCCAACGCTGCTTCTATACTGATCTCCATTTTCACATTGGCCCTTTTATACACTCCCGGTTCTACTTCCAGGTGACGAAACCCAAGTTTTTCATACAATCGGATAGCCCCGGCGTTCTTCCTGTTGGAATAGAGAATGATCTTTTTCGCTCCAAGCGTTTTTGCTTTCCTGAAACTGGCATAACTGATGGCCTCTGCAATTCCTTTTCTGCGATAATTATTATCCACGGCCATTTTGGTGAATTCATAAACAGCCTCAGTCACCTTACGTAAACCAACCGTACCCGCTATCACCCCCTCGTACTCTGCCATCAGTATAGCCCCACCCGGCTCAATGATCGCTTTCTCCGGATTGGTCAGCACCCATTTATCCACGGGTTCCATTTCAAACATTTCTTCTATCCAGGCACGGTTAAATCGTTCAAAGTATGGCTGGTCTTCCTGCCTGTAATCCAATATTCTTATTTCGCTCATTGTTTTACTTTTTTAGATTCACGGTTGACGAGATAGACACCCACCAGCGTAACAAGGGTACCCACGATCATATTTATATTCATTTTCTCTGACAATAATAACCATCCGAGCAGCACCGCCACCACCGGGTTGATATAGGCATATACAGATACCTGTGTAGGCGGAAGTTTGTTTATGACGAACACATAAGCAGAATACGCAACAAGTGAACCGAACACGACCAGGTAAGACAATGCCAGCCATGAATCCTGCCTGACATCTCCCAGGTTCACATACTTGCCTGTAATGCCGCAGATCGTCAGCACGATGATCCCGGCAATCAGCATTTGCAATCCTACATTGAACAAAATATCAATCGGCGGCTTTTGCTTGGAAGTATAGACCGTACCGAAAGACCATGATAACGTAGATAATAATGCCAGCACTACCCCAAAAAGGAATGACCTGTTCTGCAACTGGCCGAGATAATCATAAAAGATGGTGAACACACCGGCAAAGCCGATCACCAATCCAGCTATCATCCACCGGGTGATCCGTGTGCATTTGGAAAGCCAGATAGTGAACATGGCAATGAACAAGGGAACCAGTGCGGCAATGATGGCGGCCAACCCGCCACTGATATATTCCACCGACCAGGTAAGCAATCCATTGGCGATACAAAGAAGAAAGATACTTTGAACAGATATCTTCTTCAGCACATCCCATCCGGGTATTGAATGCCCCTTCATCAAAAAGAAACCTACCAGTATGGCCCCGGATACAAACTGCCTGATACCCGAAACAAATAAACCCGGCATATGCTGTGCCCCGATCCGGGAGGCGATGTATGTAGTGCCCCAGAAAAAACTGACGATCCCTAATGCGAAATAGGCTTTATGCAATTCCTTTTTCATTTGTATCCTTTCATTTTTTAAGCAAAACAATCCCGTTAGCTGTCTCCGCAGCTTTTAAAATAGGAGAATATCAATAACAGTAGTGTAAGTAAAAAGACAACACAAATTTTTGAATATTTCTTTAGGTAAAACAGATTCAGTTTTTGTATTTTTGACTATATCAGATTTTTTAACACTATGGGTAAAGCTAATTTCAAAACAGACGACCACATCTACCTGCAGGTAGCCGAGGGATTAGAAAAGATGATCGCTGATGATGTACTGAAGATCGGAGATAAGCTTCCATCGATACGTGTATTAAGTGATGAATACGGCATCAGCATGGGCACTGCTTTCCAGGCATACTATCATTTAGAGGGAAAAGGCCTGATAGAATCACGGCCGAAGTCGGGCTACTACGTACGATTCAGCCAGCGGCGCTTCCGTGAATTGCCCAAACTCGTACAACCGGATGCGCTTTCTCATGACGTCAGCGTGAAAGAAATGATCGCCTCCATCTATTCTGATATCGCCACGTATGACGATAAAACCATCAATTTTGCATTGGCGGTTCCTCATGCTTCTTTACTTCCTGCCGCCAAGATCAATAAATCAGTAGTAGCGGCCTTACGCAACAGTAAAGATCATTGCATCAATTATGCACATACACAGGGAAACGTTGATCTCCGGAAGCAGGTGTCCAGGCTATCTTTTAACTGGGGAGGTAAAGTAAAACCCGATGATGTGCTTATTACATCCGGTTGTCTTGAAGCGATCACATTATGCTTAAAGGCCGTTACGCAACCCGGCGATACGGTCGCTGTAGAGTCACCTAATTACTTTGGTATCCTGCAGGCTATCGAGCATATGGGGTTGAAAGTGGTGGAAATATCTTCCTGTTTTATCACTGGTCTTGAACTGGATTGCCTGGAACAGGCGATCAAAAAATACCCGATCAAGGCCTGCGTGGTCATTCCCAATTTCAATAATCCGCTTGGTGGCTGTATGCCGGAGGAGAATAAAAAGAAACTGGTAGAGATCATTACCCGGCACGACATACCCCTGATCGAAGATGATATCTATGGTGAGTTATATTTTGGCAAGAACCGGCCACGCACCTGCAAGTATTATGACACAAAAGGTATGGTGATGCACTGTTCATCATTGAGCAAATCGCTGACCCCGGGCTATCGTATCGGATGGACCATTCCAGGAAAATTTATGGAGCAGGTCAAACAGATCAAACGGATACACAATATCAGTTCGCCGGCCATCACGCAGGCTGCCATGGCGCATTTCCTGCAAAAGGGCCGCTATGAATATCATTTGAAGAATATGCGAAAAGCCTTGTATACTCAGTGCCTCCGGTATATGCAGGCCATCATCGAATATTTTCCCGAAGACAGTAAAGTATCCCGCCCGCAGGGTGGTTTTGTACTGTGGGTGCAATTGAATAAAAAGGTAAATGCTTTCAAACTCCGCACCGAGGCCATGAAACATAACATTTCCATTGTACCAGGCAAGATATTTTCAGTCAGTTGCAATTACAGCAACTGCATCCGCATCAGTTTTGGTAAGCCGTGGGATGATGATACAGACTACGGGCTGATGATGCTGGGTAAAATGATCAGGAAGATGCTTTAGCTCTTTTTCTTTGTCTGAAATAAAAATACAACGGGATGCCTGCCGCCGTTATCACTATACCAAGTACGGAATTGATAACCGGCTGCCGGTGGTTCAGGTAGTTACTGACATCATTGTAAACGGTAGTGATAAGATAAAAAGCAGAGAAAACGATGAACAATACGGGCACTACCGGGTATCCCCACATTTTATACGGCCGGTCATGATGCGGCATTTTTTTCCGCAGTAAAAATATACCGATGGCCCCCGCACCATAAGCGATCCACGTAACAAAGACAAACATGTCTGCGAGCATGTCGAACGAGCCTGTTACAATGAACAGGCAGGTCCAGATACCATGTAACCACAAAGCATTCCCGGGTGTTTGAAACTTGCTATGCTCTTTTCCTGCCCAGGGAAAAAATACTTTGTCCTTCCCCATAGCATAGGTGATCCTGGCAGTTGCCATCGTATTCCCGTTGATGGCGCCGAGAGTACAAACTACGATCATCGCTGCAATAATGGAACTGCTGGCGCTGCCCCAGGCCACTGCAATGGCATCTGAAGCGACCAGGGAGGAACTAGCCACCTTTTCAACCGGCAGTACATAGAGATAAGCCTGGTTTATCAATACATAAACAATGATACAGGCCAGCACACCGGTAAACAAACTTTTAGGGATATTCCTCTGTGGATTTTTAATTTCCCCGGCCATCGAAGAAATATTGATCCAGCCATCGTATGCAAAGAAAGCACCCGTCATGGCAGCAATGATACCACTGATCAGATCGCTGCCTGTTTTAGAATGCTCTGCATGTACAAAATTCTGTAAAGAGCCATCGCTTGAAAAAAAGATGCCGATTATCAGCACAGCCACAACCGCCATTTTAATAAAAGTGGACAATACCTGGAACACACTCCCGGCCTTAACGCTGATATAATTAAGGATCGTTAACCCGATGACCAGTACGATAGCCAGTGACTTTACACCGATATTCTCCAATGGATACAGGTCGCCGATAAAGGGTATATGCCAGGCTATTGAATGTTCCGTGATACTATCTAACCGCGGTAAGTGAAGAAAATGATCGGCATACCCTGCACAAACAAACGCAATAGCCGCAACGGCGGCCGTATTGATGACGGCAAAGGCAGCCCATCCGTATAAGAAAGCAACAAAATCGCCGAACATCAGGCGGAAGTAAACATAGATGCCTCCTGTTTCCGGTATCATCGCTCCCAGTTCAGCATAGATCAGGGCACCGAATAAGGAGAATACCCCTGCTATCACCCATATCAGTGCCAGCCATACCGGTGAGCCTAATTGTTCGGCCATTGAGGCGGGCTTCATGAAAACGCCGGAACCGATCATACTGCCGATAATGATAGAAGTAGCTGACCAGAACCCGATCTTTTTAGCAAGGGATGATGACATAATAAGAAAGGAAGATAAGGAAAACGAAAGAAGAATGAGGTAAGAGGTATGAAGTCAGAAGTCTGATACAGGAAGCTTTCTACAAGAAGCAGGAAAATATGACTACTGATAAAGATCGTCATTGCGAGTCCAAAGACCGAAGAAGCCATTGCCATGCTTGCAAAACGAAGTCTCGTCATTGCGAGGCCTGCCGGTAGCTATTCCAAATCAACAGTATCTTCCGGCAGGCCGAAGCAAAAAAACCCTCCCTGCAAAACAGGAAGGGCAAACTCTTTATTCAGTTTTCTTTGGCTTCAACCCGAATATACCGACCAGTTAAGATCAATACATACTCCCGGCCCGGATATGATTTTTTCCCGGAAGATTAACAGGTAAAAGATAGGAAGTGTGGAAAGAGCTATGACTTGCAGGTACTAAGATATATGCGGCATGAAACTTATTCAAACAAACGACGTAAAAAATTATTCACAACAATCGTAGTTTTACGACATAACGTTTTGAATGATAATAAATCAACCTGTTAATAAAATTCCCGCCTTATCTAAACGCGGGAACAAGCTCCTAACTCACCTGTACATCTCCTCCTTCAACCCCTTCACTCTCTCATCTGACAGGTATTCATCAAATTCCATCAGGCGATCAATGATCCCTTTCGGCGTTAGCTCGATCACACGGTTTGCAACCGTCTGCATGAAAGTATGGTCATGGCTCGTTAATAAAACGATGCCTTTATAGGCTGTACACTGTTCGTTAAAGCTCTGGATACTTTCCAGGTCAAGGTGGTTGGTCGGCTGGTCAAGCAAAACCACATTGGGATTCTGCAGCATCATCCGGCTGATCATACAGCGTACCTTTTCTCCCCCGCTCAGCACATTGGTTTTCTTCATCACATCATCACCACTGAAGAGCATCTTGCCCAAGAAACCTCTCAGAAATGGTTCATCCACATCCTTTACATGATCGGGCACATACTGGCGCAGCCAGTCCATCAGGTTAAGTTCTTTATTGAAGAACTCGCTGTTCTCCTGCGGCAGGTAAGCATGGGTGACAGTGCTGCCCCATTCGTAAGAACCAGTATCAGCAATGCTATTGGCCGTAATGATATCAAAGAAATTGGTCACAGCCAGCGGGTCGCGGCTTAATATCGCTATCTTATCACCTTTGTTGACAGTGAAGGTTACATCTTTAAAAAGGACACGCCCATCCACTGATTTCGAAAGCTTTTCAATGTTCAGTATCTGGTTGCCCACTTCCCGCAAGAGCTGGAAAATGATACCCGGATATTTCCTGTAACTGGGCTCTATTTCCTCGAGCGTCAGTTTCTCCAATGCCTTTTTTCTTGAAGTGGCTTGTTTACTCTTGGAAGCGTTGGCGCTAAACCGGGCAATGAAATCCAGCAATGCTTGTCTCTTCTCCTCTACTTTCTTATTCTTATCATTGACCTGGCGGGCCATCAGCTGAGATGATTCGTACCAGAATGTATAGTTGCCGGTAAATATTTTGATCTTCTGCCTGTCCACATCTGCTACGTGAGTACATACGGCGTCGAGAAAGTGACGGTCGTGGCTCACCACCAGGACGATATTCTCATAATCAGCAAGGAAATTCTCTAACCAGCTGATCGTTTCAATATCGAGACCGTTCGTAGGCTCATCCAATAATAAGATATCCGGGTTTCCAAACAAGGCCTGCGCCAGCAACACACGTACCTTCAGATTGGACGGAATATCTTTCATCAGCGTATTGTGAAAGGGTTCTTCCACACCCAGCTCACTTAGTAATGTAGCTGCATCGCTGTCGGCCGTGTAACCGCCCATTTCGCCAAACTCCGCTTCCAGTTCCCCTGCCCGGATGCCATCCTCTTCTGTAAAGTCAGCCATCGCATAGATGGTTTCCCTTTCTTTCATCACCTGCCACATTTTGGTATGGCCCATCATCACGGTGTTTAACACTGTTTCTTCATCGAACTGAAACTGGTTTTGTTTCAGCACCGCCATCCTTTCACCGGGAGTGATGTCTACCGTTCCTTTATTCGGCTCGATCTCGCCACTGAGTATCTTCAAAAAAGTACTCTTGCCGGCGCCGTTAGCCCCGATCACACCATAGCAATTACCTTTGGTGAAATTGAGGTTCACTTCTTCGAACAATACCCTTTTGCCGTAAGCTAATTTCAGGTCTCTTACACTGATCATGGATGGATTCTTTTTGAGGCGGCGAAGGTACGCCAAATCAGCGTCCCGGCGAAGCCGTAGTAAAGGAAAAATACCCACCAAACCGGATGAGCGGTTTCGGGGAAAAAAGCGAAAATTATACTTTCATGTACCGCTATTCTCCTGCCATGAAACTACTTACAGTAACGGTTGCCATATTATGTGTCATTACAGCTGGTGCTCAGACATCTTTCACGGTACACTTCGGCTTTGACCAGTTTCATCTTAGCCCGGCGGCAAAAAAAAGCCTCGATAGTTTCCTGGTAGCTGAAAAAGAAAAAATATCTTCCCGGGTCATTCAGCTAAATGGATATTGTGATACTACCGGTTCGGATAATTACAACAGATCGCTTTCTCAGAAAAGAGTCTTGACCGTTAAAAACTACCTGCTAAAATGTGGTATAGAGCCCGATGCAATAGGAAGTATATCAGGGCATGGCGAAAGTGACCCACTCAACGAAAACAGAACAGAAGAAGAACGCAGGCAAAACAGGCGGGTGGAGATCGGCTTTTACAAAGTAATACAAACAAACCCGCCCGGCAGTGAACAGCTTAAATCACTTCTGGAACAGATAGCTGATACTGCTACCAAAGCCGGTACTACGATAGTATTGAAGAATATCAATTTCTACGGTGGCACTCCTTTCCCTTTACCGGAATCCTTTGACACGATGGATGAATTACTGCAGACCATGAAAGTGAACTACAATCTGGTGATCGGGATACAGGGGCATATTTGCTGTATTCCCACTGCCAGTGACAGCGAATACCGGGAAACCGGCAATGGCCTGTCGGAAGAAAGGGCACGGACCATTTATGCCTATTTAACAGGAAATGGTATTGAAGAAAGCCGTGTATCGTATAAAGGATTCGGGCATTCTATGCCCATATATCCCTATCCGGAAAGAACGGAAGAAGAAAGGGTGGCTAATCGGAGAGTGGAAATTATAATCATCCGTAAATAAATCACAAGAACAAACTACAGCCCGCCGTTTAAACGACGGGCTGTAGTTGATTATTCAAAAAATCGCATACGGATGATCAAACATATCATCATCATTTTTCCTGTTCTTCTTCATCCACTTCTTTACCATGTTGACAAATGCATTCAAACGCATGAATTCAATAACTTTTCTCATACCATGTAGTGTTAAAAGGTCAATGAATAGTCTGAATTAAAGATCCCGTTCCGTATGAAACGGAACGGGATATTACATTTATCTTCTCCATACTCCCCTTCAGGGGCTGGGGATTTAATAACCCATACCACCCATATCAGGTGCGCCATGAGAATGGCTATGCGCTTCTTCTTTCTTTGGTTTGTCAGCTACCACACACTCAGTGGTCAGCAGCATACCGGCAATAGAAGCGGCATTCTCTAAAGCGATACGGGTAACTTTTGTCGGATCAATCACACCGGCTTTCAGCAGGTTCTCATATTCTTCCGTACGTGCATTGAAACCGTAATCAGCTTTACCTTCTTTCACTTTCTGTACCACGATTGAGCCTTCAATACCTGCATTGGCCACGATCTGGCGAAGAGGCTCTTCCAATGATCTTCTTACGATGGCCATACCTGTTTGTTCATCTTCTATCTGGCCGCGTACTTTGGCATCCAGGCTTTCGATGGCACGGATATACGCTACACCACCACCCGGAACGATACCTTCTTCTACCGCAGCCCTTGTTGCGTGCAATGCATCGTCAACACGGTCTTTCTTTTCTTTCATTTCCATTTCTGTAGCAGCACCGATATACAATACAGCCACACCACCGGCTAATTTAGCAAGGCGTTCCTGTAATTTTTCCTTGTCATAATCTGAGGTCGTATTCTCTACCTGTGCTTTGATCTGGTTAACACGGGCAGTGATATCAGCTTTCTTTCCTTTGCCGCCAACGATAGTAGTATTGTCTTTGTCAATAGTTACAGAAGAAGCCTGCCCTAATGTAGCCAGGTCAGCGCCTTCTAACTTGTGACCTAATTCTTCGCTTACGACAGTACCTGCAGTCAGGATAGCGATATCAGTCAGCATTTCTTTTCTGCGGTCACCAAAGCCAGGGGCTTTTACAGCCGCCACTTTCAGTGTGCCGCGCAATTTATTTACCACTAAAGTTGCCAGAGCTTCCCCTTCCAGGTCTTCAGCGATGATCAATAACGGACGGCCGCTTTGTGCCACTTTCTCCAGGATGTGAAGGATATCTTTCATCGCGGAGATCTTCTTATCATAAATAAGAATGTATGGATTCTGCAGTTCAGCTTCCATCTTTTCGCTGTTGGTAACGAAATAAGGAGAAATATAACCCCGGTCAAACTGCATACCTTCTACTACATCAACAGTAGTATCCGTTCCTTTTGCTTCCTCTACCGTGATGACACCTTCTTTCCCCACCTTAGCAAATGCTTCAGCGATCAACTTACCGATGGTTTCATCGTTATTAGCGGAGATAGTCGCTACCTGCTGGATCTTTTTGCTGTCGCTGCCAACTGTCTGGCTCTGACCTTTCAGGTTTTCCACCACTAAGCTTACCGCTTTATCAATACCGCGTTTCAGGTCCATAGGATTAGCGCCTGCAGCTACCATTTTCAGCCCTTCGCTGATGATGGATTGTGCCAGAACGGTAGCGGTTGTAGTACCATCACCTGCAATATCGGCAGTTTTGGAAGCTACTTCTTTTACCATCTGGGCGCCCATATTCTCGATAGGGTCTTCCAGTTCGATCTCTTTAGCTACTGTAACACCATCTTTGGTGATACCCGGAGCGCCGAATTTTTTTTCGATAACCACGTTGCGGCCTTTGGGTCCGAGGGTTACTTTCACGGCATTGGACAGTACATCCACGCCTTTCTTCATTTTATTTCTTGCTTCAATGTCGAAGAAGAGTTGCTTTGCCATAATATTTCGATTTGTTAATTAGTTAATGTGATGATTTGGAAATGAGTCTACAAAGTTTGCTGCGCCATTGTTTCATTGGCACATCGCCAAATTGGCTCATTACACAATTGCTAAAATGTCGCTTTCTCTCATGATCAGGTAATCCTCACCATCTATCTGGATCTCGGTACCTGCATATTTGCCATACAATACCGTGTCGCCTGTCTTCACCGTTACGGGTTCATCCTTTTTACCGGGACCCGCTGCGATCACCGTACCACGCTGGGGTTTTTCTTTAGCCGTGTCGGGGATAATGATACCACCGGCAGTTTTTTCTTCGGCAGCCGCCGCTTTCACGATCACCCTGTCATGCAATGGGGTAACGTTTACTTTCTTAGCCATAATCGTATTGATTTTTGATTTGTTGAATGAGATACTCCGCCCTGTTTTGGGGGACGGCGAAGGTACAGGAAATAACGTGCCACCCCGGAGAGATATGAAAAATTTTCAGGTTCTGTACATTAATCGCATTTAAACCGGAAATGTCCGGGCTTTTTTTCAGGTTCAATGCCATTTTTTCACTTTTGACATGATCTGGTAACCCCATGAAAAACAATCAGGGAAGCATAAACTGTAAACAACCGGGTGCAATCCAAAATCACCTATCTTCGCCCCCTCAAAAGTTCTTGGAATGATCAGCAGAAGAAATATCCGGGTAAAAGTGATGCAGACCCTCTACACGATGGCTACCTGGAACAATGAATCCAAACCACCCGAACCGCAGAAGCTCCTTCAACAGCATTTTGACCAGGTTCGTTCTTTATTTGTTTACCTTATCTATTTTCTGACAGAAGTCACCCGCTATGCGGAAACATTCTCCCACCAGCGGGCCAGCAAACATTTACCGACGGCAGAGGACCTGAATGTAAATGTCAAGATCGCCGGCAATGAAGTACTATGGAAAATGATGGAAGATGCGGCCCTGAAAGAACAGTTTGCCAAAGAGAAGCCGCAGCAATACATCAACAACGAGCTGGTCAAAAAGTTATATCTCGATCTCGCAGAAACGCAGGAATACAAAAACTACATTGCCAAAGGGGCCCGGACAAACCCTGAGGAAAAAAAGATCATGGAGTTCATTTTGAATGATATGATGCTGGCCAATGAGACATTTGTATCACATATTGAGGATTCATTCTTCAACTGGGATGATGATGGCGAAATGATCGTCCAGTTACTGGTGGGCTATATGCAAAAGACCGGCACCTATAATTTTAAGCAAATGCTCAGCCAGGACAAAGATGAATTCGCCAAAGGCCTGCTGAAGACCGTATTGGAGAAAGACGAATACCTGCAGAGCCTTATCATCCCGAAGCTAAAGAACTGGGATCCGGAACGGATTGCCCTGCTGGATATGATACTGATGAAGATGGGCGTAAGTGAGTTCCTGTATTTTGAAACAATACCGCCCAAAGTAACGATCAACGAATATATAGACCTGGCGAAGGATTACAGTACACAGCAAAGCGGACAGTTTGTCAATGGCATATTGGATAATATTCATAAAGAACTGGTGCAGCAGGGAAAGATGCATAAAGTGGATTATAAAAAAGCATAGCTGCCAGATCTTAGCTATGAGCTGCGGGCTGAGGACTCACAGCTAAAAGCTCAAAGCTTTCTCTTACATTTGCACCGCTGAAAATCGCATGATATGAAGAACGTTTTCCTTACATTATTTATAGTAGCAGCCGTTGCCTCCTGCAATGAAGCAGATACAAAAACGGGAGGAACAGAAAAGGCCCTTACTCAGGAAGAGAAAAACAAGGCTATAAAAGACTCAGCCAGTTTTACCAGCCTTGAATGGCTTGATTCCACTTTCCAGGATCTTGGGAAAGTGAAAGAAGGCCGCGTGGTAGAAGTCAGTTATCGGTTTAAGAACACCGGTAAACATCCCCTGATCATTGCGGATGTAACAGCAGGCTGCGGATGTACTACCCCTGACAAACCACAGGCCCCGATCATGCCCGGTGAAGAAAGTATGATCAAAGCCAAGTTTGACAGCAAAGGCCGTACTGGAGAGAATCAGAAATCGGTATATGTGACAGCTAACACGGTCCCGGTAAATAATCATACCCTCTCATTCCGGGTAGAAGTGACCAATTAAACATTTCAAATTTTAAATACAACAGAATGAACGATCTCATTTATTTATTACAAGCAGCAAAACCCCAGGCGCAGGGCCCCTTTGGCAGTATGACCACACTGATATTTCTTGGAGGTATGATCCTGGTATTCTGGCTATTCTTTATCAGGCCGCAGGCTAAAAGAGCGAAGAACCAGAAAAAATTCATTGAAGACCTTCAGAAAGGCGAGAAGATCGTCACCATTGCCGGCATTCATGGCGTGATCAATAAAGTGAATGAAGATGGCACACTGCATATCGAAACAAGTCCCGGCAGCTACCTGAAGATCGAAAAAAGCGCTATCAGCATGGACTGGACCGCAGCGCTGAAAAAAGCGGGAACCACTGAAAAAAAATAACAAGAAGCAAACAACAAATTCCAAATAAATCTCAAGGCTTAAAGCAGAAAGGTCTTGAGATTTTTATTTTTAGTTTATTTGGAGCTTGAAATTTGAACTTTAACCTAATGCTGAAAGTCGGTTTAACAGGCGGTATCGGCAGTGGCAAGAGCACAGTAGCCAAAATATTTGAAGTGCTGGGCATTCCCGTGTATTATGCAGATGATGCAGCCAAACAGATCATGAACACCGACCCGGAATTGAAAGCTGCTGTTATCGCAGATTTCGGGGAAGCGGCGTATAAAGAAGGAAAACTCGACCGGGCTTACATCGCTTCGATCGTCTTTTCTGACAATAAAAAACTGGAGTGGCTCAACTCCCTCACCCACCCCGCTACTATCCGGCATGCTGACGAATGGATGAAAAAGCAGGTTACCCCTTACGCTGTCAAAGAAGCCGCTTTATTATTTGAAAGTGGCGCCAATGCACATCTTGATCACATCATCGGGGTATATGCCCCAAAGGGCCTGCGTATAAAAAGAGTGATGCAGAGGGATAAGGTAAACGAGGAAGAGGTATTAAAACGCATCAGCAGGCAGATGGATGAAGATGAAAAAATGAAGCTATGTGATAGCATCATCATGAACGATGAGCGGCAATTACTCATACCGCAGGTACTACAATTGCATGAGCAGTTCCTGTCATCCCGGCTGGCAACTGTTTAAGCCCGTTCATATAAAATCACCCCCCTGTTCGCCGGCCAATGAAGTAACTTATGACAATAAATCTCATTTGCTTTATGATGAGATCGTTTATTATCATACTTACCGGTTACTTCCTGATCACACAGACCTGCTCAGTGGCCCGCCCTGATCATAGTTTAACAGAAACAGGTACAAACCTGCTCCCGGCTGATGGGAAAATCAGTTTTGAAAAACAGGTCTTACCCATTATGGTAAAAAACTGTTCGCCCTGCCATTTTACAGGGGGCAAAATGTATGAGCTTCTCCCGTTTGATAAAGACACTACGATCATCCGTCACGGGGAAAAGATCCTTGGCCGTATAAAGAATGGTGAGGAAAATTCCATACTGAAGGCTTTTCTTCTGCAAAACAAAAATGGCTCACCTCAGTAAGCCATTAAAAAAATATAGTTAAACAACCTTTCTATTCAGACGCTCCTACTTCAGCCTGGCCAGCGCTTCCTTGATCCTCGCCCAGGCCCTTTCAATATTCTGCATACTGTTGGCAAAAGAGAACCGGACGCAATCCGGGTCGCCGAAAGCCTCACCCATCACAGACGATACATGCGCTGTATTCAGCAGGTACATGCAGAAATCACCGGAAGTATGTATGGTGGTCTGTCCGTCACTTTTACCAAAATAAGAACTGATATCAGGGAAAATATAGAAAGCGCCGTCAGGCTCTGTACAAACCAGGCCTGGCACTTCTTTCACCAGTTCCAGCACCCTTTTTCTCCTGCGTGTAAACTCTTCTGTCATTTCACGGGTAGGACGCAGATCGGTCGTCAGGGCTACCACACCAGCCTTTTGTGCGATAGAACATGTACCGCTGGTAAACTGTCCCTGGAGTTTTTCACAGGCTTTTGCGATCTCAACAGTGGATGCCGTGTAACCAAGCCTCCAGCCTGTCATCGCAAAACCTTTACTCAACCCGTTCACGATGATCACCCGGTCTTTGATATCTTCAAACTGCGCAATGCTTTCATGTTCGCCGGCAAAGTTGATGTACTCGTATATCTCATCGGAGATGATATTGATCTTCGGATACTTTCTGAATACATTTACCAGACCTTCCAGTTCTTCTTTGCTATACACAGCGCCGCTGGGGTTGCAGGGAGATGAGAACAGGAATACATTGGTATGCGGAGTGATCGCTGCTTCTAATTGTGCCGGCGTAATTTTAAATCCATCCGAGGCTTTTGATTTTATCTCCACTACCCTTCCGCGGGCAATTTTCACCAGCTCACTATACGTAACCCAGTAAGGTGTCGGTATAAGCACTTCATCATTTTCATCCACCAGTGCCAGGATCACATTCGCCAGGCTTTGCTTGGCGCCGGTGGAAACGACAATATTTTCTGGTTTATAATCAAGATTATTGTCCCTTTTCAGTTTGGTGCAAACCGCTTCACGCAGGTCCAGGAAACCGGGAACAGGTGTATAATGGCTCCAGTTATCATGGATGGCCTTAATAGCTGCATCCTTAATATGCTGCGGGGTGTCAAAGTCCGGCTCACCGAGGCTGAGGTCAATTACATCAATTCCTTTAGCTCTTAATTCACGGCCGAGCTTGGCCATTTTCAATGTTTCAGGCTCACTGAAACGCTGCAAGAGAGAAGATAACTGCATCTTTTGGGTTTATTAAGATTGGCCATAGCAAGCCAGCCATTTTATTGGCGGTGCAAAAGTAGGCATTCAAACAATAGAAACAGGTAACAATGTGGATAGCTGGATAAGTTTTCCTGCTAACAATTGTTACCGTGAACAGAAATTATGTCACACTACGCCCGGAAATAAATACCTGTTTGGGTTTCTTTTAAATCCCATCCCATACGGCTAAATTTAATGAATCAAATCAGGCAGCATGAAAACCTGGATAAAGGCTGGCATAACCGGATCAGTGATCGCAGCAGTGTTTTATTTTGTGTATAGCCATTTCTTTAATCAGATGGCCGGTTATACAGTAAAATATACGGTAAAGGCCGAAAGACAGAAAAATGTAAGGGCCGAAGATATGGCCGGTAAGATAATGCCGGTGCTTGAGCGAAGGATGAGTGAATTGAAAAGTGAAGTATCCATCCGGGTTCCGGATAAAAACCTGCTAGAGATCACCATCACCCCTGTTACCGATACAGCACTTGCCCGGAAGACCATAATAGAAAACAGCACACTGGAGATACGTGAAATATATACACTGAAAGAGATCGCATCGGCGATATCGAAAATAGCTGAAATAGCAAACCGGTTATTAAAAAACAGGCCGGTTGTGCCCCTTGCACCGAATAATAATTTTTCGGAAGAAGAAAACTTGTTTTCTTCTCTGATCGCCTTTAGCGTTTCAAGTAATGGAACAATAGATGATAATATGGCGCATATTGGCACTTGCAGAGCAAGTGATACGGCTATTCTCAATAGACTGATGAGAGACCCGGCTGTCAGGGAAAACCTTCCGGCAGACCTTGAGTTTATGTATGGAATGGCGGAGCCATCCTCATCCGGAAAAAGTCCGCATACTTTCTTGTATCTCTACGCTATCAGAACATACAATACAGAACCTGTGCTCAGAGATAACGATATAGAAACAGCCACCGCAGAAAAAGGTTACAATGGTGAGCCGGAAATTCGTTTTCGTTTTAACAGGGTAGCCGCCAAAGAATGGGAATTACTGACAAGAAAGAATACAGGCAGGTTTTTGGCAATTATTGTTAATAGTAAACTTGTGTCAGTACCCAGGGTAAACGAGCCAATCATGGGAGGCCACGTATCACTTAGCGGAGGGTTTACTATGGCTGAGGCAGAACAATTAGCCCAGCAGTTGAGATCAGGGCATTTGCCATTCACGCTTGCTATTATCGGGGAGGAAATACAACCCGTACCGGGATCTTCAAACCGCTTCACTTGCTTTTTTCGGCCATTACATTCCTGCTGGTAACAGGTATTTCGTTTTTTGTATTTAATGCTTTGAAAAGCAAGTAGAAAACGCCAGGAGGCTGCCATTGCCGGCAACGGAAATCCTGTTTAAACTTCTGCCTGAAAACCCTATCTTTGCCGTCCTTTAAAAAATGTGTAAAGTCTTGCCCCTGCTGAAGCGCAATGAGTGAGGCTCAAAAAGTAAATATCCATAACGTATGCAACTGAAAGGTTTGGTTCGCTTTTTCACGATCCTGCTTATTATCTATTCCCTCTACCAGCTCTCATTTACCTGGTTTGTTCGCGGACATGAAAAAAAGATGGAAGCCAAAGCAAAAAGCTTTGTAACCGTAAATTACCCTGCTGCACTGGCAAAGTATCCCAATAACAAGGACTCACAGGAAGTGTACCAGGAAGTACTGGATAAAGTGTACCAGGAAAGATTGAAACGCCTTCTCGACAGCACAAAAGATGTCACGGTTACTTATGGTATCACCGGGGCTATCAGTTACCAAAAAGCCAAGGCCGAGGAACTGAACCTTGGCCTCGACCTGCAGGGTGGTATGAACGTAACCCTGGAAGTGGAAATGACAGGACTGCTGAAGACTTTGTCCAATAACTCAAAAGACCCGAATTTTTTGAAGGCACTGGAGAATGCAGACAAACGTAAAGCCAACAGCGATGCGAATTTTGTTAACCTCTTTGCTGAAGAATATGAAAAACTAAATCCGAATGGCAAACTCTCTTCGTTGTTCACGTCTGCCAGCGCCGGTAAGGTTACACTGAACGCAAGCAATTCACAGGTCAGGTCATACCTGGAAGAGCAGGCCAAGATTGCCTTCGATAATAACTTCCGCGTATTAACCACCCGTATTGACCAGTTCGGTGTAGCACAGCCCAACATCAACCCTGACCGTAACCGCGGTATCATCAATATTGAACTTCCGGGCATACAGGATAAAGAAAGGGTAAGAAAATACCTGCAATCATCAGCAAACCTCCAGTTCTGGGAAGTGTATAATCTGAGCGAGATCAGCCAGCAGATACAAAAGGCAGATGAAGCTTTTTATGCGATGATGGGTGGCAAAGCTGCAACACAGGATACTACTCCTAAAAATACAGTTGATACAGCTGGCAAAACGATTAGTGATACCAATAAGCTGGCTGACACAGGCAATAAACTTTCTGATATTGCCGGTACGCAAGGTACTGATACCGGAGCCGCACAGATCGGCGGAGATAATGCACAGGAAAATGATGCGAAGAAAAGACTTGCGGGTTATATCGGATTTTCAATAGACAACCAGGGAAGGGTCTTTGATAATGGGGTTATCGGAAGTGTACTGATAAAAGATACTGGTTTGGTAAGAAGCTTCCTGCAATCAGAAGCTGTTCGGATCAACCTCCCTTCTGAACTGGTATGGATGTATGGCATACCCGAGAAGAAAGCCAGCTTTGTTCCGCTGTATGCGATCAAAACTTATGGCAGGGATAAACCCAAATTAGAAGGGGAAGTAATTACCAGCGCTTCGATGGATTACGACCAGTCCGGTAATCCTGAAGTGAAAATGAACATGAACAATTCAGGTTCCAGGATATGGGCTGATATCACCCGTGCCAATAAAGGAAGGTTTGTAGCTATTGCCCTTGACAATATTGTTTATTCAGCACCCCGTGTAAACGATGTGATCGAAGGCGGCACTTCCAGCATTTCCGGTGGCTTTACAGTTGAAGAAGCACAGGATCTTGCGAAAATATTAAGTGCCGGTAAATTATCTGTTCCGGCCAAGATCGTACAGGAACAACAGGTAGGCCCTACTCTTGGCAGCGAAGCCATCAAAGGCGGAGTGATGGCCTTTGCTATCTCCTTTGTGGTCATCTTCCTGCTGATGCTGATCTATTATAATACCAGCGGATGGGTAGCCAACATAGCGCTGATTTTGAACCTGCTCTTTACCGTGGGTGTACTGGCTGGTCTCGGTGCAACACTAACCGCCCCGGGTATTGCGGGCCTGGTACTGACCATCGGTATGGCGGTGGACACTAACGTGATCATTTACGAACGTATCAAAGAAGAACTAACAAAAGGTAAAGGATATATCCCGGCTATTAATGAAGGGTATCGCCGTTCATTACCGCCGGTACTCGATGGTCACATCACCACCCTGCTGACAGCGATCATCCTTTTCTATTTCGGGTTAGGTCCCGTAAAAGGATTTGCTACCACCCAGATACTCGGTATCCTGCTTTCACTGTTCTGCGGTATCCTTGTCAGCCGCTGGATCACTGATATATTTACCAGTAAAAAACGTCACCTGGAATATTTCACCGGTATCTCCCGCAAGATATTCCAGCATGCCAAATTCAAGTTCATTGAGTTCAGGAAATATGCCTATGGTATATCGTTCGTGGTATTGGCCCTTGGTATAGCTTCCTACTTCAATGGGTTTGATTATGGCGTCGAATTTGACGGAGGACGCAGCTATACGGTTCGTTTTGATAAAGCAGCGAACGTAGAACAGGTAAGAACTGACCTTAGAGCCGCATTCCAGGATGAGAATCCGGTGATCAAGACCGTTGGCGATAAAGCCACACTGGATATCACTACCGCTTACCTGATCAGGGATACAAGACCTGATGCCGACTCGCTGGTAGAAGTGCAACTGTACACCGGGTTAAAGAATCATTTACCGGCTAATCTTACATTTGAGCAGTTTGACACAAGATATAAGCAAGGCTCTAAAAAAGTATTGCCTACCATCTCTGACGACCTGAAAAAAGGTGCGATCAAAGCTACCCTCTTTGCTTTAGTGGTTATCTTCTTGTATATCTTCATCCGTTTCCGTGACTGGAGATATTCGATGGGTACGATCTTTGCCCTGCTGCACGACGTACTGGTTACCCTGATCGTGTTCTCGTTCGCCAGGAAGATCGTTCCTTTCCCATTGGAGATAGACCAGCACTTTATCGCCGCATTGCTAACCGTTATTGGTTTCTCGATGAACGACACGGTGATCATCTTCGACCGTATCCGGGAAGACAGGAGGTTGTACCCTTCTGCTCCGCTGGCCGATACGATCAACAGGGCGATCAATGAAACGATGAGCCGTACCATCATGACATCACTGACAGTATTCCTGACCATCCTTATTCTCTTCATCTTCGGTGGTGAAGTAACAAGAGGGTTTGCTTTTGCCATGCTGATCGGTGTGATCACGGGTATCTATTCATCCGTATTCGTGGCAGCCCCGATATTGCTTGACCTTGGCAGTGGTAAAAAATCAACTGCCGGAACTACTTCAGCGGGTGTTAAAGCAACTGCGCCGGCTAAACCAGCTACAGCGAATTCTTAATACACTATATTTTTCTAAAAGCCTGTTTTATTTGCAAATAAAACAGGCTTTTTATTACCTGTAAACGGCGGTTATGCCATCTTGTTTCAGTATTTTTAAGCAACTATGCTTGCCCTGATCAGCCCTGATGCAATTCTCTTCAGAAAATATCATCCTTGCAGGTTCCATCCTGCTGATTGCGAGTTTACTGGCAAGTAAAACATCATTCAAACTTGGTATCCCGACCCTGATATTGTTTCTTGGTATCGGCATGCTGGCAGGTTCCGAGGGCATCGGGGGTATTTATTTTGACAATCCCCATCTTTCACAACTACTCGGTGTGATAGCGTTGAACCTGATTCTGTTTTCAGGAGGTATGGATACAAAAACGGAAAGTGTAAAACCCATTTTATGGCGGGGCATATCACTTTCTACTATCGGTGTATTGCTGACAGCAGTCATCATCGGTTTCTTCGTTCACTGGATCACTGACTTTACCTTATTAGAAGGCCTGTTGCTTGGATCAATTGTTTCTTCCACAGATGCCGCTGCGGTATTTTCAATACTCCGTACAAAAAGTATCGGGTTAAAAGGCTCGCTTCGCCCGTTACTTGAGCTCGAAAGCGGCAGTAATGACCCGATGGCTTATGTGCTCACCATCAGCTTTACTTATCTTGTTTCTCATGGCGATGCCAGTATTGCCAGGCTGGTCTTTCAATTCTTCCAGGAAATGATCATTGGTGGTGTACTCGGATATGTTCTCGGCAAGGCCATGGTCTATGTCATTAACAAAGTTCAGTTAGAGACCGAAGGTTTATATCCTGTATTGGTCATGGCGCTGATCTTTTTCACCTATTCGATTACCCACCTGCTTGGCGGTAATGGATTCCTTGCCGTTTACCTGTCTGCACTGATTCTCGGTAACAGCAATTTCCTGCACAAAAAAAGCCTGATAAAGTTTTACGACGGGCAGGCGTGGCTGATGCAGATCATTATGTTCCTTACTCTCGGGCTGCTGGTATTCCCTCACCAGATACCTCCTATTGCGGGCAGCGGTATCCTAACATCGCTTGTGCTGATCTTTATTGCCAGGCCTGTGGGTGTTTTTGTCAGCCTCAGTTTCTTTAAGATGAAACTAAGAGAAAAATTATTTATATCCTGGGTAGGGCTCCGGGGCGCTGTACCTATTGTATTTGCTACATACCCCCTGATCGCTGGCATTGGTAAGGCGGATGTGATCTTTCACCTCGTATTCTTTATTTCGGCTTCATCAGTATTGTTACAGGGTTCCACACTACCTATCGTTGCCAGATGGCTGAAAGTAATAGTGCCAAAGAAAAAATCCAAACGGATGACAGCACTCGACTTCGAATTATATGACACTATTCAAAGCGAGTTTGTGGAAATGGTATTACCAGGAAACAGTAAAGCGGTCGGTAAAGCTATCGTTAAACTGGGATTGCCTAAACCAGCTCTCATCGTATTGATCGTAAGAGAAGGGAAGTATATTCAGCCAAATGGCTCCACTATACTTGAAGAGGGAGATAAATTATTGGTATTGGCCAACAACAAGGATGTTCTTCACGAGATATACAATATCCTTGGGGTATAAAAAAGCGGTACTGCTACGGTACCGCCTTATTAAAAACTATAGGGAAATATCATACAGCAAAAGAAGTTCCGCAACCACAGGTGCTTGCTGCATTGGGATTCCTGAATACAAAACCACGGTTATTCAGTCCATCCTGCCAGTCCACCTGCATACCAAAGAGGTACATTTCATGCGCTTTATTCATGATGCAGGGAATACCCGCTATCTGAAATACTTCATCGCTATCCTGCTTCTGGTCAAACCCAAGTACATAGGTCATGCCGGAGCACCCACCACCCTTTACGCCGATCCGTAAAGATTGTGTGCTGTCAAACCCCTCTTCACTCATCAGTTTCCTGATCTGGGATATGGCACCTTCTGTCAATACCACTGGTGTGGTTGTCATTGTTTCCATACAGCAAAAATAAGCATAAAACGCGGAAGGCCAAGACACCATGATAAAAGTGTAAGGCAAACTGTTTTTCTTACTTTTGAGCCTAAATTAGTTATAATGGATATGACCATGTTATCGCTGATAATCTCAGCACTGGCTTTGCTGATAGCGACAGGCACTTTTTTCTTCTGGAACAATGAACGTAAAAAACCCAAACCCGACAGCGACACTTATTCTACCCGGCCTTTACAACTGCAGGCATACGAAAGGCTCGTTCTTTTTGCAGAAAGGATCGCTTTACCCAACCTGATCAGCCGTTTGAATGTACCCGGCGCACCGGCCAAAGAGATGCAGATGCTATTACTGGAATCCATCAAACAGGAATATGAGCACAATGCTACCCAGCAAATATTTGTCAGCCCGGTCGCCTGGAGCGCAGTCAAGAATCTGAAGGATCAGAATATGCTGATCATTAACCAGGTGGCCACTACATTACCCCCTGAAGCCACTGCTTCAGACCTGAACCTGCGTTTGCTGGAGTACCTTATGATGCAAAAGAAAGGAGAACTGCATACGGTAGTATTGGAAGCGTTGAACTATGAAGCAAAAAAACTGATGAAGTAGTTACTGGTTACCGGCTTCCAATCATTATTCGTTAGTAAAAGCATTATGTCCGAAAAGAAAATATATACAGACTCCGGTATTGAAATAAAACAGGTTTATACCCGTAGTGATGCTTCGCAAGTCCTCCCTGCAGGGGAGGATTTAGGAGGGGCTTTCCCTTTTACCAGGGGCATACAGCCTGACATGTACCGTGGCAAGCTATGGACCATGCGCCAGTATGCCGGTTTTTCTACTGCCGAAGAAAGCAATAAGCGTTATCATTACTTACTGTCACAGGGTGTGATGGGGCTGAGCGTAGCTTTTGACCTTCCTACACAGATCGGGTACGACAGCGACCATCCGCTGGCAGAAGGTGAAGTAGGTAAGGTCGGCGTCGCTATTGACAGTATCGAAGACATGGAAACATTGTTCAAAGGAATAAAGCTGGAAGATGTTTCTACTTCGATGACCATTAACGCCACGGGGTTTATTTTGCTATCCTTATATGTTGCGCTGGCAAAAAAACAAGGGGCTGACCTGGCAAAGATATCCGGCACTATACAGAATGATATACTGAAAGAATATGCTGCCAGAGGTACTTATATCTATCCGCCGAAACCTTCTATGCGCATCATCACCGATATATTTGAATGGTGCAGCAAAGAGCTGCCTAAATGGAATACCATATCCATTTCCGGTTATCACATCAGGGAGGCTGGCAGTACCGCCGTGCAGGAAATAGCATTTACCCTCAGCAACGGTAAAGCGTATGTGAAGGCCGCTATGGAAAAAGGAATGGATATAAATGTTTTTGGCAAACGTCTCTCCTTTTTCTTTAATGCACATAACAACCTGTTTGAAGAAGTAGCAAAGTTCAGGGCAGCCAGGAGAATGTGGGCAAAGATCATGAAGGATCTTGGCGCTACTGATCCCAAAGCCATGATGCTGCGGTTCCATACACAAACAGGTGGCAGCACCCTGACAGCACAACAGCCTCTTAATAATATTTCAAGAGTAACGATACAAACATTAGCGGCTGTTCTTGGCGGCACACAATCCCTGCATACGAATGGCTATGATGAAGCACTGAGCCTGCCTACAGAAGAAGCAGCGAAGATCGCTTTACGGGCACAACAGATCGCTGCGTATGAAAGTGGTATCACGGATACCGTAGACCCTCTTGGCGGGTCCTACTTTGTAGAGGCCCTGACCAATGAAGTGGAAGACAAAGCATGGCAACTGATCAGCAAGATAGATGCAATGGGTGGAAGTGTGACAGCCATCGAACAGGGATTTATACAGAACGAGATTGCCCGCAGCGCTTATGAATACCAGCGGCAGGTAGAAACAGGTGAAAAGATAGTGGTAGGCGTCAATAAATTCCAGCAAGAACAGGAAGGACACATACCTCCTTTTAAAATTAACGATTCAATCCGCCAGGTACAATCTGAAAAGCTGAAAGCTTTGCGCAGCAGGCGGAACCCTGCCAAAGTGGATAACCTGCTGCAGGAGCTGAATGATAAGGCCAGCAATGGAGACAATATCATGCCGATAGTGATAGAGGCTGTAGAAAACTATTGCACACTGGGAGAGATCGCGGATACATTAAGAGAGGTTTTTGGCGAATACAAATAAGAACGCCTTTATTGAAGAGTGACAAATGGGCTTTAGCCCAATCAGCTTATCCAGGCGATTGTATAATGTACTCATGCAGACATTGATACTTGTGCCGGCAATTTCCTTAATTTCATTCCCTAATCAATTCATATGCGCCACTTTCGTTATTGTTTCCTTGCTCTATTATGTATTAATACTATCCTGAGTTTTTCACAACGCCCTTCTTTTGTCAGCGACAGTCTCGATAATTATATCGCCAAAGGATTAAAGGACTGGCAGGTGCCTGGACTGGCTATTGTGATTGTAAAAGATGGCAAGATCATCGTGTCAAAAGGATATGGGGTCAAAGACATCGGGTCAAAGCAACCTGTTGATGAAAAAACTTTATTCTTTATCGCCAGCAACAGCAAACTGTTTACCGGCACGGCGCTGGCACAATTAGAATACCGCAAAACGATCTCATTGAACGATAAAGTCACCAAATATTTTCCGGACTACCAGCTATATGACAAAACATCCACAGAACTAGTGACGATAAAAGATATGCTTTGCCACCGTATCGGCACCAAAACCTTCCAGGGTGATTTTACATTCTGGAATTCGAACCTGGCGAGCCGGGAGATCATGATGCGGATGCGTTACCTGAAACCTGTTGGTCTTTTCCGGCAGGATTATGGTTATTGCAACAGTTGTTTCCTTACCGCAGGCGAAGTGATCCCTGAAGTAACCGGCAAGTCGTGGGCACAATACGTCACTGACAGCGTACTGACCCCGTTGGAAATGACGACCAGCTATGCCTCATCCAATGATGCCGGAACCAAAGCGAATATAGCCACGCCTTATACCACCAGCTATACCAACAAGCTGGCGAAAGTACCTTATGATAAGTGGGACAACCTTGGCCCAGCCGCCAGTATCCTGAGCAATGTAAGCGATCTTTCTCACTGGCTCCTGTTCCAGTTAGATAGCGGCCAATACAATGGCAAACGGGTGATGCCCTGGTCTGTTTTGCAAAAGACCCGTGATATCAATATCATTACCGGTAGCAGGAAATCAACAGTATTTCCTATTCACTTCAGAGGGTATGGCCTCGGTGTTTATGCAGCAGATTACAACGGCAGGCAGATCTACTGGCATACAGGCGGCGCAGCCGGAATGGTCAGCAATGTTTGCTTTGTACCAGAAGAACGGCTGGGTATTGCGATACTGACCAACAACGATAACCAGAATTTCTTTGAAATGCTGCGATACCAGGTACTCGATGCTTATCTCGGTGTTCCATACGTCAACCGTAGCCTGCAGCAGTTACCCGGCTTCAAAAGGGATATGCAGGAACAACTGAGTACTATTGCAGACTGGAGAACTAAGGTAAAGGGAATGACTCCTCCGCTTGGCATAGCCGCTTACGCAGGCGCTTACAACAACCAGCTATATGGCGACATGATAATAGAGGTAAAGGATAATAAACTCTTTGCTCGTTTCGCAGCGCATCCTGACCTTACTGCCACATTGAGCTATATGGATACCGGGGAATGGCTGACAGAATACAACAATATAGAATACGGTATTTACCAAAGCAAGTTCAGCATCAGAGATGGAAAGGTACAATCCGTGGATATAAAAGTGAATGATTTTGTGGAATACGACCCCTATACATTCATAAAAAAATAACCTTGTCTCCTGTTTATAAAACAACATCCCACAAAGCAGACACCTGATAAACCCTTATTTTGCAACTACTGAAAATCAAAATCGTTTCCGATTAATGCTTAGGACTATAAAGGAATTAACTGCTAATGACCGCAAACTTCGGTACATTTTACTGGCGGGCTTGATTGTTCAGATCATTGTTGCTTTCACAGCTACCGGTTCCTATCACCCCGACCAGCACTTCCAGGTCATTGAATTCTCTTCTTATCAAACCGGCGAGCCCAACGGAGCGGCGGCTGTATGGGAATTTCACAATCCTATCAGGCCCACTGTACAGATCTATTTATTCTCTGCCTGGCATAAAGTGATGGGGTTCCTGGGCATTACTGACCCTTATTCCGAACTGACGATCTTACGCATAGTCCTTGGCCTGTTCATGTTTGTTTTGTTCAATGCTATCGCCTTGTATTACTTCAGGAACGGGAAAAGGAATACGCTTTACCTTGTCTTACTCATACTGAACTTTTCCTGGTTTTTACCCTATACAAAAGTTTTGTTCAGTTCTGAGATCATGTCTGCACTTTTTTTCTTTGGAGCGTTGCTTTGGTATGATCGTAAGAAGAACAATAACCCGGGGTTCGCCTTTTTGCTGCTGATCGGATTTCTTTTCAGTCTTTCTTTTTATTTACGTTTTCAGGCGGGCTTTTTTCTGGCAGGTTTCGGCATCTGGCTGGTATGGTTCGGGAAAAAAGCCAGCCATATATGGCCGCTGGCAACAGGGTTTATCATAGGGGCGCTGCTGAATACATGGCTTGATTATGCATTTTATCACCGTCTTGTCATTACCCCCTATGAATATTATTACTCCAATATCGTTAATAAACGGGCCGCCAGTTTTGGCACTTCGAGTTTCCTTAGATATATCGGGCTGTTCATTGCCGTGATGAGTGTCCCCCCATTAAGCATCTTCTTACTCTATTATGCCATAAAAGGTTTCTTTAAGAACTATAAGCATATTTTGTTTCTGACAACGATGGTCTTTATCATAGGCCATTGCCTGGTGGGGCACAAAGAAGAAAGATTTATGTTTCCTGTCTTATTTGTGCTGCCTGTATGGATCGGCTGGGGCCTCCCTGCATTCGAAAGCTATTACTCATCCTGCAAAAAAGGGATACGCTACTTTATCAACGGGGTACTTATACTTTCCATTGCCCTTAATTTCACACTGCTGGCCTTGCTTATATTCAACCCTTACGCCCAATCCATTCATTTTACCGAACAACTGCATCAAAGGTTTGAAAACGGTGATAGCCCGGTCACCATCTATTACCTCAAACGTTCCCCGTTTGAGACACCCGGAAAGAGCCCCTATACTTTTTATGAGCGGCGCTTTAAAAAAACAACGATGATCCGGGTCAACGATCTTGACTCGGTAAAACTGCTGCAGGATAATACCCATTACATCGTGACTACCTATGATGAGATCAATGGGCGGAGAATCGTTGACAGTCTTGGGTATAAACCAATCCTCTATTCATCCAAACTGCTATGGAAGATCAACGGGTTCCTTCATGCAAAAAAAATGCACCCGATCAATGATATCTGGGTGCTTTATAAAAAATAGAACCGGGTGCAGTGTGCCGGTTTTACTATTCTGCAAGTATACTTCGGGGTAATACCCGCTACCCTTTCCCGGTCACAGGCTTCCAGCTATCTTTCAATGTCACCGTACGGTTGAACACCATACCGCTGGCGCTGCTGTCCTTATCCAAAGTAAAGTATCCTTTGCGCAGGAACTGGTAACGTTCTTCAAATTTTGCATGCTTCAGTGATGGCTCTGCATAGGCTGCTTTCACCACTTGCAAAGAACCGGGATTGATATAATCTTTAAAATCCCCTTCTTCACCGGATGGGTCCTCTACGTTGAACAGGCGGTCATATAACCTGACCTCGGCTGTGACAGCATGCTTCACACTTACCCAGTGCAAAGTGCCTTTCACTGTAATACCGGATGTATCATTATGACTGCGGCTTTCCGGTATATATGTACAGCGAAGCTCAGTGATATTACCCGCAGCATCTTTTATCACTTCATTGCATTGTATGATATAAGCACTTTTCAGCCTCACCATTTTTCCGGGTGCCAGCCGGAAGAACTTCTTCGGAGGGTTCTCCATAAAATCTTCCTGCTCTATATACAGTTCATTACTGAAAGGTATTTGCCTGGCACCTCCGTTAGGATCCTCAGGATTGTTTTCACTCTCCACCATTTCCTCTGCATCGGTATAATTGGTAATAACGATCTTCAGCGGATCGAATACCACCATTCTTCGCAGGGCGATCTTGTTCAGGTGTTCACGGATACAAAACTCCAGCAATCCCACATCTGTCAGGTTCTCCCGTTTGGCGATCCCTATCCTGTCGCAAAATTCACGGATACTCTCAGGCGTATAGCCGCGGCGGCGCAAACCACTGATCGTCGGCATACGTGGATCATCCCAGCCAGCCACATGATTCTCCGTGACCAATTGCAACAGCTTTCTTTTGCTCATTACGGTATAAGAAAGATTGCGGCGGGCAAATTCGTACTGATGTGAAGGATATATCTCCAGATTTTCGATCAACCAGTCATATAATTCCCGGTGAGGAACAAACTCCAGTGTACAGATGGAATGCGTCACCTGTTCGATGCTATCACTTTGCCCGTGAGCAAAATCATACATCGGGTAAATGCACCATTTATCCCCGGTCTGGTGGTGATGGGCATGCTTGATGCGGTACAACACGGGATCACGCATCAGCATATTGGTATGCGCCATATCAATTTTAGCCCGTAACGTGTGTGTCCCGTCAGGAAACTCCCCGCTTTTCATTCTCTCAAATAAGTTCAGGTTCACTTCTGCGTTGCGATCACGGTAAGGACTGTTCTTCCCCGGCTCTGTGGGTGTGCCTTTCATGGCTGCTATTTCTTCTGAACTGCTGTCGTCCACATAGGCGAGCCCCTTTTTGATCAGGGTAATGGCATACTCATATAACTGGTCAAAGTAATCTGAAGCGTAGTGTTCATTCTTCCATTCAAAGCCTAACCAGCGGATGTCACCCTTGATGCTTTCTACATACTCAATTTCTTCGGTTGTAGGGTTGGTATCATCAAAGCGAAGATTGGTATAACCGCCATACTTTTTGCTCAGGCCGAAGTTCAGGCAGATGCTGGTGGCATGGCCCATATGCAGGTAACCGTTCGGCTCCGGTGGAAAACGGGTCACAATACTTTTGTATTTACCGCTTTTCAGGTCCTCTTCTATGATCTCTTCCAGGAAATTGAGACTGCGTTCTTCTTTTTTTACTTCTTCAGACATAGTTTACAAAGATAAGGAACTGAGGGAATTGACTATCACCTCTATTCCTTCCGTGGTCTGCCGGATGATTATTCCATATTATTAAAAGAATGCTACCTTGAAGAAAAAAACATGAGAAGACTCCTCATCTTTCTTTCATCATTACTCATATACATTACAGCACTCTCCCAGTCTGTTTATATCTCCAACATCACCCTCATTGATGTCAAATCCGGTAAAGCTATTCCCGGCCAGACCGTTGTGATCAACGGCGAAAAAATTGAACAGGTAGCTGCAACCAATAAAGTCAAATTACCGGCAGGTGCAAAGGTGATAGATGGCACCGCCCAGTTCCTGATGCCGGGCATGACGGATGCGCATATCCATTTTTTTCAGTCGGGCGGCTTATATACAAGACCGGACGTAATAGATTTTCGCAAGAAAGTCCCATATGAAAAAGAAAAGGCTTTCGGTTTGCAAAACGCCAAAGACTACCTGCACCGCTACCTGAGGATGGGCATTACCACAGTAATAGATGTCGGCGGTCCGATGGGCAACTTTGTTGTCAGGGATTCGATCGCTGCTTCCACTGTTTCCCCGAACGTATTAGTGACCGGCCCTTTGTTCTCGATGGTGGACAGAACACAATTTGGCGATGACAAGCCTATCATTAAGATCACGAATGAACAGGAAGCAGACCAGTTATTTCAAAAAATGCTGCCGCAAAAACCGGACTTTATCAAGATCTGGTATATCGCCGGGAATACCATGCCGGCCGAAAAGAACTTCCCGCTGGTGAAATACATTGCAGAACAAACACATAAGAACGGGCTGAAGCTAACCGTACATGCTACTGAATTAAATACAGCAAAACTGGCTGTGGAAGCCGGTGCAGATATCCTGGTGCATAGCGTTACCGATGCCGTGATTCCGGATGATATCATCAAAGTATGGAAAGAGAAAAAGATCACGTATATACCAACCCTGATCGTTGGTCTCAATTATTATCGTGTATTTTCCGGAAGACTGCCGAACCATCCGCAGGACCTTGCGTGGGCGAATGCTTTTACCTACGGCTCATTGACCGACCCGGAAGCCATGCCTGACACAGATATGCCTTTTGCATTAAAGTCATTGCGCAAAACAGGTATCCCTGCCAGTGAATTCAAAGAAGATTCGATCGCAGGCGTGAATCTTGCAAAACTGGTGAAAGCAGGAATAAATATTGTCTCCGGTACGGATGCCGGCAATATCGGCACTATGCATGCCTCTTCTTTCCTGCAGGAACTGGAAGCCATGCAAAAAGCCGGGTTATCCAATGCAGAAATATTGAAAGCCTCTACGATCAACCCGGCTATTGGTTTTGGCAAAGAACAACAATGGGGAAGTATTGAAAAAGGAAAGAATGCCGACCTGCTGCTATTGGAGAAAAACCCGCTGGAATCATTGCAGCACCTGAATACAATAAAGATCATATTCAAAAACGGGAAACAGCTGCACCCAGATTCTTTGGTCATTGAATCACCTGAAGAAATAGTACAGCGGCAACTGAATGCGTATAACGCAAGAGATATTGACGCCTTCATGGACACCTATGCCGGCGATATTGAGTTGTACGACTTCGGAGAACTAAAACCTGACAAGGGTAAGGCGGGAATGAGAAAAAATTATGAAACTTTTTTTAACCAGGTACCTAACCTGTATTGTGAAATAGTGAAGCGGATCGTTATAGGCAACAAAGTAATAGACCAGGAAAAAGTGAGGGCAGGTAATCAGACAATCAATGCCGTGGCTGTTTACGAAGTGAATAATGGAAAGATCACTAAGGTTACTTTTATCCGGTAACGGGAAGAAGCTTATTAATGAAAACTGTTCTTCATTAATTTTTGCATACCGGTTCCGCCCCTGTCGCCGGTTACAATGATGCGGCGGATGGTGAAAAGCGGATCATCCGTATCCCTGTCTGTTGACAACTGGAATACCGATTTGAAACCATGCTCTTTCAAATGAGGGATCGCCTCCCTGTTCCATAAACCGAAGGGGTAAGCGAAGTATTCGATCTTCTTACCGGTGATCTCCTGCAATTGCTTAGACGGTTTGGCTATCTGCTCCTGCCAATCCTTGTCCGCATATTTTTTCACATTCTGATGATCATACGTATGGGAGCCGATAGTGTGCCCCTCATCTGAAAGCTGCTTCACCTGGTCCTTACTCATATAACCCGGTTTGCCCAGGGATACAGTCATAATAAAGAATGCAGCTTTGAAACCGTATTTGTTCAGCTCAGGTAAAGCAGTAGTGAACTGGTCGAGACGTGTATCGTCAAATGTGATCATTACGGGTTTGGAAGGAAGCGGCTTGTTATAAGCGAGGTATTCATACAACTGGTGAGGCAGTATGGTATGGTAACCGCTATCGGCCAGTGATCGTACCTGGTCAGCAAAAATGGCTTCAGGAACAATATATGCCCGGGCGGTTTTTGAATCGGATTCTTTCCAGTCGCGGACCTGGTGATAACATAGTATGGGCACTTCCTGCCTGCTTAAAATAGTAGCCGCATCAGCCATTACGGAAGCGGATTCTGCAGGATTATTTACAACTGCCACGGCCTCTTTGACTGTTGCAGGCGGATCGGCTTTATCCGCTGTACCGGGATTGCAACTATAATGAATAAGCAGCCATAGCAAAGGCAGTACACACCCGCCGGTGAGATAAGCAGTTTGTTTCAGAATATCTCTCATATCAAAGCAAAGTATATTTCGTGTATACAGATCATTTAACAGCGACCACTCTTGTTTCTTCCGGCCCTTTGAAGGAGGCGGTATCTATTGGGAAATGACGGCTGCTCAGGTTAGTCTGGCTAAAAAGGTTTTTTAAATAATGAGCAGAAGATTCAAACCCTTTTCCATCCCGCGCATCAAAATCATTTAAGATCAGGCCACTGGCTTCCCGTTGCATAGACTGGGGATCGTCAAGGTAATAGTAGATCACGGCGAGATTGTAGTAACTGGCATAGCGCAGCTTTCTGTCGTGCTTGTTGGTGGAAACATATTTCTTTTTAATACCTTCAAAATAGCTGATGGCTGGTTGCAGTTGTTCACGAACGCCGTTAATGGGTTTATCTGCGGCCATACCGAACAATACTTCACTTACCGCTTGAAAAGCCTGGCGGTGTGCCCTGTACTCCGGGTGTTTTTTACTATCCAGTATCCACATATGATCGGTCACCGTGCTGATACCATAACCGTAATCGCCGGTAAGCCGGTCACTCAAGAAATTCATAGCCCTGTTCACGCAATTCCTGTATAACTGTTCAGTGATGGATAAACTATTCACCAGGAAATAACCTTCTGCCATCTGCCGTATTGCGAATTCAGGACTACGGTACACCTGTTTATAATTCCTTTCTGCCAACGACACTCTGCCGATATAGGCGCTTTTGTGATCGCTGATCTCTGCAAAAGCCGAAAAGGTATAAGTCACCTCCTGTGTATAGAGTTTACGACGTCCACTTTCTTTTCCCTGCCTGTCCTTTATGATCTCTTCTCTTTCCTTTACTGAAAAAGATTCAGGCAGCAGGTCTTCCAGTTTTATGCGAATATCAAGATGACCTCTTTTTTTGAGCTTTCTCCATCCTTCTATAAATACAGAATTCTCAGGTGACATATCATTCAGGAAGCCCTGCATAAGCCGGGTCCCTTCTACAGACACATTGAAGGTGCGGTAAGTGCTGTCAAGACGCACAGCAGGCAATGAACGGAACTGGGTAGTGAACCTGAATTTATCGAGATCAACTCTTTGACTGAGAGCAAACAGGGGCAACAGCAAAATTGCCAGGAGTAGATTTTTTTGCACAGGCCTTGGATTTGGTATATAACGCTGTAAATAATGAAATATTCTCCCGTTTAACTGAAATCCGGAAGTGTACAGCAAAACCATTCATTATAGATCAGTTTTCCATCTCCGAATCAAAAAAGCCCAGGTTGGCCAGTACCCTGCCGGCATCAGTATAGTTCAGCAATGTTCGCCTGATGATATCTGTCATATCATCTTTGCTGGTACTGAAAGAAGCCTTGATCAGGGAAAGCTTATACGAATTGATCTTGAAATAAGCGAGGCGTGCCGTTTGCGACGTGTGCTCATCAATAAAGTGAAACTCCTCGGCAATATGAGCCTGGTCGTTGTGATAGGACGGGTGGTTCATACGAACGGATATTGGTGGTTTTCAAATATTGGATCAGCTTATTTAACGGACAACTCTGTCTAAAATTGTTTTTTCTTCTATATCCCCTGACTTTGCGAACAAACACGTACCCGGCGAAGTACTAGTACCCGATTTCAATTGAAATAATACGTCCTCGAATTATAGCACCTGATTAGCACGTTATTTGTCACGAACAGAATTTTCAGCCTGTTTTAATCCATATCCGATGACCAAACTGTACTTCACGTTCATTTCTGTTCTTCTTTACGCTTCACTTTACAGCCAGCCGCATGTAAAACCATCTGTGCTTGCCGGCGACCGTTTACAGTTTGTAAATAAGACATCAGGAATTGCCGTCAATGATGAGGTATGGGATGAAGCTGAGTCATTCGTAAATGGTTTTGCCAGGGTCGCATCCCATCACAAATGGGGGTTTGTTGATCAATATGGCCATACGGCGATCAGGCCGGAATATGAATCTGTAAGGAATTTCTACAACCATCTTGCAGCAGTGAAGCAAAACTCTTTGTGGGGCTTTATTGATGAAAAAGGCAAGACCATCATTCCGATCGAATATGATATCATTTACGATTTCAAAGAGAAGGAAATGGTCACAGCGGGATATAAAGGCAATCAATGGTACCTGGTAAACAAACAGGGACAGATCATCCGGGCATTGGATGTGGATGTCTTTTACGGATTTAAGAATGGCAGGGCGAAGTTCACAAAGAATGGAAGATCCGGAGTCATGAACACGAACGGAGATATCATTTCCACAGAACCGGTAAAGACAACGACAGCAAAAAAGAATAACACTGCGAATGCCCGAACGGGTTCTGCACAGGCAGGTGATTGTCCCGCCAATATCGGTTTTGAAGATGGCAATTTCACTAACTGGAGTTGTTATACGGGAGATGTTGTGGCAAACGGTACCACCAATGTCATCACAGTCACCCCTTCTGCTCCTACTGCCAACAGGCATGTTATTTATCCCCGCGCCACTCCTTCGGTCATTGATCCTTACGGTTTATTCCCTGTCAATCCGCCGGATGGAAGCGGGTATGCATTAAAGCTCGGCAATAATGTAAATGGTGCAGAAGCAGAAAGGGTAAGCTACCAGATCAATGTACCCGCCAACTCGGCAGATGCTTCTATTACCTACCGGTATGCCGTGGTATTCCAGGACCCCGGCCACCTGACTTACCAGCAACCCCGTTTCAGCGCCAAAGTACTGGATGTGCTGACCAACACTTATCTTGATTGCGCCTCGTATGAATATGTATCTACCACTTCACTTCCCGGCTTTGCTACTTCGCCGGTGGATGATTCGGTAAAATATAAAGCATGGGCATCCGTGTTCATTAACTTAAGCGCCTACGCAGGCCGGACACTGATACTGGAATTTACGACGGCAGACTGTACCAGGGGTGCTCACTGGGGATATGCATATGTAGATGTCGGTGATTGTAATATCACTGCAGATATACAATACCAGTGCAATCCAAGTATGGCTACACTAAGCGGCCCTCCCGGATTTGAATTTTATAACTGGTGGAATAACGACTTTAGTTCAATACTTGGTACTGGCCAGGTTAGCACTCTGACACCAGCCCCGCAATTGAATTCAACCATTCATGTGGAGGTTATTCCCTTCAATGGTTTTGGCTGCAGCGATACGCTGGAGGTGGTCGTTACGAACAGCAACCCGACTGCCAATGCAGGTCCTGATAAATCCATGTGTCCGGGTCTGTCAACAAGCATTGGAAGCGCTGCCATAAGCGGTAACACATATTCCTGGTCACCTGCTACGTATTTATCAAACCCCAATATCGCTGCTCCGGTCTCTACAACTCCCGTTTCGGCAACGTACATTCTGACAGTTAGTAATATTGCCAACGGATGTACCGATACAGATACGGTGAATATTTTCGTTGCTCCCAAACCATCGTCCGCCTTTGATCCCGGCCCGCCTCAATGCCTGATGGGCAACAGTTTTACATTCACCAATACTTCTGTAGCGGGAGCTGCTTATCAATGGAGCTTTGGAGATGGCAGTACATCAACAGCAGCAAGTCCCGCTCATAGTTACACCGCTGCAGCAACATACAATGCAAAACTGGTAGTCACCGGCAGTAATGGCTGCAAGGACAGCATCACCCACCCGGTAACGATACATCCAAACCCGGTGGTCACAACCGTCAACGATCTATCCATTTGCCGCGGCAGCAGTGTTCAGCTTTCTACCAGCGGAGCTCAACTATATCAATGGACTCCTGCAACCGGTTTGAGCTGCAGCGATTGCGCCAGCCCAACGGCAGCTCCACTCACCAATACCACTTATATTGTGAGAGGCACGAATGGTTTTGGCTGTCCTGCATCAGATACGGTCAGCATTATTGTACATCAGCCGATACAGGTGAACGTTTCTCCTGACCGCACTATCTGCGACAGGGATTCTATACCACTCAGCGCTAATGGCGCCGTTTCCTATGCATGGTCACCGGCACAGGGGCTGAGCAGTGTGAATACACCCAATACCATTGCAGCGCCTAATACCACCACACAATACCGGGTGATCGGCTTTGATGGGCACAACTGTTTTACCGATACTGGTTTTGTCAATATTACGGTCAACCCGAAGCCTGCTTTGGAACTCGGACCCGACCTGACATTATCAACAGGTACCATACACACATTTACACCGGTAACACAAAACGGTCCTATCGTATGGTGGCAATGGTCACCTGCAACCAACCTGAATTGTACGAATTGCTCCGAGCCTTCCGCTACCGTGAAAAAAGATATTATTTACCATGCTGCCATCAGGAATGTATATGGATGTATGGCCACTGATTCTGTTCGTATCAAAACATTCTGTGAAAACTCACAGGTCTTTATTCCCAATGCGTTCACCCCCGATGGTGATGGGGTGAATGATATCCTGATGGTAAGAGCAAAGGGCATTGAAATGGTCCGCTCTTTCCGCATATTCACCAGGTGGGGTGAACTGATCTTTGAAAAGCTCAATTTCCCTCCGAATACAGTTTCCTTCGGATGGGACGGGAAAATAAAAGGAGTAGCCGGGGCACCGGAAGTATATGTCTATACGGCTGAAGTAACCTGTGATAACCTGCAAACTTATACGTATAAAGGGAATGTTTCCATCCTCAGATAAAGCCACCACTATGAAAAGAATTCTACTACTGCTTTTTTTGTTCGCCGGCCTGGTGCATTCGCCCGGTACCAGCGCACAACAGGATATTAATTTCTCCCAGTTCTATGAACTGCCCTTACTCAGGAACCCGGCCCTGGCCGGTATCTTTAATGGCAATGTCCGGTTTACGGCCGCCTACAGGAATCAATGGGAAAGTATTACGACTCCTTACAGAACAATGGCATTAGGATCGGAGATAAAGTTCTTCAAAGGCCTGGCCAAGGGAGATTTCATCACAGCAGGCATGCAGATCACCAATGATGTGGCCGGTGATGCGAACCTCAGAAGAACACAGTTCCTTCCCGTGATCAATTACCACAAAATGCTGAATGAAGAAAATATGACGTTCATCTCTGCTGCTTTTATGGGGGGAACGGTCAGTGAAAGTTTTGATGCCGGTAAACTACGGTTCGACGACCAGTTTGTTAACGGGTCATACAGTTCGTCTAACCCTACCAGCCAGGCTTTCAGCAATACGAGTTTTAATTACCTCGATGCATCCACCGGTATCAGTTTCAGCAGTCTTATCAATAATAACCTGCGTTTTTATTTCGGGGCAGGCTTGTTTCATTTTACAAGGCCTGTGCTGACATTCATGCAGGATAATGAAGTGCGGCTGAATAAAAAATGGGTATTCAATACCGGGGTGTCGGCTTACACCAGTACCTACAACAGGGTCGTTATTTATGCCGATCATTTTATGCAGGGCGCCAACCGGATGACGCAAGGCGGATTTTTATTTACACACAATTTTGATCATACCGGCGACGATGCACGGTTTTCCCTATCAGGCGGGGCGGTTTACCGCTGGAAAGATGCCCTGATCCCCGTGGTAAAGATCAATACCAACAAACTCAGCATCGGTTTAAGTTATGATGTAAATACAAGTAAGCTTAGAACCGCTTCTTCTTACCGCGGGGGCTTTGAGTTGACTCTTTCCTACATGGACATCTGGGGCAGTAAGAATAAAGACCTGGAGTTGGTAGAATGTCCGATCAAGAACTGGTAAGCCCCTAATGCGAATACCAGGTATCAGCCTTGATCACTTTCATTTTGTCGTCCAGGTAAAAAAGAAATCTATACTCTTTACGTGATTCCGGTGAACTACCGAAAGAACCTTTCCCGTCTTCCGTAATTTCAAACTTATGAACAATGCTCCATACTATCACATCCTTCTTCCGGATGCCTGCCTCCTTTATCTCCCCGAAAGTAATGGACTTGTAGGGCATGTTTTTAAAAAGCTTGCCGGTAATATATGCCTGTACCGATTCGCTGGCAAGTTCTTTGGCAGACCGGTTTACCTGGGCTCCCGCCATGACGGGCAGGGTCATTAATAACAGAAGGAAATGTGACCGCATAACAGTAGTTTTTTAATTGACAAAAGAACAGACACGGTCACGAAGTATTGAAAGTTACAGTAATTTGACATGACGGGATCAAAGTAAGTGACCGGCGGTCATGCTGATGCATGAACGTTTCCTTTGGTCTATTTGCGGCCATTCGGTAATCGCTGTATATTTAGGCTCCCATGCATCCTGTGGGTATATTAAATTGAATGCGTATGAAAAAGCTGATCATTGCTGCTGCTATCTTATCAATACTATTTTCCTGCCAGTCTGATCCGGAGAATATAGCAGGAAAAGACAAACTTAAAGCATTGCTTGCTTCCTATTATGAGGCCCTTGCAAAAAAAGATACAGCAAAAATGAGGGCATTGACAGCAACTGGCTTTATCCTCTACGATGAAGGAGTGATCTACAATAACGAAAGCGCAGTAAAAATGGTGGAGCAGTTACCGGCATTTACTGCTGCATTCAAATTTGACAGCCTCAACACCCATATTGATGAAAGAAATGCCTCTGCCTATTACCTCCGCGAAGCAGTCTTTACCATGCAGGATAGCACTTATGCCCCGGTCAAATTCCTGGAAAGCGCCACATTCAATATAGAGAACGGCGAATGGAAGATCCGGTTCATTCATTCTTCGTTACGTAAATAATTCAACGATTGATCCTGCAAAATAAAAATCCCGGCCTGCGCCGGGATTCATTATTCCGGGCTTACCCTCTAAGCTCAGAAAGGTTGTACTTTCCCTGATCCGGAAATATGCGTTGTAACAACAGGGTTACCGCGATAAAAAACGGAACCGCTGCCGGATATCGTTGCATTCAGCGTCTGCGACAACCTCGTCTGGATATTACCCGATCCGCTGATCTCTGTCACTCCTTTTTCACCGGCTATATTCCCCACATTGATATTACCGCTGCCGCTGATCTTTAAACTTTCATTCTTTACCGTACCATTACTGACAGTAATGTTGCCCGAACCGCTGATCGTAGCGGTCAGTTTATCCGCCAGGTCAGCCTGCAGGACATTGATATTGCCGGAACCACTCAACCGGAGGTTCAGATTCTGCGCCGTCACTGCATTGACAAGATTGAACTCTGCCGAACCGCTCAGGTTGACCGCATCGGCAAAAGGCGCACTGATCGTCACCAGTATTTCTTCGTGACTCTTTACCCGTTTACCATCCTGGAATTTGATCACCAGTTCATCACCCACTTTATTTGTCTGCAAAATAGCAAGGATGTTTTGCTGCGCCTGCAACTCTACCTTATACACGGGGTCTATCTTATAATTCACCTTACCGCTGATGCTGACAGATATACTTTTAAAATCCGTCACAGTTCTTGTTTCTGTTACGATGGGTCCCTCTCCTACTACTTTTTCGCATGATGCCAGGGAAAGCAGGCTTACAAATGCTACTGCTACAAGTACTGTGTTTTTCATTGTTATTTTTTTCATGTTACAAAGGTTTTTAATTATGATCTTTTATTCAATGCCATCCGGTCCGAACCGGCTTTTTCCCGGATGAACTGCTGTTTCTGTCTCAGAATTCAATTTTATAGTTTAAGATGGGGATCAGCCCGGTCTGGTACATGGTAGTTACCTGCTCTTTCTGGTCATCGTAATACTGGTTGAAAATATTCAGCCGGTTGGTCAGGTTCTGTATATCCAGCGACAAGGTGCTGGTCACACGTTTCCGGTTCCACTTCATACTTATACGCAGGTCTGTCCGGAAGTAAGACGGGTTCTGTAAACTATACGCCTCGCTTTCTCTATACACCGTATAGCCAGCCTGTCTTGAAGCATCCAGGTCTATCGGTGTTGTTCTCAACCCGCCTGCATAAATGGTCTTGATATTAACACCAATGGTCTTTGATTTGCGTTCATTAACAAAGTCCTTACCGGTAATGAGTGTCACAATATAATTGCCGTTGAACCGTGTATTTCTTTCGATCCCGTCAGCCGCTGTATATTTTGACTGGTAAATAGAATTACTCAGCGTGAAATAAAAGTTGTTGTGCAAGTAACGCTCCAGTGATATCTCCACCCCGTAATTCCTTCCCTTGCCTTTATTCACCAGCGGGTCGGTGATATACTCGTACTCCACATTCAGCGTGGATAGTGTACTGCTGTCGTGTGTCGCTACCGGCACGTTGAACAGGCGCTGATAATATATTTCTGCTTTCAACTGGGTGTTCTTTGCCAGACGGTAACTATAGGAAAGAACATAATGATGTGACCTGGTCAGGTCAATATCCTTATTAGGTAATACAACATCACCATTAGGTAACTGTTGCTGCGCAAAATAGACATTCAATGTCTGTACCTGGCTATGCAGCCCGTAGCCGATGCCGATGCTGCTGCGGTTATTGATGTTCCAGCGGGCAGAAAATCTTGGCTCAGCAGAAGAAGTATTGTTATGCGACAAACGCAGATAGTGAAGTCCGGCATTCAGCGTTATTTCGTTGGCAGGCTTGTACTGCCATTGGGCAAACGCCTGTTGTGTGGCCGTATTACCCCTTGTATTCAGTATCTCTTCCAGCGGGTCACCTTCATGTTCCGAAGAGAGCCGGTAAAACCGGTAATGTATGGCTGTATGGGTAAAGCCTGCCCGCAGGTTCAGCTTATTGCTGAACTTGTATTGAAGATTTGTATTGAACGACAGTTTACGGGTATTGTATTTATCAATATAGGAGCGGGTCAGCGTAAGATCATCTTCTGTGTAATCCTCATCAAAGCCGATCTTCGTAGAGGAAACACCTATGGCTGAATTTATCTTCAGCTTTTTACCGGCGAGGATAGAATGGGTGATCCCGCTCATGCCGGTATTGGAAATGAATCTCGATCTATACCGGTCGCTTTTCGTTTCCCATTTGGAAGAATCTTTGTCAGGATTAAAATCCTGGTCGCTCAGCCCGCCAAACCCAAATAAAGTGAATGTGCCCAGCTTATTTGTTGGCAGGTAAATATTGTATGACAGGTCCTGGAAATTGGTGACATTATCATCGGGCAAAACGCCTATCTTATTCAATAACGTAAGCGTTGAATACCGGTAATTGACCAGGTAAGATCCCTTATATTTTTTGGAGAACGGTCCTTCGATAGCTGCATTTAATCCAAGTACGCCTGCCTGCAAAGAGTATTCTCTTTTTTCATTATTCCCTTTCCGGAGTTTGATATCAAACACACCGCTTAACGCATTGCCATACTCCGCCGCAAAAGCGGCTGTTACAAAATCAGAATTGGATAATAATTGTGAACTGAGAATAGAGATGCCTCCGCCGCTTAGCCCCGGCTGGCTGAAATGATTAGGACTAGGAATATCCAGCCCTTCCATGCGCCAGAGAAGTCCCGTAGGAGAATTGCCGCGGATAACGATATTGTTATTGCCGTCATCATTGGCCAGTACGCCCGGAAAAGCTGCTGCCATACGCAAAGGATCATTTACGGCGGCAGCATACCGTTGTGTTTCTTCCACGGTAAATGCCCTGGCACTCACCACACTCATATCATTCAGCGGTTTGTTCTTTTTACTGTTTGCTTTGAGAATGATCTCACTCTCCGTTCTCACCAATGCTTCCAGTGAAATGGTCAGCACTGTTTCTTTCCCGGAATTAACGGCAATATTGTCTAAGACAGCCTCTTTAAAACCGGCATAGGTCACTACGATGCGGTAAGAACCTACCGGTATTTCTTTAAACCGAAACACTCCTTCCGCATCAGTAATAACAGTTTGATTGATCCCGGAGATACTGACCGTTGCCCCGGCAAGGTTTTTTTGTAATATTCCGTCCACCACGGTGCCCCGGAGCTGCTGTTTGAATTGCCCATGCACAGCGAGGGATAATAAGGATAAGGCGAACAATAATTTCATCTTCATGATCATCTTCTTTAGTCGTTGATTAATGGTTTATTGTAAAACAACGATTGAAGATGATACCCCTACCCGTTAACAAAACTTTAAAAGATGTTGATACCGGCATTCCAGCCTATCCAACCGGACACCCGGTTGCTGAAGCTATGTGTTTTATAAGATGACCCGGGCACAGGGAAACGATAACCCGTAACGGCAGACTGCTGATCCGACATGTAAACAGTATAAACGGGACCGGCATAAATGGAAATAAACTTTGCCAGCCGCAGGTTGATGTTGAATTGCGCCCTGTTGAGCAGGTTGATGTAATCCCACGTACCAATGTAGAGATAAAGCGACACCAGTTCCGGGTTAAAGGAAATATTCTTTCTTTTATTCAAAGGCAATTCGCTGCCTAATCCATACCCAAAACCATATACCCTGTTCGTTTCACTGGTATTTACACCAGCCTGGAGTATGCTGTAAAATTTCCGGTTGCCCGTTTTGAACGCGGCATTCACATTCATCACTTCATTGGAGGAGAAACTGAGTTTATGATATCCTTTCAGGATGATATTGATGAGGCCGATACTGTACCCTTCTGACGTATCGGCAATATTGATCAGGCCGAACTGAACCCCTTTTAGCTTTTTGGTATAATTGATCACTCCGGATATTTGTACGCCCCTGATCTCTTTATTACTGAAATTCATCACGCCAGCTAACTGTACACCACTTACTTTTCTCCGGGCAAAATTCCCGACACCGGATATCTGCACTCCCTTTACGCTATCGGTAACATGATTGTACACCCCTGCTATTTGCAGCCCGCTGAATTTTCCCTTTACCCAGTTATTCACCCCGGCGGCCTGGAATGCCTTCACGGTGTCCAGCACGGTATTATTCACTCCCGCTACCTGGAAACCCTTTACCTGTCCGCCCACTATATTAAAAACACCGGCAGCCTGGAAATACTTCACATCTTTCTTATCAATATTAAAAACGCCGCCTATCTCCATACCATTTGTTCCGGCCGTATAACCACCGATCGCATTCAGTGAAAAGTTATTCACCACCTGGCCGCTCATTTTGCCATGCGAACCAAGCCCCGGGATCAATGAAGCCTGGAAAGGTCTTGTCGTAAAAAACTTTCGCAGGTTCAGGCTTTGTACCTTTTGTTTGGTGGAAAGTAAAAAGCGGCCCATTCCTGTTCTTTCCACTTTGGCAGAATCGGCGGCAGAGATAAGCAGCGCCTGTGATATCGTATCGCTGTGGTCTCTTCGCATTGAATCCGGCACGAGATAATCTTCCGGGCTGATCACTATTTTATCAGCCTCCTGTTCTACCGGCATCATAGTGATGGTCAGTTGCTGGCTATGCCGCGGTTCGATCACGATGGAAGTGTCTTCATAAAATTCTTTGCTGACCGTCAGTGTAGCCGTACTGGCCTTACTGCTTTTCAGTTTCAGTTTAAAATAACCCTCAGTATCTGTCAAAGCAGCAGCCAGCAGTTTCTTTTCATACACACTGGCCTCATTGACCGCCATGCCCGATTGTTCATCATACACATAACCGCTTACAGAATACACCCGTTCCTCCACCACTCCCTTATTGGTCACGATCGTCATCCGGATCGGCGCTTTGCGGATGATCACATAATTACCGCTCTCCCTGAACTCGTAGGTGGCATTGAATAAAAGACTTAAAATCTCTTTCACTGTTTTGTTACGGACATTCAGGCTGACAAGGCTATCCTTCTTTACAATACCGGAACTATAAGAAAAATAAAAATCGCCTTTGTTGCTGAGTATCTCCAGCACCTGGTCCAGCCGCTGGCGGCTTACGTCCAGCGATACATTCTTTGAGAGAACACCCTGCCCGTAAGAGACCCCGCTAAAGAAAAATAAAGTGATCAATGTGATCCAAAACCTGCTGCATTTCATCCTGGATATCCTGTTTATTGTAAAATGATCGTATCACCGTTCCTGGCGACAGAGATATTGAATGTGAGACTGATCACATTCAATACCTGGTCCAATGATTCGTTGTTAAAAGTAGTATTGAGTTTCAGGTTTCTTAGTTCTTCGTTGCCGATCACAATGTTTGCGCCATACGCTTCATTGATCTTATCCACCAGTTTCCACAATGGTGTGTCATCACAGACAAATTCCCTGGTGCGGTAATAATTATAGAGCTTATCACTTACTTCCTCTTTTACCAGTACCGTATCCTTTGCTTCTGCCAGTAGTTTCTCATTCGCCCTCAGCTCTACCGTTTTGCCTGCCTTTGTCACCCTCACTATACCTGTCTCCACCACCACTTCCGTATTCCCGTTGCTGCTTTTCACATTAAAAGAAGTGCCCACCACCGTGATCTCCACATCATTCACTGCGATCACAAATGGCTTCTTTTTATCCGGCGTTACATTAAAGAAAGCTTCTCCTTTTAATGTCACCGGTCTTTTACTGCCTTTGAACTTAGCAGGATAGGAAATAGATGATCCTTTGTTGACCGTCACCACGGAGCCATCAGGCAATGTATCATTCAACACTGTTTGCTGTGCCTGTACGATCATTTCTTTTGCAGGCTGATTGGTGATAAAGTAAACCGCCGTGGCAAGACCTATGAGAATAACAACGGCTGCAGCGATCCTCATCCACCCAAAACGGGCTGACTGTACAGGTGTCTCCTTCCTAGTAGCGCCATGAATACGTTGCTGAAATCTTTGCCATGCCTTGTTCTCATCCGCTTCCGATACGGCAGCTACCTGGCGGCTCGTATCCCACACTTTCTTCAACTGGTCAAAATAAACCTGGTTAGCCTCCCCGGCCTTTAACCATTGCATTACCTGCTCTTTTTCATCTGCCGAAGCTTCGCCGAGCAGGTATTTCACCAGCAGGTCATCGTTGATATGGTCAAATGTATTTTCCAGGTTGATCGTATTAATGATAAAAGAATAAAAGCAGTAAGGTTAAAAAATCCACCAGTTTGGTGCGCAGCAGTTTCAGCGCTTTGCCCATATGGTTCTCCACGGTCTTTACAGAAATATCCAATTTATCAGCTATCTCCCGGTATTTCATGTCCTCAAAACGGCTTAACTGGAAAACAGTACGGCATTGCTCCGGCAATTCATTCAACGCCTCCCGGAACCGGGCTTCCAGTTCCCTGCTCATCGTATTTCCCTTCTGTGCCTGCTGCTCCTGTTTCATACTATATGCCACATGTAACTGGTGACGGGCCTTTACTTTCTGGTGCTTGAGATAGTTGAGACTTTCATTGTGGACGGCCCGGTAGAGATACGCAGTGAGGGAACCCGAAAAAGAAAGTGAAGCTGACCTGTCCCACAGTTTAAAAAATACCTGCTGTACCATTTCTTCCGCCTCGGCTTCATCCTTCAGGATAGTGAAGGCATAAGCATGCAGGCTTTTAAAGTGTGTTTTAAAAACCTGTTCGAAAGCCTGCTCGTCCCTGCGGGCCAGCAATGCGCCAACTGCCTGATCGGGTATCTCCATGTTGACAGAGCGGTATCCTGTTTCCAATTGTACTGCTGCGCCCAAAAGTAATTTTTAATATAACAACCGGGGAACCGTTCACCCCTATTCCGGGGTCAAAAAAGAATGGACCGGGTAAATCGGGGGATAAATTGAAGAATTGAAGGAGAAAGTTACCTGCGGTATTATCGCTATCAATTCCGGGCTGCTGATACTGCCGCATTGGTTAACGGGAAACTCTGAAAGCAGCAGCGACAATTGATATGGCGAAGAAGGGATGGCGAAGATGAACTGTTTGAAAATCAAAGGGCATTTTTCTTGAAAGGCAGCCGGGAGTGTCATAAATTTACGTGTTGTGTGTAATTTTTATCAGCCATAATGCTTCGATATAAATCTGACTTCCCGAATCAAGTTCATCAATTAAATGTTTCATTATCGAAACACTACTTTCTACTTAATGATGGTTCAATAAAGTGGCAAGCAAAAGAACTTGACATCAACTGGACTAACCTTGAAAAAACACAAAAGAAACACTTAGTTACCTACATTATTAGAGACCATTTCAGCAATTGTTTTTATGCTGAACTTCACTCGATTGACAAAATGCCTTCTATTCATGAATTCTTGTTTAATGCATGGACACGCAAGTTAGATTACGACTTTTACGGACTGCCGGATTGCTTGATAGTTCCGAAAACAACACAGGAACAATTTCCTTCAATCAGAACATTCTTTTCAAAGTTTGACAACCCATATTTACAAACACCGACTTCTGGTTTTTCTTCCGCGGCTGTATCAATTCGACAGTGGGAAAGGTTTATTAAGTTTTTTACTGGTGTTTATAAAAATTGGCAAACATTAGCTCAATTTCAGGAGAACATAGCTTTAATAAACAAGGAAACCAACGCCTTTGTTTCACGTGATCGGCAAGACAGTAATTTGCAGAAATGGCGAGACAACAATCCGCAAATAATTGAAATTGGGAACAAAGAACAATTCTATAAACTGTTCGACTAAAATTACAGCAACATTGGTTTGGCGCTATTGCGGCTGAACGAATATAATCTCATCGTGCCATTCACTGCTCAGCTGCAGTTTCGGCTGACAATAACGCCGAGCGAAATAATATAATATCATCTACATAACTTTACTCAGCTTCGGTTCGGGCTAAACGGTCACAGAATATCGCCACAGACGCCAAGCCCTGACCGTTTTAGCGATCATTGTAAATAATGACATCGCCCTGAAATAAGGTAACCCAAAAATCTACCTTACAACCTTTTCCTTTCCTAGATTTTAAAATTCCAGAAAAATAAAAGGCAAATAATAGTTGACTTTGTCAACTATTATTTACTACCTTTGTTTATGAAACAATCTTTTACAAAAGAGATAAGAGCCTTTAACCGGTTTTACACAAATATTATTGGCTTACTTGACAGGCATATTCTTGACAGTAACTATTCATTGCCTGAAGTAAGAATTCTGTATGAACTCTATCATCATTCCGGGCTTACAGCGTCGGACATTATAGCTTTGCTCGACATTGATAAGGGTTACTTAAGCCGCATATTAAGACGTTTTGAAAAACACAAGCTTGTTAATAAGGTTACTTCATCAACAGATAAACGTTCTGCAAGTATAAAGCTGACTGCCAAAGGAAATAAGGAGTTTGAAAATCTGGATAGTGCTTCAAATAAACAAATAGAAGAAGTATTTGGCAACTTAACCGAGAGTGAGTGCACTGCACTCATTCAAAAATTTACGGAAATTCAACAAATTTTAAATAATAAGAAATGAATCAACCCAATAATATTATAGATAATATTATCATCCGTACAGATTTAAATCCTGGAGATTTAGGTTATGTTATTTATCGCCATGGCATACTGTACGGTAAAGAATATAATTACGGCATATCGTTTGAAACTTATGTAGGAGCTGGTATATACGAATTCTATAAAAATTATATCCCCGAACTGGACAGGGTTTGGATATGCGAACATAATAATACCATAGTGGGGTTTGTATTGTTGATGCACAGAGAAAATAACACAGCACAACTTCGCTATTTCTATCTTGAACCAGCTTACCGTGGTATTGGCTTAGGTAAAAAATTGATGAAACTTTATATGGATTTCTTAAAAGAAAAAGGTTATCAATCGTCCTACTTATGGACTACTCATGAGTTGGAGGCAGCTGCATCGCTATATACACGGCATGGATTTCAACTAACAGAGGAAAAAGAATCTACAGCTTTCGGAAAACCCCTTAAAGAACAACGGTATGATTTATTTATGGTTTAGTAAATATCTAATTGAAATATCGGGTTGGATAGCTACAATCCTTGTATTGTTACCTGCCGGAGTCTCCCTCACCAACCGTTCCCGCCCATGTCTCACACCGGGTCATCCCGTTTTACTGGACAAGTTGTGTGCAAGCCGTGAACATTGGGCCTTATGTAACGTAAGCCCAAATCAATACCTTTACTCTATGCCGGTGCGCAGAGATATACCATACAACGGGGGTTTATTGTTTCTGACATTCACCTGCTATAAATGGCTTGTTACCTGTAATTAATTTGCATCCGTTCAATTTATTGAATGACCGGTTCCGATAATATTAAAGTATGCAAATCATGTGGCTCTTCAGGCCGGGGAAATTACTGTAATCAATGTGGCCAGTCATATAAAGTAAAAAGAATTACTATCCAGGGGCTTTTGCGTGACATCCTTCATTTTTTTACGCACATAGAAAAAGGATTTGGATTTACTTTAAAGCAATTGATTATTGCTCCCGGGCATATGCAACGAACCTACATTGAAGGTAAGCGAAGCATCCATCAGAGGCCTTTTTCAATGTTTTTCATCTGTGCAACAATTACTGCGCTGAGTCGCTACTGGATTATCAGTGCACTAATAAAATATTACCACGCAGGCATTATTCCGGAAGCAAAGTTCTTTCACGAATATATGGTAGTAACCTATATTGCTTTGGTACCGGCCTATGCATTGATAACTTATCTCATGTTTTATAAGACAAAGTATAACTATGCCGAAATTGGCGTAATGATGCTATATACATTGTCTTTTATCTTTCTTGTCGCCACTATTATTAGTTTACCAAAGTTAGTTTATCCGCGTTTGGAAACCAGGTTGGTAGAATTTCCTGTGTTTACAATTTACATGATCATAACGCTTATAAATTTTTTTAAAACAATTCCATGGTGGATAGTTGCCATTAAAACTGTTACTATAATGATAGCCGCATTTTTTTTGAATGATTTGGTTGAGGATATTGTAATTCGCTTAATTGCCTGATATCAGTTAATGTAGTACAGCTAACATGAAATGTGTAAAAACCAGTCAACTCTGATCTTTCCAGCTACCGCAAAGAGTCTCCGGTCCGGTGGCGATTAAGAATAACATAATAAGGTCAGCGTAACCGGCAGGTTGGTTTCTACTAAGGTCCGGCCGCAACCACACCGGAGACAGGTTGTTACTACTGAATCAACCTTATCACATTGCCAGGCAAACCTTAGTAGAAAATTTATTAACAGGGTGGATAAACCTTATTTTTCTGCCCGGCGCAGGCAAATTTCATCCTTCAACTGTTGCCCGGATTTCTGTATTTTTATTCAGCACCTGCGAATAGTTTTATCACAGGCTGTCGTCAGACGACCGCCCGACCCGACAGTTTGTAAAGTCGGTACATTAAATCATAAGGCATGAAAACAACTCCCGAACACGATCAGCGAATAGCAAAAATGATATTCGCATCGGTATACCCGCACTATATCACAAAAGTGGAGAGTAAAGGCAGGACAAAAAAAGAATTACACCAGGTGATAGAGTGGCTGACCGGCTTTGGCGACAAAAAACTGCAAGAACTCATTGACGAGAAAGTAACTTTTGAAACATTCTTTAAGAGAGCAAAACTGAACCCCAATGCTAAATTAATTACTGGCGTAATCTGTGGCTACCGGATAGAGGAAATTGAAAACCCTTTAACAAGGCAGGCAAGGTATTTAGATAAGCTGGTGGACGAATTGGCCAAAGGCAGAAAGATGGAAAAGATCTTACGGGTTGCGTAAAAGCGAATGACGAACGACAGAGCAGGAAGAAACACTGCTACCAGCAATGAGTTCTTATGTAAAGCGCCATGAAAAGAATACTGTGGCTGGATTTGTTTTCACCAACAACACAGAATAAAGAATTACCTGCGAAAGGATATACCTCCGCAGCATAAATTTATTTCATCAACTATCTCAGGCTTTCTTCTTCTCACACCGTGGTTGGTGTTCCCCTTCACCAACCACACGGAACCAAAAATTGCTATCAAAGGATCGCCGGTATGACGGGTTCATACATTACCTTATTAGGATGGCGCAGGTTTGACTTCATGTCCTGTCAATTACCGGTATAGCCGGCATTGGCCTGTTGTACAAAAGGTCCGCACACCCGCGGATAGAACTTCACCATTCTGGCACCCTGCCCGTTGCCGGGCCAATATACCGCATAGCCCTTTCCATTTATGGAGAATCCATTATCCATGAACTCTGATACCGGTGCGTCTTTTACACTTGTCCAGTTGTTGCCGGCAGGGTCGTACCTGTAATAATCAGTAAATGGCATTGTGGGGTTAAACCTGTGTCCGCCGCCGATATACACATAATCATCTATCACGAATACTTTGCTGTCCAGCCGGCCAGGCCCGGGGAATGTTGATTTTGTTGCCCATGAATTGCTGACCGGATCGTATTCCATTAAGGACCGGTGAAGTCCTGAGTAGGCATAATACATACCATTTACAACATAGCCTTTGCCTCCAAATGCGAAACCGCTGGCTGCTGAGCGTACCTGTGGCAAGCTTGCTCTTGCCCGCCAGGTATTGGAAGAGGGGTTGTATTCCCATACTTCACTGACCATACCATCAATGCCAGATCCGCCGGCTACATACCCTTTGGTACCAATATTGAATGTGGCAAAACCATAATACCCGGTGCCGGGAAAATCGGCTTTGCGTGTCCAGGTGTTGGTAGCGAAATTATACTCATAGAATCTATTGGTACCATTGCTGCTGCAACGGGCCGCATACCCTTTTGAACCAACTACAAAAGCGAAATTATGAATGTTGCTGAAAAGAGGTACTTCGCACGGAATATGCGTCCAATTCGTTCCATCAAAAATATGCACCTGCATATCACCGTTCGGCGCACCGGCATTCTGCGGTGCATAGTATTTGTTATCATATACAAAGAAGAACTGCGGCGTTGTTGCTTCATAACTGATATTGCTTGCCCATTGACTGGTGCAAATGGTATAGTCATCTGTCTGTGTAATCGCATCGTTATCCGATGGCGCAGGCTGCAATTCTTTTTTGCAACCGGTGGAAAGCAATACAAATAAGGCTACCCATGAATATGCTAGTTTCATAAAAATTTATTTTAACAGTAAATGATATATAAACATCCCTGCCCAAAAACAAGGCATATGGGTACGATACATTGGAGACCTCCGGAATTACTGCAGTAAGTGAAATTTCAAATGCTGATGCTAAAATAAGGTGGAGAATGGCAGAAAAGAACAGTCTCACCCATATTCGGTAGAGAGGTGTAATGAAGACAAATGCAGGTCATTTATCAGGCTGTGTTCTAATAACCGCTGCTATAAAAGTCGGGGTATGCTGTTTATCGTGCAGACAAATTTTACTCCTTAGCTGTTACCTGGTTTTCTGTATTTTTATTCAACAGTTACAAATAGTTTTTTACTAACCGCCTCTGTACAAAATTTTCGATTACCTATTTATGCTAAATAGATATTGGTTAGTTATTTGTCCTGAAAACAGGCGTGGCCCAAAGAATCTGGGAGTAACTGCTTTTACTGCTATTCAGGCCAAAACAATTGCAAAGGAAGAGCTTCGAAGATTAGGATGGCAACATATTTCTGATGATGAAGTTGACAGAGCAGAAGTTGTCGAGAACATAAACATAACAGAATTAGACCAAAATCACGTCATTCCGAATATGGGCGTAGTGGCCAGGCAAGGTGTTTGGTTTCCAAACTGTAACTCTTAACCATCATATGAGCATGATTGGCGCTTTCTTTCATCAATCACACAGAATAAAGAATTACCTGCGAAAGGATATACCTCCGCAGTATAAATTTATTTTCCATCAAACATCTCAGGCTTTCTTCTTCTCCTCACCCATCAGCTTATCCACCGACCAGGGCCCGTTGCCCACGACGAGGAACCAGATCAGCAATGCCAGTACAAGAATAGAAAGGCCAAGCTCTGAGAATGGTTTGAAGAAACCCGAAGAAGAATTGATAAAGATCACCGCCCCGATCAGGATGGGAATCTGCACTAAGCAGGCCAGTCTTGTCATGGTACCGAGCGCCAGCAGGATACCTCCCATGAGGTGGGCAAAGACCACGTAATGCACCACCAGCACCAATACAAAAGAACTGAAAGGCAGATTAGTGCCAACGAGGCCTTCTACTTCGCTCATGTTGCGGAGAAAATCAATGCCCTTGTAGCAGAGAAAGAGGCCAAGGGCCATGCGGATAATGTCAACCCAGCGGGGATGATGCGTGTCACCCCAGTTGCCGATACGTTCAATAACTGTCATATAGCAAGATTTTGGGTGAATGAATAAAGAGCTATACTAAAGGTAAAAACATTTCCAGGAAAGGGGTACAAATAAAAAGGGCCTCTTACGAGGCCCGTTATACGTTGAAGTCGCTATGACTATTTCAGGTGTTTTGAAATGAGCTTTGCCATATCAAACATAGATACCTGTGCCTTGCCACCGAAGATCGGTTTCAGTTTGGCATCAGCATTTACGTTGCGTCTGTTCTTGGCATCCTGCAGTTTGTTGGCTTTGATATAAGCCCACAATTTTTTCACTACTTCAGTGCGGGGAAGCGGTTTGGCTCCTACTACTGCTGCGAGGTCTGCGCTGGGAGTAAGCGCTTTCATAAAGGCTGCATTCGGTTTACGGGCTGATTTTTTCTTAGCCGGTTTTTTCTTAGCTGCTTTTTTTACGGCTTTCTTAGCGGCTGGTTTTTTGGCGGCTTTCTTAGCTGCTTTCTTTTTAGCTGTTTTTTTTGCCATTGTTTTTAATTTAGATTTTTAATGGGTATTCATTTTTACCTGTGCCAAATATAGATTATTTCTGACTTCCAAATAGTGAGAACACTTTTTTTTATACACGTTTTCATTGGGAAAATGTGAGCAACCTCCAATGAGAATACCATACCCGGTGACAGTTTTCCCAATGAAAAAGGCCCTGCGGCAGAGTATCCGGCGCTTTTGCCGGCTGATCGCAGGAACCGGCTAACTATAAAAATCATTGGCAAATGCTCTCCTGCCGGTGGTATGAAGACCTGTTTTCCCCAATGAAAACCGGGTTGATACCGTTGTTTTAAAGCTATCGTGTATGGGTGCATCAGGAGCTGAAAACCCCTTTTTCCCAATGAAAAGCTGCTGCAAAAGGGCCCCGAACAGATAGCCCGGTAACGATACAATGTACTTTACAACCGGGAATGGCATTGACAAAGGATGTAACCAACACGCTGAATCCGGGGGGAGAATACGGATTTGGGACTACTGCGCCTATAGCAACGATACCTTTATGACCGGGATAGAAGCACTGATACCGGGAAGAAACTCATCAGCACAATTACCCGTAACAGCTAATACCGGTGAGCCGGACAGCGGTAAGTATAGAACCCATTATGATCCTGTGTCATCGAAAACTATATTACCTTACTGTTCTTAAACCGCCTGTTATGGGTATTGCCTCCTTTTTCCTTCCTGTTTTACTTTTCATTACATGTCTCAGTTCGGCACAGGGAAGACCGAATATCATTTACATCATGGCAGACGATCTCGGGTATGCTGACCTGGGTGGCTATGGCCGTAAAGATTACCAAACCCCCAACCTGGACAAACTGGCTGCACAGGGTATAAAATTTACCCATGCGTATGCAGGGGCCCCGGTTTGCACACCTACACGTACAGCATTCATGACGGGCCGCTACCCTGCCCGTACACCTGTGGGCCTGCTCGAACCGATTGACTGGATAGCCAAAGACAGCCTTGCGGGGTTAAGCCCGGATTATCCTACCATTGCCACCCTCATAAAGAACAGCGGTTATAAAACTTATCTTATTGGCAAATGGCATTTAGGTTTTTCACCTGCCATGAGCCCGTTGAAAAACGGGTTTGATGAATTCTTTGGCTTCAATGGCGGCGCAGTTGACCATATTACCCACACTGACCCGTCAGGCAATATTGACCTGTACGAGAATGATAAGCCGGTTATCAAAGAAGGTTACCTAACAGACCTGCTGGCAGAAAGAACTATTAAGATACTGGGTCAGCCACACACTAAACCATTTTTTATCAGTCTTATGTTCAGCGCCCCGCACTGGCCCTGGCAGGGCCCGGGTGATAAAGCGTATCCATTGAATGATTCAAACTGGAGGAAAGGGGGCTCCCGGGAAATATATGCTTCGATGGTGAAAAGTATGGATGATGCAATAGGACGCATTATGAAAACACTGGACGAAAAAAAGCTTTCCGGGAATACCGTGATTATTTTCACCAGTGATAACGGTGGTGAAAGGTTTTCTGATATGGGTATGTACCAGAAAAGCAAGATGCAGTTATGGGAAGGCGGAATAAGAGTACCGGCTTTCATCCGCTGGCCCGGGAAGATCCGGGCTAATACTATAACCAACCAGCCAGCTATTACCATGGACTGGACAGCCACGATACTGGCTTTGGCTAAAGCAAAGCCACATCCCGGTTTCCCTTTGGATGGTATTGACCTCATGCCGGTTTGTACAGGCAAAAAGAACATGGTTGAAAGAACATTTTACTGGAGGATATTTCAGCGCCGCAAACAGAAAGCGATACGGGATGGTGACTGGAAGTATTTAAAAGACGAGAAAGGAGAATATCTTTTCCATATTTCAGCCGATCCTGGCGAGATGAATAACCTGAAAGAAGAACAGAAAGATATTTTTATCAGGCTGAAACAAAAATACAGTGATTGGGAAAAAACTGTTCTAGAACCGGTACCACTTGGAAAATGATTGCTAATCCGGAAATAGAGTTTTGTCAATATTAGGAATGATGCGCAATGCATTTTTATAATACACTTTCTTCAAAATCGCATCAGGCAGTCCCATACCATACATCGCCCAGAAAGCATGGTATTTTTTGTGATAAGGGAAATACTCATCCTCTGATTCCAATACACGGAAATAAGTGGCGTATTCATCCGGCACCCAGCTATCCTTACCAAACAATATCCGGTCCTGGTATTTGGTAAAAAATTGTTTGGCCGTCCGTGGCTGCCTGCCAAGCTCGGCGATCACCGCTCCGAACTCCACGACCACATTAGGCATTTCGTCCAGTAATTGCCCAAGCTTTGCCAGGTCGTTGGGATACCAGCCAAAATGGGCGGCAATAAAAGTTGTCTTCGGGTGTTTTTTGAACATGCGGTGCTGTTCGGTTATCAAAGTATCCCAGGGAGCAGGGCTGGTGTCACCTCTTTTCCGGTTAGGGTTCAATGCCAGTTCCAGCCAGCGTTCATTCTTATCGTCCATCGGCTGCCAGAAAGGTTTGGGATCTGCCGTATGGATCAGTACAGGTATCTTCAGCTCGCCGGCTTTTTTCCAGACAGGATCAAGACGGGGATCGTCTATCGTTACCCTTTTCCCATTGATATCATTGACGGAGAAACCAAGGCTCTTGTATATCTTCAACCCGTTGGCACCGCTCTTTACATCCTCTTCCAGTTGCTGTGCGGCCTTTTCGCCCCAGCCATCCTCTCCTACCCTCCTGAAATCTACATTGGCGAAAACGATAAAACGTTTGGGATGATTTTCTTTTATATTGGCAACTGACTTTTTCAATGTCTCACCGCTTTGCCCGCTCAGGTTCACCATTACTTTCATATTGAGCTTATCCATTTCTTTGATCAGGTTGCCCAGGTCCATCGTAGGCATCTGGAACTGGTGATTGTGTACGTCAATAAAAGGGAATTTGGCCTTTGTTACTTTATGTTCAGGCACTACCAGTGTGGAAGGCGGGTTGTAGGTCTCAAAATCCATTTTGGGATTCGATTGCGTGTAACCGCAAACCGGTAAGAGCAGGCAAAACAAATAAGCGATTTTCTTCATGTTGGTGATCTGATTAAGCTTTCAAGATAAGTGAAACAGGCAGATCACCCACACCGCCGGTAAAATTTTGTATTATTTTTTCAGCAGCTTGCTGTTGACCATTTTTTCCATCACCTCTTCCTTCTGGTATTTACTGATTGGCACCTGGTATTTGTCAATGTTCAGGATGTTTCCTTCCACCGATCGGACAGATCGTATATTGATGATATAGGATTTATGGGATTGAATAAAGGAAGCGGCAGGCAATTTCTCCTGCAGCCCTTTCAGCGTTGTAAGGGCAATGATCTTTTGCTGCGTCGTGTAAATAGCCACATAATTCTCCATGGCCTCTGCAAAAAGTATGTCGGCAAGGTCTATCTTTTCTAATTTATTATTGGCTTTTACAAAGATGTAATCCTGCTGTACGGTATCCCCCGGCCGGAACCAGTCATACGCCTTGTTGGCCGCTTTCAGGAACCGCTCAAAAGAAATGGGTTTGAGCAAATAGTCAAGCACATCCAGCTCATATCCCTTCAGGGCGTATTGTTCATAGGCGGTAGTAAAGATCACCTTGGGCGGGTCAGGGTGGTTCTTCAGAAATTCGATGCCGGTGATATAGGGCATTTCTATATCGAGAAAAAGCAATTGCACCGGTTGTTGCTTCAGCAATGAATTCAGATGAACAGCATCTTCGCATACGCCTGCCAGCTCGAGAAAATCAATCTTCTCTATGTATCCCTGCAGTCCTTTGCGGGCCATAGGTTCGTCGTCTGTTATCACACACCTGATCTTCATGTGCCTGTTTTCAGTTTCAGTTTTGCTGTAAAGCTATTGCTGTCCTTTTGTAATGCCAATTCATGTTTTCCGGGGTACAGCAGTTCCAGTCTTCTCTTCAGGTTCTCCAGCCCGATGCCATTCTTCTTTTCTGACAGTGGCCCTGGCGGCAAAGAGTTGCTCACAGTGAATTCGATACCCCTCGCATCACCGGAAGCACGGATATCAATCCGGTAATCGCCGCCCACGTATTTGAAAGCATTCTCCACCAATGGCAGGAACAATAAAGGATACACCTGTTGCCCGTTCAGTGCCGTATCAAAATGTGTTTGCAGCTGCAGCCGTTCCGATGTGCGTACTTTCTGTATATCTATAAAATTCTTCAGGTATTCTATTTCCTGGCTGACAGGAACGGTCTGCTGCTGGTCGTACAACTGGTAACGCAGCAGTTCCGAGAACTTCTCGATCGTTCTTTTAGCCTCACTCACATTCTCATCCATCTGGAAGTAGATCGTGTTAAGCGCATTGAACAAGAAATGAGGATGATATTGCGCCTTCAGGAATTTGAGTTCTGTCTGCAACTGGTCAGTCGTTACTTTTTCCAGTTGCAGCCTGTTGTTCACGTACGCCTGCAATAGCTTGTTGCTCCTGACTACCGTGTAATAGATCAGGCAATACAACAGCGGAATGATATTGATGATAGCAAAATCTCCCCATGAAAGACCATCATCCGTAAAAGCCACCATCGGGGTGATCACCAGGTTAACGACGACCTCTATGAGAATGGTCACCCAGAGCAGCTCATATAAGACAGTTTTGTATCCGACCGTCCGATGCATTTTACTGTCAAACTTCCTGAACATCTTTCTGAAGCAGAAGTCCAGCAGGTAACCCATCAGTATACAGGTAATGATCTCAATAGCACTAATTTTCCAATCTCTGTACCAGAACCTGAACTCAGCCACCGTATCGTTCACAACCCGTATGGTAGCATAGATCAGCAAACCGAATAAAGCAGGATAAGTATATCGCCAGAGCTTTTTCATGTGAATAGAAAGTTACGCAATTTGTAATTCCGGCTGCCCCACCTGTTTTTCCTCCGTCGCCTTTTCCGCTTTCTTGTTTTTGGGGAGCGGTTTCATTCCAAATAAGACACGCATGACGTTATAGGGCCTGATCAGGATATGATAGATGAACATGGATAATACAAAGGTCAGCGCCACGATGAAAAGATATTTTGCCAGTATGGATTCATTCACCTGTACCACATAAAAGGCAAGGATGACGATCACGGTCTGGTGAAGGATATAGAAGGGATAGATCGCCTGGTTGATATAAGATAGAACAGCTTTAGGCTTGTCTAAGTATTTCTTAGCATACCCTGTCAGCATCAGTATCCAGCTCCAGGCAATCAGCGGGAATACACAAAGGTAGAGATAGGTCAGTGGCGATTGACGCCAGCCTGCTCCCAGCGCATCCCAGGGCTCCTTATCATTCCAACGGAGATAATTACAGAAGATCAGTGAACCGAATGCCAGCAGCATGGAAAAACGGCGGTTACGTACCATACTTTCTATCAGTTCCAGGTTGCACATGACGAGATAACCGAGTATCACAAACAGGTACCAGTAGATGAGCATGGCCCAATCACCGATCAACGCATTGCTACGGGGAAATTTCAGGATCAGCCCGGCAAAAACGATCATGCTGGGTATCATCAACAGGTAAATACGTTTGCCTTTTGCCAGCCATCCCAGTTTACCTTCTGTAAACTTCTTTCCCTTTCCAAACAACAACCATTTGAACAAGGGCACACTGATAAGATCGTAGATAAAAAGATAGAGGATAAACCAGAGGTGGTGCCAGCTGGTATTGCCTTCAGGATAGGGCTTACCTTCAAAAATAGAAGGATAGAATTGCCAGTACGAGCCGGTATAGCCGTTGGCCACCCGTTCCATGTATATCTGAGGCGGCACGATCACCAGCATCCCGAACAGCAGTGGTATCATCAGGCGTTTCCAGCGCTGGGCGATAAAGTACTTACCGTCGTATTTTTTCAGCATATAGTAACTAACAGCCCCGGAGATAAAGAACAACAATTGCATCCGGAAGCGGCTTAGCCAGAAAGCGAACTCTGCAAAAAGATCACTCCGTTCTTTATTCCCGATATGCCATTCCTCATCTGTGGCAAAAGGCATAGCGGAATGAAAGAATAAAACTGCCATGATGGCCCCGATACGAAGCCAGTCGAGGTAAGCCTGGCGGGAGGAAGTTTGCATACATTTCAATTTGACACAAACCTATCATCCTCTTTTGCCAGGTAAAAATATGGTTGACCAATGGACAGTTTCAGGCGGTGAACAGCCTACAGGTCTGTGGAATCATACACCACCACCTTTTTCCAGAGGGAGGAACATTCTTCTATGAACTTCAGGTGAATGGGATCGGACTGGTAGCTGTCCTGGTCGGCTTTGGAAGCAAACAGGGTAAGCCATGAAACTGAATAGGAGCTATCTATCACTTCCCGGCTGGTACCGGCCGGTTTGCCTATATGAAACTGTTTGATAGTGGTAACAGCCGACAGCTTTTTTAACCCGGCTACCAGTTTAGCAAGCTCTTCTTTGCTATCTGCATTCTTCAGCCAGAAATAGACATGATGCACGAAAACATTTTTCATTTCCTTTTCAGTTGACGGGTCAGCCGCCAGTAAGATCGTTCCGGCTATAGCGGCTTTACCTGTATCGTTGATGAATTGACGGCGGGTTGATTTTTGCATATAAGTTATTTGCTTTACACCATCCGAAAATAAAGAATATTGCTTTAACGACAGTACCCGGAATAAACATCGCATTTGTTGCAGGCTAACACTCATTAATATCCTGAACCAGGTTTCTTAATTCTTTTTAACAATCAGTTCCTTTCATCCTTATTGATCAAAATCGTTTAGCATCGGGGATACTTTTGTTGTCAGTAAATCAAAAACCATTTAACCTTAAACCTCTGGTATGAAAAAGTATCTCCTCATCGCTGCATTAGCCGCAGTTTTTGTATCCTGCGAAAAAGAAAAAAGAGAATGTCCCGGCGCCACTGAACAAACTTTTGCCTTAACTGATTACACCCGTATCCGTGCGGGTGAGACCTTTGGTCTTACTATTTCCAAAGGCAACAATTTCAGCATTAAAGCAATCGGCTGTGCCGATGACCTGGCTGACCTGGATATGACCGTAACCACGGCAGGCCTGCTTGATATCAAATACAAAAATCATAAAAATGACCGCTACCGGGTTGATTTTGTCATCACCCTGCCAAGCCTTATATCGCTTAATCTCAACGGCGCGGCAAAAGCTACTATCAGCGGATTTGCGGGACAGAATAATGTCATTCGCAACATTCTCTCAGGTAATGCTGAATGTACGGTAAGCGGCACCGCCATCAATGCCCAGATAGACCTTTCAGGCACTTCAACATTACATCTTACCGGTAATACGGAGAGCCTTTATGGAAATATGTCGGGCAATTCAAAACTGAACTCTTACAATACCGCTGCGACAGAAGTAGATATCAGCGTATCAGGTACAGCCAAAGCATACGTACAACCAGTAGAACGAATTTTTGCAGAGGCGTCGGGAGAAAGCAGGGTGTATTACAGGGGAAATCCGCCGGTTACCCAGTTTGTTACCAGTGGCAACGGCAGGATCATTCATGATTAAAATCCGGCATTCCATGAATGCCCGTTACGTCCCGCCCCAGGCGGGACGTTCTTTGTTAATACCTGACTGGTTTATGCAGCTCGTCTTTCAGATCATATTTTTCTTTGGTAGAAAGGTCCACGCATTCCAGCCTCCGCAGGCATATCATGTATTTAAATCTTCCCACCAGTAAGATGAAGGGTAATGCTGGCCTATGATCACCGGCTCACCGATCACCGGGGTGGTCACTTTTACATCCAGGTCCTTTGCCCGGGCGACCACTCTTCTTACAGGGTCATCCCATGGATGCATGGCAAGGGCGAATTTTGCCCAATGTACAGGCATCATCACTTTGGCCTTCAGATCAGCCGATGCCTGGACAGCTTCTTCCGGTGTCATATGAATATAAGGCCATTCATTTCCGTATTGTCCTGTTTCCAGCATGGCGATATCAAAAGGGCCGTGCTTTTCGCCGATTGTTTTAAAATGGCCATCATACCCGCTGTCGCCCCCGATATACATATTATATCCGCCTGACCGAAGAATAAAGGATGACCAAAGGGTTTTATTGCGGGTAAAGGACCTGCCGGAAAAATGGCGGGCTGGAGCAGCCGTCAGTGTGCTATCGTCCAACACCTGTTTTTCTTCCCACCAGTCAAACTCTGTGATCATCTTCTTATCTACTCCCCAATACTGTAAATGGGAGCCTACTCCCAGCGATGTGGCAATCCTCTTTGTTCTATGCTTCAGCTTTAACACCGTCTGGTGATCTAAATGATCGTAATGATCATGGGTGAGTATCAGCAGGTCAATATCCGGCATATCCTCTGGCCTGTATATGTCAGACCCTTTAAAACTTTTGCCAGTGAACGAGAATGGGGATGCATAACCGCTGAAAACAGGATCAACCAGGATATTTTTCCCGTTGATACATATCAGGTACGAGGAATGGCCAAACCATACAATGACCGGCTTATCTTTTGCAACCGATCTCATATCGGTCTTTACAGAAGGCAATGGTCGTGGCGGCGCTGTGTATTTTGGCTTGTTCAGGAATTTCCAGGTAAGCCTGAGATAGGAAGTCCCTTTGATCAGCGCCAGGGTTTCGCTTTGGTTTTGAAATACCTGGTCCCGATAGTTAGCAGATGCAACTATCCGTGAGAGATCTTTACCTGAAGGGTTGCTGCCGAATGATTTAAAGAGTCCCATTTAAAGTAGATATTAACATCAGTCCCTGATCAAATATAGCCGTGTTTATATAACACAAACAGGTAATAATAGCCCTGTTTCAGAAAATAACCTGTTTAGGGTATTTGTTATTTACAATATTATCCCTATCATTGCCTCGGTTTTTCATAGGATATTGGATTTTAAAAACGGGGGTGAATTTCTATTCCGCCCCCAATTTTTTTTATAGGCCTTCTCATTCATAACAGAACTCACTTACCCTGTTCATACCTGTAAGCAAATCTGTATTTTTAACCACCTCTTTTTGTATGAAATACCTCTGCTTTTCTCTGGCCAGCCTGCTCTTTCTTTTATCCTGTAACCACCAGGATAGCAGTAACGTCAACCCCGGTAATGAAAATGAACAGCCGCCTGTAAATACAGAAACTGCTGAACCACCCAAACCGCCTTTCACCGATACCACAGCCGCCCTGTTTGCCGAAATAACTTATTGCCCGGCCCCGCAGGGACAACTGGATAAACATGCACCGGGATGGAAAGTTGTGTGGGACCCTGCCGGAATCAATGGTAATTATGCTTTTGTTGCTACGGATGGCGAAAAATATGTTTTAGCCATCAGGGGTTCGCTTCTTTCTTTTACTGAGGATGCGTTCAATAACTGGGTCTATCATGACCTGAATGTGGCCGTTCAGGATAAATGGCCTTATTGCGCCAATGAGAAAGCCAAAATATCCCAGGGATCCTATATCGCCTGGCAAAACATGGAGAAACTAAAAGATAAGACCAGTGGTAAAACTTTGTGGACCTTCTTATCAGAAAATGTAAAGGGCGAAAACCCATTGTACATTGCCGGTCATAGTCTAGGGGGGAATATAGCCATTGTGTATGCCTCTTATCTCTGGTCAAAATTCAATGAAGGTGGCCAGCCTAAAAGCAACATCCATGTCACCACCTTTGCTGCGCCTGCGCCGGGCAACCGTCATTTTGCTGAAGATTTTGATAAAAAATTCCCCGATGCTCTACGCATAGAGAACAGCAATGATATCGTAGCCAAATTTCCCTGCACAGACCGGATGAAGAAACTGGGCGATCTTTTCACCAATGGCCCTGCTGCCGGCTCTGTTGAAATAGGCTATAAGAATATCAATACCTCGTTGAGCAACGCCTTTACCATTATCAGTACGGGACTGAACCTCCTCGAATTCAGTGGTGGGTTCTCCGGCTATTCACATACCAGCGGTAATGGCAGGATACTAAACATCCCCCTTTCCGGTAAGAACAATGGTAATACAGCAGGCGACTGGTTTGCGGAGGCAGGCTACCAGCATAGTATGGAAAGATATGCGGCGGCCATTGGCGCCCCGGTGATCAACTGTGATCCTCACTAACAGGCCATCCCCTCTTTTGGGCATACTCTTTTTCACGACCGGGCAGTATGGAGATGCATTCATCCGGTAACTTTGCGCCACTTTATGATCTCCACTACAGTCAAAACATATCGCAATGCTTATTCGGGGCTGTCAAGGTCAACCTGGTTGCTATCGCTGGTCATGCTTATCAACCGGAGCGGCACGATGGTCATTCCTTTTATGACCATTTACCTTACCAGCACAGGCTACAGTATCGGGCAGGCAGGTGTAGTATTTGGTCTGTTTGGAGCCGGCGCTTTCAGCGGCGCTTATTTTGGAGGAAGACTGACGGACAAGATCGGGTTTTATCCTGTACAACTGATCACCCTTACCGGCGGAGGCATTTTGTTCATGGTATTAGGCCAGATGCATAGCTATTCCCTGATATGCCTGTTTACATTTCTTGTCAGTTTTGTCAATGAAGCATTCCGTCCGGCCAATTCTACTGCGATTGCCTTTTACAGTAAAGATGAAAACAGGACAAGATCTTATGCCCTGAACAGGCTTGCCATCAATATCGGATGGGCAGTAGGCAGCGGTACAGGCGGGTTGATAGCAGATGTAAGCTATGAACTGTTGTTCTGGATAGATGGTATTACCAACCTGTTTGCCGCACTGCTGATGTGGTGGTTCCTGAAACCCGTAAATTATAAACCGGCAAAGAAATCAACGGATGGGTCAGCACCTGTTGTTCATTCTGCCTACAAGGATAAAACATACTTATGGTTTATCACCATCACCATGTTGTTTGCCAGTTGTTTTTTCCAGATATTCACCAATCTGCCTGTGTATTTTAAAAATGATCTTCATTTTTCCAAACCCTATATCGGGTTCCTGATGGCCATTAATGGCATTATCATCGCCCTGGTCGAAATGGTATTGGTGTATAAATTAGAAGGTAAAAGGAGAAGTACTGTTTATATCATATTTGGTGTAGCGCTGACCGGGCTGGCATTCCTGATGCTAAACCTGCCGGGGATGGGGGCATCACTGGCATTTGCGATGATACTGCTGATCACCTTCGGTGAGATATTTTCCATGCCATTCATGAATACCTACTGGATCAGCCGGACACTACCTTCCAACAGGGGGCAATATGCCGGCTTATATACGATGGCATGGTCAGCCGCACAGTGTCTCGGCCCGTTACTGGGTGCACAGGTAGCTGAACATGCAGGATTCAATGTATTGTGGTGGATAGTGGGATGCCTCACATTATTCACCTCTTTTTCCTACTGGAGATTGCATAAGGCGTCTGCTTAATAAGGATAAAACTTGCCACAAAGACACGATGAATACAAAGTTCTCAGTTCACTTAGCGGATTCGCCGGCAACCCTTTTAATTATTGAACTTTACGACTTCAAAATCGGAACCATGTACCTGCCCGAGCTGGCGCAGGTCATCATTATTCCATCTTTCATCGGGGGCGCCGGTGATATAAAGGTTACTGCCGATGTCGGCGAGTATCAGGCCGTATTTCTTCATAGCGGCCAAAATGATCTTATTGGTGGCAGAGAAAGAACTGATATCAAAACTGGCTTTCAAACGTATCCTTGCACCAAATGGCAAAGAAGAAAACTGCCCGCCGGTACTGTTAACTTTGTGGCGGGCAGGATGTATATACGCAGGCTTTACTTTCGATGAAGGTAACGTGAACCGTACCGGGTGATCTATTACGCCTTTTAGTATCTCTTCATATCGCACCAAACCGGCAAAGATCGGAAGACCCGCTGCATCCGCAGAGGTCCATCCATCAGGCCGCAGCGCATTTGTCTTCAGATCGAAGATGGCGCCCGATGAGGCTTCCCAGCGGCCATTATTCACAGATGCATTATATAGTTCGTACAATATCTTATTCTCTTTATCCAAGGCGATCACATGACTATCGCCGCCGCCATTGCCTTCTATCGGCGCTGTTAAAGGAACAGGATAAGGACCGGCATCACTTTCGTCCCCATAATTGCCGTCATAACTGTTGGAACGAAATACCACCGGGTATTTGGTTTGGTTGCCGCATACTACCACATAGGGAATACCGATTGGTGCACCTTCCCACAAACCGCTGCCAAAATCCGCTTTGATCACATTCGATGCAAAACCGGCAATGATCTGCGAGTTGTAGGGATCAACCTGGGCTGAAGAAATATCAAGGTTCCAGGCATTATCTGTGGGAAAAAGCTGCAGGTTCTCAGCATCTGCTTTCGTTGCGGTACAGCTCAACGATGGCGTGTCATCGGTGTTCCCGTTTCCATGATCGTCTGCAACGCCACTCTTCTTACAACCGGGCATCAGGATGAGATATACAAGAAAAAAAACAATGAAGCAGATCACCCGCAAAGCCTTATTCTTCATATATACCTGTCCGATAAGGGTCTTCATAAGGGCTGGTTTTGCTGCAAAGTAGAATTTTGAGAGGCCCGGAACAATAGTATTTCACCGGGAAAATCTACCTCCTGCCCTTCCGAACTAACACTTATCAAAATACCCTTGCTGCATTGGGGCCCGTATCTGTATATTAGTTTCTCCGTACCAACCCATGACCACTATGATGACTGCAACCCTTTCAACTGCTACATACCAAAAACCAGACATGTTCAGAACTATTTCACTGACTGCTTTACTAACCGGGATACTTGATATCAGCGCTGCCGTTTTCAAATTCTATATTGATACTGACCAGGGAGCTAAACTTAAAATGGCGCCGGGTGGTGAAGCGGAACCAGTTTCTTTCTTTACTTTTTTATCCAGCGGAGGGCCCGACCGCATCTTTAAATATATCGCCACCGGCATTTTCGGGAGCGGGTCTTCCATCAGCAATACACTCATGATCACCTGGGGCATAGTCTTTCATTTCATGATCGCCTTCTTTTTTACTGCATTCCTGTTTATTATTTATCCGACACTCATTTCATGGCTGAAAAATAAATTCATTACGGGCTTCTTATATGGACTGTTTATATGGGCTGTCATGAATCTCGTCGTACTTCCGCTAAGCCATGTGCGCAGGCCTCCGTTTGACAGTACCGATGCGGCCATCCAGGCGCTGATACTGATCAGTATGGTCGGTATTCCGGCAGTGCTGATCGCTGACAACTTTCACAGAAAAAAAAGAATGTAGTTACTGCAACCATTTTCACCTGGCAATTATCGTATGGTAAAAGGCCCGGATGCCCTACTTTTGTAAAAAGGCCCTACACATCATGAACAGGTTGCTCTCCTTTGCCGTATTTTTTTTGACCGCTGTCAATGCCCATGCACAATCTGCCACAATACAACGCCCCAGATTAATAGTAGGTATCGTGGTTGACCAGATGCGCTGGGATTACCTGTACCGCTATTATGACAGGTACGATGCCAATGGAGGATTCAAACGGATGCTGAATAACGGGTTCTCTGCCGAGAATACGCTGATACCTTATGCCCCTACTGTCACCGCCTGTGGTCATACGAGTATTTACACAGGCTCCGTACCGGCTATCAATGGCATCACAGGCAATGGATGGTGGGACAGAAACCAGGTGCGCAGCGTGTATTGTACAGAAGATAGTTCAGTAAGGACAGTAGGCAGTACATCCGCATTGGGAAAAATGAGCCCGAAGAACATGCTCGTCACAACCATTTGCGATGAACTGAGGCTCGCTACCAATTTCAGAAGCAAGGTGATCGGTGTGGCTATTAAAGACAGGGGCGGCATATTACCTGCAGGACATAGCGCCAATGCCGCTTACTGGTATGATAACACGGTGGGCGACTGGATTACCTCTACTTATTATATGAATGCACTGCCGGCATGGGTCAATGATTTCAATGCGCAGAAATGGCCCGATAAATACTATGACAAGGGATGGGACCTGCTTTACCCTGCCAATACCTATATACAAAGCACAAAAGATGAGAACAGTTATGAAGGAAGACCTTTTGGCACCAAATTCCCCTACGATCTGAAAAGATTCATCGGTAAAAGTTACGGATCAGTATCTGCGACTCCCTTTGGTAATACCATGACCGCTGAGTTCGCGAAAGCCGCTATCACTGCCGAACAACTAGGCACTGATGACATCACGGACTTCCTGGCAATTAGTTTTTCCTCCCCTGATTATATCGGTCACACTTTTGGCCCCAATTCTATAGAAGCAGAAGATGGTTTTCTCCGGTTGGATAAGGAATTAGGCAGTCTCCTTAATTTCCTGGATGCCAAAGTGGGAAAGGACCAGTACACTGTTTTTCTTTCGGCCGATCACGGTGTGGCGCATATACCTGAGTTCATGCAGGAAAATAAAATGCCGGGCAAAAGAGTGCCGATGGGTAACATCATCAGCGCTATCAATAATGAAGTAAAAGAAAGATTCAGGATAGATTCGGTGATCGTCAGTGATGACAACTACCAGTTACACCTGCATCATCAGCGCATAGCAGAGGCAAGGAAAGTGAATAAGGACGATCTGATCAACTGGATCGTTGAACGGATAGCTGCAGAACCAGGCATTGCCCGTGCATTCGCCATCCGGGACCTGAATACTGTACCACTGCCTGCCACGATCAGGAAAATGCTGAACAACGGGTACAATCCTCAGCGCAACGGCGATATACAGGTCATACTACTGCCGCAACATATAGAAGGATATTCCGGCACAGGTACCACGCATGGCCTGTGGAATTCCTACGATGCGCATGTACCTTTCCTGCTGTATGGATGGGGCATCAAACAAGGTAAGACCAACCGGGAAACCTATATGACGGATATCGCACCCACCCTTGCCGCCCTGCTGCATATACAGGTGCCCAATGGAAATATCGGCCAGGCAGTAGAAGAGGCATTGAAATAACAGCCGGTATCACTATTGAATATTCTTTCGTACATTCCTGTTGCCAATCACCAACCACCTGCTGCAACATGAGAATACCTATACATTATGCCTTTGCATTCCTGTTTTTCATTGCTGTCAATGCCTTTGCACAGGATCCTGTCAACGAAGTCAGTTTTTTTGAAGATGAACGAGTGGTGAGTATGGAACTGCTCACTGATCTCAAAACACTCGTCAATGAAAAAGAGGTGAACAAATACCAACCGGCAAAGATCACTCTCCGTTTCCCCGACAGCACGGTGATCACAGAAGATATCCAGTTAAGCGCAAGGGGTGAGTTCAGAAGAACGAATTGCTACATGCCCAGCATGAAATTGGATTTCAAGAACCCCTCTTCGCTGCAACTGGCCCGTTTAAAAAAACTGAAAATGGTATGCGGTTGCAGCCGCGGCACCACTAATGAGAACCTGGTGCTGAAAGAATACCTCATCTATAAAATGTACAATCTTCTAACTGATATGAGCTTCCGGGTAAGGTTATTGCACATTACATACAGGGATACCAAAAGAAAAATAAAACCTTATTCGCAGTATGGTTTTTTTATTGAGGATGTGGATGAGATGGCTAAAAGAAATAAATGCTATGAAGTAGAGAATATAACTTTTCACACGCAAAGTACTAACCGTACTCAAATGACCCTGGTCTCGCTTTTCCAGTATATGATCGGTAATACAGACTGGGCGGTACCCACTTACCACAACATTAAACTGATGCGGCCAAAGAAAGACTCATTGGCCACACCCTTCACAGTTCCGTATGATTTTGATTATTGCGGATTAGTCAATGCTGAATATGCCATCCCCCCTGAAGAACTAGGTATTACTTCTGTGAGGGAACGATTATACCGGGGATTTTCACGCAGTATGGAAGAACTGCAAACCTGTCTGGCTCATCTTCATCAAAAGAAAGACGCATTTATGGATCTTATCATGCGCTTTGACCGGCTGGCCTTGCGGGAAAAGAAAGAAATGACCAGTTATCTCGATGGGTTCTTTGAAAAAACCAATGACCCGGCGTTTGTAAAAAATACATTCATTGATGAGGCACGAACGAAATAAATGACGACCCGCCGCAACGAAACCAGCAATGTCATTCCTGTAAAATAAAGTATATTCGCCAAAAAGCTTATATGGAGTTAAAAGAACTTTTTGAGAAAGCCGTGACGGAAAGCAAAGCCTTATCTGAACGACCCAGCAACGACACTTTACTGCAATTATACTCTTTATACAAACAAGCCACTGAAGGCGATGTGAACACAGAACCTCCTTCCAATCCTTTTGACTTTGTCAATAAAGCCAAATACGAAGCATGGACCGCCTTAAAAGGCAAAACAAAAGATGCAGCGATGCAGGAATATACAGCCCTTGTAGCTAAGCTGAAGGGCTGACCAGCTTCTATCCCGACACTATTTAATTAATGGAACGAAAGAAACCGCGGCGAGCCCGGTCTAACCTCAAAAAGGTTACCGTTTTACCGACGCCTGCTTATAACTTTCGTTAGATGCCCCTCAAATAAAAAAGCCCTGCTTCCGCAAGGCTTCTGGTAATCTATTTTCTGTCCCCACTCACCACTCACTATTGACCACTCTCTTAATTCTGCTGATTCTGTAAATTTCTGAAGTCCACACTCACCAACTTGCTCACACCCGGCTCCTGCATCGTCACCCCATAGATCACATCCACGGTACTCATCGTCATTTTATTGTGTGTAACGATGATAAACTGTGAATTCTCACTGAACTGGCGGATCATATTCGTGAACTTGCTCACGTTAGCATCATCCAGCGGCGCATCTACCTCATCCAGGATACAGAATGGCGCTGGTTTGATCAGGTATATCGCAAACAACAGGGCTGTCGCAGTCAATGTTCTTTCACCACCACTGAGCTGTGTCAGTGATGTCGGCCGCTTGCCTTTAGGCTTGGCGATCACATCAATACCACTTTCCGCCAGGTTCTCCGGGTTCTCCAGTACCAGGTCGCACTGGTCATCTTCCGTAAACAATGATTTGAACACTTTATGGAAATTCTCTCTTACCAGGTTGAATGTCTCTAAAAATTTCTGATTAGCCGTAGACTCCACTTCTTCAATCGTCTTTAATAAACTGTCCTTCGCCGTTACCAGGTCATTCTTCTGCTCAAGGATGAACTCATATCGCTTCTTCATTTCTGTAAATGCTTCGATCGCTGTCGGGTTCACCTCACCAAGGTTTTCCAAACGCTTCTTCATCCTGTCGGCTTTTTCCTGCAACTCCTCCAAAGCGATCTCTGTTGTTCTTGCCTGGTCAAGTATATCCTCCAGTTTGATACGGAACTCGACATCCAATCTTTCTTTGGTACCAGCCAGCTGCAGTTTCAGTTCGTTCAGTTTATCCTTGATCGCTACCAGCAGGTGCTCTACCTGTTCTTTATCTTTTACCTTATGACGCAACTCGCTTTCTTTTTCACTGAGCTGGTTGCGCAGGTTATAATAGGCCTGGTCTGCTTCATTCAGCACTCTTTCTTCTTCTTCTCTCTTTCTCATCATCGCTACCAGCCCTTCTTCAATTTCTTTCAGGGATGTGGCCGATTGCTCAATACTCGCTGCTGTATCAGCCAGGCTGGTCGTATTGCTCTCTATCTGCTGTTGCAGGTCATTCAACTGGTTCTTCTTGAACTCCAGTTCCTGTTTCAGGGCAGCGATCTTGCTCTGTTGTTTTGTTACATTCAGGTTGAACTCGTTGTATTGCTGGCTGGCCTCATTGTAATCCGCTTCAGCTGTCTTAAAATGTTCATCCGCTTCTGCCAGTTTGGAAGTAAAGGATTGCAGTTCCTCATTGTATTGTACCAACTGGATCCTCACCTCTTCTACCGAATGCTGCGTTTGCTGTACCTGCTGTGCCAGCTCTTCCAGCCGGTGCTGGCTGTTGGTCTGCATCGAGTACAGGTTCTCCAGTTTGTTATGCAGCGCAAACACCTGGTTGGTCAATTGCTGGATCTCTTTTTCTGTCTCACGCAGGGCCGATTCACGCAGATCCTCATTGAAGGCGATCACCTCATTATGCCTGGCCTGTATCTCGCTGCGCAGTTTTTCCACCACTTCATCCTGCGCCAATATTTCTTCCTGCAGTTTCTCAAGGTTCTTGGCACGGCCGATCTTCTTTCCTTCGATCATACCTACACTGCCACCCGTCAGAGAGTATTTTCCTTTTACATACTTACCGTTCTTTTCGATCACTACAAAACCATTGCTGTTCTGCAGCGCATCTTCATTGTCCGCAATAAATACATTCCCTAACAGATGCTCCGCCAGTTTGCGGTACTTATCATCCACCTCGACTACACTCAGGGCAGGAATACCTCCCTCCAGTGCATGAGAAGCCACGCTGGCATCAGCCGCATTCACTTTATCCAACAGGAAAAAGTTGGCTTTCCCTTTCTTATTCTCATCCAGCAGGCGAACCGCCTGCAATCCTTCGTGCAGGTCATTTACAACGTAATAGCCGAGATAAGGTTCCAGCACATTCTCCAGTGCCGTGCGGTACTCTTCTTTCACATACATCACATCCGACAGGATCGGCGATGTATGGTTCCAGTTAGTATTGTTATGCAGGAATTTTACAGAATCCGGATAACCCTCCATCGAGTCTATCATACTCTTCAGCAGGTCATGCTCATTCTTCTTCGCATCCAGCTTACGGTTCTCACCGGCCAGTTCATTGCGCAGCGACTCTACAATAGATTGTGTTTGTAATATTTGTTCTTTGGTGTTCTCCTGGTGCTGCTGCAACTGTTCCAGGTCCACCTTCTTTATGTTCAGTTCCTTTTCTTTCAGGATGCGTTCCTGATCAAAGTGATGACGCTGCTCTTCCCTTTGCTTTCTTTCTTCTTCCATCTGCGCAATGGCCCTCTGCAGGTTCTGTACCGATGTATCGGCTACCGCCACTTTCTTTTCCGCATCGAACTGGTTGCGCTGTACCTGCTGGTATTCGCTGCGAAGCGAATCAAGTGAACGGCGTTTCTCATCCAGCACTTCCCGTTTTACCGATACGCTGTTCTGGTACTGCTGCAGTTGCTCATACAATTCCGTAAAGCTTTTCGTTTCTTCATCTACCTGCAACTGTGTAAAGCCGATGCTTTCATCTATCCCTTTCAGTTGCCCTTCGGCCTTTTGCAAAAAAGCCGTAAGGCTTTCTTCCCTTTCTTTCAAATATTCCAAACGCTGTGCAGCCAGGTTCTTGTCATTTTCTTTGGTACGTACCTGTGCCACCAGGTCGTTGAAAGCATGCTGCATACTCTGCAGTTGTCTTTCCTTCTCGATAAAGCCCAATTTCTCCTGTTCCAGCGATGCCTCCTCATTGGCGATCTCCGCTTCCATGCGGATCTTCTTATCCGTTTCGGTATCGTGTTGTTCGGTCAGTTCTTTGTAGGTAAGATTAAAACCTTCGAGAGCGGCTTTTGCCAGCTCAATACTCACTTCACGATAATCCTTTTTGATCTCGTGGTATTTCTCCGCCTTCTTTGCCTGGCTTTCGAGTGCTTTCAACTGGTTGTTGATCTCGAACAACAGGTCCTCGATACGGGCCAGGTCCTGCTCGGTAGCATCCAGTTTTAGCTTGGCTTCTTTCTTACGGGTCTTATAGATCGAGATCCCCGCGGCCTGCTCCAGCATGCGACGGCGGCTGTTCTCCTTGTCTTTGATCAGGTCGTCCACCATATCGAGGGCGATGATGGCATAGCTGTCCGTCGTCACCCCGGTATCCATAAAAAGATTCTGGATATCCTTCAGGCGGCACTGTACATCGTTCAGGCGGTATTCACTTTCGCCGCTGCGGTAGAATTTACGGGTGATGGTCACCGTGCTGAACTCTGTAGGCAGCAGGTTACGGGTGTTCTCAAAGGTCAGGCTTACCTCGGCAAGTCCGCTGGCAGAGCGGCTCTTCGAGCCATTGAATACAAGGCTGTCGAGGTTCTCGCTACGGAGCTGGCTGATCTTCTGTTCACCGATCACCCAGCGGATACTGTCCACGATATTGGATTTTCCACAACCGTTTGGTCCAACGATGCCCGTGATATTGTCGTCGAAATTGACAATTGTTTTGTCGGCAAAACTTTTGAACCCCTTGATTTCTAAGCTCTTTAATCTCACTGTTTTCTAATTTTAAGTCAGGCGGCGAATATAAGTCAAAGGTCAGGAATAATCGGTTTGGCCAAGGGGCATTTATTCACAATGAAGGGCCAAAAATGTGAGAAGAAAGTGACCATAAAAGGCAGAAATCTCCGTTTGAGCAAACGCAAGTATCCTCCCATCATAAGCCCACGCTGACCAGGTTAATACAAGTGCGGCAAAATCGAAAATTTCATCCCGTTAAGTATCTTCCCGGCATGAATGAAGAACTTTTTGAAATTAAGCTTGATGAAACCGGTAAAAAACTGTTGACTCGAATTAGTCGCTGGGCCAGTATTCTGTATATATGTTGTGTACTGACATGTATTTTTGATTTAATTAATGCTTACCTGGGCATTAAATCGTTTTTAAAATATGCAGACAAATATGATGACTATATGAGGTTTTCTGTAAGCTTCAATATCATATTTCTAATTATTTATGCTGTTTTGCTGCCGATACAAGCCTATTATTTCCTTTCCTTTTCCAGGAATGCCCGCAAAGCAATGCAGTATGAAGACAGTATTGGCTTTAATAGTTCTTTTAAATGGTTGCTGAAACATATCATTATCGCCAGTATTTTATTTACACTGAATAGTATCTGGGCTTTTGTTTATAGTATCCGGGAATTTTATTTCTCGAATCCATAACAAAACCTATCTCTCAATCACTCGCACCAACAAAGGCCAAAGGTCTCTTTCAAATTTTTTCCGGAAGATCCCCATATGCCCTACTTTATGCCGGGTATGTTTTTCTACTGCCAGTTTCATGATCTCCTGGGGTGCATTGGGAAAGAATTTCAGCATCAGTGGCACTGTTTTATCATTGGCAATAAAATCATCACTGGTATAAACTGCCGTGATCGGAGTGGTGAAATGATAAAACCTGTCCGCTTGTATCTTTTGCTCCAGGAATTTCATAAAGTAATTCTTGCTCATGCACCATTCCCTCCATTCCAGGATGATATTTTTCGGCAGGTCCTCACCCCAACCGATCTTGCGCATGGTACCATAACCATGCATTTTGATAAGCAACGGCCCAATCACGTACCATAATGCACAAACAGCGATATTTCTGGGGAAAGGGAAATAGCCCCAATACCCCACAGCCGCATTAATAGCGATCACTTTTTTGATATGCTGTTTCTGATCGAGGAAACCAATTAACTGTGCCCCTACACTATGACCCACCCAGATGATACCCGTATGCTTCCTTTCTTGTACCATATAATTCAGCATCGCATTCATATCCTTGGTGCCCCATTCATGCATATACGAGGCGGATGTTTTTAAGTTATTGGGAGCTGACTCTCCAATTCCCCGGTAGTCATACAGCAGTACCGTGTATCCATTCTGTACCAAATAGCGGGTGAAGTTGATATAAAATTCCTTTTTAACCCCGGTGGCAGAACTCAGCACAATAGCCCCAATACTTTTCCCGACGGGTCTTGCATATACTGCACTTAACTGGTAGCCATCTTCGGCGGTGATCATTATTTTAAGCATATAAAATCCTCCCTGGTTTTTTTATAGATGAAAAACATTAACCCATTCACCGCCTGAAATACCGTATGCATGCAGCATAGCAATAGCAATACGTTTCATACTTATAGTTTTAAAATGGCCATAAGAATCCCATTCTGCTATACGGCAGGTCATAAACCGGTTAATGAGTGAGCAGATAAAACTGCAACTGTTAGTGATCAGTTGATGTGTGGTGTGTGCTAAAAATCAACAGCGGATTGCAAAATCAGGTATAAAAAAAATTGTGGCCAAATATCTGCCACAAAATCCCCCCTTTGCGGTAGGGAAATCCTAATACGAGGATAAAAAAGTCCCAACCTATCATTGAAAAAAACCAGTATTGGTTTTGCACCAAAAAATTCTCAGGCATTATAGAATAATTTTTAACAAATAATTCTCCTCTTAAATATTTTTACCGAAGTACGCCTGTCTATTTTTAGACCATGAACCGGCTGCTACTCTTCATTCTTCTTTTCACTATTCTTAGCTCATCCGCAAACGCACAGCAAACATTACATGGAAAGATTTATGACCGGATCACCGACTCCACACTCGCCGGTATCAATGTTTTCAACAGGACAAACAGGTCCTTCAGTGTATCTGCCAAAGACGGGAGTTACAGCATTGCTGCCAGCGAAGGTGATAAGATCATGTTCACCGCATCTGGTTTCAAAACCGATTCAGTGGTAGTCACCTTCGGTCACCTCCTGACACGATATGATGTCAGCTTATCGGTGCGGTATGTCTCCCTGAGCGGCATTACCCTGAACAGTAGTTACCAGGCCGATTCACTGGAAAGGCGAAACATTTACCGGTACTATTTTGACAGCCTGAAGAATATCACCGGTGGCAACCGCCCCACGGATGGTGTTGGTATCAGTATCAGTCCACTCAGTTATTTTTCCAGTAAAGCCAAACGACAACGGGAATTGAGGAAAAGATTACTGAAAGAAGAAAGAGATTCATATATCGACCGCTCCTTCCCTGCCGAATGGGTGGAGCGGCTTACCAGTCTTCATGGTGATTCCTTACGGCTGTTCATGTACCGTTACAGGCCTTCTTATGATTTCTGCAGGAAAACAGACCGTGCCGACATGATCGTGTATATCAGTGATAAACTGAAAGAATTCAGGAAACCAGCTAGCAAATAAGGTAATGAATTGCTATACTGGTTCCGGTTATTCTTTTACAACGCCGTACTTCACTTCATTGTGTACCGGCTTCAATGTTTGCAGGTAATTGAAAATAGCTTTTAGTTCATCATCACTCATCCGGCTGAAAGGTCCCCAGGGCATATGCGTTTGCATGATCAGTCTTCCTTTCCTGAAACGGGAAATAAATTGTTCCTGTGTCCATCCTTTAATTCTTCCCGTAGCAGGATCAGGAGTAAGATTAGGACTGGTAATAGAATAAGTCCCTGAATCAGTCACTGTTTCCATTTTGAATCCGCCTGCATAGTCTTCGCCGATAAAAGCCCCTGTTACCAGGTCACGGTTAGTATGGCAGCCCCTGCAATTGGCAACGCTATTGGCAAGATATTTTCCATAAACAGCAGTGGTATCCTGCTTAATAGCAGTAAGAACATCCCCGGTTGGCCCGGCTGGTTTTAATAAAAATGCGTTCACCACTTTTCCCAGCAGGTTCAATTTATTTTCCGGCACTTTGTTTTCTACTGCCGGCTGGCTACGCAGGTAGGAGATGATCGCCGTCAGGTCTTCATCACTGGTATTATGGAAAGGCATAAAATCAAATAATGCCCTCCCGTCTGGCCTGACGCCATAACGAAGTGCCCTGGCTAGTTCCGCATCGGTCTTATTCCCGATTCCCGTTTTATCTGGTGTCAGGTTTTTGGCATAAATCTTACCAATGGGGATTTCAAATACCCGTCCTCCTGAAAGCGATGCTTTGATTCCATTGTTTACTTGCTCTTCCAGTTCTACGGGCGCATGACAATTGGCACAATGTGCAGGCCCAAATACCAAAGATTGCCCCCTGGCAATAACGCTACTGTCAGTTGTTGACCTGATGGCCGGATACGGTGCACTGAATTTCCGGTCCTGTCGCAATTCAATAGTTACACAGAATACAGTCACAATGAAAAGCAGGATAATACCTGCCCATTTAAGAAATTTTCGCATGATAGGTCTGTTTTTGAAAGGGTTTACAAAAAGCAAATCTCCTTTGCCAACCGACTTCAGACCATACCCAATAACATTTAAAGTATAACCGATACCGGTCACACTTTAGTAAAATGTTTAAAATGTCGCAGAAGTTCTACTAGTAGGAAAAGCCTGAGAGATAAAAATCATGCATTCTTTTTACGTTTAAATATCTTCCAGAGTTCCAGCCACCAGGTACTCACTAATGCAGTGAAGAAGCATACACCAATCAGTGAAAAAGGCAACTGTTCCAGGCTAAAAAGTTTTTGCATAAAAGGGATATAAAGAACAGCAGCTATAAAAACTAATGTAATACCAATAATGAGTGGCACTAACCTGTTCTTATAAGCCAGTGTAGTGAAAACAGAATAATAAAACGACCGGTTAACAAGTGTCAGGAAAATATTCGAGAATAACAAAGTAGTGAACACAACTGTACGGATCGTCGTTTCAGTAGCTCCCTGCTGCATCAAATAATAGCCCGCACCAAGGCAGCCTGCCGTAATAATCAATCCCTGCAGGATACTGATCAGTAACTGCCGCACCGATAAAAAAGTAGTCCCCATTTTCCGTGGTGGCCGGTTCATGGTTCCGGGCTCCATCGGTTCGTTTTCATAAATGATGGAGCAGGTGGGTCCCATGATCAGTTCTAAAAAAATGACATGTACTGGTGAAAAAAGATCATGAAACTGCCACTGTAGCAATAAAGGCAAAGTAACGATCAGTATGATAGGAATATGAATAGAGACAATATACTGTATCGCTTTTTTCAGGTTATCATATATTTTACGGCCAATAGCCACTGCCTCCGTCATGTGTCCAAGATCATCATCCGATAAGATCAGTGAGGCGGCACTGCGGGCTACTTCGCTTCCGCGTTGTCCCATGGCAATACCGATATGCGCTGCTTTCAATGCCGGTCCGTCATTAACCCCATCACCTGTCATAGCCACCACTTCTCCATTTTCTTTCAATGCATCAATTACTTTGAGCTTTGCTTCCGGGAACATTCTTGCATAAATATTTATTGACTTTACCCGCTTTTGTAATTCAGTAGCCGTTAAATGCAATACCTCATTTCCGGTGAGCACTTCATTATTATGTCCCAACTCCACCTGGTTAGCAATAGCAACCGCTGTTTCTGCATAATCACCGGTGATCATTTTTACTTCAATACCGGCATCATGAAAGGTCTTAATCGTTTGTCGCATATTCTCCTTGGGAGGATCCTGGAAAGCGACCAGGCCAAGAAATTCAAAGCTGAATTCTTCCTGGGTTACCGGCCAGTTCTTTTCTTTCCATATACCCTTTCCCACACCCAATACACGAAACCCCTGCCGGGCATAAATCATCGCCTGCTCTTCAATTTGTTTTATATTTTCCGGGGACAGGTCACTCCGCTGGGCAATAGCTTCAGGTCCTCCTTTTGCTGCAATTATTGTTTCTCCTTTTTCGTCATTGAAAATATGCGTCATCATAGGAGGTTTGCCGCCAATAGGGTATTCATGCACCTGTTTGAATAAAGGTCTTTTATCGGTCGTGGCAATCACTGTATATAGTTCATGAATAGCTTTTTCCATCGGGTCAAAAGGATTGATCTCGCTGCTCCACATCGCATATTCCACTACTGTTTCAGGAATATCACCGGTACCGGATACAGGTACGGATTGTCGGGTTGTTGCATCATACAGGAATGCCACACTCATTTTATTCTGGGTTATTGTACCTGTTTTATCGGTGCAAATAACAGTGGCAGAGCCCAGCGTTTCCACATACTGTGGCTGCTTGACTATAATATTGTTTCGTAGTAACCGGAAAGCTCCCAATGCCTGGAAAGTACTAAATGCAACAGGTATTTCTTCTGGCAGCACACTCATGGCCAGTGTAAGCCCCTGCAGAAAAGCCTGCACAAGGTCACCGGACTGGAAATAATTAAATCCAACAACAATAAGAAATGCGATACCACCGATCCAAACCATATTGCGGACAAATGAACGTATCTGTTGCTGCAAGGGAGTTTTCACTATAGTAATCTCCTGCAACGATAACCCGATCTTGCCAAACATGGTTTTGTTTCCCACAGCGGTCACCTGTATCGTAGCACTTCCGCTGGTTACTAATGTGCCTTTGTAAACACTGTTATTATCACCTGCTGTTTTTGTAACCGCAAATGATTCACCGGTCAGGATGGATTCATTCAGTGAAAAATCATTCGCCAAAATGATCAGGCCATCAGCAGCCACCACTTCACCTTCTTCCAGCAGCAGCAGGTCATTCACCACTACCTCTTCTGTAGCAATTTGAACCGTCACTCCGTTACGGATAACGACAGCTCTCGGAGCTGATATCTTCCGCAGTGCCTGCACTGCATTGCGGCTCCGGTATTCCTGGAAAATAGAGATACCAGCTACTATAAAAATGGCAGCCAGCATAATAAACCCTTCCTGGTACTGGCCCACTAAAAAATAGATGATCGTAGCCGCCAATAACAAGATAAACATGGGCTCCAGCACCACTTCTTTCAGTACATGGGCTAATAAACGTTTCTCATTTGTATCAATACTATTGCTGCCGTTTTGCTGGCGGGATAATTCAACCTGCCGGGTGTCAAGGCCTGTCATAGTTTTTTCATGCATATCCATCATATTGCAAAATATACCATTGCAGATCGGTGAGGCATGATCATACTCATATTAATGGTACTCCCGGGATGATTTCCCGCATTGCATTTTTACCGGAAATTATAACGTTGAACAGGGAGCAGAGATATCTTCAATACTATTTTACTATCCTGCAGTATAATTACCTGATCAACGTAACCGTTCCTTTTCTAAACACCTTATTCCCTTTATAATCGACTGCTTCCACCATCCACACATAGGTATTCGCTCCTTGTGGAATTCCTTTTATCTTACCATCCCAGCCAGTACGGGGATCATTGGTCGTAAATACTCTTTCTCCCCACCGGTTATAAATACTGAAGAAATGAAACTCTTTCATACCAACAGGTATTGCTTTGAGTATATCATTCAAACCATCCCCGCCGGGAGTAAAAGCTGTTGGTACATAAATCTCAGGGCCCTGGTACACTTTTACATTCACAGCAGCTGCTCCTTCACAATCACTGATCGTTTTTGCTTTGATGATATAGGTAATATCCCTGTCAAGAATAGCAATGGGGTTGGGAATAAAAGGGTCATTAAGACCTGTGGAAGGTGTCCATACATAACTGATAAATCCGATGTTATTGGCATCTGTTGCATTCAGTTGCAAGGGCTGGTTGATGGCAACAACAGTATCACGGACAATCCCGATCAGAGGAGGAGCCGCAACGATCACGGCTACCTGTTCATCTGCCAGTGAACGGCAGCCATTTGTACCTGTGATGGTCAAATGATAAACATGAGTTCCGGAGGTGGGGTTGATCACTCGTGGATTAGCAATAGCGGGGTTATCTAAAAAGGTGGATGGACTCCACGAATAAGTAACGCCGCCTGATCCATTCAACTGTGTATTATCTCCAAAACAAATAGCAATATCAGTACCTGCATCTCCAACCGGCACCGGAAGTGAAGGAACGGTAACAGCCCTCACAGCAGGACAACCCGCAGCTGGTGTTCCCTTAATATAATAAGTTCCTGCAATGGCAGCAGAAGGATTGGTTAGTGGATTAGTTGCTGTTGCATCTTGCCAGTAACTATAAATGAAGCCTGTTGCAGAACCAGCCGTAATAGCCGGTGCTGTTAAATCAGCCGTTCCATCCGGAAGACAAACTGCCGGTGGGTTGTTTGTAATTAATGTCGGAGATGCACTAAACATGAAATTGGTAAACGTTTGTGTCCCGCCGCAATCCCTGTTCAGGAATGCCCTGATCGTATAATTGATACCCGTGAATAAACCGGTGAATACGCCGGTTGTGTTACTGGCCACCTGAGTGACTCCGTCATACAATACGTAAGTCACCGTTGTCCCGGAAGGGGGAACCGGGCTTACGGTAGCTGTTGCAGATAAAGTCATACAGTCCTCAATAACCGATATTGAATAGATAGTGGAAGGGCAATAGCCGGAAACATCTACTGATGCTACAAACCCATTACCACCTGCATATAAAAGTTCATGGGCATTATCATAACTGAGGTCATACACTGCATTTAGAGGAAACCCGGAAATAGTGATATCAGCGGCAGCGGCATCATCGAATGTACTGCCGTTGAATTTTAATACTTTGATTGTCCCATTAGTAAACCCGATAAACACATTATTGCATTCATCCGCATGTATACCACCCTGCTGCAAGACGATATTTGAACTAAATGTCATTGGTGAGCCGACCGTAGCACCCGTAGTTTTGTTGAAAGCTTTCAGGTTAAGACCGTCCCAGTAAAATAGATAGGATGAATTTACGGCCAATGTATTGCTTGAATTATCCAATCCAAAAATATAAGGCCTGTTGTTGGGTTCCCTTAGCGCAAAATAACCAGTAGGCACCTGCCATGTAATCGCTGCGGAGGTATACGGTGGAGGATGTTTATAAATATAATTATCCCTGAGAGAATTTGTGACGGGTGTTGAATAAATCGTAAACATATCATTCGTTACCGGGTCTATAACAATATCAGAGATATCATTATGTCCTCCCGATAAGCCGGAAAGATTTGACGTTGCCGGTACAACTGCCGGCGGAGCCAGTAATGCCAGTTCATTATTGGCGGAACCACCGCCACCCGCTATCAATATTTTAGGCGAACCTCCATTACAGCTCCAGGTCATCTTCCAGTTTTCACTGAAATTGATATTGGGAGTGGTGATATAATTATCATATGTTCCTGCGGCATTTAATCTCACCACAGCAAACCCATTGCCCATCAACCCTTGTCCAAGGTAAACACCGCCTCCTACTTTATCTACCATCCAACCACCATAATTGGCGCCGAAATTCCAGGAAGGAGTTCCCAGCATTCCCGAAAATGTCCACAACAATGTACCGGTTGGGGAAAATTTAGCCAGCATCTGTGTTCCGGCATCTCCACCACCCGACACAAAAATATTACCGGCATAATCGAAGTCGATATCTTTAGCAATACCATTATTAGTACCGGTTAAGGTGGTAGTGCCGGTAACAAAGGGATCGATCACAAGGGATTTTTCCTTCTTGTAGTCCACCGGTAATTTGAAACTAACCAGGCTTTTGTTACTGATCACATAACCGGTCCGGATCTTTTCGCCTTTGCTTCCATCTTCAGGATAGAAACAAAGAGGAACTGACTGAATAATTCCATCAATATCTGAATTGATGATAAGACGTCCATTCTTATCCTGCCTGATTGATTTTACATCCCCGGCATAACGGATCTTCACTTTTGTCATATCGGCTCCGGGTTTTACAATAAGACTGAATTCATAACCCGGTTTTTCCCCTTTAAGAAAGGAATATACAGCATCAATACCCGGGTAAATTTCTTTGTAAGTAAGTTTTCTATAGGCAGCAGCTTTTTGCAATTGCAACCCATAAACATGATACCCCTGGGCTGCATCTTCCGCAATAATTTCAACCTCCGGGTTTGCATTGATCCATTCAACTGTTAAAACACGATCAACCGCCAGGTTGCGTTTACGTATCTGCTCCTTGCTCATTCCCCGTTCTTCCATTCTTTCCCTTTCTTCATAAGAAAGGGTCTTTTGTTTCCTTTGCAAATGGATAACTCCTTTGGCAGTAAACAGTACTGGCATGCCTAAACCTTCATAGCCATAAAGGATATTACCCATGGCACCATAGTTAGCCAAAGTATCTCCATACTGTCCTTTATTCTGAATATAGCGGCCCTTTATACCATAGAGATCTTTGTCATTCCCTGCAAAAGATTGTACTTTATTATTAAGCGGATTATTTGCAGCTAAGCGGGTCTGCTGTGCAGACAAATTAAGTGAAGTGAGAAAAAAAATAACAGGTAAGGTGATGAAAGCACGGGGTACGTCTCTCCATCTGTTACAATTAATCATCATAGGCAGTCTTAAGTGGCTAAAGATAATAATTATTGCCAAAAAGAAACCTGCTTTATGACAGGAGGAACCAGTTGTTTATGAAAATCATAACAACAATAAATAGCAGACCGGCAAGTGTTTATGAAAGGGCTGCAACGGGTGTTCCCTGTAGTTTATGAACCCTGATGACCTTTAACCGGTTCAGCAACCGGATCATCCCATAAGTCGGGTCCAATTCATACCACCGGTAGCCAAAGTTTACTGCCGACGGGTTTTTATGGTGGTTGTTATGATAAGCTTCGCCCATCATCAGCAGGTCCACTTTAAATAAATTGGTGGAAGTGTTTTTAACCTCGAAGTTTCTTGAGCCATATTTATGTGCGAACCAGTTAATGATGGTACCGTGCAGCGGAACGGTGAGGATGTGGATGGGTAATAATAAAAACCACCAGGCAGATGGAGCAAATTGGATATAGATCATCACATAAACTGCGATCCAGCCCAATCTCGACCATACTGAATTACCTATCTTATCCAGTAACGGCCAGTCAGGTAAGTTTTTGGCAAATCGTTGTTCCACTTCAAACTTCCCTTTATAAATCTGGGAGGAAACCTGCCGGGCATGCCACATCAGTTTGAACATATTATCATCGAACATGGGCGAATGCGGATCTTTAACCGTATCAGTATATGCATGGTGCATGCGGTGCATAATGGCATAAGCCCTTGGGCTGACATAAGAAGAACCTTGTGTGATATATGCCATAAGGTAAAAAAATCGTTCCCAGCCCTTACTCATACTGAAAGCACCGTGTGCCGCATAGCGATGTTGCAAAAAAGTTTGCATAAAAAGAGAAAGATACCAATGGGCAGCTAAAAAGAGCAGAATGACTAACATGATAAAACATCACTATTGTTGTATATACTGACCCTTACAAGGTAGTCCAATTAAATGGTATTCCCCCTTTAAATAAACCTTTTGGCTGTATTTTACCAGTATTTCGTTGCTAAAATAAAAACAGTGCTGCCGATTTAATAGTGTATCTTCACTGAGTGATCAAAAGTTCTTCCAACAGTCAGTTCAGATCAGAATCAATTTTTACTCTTCCGTCCAGTATTAGTTAATCTCCTCTTTGCTTCTTGCTGCCAGTCCTTCATCACAGGTATTGTATTGTTTTATCTAAATTATGTTTTATGAATTTGTATGTATCTAATTTAAGTTTTCATACTATGGATGATGACTTAAGAAAATTATTCGAACAATTTGGCGCTGTTTCTTCTGCTAAAGTGATCACTGACAGGGAAACAGGACGCAGCCGTGGTTTTGGATTTGTGGAAATGGACTCTGATGAAGAAGCCAATAAAGCAATCAAAGGCCTTAACAGCAAAGAGATTGAAGGAAGAGCAATGTCTGTTTCCGTAGCAAGAGAAAAAACAAGCCGACCCGACAACAACAGCAGGAGATACTAAGAACTCATTCTGATAAGAGCCCTGGCCGGCTCTTTTTTTTATTCCGGGAAATTCCGGGATCACTTTCGTATTTAAATCAATTCAATTATGGCAATGATCATGCAGATCGCAGATACAGATAAGAACCTCAGCAGTTTTATGAAAGGACTGAAAATTACAGACCTGGCTGAAACACTAAACGGCAAAGGGCCTTTTACGATCCTGGCTCCCGTCAACCTCGCTTTCGGAAAATTGAAAAAGACTTCCTACGAAGAACTGCTGAAGCCGGTCAATAAGATCAAACTTTCCGACCTGTTATCCTGCTTTATATTACCGGAAAAAAAATTGGTTAAGGATTTTATCAATGGCCAAAAGCTAAAAACCATTCATGGTACAGAACTGACGGTATCTGTTAAAGATGGCGAAGTCCGCATCAATGGTGCTAAAATATTATCCCGTGACAGGCAGGGGTTTAATGGTGTTGTCCACTCTGTTGATACAATAGATGTTGCATCTGAACAAGTATGAGAAAAGACAGTATCATACAATTCATAGGTTTTATTACGCCACTGGAAACAGAGAAATTTCTTGCCCAATGGGAGCCTTATGCAAGGGATTTTAATAAGATCACTTCCCCTGAAAATATGACCCTGCAGGAGGAAGTGAATGAAAAAAGTAAATACAGGTACGTATCAGTACATGAATACAAGAACCAGGATTTTGAATTTAATTTCATGAAAGGAAAGAGCTCGGTTTATTTTCCGGAGCAAAAGGTAAGGGTGGTGCAGGCGGGCGGTTATACTCCTGTTCAGATTGGCACGAAGTACCCCAACCAGCACAGGGATACAAAAATCCTGGTATTTCTAAGTCATGAAGAATATGATATTGCTTTTTACCAGGAGCTTTCTTCTTATAAATCTCTTTCCATTTACCGTGCTTACTACGAAAGCTGCGCTTATGGTAATATCCTGGAATATTATACGGCTGAATATGATGCCGGCGAACTGTTACAACAATTGAAAATGCGTCCCTGCGCAGAAGCAGCCGCTTATAAAGATTGTCTTCTCCCCAAAGCATTAAAATTAGTTTAACTGCAGCCATTACTGACTGCAGTTAATACATTATCAGGCTGTTCTCGTGGAAAAAGATCTTCCATATTGTCTTTTTTGACCACTACCCTGTTGCTGGCCATGCCGTACCGGTTTTCGGAGTGCTGGTCTTGTCGTCTCTGTTGTTACCGTCGTAGTCATCGTAAAAGGATGATCTTGCACAACCGGTATCTGTTTAGCGATCAGTTTCTGAATATCTTTCAGGTATACTCTTTCTTCATGGTCACAAAAGGAAATGGCAATCCCGCTGGCGCCTGCTCTTCCTGTTCTGCCGATACGATGCACATAGGTCTCTGGTACATTCGGTAGTTCGTAATTGATCACATGCGTCAGCTCATCAATATCGATACCCCGGGCAGCAATATCAGTAGCAACAAGAATTCTTGTAGTTTTCGCTTTGAAATTCTGTAGCGCATTCTGCCTTGCATTCTGCGACTTATTACCATGAATAGCATCCGCATTAATTCCTGACCGGTTCAGGTCCTTGGCGATCTTATCAGCTCCATGCTTCGTCCTTGCAAAAACAAGTGCATTCTTTATCGTAGCATCTTGCAGCAGGTGAATCAGTAAAGAACGTTTATGCTCTTTTCCTGTGTAATATAATTCCTGTTGTATCGTATCCGCCGTGGATGACACCGGTGCCACTTCTACTTTAACCGGGTTTTTTAATAATACATTCGCCAGTTGTTGTATCTCCGGTGGCATCGTGGCTGAAAAGAATAATGTCTGGCGTTGCGCAGGCAATTTGGCAATGATCCTTTTTACATCGTGTACAAAACCCATGTCCAGCATCCGGTCGGCTTCATCCAGTACAAAGAATTTAATATCCCGTAATGAAAGAAGGTTCTGGTTCATCAGGTCAAGTAAACGACCGGGAGTTGCTATTAAAATATCAACGCCGCGACGCAAAGCATTTACCTGGTTATGTTGCGACACACCGCCAAAGATCACCAGGTGCCGGAGATCAAGATACTTGCCATAAGCCCTGAAACTCTCTTCGATCTGGATAGCCAGTTCCCGTGTAGGCGTTAAGACCAATACTTTAATATTTCGGCGATTATTGGTGTTTCCCTGTTGCTCCTGGTGCATTAATTGCAAAATGGGTATCGCAAACGCAGCTGTCTTCCCGGTACCGGTCTGGGCACAACCTAACAGGTCTTTATGTTGCAGAATGACAGGAATAGATTTTTGCTGAATGGGTGTAGGCGTTGTATAGCCTTCGTTGCTCAGTGCCTTTAATACAGGCTCAATGAGCGATAAATTGTTAAATGACAATTGTATAAAATTTGATAAAATAATGTGGTAAGGCTATCAAAACAAGATGATACTTTACCTGCCTTACATTAAGCCGTCACGATATCTGAAATGAGGAACAAGTCAAACTAAGTGTAGGAATAACATACAGAGACACGAAGGTACGTTTTAAAATGGGAAAAAGGGCTTTTATTTATAAAAGTGATACCAGGGGCTATATGTGATAGCTCCCTGGTATCCTTATATCTTTACAAGCACTGCGGTTATTTACTTCTTGATAGGCGCATCCTTATGTGGCTTGACCTGGTTGTCAAACTTGATCTGTGTGGCTTGTTGCTTAACCGGCACAGTTTGTTTGATGGTGGTTTGCTTGATACCTTCATGCTTAATAGCAGTTTGCTTGATACCTGCCTTTAATGAATCGGTAACAAGTGTACCGGCTTTGATCGTATTATTACCTTCTTTCATTGTCACCCCGGGTTTCACCACAGGAACCTGCCCTGTTACCGGCTTCACCTGGGGTGTTGTTTCTTTTTTGGCAGTAACTGTGGTCTGTGCTTTCAGGCCCATAATGAGCAGCAAAGATGAAAGTGTGGCAAACAGTTTTTTCATTTCAATTTATTTTAGTTCCTAAATTTACGGCGAACCCCCAAAGTGCCCTATCCCACTTTAGGGGGATATTTTTTGATCATGAAACTCAGCGATTTCTTCAAAAAAACGTCCATAAAGCAACCCGGGCATTTGTATGTGGCGGCAAGTGCGGTCCATGGCCGTGGTGTATTTTCAACCAGGGATATTAAAGCAGGAGAACATATTGAAACGGCCCCGCTGATTCCAATCAGCAATAACGAAGATGATCTGCTGAAAAACACTTCCCTTTATCATTACTATTTCCTGGTAAAAAATGAGAAAATAAAGGTTGTGATAGGGCTTGGATACAGTTCAATCTACAATCATACAGCTCCTTCCAACGCCATGTATAGCATTAACCTGGATAAACAGATCATTGATATCAAAGCCGTGCAAATCATCAAAGCCGGGGAAGAGATCTTCATCAATTACAATGGCAGGCATGATGACTGTTCACCGGTAAATTTCTAACCCATGACAAGACCCTCTTTATATATCAAAGAAATAAAAGGTAAAGGAAGGGGCGTTTTCAGCAGTACCTCTATCCAGGAAAACGATCTGATAGAAGAATGTCCGTTGATCGAGATACCGGCTGAAGATTTTGACGCAGTCACCTCCACGCATGTGGTTAACTATTGTTTCTTTCTGAACAAAGAAGAAAACATTCTGTCGGTGGCCATGGGATTTGGCTCGATCTATAACCATGCATTCCCCTGCAATGCACATCATATGATCGACCGGGAAGCGAAAACCATTACCTTTTTTGCCCTGCGGGATATTAACCCCGGTGAAGAGATCACCATTAATTACAATGGCGACCCGAACAATGATTCCCTGCACTGGTTTACCGCAAGGGATATTGAATACAAGCCTTGATAAACAATCTCAATTTTTTTAGAGAATCGTAAATTTCCTATGCCGCTTTATTCTTCACTGAAACAGTTAAAAACTAACTATTTATACAAGTGCTCTTATTGCTTGCCGCTAATAATAACAAAGCTTTGATGAATACACTTGATTGGTATAGCAGAATGATGTACGTTTGCATTCTTCACGTTCCTCTGTAAAAATCACAAAAGAAATACTGTTTCGTATTCTCCATTATTCCTCTGGGATCCTTCATCCGTTTTCCGAAACCTTAAAACTTTTGTGCATGAAAAAGATCAACACATTAATGAAGAATGAAAATGTAATGGCGACTATCGTTGTTGGCGGCATTTTCCTTCTCACCGGTGTAGCTACTTTCCTGGCTATCTACTTCGGATAATTAACTATTGAAGTCTGAATTGATTTGAAACCGGCATAGGCCGGTTTTTTTATTTTAAACGCAAGGGGATAAACTTTTTCGTTTCTTCCGGGTAGATGCTGATAAAATGTGAACGTACCAGGGCTGCTGCAGGCACATCCTGCCCCGGCAACATCACTGCAATAGACATGGACAATTTAGCCGGCATATGGCAATCAATACAGTTTTGATGCATCCCCGCATATTTAGTGGTATCAATTTTACAGAAATTTTTATGTGCCACAGTATGGCAACTCATGCATTTTTGTGAAAAAAGGACTTTATTGCCCCGCTGGTTCTCATGAGAGTTGTGACAGGTATTACAGGTCATAGTTTCACCCATGCGGAAACATTTACTTTTCTTCAATAATCCCAGCTGGTTTCCATGTACATCCACATTGCCGGTATTGACAGCCAGTTCACTCAATGTATCAATAGTAAAGTAATCCGTCAATGTCTCACCGGCTGCATAAGAAAACACCGGCTTTGTCTTGTGAATATTCCCGCCATGACATAACGCACAGAGATCAAGATTTTGCTGTCGTGACATGGATGCCGGGTTTAAAATATATTTCCCCTTTTTCTCCTGCGGATTTTTGGTCTGAAATGTCACATGCTCAGCAGCAGGTCCATGACATTTTTCACAGTCGATCCCATATATGATATTGGTTTTTGAAAACTCTTCTGGTTCCTTTGCATCTTCAGATATTCTTTCTGCAAAAGTTACATGACATTCCATGCACCGCGAAGTAATGGGCCGGTCGATCATAACCCGGTCGGAAGGAAAGCCGGGACTATTAGACCATTGCGCTGCATTGGTGAAATAAGTGATCGGAAGTTGAAATAGTTTATTGCCCCGCCAGGTCATGAATGATTGCCCCTTTGCCCCGGAACCGGTAACAATATCAAACCGCATGGCTTTTTTCTCTTCCCCTTTAAAATAAACAACCTGGTAAAAATGGCTGTCCCTTTGTTCCATAGCCAGCACTATAGAAGGGGTGTATGCATAAAAATTCTTCCCTTTTTCAAAACTACCCTTAATATATTTTTCTTCCGCAGGCCTGGAAGTAAGGTAGTGACCTGTTTGCTTGTGCTTTTCATAAATATCCTTGTGGCAGCTTGCACAGCTGGCAGAACCAGCAAACTGGGGAAATTTTGCAATTTCTTTTTTGGCTATTTCTTCCTTTTCATTATTCACACATTGCGTTAGCAGAAACCCACAGAGAACGATGGCGCCTATCACGATGAATGGCCTGCGATATCTTTTCATTACATTCATTCTAGTTAATTGGTAACAGGGAAATTACAGAATTGGCTGGAAATAAATTAAAAATTAGCCGGAGCTGTCCTTTACTGATACCTATATTTGTTAATATCAGGATTGTCAATAATGGCCCTTTCTTAATTCTTTTTAACAATCATCTCCATTCATCATTCGCTACCTGTACAATCACCTCGTTGAAAATATATTCGCAACCTGTTCAAAGATCATAAACCTTAAACCTTCTTTTATGAAAAAGATCATTTTACTGGCAGGACTTACTGCTTTATTATTTACTGCCTGTGATAAAGAGAAAAGAGAATGCCCTTCCTCTGCCGAGCAAACCTTTACTCTTACCGGCTTTTCAAAAATAAAGGCAGGAGAAACTTTTAAATTAACTATTCTTAAAGGCAATAATTTCAGCATAAAAGCAGCCGGCTGTAGCAATGACTTAGCCGATCTTGATTTAACAGTAGGCAACGGCAATATGCTGGAAATAAAGTATAAGAATTATAAAAGAGGTCGCTACCGGGTTGATTTTACCATCACCCTTCCCAGCTTCAATTTTCTCTCCTTATCAGGAGATGCAGGAGCAACGGTTTCTGGTTTTACCGGGCAAAACTCGGTGACCAGGTATGTACTTTCCGGAAATTCAACGGCAGACAACAACGGAACTGGTATCAATGCCAACATTGAATTATCCGGCGCATCATCTCTAAGGCTTAACGGAAATACAGAAAGTCTTTACGGAAATATTTCAGGAAATGCCAGGTTACATGCATACGAATTAGCAGCAACAGAAGTTGATATAATCGCCTCCGGTACAGCCAAAGCATATGTAGCCCCATTGCAAGCTATTTATGCAGAAGCCTCGGGTGAAGCAAGAGTGTATTACAGGGGCAACCCTCCCACTACTGCTTTCTCTACCAGCGGAAATGGACGAATCATTAAAGAGTGATAAACATAGGTTGCGAAAAGGAAAGCCCGGCATCAATCTGCCGGGTTTTCGTTTTGCCTGTACCAAAACTTTTCAGGAACTTCACTGTTACTGGATTGAACTTTTTAAAAAAAACACAATGAAACTTCAGCACTTATTTCCTGCCGTATCAATGGCGGTATTATTATTCACTTCCTGCAAAAACGAAGAGAAAAAAATGGAACTCAAAGAACCCAAATTAAAGGAAGAAACGGTTACATACACAGGTGACAGTATCAACATGAACGGGTATGTGGTATATGATGAGAATATGGAGGGTGCCCGTCCCGCTGTCCTTGTAGTGCATGAATGGTGGGGGCAAAATGACTATAGCCGTAGTCGTGCAAAACAATTGGCAGAGCTGGGTTATATCGCCATGGCGGTAGATATGTATGGAAATGGGGCACAGGCCGACAATCCTGATTCTGCGGGCAAACTGGCCATGCCATTTTATCAAAACCCGGAAATGGCCAAAAGAAGATTTGATGCCGCCCTGGAGAAATTAAAAACCTATACCCAAACAGATGCCACGAAGATCGCAGCCATCGGTTATTGCTTTGGCGGTGCGCAAGTATTAAATATGGCCAAACTCGGCGATGACCTGAAAGGCGTGGTTAGTTTTCATGGCAACCTGAATGTGGTACCTGCTAACAAAGACCTGCTGAAAGCACAGGTTTTGGTTTGCCATGGTGCAGTTGATCCATTTGTACCACAAACAGAGGTTGACCAGTTCAAAAAACAAATGGATTCCATCGGGGCAAAATATACGTTCAAGGCCTATGACAGCGCCACCCATGCTTTCACCAACCCGAATGCAACAGCTATGGGACAAAAATTCAATATCCCGATTGCTTACAATGCAGCCGCCGATTCTGCTTCCTGGAAAGACATGAAAGAGTTCTTCAATAGCATTTTCAAATAAGTGTTTCCTACTATAAAGAGAAGCCGGGATCTGATGACTCCGGCTTCTTTTTGCCTATAATGGTAATTTTACGGTAGAAAGAGTAAAATACTTAGAAAAAATACGTTCAAAAGCTATGGGATTTAATGACTGCTTTCTATTTTGCAGTCCCGATGAAACAAATACGTATCCCCTTGAAACAAACTATTCTTTCCCTGCTTATTGCAAGCACTGTATTATATTCCTGTCATAAAGAAAATATTGCCGTCCCAGAAGAAGCCTGTACTCCACAGACAGAAAACCCCACCGGTCGCAGTTATGAGAATGGTGAAATTGTTTCTGTCAACTATTCTAAAAAAAATTGTGGCATTATTCCACTCAGTACCCGCAACTACTGGGTATATGAAGATTCTGTTTTTAATGACGGTGTTTTTGTAAAAGTGAAAATGGATACCCTGCAATTCAGCAAGACATACCAGTCGGTTACCGACCAGCTCATCTGGTGGGAAACGAATATCAATATCGGTCTGCCAGATTTGATATATGCTAATGACTCAGCCATCTTCCTCGCTGAATATCGTCTTTTTGCCACCGACCCGATCAGGGATGCCAAAAAAGAATATGGACTCTTCCCCGGCGATTCAGTAAAGTATTTTACCAGCTTTGAAGATAATGCTGCCTTTGGCCGCTCGGTTAAAATGCAGGAGAACATATATACACCCGCCGGCCAGTTTGGCGATTGCCTGTTGTTTGAAAAGAAAGCCCCCTTCTCCCGCAAAGACCAGGTATACCTGAAACCAGGCCTCGGTGTTGTAAAATATATTTCGGAAAGAGCTCCTATGGGAATGCCAGTTTTAAAGATCCAGCAAATCTCTACACTGGTTAGTTTCCATATCGAATAATTACCCTGCCATCAACTGATTTAATTATTTTAAGCCGGCGTGAATGAGCCGGCTTTTTTGTAAGTATCTATTCCTGCAACAATCAAATTCATATGTCAAAGGCACTTACTGAGATACAAGCTGTTTTAAAAGCAAAAGGGGAAATACTACTAGTTCATTTTCCTGATCTCCTCCGCCATCAGCTTCATGTAAGAAGCATATTCGTGGATAAAACTTTCACCATCGGAAGGAAAACGGCCTCTTAACTTTCCCATGGCAATATCCAGGCTAAGGTGTGCCTTGGCAGCCTGTGTGGA
>JAEUVJ010000011.1 GCA_016787085.1 Chitinophagaceae bacterium | reverse complement strand
TAAAGGTTTCATAGGGACTGGATCAGTCATCGGGACAGGATTGGAGAGACTCTTTGTTTGTTCCTTTATAGTGTTCTCGTCCGGTGTAATCTTTTCAACTGCGGCAATATCGGGGTCCACCTGTATTGCCCTTTGTTCTTTTAAGGCCCTGGCTGCTATCAGTGAATCATTCTGCATGTCACGGGCCAGCTTCAGCATCTTTTCTACATTCAATCTTAGCTGAGCCGTATCTCTCCTGTTATTATTATCCTTCACACCTATTATCTGGCCGGCGTACTGCACATTGACCGTTTTGTATTTATCAAAGCCTGTTTTACTCAATACTTCTTTATAGAATACGAACAGCCGGTGAAACTTCTTTTCGATATTCTCTCCATCGCCCAGAACCACCATGTGATTACCTACGACCGGAACCATTTCAAAATTCCTGTCAGCCGTAATATCTATCTGCGCTACCTGTGCCATCCAGAAAGGATCGTTGAGGATGAACACCGCCATCTCCTTCACATCACCCAATAAGATGCTGTCTTTCTTTCCCAGCACTTTTTCCGGGAAACCGGTAAATACAGGCACCCTGGCGCTCATTTTATCGGAGAGGGGCATACGTTTTTGCTCCTCGTCTATATAGAATGTTTTCCCGGTCATTGTAAATATCCTGGCAACCGGCTCCCGTTCTGTTACCGATACGTGCAACACCTCCCGGTTGTCGAAATATAGTTCCGCATCTTTCACCCAGACACTTTTCTCCAGTACCTGCTCCATCTGCTGCAGGTTCAGCGCTGTTTTCTTTTGCCCTTTTATATCTCCTTTTGCAGTTGTCTTTAATACTTTCAGCACATCTTTCTGATCAACAAACAAATTATTCTGTGCACCTTTTATGGCGATCTTATAATCCTTGCACTGGTCCCGTTTTTGACGGCCTATAGCAGCGATCAGCAGCGTAAGCATACCTCCGCCTATCACCAGCCACATAGTGATGAATAAGATCTTTCGTATCAGTTTTTTAGTATCCAGTCCCATTTATAGTAACCCGTCCAGGGGTTATTTACTTTTATATTTCCTTATCCAGTATCGCCTTTACTGGCGCAACCAATGTGTCAATATCTCCCGCCCCGCATGTGATCAGTACTTCCCCAAACTCTTTATTGGCATGCTTCACAAAATCATTTTTTACCCAGCCCGCCAGCTCTTCTTTTGTCATTACTCTTTTGTGCTCATTTTTCATCTTTGACAGGATCATTTCGCTGCTCACTCCTTCGACCGGCAATTCCCTCGCCGGATAGATCGGTAATAGTATCACCTCATCTGCCATATCCAGCACTTCGGCAAATCCATCGGCCTGGTCCCTTGTCCTGGTGTACAGGTGTGGCTGAAAGATCACCGTACACTTTTTCTGTTTGAAGAGGGTCATCGCCCCTGTAATCAAAGCCCTTAGTTCTTCCGGGTGATGCGCATAATCGTCAATGAACACGATCTTATCGTTTTTTACGATATACTCAAACCTTCTTTTCACACCGCGGAATGACGCTACTGCCGCTTTGATCTTACTGTTTTCTATTTCCAAAGAGCTGGCGACTGCAATGGCCGCTATCACATTTTCCACATTATGCATTCCGCCCATATTCAATCTCACATTATCAAGCATATTATCCTTCTCCGAAGGAGTCCTTGCGGACATCATCACATCAAACTCATAACTCCCGTTCATCATCCGGATATTGGCTGCATACACATCAGCGCTTTCATTCTGCAGGCTGTACGTGATATGCCGGTCAGCCTTCAGCTCTTTTCCCCTCTTCAATCCAAACTGCCTCACCAGCAATCCCCCGGGTTTTACTTTTTTACTGAAATCAATAAAACCCTGCTCCACCGCTTCTGCCGTACCATAGATGTCCAGGTGATCGGCATCCATCGAAGTGATGATCGCTATATCCGGGTTCAGTTTCAAAAAACTCCTGTCGTACTCATCCGCCTCAATCACACATATATCCCTTCCATCACTACCCGACGTTGAGGCCGGGTCCTGCGGCCAGAAATTTGTTCCGTAGTTCACCGATATGCCCCCGAGAAACGCATTACAACCATATCCACTGTCACGAAGCAGATGTGCCACCATCGTTGTGATCGTTGTTTTGCCATGCGTACCGGCAATGCAGATATTAAAAGAACTTTCAGTGATCATCTGCAACACATCGCTCCGCTTCACCACCTTATATCCATGCTGCTGGTAATACAGCAGCTCTTTGTGTTCTTTCGGAATGGCCGGAGTATATACCACCAGTTCCGCATCCTTTGGTATCAGCTCTACATTATCTTCATAATGGACAGCAATCCCGCTTGTCTCCAGCTCCCTTGTCAAAGTGGTGGGTGTTTTATCATACCCGCTTACTTTAACACCTTTTGAATGAAAGAACCTCGCAATAGCACTCATCCCGATGCCCCCAATGCCGACGAAATAAACAACCGCCCCTTTCCATCTTTCCCCTAAGGGAGAAGATCCGGCTTTCTCTATTTTACTTTCTTCACCCATTCAACATTCCGTTTTCAAATCCCCCGAAGGGGGTAATCATAAGGACAGTATTGGCTTGTATCTTTCACCCTTACGGGTCTTATACACTTTTCAATATTTCCCGGGCTATCACTTTATCCGCATCCGTCACTGCTAACGCCGCGATATTTCGTTTCAATTCCGCTTGCCTGTTTTCATCTTTCGCCAGTTCCATGATCATCGGCACCACTTTGCTCAATGCTTCGCTGTCTTTTACCATCAATGCTGCGTTCTTATTGACCAGTTGCTGTGCATTCACTGTCTGGTGATCTTCTGCTGCAAACGGGTAAGGCACAAACAAGACCGGTTTTTTCACCACACATAGTTCAGCTACCGTCATCGCACCTGACCTTGCTACCACCATATCTGCTGCGGCATACGCATATTCCATCTGGTTGATAAAAGCATTTACCCAGACCCCTTTGCTGGTATCCGCTTTCGGCGTAAACAGTTTACCGGTTTGCCAGATCAGTTGCAGACCTGCATCCAATAGTTCTGGCAGGTGTTTGTCAATCGCTTCATTGATGGATCTTGCCCCCAGACTCCCTCCGACCACCAGTACTGTTTTCTTTGTTTCATCCAATGAAAAGAACTTTATCCCTTCACTGCGGCTGATGGCTGACTGGGATATACTTCCTCTTACCGGGTTTCCCGTCACTACAATTTTTTCTTTCGGAAAAAATTTCTCCATCCCGTCAGTTCCCGTAAAAACTCTTGTCGCCTTCTTTCCCAGCAGAATGTTCGATTTGCCGGCAAATGAATTCGACTCATGGATGAAAGTCGGTATCCCTTTTGCCTGCGCCAGTCTTAATACAGGAAAACTGGAATAACCACCTACACCGATCGCCGCATCCGGTTTGAATTTTTTGAAGATGGAACGCACCTGCAAAAAACTTTTCACCAGCTTAAATGGCAACCCGATATTTTTTATCAAAGAGCTGCGGTTAAACCCCGCTATATCCAATCCTTCAATCTTATAACCGGCCTGCGGTACTTTTTCCATTTCCATTTTCCCTTTCGCTCCTACAAACAATATCTCAATATCCTTATCTGCTTCCTTCAGCGCATTGGCAATCGCTATTGCCGGGAAAATATGTCCGCCTGTTCCACCACCTGCTATGATCACATGCCCCCTCCGCCCCCTAAAGGGGGAACCAGGCACTTCACTTATTTCTCGTACTTCACTCATATACGACTCTTCCTAAGCCTCCCTTTCAGGGGAGGTTTGGAGGGGTTGTTCCGATTGTTCTACATTTCTTGCCACACTTAATATGATACCTATTGACAGGCAGGTAAAAATGAAACTGGTACCTCCCATGCTCACCAGTGGTAATGTGACACCCGTGACCGGGAACAAATTCACCGTTACTGCCATATTCGCTATAGCCTGTATCGCCAGGGTGAAACTTAATCCCAATGCCAGGAAAGCCCCGAATGCATAAGGGCATTTTTTAAATATCCTGATACAACGGTACAGGAATACCATATAAACAAATACGATGAATGCGCCTCCGGCAAAACCATACTCTTCCATGATGATGGCAAAAATGAAATCATTATATGCCTGTGGCAGGTAATCCCTCGTAGTACTGTTGCCCGGACCCACACCTAACATGCCGCCTTTAGCAATCGCCATCTTCGCCTGGTTCACCTGGTACATGTCATCACTGTCTGCCTCCCTGCCTCCATAGATAAATGACTCCACACGGCTCACCCATGTATTTACCCTGGCTAACACACCGGATGAATGCTTCTTAGCGACTACTCCTTCATCGCCGGATGAACTATGACGGATCATAGCGGCAGCAATGAGGAATACAATGGGAATAGCGGCTATCCCTACTACTATCAGAACATGTTTTACTCTCGCCCTCCCGATGAACAACAGCATTAAACAGCTTGCTCCAAGTAGCAAAGCCGTTGACAGGTTTGCAGGGGCTATCAGCATACAGGTGATCACTACAGGTATCATAACCGGTACGAAACCCTTTTTCCAGTCCTTGATCACATCCTGTTTTTTGCTGAGCAGGCGTGCCAGGTAAATGAACAAAGCCAGTTTGGCCAGGTCCGATGTCTGCATCGTCATATTGATGATCGGCAGCTTGATCCAGCGGCTTCCTTCGTTCATACTCACTCCAAAGAATAAAGTATAAACCAATAAGGGTATAGTAAGGATGTATAGTATCCGTGATATTCCTGAGTAATACACATAATTGACCTTATGGGCAAAATAGATCACCAGCAAGCCAATGAATATGAACATGACCTGTTTGAACAGGTACACTTCCGTATTGCCTTTGTAATTCTTATATGCCAAAGAGCCGGTAGCACTATACACTGCCAGCAATGAGATCAGCACCAGCAATATGGTCAAAGCCCATATCACTTTATCGCCTTTGGTCTTGCTGACCAGGCGCCCAAATGGATTTTGCACCGGTTGCTGTATGTTGATCGCTTCGGCCATTATAATTCCTTCACTGCTTGTTTGAATTGTTTACCCCTGTCTTCATAGTTTTTGAACAGGTCAAAACTGGCACAGGCAGGGCTTAGTAACACCACATCCCCCTTCGTGGCAAAATGAAAGGCAGCATGTACGGCTTCCAAAGCGCTGCCCGTGTTTACAATAGGGCTGATCATGTTTCCAAAGGCTTCATGTATTTTCCTGTTATCTGTACCAAGACAGACAATGGCTTTTACTTTTTCCTGTACCAGGTCAGCGATGAGGGAGTAGTCATTCCCCTTGTCCACACCTCCAAGGATCAGGATTGTTGGTTTGGTCATACTCTCGAGTGCATACCAGGTTGAGTTCACGTTGGTAGCCTTGCTGTCATTGATAAACTCCACTCCCCTTATAGTAGCCACAGGCTCCATCCTGTGCTCCAGGCTCTGGAAATTCTGTACCGCTTCCCTTATTTTCTCCTTCCGTATGTCAAGCGTGGTCGCTGCTACACAAGCTGCCATAGTATTATACTGGTTGTGTTTGCCCTTTAAAGCAAAATCATAAATGCTCATGGATACAAAATCCTGTCCCGTTCTGATGTACATGTCCCCGTCCTTAATAAATGCTCCGTTAGGTAATTCTCTTTTCATACTGATCGGCAGTTGGTTTGCTCGGATGTTGAATCCGTTTATATATTTCATAGTTACTTCATCATCGGCGCAGTAAATGAAATGGTCATTTGCCTGCTGGTTCTCCGTGATACGGAACTTGCTCCTGATGTAATTCTCAAATTTGTAATCGTACCGGTCCAGGTGATCTTCAGTGATATTCGTCAGTATGGCGATATCCGGTCTGAATGTTTTAATATCATCCAGCTGGAAACTGCTGATCTCAGCTATATACAACGGCTTCGGGTCTTCTGCCACCTGTTTGGCAAAAGAGTAACCGATATTCCCTACCAAAGCACAATCCAATCCGGCTTCTTTGCAGATATGGTGTGTCAATGCTGTGGTAGTGGTCTTCCCATTACTGCCGGTAATAGCCACGATCTTACTATTGCCTTTAAAGCGGTAAGCCAGTTCTATTTCACTGATGACCGGGATCCCTTTCTTCCGGATCTTTTTCACCATTTCGTTCTTCTCCGGGATGCCGGGGCTTTTCATCACCTCGTCAGCGTTCAGTATCCTCTCTTCGTTCAGCTTACCTTCTTCAAATGCGATACCTGCATTTTGCAATTCGGTACGATAATTTTCCTTCAAAGAGCTTTCGTCGGCAACGAATACGTAATACCCTTTTTGCTTTGCGAGGAGTGCAGCGCCGACACCGCTCTCTCCTCCTCCGAGTATGACTAACCGCTTCTCCATTGTACACGCCGCACTTTTATTCAAAGCCCGTGCGACATAAGGCCTGTACGGAATAGGGGTTCTTCAAAAGCATCAGGTTTCTCTACTTGCACCACAATACATTTTCAATTGGTTCTTTCGTCTTCAGGGGGTATGAGGATGGTGGTTTGGTTTTTCAATAATCCGTTACCGTCCATTTATCTCAATTTCAGTGTAACAATACTTAACAACACCAGCAGCACCGTTATGATCCAGAACCTCGTCACGATCTTCGCTTCATGGTATCCTTTCTTCTGGTAATGGTGGTGCAACGGGCTCATCAAAAAGATCCTTCTTCCTTCACCGTACTTTCTCTTTGTATATTTGAAATAACTAACCTGCAGTATCACACTGATATTCTCTACCAGGAATACCCCGCAGAATATCGGGATCAATAACTCTTTATGCACGATGATCGCCAGCGCTGCAATAATGCCTCCCAGTGTCAGGCTGCCGGTATCACCCATGAACACCTGCGCCGGGTAAGAATTATACCAGAGAAACCCGATACAGGCCCCGATCATTGCCGCGATGAAGATGGACAACTCACCGAGGTTCGGGATATACATGATGTTCAGGTAATCGGCAAACACCAGGCTACCGCTGGCATAAGCGAATATGCCCAGCAAGACTCCGATCAGCGCCGAGGTCCCCGTCGCCAGGCCATCCAGCCCATCAGTAATATTCGATCCGTTCGACACAGCCGTAATGATGAATATCACGATCAATATGTAAAGAACCCATGTATAATCTCTCCAGTTTGCCGGTAATAACTTCGAGTAATTGAACTCATGATTTTTCACAAAAGGAATGGTAGTGATCGGCACTTTACTCTCTGTGAAATACCTGGTCTTTCCATTGATCTCTTTTGCAAAAACAGTCGTATCGGCTGGTGTTGGCGTTCCGATAAACTCTCTCCATATCTTCACATTACTGTTGAAATAAAGTGTGGCCCCAACAATAATTCCCAATCCAACCTGTCCTAAAATCTTAAACCAACCTGCTAGCCCATCCTTATCCGTTTTCTTATACGCTCCGCCTGATTGCTGCACTAATCTCTTTGCCCGCAGTTTTAAATAGTCATCCACGAAACCGATGATCCCTAACCACACCGTGCTGATCAGCATCAGCCGGATATACACCTTGTTCAGGTTTGCCAGCAGCAGTGTCGGTATCAGTATGGCGAGAATGATAATAACACCACCCATGGTCGGTGTTCCTTTCTTGCTTTGTTCGCCTGCCAGGCCAAGATCACGAACGCTTTCGCCGATCTGTTTCTTCTGCAAATAGTTGATCAGTTTACGTCCATAGATCATGGAGATCGCCAGCGCCAGTAACATGGCCAGCAACACCCGGAAGGTGATGAAAGTGAACAAAGCACTTCCCGGGAACTTTATTCCTTCCTGTTTAAACCATTCAAATAAGTGATACAACATGCTGGTCCTGGTTACTTGTTTCTTGTTTCCGGATACTGGATTTTCTTTTTCAAAATACCTGGCTCTCTCCCACTCACCACTCACCTCTCCAACATCTCAAACATTTCTCTCACCACTTGTTTATCATCAAAATCGTATTTCACTCCTTTTATCTCCTGGTACTTCTCATGCCCTTTTCCTGCTACCAGTATTATATCTTCCGGTTTCGCCAGGCTGATCGCCGTCTTAATCGCCTCTTTCCTGTCGGCTATCGAGATATACTTTCTTTTCGCCGCTACCGGTAATCCTGCTTCCATATCCTTTATGATCTGCAGCGGATCTTCGCTTCTCGGATTATCACTGGTGAATATCACTTTATCGCTATGCTCACAGGCCGCTTCCGCCATCACCGGCCTTTTTGTTTTATCCCTGTCGCCGCCACAGCCTACTACCGTTATCACCTGTTCAAATCCCTTCTTCAGCTTTTTGATCGTGGCCAGTACATTCAGCAACGCATCCGGTGTATGTGCATAATCCACGATGGCGATCACTTTATCCTTTACCGAAACCATATAGTCAAACCTTCCTTCTGCTCCTGTCAGCATACTCAGGTTCCTGAGTATTTCATGTTTGTCTTCTCCCAGGCAAACAGCCGCTCCATATACAGCCAGCAGGTTATACGCATTGAACTCCCCGATGAGTCTGAAATGAACTTCCTGCCCGTTAACATCCATCACCAATCCGGTCAAACTGTTTTCAATGATCTTGCCTTTAAACTCCGCCAGCGTCTTCAGGCTGTACAAATACTTCTTCGCATTTGTATTCTGCAGCATCACTGTTCCTCTTTTATCGTCTGCATTGCTGATCGAAAAAGCAGATGTACCCAGCGAATCAAAGAAGGACTTCTTTACCCGGATGTATTCATCAAATGTCTGATGATAATCAAGGTGGTCATGTGTGATATTACTGAACAAACCTCCCGCAAACTGCAGTCCCGTAATACGATGCTGGTGAATAGCATGTGAACTGGCCTCCATGAACACATGTGTACACCCATCATCCGCCATTTGCTTTAACAGGGCATTCAGGCTGACAGCATCCGGTGTAGTATGCGTGGCAGGGATTATCCTGCCTCCTATATGATTCTCTACGGTGCTAAGCAATCCGCATGTATATCCCAGCGATGTAAAGAGCTTATATAATAATGTGGCGATGGTCGTCTTTCCATTCGTACCTGTCACACCCACCACTTTCATTTTTTCCGAAGGCCTGCCATAAAAATTATGCGCCATATAACCGGCGGCAGCAGCGCTGTTATCTGCCTGCACATATACTATTCCTTCCTTTAATGAAGCAGGCCACATTTCACAGACTATTGCCGCTGCACCTGATTCAATGGCTTTATCAATGAACTGGTGGCCATCCGCTGCCACTCCCTTTACCGCCACGAAGACACACCCGGGTTTCACCTTTCTCGAATCTGTCTGCACATCAGTGACGGCCATATCTGTACTGCCTTTCACTGATCTCAGGTTCACCTTATATAATACTTCACTCAGTATCACATCAACCTTACTTTAGTCTTTTACGCCCCGCTTAACTCCAGTGTTACCGTTATTCCCCTGGCAATGCCTGAACCCGGCCCTACAGACTGGGACACTACTTTGCCTTTTCCTTTTACCGTTACTTTCAATCCCATATTCTCGAGGAGGTGTAAAGCATCTTTCAATCCCATTCCTTTCACATTAGGCATTATCTTTTCACGGACCTTATTCGCCGTTATCACGGGACGGTAATTATTGGCATACACACTCCCCCAATCGCTCTGGTGCACTGAATCAGCATAGGTTACGGCCAGCGTGGTATATACATTCTTTATATCCCTGGTATTGCCTGCGTAGAAATATGCAGCGCTGTCTGTTTTGATGGCATACATAGCCGGGTCCTTCTTTTGCACATACATTGCATAGAGCTTCGTTGCCACTTCTTTGAATACCGGCCCTGCCAAAGAACCTCCGTAGTGAACGGCCGCATGCGGTTTGGAACGGATCACCACGATACAGGAATACTGCGGATCGTTTGCCGGGAAATAACCCACAAAGGATGCCTGGTAAACCCCGTCGTAGTATTTAATATTACCGTCCGCCACATGTGCAGTACCTGTTTTGCCAGCTACCGGAAAAGGCATATCCTTGAAAGCCGGTCTTCCCGTACCCTCCGTTACCACCATCTCCATGCTTTGTTTTGCGGCAGCAATAATGGATTCATCGCATATCTTCTCCTCCATCACGGTTGGCTGGAACTGCTTCACCATGATACCATTGCTCTGGATACTATTCACCAGGTAAGGCTTCATCATTTTACCATTATTAGCGATAGCGTTATATAGGGTCAAAGTATGTAACGGACTTACCTGCAAAGCATACCCGAAACTCATCGTGATCATGTTCATTACACCACCATTCTTTTTTTCCAGGGGCGCTAGTTGCGGTGAAGGGATATTGGAGAGATCAACAGGAGAACGGACATCCATGTGAAACTTGTGCAGGTATTTTTTGAACTCTGCCGGCTCATAGGCAAAAGCTTTATAAGCCAGTTTGCTCATACCCACATTGGAACTGTGCGCAAAACATTCCTGTACTGTCAGTACAGGTTTAGGCGAACGTTCTGCATCATTTACATTTCTAGGGCCCACCACCATTTGTCCGGCGCTTCCTACTTCTACGAGGTCGTTCATCTTTGAACTGCCTTTATCTAATACCGATAAAAGCGTTACCAGTTTGATAGTTGACCCCGGCTCCGTTACACGCAAGGCATAATTATCATCTTCCCAGTAACTACCATCCGGCCGGCGGCCGAGATTGGCCATCGCTTTTATCTTTCCGGTTCTTGTTTCCATGACGATACAAGTCCCGTACAAAGCTTCGCTCTTTACCATCATCTTCAGCAGTGCATTCTCCGTTATGTCCTGCATATTCACATCCAGCGTGGTAAAAATGTCCTTTCCATTTTCGGGCTCTACCTGGAAACCTTCCACCGGAACAGCACCACCAGCAATGAACCGCACAAGGCGTTGACCTTTCTGCCCGCTCAGCAAACTGTCATAACTTTTTTCGAGTCCGACATTTTGCTTTTTCATTTTTCCATTGCTGGCGATGTGTTCCCTTGATAGACCGATCGTCCTGTTAGCAAGCAATCCGAACGGGGATAACCGTTTACTGTTTACTTCGACGATGACCCCGCTTTTATTCCGTCCGAGTTTTACCAATGGGAATGTTCTGAATATCTTATACTGTTCAAATGACAATTTCTTTTTTAAAGGATAATACCGGTTCTTGCTCTTATACGCCTGTTGCAGATCCTTTTTATACTGTGCGGCTGCTTTATCATCGAAATAATCAGCCATTGCCATCGAAAAAGAGTCCACATTTGTTTTGAAAACTTTGCCATCCTTATCTCTCAGGCCATCAGCCAGGAAATCCATATAAATGTCAAACTGCGGAAGCGAAGTACTCAGCATTTGCCCGTCCTCGCTGTATATAGTACCCCGGTCGGCATCCAGTTCCACGATCCGCTGGTGGAGGCTGTCGCTCATGCCGCGCCAGTAATCTCCCTGGAAACGCTGGATATAAAACGCTTTACCAAGTATCAGCAGGCTTATTAAAGCCATACCGATAAAACCGAGATATACCCGCCATAATATGTCACGCCTTACTTCCAATGTCGCCCAATAGTTGGTTTTATGTAGTTGTTTCTCCGTACTCAATCTTTTCCTTGCCTTCCGCCACAATGCCTGGATCTACTTTGTATTGCATTTACTCACCCCCACCGCTTCCATTTCCTACCGTATCCCTCAGCACCACCGGTGATGCGGTCAGCTCCTTCAACCCCAATGGCTCCACAGCTTTTGCCAGCTCACTTTGCTTGCTGCGAAACATCACTTCACTTTTCACCGTCTTGTATTCATGCTGCAGCTCTTTCACTTCTTTGGCTGTACGGTTGATATTCCGGATGGTTTTATCAGCCTGGTGGCCATTATATATATATATTACCGCCAGTAATGCCAGGAAAAAAATAAAGGGGATCTGCTTTACGACAGATTGATAATTCAGTAATCGCTTCCAGTCGAGCCGCGGTTCTTTTTCCTTTACCAATTGATCTTCCATAAACTTTTACGGATTTATTTCTTCAGCGGATTATCGTTAGTATTGTTTATAACATCGTTCCGGAATCCAGATATTTCTTGTCACACCATCATCAGTCTTTCAGCTATTCTCAGTTTTGCACTCCGGGATCTCGGGTTTTGTCTTATCTCTTTTTCGGTGGGCAGGATGGGCTTTTTAGTGATCACTTTCAGTTCATTTACAGGTTCATCATTGGTAAAGGGATTCGTTTCCGGCTCATCAAATGTGCCGCGACGAAAAAAATTCTTGACCAGTCTGTCTTCCAATGAATGGAAAGTAATAATGACTGCCCGGCCCCCGGGCTTCAGCAGCTTTGGTGTCTGCTGCAGCATTTCTTTCAATGCTCCCAATTCATCATTCACTTCAATGCGCAACGCCTGGAACACCTGGGCAAAGTACTTGTTAGGATTTCCTTTTACCACTTCATGGAGGGCACTTTTAAATGCATCTACTGTTTGAAGCGACACACTACTGCGGATTTCTGCTATTTTCCTGGCCAGCGTCCTGGCATTGGTCACCTCGCCATACTGCTCAAATAGTTTATGCAACCTTTTCTCGTCGTAGGTGTTCACAATATCAAAAGCTGTCAGGCTTTGCCGCTGGTCCATCCGCATATCAAGCGTAGCGTTGAAGCGGGTAGAGAATCCCCTTTCCGCCTCATCAAACTGATGACTGCTCACGCCAAGATCCGCCAGGATGCCATCCGCTGCAGTAATACCATGAAGCCGGAGAAATCGCTGCAGGTGGCGAAAATTGTGCGGAACAAATATTACCCGCCCGTCAGCCGGTACATTCTTTTTAGCATCCTCGTCCTGGTCAAACACGATCAATCTTCCACTCTCACCCAGTTTTTCAAGTATTGCTTTGGAATGCCCGCCACCGCCGAATGTGCAATCCACATATATGCCATCCGCTTTTATCTGCAACCCGTCAATGACCTCCTGAAGCAAAACAGGTATATGATAATCAGAACCGGGGCCGCTATCATGATGCTTATTCATGATCCGATGCTTAATTGCCTGTACCGCGGTTAAGGTTCATGACTTCATTAGCCAGGTTACTGTACCTCTCCTCTGAAAATGAATCAAAGAGCTTTTGTTTGTACTTATTACTATCCCAGATTTCTATCCGCTTGATCTTGGCCACCAGCACGATGTCTTTATCCAGCCCGGCCTGTTCTTTCAGGTTGGGCGGCAGCAACAGCCGCCCGGCACTATCCGGCTCCACGAAAGTGGCCCCGTTGAGGAAGTAGTCTAAAAACTCCCTCACCCGGGGGTCAAAATCATTCAGTTTGCTGATATCCTCAAATAACTCGTCCCAGTTCTGAATAGGGTACAGATTCAAATATTTTTGGAACCCCCTGTTAATAACAAAGCGGGGAGTTTCTGCATCCGGGAGCTGCTTTTTGAACCCCGCTGGCAGAAGAAACCGCCCTTTTGTATCCAAAGTGGCCTCGTATTCTCCTAAAAGCCTTATCATTATCAGGAAGTTGAATCAATTTTCCATTAATTTACACAAAATAACACTTTTCTACACCAACTAAACAAATTTTTCAGCCTTTTCTTTTTTCCACAGGTGTTATTCGACCAAAACCCTTTGCAGGTAAGAGTTTCAGAAGAATTAAAAAAATAATGATGAAAATCTGGTTAGTTACCTGTGAATAGCAGTGGAAAAGATGTGAATTAGAGGTAGCGTACACAATTATCCTGCTACACAGATCTTCAAAAAACTTAGTTTTCAGCATGGCAAAGGCAGGCTATTCGGGCACTCCGCTCATTCAGAAAATCGGTATCAAACCGGCATCAAAGGTTATGCTGATCCATGCTCCGAATAACTATTTAGAGATGCTTGAAACAGATATCCGGAAACAGTTATGTACAAAAAATGATACCCCTGATATCATCCACATGTTTGTGCGTAACAGCGAAGAGTTTGAAGCTGAAATGAAAAAATTGAAAGCTGTTTGTAAAAAGAACCCTGCTATCTCCATCTGGATTTCCTGGTATAAGAAATCAGCAAAGATCCCAACCGACATCACGGAAGATGTGATCCGCCGCTATGCATTGAAAAATGACCTGGTGGATGTGAAAGTATGTGCTGTAAGTGATATCTGGAGCGGGTTAAAGTTAGTTGTGCCGCTGACAAAACGATAGTAATTTCGCCATTCACCCAATGCAACAGTTGGTTGCACCATTATGCACCCCAGGGATATTGCTATCAAAGACTACACGTATTTTCTTCCCGAAGAAAAGATCGCCCACTATCCGCTAACAGAAAGAGAGGCCTCTAAACTTCTTGTTTACAAAAACGGAAGTATCAGTGAGGACACATACAGGAATATAGATGTGCATCTCCCTTCAAACAGCCTGCTTGTTTTTAATAACACCAAAGTAATAGAAGCAAGACTCTTGTTTCAAAAACCTACCGGTGGGATGATCGAAATATTCTGCCTGGAGCCACATGAACAGTATGAGGATATCACTTCTGCGATGGTGCAGCACGGAAAAGTATTATGGAAATGCCTGGTAGGCGGTGCTTCCAAGTGGAAACACGGACAAGTATTAGAAAAAAAGACCTCGATAAAGACAAGTGAGATCACTCTCCGTGCTGTGTACAAAGAAAAAAGGGCTGATCATTTTATTATTGACCTTTCCTGGCAGCCTGCCAGTATGAGTTTTGCTGAAATACTGCACCATCACGGAGCTATTCCTTTACCTCCTTATCTGAAAAGAGAGGCCGAAAGAGCAGATCAGGAACGTTACCAAACCATTTATGCGCATTATGAGGGGTCTGTTGCAGCCCCTACTGCCGGACTTCACTTTACTGATACCATTTTTGAGAAACTAGAAAAGAAAGGTATCAGGACTGATTTCGTCACCCTGCACGTAGGAGCCGGCACGTTTAAACCGGTGAAAAGTGAAACCATGCACGAACATGAAATGCATGCTGAATTCATGGATGTTTCTTTCAGTACTGTGCAAAATATCATCAGGCATCTCCCGGATAATATCATAGCAGTGGGTACCACGTCCCTCCGTACCATTGAAAGCCTGTATTGGATAGGAGTTAAATTACTGGCAGGCGAAAGCAAACCCGTAAGTGAAATAACCCAATGGGAAGTGTATGATGAGCTGCCGCAAAATATTCCTGCCGTGGATGCTTTGCAGACACTGTTGCAATGGATGAAACAAAATGGCAGGGATAGGTTACTGGCCAGGACACAGATCATCATTGCACCGGGTTACAAACCAAGGATAGCAAAAGGACTAATCACCAATTTTCATCAGCCCGGCTCCACATTGTTATTATTGGTTGCCGCACTTATCGGCGATGAGTGGAAAAAGGTCTATGATCATGCCCTGGAAAATGAGTTTCGCTTCCTGAGCTATGGTGACGGAAGCCTGCTTTGGATATCTTAACTTACTTTACTGGACAAATGAGGATTTTTTTTCAATGGCAGTTCTATAGTGAACACACTTCCCTTTCCTAAAGTACTTTCGACCCTGATATCACCGTGATGTGCCTCGATCATGGTTTTTACATAGCTTAATCCAAGGCCAAATCCTTTTACATTATGGATATTACCGGTATGGGCCCGGTAAAAACGTTCAAACACTCTTTTCACGGTTTCTTTATTCATACCGATCCCGTTGTCCTCTACTCTCATGACCAGGTTCTTCCCATTCGACTGCGTACTGATCTTTACAAAAACAGGTGTGTTATCTTTTGAGTACTTGATCGCATTGTCGATCAGGTTATTCACCAGGTTGGAAAAATGCACTTCATCAGCATCAATAAAATCGTTCTCTGCATTGAGTAATAATTCAGCCCGTCCATTCTTTTGCTGCAGCTGCAAAGCAAAATTATCCGCCACATCCTTGATCACTTCGTGCACATGTACCGGTTTCAGGTTCAGCTCCACTTCCTGCTTCTCCAGTTGAGAGGCCTTCAGTATCGTTTCGACCTGCCGGTTCATCCGCTGGTTCTCTTCCTTAATGATTGTACTGAAGTAAGATATCTTTTCCCGGTCCTGCAGCACCTTCTCATTCTTCATGGCATCCACGGCCAGTGATATGGTCGCAATCGGGGTTTTGAACTCATGCGTCATATTATTGATGAAATCATTCTTGATCTCTCCGAGTTTTTTCTGACGAAGCATGGTCCGCACAGTCAGGTAAAAAGCAGCGATAATGATAAGGGAAAACAGCACCGCACTGATAAAATTATACCGAAGTGACTTAAAAGCAAATGTTCTATAATTCAATCCGATGACGAATAAATGTTCATCCAAAGCAAGATTTTCCGCAGCAGAGCCGCTTGGCGTAATCAGGACATATACCGGTGCTGTATAATTATTGACTGTATCATCCAGCTCCCTGCCGAAATTCTCAGATTGTCTCTCGATCTTTCCTACAAGATTGTTACGGGGATCAGCAGCGAGGAGGCCAAATTCAAATTGCATCTTCTCGATACCTTTACTTTTAAAAGCATTCCTGATCTTTTCAGCGAGCTCAGCATTAGTAAACCGCCTGCCAATAGTGGCAGGCCGTATAAACTCTATAGAAAAATCATCTGTAAAAAGGTTATCAGACTTGTTGATACCCGGATAAATGCCTTTATACTTTGTTAATTCATCACCCACCATCTTGCTAGCCCCGTTGATCTTTTCCTTTATCTGCTCCTGCCGCAGCAGCACCATGTTCTGTAGCCAGGTGACCTGGAAAAAGATGATCCCTATCAGCGAAAGTGTGATCAGTATAGTGATAATGGTAAACGTCCGTTTCACGAATAGTTATCCAGTTTAGCCCGAAAGATAATTGCTTTTCGATTGACAACCGGCAAAAATACTGTCTCACAGCCAAATGGTAAATAGTACGCATAGCCGCTGGTCTTTTTTAACGCAGCTTTATAAATGATTTTTTTAATCCACCGATTGCGTTATGCCCTACCGTGCCTGAGAAAAAGACAGTGTCTTTTATTTTTAAAAGGATTTTGTATTAAATTGAAGTATGGTTGAACCCGGACCAGGCATACTACTTATCGCTGACCCCTTTCTGAAGGACCCCAATTTTCTCCGTTCGGTAGTGTTCTTATGCGAGCACAAGAAAGAAGGCAGCTTCGGTTTTGTATTGAACCGCAAATACGAAAATACGCTTGATGAGCTGATCCCCGATCTTGAAAACCTCAAGCTACCTGTTTATTACGGGGGACCTGTACAATTAGATACCATTCATTTTCTTCACCAGTATCCTGCCGAGATACCCGGAGGCGAAGAAGTAATAAAAGGCGTGTACTGGGGCGGTGATTTTGAGAAAGTAGTAGAAATGCTGAAAAATGGAACGGCTGATCCCAATAAGATACGCTTTTATATTGGCTATTCCGGCTGGAGTGACGGTCAACTGGATAATGAACTGAAAGAAAAAACCTGGCTCACGGTAGCAGGTACCCGCAAACTGATCTTTCACCGCGACACGCAGGAAATATGGAAAGACTCGCTCAAGCAACTAGGCGGCGATTATGAAATGATGATCAATTTTCCGATAGACCCCCAGCTGAATTAATTCCTTTGCATTCCGGAACAGTTATTGCAACTTAGCGGCTGATTTATCCATCTGCACAAAAAAACAATTTCATGAAAAAAGTCTTTATTGCTACGCTGTTATCTGTATCTGTCATTTTCATATCATGCGAAACCGTTAAAAAAATTACTTCATTCCTCGCCCCTTCTGAATTTGAAATGGCCACCGGCCTTAAAGACGCTTTATCCCAGGGACTGTTCAAAGGGTTTGATGCATTTGCCGACCCAACCGGCAACCCGTTGGTTCGTTTTGCATTTCCCGGCGATGCCGCAAAGATTGAAAAGACACTTCGTGATCTGGGTATGGATAAAATGGTGGACCAGGTGACCGGTAAATTTACCAGGGCCATGTCATCAGCCGTAGTGGCAGCCAAGCCTATCTTCCTGAATTCGGTAAAAAATATGAGCATCAAAGATGCTGCAGGTATTTTGCTGACCGATAATA
>JAEUVJ010000037.1 GCA_016787085.1 Chitinophagaceae bacterium | reverse complement strand
GAAGGAGCTAAAGGGAGGTGCGGAACATTAAATGTGCGAAAAAAAGTATCAGTGGAATTCAGTTGAATTTGAGTAAAAACAGGCATATTTAGCCACCCTCGATATATAAAAAATAAACGCAATTGCGTATACACAAATGTTAGCAACAATGCCCTTCCGTGTCACCCGATAAATTCTCCACGACAATAAAATAACGTTCGACAATCCCACCTATTAGGCTGCTCCACGGGGACAACACATCGTTTCCTTAGACAACGTAGGACTTAAAAAAAGAAAGAAAAAATTGGGACTGGACTCGGCTGACGAACAAAGACTCGTCTGATAGTTCCCCACCGCACGACAACCTAAAAAGATTCTCGCCCACGCCTTTGGCACATGCCATAGCCGCGCAAACCCACCGCGACACCAAAGCTATGGCAAGAGCCAAACCCACCCACAATAATGCATTCTAAATTGAGGCTAAAACTCCGATATTTAGAGTCTCAAAACTTCCAAACAAGATATGAAGTATATAGACCCATTCGTGTTGATTAATATCCTAATGATTTTAAGTGGTACTGCGTACTATGTGTTGGCTATAAAGAGAAAGGGGGTTCGCATTCCATCTTCAAAATTTCTTGGCGTATTAATATTGGTGCTGGCTGCAATAATTACCGGATTTACTGTCAGGGCAATTTATGGTTTGGATGTACTTGCCACAATTATGCTCTTTGTGCCACCTTTGTTTTATACCTACATATACTCAAAGATATATGATGGCCTTCCTCCTAACTTCGGATTTCACTTCCTACCCGGACTACTGTTCTTTGTTTTTTTCTTGGGAGTATCACTTCTATTTGACATCAACGAGGACATCTGGTCAAGATATTATTATTGGATTGTGATCGTGGCTAATTCCTGCTATACTATCGCATCAGTAAAGTTATATTTCGATGGAAGAAAAATTAAAACGAACAACCGTATCATTCTTTTTATTAAGCCCATAGCAATCATTTCGACCGTTCTCTTGATTACGTTACTGGTTATGATTGTTTTGCGCAGCGCCTTTGTGCATGACTATATTCTCACTTATTACGTAACACTCGCCATTAGTTTCTCATCACATTATTTTATTACGGATTTGATGTCAGTTTTTTCGTCACCGGTCAAGTACCAAAAATCATCACTATCGGAAGTTTCAAAAAAAGAGCTGTCGCATAAAATCATACTGCAAATGGAGTCCGAAAAATACTTTTTGAATCGTTTTGGTAGCCTCAATGATCTCGCCCGTAAGGTTAACAGTAGTCCAAACTATGTCTCACAGGTAATCAACGAAAATCTAAATACAACATACTTGGAACTGATTGCCGCGTATAGAGTTAAAGAAGCACAGCTAATGCTTCACAGTAGTGATATTGATTTAAACATGGAGCAAATTGCTGAAAAGGTGGGGTACAATTCTAAGTCTGCTTTCTATCAAGCCTTTAAACGATTGACTGGAATGACTCCCATTGAATTCAGAGAAAATTCACCCACTGAGACTCTAAAAGATTGAGAGATTAATCCATGCCTTGATATTAATTTCTGTGCTGGATATAATGCTATATACATTTTACCCGAGTTATCACTGTCAATGTATTTGCTTGTAGTTAAGAGCCATATATTTAGTCCCGCGTTTTAGCTCGTTAGGAAAAGCAGTTGAGTTTCTAAAGCTTACAAATATTGACTGAGAGGTTATATCAGGCAATTGACCAGCCATTGGTTTCACTACATCAAAATGCAAATGTGGTTGATTCAGTGTACGTCCGGTATTTCCACTAAGGGCAATAGTATCTCCTTTTTGAACAGCAACACCTACCGAAACTAAAGCCCCTTCTTTCTTTATGTGAATATAGCGCGAGTAAGTTCCATCGCCATGATCAACAACAAGAACGTTTTCATGACCGAGCGTTATGTCTCCGTCCGAGTAAATTTCCACAATGTACACGACAGTTCCTTCTTTAGCTGCCGTAAGTATCGTGCCCACTGGCATATCAAAGTCATAAGCGTAGCGAAATACACCATTAAAAGCGGACTCGGAATGACTCCATGAACTCCACGGGCTATTGTTCGCCTGTGTAACCAAATACTGATTGCCAACTGGAAACGGTAACACATATTCTGATGAAGCAACAGTAACCGTTTCACCCTCGCTGGAATCTTGTGGAAAACACTGAATAAACAACAAAGCTAATCCAGGAATTAAGCTAAATAAAGTGAGCCATTTCATTGTAGTAACTATTTTGTTCTTTTAACAGAAATGCTTTCATCGAAAACGACACTTTCAATAATCCCGCTGCTTGTTTTAATAACACCCTTCAGCGTAAAGGCTGGATCGCCATTGAATCCCGGACACGAGTAATCAAATACCTGCATTCCATTTTCGTCAGCCTGTCTTTTTATGAGGTATTTCATATTGCCAACAATAGAATCATTACCCCATTCTTCACTATTTAACTCCGCTTTCAACACCGGAATTTCAACCGTTTGGTTAACAGCAATTTTCAAATTCTGCAACATCACATGGAGGTTCCCAATCAAATCCATATCAATATTTACGGATGTATTAGGACCTGCCAAGACGGAACTACTTTCCAGTCTTTGCTTCAGACTAAATTCCCCGAATAGCGGAACTAAACCATCTACGTAACATGAGTCGCTGCGCATATTAAATTGAAGCTTCGTAAGCCCTTCTGTTCCGGTACGTGTTACCTTCATCCCGGTAACGGTAGTCGAGTATGTCCACTCCGTTTCGGTGATGCGCTGCAAAGGGGGATCAATAGCGTTAATGCTTAATAGTGTATAGCTACCGTTCTGGTTTACCCTTTTGTACAACCGTTCTTCACCAGCCACCACACCATTGATACTAATTACGTAACTAGCTAAATGTGAAAAATTCTTTGGCTTGTAGAAGTATGACTGCCGGGCATTGTCCAAATTGTTAAGTTCCTTTTTAATTTGCGAGAGTTCCTTGTCAAGTCGTTCACGACTTAACCACTGGCCTCTCACCGAAACTCCTTCAATTAGTCTAATATTATTGATGTCCTCCAAAGGGTTTCCCTTAAGCAGAACGAGATCGGCAACCTTTCCTTCCTCAATTGATCCAATCTCCTTGTCGAGATCTAAGTAGTATGCGGCATCAAGGGTTGCTGCTCTCAGAATCGCCCCGGTGGGTATGCCCATCTCCGAAAAGTTCTGCATCTCCATCGAGTAGGAAAATCCGTGAGGAACAAAATGAAACCCTCCATCTGTACCAATAAGAAGTTTTACACCTTCTTCGTAACATATTTTTACAATATCCCTTGCACCGCTGAGGGAGTAGTTTGTCGGGCGGAGATGCCAGTAGGCACGTTGCCGTGGTAATTCATACTCAAGTACTCGGCTGCTTCTAAGGCTATCTTGTTTGTGAGCAAGCGACCGAGCTTTGTGAATGGTAAGGGTTGGAACCAGATAAGTATTATTCTCTTTGAATTTGGTGGCAATTACTTTGAGCTGATCTCGTGGAAAAGTATAGCCACTTCTTATATCTAAAAGCCCGACCAGATTGTTGTGAGACAACTGACCTGTCTGAAAACGATTCTCAAAACCAAGACGAAAAGGTGTGTGACCAAACACCGGTAATCCGATATTTTTGGATTCCCTTAGTACTTCCATATACACGATTTCGTTGATATTCACGTAGGTAAATACAGCATCATACCCTAGTCTTTTCGTTTCCCGAACGGCAAAACGAGCTTCACCTTCGGTTGACATCACTCCTTGCGTATGGTAAACAGGTGCTGGGCTTGCTATTGGCGATCCTACACTATAGATTCTCGGTCCCAGTATTTCTCCAGCATCAACCTTTAGTTTTAACTGGTGTTGGTAGGGTTCGCCAATTGCATTCACCACAGTGGTAACGCCATTAACTAAATCAAGCATGAGACTCTTTTCATGTATGTGAGTATAACAATCTATCAAGCCGGGTATCAGAAAAAGTCCATTGCCATCAATTATTCTTCCTTGCAATTGAACATCAGGGTCGTACTTCCTGACTGATTTAATCCTCCCGTTTTCAATACTTACGGTTTGACCTGTGTTGAATCTTACAGTATCGGTTAATGAAAGAACCGAGGTATTCTTTACTGTGAAAGTTTGGGCTATACAGGAAGTTTGAAAAGCCCAGAACGGCAAAAACCAAATAAGTAATAGCTTCATATTCTCTTTTTCGAAGCAATTACTCCTGCAAACTGGAAATTCAGAAGTGTAGGTGGTTCTTAGGAATAGGTAAGAACCCAATGACTCAAAAAGCCCTAGAATTGGGGTACGTCCTTACCCGAACGTACATTGGAACACCATTTTAATATGTTTGGCGATCTACTTTTGTCAAAAACAAACCAATCGCCATGAAAAATGTACTGACTTTAATAATCCTGATACCCTTAAATATTGCAGTAGCCTTTGCGCAAACTGGGGCAAGTACTAACAAACTTTCTTTTATGATAGGGGAATGGAAAGGCAATGGTTGGATGATGACCCAAAATGGAAAACAGTTTACCAGTATCGTTGAAAAAGTAGACTGCAAACTGGACTGCGAAATTTTTGCTGTAGCAGGCATTGGCACAAAAACAGATAGTGCAACAATGAAAAGTGAGGTAGTTCACGATGCTTTCGGGATAATAGCATACGATAAAGCAAAAGGGAAATTCACTTTAAGGGCATACAAAAAGGATAACATTACTGAAACGGAACTGGAAATTATCAGCGAAAAAATGATTCGTTGGAATCTGGCTATTCCGAATAATGGTGGAACCATGCGATTTACAACCGATTTTAGTGAACCAAATAAATGGAAAGGAACTGGCGAGTATAGTCGAGACGGTACGAATTGGATTAAAATGATGGAAACCCGTCTGGAAAAAACAAAATAAACAAACTCCCAAAGTCACAGTATATCCGAAAATAAATAGTTGTTACCATGTACTTCGTAAATTCTCTATTGGGGTGGTTTCATTTGATGACCGCGCTTCTAGCTATGCTTGCAGGGGCATTTGTTTTGGCAACAAAAAAGGGAACTAAACGACATAAACAAGTTGGTTATGGATATGTCGTCTCAATGTTACTGGTTTGTATTTCCGCCATGGGTATATATCGATTAACCGGAACGTTTGGAATTTTCCATGTAACGGCAATTGTAGGGTTTCTCACACTGGCCGGTGGGATAATTCCAATGCTAATAACAAAACTTGAACGAAAGTACAAGGCCGTTCATGTTTGGTTCATGTACTATTCCGTATTAGGGTTGTACGCTGCTTTTGCGTCCGAACTCATTGTAAGAATACCGGATAAGCCATTTTACACAATGGTTGGTGTCGCAACAGGAACTATTTTCATTGGGGGAACCTTCTTCATTCTCAAAAAAGAGAAAGTCTGGACAAATTACTTTGTAAGAACCGAAGCAAAGTAATAGTTATGAATAAGGGGAAACAGATAGCATCGATTGCATTGTCAACACTTGTCTTAACTGCATGGAGCGTTATCTCATGGACAATTTTACCTTTTCATAGTAATTCCCTAAATAATTTAAATAAACAAGTAGTAGATATTAAAGCAATGCAAGGGCTAATGCCAAGTGGTGTTTACCATTACCCCGGTTTGCCTACAAATAACTCGAAAGAAAACTGGGACAAATTAGAAGAGCAATTAAAGACAGGGCCAAGAATAACATTGATGGTTTACCAAGATGGAGGGAGTTCTCTATTCGACTTGAAATCGTTTGCCGTAAATGTTCTCTTCAATCTCATTACGTCAGGTCTTTTGGTATTAGCAATAACATTAGCAGCAAGTAAAAAAACATTAACCATCATCACAATGGTTTTTATCATTGGGCTAATTGTGTGCTTTAGCAAGTCACTTCCTTTTCTTGTATGGTTCAAATTTCCCATTTCTTTCATCATCCCAGACTTGGTTGATACTGTAGTTTCGTTTTTACTCGTGGGTATGTTATTAAATTATACCAATAAAATTTAACAATAATCCAAGACATGAAGAATTGGCAAACAATCTTAACTGCATCAGTCTTCAGTATGGTAATACTTTTCTGCACCTCTACATATGGCCAAATCGCAAGTACAAAATCAAATGCTATTGCAATTGGATTTCACATCAATCAATTTCAGAACGATTTTGGTATTGGTCTGAATCTAACGAGCCCATATTTTGCAAAGCACCTTGCAATCAAACTTCGCACAAGCCTCATGTGGAATGAATTTCTACCATCTGGAGAAAATGAAACTGTTTGGGCATCTTATGCCAATTCACAATTAGGTATCCTATTAAGAACTCCAGTAATCGAAAATAAAATAAACGTATACAGTGAAGGCGGAGCAGCAATTTTATTTCCAAACAACAAGGCTACGGCAAGGGGAAATGTAATAGGAGGTTACGGACTTTTTGGCTTTGAGTTTCTGCCAAAAGATAAGTTTAACTACTTCGTTGAGTTTGGCGGGATTGGAACCGGAGCCCAAACCGAAAAAGCCGAAATAATAGAGGTTTACTCCAATGGATTTCTAATGAGTGTCGGCATGAGATTTAATTTTTAATCAGATATATGAAATATGACGAAAGAATCCTTACGCTGCACCCTTCTGGCAAAACAGGTGTAAACATTCAACGGCATAAATACGAACAGGTAAAGAAATCAATTATAAGTAAGTTGAAAAACAGAACCATGCTATCATTTGATGAACTTACTGATTTGGTAGAGGATGATTTAAAAAAATCTGGTTTTGAGGGGAAACCACTTTGGTACATAGTTACAGTTAAGCTGGATTTGGAGGCACGGAAAATTATTATGCGCATTCCAGATGTCCAGAGTCAAAAAGGTTCTCATAAAATAAAGCTGCTTAAGGCAAAGTCTATACTATAGCTCTTGGGATTTGCAGCTTTCAATATCATCGATTACTCGGACAATGACATCAATAATTTTAAAGTAAAAAGGTTCTATTAATCTAACAGTAATATTAAAAATCAAACCACTATGGCATCTACAATTGAAACTGGGCATGCAAAAAACGTTGCTACTTTTGAAGATCTTATAAGTTTTTGCACTGGCTACGGAGCACCTTACAATCCTTCAAAAGCATTGCTCAAGCTTCCTGCACTGACAACTCAACTTACCGGAGCAAACGCAGCATTACAAGCAGTTAAAGTTGCTAAGACTGCTTACGACAATGCAACCAATGCAAGAGAACTGGCCTTTAAACCGCTTAAACCTTTAGCTACCAAAATTGTAAATGCACTGGCAGCAACAGAGGCTTCCGCACAAACAGTGGACGATGTAAAAACAACCAACAATAAAATTCAAGGCAAAAGAGCAAAGGCAGTCGAGAAGCCCGATGCAAGCGCATTGGCAGCCGGAGCAGAACCCGTTAAAACCGCTTCGACATCTCAACAGAGTTACGATAAGCTAATTGACCATTTCGCGCAGTTGATAGCAACTCTCACCGCTGAACCAAAATATCTGCCCAACGAAAATGATTTGAAAGTAGCAACGCTTAATACAATGCTTACGGATTTACGTGCAAAAAATACAGCGGTTATTTCAGCATACACCGCAGTAAGCAATGCACGTATCGCGAGAGACAAGGCACTTTACGCAGAAACCACGGGTGTTTTGGACGTAGCGCAAGATGTTAAGCAATATGTAAAATCCCTTTTCGGAGCAACCAGCCCCCAATTCAAACAAGTAAGTGGACTAAAATTTACACGCTCGACCGCTGAGTAAGAAGTAAGCAACCTCATTCATAAAGTAGGCAGGACGATTTAGAAATCTCCTGACCTGCTTTAGAATTGGAGCTTCCGCGAGTAGTATTCTCGCACCTGTGAGTAGTATTCTTGCTTCCGCGACTTCAAAACTCGTGTCCGTGCGGAGAATTCTTGCGACCGCGTGGAGAAATGGAGCATCCGCGAGTAGTATTCTTGCTTCCGCATTTAGAATTCTCGTACCCGCGACTTCAATTCTTGCGACCAATCCTCAAATTTGAGCAGATTTAGGCATGTCTAACCCGACAGTGAGGCCAACCCAGGCAGCACACTTGCCAAAGGCCGCACAATCCTTCCCGCTACCCAAAGCCTTTGCCAAGAGTGCCGCACCCCCGCACCAATACTGGACAGATTAGTAAGAGTAAACCGAAAGATTCTCCAAGGTTGCCCCCCGCGCTCGTACAGTTTCACAACAAAGTTTCGGGGACAAAGAACAAATGACTAACAAACGGACAACCATGTACCGTGACAATCAATTCTATTCCGTGACACCTTGACGACAACTTAACGAACGACTTAAACCCAAGAGAGAGAAGGGCACATGTTGCTAACAAAATGTTTGCGCAATGGTGGGGTGACGTGTAAGCTATAAGTTATATCTTCGTTCAACGTTTGGTCACGTGGGACAAATACGTTTTCAAAGTCCCACCACTGCGCAAACACAAACGTTGGCAGCCATTGCCCTTGGACAGTAGACGACTAAGGAATAAGACATGAGAATTTTTTCAGTACTGACACTGACGACAATTATTTCCATAAACGCATATGGACAATTTTCCCATGACGAGCCGACTGGATTAGATTTTGGACTATCCATATCAACAAGTTACCACCATGTATCAGTTTCTAACTTTAATACCTTTTTGGTCGACAATAACTTAAAGGAAGTAAAAACAGGTTATCTAAATCTTGGAGCCGGGCTAAATTTCAAGTACGGTCGACATTTTGTCCAGTTCGCTGGAGACGTTGATATTAATGAAGTGACAGAATATAACGATAACAATGTTGGGACTCACAGTTACAGCAATGCGGTGAACATTAACTATGGCTACGAATTTAATTTATTTGAACAATTCAGCTTAGTTCCATACTTAGGAGTATCTCGAACAAGATTTAACACCAAAATAAGCGACAAAACACAATCGACCTTAGACTTTTCATCTATACCGACAAACAGAAATGCTGTTGGAATTATCAATGACACATTTAGTGTAAATCTCGGTTCAAGAATTTTGATGCCAATCGGAGACGGAGATTTCAGCTACTGTGGACTGGACGTGAGCTATGGGTTTAAAACAAAAAGTAAATGGACTATTGACGAGAGTGAAATTACTAACGGACCAACAATTAACCCAAGCGGACTAAAGATTGGGATAGTATTTATGTTCATGATTTGCAAATAAGGACAGGTGATTGGGCAACAGCTGCCAACAACATGTATGTGACCATTGCCGGGTTCAGGTTTAAACAAATCGCTATCTTCGCAAGCACGTACTGTCACGGTGGACAATGACGGAGCAGGTCGCCAAAATCATTCCCTACGGTCATTTATTTTGGCTCCTAGTCCGGCAACGGCACATACACAGACGTTATATACAATAGCCCTTGGGACAGTGATCCCACCTTCGCGCATTGGCACATTGCCTTGCCGCACATCCCACCGCGACACCTAAGCAAGCCAATAAGCCAATCCTTGCAACCACACCACCAATCATTCTACTTTTGCATTAATGCAAAGTCAGTGACTTCATTTAAAAGTCTTATGTTTTTTCCGGGATTCAGTTTCCCTCTAACTTTTATATAGGAACCCGGATTCATATGAGCCTTATCAGCGATTTCATATTGATCAGCATTTAATATAACTCTCGCATTAACGACTTCTGACTCTAGTAAAACTGAAAGTCTGATCTCACCAGACCTCTTACCATCATTTCCAATGTCCCCATTTAAACTTTCTACGGTTGCGATAAACGAGTCAGTCAAAACCTTAGTTTCTGGTTTTAGCTCAGACTTTATTTCCTCAAACTTAGATTTAAATGAATAAGGAACTCGAAGAGTAGTTGGTAAATTGGGACTTGGCAACTTCTTAATAAATGAAGGACTCCATCTAAAATTCAAATCAAATGGTGACTCTCTCTGTTCATCGAATAGATTGATAATTGAGTCACAAAAATTATAAGAGATTATAGGATTATCACTTTGCTTTTGAATTGATACAAATTCCTCTTGAGTATTTGTCTCAATGGAATTTATTAACTCGTTTGCCGCCAAATTAACCAGACTAAATGTCTGTCGTGTAAATGGTAGGTTTTGAGTTTCACCAAATAAATTAATCGTTGGTGTAATGTCCATTTCGATTGGACATGAAATTTTCAAAACAAAACTACCCTCTTCAGTATGCCTAAATTTGGTTTTCTTAATCAAATCGACAGCTTCATTTCTTGATAACCTTGGATGATAAGTTTTAGGACTCACAACAGTACTAGCGGCTGCCAATAACATATCCTTCGTTCCCTCAATTGCATCAATTGCTTCCTGAAAGGATAAAGAATTTATAGATTTATTTTCAGAGTAGTATCTTAATGTAATTACATCTTCATTAACCTCCCGTATTCTTTCAATAACCGAAAACTCAGACAAGTTAATAGAATGTGCTAATTTACTCAATGCAATATGAACAGCTTCGCTTTTAGAGAAATCTACCGGATCCTTTGGAAAAACTAACTGTTTATACGCTTGATTAGGACTATTGAGAACAAACAGCCCATCCCGAATAGCCTCAGCAACTATCGTCCAACCTAAACTTATTGCATAGTCTCTTAATCCAATTGGTGTAATGTCTAGCTCTTTCATTTCCGTGGATTAACATAATCAGACAATTCACCTTTGGCTACAGACTGAGCAATATTAATTATGCTGTCTGGTGTAAGAAGATTAGCCTTTGGTAAGTAGACGGTTACACCAGACTTGTTATCTGACTCCTCAGCCCCATATAGATTTACCCAATAAGCAGCTTTCTTTAATATCAGCTGATCGTGAGTACACTCTAGCCAACTGGAAGGATCATTCGGAATGAATAAAACAACAAGTATCCTGTGGGGCATCCCTTTTTCAGTTCTGAGTTTATCATATTGTTCAATTTCCTTCATGAAATAGGATAAATAACCTCCTGATTCAGTAATGGGTTTTGTAGTAGCCTTCAGTTGAATCCTAAGTGTGACATCTGAAATGTAAGTGCCGGGAATATTATCACAATACTCGAGTAGTGCATCCGTTCCATTGTTATCAAAATGACGGTTACTGGGCATGCAATTGACCCCAGCCTTTGAAGCGACAGCGTGCAAGTACGCATAACTTAATTCAGACTCAATATTTTGATCGGTTAACGCCATTGCTTTGGACAGTTCTTGATCCCAAAGTAAACAGTAATTAACTGATATTAAAGAAAAAGTTTTACAACTAATCCGCACCAATGCAAAGGCCGCGCTGACCCTTCCCTCAGACCTAAGCCTTTGCATCCGTGCTTCACTTAGGACATTAAGGGCTACTGTATATAACAAAATGCATATTCCAGCTTGGGGTTCGGTGTTCATTTGATGTTTCATATTCTTTATATATTTTCGTTCGGTGGACAGCTTGGATTTACTAACGCCCCAAGCCGTCATATGCACAGGCGTTAGCAGCAACCCAAAAGAGACCAACGTTTAACAACAACAAACAGACTATAAAATGGAATATACAGAACTTGACCATTTAAAAGATAAAGAACAAATCGTAACTGACATTTACGAAAAGTTAATTGCTGAACTTCAGAA
>JAEUVJ010000024.1 GCA_016787085.1 Chitinophagaceae bacterium | reverse complement strand
AACTCGTTTTTGACGGATTTCAATATCGAACCGCTCGACTCAATGAAGCTGTTCGGCTAATATACAGCCTGGGTAAGGGTTTCAGCCAAAATGAAAATGGACAAACCGAGTCAATTTTCGATTTGTCCACTTTAGTGCCCGAGACTGGATTCGAACCAGCACACCCTTTCGGGCGCCACCACCTCAAAGTGGTGCGTCTACCAATTTCGCCACCCGGGCAGATATAAGTTCCAAAAATTCAAGGTTTAAAGTGTAAGGTTCTCCAAACATTACTATTTCGGGAGTGCAAATATAGTTCATTAGTTCATCAGTTAAATAGTTGCTGCAGATAAAAAGTTCCTGCTCCTGTCAACGGCTAACTACTTTCTCAATACGATCCGGAAGGTTGTCCCTTTACCCGGTTCTGAATGTTTGACAAATATTTCCCCCTTGTGATACTGCTTGATGATACGCCGGGACAAACTGAGCCCAAGCCCCCATCCTCTTTTTTTAGTGGTAAATCCCGGCTTGAACACCTTAGTGATATTTTTGGCCGTAATCCCCTTGCCTGTATCGGCCACATCAATCAATACACTATCCTTTTCATCCCTGATATCTATCTGGATGCTGCCCCTTCCTTCCATCGCATCCAGCGCATTCTTTAGCAAATTCTCTATCACCCAGTCGAATAAGGGTGGGGAGATCATCGCCGGTATATGCTGATGTTCGTGGCTATTGATGGAGAAGCTGACCGTTCCCGGCGCTCTTTTGCGGATATACTCCACCATATTATTGATCTGTTTCAGCAGATCCGTTTCTTCCAGTTGAGGCGTACTGCCGATCTTGCCGAACCGGTCAGATACCAGCCGCAGCCGGTCCACATCTTTGGAAAGCTCCTGCACGATCTGTTCCTCGCTTTTCTTTTCTTTCAGCATCTCCACCCACCCTTCTAATGAAGAAACAGGTGTACCAAGCTGGTGTGCCGTTTCTTTGGCCATGCCGGCCCATACCTGGTTCTGTACAGAACGGTAACTGCTCCGAAGGGTGAGTATAATGACGATGATGAATAGCCCAACAATGAATAGCTGCACGATAGGATAATAGCGAACCTCCTTCTGCAGTACTGAATCACCGTAATAATATTTATTATACGTAACCGGGTCGGTGGTGATCTCCACCTGCACCGGGTCATTGATACCGGCAAACTTTTTTACCATTTTACGCAGGTAACCCGTATCACTGGCCACTTCAGCAGAATCAAGGTTAATATACAAACCCGTGGGATTATTCCTTTCATCCGTTTCAATGATCGGTATATCGTCATTTTCCACTGCAATACGATTAGTAAAAAGCAGCACATTCGGGTCTTCACTCAGCGCCTTGATCTTTAAAGATTCCCCAAACGCAGTCACCCTTGCCTTTTCCTCCTTAGCGATCTTCCGGGATACATATTGCGAATAAAAGACGGTACCGGTAACAATCGCAATAGCTACCAGCGCCAGCCCTGTCCGGAGATTTAAAATTTGCTGAAACATTGGCCGAATTTAATAAGGATCAGACGCCTTCCCGTATTTTTGAACAAATTTAGTTGCCGGGACTGATGCATTCACCAAAGATAGCCGTAGTGATCCTTAACTGGAATGGGAAAAAGTTCTTACAGCAGTTTCTTCCATCAGTAGTGGCATCTACCTTCCCGGACTATATAGTGATCGTAGCCGATAACGGGTCCGCAGATGACTCTGTCAGTTTCCTTCAGACAAATTTTCCTGCTATACGCATCATCCGCTTCAAAGAAAATATGGGTTTTGCCAAAGGGTATAATGAAGCACTGAAACAAGTAACGGCCGATTATTATGTCCTGCTCAATTCAGATGTGGAAGTAACTCCCGGCTGGCTGGAACCAATGGTTCATCTGCTGGAGAGTGATATATCCATAGCTGCCTGCCAACCCAAACTTCTTTCGTTTCATAATAAAGAGCTGTTTGAATATGCCGGTGCAGCAGGCGGCTGGCTGGACAAATATGGTTATCCTTTCGCTAAAGGAAGGATATTTGATATCTGCGAAAAAGATCACGGACAATATGACCAGTCGGAGCCTATCTTCTGGGCCAGTGGTGCCGCACTATTTATACGGTCAAAGGTCTTTCATGAAGTAAAAGGTTTTGACGAATACTTTTTTGCCCATCAGGAAGAAATAGACCTGTGCTGGCGGATACAACTAGCGGGATATAAGATATTTTCATGCCCTGCATCAGTAGTGTACCATGTCGGGGGCGGCACATTGCCAAGAGGGAACAGCAAAAAAACCTACCTGAATTTCCGTAACAATAAGATCATGCTGTCAAAGAACCTGCCGTTCTCCAAAAGAGTATGGGTGATGTCGGTTCGCAATATTCTCGATGGCATATCAGCATGGAAAGGTTTGCTGATGGGTGACGGAGGATATTTTATCGCCATATTGAGAGCCCATATAGCCTTTGCCGGGTGGTGGTGGCGATACCGGAAAAAGAGCCTGATGCCCCCATCCAGGAAAGGAAAGTTATACGGTAATTTGCAAAAGAATATAGCCTGGCTTCACTTTGTAAAAGGCAAAAAGACCTTTTCAGAAATTACCGGTAAAACAAAGTGAATTATTTGACCTGAACCATTATTTTTGCAGCACAAAATTCTGCTATGAGCCAACAACATGAATATCATCAGGAACTAAAAAAAGTACAGGACAGCGACTTTACCCATAACTGGGTCTCTTCCTCTGGTTTCCTGTTTTACCTGCAAATATTCTGTATTCTGGCTTTCGTTCTGGGTGGCTGTTACATGCTTTACACCAAACGTTTTGAAAAGCCCGAAGTGCCTGTACAGGAAAGCACTTTATATACTCCCCAGTATAAATAAATCGGTTCAAAAATATTTTTTCTAAAAAGGCTAATGCCTTATTTTTGCACCCCCTTAGTTCTTTGGAAGTAAGTTTAAAGTTGAAGGTCTAAAGTTTAAAATTCTTAAATACAGTAGGTTTCCCTAATCTTAAACTTTAAACCCTTAAACCTTTAACCCTTTTGCGGAAGTAGCTCATTTGGTAGAGCACGACCTTGCCAAGGTCGGGGTGGCCGGTTCGAGCCCGGTCTTCCGCTCCATCAATCCTCTTGCCCCACAGGCGGAGGATTTTTTTTAGTATAACCGCCCTGGTGGCGAAATTGGTAGACACGTCCCGATTTATATCTAGATGACCAGTAATGGCCGCACCGGTTTTTGATAGAAAGAGTTCTTAAAATATTTGCATCACTTGCCCTGGTGGTGGAATTGGTAGACACGTCCCGATTTATATCGGGATGGCCGACAATGGCCGCACCGGTTTTTGATAAAAAGAGTTCTTAAAATATTTTACATCACTTGCCCTGGTGGTGGAATTGGTAGACACGCAGGACTTAAAATCCTGTGGCCAGCAATGGCCGTAACGGTTCAACTCCGTTCCGGGGCACACAAAGCGACTTCGGTCGCTTTTGTTGTTTATGTACTACACGTATATTTTGTATTCGGAAAAGTGCGACCGCTTCTATATCGGCTATTGCTCTGATCTGGATGCCCGCCTGCAAAGGCACAATGCCGGCATGGTCATTGCCACCCGTAACTGCAGGCCTTATACCATCAAAGCAGCAAAACAATTTTTAACGGAAGCCGATGCCAGAAGGGAAGAACTCCGTTTAAAAAAACAAAAGAGCAGGAAATATCTTGAATGGCTCATCGAAGGGAATTGGTAAACACGTCCCGATAAAAATCGGGATGACCAGCAATGGCTTACCCCGATTCATATCGAGGTCCGGGGCACACAAAGCGACTTCGGTCGCTTTTGTTGTTTATGTCCCATTCCTTTTATGCCTGTCAATTCCCTGTCAGTCTCAACGTAAAACCTGCCCCCACCACTACACTTACCCCTCTGCTTGTCGTTATACTTTTAATCACCACGTTCGAACTGATCACAGGTGTATTGGGACTGCCGTGATCAATGATCACATCAGTGGCCTCTCCCGGCACCGTATTACAACTCCAGTTCTGCGGGTTTTCCCAGGCCGTGCTTACCTTTCCTACCCATGTATTGGTAGCCGTGTTGCAGACGTTGGCATATACAACAACCTGGTCATTGATACAGGAAAGACTATCGTTCACTGTATAATTATTTATTCCTGCAGCAGGGGTCACAGTAATAGATGCAGTGGTGGCTCCCGTACTCCAGTGATAAGTACCCGGCCACGAAGCTGTCAATGTGATCGGCTCACCCTCCAGGATATCGATCGTATCCTTTTGGTTGACATCCTTCATGATCGTAAACTGATCGGCAATTTCGCCTGTCCTTCGAATAAATTTCGCATCCAAACGATTTTTCTCCACTTCAAAATAAAACATCCCCCCGTCATCGATCGAATTAGGCAATGCATTGTGCGGGTAACCGTCATAATCCGTCTGTACACCCCCATCCGCACCGGCCGATCCAGACACAACATATACCGTTCCATGATTGTATTTACCGGAACCGGTAGTGTACACACAGGAGTTTGACGATCCGTCATATTTGCCGTTGGAGGAGCCAACAGCGTGGGCACCGATGGAAAAGTTTGATTCCGTCAGTGGCGAACCCGCCGCTGTTGCCTTATAATATCCTTTGAGCAAGTAAGATCGTTCATAGTTATGGCTATGCCCGCAAAGAACCATGTCCACTCCATTCCGTTCGAGTATACGGATGAAATTTTCCCGGATCGCCCGCAGATCAGCCTCCGTGTCTGAATTATGACTTCCCTTCGTATAAGGAGGGTGATGAAAAAAAGCAATGACCCATTTTTTATTGGTAGCTGCCAGGTCACTCTTTAACCAGAGCGCCTGTACACCGGTCGTATCGTACAGGCGGGTATTGCCTGCTTCCATACCATAAGAATCCAGCGATATAAAATGAATATCCCCGGCATCAAAAGAGTAAAAAGCTTCTGTACCCGAAGACACTCCACCCAATTCACCATTCGCCGGCATAGTAAAACTCTGGTAATAGGCAATAGTACGGGAAGTGGGATTGGCCGCATTGGCATATTCGTGATTACCAGGCGATGGATATATTTTATGGTTCTTTAAAATATTCGAACTGTAGACATCAAAGAAACCATCTGTGAATTCGGCATCGGTGCCATTGTCATAAGCATTATCACCCAGCAATAACATGCCATCCACTTCACTGATAGTATTGGCCGCTAAATAAGCCCGATATTGTGTCAACGCCCCGCTTTGAAAACCGTTTTGATCACGACCACAATCACCGAAAACAGCGAAGCGTAATTTCCGTGTGGTATTGGCGGATGGCAGCGTGACAAAAAAACGATCGGGATCATTGGCCCCTGTCAACACCGTGTTGCCAACACGATAATAATATTTAGTATCGGGTTCCAAACCGGTCAGCACCAATTCATGTTCTGTCTTTGGCGTCGCATTAGTGAGCACTGTTGGATAGACCCCGAATACGGTTCCGATCTCCAGCCGCGAAGCCACAGCTGTCGTAGTTCGCCAACGAACCGTCATAGTTGATTGCCCGCCCCTGTTGAGATAAGGGCCGCGGACCAGCGTAGCAGCAAAAGCATCATTTGCCAGCAGTTGAAGATTGAATGAAATATCCGAACTGCTCACTGACTGTTGGTGCACTTCCACAGCGATCGTATTGGAACCTGCAGTAAATGCCGATACAGGTATAGTGAAATTGCCAACCTGGTCTTCAACAGAAGGTGCGTCGGCTAGTTTCGTATACGACACGGGATTGGTCATTTTGGCACGGGCCACCTCTGTTCCATTTATATATACAATCATACCATCATCGTACTCGATGCTAAGTGAAAAATTCGTGAATGCAGAAGGATCGGGTATATTGACCGTTTTGCGGAAATAGGTAGTGATATATTTATTGGAAGAACTTGGGCCATAGCTAACAACGGTGGCTTCATCACCATCACCATATCCTAATTCGCTGTTACCAACAGACCAGCCAGCATCGTTGAAACTGCTGGCGCTCCACCCTGTGCCCTGGTTGCTGCCATTATCAAGATATTTCCAGGGGCTGCTGTAAGGAATGATCGTCACCTGCGAATAGCCTAGGAAACTTCGCAGGAGAATAAATGAAAAAATAAGGATCCTGATCGGAGGAGAAGACATGCATTCGTTTTTGGATGAACCGGCTTTACCGAATATAATACTTAATAAGCAAGAAATAAAGGGGAATGCCGGTGCTTTTAGCCCCATGTCCGATCTCACGTATTTCCACGATGCTTATCAGCATATTCTTTCATCCTTTGTAAGGAGCTACGGACCCGATCAATATGAATAACAGGTAAACACCTGTCTTTTGCGCCTCATTATTCTCCCGGAGAGCAGTAATGAATCACAATTTTTTATCCGGTAAAAGCTTGGTTAATTTGCAGCAAAATAGTGTGTAATGCCGACTGAAATAAAATGTCCGAATTGTGGTCACCAGTTTGAGCCAAATGATGCGGTAAGGGAAGAGGTGGAGAAAGAATTGCGTTCAAAAATGGTTGACTGGCAAAAGCAAAAAGAAAAGCAATTCGCTGATGAAAAAAATAAACTACAGCAACAAATTGAAGAGTCACTGCGCAAAAGCATTACAACAGATTACGAAATAAAACTTCGTCAATTAGAGCTAAACGATAAGGAAAAAGAAGAGAAGTTAAAAGTCGCCCGGCAAAAAGAAGCCGATTATATGCGGAAAGAACAGGAACTAAAAAATAAGGAAGCAGAAATTGAGATCAATATTCAAAGACAATTACAAAAGGAAAGAGAAAAGCTGTCGGATGATATCCGGAAAATAGAAGAGCAAAAGACAGCCGCAAAAGAAACAGAATACCAGCTTCGCCTGAAAGAAATGGAAAAGCAGTTGGAGGATCAAAAGAAACTGGCGGATGAAATGAGGAGAAAGGCCGAGCAGGGTTCTATGCAATTGCAGGGCGAAGTGCAGGAGATAGCTTTGGAAGAAATGCTGAGATCGTCATTCCCTTTTGATATGATCGCCGAAGTAGGTAAAGGAGTTAAAGGCGCTGATTGTATCCAGGTCGTTCGTAACAATTTCGGACAGGAATGCGGCAAGATCATTTATGAAAGCAAACGGACCAATGCATTTACCGCAGACTGGATAGAAAAATTGAAAGCGGATATGCGCAGCCAGGGCGCCGAAATAGCAGTGATCGTTACAAAGACAATGCCTAAGGATATGGATGGCTTTGGTATCAAAGATGGTGTATGGGTATGTTCTTTTGGAGAAGTAAAAGCGTTGGCCGGTGTATTAAGGGATGGTGTGATACGGATATTCAATGCTGCAAAGAATAATGAGAACAAGGGAGATAAAATGAGCTTGCTATATGATTACCTGACCAGCAATGAATTTGCCGAGCAATGGAAAGCCATCCGGGAAGGGTTTATGAGCATGAAGCTTTCTATCCAGAAAGAAAGGGATGCCATGGAAAAACTATGGAAGGCAAGAGAAAAGCAACTGGAAAAAGTTTTGTTAAATGCTGCCCATGTGAGAGGCTCTATTGAAGGCATTGCGGGAATGGACTCCGTTGATCTTAATTTGCTGGAAGCCGGGAATGATGAAGAAAGTTAACTCATCACCCATGCCAGCACGAGGTGATCGAAACGACGATAATGAATGGTGAGGTCTGACTGGCTTTTTGAAAAAAAACACTCAATAGTTTCAGCCCCTTCATTTTGCTTTAATAGCTGTATCTGTTTCCGGAAATCAACTCCGCCATCGCCATACCATTTAAAGACTGCCTCTTTAGCCGACCAGAGGATCGTAGGCTCCTGGTAAGAATTTATTCCGGGATTACCGGGAATAAGACTAAATATCTCATGCTCTTTTGCGGTTAGAAATTTATACATCACTGTCCCGATCTTTTCTACTGGTATCTCTACATCTATCCCTACCCTTTTGTCCCTGCTTACAATAGCTGCCGCATAATCACCGCAATGGGAAATAGAGAAATGATACTGCTCATTAGGAAGAAATGGCTTCCGGGTATCCGCAATCTGTATCAGTTCATATGGAAAATCAGGAAAAAGAAATTGAAGCAGGAAACGGCCGGCCAGGTGCTGCAACCGCTTATGCGGATGGGTCACATCCCGGTGTAGTGGCACATTGCCTTTGAAAAACTCTTCGGTCTCCTCGATCTTCCATATACCTAAGCGGGTATCGTCGTTGATTTGATGTTGAAAAAAAATTGGCATCCGATGCTGATTCGTGGTTTACTTTGCTGCGCTCAATGGCATATAAAGATATGCAGTACAAGAGTGTGACACAAGGAACAAAGACAAGAACCTGTCTGCCGGCAGGTTACCCAACCCGGTAAATAAATAATATGATCCTGTCTGATAAACGAATACTGGAGGAAATAGAAAAAGGTACCATCAAACTGGCTCCGTATGACCGGGAATGCCTCGGCAGCAATTCGTATGATGTACACCTCGGCCAATGGTTGGCTACTTACCGTGAACACATCCTCGATGCCAAAAAACATAACGAGATCGAGCACTTTGAAATACCGGAGGAAGGGTTCGTTTTGTACCCGCATATCTTTTATCTCGGCGTTACATTAGAATATACCGAAACACATGCCCATGTACCCTTCCTGGAAGGCAAATCATCCACCGGGCGCCTTGGGATAGATATACATGCTACGGCGGGTAAAGGTGATGTTGGCTTCTGCGGTCACTGGACCCTGGAAATATCAGTGAAACAGCCGGTGAAAGTATATAAAGGTATGCCAGTAGGCCAGTTGATCTATTTTCCGGTGGATGGCGAGATTGAAGTAAAGTACAACCAGAAGAAAAATGCCAAATACAGCGGACAGCCCGACAGACCTGTTGAAAGTATGATGTGGAAGAATAAGTTCTAAAAGAATGCTCCAAAATGGGAGTGATCACAGCGCATTTATACCATATTTTTTATAGTAAGCAATCAACCAGGCCACCACTTCATTGTAGGTTTCTTTCCCGGCAGGTTGGTTATTGGCTTTCAGGTAATGGCTATATCCCCAAGTGATGATCGGTTCGATAGGATTTCTGTACCGGCGAAGGAAGACCCGGTATTCATTAATATCATTGACCACCTGGGGGTGTAATTTTTGCTGAAAACTCCTGGCTAAAGCCGTATCCCTGCGCCGGACCTCGCCGATAGCATAGTTGTACATATCGAAGTACATCGAGTATTTGAACCCGTTAGAAGGAAATGAACGGCAGGCGAGAAACGCTACGAAATTGGCTTCATTTTCTTTGGCATATCCTAGCTGGTGGGCAACCTCATGCGTGGTGACAAAGGGCTCGAGGAAACGGGGTATCGTAGTATTCACCTGTGCTTCGCCTGAAAAAGGATTATAATACCCCTGGAAGCCAAGGTAATTACCAAGATAACTGAACAATGAAGGCTTTATTGATTTTGACTCGTACCGGAGAAAAGGGAATTGGGTAACCGCATAAGCATAGGCTTTATCACTCTCCCTGAACAATCGCTTCTTCCTGTTCAATGAGTCCCTTTGTTCCTCACCGGCTGTGCTGGCATACTGATTCAGTTTATCCTGTATAGTTGTGGTCAGCGTATCCAGGTCGGCCAGTGTATATTTTTTTACTTTCAGGTCAAGCTGGTTGGCAATACCAAGCCGGTTATAGTTCAGCCCCCATAAAAGGTTGAAAAAAACATAGACAAAAAGAAAAAAGAATATCGCTTGTTGGAGGCCTGAGGCAAAATATTTCCGGGTAAGTTTCTTTTGAAAAAGCAATTTAAAGAAACGGTATGTGCGGAAAATGATCACCAGCACCAGGAACCCATAGAACAGGTCGCCGATACTGAACGGCAGCCAGCCAAAAAGAACCCGCTGTGCTCTGGAAATGAAGGGATAAACACCGAGGGTATAGTTCCTTTCCACCCAGTCGGGGTAAAGAGAAGCCCATTTAATGAGAATAGTTCCGGCAACCAGCAGCACCCAGCTCCAGCTTTTCATGAGCCGGTCAAATAAACGGGATAAAAACTTTTGCAATCAGCCTGGATTTAATAGTACTAAGAATCAAAGCCTTAATGTAACCACAAAGACCGAAAATAATCCAAAAACAGGCAAAATTTTTCATCGGATTCCCCTACCTTTGCGCCCCGTCCTGAATTATCAGGGTCAGTATTAAAAGCAGCGCCATGGGTCACCGCCGGGAATTTGAAATAGCGTTTGTTGGTTTAAAACCCGGTATTCATCAGTACGAGTATGAAATAGGTGACAAGTTCTTTGAGGCCTTCCAGCAACAGGATTTTTTCCATTGCAGGGCCCATGTAAAGCTGGATTTGGATAAAAAAAGCAGCTTTATGCTCCTGAAATTCGAGATCGGGGGTACTTTGGACGTAACCTGCGACCGTTGTAACAACAATTTGCCCCTTGAACTGTGGGATGAATTCAACATAACGGTGAAAATGGTGGAAGAACCTGAACTGATGAACAGCCAGGAAGAAGATCCCGATGTATACTACATCAGCAATGGCGAAAGCCATATTGACGTAGCCAACTGGATCTATGAATTCATCAACCTGAGCCTGCCAATGCAACGGTCCTGTAACTATGAGAAAATGGATGGTCCCTATTGTAACAAATCGGCCCTGGATGTGCTGAAAAAGATGAGTGCCCCGAAAGAAGAGAAAAAAGAGAACCCGATCTGGAAAGGGCTGGAAAAATTTAAAGACCTGGATAATTAAAAATATTTTTGACCTGATTAATACTTGAGTTATGCCAAATCCGAAACGCAGACATAGCCAGCAAAGAAGCGCCAAGCGCAGAACACATTATAAAGCTACCGGTGCTACCCTTACTACTGACAGTGCTACCGGCGAAATACATGTTCGCCACCGTGCCCATGTCAGTGAAGGTAAACTTTACTACAAGGGTAAGGTAGTGGCAGAAAAGGCTCCTGTGAAGAAATAATTATGCACAGGACACGGAGTTCTAAATTCTGAGATTAAAAAGTAATTTCAGGATTTAGAATTTTTATTTTAATATAGCCTATGATCATTGCCATTGATATGATGGGCGGAGACTTCGCCCCATTAGAAGCGGTAAAGGGTGTATTGCAATACCTGCAGGAAGAAAGATCACCCGCCCGTCTCCTGCTGATCGGCAACCAGGAGGCGATTGCGCCATTGATCTCAGAATATAATGTACCACAGGACCTCCTGAAGATCATCCATGCAGACCAGGTGATTGATATGCATGAGCATCCCACTAAAGCGCTAAAAGAAAAGCAACGATCGTCCATAGCCATAGGTTTTCACCTGCTTGCCTCGGGGAAAGCGGATGCGTTTATCAGTGCCGGTAATACCGGGGCCATGCTGGTAGGTACTTTGTTCAGCATAAAAGCGCTGGAAGGCGTGATCCGGCCGACCATATCCACCATCATACCCAAAGAAAGCGGAGGCACCGGTTTATTATTGGATGTAGGGCTAAATGCCGATTGCAAACCCGAACAACTGAACCAGTTTGCCGTAATGGGCTCCGTCTATGCCCAGCTGATACTTGGTATTGACAATCCCAGAGTAGGATTGATCAATGTGGGTGAAGAAGAAGGAAAAGGCAATATACTGGCGCAGGCAACCTATCCCCTGCTCAAAGAAAATAAGCACATAAATTTTATTGGCAATATTGAGGGCCGGGACCTGCTGATAGATAAAGCAGACGTCATGGTTTGTGAAGGTTTTACCGGTAATATACTGTTGAAATTTGCCGAATCGCTGTATGAGGTCAGCCAAAGAAAACAGGTCAAAGAAGAATACTTTGAACGTTTCAATTTTGAAAACTATGGCGGAACCCCGATTCTTGGAGTAGCCAAACCCGTCGTGATCGGTCATGGCATTTCAAAAGCCAAAGCTTTTAAGAATATGATCCTGGTAGCGCAAAAAATGCTGGAAAAAGATGTACTTGGTAAAATGAAAGAAGAATTGCAATAGCAGACCCGTCTTTTACTGACAGCACCCGGTATTTATATATGAAGCAGAACGTACTGTCATCCCTGAAAAAAGAACTGGAAAATAGTTTTGGCCGAAAAGTGGTCTCGTCAAGAGATTGCAGCCAGATGGTGGAAGATATCTATAAAAAAACGGGAGAGACAGTCAACGCTAATACACTGCGCCGCTTTTTCGGGCTGGTAAAAGCCGATTATCCCCCTTCTTCTTCTACGCTTACCATACTTTCAAAATACTGCGGTTTTAATTCGATCGAAGAGATTGAACATATTTCCACAAAAAATGCAGTTCCTGATACGGCTGTGAATAAAGAAGAGGTGCTCCGTTATATGATCTCTTTATTCAGGCACACACAAGTGGCAGCCAATCAGGAAAGGATATTTTATCCACTGGTTGAGCAAACAATCACTTTCCTTGAAAGAAATCCCTCTCTGATTGATAAATTTCAACGTGAGATAGCCAAAACCATTACGGGGCAGTATTATTACTATGAGAAATCAGTGAATATGGACCGGCTGAATGATTACTATGGAGATGGACTGCGCCATTATCTAAGGGCGAACGATACAGAAAAAAGCAAAGTATTTGCTCATTCCGTTCAGGTATTCAGGTACTGGCTGACAAAAGATAAAGAACAATTGCGTACACACATGAGTGCTATCGAATCCATCACAGCAACACCAGATTATCCTGATCATATCCTCGGCAGATTCATAGCAGCAAAGCTGTATCACGCCTATATAACAGGTTCGCCCATTGATAATACCCTGATTGAAGCCAAAAGATATCATGCAGGTATTTTAGCAAGAAGAGAAGATTCACCATTTGCTTTTCCCGATTATGAACTGATTATTTGTGAAGCACTCCTGCTCACAGGACATTATGATGAAGGCGCTGAATACATCTGGCACGGTAAGACCTATCTGGCGGCATCAGGCCAGGAAAAAAATACACTATATAATCTATGGGAAGATTTCGCCAACGTAAAAAGAGGAAATAAAAACAAGAGTAAAGACAGAAATGCTGTTGCAGGCGCCACAGAACATGCGTTTTCAAAGAAATACATTACCATTATTTCCCTTCTATCGCATCAGGCATCAAGAAATAGTCCGGCCCGTCCCATTCAGCAACTGACAGAACTGATACAGGAAACCGGATATAAAAAATTACTCTTTCTTCCATAGAGCCTGTAAGAACAGGATTTTATGACCTGCCAATTGTGAACAAAAAAGAACAGAATAGTATTTTAATTTAAATATACTTTAGAGCCTCAATTCAGTCCTCCTTCCTATTGAAGTCCGCCCTAACCTCTGGTTCCAATTCTTCTGAACAATCTGAGATTCGATTTAAACATCTGATTGGAGCAAAGAAATTCCGGCATTAAAAACTCCGGTGTTTTTTTGATAAGGAAGTATTTTACCCAAAGAGGAACAAACTATGCGTACAAAGCCCGGTATTATCTCTAATTTGACTGGTTGGATTCTTGCTCCTGCCCTGCTTACTTGTATTGTTACATCCTGTACCAATCCAAAGAAGATTGTTTATTTTCCTGGTGTACAGGATGGCGCCATTCCATCTAACAGCCCTTTTCCTGAATCACTGATCCAGAAAAATGATATTCTCAGCATCAGTGTAAGCAGCCTTAACCCCGAAGCCACTGCCATTTTCAATTCGCCAAATACATCCGGAACAGGCACATCGGTTGGCTACCTGGTCAATTCTGAAGGTAGTATACAATTCCCTGTCATCGGGAATATAAAAGCAGAAGGCCTTACAAAAAATCAACTGAAAGATAATATTGCCAAAAGTCTGGTGGATGCAAAATTGCTGGTTGACCCTATCGTGTCTATCCGCTTTATCAATTTCAGGGTTACCGTTCTGGGCGAAGTTACTCACCCTACTGTTGTAACGGTACCCAACGAAAAGATATCATTGCTGGAAGCGATCGGGCTGGCAGGCGACCTGACCATCTATGGGAAACGGCAGAATGTAATGATCATACGGGAAGAGAAAGAACAAAAAATCATCAAACGGTTAAATCTCAACTCTGATGAACTTTTTTCATCTCCTTTCTATTACCTGCAGTCTAATGATATTGTATATGTGGAGCCGAATAAAGCCAAGATTGCGAGTTCTGGCAGGGGAATACAATGGATAGGCGTGGCGCTTAGCGCCTTATCACTGGCTGTAATAGCCGCCCAGCAAAGTAGATAATATAACCATACGAACCTTAATCTATAGCCACCATGCAACCGGATAATCAAAATCTGAAAACCAAAAAACAAGAAAAAAAAGTACTCAGCGATCTTTTCTTCAAATACATTCCGTATTGGCCTGTATTTGTAGTATTGCTGTCATTGTGCATGTTTTGTGCCTGGTTTTACCTGCGTATCACCCCCAAACAATATGAAGCCGGTGCATCTATCATGATCAAGGATGAATCAAAAGGCGCCATTGATCAGGAAATGATGACTGAACTGGATAAACTGACAGGAAAGAAGCTGATAGAAAACGAGGTGGAAGTACTGAAATCAAAAACATTGATGGAAGATGTAGTCAACAGTCTTCATTTGTATGCAAGCTTTTTTGAAGCGGGAAAAGTATCAGAAAAGCCCGCCTACCATACTTCCCCTGTCTCTATAGAATTTGTACATCCTGAAACGCTCAGGGAAAGAGAGAAAGTCGAATTCTTCTTTTCGGAAAATGACAGCCAGGTTGTGATCGGTCCCAAAAAATATCCGATGAACCAGGTGGTAGAAACGGAGTTCGGGCAGCTTAAATTCGTTCCGAATAAGAACTACTCGTACAGGGCCGAAGGCCAGTTATTCTTTTCCCTGATGAAACCCGGTGCTGCTGCCGGCAGTTATGGATCCAGACTAAAGGTAATAGGCAGTCGTACCTCTACCGTCATTGCATTGTCGCAGAGAGATGAAGTACCCGCAAGGGCTGAAGAAGTACTGAATGAACTGATCGTGGCCTATAATAAGGCTACCATCAATGATAAAACAAGAATGGCACTGAATACGCTGAACTTTGTGGACAAACGCCTGGCGGTTGTAGAAAAGGAGTTACAGGAAATTGAACAAAGAGCACAGACTTACAAATCTTCAAGAGAGGCGGTGGATATAGGCAAACAAGGTGAGATGTACCTGAAAAATGTCGGTGACATTGATCAGAAAATGGGCGAGGTGAATATCCAGTTGTCGGTACTCGACGAAGTAGAAAAATCCATACTGTCAAAAGATACCCACACTCCTATTTCACCCACTACCTTAGGATTAAAAGACCCGGTACTGACAGATCTCATTTACAAACTGAATGAAAAGGAACTCGCCCACGAGAAGCTGACAAAAACAACAGGTGAGAACAACCCTATTGTAACCTCATTAAAAGGAGAAATCAGTAAGCTAAAACCAGGTGTGCTGGAAAACATCCGTAACCAACGGTCAAGTCTGAATGCCAGCAAACTCAACCTGGCCGCTTCGAACAATACGTATGCGACGATGCTGCAGAAGATCCCCAAAAAGGAAAGGGACCTTATTGATATTAACAGGCAGCAGGTCATTAAAAGTGGTATCTACTCCTTCCTGTTGCAGAAAAGAGAAGAAGGCGAGCTTTCTGTACAATCTACCATGATCGACAGTCGTGTCGTGGATAAGGCTAATGCCAGCTATGCACCTGTAAGCCCGAAGCCGATGATGATCTATATGCTGGCTGTCTTTTTTGCCTTCGCCCTTCCCGTTGGGTTTATCAATGTAAAAGGTATGCTCAACAGAAAAATAACTTTCAGAAAGGAAATAGAAGATATGACCTCTTTCCCCATCATAGGCGAAGTAGCCCACGATATCACCAAAGACCCGGTGGTAATCCAGGAAGGGAAAAGAACTTTTATTGCCGAGCAGTTCAGGAGGATCCGTACATCACTCGCCTACCTGGGTGTGAACCATGCCGGTAAAAAGAAAGTGCTGGTAACATCCTCTTTATCGGGTGAAGGGAAAAGCTTTGTGGCCCTTAATCTGTCCCTTAGCCTGGCCATGACGGGCAAAAAGGTCATTTTACTGGAACTTGACCTGGCCAATCCTTCATTAAGCGACAAACTGAATGTGAATTATGAAAAAGGGGTGAGCAATTACCTGTGGGGCGAGTGTGAGCCGGAAGAAGTTATCAAGAGAACTTCTGTAAACACTAACTTGTTTTTCCTGCCAGCCGGCACCCTTCCGGACAATCCATCAGAATTGCTGATGAGCGAAAGACTGAAAGATCTCCTGAATTACCTGGAAGATATTTTTGATTATGTGATCATTGATTCTGCGCCCTCAACACTGCTTTCGGATGCGTACGTCTTATCTCCTTTATGTCACGCAACCCTGTATGTTGTAAAGCATAAATACACACCGAAGGTGTATATCGAAAGATTGGAGCAGGATAATTTAATACACCACCACCTGGTGAATGTCGGGATAATTTTTAACGGTATTCGTTCACGCGGATTTACGAAGAATGGGTATGGCTACGGATACGGTTATGGATATATATATGATAACAGCGGCAACAAGGTAAAGAAGCATAAAAAAGCGGAGAGCTATAGATATAAGTGAGCAGGAAACAGTTTTACCTGGTTACCATTCCATCCTTCCATCAGCACTCATTTTTGGTCTGTACCTGTAAGTGAGATGGGCGGAGCCTTTCCTGAAAAACCAGTAAAATGTTATTGCATTTCTGGACCTTAAACCTGAACCATGATTCCGATTTCAACAAAACAATGGTACGCTCTTTACACCCGTTCCCGATGGGAAAAGAAAGTAGCCGAACTGCTCGACAAGAAGAAGATTGAAGTCTATTGCCCTTTGAATAAAGTAGAAAGAAAGTGGGCGGACAGAAAAAAAGTGATCTTAGAACCTCTCTTCTCGTCTTACGTATTTGTTCATGTATGCGAAAAAGAACACCTGAGCATCAGACAAACAGACGGCGTCATCAATTTTGTACACTGGCTGAATAAACCGGCGGTGATACGCAATGATGAAATTGATACCATAAAAAAATTCCTGAACGAATATGACCATGTCAGCGTGGAAAAAGCCACTGTTAACCTCAATGACAGAGTAAGAATAGTAAATGGCCCCTTGATGATGTGGGAAGGCAATGTAGTAGAAATCAGGACCAACACGGTTAAGATCATGCTGCCGTCGCTGGGGCAAACATTGGTAGCTGAAATAAGGAAAGAAAACCTGGAAACGGTCAGTCCGCTTCTTGAAGTACAGTTGCAGGCCGGATAAAATGGCCCGCTGTATCATCAGGCGCCCGGAAAAAAATATAGTATATATATCCTGATACTTATTCTGATCCTTCCCGGCATTCCAATCTCTTACGGGAAAAACTATACGTCACATCCTCTGATACCGTCTTTTTGAAAATGATTATGCCTGTAATGGCAGGACCCAATGAATAACAAAAATGCTTCTAAAGCTGAAGAAAATATTTACAACTGACCTGGTCAAAGTATCCTTTCTGAACGGAGTGGCGACACTCATCCGGATGCTGACGGGTTTTATCAGCGTAAAGGTAGTTGCCAGTACTATCGGCCCTGCAGGTATTGCCCTGCTGGGACAGCTCACGAATTTCAGCAACATGCTGCTGACCATTTGTGCCGGTGGTATGAATACCGGGATGACCAAACATATTGCTCAGTATGGAGACTCAGCAAAAAAGCAACGCCTGTTCCTGTCAACAGGTTTCCGGATCACTGCTATTCTTTCTGTGTTGTGCGGCATTACACTCATTACAGGGGCTGGCTATTTTTCCCGTACCATACTGAAAGATGATGGATATGAATACGTATTCTATATTTTCGGAGCCACCATCATCCTTTATGCATTTAATGCGTTGCTGGTAGCAGTACTGAACGGTTACCGGGAATTCAGAAAATATGTGATCGTCAACATTGCCGGAAGCCTTACAGGATTAGTATTTGCAGTAGTACTGGCGTTGAATTTCGGAATCCCCGGTGCCCTTATTGGGATCGTCACGTACCAGTCTGTTGTTTTTTTTGTAACGCTGGCGATAGTCACATCATCCAAATGGTTCCATTGGCGTTTATTCACGGCAGGGTTCAGTAAACTGGCTGCCAGCAGGCTGGCAAAATTTGCTTTGATGACCTTAGTAAGTGTCATTGCCATTAATCAGAGCCAGTTAATCGTACGTGGTTATATTGCCAAAACCTCTTTGGATAATGCCGGTCTCTGGGAAGGGGTGAACAGAATATCTGCCATATACCTTCAGGTGGTCACTACTTCACTAAGTGTATATTACCTGCCTAAGCTATCCGGCCTGAAAAATAAACTTGAGATCAGGAATGAGATCATATCGGTATATAAACTCGTGGTGCCATTCCTGTTATTAACCTCCCTGGCCATATTCCTTTTCCGTGATCTGGTCATTAGTATCCTGTTCACGGATAAATTTCAGGATATGGAAGGCCTGTTTGCCTTTCAGCTGGCAGGCGACTTTTTCAAAATGATCACATGGGTATTAGGATATGTGCTGCTGGCCAAGGCAATGACCAAAACTTTTATCATTGTGGAGATAGTAAGCTGTACCCTTTTTGCTTTGCTTTCGATCCTGTTTATTGATCTGTACGGAACTGTCGGCGCCCCTATCGGGTATGCTGCCAGTTTCCTGATCCAGTTCATCATTATGTTATTCGTACTTAGAAAAATTTTATTCAGTTATGAACACAAGTAACCCTATGGTGAGTGTTGCACTCATGTCGTACAACCAGGAGGCGTATATACGCCAGGCCATGGATTGCATCCTGGCGCAAAAAACAAATTATTCGTTTGAAGTAGTAGTAGGCGATGATGGCTCTACGGATGGCACAAGGGCCATTGCGCTCGAATACGAGGCGAAACATCCGGGTATCGTCAGAGTACTACCCAAAGAGCCCAATAAAAAGGTACTGGGTAATTTCCGGGATACGGTCAACGCCTGCCGGGGTAAATATGTGGCTGTCTGCCATAGTGATGATTACTGGCACAACCCGCTGAAGCTGGAAAAACAGATCAGCTTTCTGGAGAACAACCCTGACTACGGAGTGGTACATACAGATGCGCATTTCCTGCTGACCAGTAATGGCGCCATTATTGAAAACTACAATTCTAAAAATCAGCCGGCTGTGTTTGACGGAAAGATATTCGAGGCCCTCATTACCAATAAATTTTTCCTGAATACACTGACTGTTTGCTTCAAAAAAACACTTTTTGATGAGCATGTGAATATTAATGAGTATATAGGTGCAGGGTTTACTTATGAAGACCTGCCGACCTGGCTCGAGTTATCCATTCGCACTAACTTCAAATACTTGCCTGAAAGCATGGCCACGTACCGCATCATGCAGGAATCCATATCCCGCTCCAAAGACCTCACCAAACGCTTTGGCTTCCTGAAAAACCACTACGTAATTAAAAAATACTTCATTCAAAAATATAATGTCAGCAAAGACATCGAAGAAGAATTTGACCTGATGTACCACCGGAAAAAGTTTGCCATGGCATTCAAATGGCGGAGTTACGCGGAAGCATTGGACTCTTTCGCTTTCCTGAAACAAAAAAAGGAAGTAAATATTAAACTCCGGGTACAAAAAATATTTCTCCGTTACCCTGTTTTTCATACGGCCCTGAAAAATATCAAAAAACTATACGTACCTAAAACGGCGGCCTCTCAGATCTGAACGGCCGGACAGTAAAAAATAAAATATAACAGAACGGGCTCAATGGCAATAATCAAGTTCATAGTAATAATCGCCGCGGCAATCTGGTTTGTTCATGCGCTGCTGAACAAACCCAAACAGATTGCTATTCTCTTATTTGTTTGTGTGATCGCGGATATCAATTTTGACATGCCGGGGATGCCCTTGAACTTCAGATCTTTTGTAAGCATAGCTCTGCTGATCAAAGTATTAAATGACGCCAAATATGTCCGTTTCCCTCCATTCCTGACAACCAATTATGGTATAACGATCCTTGCATTTTTCGCTTATGCGATGGCCACTACGTTTGAACATGGTTTACTTACGTCAGGTGTGGTAAAAGAGTTCTTGTTTACAATAGTGTACGCTTACCTTGCTTATTATTTTTACCTGAAAGAAGGAGGATACAAAATATTTGGCACCAGCCTGGTGATTGCCGGATTTTCCTGCTTTGGTGATCTTATCTGGACCTATATGCATGGCGGTGAGCTCATCATCATCAGGATATATTTCAGTTTTACACCGGCTTACACCATTTTCAATCATAACTTTTTTGGCTATATCTGTGCTGTCACTTTTGTATTCCTGCTAAGCGATTACCTGGCCGATCATGGTCATAAGCGAAACCTCTACCTGATGCCATTTATGTTTTTCGGTGTGCTTTTATCTACTTCCAGAAGCGCCCTGCTGATACTGATCATTGTTGCGGTGGTGCTGATTGCCAAAGGCCTTTTATCGGTAAAAAATTCTAAAAAAGCATACAAACTGATCGTAGTGACAATCTCTTGCTTAGTCCTGGCATTGTTTCTCTTTCAGTTACTGAATATTGTATTTCATATTGACAGTAAATTCCTGGAGGTCATAACGGCGCGGCTGATTGATGAACCAGTAGCCATTTTCAACCGGGCGATGGGCAACAGTTTCAAAGCAGAGTCACTCGATTCCATGGACTGGAGAGCCAAAGCTTCCGAAGTAGCTTATAATGCCTATATGAAGGTGATGAACAGTGAAGAACAGGTTTTCGGGATCGGCCATGAAGGGTTTATGGCCAGGAACTATGGCGATGAAGGGTATGATGCACATAATGGCGTATTGCTGATGTTCATCGAATTCGGGGCAGTCGGAGCCGTGATATATTTTTCCATGCTTTTTTCTTTTATCTCCCGTTACTGGAGCTTCCGGATATTCTCTCCCGTACTGGTCTGCCTTATTTATGTCATGCTGTATATCACCAGCCATAACCGTGAGTTAGTATCCGGCTTTGTATATCTGATCACCGGCACGCTGGCAGCCGAGCTGCGCTATATAAGCTATGCTGGTGAAGAGTTTCAGCCCCACGAGCCTGTTCACATTTCCGGTAATAATATTTAGAAATATGGCAGTTTTTTTCTATCATTACGTTTCATTTTACCCGTACCCGTTATGAAAATTCTAATGGTCATAAACACCCTGAAAAAAGGGGGTAAAGAAAGGCGGATGCTCGAACTGATCAAAGGGTTAACGAAAGACAAGAGCGCATTCCAGGTGTATCTTGTCTCGCTGACCGATACGGTTGACTATCCCTACGTGTATGAACTGCCGATCACTTTTGAGACCATTACCAAAAAAAACAGTAAAGATTTCAGCCTTGCCTTTAAACTCAGAAAAATCATCAGGACATTCCGGCCTGACATCATTCATTCCTGGGATGTAACCGCCAGCGCTTATCTCAATTTTGCCAATGCATTTATCAATAAGCCGATTCTGCATGGGATCATCTACGATGCTTCAGCCAAACTGAATTCTTTCAATAAATCGCTTTATTACAGGATAAAACTATTGTCGCCATTTGCCAAAGTATTTATCGCCAACTCAATGGCAGGTCTAAAAGCTTACGAAACACCACCCCGAAAATCAGTCTGTATTTACAATGGCATTGATATGAACCGGTTCAACGACCTGAAATCTGTAACGGATGTAGAACAAGAAATACTGGGGGAACGCAAAGGCGACAAATTCATCATTGCCATGGTAGCAGCCTTCGAGATAAGGAAAGACCAGGAAACATTGATAAAAGCAGCTATTAAAATGTGTGCTGCCGACCAGACGCTTGTATTCCTGCTGATCGGAAACGGCATTTACATGGATGCCATAAAAGCGAAGGTGCCAGCCGATATGCTGGATAAACAAATAAAGTTCCTCGGTAACAGACATGACATAGAATCTATTCTGCAAATAGTGGATACGGGTGTGCTGATCACCAATTCAGAGAATCATGGAGAAGGCATTTCCAATTCCATTGTTGAATACATGGCGTCTGCCAAGCCCGTCATCGCTACCCGCGGCGGCGGTACTGATGAAATTGTGATGGATGGCGTAAATGGTTTTTTAATTGACCCGAAGAATGAAGAGCAGATCATTGAAAAGATCAGTGTTTTAAAAAGGGACGCCGGTTATTCGCGGGCTCTGGGAAAAAATGCGTATCAGCTGATATCAGAAAAATTTACGGCCGAAAGAATGACAGCGTCCTATATTGACCTATATAACAAATACCTGAACTAAAATAAAGTACCCTTACTTTCATCTAAAACTTCTACCTTATGGCATACGACAAGTACCAGCACTTTGTTCTCGAAAAAAAGCTGGCAAACGAATTAAGACAAAGCACCCTCCAGGACAGAAGGATACTGTACAAAAGGGTTTACAATGACCTTTTTACTACCTACCCGGAAGTCACACATGGCGTGGATGCCACTCCTGAAGCCAGGATGAACTGGCAGCTCAAACTGCTGAAAAGGCTTTTTGATAAGAACAAAGTACTGATGGAAATAGGCGCCGGTGACTGCCTGTTAAGTAAGGAACTAGCCAAGCACTATAAAAAAATTGTTGCGTATGAGGTCGCCGACAGTATACCCTTTGTAGAAGGTAAACCCGAAAATTTTGAACTGAAGATATTCAACGGGTTCGATATGACAGAACCAGCCAATGCGTACGACATCATTTACAGCAACCAGGTATTCGAACACCTGCATCCGGACGATACGATACCTCTGCTACGTGCATATCATACGTACCTGAAAGAGGATGGCCAACTCGTCATTGTAACCCCCCATAGGCTTACTGGCCCGCATGATATTTCGAGGGATTTCTGCGAAAATGCCGAAGGCTTTCACCTGAAGGAATATACCTATAAAGAAATGCGTGCCCAGTTAAAAGCTACAGGTTATCATAAAGTAAAAGGTTATATCGGCTATAGTAAACTGGGATATATCGGACTGAATATCTCCTTTATGGTCTTTATTGAAAATATGTATAAGGCATGCCCGTCGTTCCTGAAGAAAAAGCTGCGGCATAGTTCGCTGCTCTTTAATCTTTTTGGGTTAAAGATCATTGCCGAAAAGAAAAAATCATAACCACCGGCCCCCTGATTCATTTACCCACCAACATTGTGTTTTATGTGCGGAATATTAGGATGTATCAATTTTAAACATAGCCCCGAATCCCTGGATTCTATTAACCACCGTGGCCCTGATGGAAGCGGTGTAAAGAATTTCACGATAAATGGTCATGCAGTAACCCTGGCCCACAGGCGCTTGTCTATTGTGGATGTAAGTGAAAATGGCGCCCAGCCGATGGCTTCCGGTGATGGCAATGCCTTTATTACTTTCAATGGCGAGATATACAACCATGAGACTTTAAAGCCTAAAATGTCCTTTACCGGATTTAAAGGGCACTCAGATACCGAGACACTGGTCAACTATTTCAACGAAAAAGCGATCAGCCAGTACCTGAAGGATCTCAATGGCATTTTTGGTTTTGCCATTCTTGACCAGAAGAACCAACGTCTGCACATTGCCAGGGACCGCTTTGGAGTTAAACCTATCTACTATTATTTCAAGAATAACCAACTGGTATTTTCATCGGAGATACGTCCTTTTAAATACTATATCCCGATGGAGTATGACAGGGAAAACGTCATTGAAGGATTGAAGATGCGGTATGTAGGCGCCCCTGATACGATCTTCCATGATGTAAAAAAAATGGAAGCAGGCCAATTGCTCACCTTTGACCTCTCCCAGCAGGAAATCGCACTCACCAAAGAATATTATGTGCAAACCCCAAAGATGGGAAGCCGGAAGCAGGAAGCTTCCTCGTTAGTAAAGGAGTATGGCGATCTGTTTGAACAGGCCGTGGAGCGCCAGTTGATGTCAGATGTAGAGATCGGTGTTTTGCTCAGCGGGGGGATTGATTCTGCCCTGGTAGCGGCTGTAGCCAAAAACAAATCGGCCAGGCCCCTGAAAACTTTCACAGTCGGCTTCAAAGAAGGACTGTTTGAATCGGATGAAATAGAAATGGCCAAAGTAACGGCACAAACATTGAAGCTGGAAAACATTCATGTACGTACTGATTTTAGCGATTTTATAGAAGACCTGAAAAAGATCATACGGATAGTAGAGGAGCCGATCGCTACGAACTCTATCATCCCTATGTATTCCCTGTCAAAGCTGACCTCGGAACATGTAAAAGTGGTACTGAGCGGCCAGGGTGCAGATGAACCACTCTACGGATACAGGAAATATAAAGGGCTTATTTTCCTGAAACACCTTGAACGGAACGGTTTTCTGCGAAACGGACTAAAACTTACCGGCCTGAAGAATTTCAAAAAAGAAGATGTACGCCGGTTCTATGATGCAGCTGTAGAAAAAGATATGCTGATCGCATACAGGGAATACAACAGTATTTCCTCCGGCAATGAATTAAGCAGCCTGCTGAATAAGAGCGGCCTTACCGATACCCAGACCATACTTAGAAGAAAAGAAGGTCTATTCAAAGAAAAATGGAATAAGAGAATACCCTCCGACAGATCTATTATTTCTTTCCCTTTCTTAGATCTGCGCAATTCACTGGCGGATGACCTGCTGATGTACACCGATAAACTGATGATGCATTTCAGCGTGGAGTGCCGGGTGCCGATATTGGATAACGACCTGATAGACTTCATCGAATCATTGCATCATTCGTATAAACTGAGCTTTTCAAAAGGAAAGATCATTCATAAACAATTTGCGGAAGAGTATCTCCCTTCTTCTATTGTTCACCGGAAAAAGATCGGATTTGCGACACCGGCATCCAAATGGTACAAAACACATAAGCAGGTGATAGAAGATATGATCTGCTCCAGCAAGGAGGTACAAAAGATATTTAATATCGGTGCTATCAGGGACATACTGAACACACATGAACAGAATGAGAATGGGGAAAAACAGATTCTGTTATTACTGTCGCTGGCACTGCTGATGGAAGAATAACCCTTTTATTTTTTACACGGTCATTGCCTGGCATGCATACACTTCTTTACCAGCAAAAACTGTCACAGAGCGGGATAGCAATAGGGTTACTCCTGCTGGCCGCCCTGATGTCTTTTACCTGTGGCAGCAGCGCTTCTTCTCAGGAAAAAATAAAGCCGTTCCCCGCTGATGGCCTCGGAGCTATAACCGGATACGGAACACTTATCTATCAGAATAACTTTGATACAAAAGCATCTTTGGTAAATGATCAGCTTGGAGAAGGCTCTGTTTCTGCTTCTGTTTTTAAAAATGGTACCGGGTCTTTTCGTTCGTTTGTTTCCGGCGCCACCCGCCTATCGGAAGGGTATCGTTCTGAACAGCAATATGCCGGCAGTAAATTCAACCCGGACGAAGCTGTTATTGAATATGATTGCTACTTTGAGAACTGGAAAAATTTTGGTCATAATAACGGGCATGTGGTGCAATGGCATCCCAAAACAGCAGGTGCATCTGCAGTATTAGCCATTTATGCTTTTGAAGGTAAATTTGAAATTGTCCGGAATATCAATAGCGTCAATTTCTACCAGGCAGATACATTGCAAATAATTATACCCAACAAATGGTATCATATCCGGTTTGAAGTAAAATGGTCGCAAGACAGTACCGGATATGTGAGAGCGTTTATAAATGATAAACTCTATTACTCCTATACGGGCCAAACAACAGATAATAGCGGAACGCCATATTTCAAACTCGGACAAAACCGCTGGAAAGTAACCGAAAGCAGTGCTGTGTATTATGACAATCTGAAAATCTATAAAAAATAGGTTGGTGTCATTAATACCTGCTCGTAGTTTTACGAATGCTATGCTAACCTAAAGATCAGTCCGACGTATAGTTATACACAACTCCTGATTACAAATGCAGAATAAATATGCGGCAATTACTTGCATCTGCCAGTAATTGTTTGTACTTTTCGGTCGTATAATTACGACCCTTAGATAACAATTCGTTATGTCCGAACCCAGAGTTGCCTTCCTCATACACGGCCTCGTTGTCGGTGGAGCTGAAAAGTTCTTCATCAGCCTGGTAAATCATTTTTACCGGTCAGGCCGGGATCCTTTGGTCATACTCCTGAGCGACGACAATGAACTCTTCCCGGAAATGGACCCGGGGGTCAGCAGCGTTATTATCAAGCGATCATTCAAATACGACCTGCGTGTCGGCCGCAAGATCAAAGCCGTATTGAAGGATAACAATATTAATACCGTCTTTTGCGTAGGGATCTTTTCGTTCTTTTTGCTCAAGCTTTACTTCCCTTTCAACAAAAAGAAAAAATTTTTCCTTTCGCTTCATTCAACCATACCAGCTACTACTAAGGAACACCTGCTGAATTATATTTATTTCCGGTCCATATCCCCGAACGACACCGTCATATTTATCTGCAATGCACAAAAGGAATACCTGGGGAAAAAATATTTCTTCCGGCCTGCCAGTTCCCTGGTCATTTACAATGGCATCAATACCGCCTATTTCTCTGTGAATGAGAACGGAACGGAAGCCAGAAAAAAATTAAAAGCGCAGCTTGCCATAGCTGAAACAGATAAAGTAATCGCTAAAATAGCCAGGATGTTCCCGGAAAAAGGGCATACCTATGGTATTGATGCACTGGAAATACTGCACCGCGATTATAATTGTAAAGCACACCTGCTTTATGTAGGCTCAGGAGATAAGGAATATGAAGAACAGGTAAAACAACATGCAAAAAGAAGCGCTGTTGCTAATTATGTACATTTCGTTCCTCATCAAAAAGATGTAAGACCTTACCATCATATAGCCGATGTATTCACATTAACGTCCTATTCCATTGAAACCTTCTCATTAGCCGCCCTGGAGGCCATGTCTTCAGGACTTCCCTGTTCACTTACAAATATCGGAGGCGCTGCCGAGATGATATTTGAACATACAGGAATGCTCAGTCAGGCAAAAAATCCATCTTCTATTGCAAAAACCTGGTTCGACTTATTACAAAAGAAATTTGATGCCCGGTCGCTCCATGATTATGTGGAAGCGAACTATTCGCTGGATCAGATGATCTGTAATTACCAGAAAGCCCTGCTGCCTGAAACAGCAAGCTTCAGTCATAATTAACCGGGTGATCATTTTTGTCCTCACGGATATAATGGTCAGCACTGAAATAAACAAAACCGTGCCTTATGGGCCTTGTGAAAAAATATAGTGATAAGCTGTTCCTGAAACAATGGGGCCTCGGCTTCATGAAAGGAGATATTGCCGATATCATAAGGAATAAAAGAACAGACCTGCAATTCACCTGGATGCCGCTTGAAGATAAAGGCATCTCCCATGCAGATCCTTTTATTTTTAAGACCGATGACGGCCGGATCAACATACTTTTCGAAAGTGTAAGTTCCTATAGCCTTGATGGCAAGATATCATTGATGATTTGCGACAGCGACCTGAAATCAGAATCACAAAATATAGTACTGGATACACAAGACCACCTGTCCTATCCTTTTGTATATAAAGAAAATGGCCGGATATATATTTTCCCGGAAAATGGATTCAGCGGCGCTCTTTATAGCTATGAGTTTGATCCGGTAAAAAAGATATTGATCAACAGGAGAAAGGTCATAGACATTCCGGTCATTGACCCTACCATTCTGAAACACGAAGGCCGCTACTGGCTATTTGGTACGCTGCTCGGAGATACGTACAATAGTGATCTCCATATTTTTTACAGCGATGACCTGATGGGCCCTTATACACCTCATGCAGGCAACCCGGTGAAAAGGAATTTAAATGGCGCCAGGCCGGCAGGCAGTTTTATTGAAGTAGATGGCAGTATTTACAGACCTGCCCAAAACTGCAGTAACTATTATGGGGAATCCATGACGATCAACCGGATTTCCCGGCTCACCATTACTGAATTCGAAGAAGAAGAATACATGGTCATCAGGCCGGGTAAAAATGAAGAATTCAATTATGGGATACATACGATCAATGCAGTGGATGGTGTGATCATCGTTGACGGGCAGAAAGGATACTTTCAGCCGCTGCAGCAACTAGGCAGGAAACTTAAAAACATTCTTAACTAACCGTACCATGTCGTTATCATTAGTCATGCCGTCACCCTACAGCAACGTACTCTATATCGGGCCTGACCACAGGAACCACCGTGGTGGCATTGGCGCTGTATTAAGTATCTATTCAAAGAATATAGAGCCTTTCAATTTTATTCCTACACTCTCGTATAAAAATAAATTTTATGAGCTGTTCTTTTTTTCCGGGGCGTTGCTACGGCTCTTTCTTCAATTACTGACCAACCGCAGGATCAGCATCGTGCATATCCATGGAGCCAAAGACGGCAGCATCATGCGAAAATTCGTGATGAGCTTCGTTGCTAAAAAAATATTCGGGAAAAAGATCATCTTCCACATCCATGCCGGCGCTTTCAATGAATGTTATGAAAGAGGCGGGCGGTTCTATAAATACATGTGCCGGTTCCTGGTCAACCATTCGGAAGCTCTCGTGGTGCTGTCTGAAATCTGGAATGATTTCTTTCGTCAGCATTTTCGTGTTAAAAGACTGCTGGTCATTAAAAACCCGGTTGAACATAAGCAGCCCGTTTGTATCAAAGCCATTCATCAGCCCGGAATAGTCACTTTTCTTTTTCTGGGACGGATCGCCGACCACAAAGGGATATTTGACCTCGTCAACCTGATCACCGCAGAGCAGCATACTTTAAGAGGCAAATGTAAATTCATCGTTGGCGGCAACCATGAAGTGGACAGGCTGCTGAAAGCAATAGAAGAAGGCGGGATAGGCGATATCGTTGAGTATGTCGGCTGGGTACAGGATGCCGAAAAAGACCGCTTCTTCTCACTCTGTGACTATTTCATTCTTCCTACGTATGAAGAGGCGATGCCCATGACAATACTCGAAGCATTCAGTTATGGCAAGCCCGTGATCTCAACGCCGGTAGGCAGCATACCTGAAGTGGTAAAAGACCGGCAAAACGGCTACCTGTTCACGCCCGGCGATATGACAACACTGAAAAAGATCATTTTTCATGCTACTCTTGACCGTGCCGGCTATGAATACATGAAAGCAAATGCTATGAATACCGCAATAGAATTTTACCCTGAAAGCATAAAAACAGAATTAGAAAAATTGTACGCAGAAATCGTTTGATCATGACAGGAAGACTAAAATGGTATTACAGCAGACTTAGCACCATGAACCTGCCTGAAGTTTTATTCAGGGCGGGGCAAATGCAGCAACGTGTATTCGAAAAGCTGTTTCCCCCAAAACCTTTTTACCAGCAGGCGCATGTAAAGAAATTAGACCTTGATTTCTCCTTTCCGGGTTATCAGAAAGCCCCGTCTTTCCTCATCTTCGGACATCCATTTGTAATAGATGAAGACATAGATTTTCATAAAGACTTCTTCTCCGGCAAAAGTTTTCCGCTGACATTCTCGAAAACCATTGATATCCGCTCTGATAAGTTTGGCAGCGCCAAAGCCGTATGGGAGGTGAACAGGCTCGGATTTCTTCTCCCGCTCCTGATTGAATATAAAACTACCGGGGAAAAAGAAAAGTTAGACCTGTTCGTCAGCATTATGGACTCCTGGGCGAGGCAAAATCCTTACCTGAAAGGAATAAACTGGTATAGCAATATTGAAGTGAACCTTCGTCTCATCAACTGGTACTGGTGCTGGATACTGCTGGAAAAAGATGAACGCTGGCAAAAAGAACAGGAGTATAAAATGTTCCGGGACAATACATGGCTGCCTCTCATCTATTCACACTGCGTGTATAGTGCCAGAAACCCCTCCTATCATTCATCGGCCAACAATCACCTGATCGCCGAATATGCCGGTTTATTCATTGCCTCTACCATCTGGAAGTTTGATGAAACACCGGTTTGGCTGAAAAAAAGCAGGCGGGGGCTCGAAAGAGAAATTCAAAAACAACATAGTGAGAACGGAGTGAATAAAGAAGAAGCATCCGGTTACATACAGTTCATCACAGATATGTTCCTGCTTTCGTATATAGCAGCTGAACATGCAGGTATTGCTTTCTCTGCCAAATACACCCAGACATTAAAAGCGATATGTCATTATATCAATAACCTTCTCGATATGAATGGCAATCATCCCAAATACGGGGATGAAGACGATGCAAGGATCATTGTTCCGGATGGTGATACTACTGCCAATAATTTCATCTCCATCCTTAATACAGCGGCTGTACTGTTCAGCAAGCCTGAATTCAAGCGCTTTGGCGCAGCATGGGATGCCAAGTCACAGTTGCTGACCACCCGCTTTAACGGTCACTCCGTATGGAAGCAGTTCAACTATCACCGGTCTTCATGCGAAAGTGCTTTTTATGAAAAAGAAGGCCACTTTATCATGCGTAAACATTTAGGTGCTGACAAAGAGATCTATTGCCATTTTGATGCCGCCCCGCTTGGGTATCTTTCCATCGCAGCGCATGGTCATGCTGATGCATTATCCGTCATCCTGCACCTGGACGGCTATCCCTTCTTAGTTGATCCGGGCACCTATGCTTATCATACCCATGCCGAATGGCGAAAATATTTTGTCAGCACCCTGGCTCACAACACCGTAACTATAAACGGGGAAGATCAGGCACAGTTATCCGGGCCAACCTTATGGCTCAACCATTACACGTCGTCACCCATCACGGTAAAAAGATCTAACGGGTACGATATGGTATCGGCCGTCCATGACGGATACCGCCGGCACCATATCGGTCATAAAAGAATCGTTGAGTTCAACCGTATAAAAGATTATTTCAGGATCACCGATGAAATAACAGCAACCAAGCCCGGCTATACTGTAAACATGCCCTTTCATCTTCACCCGGAAGTATATGTCATGCAGGCAACCGGCAATACATACATACTCGGAAGAAAAGAAACCCCCACTACCCTGGAATTGATATTTGACCCGGCTATCAACACAACAGCTATAGAGGCTACCGACGAAAGCACACTCGCATGGTATTCTCCCTCCTTTATGATCAAAGAAAGATCCACTGTATTGATGGGAGAATATGCGTCAGATAAACAGACATTAACCTTAAACACATACATTAAAATTATCAACCGACCATGAATATCAGCATTTTTGGCTTAGGCTATGTAGGATGCGTCAGCCTTGGCTGCCTGGCACGCAACGGACACCATGTCATTGGCGTAGATGTTAGCGAAACGAAAGTAAAACAGATCAATTCCGGTCTGCCTACTATCATTGAAAAAGACATTGATCATATCATCCGGGAAGAGCATAATAAATGCCGGGTCTCTGCTACTACAGATTACAGCAAAGCAATTCTGGCAACTGACCTGTCCATTATTGCTGTGGGTACGCCGTCCAGCCATACCGGCCACCTGAACCTGGAGTATATCTTCAAAGTAGCCGAGAATTTCGGACGTATCCTGCGTTCAAAAGATAAGTTTCATATCATCGCCATCCGCTCTACTGTGATGCCCGGTACCTCTGCAAAATTTGCAGACATCATTGAAGAATTTTCCGGCAAAAAAAGGAATGTGGATTTTGCAATGGTCTCCAACCCTGAGTTCCTTCGGGAAGGAACCGCTGTATATGACTACTTCAATCCGCCGCTGACACTGCTTGGGTCTGACCACCCGGGCGCAGCAGAGACGGTCGCATCCCTGTACAGGCAACTGCCTGCCGAAGTAGTGATTACAGATGTGAAAGTAGCAGAGCTGATGAAATATGTGAATAATACATTTCATGCACTGAAAGTATCATTCGGCAATGAGGTAGGTAATATCTGTGCAGCGCTCAATATTGATTCACACAAAGTGATAGACATATTCTGCAAGGATAAAATACTGAACATCTCTCCGTACTATTTCAAACCTGGTTTTGCCTATGGCGGATCCTGCCTGCCCAAAGACCTGAAAGGGCTGCAGACGCTGGCCCATGACCATTATGTAAAGACCCCGCTGATCGAAAGCATTGATAAAACCAATGAACTGCAGATCACCCGCGCCGTAGAGATCATCCAGCAGACAAAAAAGAGAAAGCTGGGCTTCCTCGGGCTTAGTTTCAAAGCGGGTACGGATGATCTGCGCAATTCACCGGCAGTGGCATTGATCGAAACATTACTGGGAAAGGGATATGAGATCGCTATCTATGACAAGAATGTGCACTTGTCCAACCTGACCGGTACCAACAAAGAATATATTGATACGCATATTCCGCATTTATCCAGGCTGATGAAATCACAGATCAGTGAAGTAATGCGGGAATCAGAGCTGATCATTGTCAACAACAAAGAAAAAGAATACGTAGATGTATTGATGAATGTAGAATGGGAGCATCCGCTCATTGACATGGTACGGCTACCCGAAGATATCCGTAACAAAAAAGGCTACAAAGGCATTAACTGGTAAAACAACCCCCTATGTTCCAAGGAAAACATATCCTGATAATTGTGGAGAATCTTCCGTTGCCTTTTGACAGAAGGGTATGGCAGGAAGCCAACACCCTGAAAGAAAACGGCGCTGAGGTATCCATCATCAGTCCTAAGATGAAAGGATATACAAAATCGTATGAATGCATCAACGGTATCCATATCTACCGCCACCCGCTGCCATTGGAAGCCCGCGGCGCTATGGGGTATATCCGGGAATACTGCGCGGCCCTTTTCTGGGAATTCTTTCTGAGCTGGAAGATATATTTCAGAAAACGCTTTCATGTGATACAAGGGTGTAATCCCCCGGACCTGATATTTATCGTCGCCTGGTTCTTTAAACTTTTCGGTGTTAAATACGTGTTTGACCATCACGATATCAATCCTGAACTGTATATCGCCAAATACAATAAGAAAGGAATGTTTTACCGGTTCCTGTTGTGGGCAGAGCGGCTGACCTTTATGTCGGCCAATTATAGTATTGCCACCAATGAAAGTTACCGGGAGATCGCTATCAACCGCGGCAAGATGCCACCAGAAAAGGTAACCGTAGTAAGAAGCGGCCCAAAATTAGACCGGCTGAAACTGACACCCGGTAACGAGCAATACAAAAAAGGAAGGAAATACCTGGTGGGGTATGTTGGCGTTATCGGTGAACAGGAAGGTATTGACCTGCTGCTGGAATCGGCCAAACATATCATACAGCAAAGACAGGATGTTCAGTTCGCTATTGTAGGAGGCGGTACAGATGTAGAAAAACTGAAGAAGCTGTCGGAAGAAATGGGACTTACTGAATATGTTGACTTCTACGGCCGGGTGGACGATGCCACACTGGTAGATGTACTCAATACAGCCGATGTCTGTGTCAATCCCGATAAGCCGACAGTCATGAACAATCTTTCTACCATGAACAAGATCATGGAGTATATGGCCCTGAAAAAAGCGATTGTACAATATGACCTGAAAGAAGGAAGGGTGTCTGCGCTGAAAGCTTCTTTGTATGCCACCAATACTGACACAAAAGATTTTGCGGAAAAGATCACCTGGCTGTTAGACAATGAAAAAGCGAGAAAAGAAATGGGCGAATATGGATACCACCGCATCATCACTGAGCTGTCATGGGATTATGAAAAGACAAAGCTGGTGAATTTCTATAAACAGGTATTAAAAATACGAACCGGGCAGGAGAAAGTAAGAACACGGCAGGGACTTACTGCCGGGCAGGCCACGGCATTAGCTTCCCATCCGAAAGAACAACCCGCCATATCCGAATGATGATTTGATAATTCAGGTAAAACAACCACGAAGAAATTTATGAACCAGAGATTAGCCATATTACTGCGGATCAGTTTCGTTATTCTCGACCTGCTGGTCCTGAACACGGTGTTCGTTATTAACCAGTTCATGTTTGAGAACCATATTCCTGCAGAGGACAAAGTGCAGTACACCTACTTCTGGTTCTTTGGAAATGTAGCCTGGATCGGCATCAGCTGGGGTATGAATGTGTATAATGAAAAACACATCTATTCGTTTGAGAAGTTCTCCAAACATACGATGCAGGCCTTCGCCTACTTCCTGGGTGTTATCATGCTTTATCTTGTCTTTTACAAATCAGATCTCTCAAGACTTTTTATCATCAGCGTCCTTGTATCATTTGCCATCAGCCTTTTGCTGAACCGATTTGTACACCTGGCGCTTCATCACTTGTTCCAGAACAAAGATCATATCGTAAGAAAAGTAATGATACTGGGCTATAATGAAAGCGCCAAACGCTTAGCCACCTATCTTGAACAGGAGCCTGTCAAAACGGAGATCGTCGGTTTTTGTGAAGAAGAACGTAACGTTAATGAGCTTTCACATTATCCTATCATCAGCGGGCTCGACAATGTTATTGAAACATCCAAACAGTACAATGTAACAGAAATATTCTCGACCATATCTCCTGAACAGCAAAAGGGCATTTACTCACTGATCAGCCAGGCTGACCAGGCCTGTATCCGTTTCCGCATCATCCCTGACCTGAACCAGTTTATACGGAAACCGGTGCACATTGATTACCTCAATGACATGCCCGTACTTTCCTTGCGCAAAGAACCGCTGGATGATGTGGGTAACCGTATCAAAAAACGCCTGTATGATATTATTGTGAGTTCGCTCATCATCTTGCTCGTGTTGTCATGGCTGGTACCCCTCATTTCTTTATTGATATGGCTCGAATCAAGAGGGCCTATCTTCTTCATACAGCAAAGAAGCGGGAAGAACGGGAAAATATTCAACTGTATCAAGTTCAGAAGCATGAAAGTGAATAAGGATTCCGATCAGAAACAGGCCACCAAAAACGATAACCGCATCACCCGTATGGGCAAATTCATGCGTAAAACGAATATTGATGAGCTACCGCAATTCTTCAACGTGCTGATGAGTGACATGAGCATTGTAGGACCAAGACCACACATGCTCAAACACACGGACGACTATTCCAAACTGATCAAACAATACATGATCCGCCATTTCCTGAAACCGGGTATTACCGGATGGGCGCAGATCAACGGTTACCGGGGTGAAACAAGAACAGTAAAAGATATGAATGACAGGGTACAATATGACCTCTGGTATTTAGAGAACTGGAGCCTGTGGTTAGACACAAGGGTCATCCTGATGACCGCTTTTAACATGGCCAAAGGCGAGAAAAACGCCTATTGAGAGTTGACATATGTTTAAATAAAAATTTGTCCTTTTTACCATAGCCCGCCAAGTAGTTTTTCTCATTTTATTCACACAGGCAAGCTAATTGTCAAAATACGCCAGCCAACCGGTGAAATTTCAATCGTTGGTATTTAACTTGGTGCATATTTTGATGATGCCCGCAATGCAAAAAAAACATTGGTCAGTTATTCTTTTGTTTGTCAGCCAGGTAATGGCTGCTCAAACCAGTATGCGAAAGGTGGTCATACAGCCCAATAGTCCTCTCATCAATACCATCTTCCATAAATTAGGCGACCGCACTATACAGATCAAGACCTTTCAGTACGGAAAAGAGAAAGACATTGTCTATGTCAATGTGCATGATGATGAGATCACTTCTGTCAATGCTGCCAAAAGATTGCTCGAAATAGAATCCGGGCTGCTGATCAAAATTGAAAATTATAAAACACGGAATATTAAGTTCAGGCTGGATGGGAAGTATTATACATTCGACCCGAACAGGATGTTTTCAAGAGTAGGCATTATACAAACTCTTACCATGTTTGGCAAGGTCAGCACCCGGGCAGTTGATGAGATCGAAAAATTTGCCAACAGGATACTGCAATTGATACCGGAGACTCCCAGGTGTATCATTGCCCTGCACAATAATACCAATGGCAAATTCTCCATCAACAGTTTTCTTCCCGGCAATATCCGGGAGAAAGATGCCAAACGGCTTTATATAAACCAGGAAGAAGATCCCGATGATATATTTCTGACCACAGATAGTGCCTTATACCAGCGTCTCGCCGATGATAAATACAATACGATCTTCCAGGACAACGATAATGCAAAAAAGGATGGCTCACTGAGTATCTATTGCGGGGAAAAAGGTATCCGCTATGTCAATTGCGAAACAGAGCACGGCCATGATATACAGTACCAGCAAATGATCCAGTTGGTTTCCCGGCATGCGAATCTAAAAGAAAATGCCGGCGAACCCGAAGTCATCGCTTATACGTATCGCCTGTCGCCGGCAGCGGTTAACTACACACCCAGAAGCAACGCCGAGATCATGTTCGGGGAAAAGAAAGTAGGCCTGATCCGTTCAGTCAGCACCGACTCTTCCTGGGCCACCGTCGGCAAACTGGAGATCACAAAAGACTTTCCCCTTTATTCCAATATGGACCTGTTACTGGTCCCCTCACCCATGAGTACACCGCGATTCGAAGTTCGCATTGATCCCACCCGGCAAAAGGAACTATTAGATCCTTCCAAAACCGTTGTCAGCATCAGGGCATCAGAATAATGATCCCTGTTCATTCGCTTTCTCCATATCCCCTTTTAAAAAACCTCCAGTTCATTCCCTTCTTCGTCCAATTCATGCATTGACCGGTTCTTTACCCAAAACAGCAGGAATACCTTGCGTCAAAATCAAAAACTATGACGAAAAGGATATTCCTTATTGTGCTGCTGCTGGCCGGCGGCTTCTTTGCACAAGCGCAATTCAATGGCATTCTCAATAAAGTAAAGAATAAGGCAAAAGACCGTGCAGACAAAAAAATAGATAATGAAATAGACAAGACGCTTGACAAAGCAGAAGGCAAGAGCACACCGTCTCCTGCGGGCGAAACATCTACATCTAAACCATCGGCAAAAGAACCTGTTGCCACAAAAGCAGAAGAAGATAATGCGATAAAAAGCTATTCCCGTTTTGATTTTATACCCGGCGATTCTATCATTTACACGGAAGATTTTCAGCAGGATGAGATCGGGGAATTCCCGCTGCTCTGGAATACCGGTGGCAAGGGAGAAGTGGTCACCCTGAACAGCTATCCCGGCAAATGGCTGCGGATGTACGAGAATTCCTCTTACCTGACCGGTAACAAAAAACTTTTCTCGGAAAACTTCACCATGGAATTTGATATCATTTTCCATATGAAGAACACCGGCTATACTTATCCGATGTTCTCTTTTGGTTTTTTGTCCAGTTCAGAAGATTCTACTACAGATAATAAATTCCTCGACTATCCTTCCAAATACCAGGCAGGAGAAGTGCTGCTGCGACTCGGAGCGGGAAATACTACTTATACTGCTATCTACGCTGCCACGGATAACAGGAGAACATTTACATCCGACCAGCAGGAGTTCGCCAATCTTGAAAAATTCTACGGCAAAGTGTCGCATGTGGCCGTACAGGTGCAGGGTTCCCGCTTCAGGGTATGGGTAAACGGAGAGAAGAAATATGATCTGCCCAAAGCGCTTGCTACCAAATATATTTTTAACCAGTTATACTTTAAACTGACAACCTCCAGCTACAATGACGATGAACTGGGTTTCTATCTCGGCAATATCAAAGTGGCTACCGGTAAACCCGATACCAGGCACAAACTGGTAGAAGAAGGGAAATTCTCTACCACCGGTATCCTTTTCGATTTTCAAAGCGCTGTGATAAAACCTGAATCATATGGCGTGGTAAAAGAAATAGCCGGTGTATTGAAAGATAATGCCGGGCTGAAGATAAAAGTGATCGGCCACACCAGCAGCGACGGCGATGACAATGCCAATATGGAATTATCAAAGAAAAGAGCCGCCGCGGTAAAAGACCTGCTTGCCGGTGAGTTTGGTATTGACGCATCCAGGATAGAAACAGAAGGCAAAGGCGAAACGCAACCCATTGCTGATAATAAAACAAAAGAAGGCAAGGCGGCCAACCGCAGGGTAGAATTCATTAAACTGTAATCTCATTCCCCGCAGCCAAACGCTGCCGGCACAAACCTTATTCATGAAAGTTGTATGAAATGGTTCATATTCATAGTGACCCTTGTTGCCTGTACCCTGCTCTTCGCTGCAGGTAAAGAGAACAGCATTAGCGTTAATAAAAATACAGGCGATACTGACACCACTACAGGTATTCCTTCCTTTGCCTCCGTTATTGAAGGCAACAGTAACCTGTACCGGTCATCCTACTCATTGAAAGATCTCGAAATGGTTATACAGGAGAAAAGAAATACGGCATTTCTTCTTGGTGAGTCAAAAGAAGGCAGAAAAATAAATGCTTACTATATTCCCGGCAGCAGCCCATTGAAAGCGCTGGTGATAGCCGGTGTGCATGGCTCAGAGCTTTCATCTATTGATGTAGCCTACTGGCTGCTGAATGGGTTACTGCATGGAGAGCAACCTTATTATTCCGTGATCATCGTTCCTGCTTTATTTCCTGACAATGCATTCAAAGCAATGAGTGAACCTGCGCAGATCGGCGGCACTTCCAATATCGGCCGCTACTCCCATACAGGAGCCATAGATCCCAACAGGCAGATGCCATCGCCCGGAAAAGCGTTTGATGAAGAAAATGCTACCGATCATGCGGGCCGGAAGATCGAACAGGAGAACCGGTTGCTGTTACAACTGATCCATTTGTTCAAACCACAAAGGATCGCCAATATTCATGCTATCAGGGACACCAGCTACGGAGGTATATATGCGGATCCGCGTACCGATCAGCATGGCCTCGCCCTCGGCTATACTACTGACAGTATCCTCGCTATCGGTATGGCCTCATTCATTCACCAGCGGGGTGGCAATGTTGCAGGCAATAAACCGGACAGGTCACCGACCGCACTGTACTATAAAGATCCCAGGCCATCACCGGCGGGTTTTCTGCAGAAAAGAAATATGACCGGCTCCGTGCTGAACGCCAAAAGAGGAAGCGGTGTATCTCTCGGCACATGGGGATCTACCGCTATCGTCAATGAGAAAGATTCTTTGAAGAACAGGGATGCGATGCGTGTCATTACGATCGAATACCCGGGATATAAGCGATCATCAGACCATTCAACAGTCAGCCGCCGTCTTGCTGAACAAAGACAAACAGAATTATTTGCGGCTGCCATTAAAGATATATTCCTTGCCAACTTTTGCCCGGAGGCCGAAAGCAGTGGTATGCCGGATGGGCCAGCTTATACAACTATGAAAAGCTACCCTTAAAAAACTTATACAAAGCCGTCCCGCCTAAGGCGGGACGGCTTTTTTATTGATCATCGCTGGCTGCTTTTCAATCCCCTGAATCATTATCTTCATTCTTTCTATTGCGGATAAACAAAAAACATACATGAAGGCAATTCTTGGCATCTCTGCATTTTATCATGATGCGGCAGCTACCCTGCTGATCAACGGAGAGCCCGTGGCCGCCGCACAGGAAGAAAGATTCACCCGCAAAAAACATACGCCTGATTTTCCAGTCAACGCCATCCGGTATTGTCTTGATCATGCAGGCATCACTATTGATGAACTGGATGCCGTTGTTTTTTATGATAAGCCTTTGCTGAAGTTTGAACGGTTGCTGGAAACCTATTATGCGTTCTCTCCCAAAGGACTTATTTCTTTTTGCAAAGCCATACCGGTATGGATCAGGGAAAAGATGTTCCTGAAAAAAATGATCCGTGAAGGACTGAAAGAAGCAGGCCAGTATGAGAAAAAGAAACTAAAGCTGCTTTTTTCGGAACATCATTTTTCCCATGCAGCCAGCGCTTTTTACTCATCTCCGTTTGAAGAGGCCGCCATACTCAGCATAGATGGCGTAGGTGAATGGGCTACTGCTACTATCTGCCATGGAAAGGGAACTGAGATCACCTTGCTGAAAGAAATGCGGTTCCCTCATTCTGTTGGTTTACTCTATTCCTCATTTACTTATTATCTCGGGTTCAGGGTGAACTCCGGCGAGTATAAACTGATGGGCCTGGCGCCCTACGGCGATCCCCACTCCTCCCGCACACAACAATTCATTGCCCTGATCAAAGAGCATCTCGTTTCCATCAAAGAAGACGGCTCTATCTGGCTGAACCAGGATTATTTTAATTATGCTACCGGGTTAAAGATGATCAAAGAAAAAAAATGGGAGCAGTTGTTCGGTTTTCCTGCCGTTCCGCCGGATGGCCAGCCTGAACAAGTACAGTGTGACCTCGCTTATGCCATCCAGCAGGTGACGGAAGAGATCGTACTCAATATGGTCAAAGAAGCCAAACGCATCACCGGGGCTGACTACCTGTGTTTATCCGGAGGCGTGGCATTGAATTGCGTGGCAAACGGAAAGATCATCAGGGAAAAGATATTCAAAGACGTTTTCATTCAACCGGCTTCGGGTGATGCAGGCGGCTCGCTGGGAGCAGCACAAATGGTGCACTATAACTATTTCGAAGAACCGCGTACCGTACCAAAAGAAAAAATACCGCTTCACGGATTTTATCTTGGTCCTGACTATGATAACAAAGAGATCATTCGTTCCCTAAAAAAACACAAAGCTGTTTACCATCAACAAGAGAATTTTGAAACGCTCTGCCAGGAAGTGGCCGCCTGGCTTGCCGGCGGACAGGTGATCGGGTGGTTCCGCGGAAGAATGGAGTTTGGCCCCCGTGCATTAGGCAACCGAAGCATTCTTGCCGATGCGAGAAATAAAGAAATGCAGCAAAAACTCAACCTGAAAATAAAACACCGCGAGAGCTTCCGGCCTTTTGCTCCTTCCGTGCTGGCAGAAGAAGCAACCAATTATTTCGACCTGCCCTGCACATCACCTTATATGCTGCTGGTCGCTGACATCATTGAACAAAGAAGAAAACCGCTACCTTCCGGCTATCATCAAATGAGTATGCGGGAAAAACTACACCAGGAACGAAGTGATATACCGGCTGTGACGCATCTTGATTTTTCAGCAAGAGTGCAAACCGTTCATCGGGAGACCAATCCTGCTTTCTGGCAATTGCTGCAGGCATTCAAAGAAAAGACAGGTTATGCTGTTTTAATAAATACCAGCTTCAATGTACGCGGCGAACCGATGGTATGCACCCCGGATGATGCATACCGTTGCTTTATGGCTACCGATATGGATTACCTGGTGATCAATGATATGGTATTGAAGAAGACCGAACAGCCTGGTTATGCAGACCGGGAAAAGTGGGAACGGGAATTCAAACCTGATTGAGCGATACATACAGGATATTCAAGTAAGTTTGCACTGTTATTATACGCATCAAATGGAATTCTTAAAAGACCTCTGGAATTTTCTGAAAGAACGAAAAAAGTTCTGGCTGGCTCCGGTCATCATTATTCTTTTACTGTTTGGCCTGCTCATCATTCTCGGTGGCGCCAGTTCAGTAGCTCCTTTTATTTATTCATTATTCTGATGCCGGTATGAAAAAAGATACATCCCGTACAACGATACTGGTCATTTCAATGGGATTCCTCATTATGTACCTGCTCTTTGGCTGGAAATGGGCCGTTTATGTTTCTCTCGCCGTTGGCATCACCGGGGCAGCTTCGGCTTATTTAAGCAAAAAAATAGAATGGGCGTGGATGAAGCTGGCTCAACTCCTGGGTTATATCATGCCCAACGTTCTGCTGACCCTTGTCTTCTTTCTCTTTCTTTTCCCCCTTGCATTGATCAGCCGGCTCTTTCACAAAGACCCGCTGATGCTCTCCCGCAAATACAACTCTTACTTTACCGATGTGAACAGGAAGATGGATAAGAGCTCATTTGAAAAGACCTGGTAAATGATCACAACGATATCAGAGGCTATCGCAAAAGTATTTTTTCACGCTGCGGCATAAAGGCGCTACAAAAAGAGTGATCTGCAAGGACGTTGCGTCGTGGCGTGATATATTTTTAGGGTTTAAGATAAGTGCAGATAACAAAGAGGCTGACTAAAAGCAAGTTTGATCGTCATATTGAGGTTATCGGGATATTGACAATTAAACTATCATCCTTGTCACCCTTTGTCATCCTGAGCTTGTCGAAGGATGACAGCACTAATTAGTCAGCCCCTTTTATCCCCCAAAAGCAAGTCTCAATTCATACGCAGATTACTACAGTTTGCGCAGCATCCCATTGTCACCCGCCTGTCACGGGCCTAATTTGCACCGTAATTAAAAACCAGACCTTAAACCTTATACTTATGGCGATCAAGATCTCTTTATTCATCACCCTGGCACTGTATGCCATTGTCGTTAGCCAGAGCCTGTTCTATATCCTGGCCATGTCGAACGTGATGAAGAATATGCAACCGGCTACTTATATCGAGTCAAGAAAATTATTAGACCGCAACCTGCGCAGTTCTTTATCCGGCGTGTATTACCTGGCGCTGGCAGCTTCGTGTCTGCTGACCGCTTTTTGCGTTACCAATCCATCGGGCATTCTTTTCATCTGCACCGTGATAGCCCTGGTAGCCCTTGTAGCGGATATCACCCTGGCATTAAAAGGGAATATACCGCTCAATGATGTGATCAATTCATGGACAGCCGCCGATTACCCTGCTAACTGGCAGGAGTATCGCAGCAAATGGTTCTCTGTATATAACATCAGGCAGGCGGCCAATATCATTGGCTTTGTCAGCCTGCTTGTTGGTCTTGTATTCGGATTGTAATTAAACCTTTCAACCATAAAAATCAGAACAATGAAAAAAACGTTCCTGATACTGGCGCTGGTCACCACTGCCATATCATTCGCTGTAGTAGCCTGCACCAATACAGAAGCCAAACAGGCTGAAGGAAAAGAAGAAGTAGCGCTAAGCCAGGATAGCCTGATCAAACGCGGTAGTTATTTGGTCAATGCCGTGGGTTGCGACGACTGTCACTCACCCATGCAACACGGGCCCAACGGACCTGAACTGATCATGGAGCGCCGCTTCGGTGGTCATCCTTCCGACTTCCCGACGGGCGGAACCAATAAAGACGCCCTGAAAGACGGATGGGTATTGTTCTCCTTTACTTCCGCTATCGGCCCCTGGGGACAATCTTATGCCGCCAATATCAGCTCTGATGAGACAGGTATCGGCAACTGGACAGAAGAACAGTTCTTCCGTGCGATACGTGAAGGCAAATCAAAAGGATTGAAAGAAGCCCGCCCTTTATTGCCGCCCATGCCCTGGTTCGTATATAAGAATTTCAGCGATACGGATATCAAAGCCATCTTTGCTTTTCTGAAATCTACCAAACCGGTGCGCAATGTAGTGCCGGGGCCGAAAGCGCCGAATGAATTATAAAAACAGGTTCGCTGTTGCCCGTTAACGGTTAGCAGTTCATTCAATGCCATGGATTGTTTTGCTACAATCCATGGCATTGATCATACAGCCTGCAGCAGGATAAAGTCCTGCTGCAGGTTTTTTGTCTTTATAAAGAGGTCACCAGGAACCGTGCTTTCAGAACAGTTACTTACGGATACAAACGCTTACATATACTTACTACTCGTTTAGTATCGTGTATTGAAGCAACTGGTAAATAAAGAACGTATAATATCATCTGTCTGAAAGCCAGGTATTTGATTTTTTTGTAGCTTCGGATACTAGCGCCAATACAGGCGTTATGCGTCACCCTATTGAACACTCTCCGAAATTTGGCTTCACTCTATTTCAAAAATACCAAGCCCACTCACCACCTATATAAACTATTTCTGACAAGTTTTAAAAAAAATTGTCATTTTTTATTTTAGTTAGGAATCCTTACTATATTTGTTCTGTTATTCACATTTAAAAGTTTAAAATGACAGAGCAAATCAAAGGTTACACCTACGGACAAGTAGGGCAATCACCTGTAAGCATTGCAGACCTTGCACTCCTTAAAAAAACAGTGCTATTCACAGAAGACGATGAAAAAAATCTTCGCCTTGCTGGTGAAGTATTAAAAGACCAGACTAATGATGTGCTTGACTTGTGGTATGGCTTTGTAGGTGGCAACGAACATTTGGTACATTACTTTACCAAAAACGGACAGCCAAACATGGACTATCTCACAGCAGTAAGGGCAAGGTTTGGGCAATGGATTATGGATTTATGCAACAAGCCATATGACCAAGATTGGCTTAATTACCAACATGAAATTGCTTTGCGTCATCACAGCATTAAGAAAAATAAAACAGATAATGTGGACACTGTTCCTATTATCCATTACCGCTACATGGTTGCTTTTATTTTCCCAATCACAGCAACAATTAAAGGTTTCTTAGCCAGAAAAGGGCATGATACAGCCGCAGTGGAGGCAATGTATGCAGCTTGGTTTAAAGCAGTTACATTGACCGTTATTCTTTGGACATACCCTTACATCAACAAAAATGAATTTTAAAAAAATATTACAAGAATGGGAATAGCCGGGTTTTGTTTTTTTCTTATCAAAGGCATTATTTGGCTATTCATATTCTTGTTCCTAAAATCAAAATTATAAAAATGAAAGTAGCTGTTTGGGATACTTATGTTACAAAATCAAACGGAGCTATTATGCACTTTGACATTGTAGCACCATCAGAAATAATGGATGAAACCATCATCCATCAATACGGAAAAGAATATTTAATAACAAAAGACCAATCAGGGCAACCGCTATCAGCTAAAGAGTGTAGTTTTTGCCACATTGAAACTGCTTCAGAAGAAATGGTTTCAGCTATTGAACAGAAGGGGTATTACATTATTGAAATGCAGGGTTGCAACTAATCTTAACTATGGACAGCAGAAATACTTTAAAATGCAACGCAACATTTATTGATATACTTTCTAATTGTATGGAAGCTAAAACCAAAGTGGCAATGCTTTTAGACAATAACGGGCTTATAAGAGCAGAGGGCTTAATTAAGTCAATAGACCTAATCGCAGAAAAGCCTTATATGGAAATGCAGGACGGCTTGAAAATTGCATTAGAAACAATTACAGCCGTAAATGGTATTTTTGCAGCATCATATTCAGAGTGTTAAAAATTATGTCGGTATTCAATCTTATAAATCAAAATTCAAACCTTAGCAATAAAATAGTTGCCGGGCTTGAAAGGCTATCACAGGTTTTTAGAATTTTGCTATGGGAAAAAGCAAAAGAGCATAGCTTAAGCCCAATACAAATACAATTACTCATTTTCATCCAGTATCATTCAGCAGACAAAACAACGGTAAGTTATCTTGCACAGGAATTTAATTTTACAAAGCCTACAATCAGCGACGCAATAAAAACCTTGGAGCAAAAAAACTTAATAAAAAAAATTGCAGACCGTAATGACACAAGAAGTTACACTATCCAATTAACTGCTTCGGGTAAGAAAATTGTTTCAGCAACAGAAAATTTTGCAAACCCTATTACAGAAATACTTACAAGTGCGACTGAAACAGACAAATTGATATTATGGGAGAACATCTCAAACTTAATATTACTCTTAAACAAACAGGAAATAATAAGTGTACAAAGAACCTGCTATAATTGCACTAACTATACAATGAAAAATGAAAAACCTTATTGTAATTTGCTAAACCAAAAACTGCTGTCAAAAGATGTCAGAATTGACTGTGAAGAATTTGAGTTGGCGTAACTAACATTTACAGACTTCAATGCGGGAATGCGACAAGGGCGAACGCATAACAGGGAGTTTGCTGCTATGCTGGCAGACGAATATATTCTCAACTTCATATCGCTATCAGCCCATATCCAGCTGACGGAATTCTATCAGCTTTTGTTGTTATCTTCATCATCAGTTTTTCAATCGGCAGCGGCTCCGGGCTGGACATTATAAAATACCAGCACAGCAGCAAGCTCTGTCCGTTGTAGGCAATTCTAAGGCGACACAACAAGACAATCAATGTTTATTAAAAATAACTAAAAGTTCATTATGCTTCTCTCAACGGATTTTAAACAACATAGAAAATTAAAGGACTAACTAATAACAATCAAAAATCATATACAATGAACAATCAAAAAATCACTCCTTGTCTTTGGGTTGAAAAAGATGCTAAAGCGGTTGCTGAATATTATCTATCCATATTTAAAGATGGCAAACTGAAAGACTATCGGCTATTTGAAAATATGCCAAATGCCGACGGTAGTGGCAATGATGGCAGTTTTGCGACTGCTGTAATGGAACTTGCGGGAGTAGAATTTTCCATTCTTGCCGCAGGACCAATGTTTAAATTCAACGAAGCTATATCACTCGTCATAAATTGTAAAGACCAGGACGAGGTTGACTACTATTGGGAAGCACTTACTTCTAATGGAGAAGAAGGGCCTTGTGGATGGTGCAAAGATAAGTATGGTTTATCATGGCAAGTTGTGCCAGTTGAATATTTTGAACTAATACACAGTAGCGATCCAACAGTAAGAGAAAAAGCAATAATGAACACATTTAAGCAAAAGAAATTAATACTTTCAGAACTTAAATAAACTTAAATTATTAACTGATCCGGACAAGGTGGAAACTGTGACCCAAAAGAAATAAAACTGCCTATAACAGGGGGGCTGAATTCTATGGTTTCACAAAATTATCAAGCTGCTATTTTTTTGAAATCCTTCATCTCTCCTGACCATGAAAAAATATTTCTCACAAAGGCAAGTTTTTACTTTTCTGACAATATTATTTTTTGGCACTGCCTGCAACGGGCCAGTTAAAAAAGACTTACCAAAAGATCATCCAAAACTTATAAAAACAATCGGCTCACCCAGATATGGCAATGTTCAATGTGCTCTGCAGGACAAAGTTGGTAATCTTTGGTTCGGCACCACAGAAAATGGACTTTACAAATATGACGGTAAATCGTTTAAGCAATTTTTAGTGGCCGATGGGCTAAACAGTAATAATATTTATTCCATTTTGGAAGATAAAGATGGTAAAATCTGGATAGGTACTGAAGCAGGACTTTGTCTTTACGATGGTAAAACATTTGCCAAAATCCAGATTCCTTTACGAAAAAATCTGCCTCCCAACAAGAATCAAAACTATCGCAACTCCAGGCATTGGGTATTCAGTATTATGCAAGCAAAAAGCGGAAAACTATGGTTCGCAACAGTTGATGGTGTTTATATCTACGATGGCAAATCCTTTACTCCGTTTATAATTACTGAGGCCGCAGGTGGTTATATGAGCACTAACAATAACGCGGAACATATTTTAGAAGATAAAGCAGGTAACATTTGGTTTGGTGGACGAGGTACTGAAGGTGTGTATCGTTATGATGGTAAATCTGTAATCAACATTAAACTAAAGGAACTATTTCAAAATGGGCCAAAGCCAAAAGCTCATAATTGGGCCTGGCCTCAATTGCAAGACAAAAACGGGAATATTTGGTTCAGCAATTGGGGTGGGGTCTATCGGTATGATGGCAAATCATTTACAAGTTTTACAAAAAAAGATGGCTTATCCGGTGATATGGTTGCCCGAATTATAGAAGACAAAAAGGGAAACCTTTGGTTTGGTGGTGCTGGACTTAGCCGTTACGATGGCAAATCTTTCACTCGTTTTACCACAAAAGAAGGACTACCCAATCTAGGGGTTTGGTTAATTTTGGAGGATAAAATCGGGAATCTATGGGTGGGTACGAGAGAAACAGGCCTCTATCTTTACGATGGAAAAACGTTTATTACGTATTCGGAATACAAACACCAGGCTACAACGAACTAACAGACAAAATTTGCAACAGCAGACAAAAGTGAACAAAAGCAACGAATCGCTGATACTTCATTGGTGATATGGCGGGGCCACGAATATATTCTCAACTTTTTGCTCGCTAATTGGCTTTAGTTCCAGCCGATGAATAACGCCGGGAAACAGAATAAATAATGAACTTTTGTATCTTTAATCAGCAGCACCGGGCAGACGGAACACAAAATACCGCCACATCGCCAATACTTTAACGTTGTGTGCAATACTCATGTACGTAGACCATCCAACTTTTATTCCACCACAAAACGCTGATCAGAAGATTTGGCGATATCTCGACTTTACAAAATTTGTTGATTTATTAAACTCGAGCTCCCTTTTCTTTGCCAGGGCAGATTACTTTGATGACGTTTTTGAAGGTTCAATATCAAAAGAAACTCTATTAAAAAGATCAATGCGATTCGAACAGATGATTAAGGATGGAGTACTGAATGAGAGGTACACACCAGAATTCATGAATGATTTGAATCAAAAGACCAAGAAAGAAATGGCAATTAATTGCTGGCATATAAATGATCATGAATCTGCGGCCATGTGGAAACTATATCTTAAATCCAACGAAGGAGTTGCGATTCAGTCGACTTTCAATAGATTAATAAAGTCCTTTAGCAGAACAAGCATCTCGGTAAATATAGGAGTCGTAAATTACATTGACTATGAAACAGATTTCATACCATACGGTAATGCCTTTGCTCCTTATATTCATAAAAGAAAAAACTTTGAACATGAAAAAGAATTACGTTGTATAATATCGGGAATTGGATATCAAAATAAAAAATTGATTAATCTCGACAAAGGAGGGGCACATGTCGACGTTCAATTATCACATTTAATCGAGAACATCTTTGTGTCACCTGATTCACCGCAATGGGTTATTGATTTAACAAGAGATATTACAAAGAAATACGATGTTAATTGTCCAATTATTAATTCAAAATTGAAAGATTCTCCTCTTTTTTAAGAACAGAAAGCTCATTTATCAAATCAGTACTGCCCACAACATGAACTATGCAAAAAAACCCGGCATTATCCGCCGGGGTGACACTGTCTGTATATCCTGTTTATCCTACAAGATCATCTGGATGTTCTGGCGCAGCAACCGCGAAGAGAACCTGTCCTTCAGGATCACTACGAGCAGAAATAAGATAAGGTATTTCATGTTGTTAGTTTTTGAATGTATGTGAATAGTTATGCAAGCATCGCCCCTTCGCTCAGGCTTTCGAGTACCTGGCGGAAACGCCTGGCTGGTAATTCCTGTTCTGCCGTGGCAAACAGCGCCTGGAATACAGGCTCCGGCGCATTCTTCTCCACGCCTTTCAGCCAGCCGGTTATCTCGGCATTGTTGAGGCCACGCATCATCCACTTGCTGTAGCGGGCCATATAGTCCTGCGGTATCTTAGAGATGATCTGCTGTGTGATGGCATGCAGTTCTTCATCCTTATAATGGCGCCAGAGGATCGGGTTCAGTACTTCTTCTTCTTTGGCCATATGCTCGAGGTTAAAGACCATGAATTTTGAATATGCCGATTGCACCTGCCTGCCGGCTTCGGCCTTGCCGGTAATAACAGATGCCGTTCTGTAGCCGGAGATGGATACCGCCAGCAGGTTGGCCAGCAAATGATCTTTCACATGCTCCTGCTCAAATGCATCGGCCACCGCGGGATCATATTTTTCTACAGCAGGAAATACCAGCGTATCCTCGCTGTGAGCATGTTTGTCAAATAAGCGGATCACTTCTTCTATCCTTTCTACCGCCTCATCCCCTTCTTCTACATTCCAGAAGTCGGCATGCTGCACCTGCAGGGCTGTTTCGTGTAATAATGCCCTGAGCCCTTTGTGTATCTGCTGAAAGATATTGTACCGTTGCATAAAAAAAGTTTAATGGTTTAATGAATAATGATAGAGTAAAATTGCAATGCAGGTCATGCAAAAGCAATTCAACCCTGCATGAGTTGGCTGAATACATGAGCGAATTGCGCATACACCAGCCGCCCTCTTCCCGGTTCAGTCAGGCATTTCAGCAATTCATCCCCTTTCCTGGCAATTCAACTGCTGAAACCGGCATTTTGAGACATCATTATTTATATTTGAGAGATACAAACGACACCGTTTGCAAAAGCCACTGCTGTATATCATTTTTTGCCTGCTTCCGGTTGCCCTCTTCGGCCAGGAGGAGAAGCGTTTTACGTTCACCCATTTCAACAGTTCGTCCGGGCTTGCCTCCAACCAGGTACATGATATAGTGCAGGATGAGAACGGCTATTTGTGGATCGCCACTACCGACGGGCTGCAGCGCTATGATGGTATCCGGTACAAGCTCTTCCGTCATGACGACAACGACCCGGGCTCGCTGCCTGTCAACGGCGTGGTACAACTGCTGATGGACAGCAATAAGAACCTGTGGATCTTATTAAGTAACGGCAAGACCGGGATCTTCGATACCCGGCGGCTCAGCTTCCGGGAAGCTCCCATTCAGCCAAAGAACCCTTTATCATTACGGAGCAGTATCAAACGGCTGATCAAAGATGAATACGGGCATGTTTTCCTGCTGCTTGCAGGCTGGGAAGTATTGACATGGAGTAATGAGAAGAATGAGTTTTCACCGGCCCATAATTTCTTTTTACAAAATAAGGAATGGCGCATTGCTGATTTTGTACCGCAGCCCGGCACACAGAACTACTGGATCAGCATACAGGGCGGCGGCATCGCCGTATATAACCATGCTACCCGGCGATTGAGCTATGCGGGCAATAATGCAGATAACATTGCGGCAATTGATCGTTTTGAAGGGAAGTTAAACCCGTACAATTTTTATTTTGACAAAAAAGGAAGGTTCTGGTGCTGTAACTGGCAAAACGGGACACCCTTTGTATATGCTTACGATCTGGTGAAGAACGAATTTGCAGTGGACGGGTACAGCCTTTTTCCTTTTTTACAGACCTATTTCGAGGTACGTGGTTTTTTTGAACAGCAGGACGGCACGGTATGGATCAGGGGGGTAATGGTGCTTGCCCGTTTTCTCGAAAAGGAAAAACAATTCCAGCATGTATTCAACGGTTATGGCAACGAAAAGGACATGGCTTTCCGCATTGTCACTTCATTGATCGAGGATAATGAACACAACATCTGGGCAGGCACCGGCAATAATGGCCTGTTCCGTTTCAATCCTGCACGGGAATTCTTTACGAATGTTCCGCATAAAAACCGGACCACAGGCCAGAAGGGGGATGGCAGCCCTCTTTCGTTTGCCCGCGATAAGGACGGCACTATACTGGTTGGTCACTGGGGCGACGGGCTGTACCGCTTTGATAAGAATTATGAACCGGTTCCTGTCGGCATCAAAGGCATAGCCGATAAGAATTTTGCTTCTGTGTGGGATATGTATATTTCCCGTCACAGCGACACGATCTGGATGGCATCACAACCGGGCTTCTTTATCTATGATCAGCAACGGCGTTCAGCAGCGTATTATAATCCGGCCAGCCTGCAGAACAGAACAGTGAGGGAAATAGCAGAAGACGATCAGGGCAATGCCTGGTTTGGCATGCAGGGCATCGGTCTTTTCAGGCTGAATGCCGGAGATATAAAAGCCGGGAGAATGGAAGCGGCTACGAAATTCGCAGCGATACCGGATGTGCAGGTCAATAAGATCATAGTAGATAGAAAGGGTTATGTGTGGGTGGCCACTTCGGTGGAAGGCGCCTACATGATAGATCCTGCCACCAATAAAGTAGTGACCCATTTCCATAACAAGGCAGCGCCTGCTATCAAATTGCCGGAAGAAGGTGTATCGTCCATACTTGACTACAATGACAGCCTGGTGGTGCTTACTACCACTACCCGCATCCTCCTATACAACAGGATCGGGCAAAAGCTAACGACCATTGGCCGGTCAGAGAATATATCGGGTTCCATCACATCAACTGAAAAAGATAAGACCGGTCATGTATGGATCTCCACCAACAGCGCCCTGTACCGGCTGAACATCTTTAAAAAGATATTTGTCAGCTTTAACCGGAATGACGGGATGACCAACGATTATTTCATCCTGTCATCATCCTATACTTCTCCTGACGGCACCATGCTGTTTGGCACATCGGCGCAGTTCGTCGCTTTTGACCCGCTCGCCATACCTGTCAATGCAAATCATTTTCCCAAGGTCATGATCACCGATTTCAGGGTAATGAACAGGTCATTGATGGTTGACTCGGTCTTACGCCTCGACAATGTGGATCTGGCCACCGATGAGAATTCACTGGAGATCGAATTCTCTTACCTGAAATATATCAAGGACCATGCGATCAGGTATAAGCTGGAAGGACTGGATAAGAACTGGAAGATCGCTGATGAAGATCACCGGGCCACGTATTCGTATCTGCCTCCCGGTCATTATACTTTTATAGCCACCACTCTTAATGTAGAAGGCAACCCCGGCCCCAATGAGACGCGGCTGAAGATCTATATCCGGCCGCCCTTCTGGAAAACATGGTGGTTCTTCTGCCTGCTGGCTTTGCTGATCGCCGCTGTATTCTACTGGCTCGACAGGCAACGGCTGAATAAACTGAATGCGCTGCAAAAGGTAAGGGCGGAAATAGCCGGCAACCTGCACGAAGAAGTGAATACGACACTGAACAATATCAGCCTGCTGAGCGAGATGGCTCGTATCAAAGCGGATAAGGACGCCGAACGTTCGAAAGAATATATTGCGCAGATCAGTACCAAAAGCCAGAACATGATCCATGCCATGGATGACATACTCTGGAGTATTGACCCGGAGAATGACACGATGGAAAAATCATTGCTCCGCATGATGGAATATGCCGACTCCCTGAAGAACCTCTACGGCGCTTCGATAGAAATTGCCCTGGATAAAAAAGTGAGATCGCTGACGCCGGATATGAAAACAAGGCATGAGATACTGCTGATATTCAAAAAAGCCCTTGGCATGATCGTTCAGCTTGCCGGCGGAAGGAATACACTTGCCCATATTGATCTGTTCAAAAGCAGGATCTCGGTTAAACTGCAGGATACCTCTGCAGCATTCGACAAGAACACCGTAGAGATCGAAGAGGCGATCAGGGATATGCATACCCGAGCAGCAGAGATCGGCGCCGACCTCGATATTCAATGCAGTACCGACGGTGTAGCGGTCATACTACTGGTACCGGTGAAGTGAGACCGGAGGCTGGTAAAGGGCCTGGTTAAAATTCACCAAATAGAAACATAGGGTCACATAGTTTGACACACCTATGTGTGTCTATGTGTCTATGATCCTATGTGGTGAAAAATATCGAAGACTTCAGACTGACACCACTACCCGGAGACAAGAAAAAATTGCATGTAACAGCTAAAGCACATTAAATAACATCCGACATTTTCTGACTTCTTACCTCAGACCTCATATTTCCCGCCCCAATTCAAACACCGTTTTCATCAATTCATCCCCTATCCTGCTGATCCACCGGGCAAAACAGGCATATTATCCTTTCATTGGTTAAATTTGGACTATAACAAACTCATTCTTTTGCCCCATCCCAGGTTCTGTATATTGTTCTTGCTGATGCTGTATGGACAGCTATGGGCACAGCTCTCTCCTAAAAAATATTCCTTTACTCACTACGGCAATGTGGCCGGTCTTGTATCCAATGAAGTGCTGGATGTGACACAGGACCCGGATGGTTATATGTGGATAGCTACTAATGGCGGGCTGCAGCGGTTCGATGGGGTCCGTTTCATTTCATTTACGGCGAAGAAGAATGATCCCCTGGCCATTCCTGAAAATTATGTGAGCCAGGTAATGATAGACAAAAAGAAGAATCTCTGGATCATGTCGGGCGGTATCAAAGCTGGTATTTTTGATACAAAGCGATTCCAGTTTAAAGAAGTGCCTATCCAGCCCTCCGATCCGCGGAACATGCATGCGGAAAAAAGGATCATTACTGATGAAGAGGGAAATATCTTCCTGATGCTATGGAATGTGGAGTTGCTGATCTATGATGAAAAGAATGACCTGTTCAAACCTGCCGGTGATTTTGTGCACATGCCGGCGGCTGACTGGAAAGTGACCGGTATGTGCCAGTTGCCTGGAACCAGCAAGTACATTATCGGTACCAGCAAAGGGACGGTTGTTTATAATAAACAATCGAACCAATACAGCTACGCCGGGCATAATACAGAAAAAGAAGACCTGGTCGAAAAGATCGGGAAGCTGACGATCACTGCCAATTTCTTTGTGGACAACAAAGGCCGTCTTTGGTTCGACAGCTGGCATACAGGTGGCTCCGCTATCTATTGCTATGATCTGCAAACGCAGGTCGTCATACATAATAATTACTCCCTTGATCCTGTACTAAAAGCCTATCATGAAATACGGGGTATGATGCAGCAACGCAATGGCGAAATATGGGTCAAAGGCTTGGGAGTGTTTGGCCATTACCTGGAAAAAGAAAAACAGTTCCAGATAGTCTATAACGGCTACGAAAATGAACAGAGCATTTATTATGACAGGATCAATGCGCTGTTTGAAGATAATGAAGAGAACATCTGGATCGCCACCAGCAATAATGGTCTTTATCGTTTCAACCCGAAGGACCAGTTCTTCACCAATACCCGGCAGGTACACCGGGTATCAGGCAAGCCCGGGAATGGTGGCGTGATGTCGCTGATGCCTACCAAATGGGGAACGATACTTACCGGCACCTGGGGCGACGGGCTCTACAACTACGACAAGGATTTCAATATGGTGCCGCTGAACATCCGTGGCTTTAATGAGAACAGTACTCCTTCTATGTGGAGCATGTATGCCTCAAAGGACTCCAATACCATCTGGGTAGGTGCACAGCCGGGTATATGGAAAATTGACCAGGCCGCCCGTACTGCTACCGATTACTACCCGCCAGCGCTACAGAACAGAACAGTGAGACAAATAGCCGAAGACCGGTATGGCAACCTGTGGCTCGGCACACAAAGCATCGGCGTATTCAAATGGGATGCACAAAAAGGGAAAAAGCATTTTAATGATGGCATCATTCCCATTCCTGATATCCCGCAAAACATGATCCTTAAGATCACGGTAGATAAGCAGGGCTATGTTTGGGTATGTACATCGGCCTTTGGCCTGTACGTCATTGATCCGGCCAGTAATAAAGTGATCATGCACTTCAGCGAAAAAGAGCCCCCGGAACGCAAACTGATCTGGGATGCCGTCGCTTCCGTGCTGCAATACGACGATACCACAATGATCATTGCAGCAAGAGGTTTCTCCATCTATAGTATCCCGCAGCAAAGGATCGTACAGACCATCGGGATGCCGGACCTGTTCGGCGGCAATATCCAGGCGATAGAAAAAGATAAACAGGGATACCTCTGGGTATCTTCTACCAGCGGTATCTACCGTGTCAATATCCGCAATAAGATCTTTATCCGTTTCGACAGGGTAGATGGCATCGTCAATGACCGTTTCATCGTAGCCGCTTCCTATGTCCTGCCGGATGGAAGGATATTATTCGGCGCAGAGAACCAACTGGTATCCTTCCACCCCGATGAAGTACAGATCAACAACTTCTCACCGGATGTACGGATCACCGGCTTCCGGCTGGGTAACCGGCCCCTGCTGGTAGATTCGCTGCTGCATAAAGACAGGATAGAACTGGCGCCAAAAAATAATTCCATCGCTATTGAGTTCTCCGGCCTCAGTTATAATGCAGCTTTTCTTATCCGGTATAAACTGGAAGGATTAGATAAGGACTGGATCGTAGCCGACAAGAATTACCAGGCTATCTATTCTTACCTGCCGCCGGGCACTTATACATTCATGGCCAGAAGCGAGGATGCAGAAGGTGTACCGGGTAAGAACATTACCCGCCTTGTCATTCACATTAACCCTCCTTTTTGGAAAACATGGTGGTTCTTCTGCCTGCTGGCCCTGGTGATCGCCGCTGTGTTCTACTGGTTAGACAAACAACGGGTGAATAAATTAGTGGCCCTGCAGGACGTACGGACGGAGATCGCCTCCAACCTGCACGAAGATGTGAATGCCACGCTGAACAATATCAATGTACTGAGCGAGATGGCAAAAATGAAAGCGGATAAGGATATCGAACGTTCCAAAGAATATATCGGGCAGATCAGTAATGCCAGCCACAACATGATCATCGCCATGGATGATATACTATGGAGCATTGACCCGCAGAACGACAATATGGAAAGATCGCTGCTGCGGATGATGGAATTTGCCGATGCACTGAAGAACAGGCATGGCGCCAATATAGAACTGGCTCTCGATAAAAAGGTACGATCCCTCAAATTAGACATGAAGATCCGGCACGAAGTATTCATCATCTTCAAAGAAGCCCTGCGGATGATCGTACAATACTCCGGCGGAAGGGAAACACTGGTGCATATTGACCTCTTCAAGAATAAACTCTCGCTGAAACTACAGGATGCAGGCGCCACACTTGACAAGAACACGACAGAGATAGACAACTGCATCAAAGAAATGAATGACCGCTCCGCTGCTATCAGCGCCGATCTTGATGTGCAGTATGACAAGAACGGCATTGCCGTGATACTGCTGGTGCCGGTGAAATAGAATTATAATGCCTTCAGCCTCCCCTGTTTTGAATGATCTCTGGAGAAAGGGAAAACTTGATTGACCGCTGTATTGACGCCGTAACAATTGAAATTGCGAATACTAACTACTTAAAAACCAATATTCAATTTTCTTGATTTCATGGTGCGTACGGCGTAAATTTATGTGTTGGCTGCAACTATATCAGACACTCTCAAATGAAACTAAATCTTAGAAAGCTTCAACATATTGCAGGACTATCATTGCAAAATGGAATTAGACTTCATTTTGACTCTCTTCATTTATACAAACTAAAATCTTATCCGACGGCTTTGTTTATTTCTGTAATTGCAATGGAGGAAATCGGTAAAGCATTTTGGGCAGACCATTTTGTTTTTCATTCAAAGATTGACGGACGAACAGATGTTGCATTTGAAACAGAATGGATTCAAATGCTATTTGGTGACCACAAAGGAAAACAGCTAAGTTTTATGAGACAGATTTTTCATAAGACAGACAAAAAATTTTATGCTTTTGTAAGTTCAAAACAGCTTGACATTTTAAAACAAAATTCAATTTACATTGGTTTGCAAAAACCAAAAAGTGGAGAGCCAAGGACAAAAGGAAAAATAATCAATCCTTTAAACATTGACAGCAAAAAAGCCAAAAAGCAAATTGACTTAGTACATAACTTTTTGACAAATGAGATTGAGGACAGTGATAAGGGAATTATTTATCACGACTTAGCAGTTTTTCGTAAGACATTTAATCAGGAATTATTAAAGAAACTAAACAAAGCAGTTGCAAAATAGCTGCAGCCAACATTGGTATCCTATGTAAAGCGGTATGAGAGGAATAATATGTTTATAAACGGTCTACATAATACTTTAATACGCTGGGGATTTGAATGATCGTAGTTGCTGAAGCCCGGCTATATTCTGTCGCCGATACGATCATGCAAAGACACA
>JAEUVJ010000067.1 GCA_016787085.1 Chitinophagaceae bacterium | reverse complement strand
ATGCATGAAGCTTAACAGAATTACAGGCTAAGGGTACAAAAAATCAAATAACTTTAAACCCTATGCTCAAATCACAATCCAGACCGGAAATCCCCGTAACTATGTCATATAAAGTTAGTGCAACCTGTCTCAAAAGCAGTTGGTTAGCCCTTTTCCTGCTATTCTTACAGGCTGTTTCCGGGCAGTCTAAATTCCAGGACCTTGAACAGGAATTCGTAAGTAAACAAAAAGCCCTCGGCAAGGATGTGGTGCTGATGCTGTGGAAAGACACTCTCATCTATAAAAAAGAGCTCGGGGAATTCAATACCAAGACCCAGGCGCCTATCGGCAGCGCCAGCCAATGGCTGACCGCTGCGTTGGTGATGATCTATGCGGATGAAGGCAAATTATCATTGGATGATAAAGTAAGCCGCTGGTTGCCGGAGTTTGAAAGATATAACAAGAACTACATTACGATCAGGGGTTGCCTCGCCCATTTAACGGGTATAAAAGATGAAGACAATTTCATGCGCAAGGTATTCCAGCCGCGAAAAGCCGGATCGCTGGAAGAAGAAGTGAACCGCTATGCCGCCAAAGAGATACGTACCAATCCTGGTACCGATTTCTGGTATGGCAATATGGGGGCGAATATTGCAGCCCGTGTCATTGAAGTGATCAGCAAAAAGAATTTTGATGTGATCATCAAACAAAAATTATTCACTCCCCTGGCGATGCGCCGCACCACATTCACTACGATGGATGGCAGCCCGGTGAACCCTGCGAGCGGCGCCACCACCACAGGAGATGATTTCATAAAATTTCTCGTAATGCTGCTGAATAAAGGAAAGGCCAATGGCAAACAGGTATTGAGTGAGGAGTCGGCAGAAGAACTGAGAAAGATACAGACCGCTTCTATGAAAATGGAGTATGCACCTAAAGCGGCAACCGGCATGAGTTATTCTCTTGGCAGCTGGGTGATGGAGGAAAAAGACGGGAAGGCCGCTGCCTTAAGCAGCCTGGGGCTGTTCGGCACTTTTCCTGTAGTAGATTTCTGCCGGAATTATGCATTGCTTATTTTACCCAAAAAATTACTGGAAGAAGAAAAGACCGATGCCTATATGCCCCTGAAGAAAAAGATAGATGAACAGATAGCCTCCACCTGCAACTGACCGCTATGTATGAACACAAACGCCAGCCATTAGCCAGCCGCAAAATATATTACAAGCGGCTGGGAAAGAATCTTGTTATTGCTTTCCTCGTTATCATCGTTTGTCTTATCATCGGCACCGTTGGTTATTATATGACAAGGGATAAGCAGTATCTGCCGGCGATCACCTGGCTGGATGCTTTTCACAATGCCTCAATGATATTAAGCGGGATGGGGCCGGTCATGACCATCAATACAGACAGCGGAAAATGGTTCTCCTCTTTTTATGCATTATTCAGCGGCATCGTATTCATCACCAATATCGGGCTGATACTGGCGCCGGCCCTGCACCGGTTTTTTCATAAACTGCACATTGAAGAAAAGTAAAAGTCAGAAAGCTTTGAGGGTGTCATTTTTTAAAAGCACCACTTTGTTGCGATCGGCTTTATACACCATTTCATAGAACTTCACCAGTTCATTATACTGATTAGCCGGGAAGCGGCCACCGTACATTTCAATATGGCGGTAATACCATAGCTTATTCCCCTTCAGCTTTACGGAGCAATGGTATTTACCGAACGGGGTACTCATCGTTACATCCTGTGGCATGGCCTCTGCTTCATACCCTTTGGGCAACTCTATCTCTGTCGTGTCTATGTCGGTATATTCAGATTCTAGTTGCAGGTCATATTTTCTCGCAGTATCCTGGCTGAGCTTCCTGTAGGAACGGGTCATGATATTGGGAGTAATAAATAAACGCTTACCGGTGATAGTGGCATAATTACTGACAGTAATGTCCAGCGATTCATGAATAACAGGCAATATCTTTTTTTCTTCCCGGTAATCAAATCTGTCAATATCATAAGTACCAAGATCCAGTTCTTCCTGCAGGCGGTCTTTCAGTTTGTCTTTGGACAACTCATTAATAAGGCTGCGAAGCACATCCTGCTGCATAGCCTGGTAAGTGGCCGCCATGTTTACTTTTAATGTAGCCTCATTATCCAGTGTGGCCTTTATTTTACGTACCTGCATATTCTCTTTTACACTATATACAGGTGTTCTTACAATCGTTCCCCCATTCTCTTCTACCGCCAGCGCATACCTGTTTGCTGTAGGGCCGCCAAGATAGCCGGCTGGTTTTGTCTGGCTTGTACATTCCAGCCATATCGTATCCTGGCCATCCGGTACAAACAGGATCACATGATTGAATTGTGAACGGGGGAAATCAACCAAAAGATAATCACGGGGCACATCACCGCTAATCAATGTATAAACCGAACGGATACCTGCTTCTTTCAGCAAAGCATACATAAAATTGCTCAGCGCTTTGCAATCTCCATATTTCCTGGCCGCTACATATTTTGCATCAAAGGGCTGCCAGCCTCCTATGCCTAACTGGATGCTGACATATCTCGAATTCTGCTGCATGAACTCATACAATACCCTGACCTTTTCTTTGGGATCGTTAAGATGATCTGTTAACTGGTGCACCTTCTGCTTCAGGTCATCCGGCAAAGCATCCCGGCCCTTTTTCATGTCAAATTCGAATTTGCCAAAGTCCTTCCAACTGGCATTACTTCCTTCGTAATCGCCGATCACGAAATGCTCCGACGCTAACATCACGCTGGTAGTGATCTCCCGCCACGACGGAGAAGCATATTCGCTCATCACGGCAGGCATATCTTTTACTTCCCATGAATAAGTCTTATTGCCTTTATCTTCTGTGATCACCGGCTCACCGGCATAGTTGAACATCTTATAGCGAAGTGGATTGGCCGCAGGAGTGATCATAGTCAGCCGGCTTTGTTGCACAGCCATCATGGATTTCTGCATTGGCGTCCAGTCCGGGATGAACATGGTGCCCTTATAACGAACTTCCACTTCATACTCCACGGTATAAGGATAGTTCTTGTAGAAAAAGCTATGCCATTTGACCCTGTTGTCATCGGCCAGGCTGATCTCATCGGTTCCGCTCACATCTTTGATATCGGACCTTTTCAGGCTTTTGATCTTTTTTCCGCCGGCATCGAACAAAGTCCCTTCAAATACTTCAATGCTCCGGAGCTTATCATACCATTCAGAAAAATAAGCCCAGTTGTCGCCCTGTTCGTTCAGGATGGTAAAGGCGATCCTATGGCGGTAAATCGCTTTATTAGCCGGGGTGATCTCAAATGTCATTTCCTCTGCCCGCTTCACCGCACTGGCATTCTTCAGCAATCCCGCCGGGATCTTTGAAAAAGCATAATCACCCTCAGCAGCATGTGCAAGTGATGTCATGCTTATAATGCACAATAATATTATCAGTCGCCATCTCATGCTATTTCTTCTTTTTAAAAACGATCTGCTCATTATGCTTTTTTACGACAAGACTGAAGAACTCCCGCAACATACTGTACTCTTCAGGCTGAAAATAGGTCCGGTTGATCCGCAGGCGTGAACGCATGGAGATCGTTCCGCCTGCCTCAGTGATCCGGTATTCGAACAGCCCATCATCTTCTTCATTCAGTTTTACCATCACCTGTCTTGGCAATTCGTCCGTTTCATATCCTTCGGGCACTCCCATCTGCAGGAGGTAGGTCTGGTCCATGGTATAAGGCATCTCTACCGGGTAATACCGGTTGGCTGATTTAAAAGGGTTTTCTTTATATCCCTCTCCAAACATCGGGTTCAGGTAAATGATATCACCCTTCTCCTGTTTCATGTCAAAATCATAGCGGACGGCCACCGGCTCATCGTATTTATCTAATGAATCTATCACGATATTCTTTATCTCTACGTCGGCATGAAATGATTTTTTTATTGACCCTTCAAACTCACCATTACCTTTTTCTTTCATTTCGTAGCGGATCCGCCCGGATTCATAATAACCTGCCGAATGCTGCACGCTTCCTTCAAGATCACCATTGCCATTGTTCATAATGAACACTGATGTAGTGCTTCTTTCCAGCAATGAGTCGGGGACCAATTCTACCGGTGTGGCTTCTGCATTCACTACACGGGCATGACCATTATAACAATCATACCCCAGCCTGCCGAACCCCATACGTGGTTCACTGGCATCCAGGTAATATTCCCTGCTGTCAATGATCGTTCTCACGATCACATAATTGAACCTTGACATCAGCGGATACATCGGGTATGTATAACCATGCGACCGGGTGCTGAGCAATACCGGTTCGGCATGCAGGTCTGCCTTGCGCAGCATGGCCACCAGCAGCAGGTTGATCTCGGCTTCGGTACCACTCCTGTTCCTCAGTACATTTCGCAATGGCTGGGCCAGTTGCGTACTGTTGTACCCGGTACAGGTCATGTTATCCCGGATGTACTCATAGATATTCTTTGCCCGCTGCAACGGCTGGACGGCACCCCGGGTTGCCGAGAACATTACATCGTTCAGCCAGGGATTATCCCTGCTCAGTGCATAGCCGAAATCCTCGTCTTTCAGCAGGTCTTCAAAGGCCTGCTCCCAGCTTCCCATGATATTCTGCGGGGTATATGGCTGGCGAACCTCAGCAAGCTGGAATTCGATCTTCGCAATATGATTATCCAGCGTAGAAGTATAACTTTCTTCTTTCAGGGCCGGCACATTTCTCATCACCCAGCGATAATCAGTGACCATCGCTTCAAAACGGGTCCTTTCCGTGGAGCCGGTACCGCCTGCATCTGCATGAATAAAAGTTCCCGGCCTGCTTTTCTGTTCTTTGATATAGTAAGGCTGGTAACCCTGCGACAGGGTTACGTAATAATAGAACTCCGGTAAGGATACCGCATACTCACTCCAGAGTCTTGGATAGCCTCCCTGGAATTCCCAGGGCTGCAGGTTAAAGATAAAATCAGAACGGATGGAGTATTGGAACTCGATGACAGATCCTTCCCTGATATCAGGGAAAATGAATTTCTTTACGATCGTATTCTTATCCATTCTCTCGGTGAAAACAGACGACCGGGTGTCCAGTTTTGTTTCCACCACTTTGCCATGCTCAACATTATAGGTAACCGCTTTCAGGTTCAGCAGTTCTTCTTCTGCATTCCCGTTTGTATAAAGCGTGATCCTGACATCGCCGATGCCATACCCGTTCTTATTCAATACACGGGCACGCCGGTAGTTCTTGAATACAAGGGAAAAACCACCTTTATTATTTCCTTCAATTTCGGTGGAGCCGATATCGGCAATAACCACGGCGCTGGCATTACTGTCAATGTCATATATAGCCTGGCTGAAATCTTCAGATGAAACCTTGCCAAACCTGGCCGGCGACCGGTCCTGCGCAAAGACCTGCAGCGTACAAAAAATGGTCACAATAAGGCAGGTGGTCAGTCTTCTCTTCATAGCAAAGGCATAGCTGCTGAAACAAAAACAATTTTACACAAAAAAAACCATAATACAGGCGGCACGTATCTTTAAGTAGTTGGCAGACTGAATTCTTCGCATATTTTTACCACCCCTCCTTCGTCAGGGCAGGCTGCGGCACAATAGAAACATAGGGGCATATAGTTTGACCTATGTGTGGTCTATGTGCCTATGATGCTATGTGGTGAATTTCAAGCTGACCCATTACCTATCTTTACCTGCAACCCTGAACAGTACAAAAAACGATCAAACCCTGGGCACGATCCATCAACATACTTTGCGCATCAAACAGATAGCCTCGAAGCTTGGATTTGATCATTGCGGCATAGCCAAAGCCCAAAGACTGGACGACGATGCAGTAAGGTTGCAGCAATGGCTGAATAAGGGTATGCATGGCCAGATGAAATACATGGAAACCCATTTTGAGCTGCGGGTGGATCCTTCTAAACTGGTGCCGGGCGCCAGGTCCGTTATCACCCTGCTCAAAAACTATTTCCCTTCACAACCGCAAAAGACCGAGGCGCCGAAGATCTCCAAATATGCTTATGGCAAAGACTATCATGATGTGACCAGGGAAAAGATGAAACTATTTCTTCACACTATTCATGAGGAGATAGGAGAAGTGCATGGACGCGGTTTTGTGGATTCGGCGCCGGTACTGGAAAGAAGCTGGGCGCAGCGAAGCGGTCTTGGATGGATAGGTAAGAACGGGAACCTGATCAACAAACAAAATGGCTCTTTCTTTTTTATTGCTACCCTGATCACTGACCTTGAATTGGAGTACGACGATCCTTTTGCCCGCGACTATTGCGGCACCTGCACCAAATGTATAGATGCCTGCCCTACAGAAGCTATACTGCCGGACAGGGTGGTGAATGGAAGTAAATGCATTTCTTATTTCACCATTGAGTTAAAGGATATGCTGATACCTGCAGAAATGAAAGGCCGTTTTGACAACTGGGCATTTGGTTGCGACATTTGCCAGGATGTTTGTCCCTGGAACCGTTTCAGCCAACCACATAGCGAAATACATTTCAACCCAATTCCTGAAGTATTAAACCTGAGTACACAGGAATGGGAAGCGATGAGCGAAGAAATATTCAAAAAGGTCTTTAAAGACTCTCCTATCAGCCGTACCAAATGGAAAGGGATGCAACGCAATATTCAATTTATACAACAGCAAGACGATGACGGAAAAGCCATTGGTCAAAAGAAAATATAAACTCGAAAAATTTCAGGGCAAAGGCGGCTGGACCTATGCGCAAATACCGGAAATACCGATGGATACACAATCCCCTTTTGGATGGAGACGAGTGAAAGGAAGTATTGACGGGCACGAATTCAGCCAATACCACCTGATGCCAATGGGTAATGGCAAATTATTTTTACCGGTCAAAGCGGCTATCCGTAAAAAGATCGGGAAGAAAGAAGGCGACTGGGTGATGGTTGTCATTTTCCCCGATAATGACCCGGTAGCGATCCCGGCAGAACTAAAAACATGCCTGGAAGATGAACCCAAAGCCAATCAATTCTTTCAAAAACTATCGGACAGTGAAAAGAAATTCTACATTGAATGGATCTACAATGCGAAAAAAGAAGAGACCCGCATCAGCCGGATCGTAAAGACCATCGGGCGGTTGTCAAAAGGATTAAAACTTTATGATAAAGAGAGAGAATAGAATAGCTCATCTCATTTTGCCCAGCTCCCAGCTCAGTTTTGCCACTATCCTTCCCAGCTTGTAACGATAATCATATATCTCTTCCGGGCATGGTTCAACGAAACAAGGATACGTATAACCGACCCTGTTACTAAGGTTCTTCTGGCTGTAACCGGCACTGAACAGCAACTGATGCATGGTCCCAAGCTTTATACGATAGCCGACACCTGCATCCATGTACAACCCGCCTGTGAATTTATCGGTGGTTTTAAAAAAATTATTGTTGTGGCTATTTGCACCGTCAGAAATATTATAGCCGCCATTAGCATATACAAAACCCGCCAGTCCTTTTCCAAAGCTCATTCGCAGGTCGGCAAATACAGGGTAAGAGGTGAATTTATACAGATCAGCCCCGGCGCCCACCCCGGCAAACCATTTTCTGAAATTCATGCCTGTCGAAAACTGGAACAATGGCTTAGCAATGCTTTCCCCCGCTGCAAGACCTACAGAAGTAATGGCTGCCAGTTCCCCTTTTGATGATGCACTACCCTGCGAAAAGGAGATGGCGGGAAAAAGCACTGCTATGATCAACCATTTATTTTTCATCACCGTCACTTGTTGACTGTTATCTTACTTAGCTGGCGGATGTTATTGATATCCGAATAATCATACTGGTACAGCCCGTCTTTAGCTACTACCAGCGCGGTATTATTGTAAGCGATCACATCATAGGTATCTATGCCGCTGATCGTTTTGATGAGCTGAAGATTCATCACATCGGCAGCATTGAACACTTTCAACCCTGCAGCCCCATCACAGATGAATAAATAGTTACCGGATTTGGACAATCCCTTAGGGTTAGTAAGCGGATATACTTTCAGCAACTGGGGGTCGGTGATATTATTCAGTTTCAGTACATCCAGTTCATTGGTAAATCCCTGGCAAACGTTACCGGAGCTCAAGGTCACATACGCATAGGTATCATCAGCGATCACCGGGTCGCAGGTACGCACATGCTGGAACTGGCCTGCCTGTACGGGAGCATCCGGGTTAATGACATTATACACATACATACCCGTCATTGAACCGATGAACAATTTATTTTTGAAAGGATAAATGGTTTCAATATTCCAGCCGATATTGATACGGTTGGCATGAGTAGGATCAGCTACATTAGTGATATTATACACATCAAGATCGCTGTAGCTTACCGTGTAAAGACGGTTGTTCATAATGGTGAACCTTGCCATAGAGCCGCCTACGCCAATGGGGGACGAAGAAGATGATGATCCTGCAGAACCTGCATTACTGCTGGCAAGGAAAAAATTACCTGAATCCATTTCAGCAATCGCCCAGAAGTCCTGGTCGCACCGGGCTGTTACCGTAGTGTCCTTTTTTATCCAGTCCACGACCACCTTGCTGTTATCGCCATAGAAACCTCCGCCCCAGTAGCGATGCGGGAACTGGTTCTCGATGATCTTTTTTACCACTACATTGGAAGGATTGGAAATATCTATCGCTACCAGGTCGGTATAAAGATCGGCATACAATATATTTCCCTTGACGGCTATGTCCATATTGCCCGGTATGTCAACGAAGGCAATAGTACGGGGAGAAGAAGGATTGGAGTTATCAATGACATGGATGCCTTTGTCAATTTCATTTAAAAATATATAGTTACCGTATATATTGAGCTTGCCTGTATTCTCTATTTCCCTGGGTGCATTGCTTTTAATGTTAGCCCTTACTTCCGTTTTGGTCTTATATACAGGTTCATAGTAAGTATAGGTATGCGTGCGGGTGCATTTATCTTTTACGCAGGCAGAGAAGGCAACAGGCAGCAAGACAAAAAGTATAGCGGCTGCCCGGATGGTTTGGTTCTTTTTCATATACAGCAGTGTTTGGTTAAACTGACAACGTCCTTTATAAGAACGTTGCACTGATCATTTTTTCTTTGATGGGAAAAGCCAGCGGGCCTGGATACCTCCATACATCAGGTATTGTTTATTGTCTTCTTTCACAAGCCGGGTCATATCAAATGACAACTGCGGGCCGATCACCCATTCCTGGTTATTTTTTGCTTTCAGCCTGAATGATAATCCTGTACTAAGATCCCAGTGCAGTTTATTGAAAGCATGCTTATCCTCATAATAAATACCCCCGAGCGACCGGCTATACACTAACGCATTCGTTCTTACCAGGTAACTGATCCCTGCTCCTGCATTTAACTCTACAGGTAGTTTTCCTTTGTTGATCTGCCAATGATACATGAAAGGCACCCTGATAAAATGATACCGGTTGGTGTAATCATTTTTCTGTGCTCCGCTATAGAGTTTCTCTACCCTCAGGTCTGCTAATGAACTGGTGGCGTTCGACTGCAATACAATGGTTGTATCCACTGCCGTCCCGACACTGATACGGTTACTGGCATAAGCATATTGCAAGCCGGCAGCAATACGGCTGCGTTTCGATACCTGTTTTTCCGCTATTATACCGAAGCGGAATGCAGCCCCTTCCCTGACGGGCGAAGGAGGTATGATAGCCACCGGCCCGTTACCTATGCCCGTACCCGGCGCTGCATAGCTCAAATTGTCGAAAGCCTCAGCCCTTGCAAATGTCAGTGTACTTTTATTATTATAGGCCAGGCCGCCTGCTGCTTCAATACCCCATTTCCATTTTGAAGATGATACTTTCTGTAACGGTTTTGTTTCTTTATTATCACTTTCAGTTATTGCATCATCCGCCATTACGCTGTCTTGTTTAACTATGGCAGCTTCGGCGTTCACCGTTTCTGACCCTTTTGCCACCGTATCCTTTTGCAAAGCAGTGATAGATGTTGTTACCACTTTGAGAGCATCGCTTACCGCTGTTTCTGCCGCGGTATTATCATCTTTTACTGTCTTTTGTGTTGACGGAGCATCAACGGTTACCGCCATGGAGTTATCCTGAGTCCGTTTTATTAGCACGGGCCTGGTGATCTTATTTTGTGCTGGCCGGGAAACAGGTATAGTAGCGGTTCGTTTATTGCGGGAAACCATATCAATAGCCGTTTCTCCCGCTATGGTTTTCTTCACTGTCTCTGTTTGTGGCTGAAGCGGGTAATCAATCTTATTATCAGAAGATGTTTTGGAAACAGATGGTTGTTTCACTCCGTTTCCGGGAGCCCGGTTGTTTTGATCATTGGAAGGCAGTTTCTCCTCAGCGGAAACAGTTTGAGATGCCGACGTTTCTTTCTTTCCGGGATACAAGAGCTGATACAGGGAAAATCCGATCAGCCCGGCTGCCAGCGGGAGCAGGAAGAAGAAAATGATCCTGCGTCTTTTCTTTTCCCGGATCTCCTTTTCTACATTTTCCCAAACAGATGCAGAAGGCTCCAGCCGGAATCCCTCCATTTGCTTTTGCACCTGTTTTTCAAATTCATTTGCCGGCATATTTCTCCTTTTTTTTATGAGAAGAATAATTTTCGATCCAGGTGATCAGCAGGTTCCTCGCCCGGGCATACTGCGATCGGGATGTGCCATCACTGATCCCTAATAACTCCCCTATTTCCACGTGAGAATATCCCTCCACCGCATGCAGGTTAAAGATCACCTGGTAACCATGCGGTAATTGCCTGATCAGGTCGGCCAGTTCCTTGGCCTGAATTTTCACCGCCGGATCATCATCGGCTACCGGGTGCAGGTATTCCTGGGTGAAATACATCTCCTGCTGGTACTTGCGGTTGCGCTTCAGGAAATTGAGCGCTGTATTCACCATGATGCGGCGTACCCATGCCCCAAGTTCCCCTTCACTCTTGTACTGTGCCAGGTTGCGGAATACTTTCACAAAGCCTTCCTGCAATACATCTTCCGCATCTCTAATGGACCGGGTATAACGATAGCAGACCCCGAGCATTTCCTTGGCAAAAAGCTCGTACAACTCCCGCTGTGCCTGTAGTTTTCCTTTCAGGCAGTCTTTTACTAATTTCTGTTGATCCATCTGGCCCGTTCAGGAGGCTGACAATGAAAAAATAACATTCGTTGCACCAAAATTAACAGCTTCAAATAAAAATGTCCTGCCGGAAATGGGGCAGGACATTCTTCCTATGGTCAATTATTTTATTCGACTTTGAAATCCACTTTCAGGTCGCCCCAGAGTAAAGTTACGACCCCGGATTTGCCGATAGCGAAAGACAGTTTTTCTGCAAACTCTTTTGATTTGCCTCCTTTTACGTTCACCCGTAATGCATCATCGGCTTCGGTATATCGTGTACCCCATTGGTTCCATGTTTTATTGAAGATGATCGTCCAGTCATCGCCATTCTTGATACTATACAAGCCATATTTGCCTGCCGGCAAGGCTTTGCCTTCTACTTTTACATCTTTACTTACTTCAAATACGGTAGCCTCGTTAGCACCGGTACGCCAAACCTTGCCCTCTTTAGGTTCGAGATCTGTACCTATTGTTCTCCCCTTTACGGAAGGCTGGCTGTAATCAATCGAAACAGTAGCGCCGCCTGATAAAGTTTCCTTAGCTACGGCAGGCGGGCTTGGTCTTTTTGATTTGTCCGGCTGTCCGCAGGCCACCACTACCATGGATGCAGCAACCAATGTCAGAAATAGTGATTTCATAAAATGATTTTTTGTTTTAGAACAATGAATGTACCGAAAACCGGCAAAAGCCCATGCTGAATTTGATGTGCGGTCATACCCGGCAACGGAAAATGACAGATAAAGGCTGGCGGGTCTGCGGATGGACGGGCTCTGTAAAACTGATCCGGCTGAAACCCACCCGGTTCAATAATTCCAACCAGTCTTCCAGGGTGCGGAAATACCATTGATACGACTGGATAAACTGGTCGCCAAGACCATCCCAGCTTCCGGGTTTCCAGCCGCTTGTATAATCGTCCATTTGCTTGCGACTATGCGGATGAAGTGTCTGAATAAATAATTTGCCTCCCGGAGAAAGGTAGCCAGGCAGCGAAGCCAGCAGTTGCTCGGTGGACTCTTTACCGATCAATGCAAAATTGATCACGATGACATCGAATGTATCTGTGATAGATGATCTCTGTTCCGCAATATCTTCATAGGAAGCAACAACAAAGTTGCCCTTTATTTTTTCTTTCGCACTTTCGATGAGTGCAGGGATGATGTCAGCGCCTGTGACAGCTATTCCCCGTTCTGCTAATTCTTTGGCCAACCAGCCTTCGCCACAGCCGATATCAAATACAGAGGCAGGCTTATCTGCACATACCGCTTCAATGATCGCTTTATTCGTAGCCAGTTTCCGCGACGGGATACCGCCATCTTCAATGATCTGTATCCAGTTGCCGGCATTGGCTTGCCATGATTGTATGATATCCTGTTCCTTATTCATTTGATGCTTTAAAATAAAGGGGCTACAACTGCAAGGTAGCCCCTTTGGTCAAACACTGCTATATATGAAAAAAATTAAATGGTCGGGTCAGCCGGTGTATTTGGGTTAGTGAGCCGCTCCTGGTCAGGGTAGGGATAAAAATTCCTGTTCCTTTCAAAAGTTACAGGCACCGGGTTTACATTCGTGGGCGGCGCTGTTCTTCCAAATCTTCTGCTGTCTTCTAATCTTACACCGCTTAAAAATAATTCTGCAGAGCGCTGGCGGTATATTTCTACTAACAGATCGGCAGTGGTAACTGCACCGGCATAAGCAGGCAGATTAGCATGTACGCCAAAAACATCTCCCGTATTTTGCTGGCGAACGGCATTGATCTCTGTAACGGCATTGGCCAAAGTTCCGTTGGACCGCACAATAGCTTCAGCCTTGATCAATCTCATTTCATCTGGCAGGTATAAAGGAATGGGTGAATTATTTGCCTGTGCAAATCCCCTTATCGTTCTCAGGTTTTCTCCTCCTACTACCACTACGGCTCCTTGCAGGTAAAATGCCAGTCGTCCGTCAGCGGGGTCAAACATACCTGCCGGTAATCCGAAATTATCCCTCGGTGCATAATTGTTCGAAACACGCAACTGGGTAAACACGGGATTGATAGCCTGTGCGCCATCATATACAAACTGTGAAGCAGAATTAGCAGGTACCAGATCAGACGCAGCAATAGCGGCGGCATACCGTCCCGCCATCATATTATACCTTGCCCTGTACGCATTGATCACGTTGCGCAGGTTGAAGCTGGCACCTGCTACCCTTGTATTGAATTCAGTAGAAGGTGCAGTGGCAGTCAGCAAGGCATCTGCCTGTTCTAACAAAGTGATCGCTTGTTCTATCGCCACCTGGCGTGTGACAAAGGAAGCTTGCCCGTTCCTGTCTGTCTGTGCCGGGAACTGTTCAAACGCAGTAGCCAATCCGCCTAATGCCATTGCCTTAAACAAATGGGCATGCGCCGTGATACCGCTTCGCATGGCGTCATCAGATGCCAGCACCGTTGGTGCATTGGCAATGACTTGCTCAGCCATTCCCATCACCCGAAACATCCTGCTCCATACGGAGAGGACATTGCCGTTAAAAGTAGGCAATGAAGATCCGCCGGCTTCAATTTCTATAATGTTGGTAAAAGTGGTGATCCCTTTCGTTTCCCGGCTGGTGGTGCCGGGTGTTACTGTCAATGCTTCAAGAGCCGATGTGGCGTAAAACTGCTTCATCCCGATACTCAGGGTTATTAATCCTTCCCGGGTAGAGACAATCACTTCTTCTGTTGGTGCATTCGGATTAAGGTACTCTGTTTTGCATTGCCAGTTCAGCAGAACGGCTGTTGCAACAAGGCTATAAATGAATATCTTTTTCATATCCTGGATTTGATTGAATTAAAAATTGAGGTTGATGCCAAACATAAAGGTTCTCGGCAGCGGCACTTCCACAAAGTCAAATCCGCGTACAGCATTATCCTGTCCGGCTGCATTGGTTTCCGGGTCCCATCCGCTGTAATTATCTATTGACAACAGGTTTCTGCCGCTCAATGTCAGCCTGAGTGAATTCCTTTTGAGAAATGCAGGGTTAAGCTGGTATGAAACAGAAACTTCCCTGAGTTTTACAAACGAACCATCTTCTATCCAGTTCTCAAAAATGGAAAACAGCGTTGTACTGGTTCCTTTCGGCACCACCCCGTTCAATTCATCTTCGTATCCCTTCAGGCCGCCATACAGGTCCCTGTCGCCCACCCTTTTTGTAAAGTTGAAGACATCAAAGTCCTGCATCGCATCCCACTGCATCCGGAAGGTGAATTTTTTATAGTCCACCTCATTGATAAAGGAAATAACATGTTTAGGCAACGGGTTGCCGATGATCTTGCTTAAAATATTACCCGATGGCTGACCACCGGTAGTCCGTTGTATAGTATATTGTCCGTTTGCTAATTGAACACCTCTTTCTCTTTGTGGTAAACCATTTACATCCAGCAATAATGATCCGTCAGAATTACGGGCAAAGAAAGTACTGTAATAAGCGCCGAGTGGTCCGCCATTAACGGCTGCCACCTGGCTGAATCCGCCTGCAAAGGGAAGTACGCCGTTTCCTTCCACGCCATTTACCACATTCTTGTTAGTGAGATAAGACAAACTGGATACCCACCTGAGATCTTTTTTATTAACAGGCACTCCCCTGATCAAAAACTCAAACCCATCGTTTTTCATAGTACCAATATTCACCAGCCGGTTATTAAAACCGGTAGTAGGCGCCAGGGTCCGGTTCAATATCAGATCCTTTACATCTTTGGTGAAATAGCTGAACTCAATACTGATGCGGTCATTCAGCAAACTCATATCAAAGCCGACTTCAACTTCATTCTGCCGTTCGGGCTTGACAGTAAAATTGCCCAATAATGCAGGCGCTGTATAACCAGCCTGCCCGCTGTAAATAACAGGGGCGTAGTTGGTCTGCCTGTCGAATGCACCGATCGCTGTCAGGTTACCGCTTTCTCCATAAGCTGCTCTCAGTTTCAAACTGCTGATCACATTTCTCAGTTTATCTCCCCAGAATTTTTCGTTGGAAATAAGATAGGAACCGCTGATCTTTTTATAGATCTGCGTCCTTTCATCTTCGCCATACACGGAAGATGCGTCTGCCCGGATAGCGCCGGTAATGAAGTAGCGGTTATATAAGCCAAATGTCTGCTGGAGGAATACGCCAAGTATGGTCAGTTCGCTCCTGAACTCCCCGGCGCTGATCGTACCGTTGTTGATAGTAGAACCAAAAGCGCCTAATTGTTGCGCTGTTGCGCCAAATGTATTGGTCCGTATATATTGCAAAGTTCCTCCCACAGAAGTCGTTGACTGAATATCCGGGTTAATATTCTTTTGATAATTGATGTTGATATCATTGTTCAGTTGTAAAACGGTGGCATCCGCCCGGCGTGCAAAACCTCCGTCGTAAGAAGGTGTGGTATTCTTAGGCGGAATATACCCCGTAGCTGTCTGGGTATAATTGTCCACCCCGGAAGTATATTCGATATTCAGTCCGGCTAACGGTTTCAAAACTAATTGTGCACTGGCTACCAAACGGCCGGTGGATTGCCGGAAATTGAAACGGTCAATAGCTTCCAGTGGATTGGTCCTTCTCAGGTTATTGCCCCCCACTGCCGGATAGATACCTGTTACAGGATCTTTCGCCGGGTTCACAAAATTGTTGGCAAATATAAATCCCGTCAATGCCCCGTATGCTTCATTAATACCTCCGTTAGGTATCTCACGGCTGGTACTATAACTATATGCAGCATTTACATTCAACGTGGCCAGGTTCGAAATCTTCTGTTGCAGGTTAAGGCGGATACCGTTCCTGTTAAAATCGGTGGCGTTGACAATACCCTGGTTGTATAAATTATTCAGCGATACATAATATTTAGTACCGGCTGAACCACCTGAAAGGGATACGCTGTTCTCCGTACCGAAGGCATTACCGAATATCAGGTCCTGGTAGTCGTACCGCTGAACAGGCGCCGTGGTCTTATCAGCGTTATTGGCCAGGTTAGTAAAACGGAAAGGAACCTGGTTATACTCCATCTTCTTTCTCAAAGAAGAAGACCTGAGCTGTGTGGAGAAACTGATCTGGGGTTTTCCCTCCTTTCCTTTTTTAGTGAATATCTGAACCACCCCGTTATTGGCCCTTGAACCATAAATAGCAGCAGCAGCAGCTCCTTTGATCACTTCTATTCTCTCTATATCATTTGGGTTCAGGTCCACCAGCCTGTTCTGAGCATAGCCGCCAAGATCAATTAATTGCCTGGAATCATTATTGACGATCACACCATCTATTATATACAGCGGATCGGAAGAACCGGATATAGTACTTGGCCCCCTCAGCCTTACTGATATACCACCAGCAGGGTTACCGCTGTTCTGGTTTACCTGGGCGCCGGCAATTTTTCCCTGTAAAGCCATATCCACTGAGGTGGCTCCGCCTTTTGTAAGATCCCTGCCTGATACCGTAGCTATTGAATTACCCAGTTGTCTTTTCTTCGTGGCTACTCCTGTACCGGTCACCACTACTTCATCAAGACCCAGCACATCTTCGGCGATCGTTGCATTCACCGTCACATTGCCATCAGCGCCTACTGTAAATGAAGCGGAACTTGTTTTAAAACCAATACCCGAAAACTCCATGGTATAGGAGCCTGCTTTTAATGCAGCCCTTATGATATAAGAGCCGGATATATCCGTCATGGCCCCGAAATTTGTACTCTTTACCTGGACCGAAATAGCCGCCACCCCTTTTCCATCGGAGTCTGTGACCTTACCGCTGATCTGGACCTGTGTCATGGCCTGCACAGCCATGACCTGAAGCGCCAGGACAAAAAAAGCATGACGCCATACTCTTTGCCTGAGCCTGAGTAGTTGATTTCTCATACTGCAGTTGTTTTGTTTTAGATATAGTATTTTATTCCCTTAACCTGAAAGTCAGGCCAATTTAGAATTTTGCTGCTTTACTTGAATAAAATTCCGGAAAATTCTGGCTCAAACCTGCAAAAAAAAGCTATTGTCAACCCGATAACCGGCAAAAACCTGCAAAAGTTATAACCAAGGCTTCTATACCGGATTATCGGAAAGATTGTATCAAAACAAAAAAGAACATTAATTGATACGATGGACCAGCTTCTTCAGGTTTGTCAATCCCTGCTCCATTTTTGTCCCGTGTGATCGTTCCAGCATGAGGCTGCCGAATTTTTCCCATGGATACCAGCGCAGGTGAAAATCCATAGACCATTGCACGGTGGTGGAGTCGCTTCCGGGATGCGTGATAGCCCGCCAGGTATTTTTTACCGGTTTCATTTTACGGGGAAAGAACATCGCCGTCACTTCTTCTTCGCTCACTTTATCCAGTATGATAATGATGGGTTTGGTGATATCAGTTGCATCCAGTACCACGCCATTCACCTTGCCCTCCACCATTAGCTGCTGAGCCGTATCCAGTCCGGGATGCCAGTTCTTCCACCGGGCCGGGTCTTTTATTTGCGAAAGGACCGAATCCTTGTTCGCTTTAATATTGATCGCACGGGATATGATGACATGAGAAGGAACAAAAAGAGAGATGATTGTCACCAGCAGGAATAAAAAGATAAAACTCAGCAGGGCTAATTTGATCAGTCGCATGAGCAAAGATACTGGTTGGCAATTAGCGGTTAGCAGTTGCGGGTTACCGGCTTCTGGATAAGACACTCACAACTCACCATTCACCACTCACTACTCCCACTTGATCACCTTCGCACAGATCGCATAGATCACCAGCATCCAGATAGCCAGTATGCCAAGTTCTTTGCCGCAGTCGAGAATACTCAGCCCTTCGAAGGATATTTTGCGGACAGCATCATTATACTGTGTCAGTGGCAGGATACGGCAGACCGATTGCAACCACGGAGGAAATACTTCTATGGTGAAAAAAGTTCCTGAAAGAAGCATCTGCGGAAATGCAAAAAGATTGATCAGCAGCGGGATGTTATTATCCGATTTCGAGATACTGCTAAAAATAAAACCCACGGCCAGCAACAGGAAGAGCATAATAACGGACATCAGGATGATCTCCATCACGGTCAATAAACCATGACGCAGCGTGAACCCAAAGAAGAAATGACCCGCCACTATCAATACGATCACATTCATTAATTGAAAAAACAGCCGGCTGGTCCCTATTCCAAGCAAAATATTGATGCGGCTGACCGGTGAGGCATAAAATCTTTTTAAAACTAATTGCTCCCTCAGTCCAAAGAAGGTAAAAGCGATACCAAACAGCGTAGAAAACAAAATTGAAAAACCTAATTGCCCCGGCAGAATGAAATCTATCTGGCGATATTGCTTTACATTGGTAACAACAGGCTCCTCTACCCGGGCATATTCAGTCACTTTATTTTCCGGGATACTACTTTCAACTTTTAGTTTGACATAATCCAGCGATTGCCGGAAAGCAGGGAATGTATTGCCACTGGCAGATGTGGATCTTGTTTTGATTGAATAATATGTTTTACCAGCCGTATCACTCACCTTTTCTATATCCAGCACAGCCGTTATCCTTCCTTTCTCCAGGTCTTTATTCATGGCTGCTGTATCCGGGTACTGATTGATCCTTATCTGCGGGTTCTTTCTCAAACCCATAAAAAAGAAATTGCTTGTATCACAACCCGGCTCCAATGCGATACGGTAACTGACACCACCACCCCTCCCAAAAGAACCGAATATCATAATGAAGATGATCGGGAACATTAAACTGAAAAAGACTCCCGCGGGCTGGCTGAATATCGCTTTGAAACTGGCTTTTGTAATAGCCCATAATGCTTTGGCCTGGCTGTATGGTTTTGACATGTAGGTGGGTTAGTGAACAAATGTAAGGAAGAAGCCCGAAGAACGAAGCCGGATGTCATACGTCAGACCTCTTACTTCTGACATCTGACTTCCGCTTAATGAATAAAAAACTGAAACGGCATCCTCGCCTGTACTGAGCCGGTCATTTCTTTTATCCGCTTCAGTTCAAGATAGAGCTGGTAATTCTCTTCACCCATTTCTTCTTTGATCTTGTCCGTATAGCTGATGGGTTCTTTTTTCCCGAACAATTTTTGAAATATATCTTCCACAGCCGGGTATTCGACTAACCTGTACTCTGTCAGTTTTGCCATCCGGGCCGCACTCTGTACCGCATCTTCCAGGCCACCGAAACGATCTATCAAACCGTTCTCCTTTGCTTTCATTCCCGTCCACACACGTCCCTGTGCGATCTGCTCCACTGCAGCCGTATCCATCTTTCTTCCATCAGCCACCCTTTGTTTGAACTGCGCATATATCCGCTCGATCTCCGCCTGTATCATTTTCTTTTCGTTCTCATTCATCGGCCTGGTGATGGTCATGGCATCGGCATAAGGTCCTGTCTTTACCCCATCAAAAGTGACCCCTAACTTGTTTTTGAAGAACGACTGCATATTCGGGATGATGCCAAATACACCTATAGAGCCTGTAATGGTGGTAGGTAATGCAAAAATGCTGTCGGCGCCGCAACCAATATAATAACCACCCGATGCGGCCACATCACCAAAACTCACCACCACCGGTTTCTCTTCCCTGGCCAATGTCAGTTCCCGTAAAATATTCTCGCTGGCCATCGCGCTGCCGCCTCCTGAATTGACACGCAGCACAATTGCTTTTATACTTTTATCCAGCCTTGCCTTACGGATCAGATTACGGTAGGTTTCACTGCCGATGGTACCCTGTTCGCTTTTCCCGTCAATGATATCGCCTTCAGCATAGATCAGCGCTATCTTTTCTCCTTTTGCCCAGGCTACACCCGTTGCCGCATAATAGGTATTGATAGAAATAAAATTGATCTTATCATACTTATCAATCTTCAGCCGGCTTTTGATCTCATCCTTTACCTGGTCATCATACTTCAAACTGTCCACCAGCAAATGATCAACGGCATTCTTTGCAGTCTGAATGATACCTTCCTGTGCCAACAGGCGTAAAGTGCCTGTATCCATTTTACGTGTCTCTGCCGTCTTTACCAGCAGATCGCTATAAAGATCATTCAGCCATACAGATGTCTGCAACTGGTTTTCCGGCGTCATCTTATCTGCCCGGAAAGGTTCGGTAGCGCTTTTGAACTTGCCCGCATAGAATATCTGCGGTTCTATCTCTAATTTCTCCAGTGTACCTTTCAGAAAAGCCAGGTCAACACTATAGCCTACCCATTCCACAAAACCCTGCGGACTTACATATATTTTATCAGCAATATTGGCAACGCTGTAAGCCCGCTGCGAAATGACATCACCATGAGCGATCACGAACTTACCGCTGTTCCTGAACTCCGACAGTACGGTCCTGATCTCCTCGCTGGCGGCAAACCCGTTGGGATTGCTGTTGGCTTTAATATAAATACCACTTATTTTTTTATCGGTTGCTGCATTCGTGAGTAAACGCACCACATCGTACAAACCCGGCTTGTTGTCCTCCGGATCAAACACACCTAACGGCGTTTCCTCCATTTGCTCTTTAAAATGCTGTCCCAGGTCGAGTACAAGTACGGATTGGCTGGCCACTTTGGGCATCTCCTTAGCTGCCAACCCGCCGAGATAGGAAACAAAAAAGAAAAATGCCAGGATGGTGAACACCAGCAAAGCCAGTAATGAAGCAAAGAATACCTTTAAAAAACTCCCCATGGTTCAATTTATTAATTACTGCCAAAATTAAAGATATTTGAAGCGTTGGGAATACCTGCTTTTATGAACAAAGCCTACTTATTGACAGGAGGTAATATCGGCAACCGGGAGCAATACCTGGCCGCAGCCCGTGACCTGGTCGGGAAAGAATGCGGTGAAGTGACCCGCGTCTCGTCATTATATGAAACGGCGGCATGGGGCAAGACCGATCAGCCCGCCTTCCTGAACCAGGCATTGGAGATACACACCACTTTAAATGGCAGACAACTGATCCGGCATATATTGAAAGTGGAGAAAAAGATGGGCAGGATACGGGAAGAAAAATACGGACAGCGCATCATTGATATTGACATTATATTCTTCAATAACGAAATACTGAGAACCACTTTCCTGAAAGTGCCGCATCCTGAAATGCAGAACCGCCGCTTTGTACTGACCCCATTGGCCGAGATCGCCCCGGATATGATACATCCCGTATTATTAAAAACGGTGGCCGAACTGTTGCGTGATTGCCCGGATATACTTCCTGTGAAGAAAATCTGAATTGTATTCACATTATTTCCTATTTCTTTGCCGCAGGCCACAGAGAACCTCAGAGTTAATGAGGACCACAGAGCACGGAAGTGAATAAAATTACAGAGAGGATAATCGGGTGTGCTATTGAAGTACATAAACAACTGGGGCCGGGTTTGCTCGAATCAACTTATGAAGCCTGCCTGTATTATGAATTGATAAAAGCAGAACTACATGTTCAAAAACAGGTTCCAATGCCCTTAGTGTATAAAGAAGTCCATCTTGAACAAGGCTATCGGATAGATCTGCTTGTAGAGAATTCCGTTGTGGTCGAAATAAAGATGGCTGATGCAATTGCAGATGTGCATGTAGCGCAGGTTCTGACATATTTAAAACTGTCAGGCGCCAAAATTGGTTTAATAATTAATTTCAATGTTTTAAAACTAACAGACGGGATCAGGAGATTGATCGCCAGGAAATAACTCTGCGGCTCTCTGCATCTCTGCGATCCTCCGTGGCCTATAAAGATCATGAACTACCACTTCATTACCATAGAAGGAAATATCGGCGCCGGGAAAACGACCCTTGCTCATTTATTGTCCAAACATTACAATGCCCGCCTGATACTGGAAGAATTTGCCGACAACCCTTTCCTGCCAAAATTTTATGAGAACCCTTCCCAGTATGCCTTCCCGCTGGAACTGTTCTTCATGGCCGAACGCTTCAAACAACTGAAAGAGCTGCTGCAGCAAAAGGATATGTTCCAGAACCTGACCATATCGGATTACTTATTTACCAAGTGTTTGCTGTTCGCCAAAGTCACCCTGCCCGACGATGAATTCCGTCTTTACCAGCGGCTGTTCGAGATCATCCACCAGCAACTGGTGCAACCCGACCTGCTTATTTATCTCCATGCACCGGTCAATAAACTGCAGGCCAATATCAAAAAGCGCAACCGCTCTTACGAACAGAATATCCCGGACGAATACCTTTTCAATATCCAGGAAACCTACACGCATTATATCAAGCAGCATAATATCAAAACACTTTTCATTGATGCCGCCAACGCCGATTTTCTCGGTAATGAGAAACACCTGAGGGTGGTTTTAGATGCGCTGGAAAAAGATTATGGCGAAGGACAGCATTATATCACGCTGCCTTAATGCCTGAAACAGGTCAATCAGTTAACCAGTAAATTAGTGACTGCTACTATTCTTTATGGTCATCCCGCCCCGGCAAACCAATTAACTGTTGAACCAATCAACTGATTAACCGATTCCCTCCTACCTTTGCACCCGAACTATGCCGGATAACTCTTCTGTCACACAGATCACCAACGATCCCTACGCATCAGTACGCATACCCGAATTCAGGAACCTCGTCATCGGCCGGTTCTCGTTCATTTTTTCGCTGCGTATGATGAGCACCCTGGTCGGTTGGTGGGTACTCGAGCTGACCAACGATCCTTTTGCTATCGGGCTGGTGGGCTTATCTGAATTTGTTCCTGCCTTCGCCTTTGCCTTATATGCCGGGCATGTGATAGACAACAGTGAAAGAAGAAAGATGATATTGAAAGGTGTTTTCTTTTATCTCCTCTTCGCACTGCTGCTTTTGCTTTTATCCACCCGGCTTACCAGCGATCATTTCAGCAACCAGTACATTGCCATCGCCATCTATGTTGTCATCTTTGGTACCGGTATTACCCGTGCATTCACCGGGCCCAGCTTTGCTTCGCTGCTGGCGATGATCGTACCGAGACAATATTTGCAGAATGCCACCACCTGGAACCAGGGCTCATGGCTGGCCGCTTCGGTATCCGGTCATGCGATAGGTGGTTTCCTGATCTGGCTGCTTGGCATCACCGGTACGCTGATCGTTATCTGCTCCCTGCTGAGCATTGCCTTTCTTGTACTAACCCGTTTGAAACGAAAGCCACCTATCCCGCAATCCGGCGATACCAAAACATGGGAAAGCGTCAAAGAAGGATTGCGTTTTGTGTTTAAAACAAAAGAGATACTCGGTTCCTTCACCTTAGATATGTTTGCCGTTTTGTTTGGCGGAGCTGTAGCGATGGTACCTGTATATGCAAGAGATATATTAAAGGTGGGCCCTCTTGGCTTTGGCTGGCTGAATGCCGCCATTGATATCGGCGCCATCTTCAGCGTGATACTCCTCACCTTCCGGCCGATGAAAAAAGCGCAGGGCAAAAAACTCTTTTTGGCGGTAGCCGGTTTTGGTATCTGTATTATCGTCTTCGCTTTATCTAAATGGTTCATTCTTTCCTTTGCTGCTTTGCTGATTGCCGGGATGCTGGATGGTATCAGCGTAGTGGTAAGGGGAACGGTGATGCAGTTAAAAACACCCGACCACATGCGGGGCAGGGTAAGCAGTGTAGGCTCCATGTTCATCAACTCGAGCAATGAGCTGGGCCAGTTCGAAAGCGGTTTTGCCGCCCGGCTAATGGGTGTGGTACCTTCCGTGGTCTTTGGCGGATGTATGACATTGCTGGTAGTGATCGTCACCTGGTGGAAGGCGCCGACACTAAGGAAGTTTGAGTATTAGGTGATAAAAAAAAGACATGGCTGGTACATATTTTTATTGATAATCAGGAGAAATTTGTACCAGGAGTGTCATAAATTTACGTGTTATGCGTCATGCTTAAGCGACATTCGAATCATAGTTCAGCAAACAAAATAGAACAAATGAATAGACCAAACAGTTTTTTAAATTTCATGGCTATCCTTATAGTCTTTCTGTTTGCAACAACTAAATCTTTTGGACAACCATCGCAAAATTATTTAGACATAAAGACGATTTTGGAAAACTCAGAAACTTTTAACGACACGTTTGTTAAGTTCAAAGGAACTGTTTCCAATTTTCAGTCTATGTCAGTACATAAAGGTTATTCATTTTTGTCAAAATTTACAGTAACAGACCAAACGGACTCCATCAAAGTGATTGCGTTTGAAACCACACTCAAAGACAAAGATTCTATTTCAGTTATTGGAAAATTTCAAAGGAAGAGGATGGTTGGGCAATACATAGTCGGCGAGAATGAGGTTGATGCATCAATCGGACAAATAAATATCATTAAAGGCTGGTATCTTGATATGATGAATCAGCCTTTAACAGAAGAAAATAATTTTGTTCCAGTAAATCAAGTTGAAACAGCATCTACTAATCTCGTCACCTATGCTACAATATTAGGGGTGTTATTTACAGCAATAACTTTGATTCCACTGTTATTTAGGAAACGGAGATTTAATATTGATTTAAAAATAACTTCTCCCAGTCCCCCAGTTATCGTAAAGCCCACATCATCAACAGAAAAATATATTGCAATTGAATTATTGCTTTACAACTTACAGTTATTGCATCCTGAAATTAATTCGTATATCGTTTGTAAAATTGGCGATGCGACTCTAAGCCCAGCAAAGGTTACAGGCATTGATTCTCAAGAAATAAAATTCCCCTTAAGAGTCGAAAATAAAACAACTTTAACTCTATATTTCAATTACGACAACTGTATTCAACATTTTTCAAATAGTGAAATATTTATCGTAAAGCTCAAAGACGAATTTTGTAGTAAAATATTTAAAGGAAAGTTCAATTTCAATTTTCTTATGCCATCCGATAACAAAGATGAAAATAATTAAAAATAAAAAGTTATAAAAATGAGTATTAAAAATCAATTACTATTATTCCTTTTCATTCTTTTCTTTTTGGGATGTGCACAAAAAAGTAAAGAAGAAAATTCAGCAAATCAAATTTGCAACTGTGCAGAACCATATGCAAAAAAAGCAAATGACTTGATTAAAGGCTTCAGCAACATGACGAACGTTTCAGAAGACAAAATGAAAATTATGACAACAGAGCTACAACAATACTCTGATAGCATCGCAAAGTGTACGGAGAAATACAAGAATGAACTTACTGACAAAAAGGTTATAGACTTATTAAAAAAGAATTGTCCTGAGACAGCTCAGCAACTTGGACAGTGAATGGCATCAATTTATCGTCAGCAGCACGAACGCATAACATTGGTATTGCCAATAGTGGGGCTTGACATTGGAGCAATCAGCAGCGGTATTTCTACCGTACTGCGGTTCGGGGCTTGACGAATAAAGCCCAGCTTTAGTTCTTAATATTTAACTTTATCAAAAAGCCAGGCGGCAGTTCCGGGCGGACGAATATAAAATTCCCCACCATCGGCAATACCAGCTCGTTGGTAGCAATTTTTCGCAGACCATAACTTTCACAGCAATGAAACAAAATGGAGAAATACCAAATACACAAAGCCGCATTAGAATCAGACTATGAATTCGCTTTGAAGCTAATTGATTTGAAAATTGACCTAAATGAACTAGACGCTGATGGACATACTGCTTTGCATTGGGCAGTATTTAGAGGAGATGTGAACTTCGTGAAAATACTCTTAGAAGCAGGAGCGAATCCAAATATTTTATCTTCTGACGGCGTAACACCAAAATGGAGAGCCAGAGATTTTGGCTTGATTGAGATAGACAATTTATTAGAAAGTTTCGGCGGAAAAATCTTAACTAACGATGACTTTGATAGAAATTCATTTTCGATTTTCAATAAAGCAATTGGTCAATCACTTCCTAAGGAAGATGTAGTGAACGTAAAGACAGAAAGAGTTGTTGAAAAGAAAAAGTGGTGGAAAATTTGGTGAGGCTGTGCTTGACATCCAACAAAACTTTTTCTGCCCGGAGTTTCCCTTTCATCCGTTCATGCCCATGTCTCACACAGGGCGATGCGTGCTGGCCGTGGACATTGGGCCTTATATAGCGTAAGCCTGATTTAATACCTTTACCTTTATCTGTAAGGACCCGGAGTCCGCTTTGCACAAAGACAGGCGGGAAGACACCGGGCAGGAACAAAAAATTCAAATTATATGCGGTTTATTCTTTTGCTAACTATCATTTTGCTTTCTTCCTGTGAAAACAAGAAAGAAACCATTGTAAATAAGCAACAAGCGATTAAGAAAGAAATGGAACAAGTAAAAGCATTTTACTATAAAAAATCAGACAGTTTAGAAAGTGTAAGGCAAGCTGATACCATTTCGGCAAAGCATATGGAAATTATAAGAATAGCTGATGATGAAAAAATAGCTTCATTATTAAGGCTTCAAAAAGAATATGATTCTTTGGAAGCAGAATTAAAGAAATACTAAGCCTGCCTGCAACATTGTATTGGCTTATATGCGGAGTGAAGAATATATTTTCATCTTTTGTTCGCTATCAGCAGCAGTTATCAGCAGACGGAATACTAATTCCAAAACTACATAAAGCCCTGCCCGTGATAGGCAAAAATTCTCAGACCAATGAAATTTACTATCCTTAGTGCTTTCCTGCTCATCTTCTTTGCCGCCTGTAGTGTGACAAAAAGATCATCCTCCATAAAAATGGCAGATGGAAACCCTTACTATGAACAGGATTCTCCTTATGTCAACATTCAATTATTAGGCGACTACTTCTTTCAGCCGCTGAAAACAAAATATTTCAGGGACATTGACAAAGGATTTATCAAATATGCAACCGGCAGATCCGGCTCTGCAAAACCATCCATTCTTTATACAGCGCATACTGTTATTCAACCCTACTACTCATCAGTATGTTTGCAGAACAGGACAAAATTACCGGACACAGCATTTCTAAACAGCATTAAAAGCCTGCTGAAAGACAAGCTGAAAGTAAAGACCCCGAAAATGGAGATCGCCAGGTGCGGCGTTAAAAACGCTTATAAGCTGACATACCACACCATACATCCATTGACACAGGTCGCTGTTTCTCATACCGAATATTTCTGCAGGGCCGGCGAATTCATGTACAGGCTGCTTTTCTGGACAACAAACAGTGATGACTCTGTGATCTCAATAGATGCTGAGTATATAATCAAAGAAATGCGTTTTGACTAAAATTTGTTTCAGCCGGAGTCTCCCGGCCTGGTCTTGTGCATTGCGGACTCCGGAATTTGTAATCCGGGTTTACGCCGCTTTTGGTGTTGTGCAAAGCATCGTGCAATGGCATCACCAACAGCATTACTCAACCAATTTGGCTTATTCCTGTAGTTCCTGTCGCTGGTGAAGGCCTCTCGCATATCATCGCTCAACACCTGCGACGGCTTAAATTTGTAATCCGGGTTGTGTTTACTCTTCATTCCCGCTGAACTCCCCGGACAGGAAAAATAAAACAGCGGCCTTCCGGCCGCTGCTGCTAAGGAAAAGAACCATTCAAAACAATGTTCAGTCCTTTTTAAAAAGTTCGCACAGGCATACAAACAGGCCCAGCTGCAGGCTGCTCATGCGCCAGGCAGGTGAATCAGTACTGCCGCCCCCGGGATAATATTCATCACTTTTTTCATTGAGACGTGAAAGACGATGATCGTAGATAAGTTGTACACCTACCGGTGACTTCGGCACATGAAAACGGACTCCTGCCTGGATACCCACCCCCGTTTTTACCGCCTGGTTTTTGATATCCGTTTTCTCGCCATCGCTATCTTTTACCGAAGCGCCTGTCAGTATGTTCACCTCAGGGCCTGCAATAGCCGTGAGCTTATCAGACAATTTTATTTCAGCCAGCAATGGCACAGAGAGGTAACTGAAGCTGTATTTAGACTCATACTCCTCGCTGTATCCGCCACCGCCACCCGGTTCGCCGGGCGAAGAGTAACTGATGACCTCTTTCGCATTATTGGTCTTAAAAAGAAGACCGGCCATTACAGACAGTTTGGGGGAGAACATAAGGGAAGAAGCAACGCCGAACTGCACCCCGGGCCCGGGTTTGTGTTTGTGATCGAGCGAGCCATAATCTTCATTGCTGCTTTTGAAAGAAAGGTTAGGTCCCGCTATTACATTGGTGCTGATCCCTTTTATTCCCAGCGGAAGTTTTTTGCCTGCACTCTTCGGATAGCTATTCTTTCTCTGTATCATCACCGGTTCCTTGTGAACGACCTTAGTGAGCGGCCTGGCATCGGATGATGGCTGCACAAAAACAGCCGGCATAGCTGTGGTGGTTTGTGCAGCATCCTTACCATGTTCTATCTTTCTGCTATTACCGGCGTATACCGGTTTGTCGTTGCAGTTGCATGGCTTTCCTGAACCAGTAAGGGCTTCGGGCGGAATACAACAGCCCTGTAATAAAAAGATACCCATAGCAGATGACAGGCACAGGGTGATCCAGCGCCTTGCCGGGTTTTGTTTTGTCAAATGTGTTCTTTTCATGGTGTGAGTTTTATCACCTTTCGGACAGGTGTGGTTAATGATGATTGATGAATGGACCGGGTGTATTGACGGCCGGTCTTTTCCCAGAACAAATGTTGAAAGAAACCCATGCGGCAAAAAACAATTTCGCTTAATGGAAGAGTAATTTCTCCCAACGGGAGTACCTGCGATGAATGGCAGTAAATGACCGGCGAATGGCAGTTCGCTTAATTCAGTTGCAGGGTGAGCTGCACCCTGTATTCCCTTTCGTCCGAATGAATATGCAGTTTATGTTTGGCAGGATAAATGATCTCTAATCGTTTCTTTACATTCGCCAGCCCTACGCCGCCACTGGCAGATGCATGGGAACCATTGACACTGTTAACGGACTCATACCTGAGCGAACCGTTCTCAATGCCAATATGTATGTTCAGGTAGCTGTTGCCCTTGTACTGTTCCAGCCCGTGCTTGAAAGCATTTTCGATGAACTGTATCAGCAGGAGCGGTGAGATCATCTTTCCTGCCACTTCCCCGTCTACTTTCAGTTCGATAGTAACGTTATCGTCGTAACGAAGTTTCTCCAGTTCGATATAACTGTTGATGAACTTCAGTTCTTTTTCGACCGGTACTTTATCATGACGGCAATCATAGATCACGTATTCCATGATGTCGCTCAGCTTCAGGATGGCATCCGGCGCTTTTTTCGGGGCGATCATAGCGAGGCCATATAAGTTATTCAGCGTATTGAAATAGAAATGCGGGTTCAGTTGTGATTTCAGCAGTTGCAATTCCATCTCCGTGATCTTTTTGGTAAACTCCAGTGTCAGTTGCTGTTCTTTCTCTATCTCCAGTTGCTTTTGCTGCTCCAGGATATGCGCCGTTTGCTCTTTTACCCTTGACTCCAGTTTGGTAGTGAGTTCTTCCTGTAGTTTTTTATTCTCTTCCAGTTGTACGATCAGCTGTTGCTGTGTGACGATCTTTTCTTTTTCAATCAGGCTGGTTTTGTAGCTAAGCCCCAGGGTAAAACAAAGCAATTCGATCACCATACCCAGCTGCATACAGATGATCGGATCGAAACGGCCTATATACGGCCCTTTCAATAACCACGAGAGCACCATGGCCAGCAAAGCACCGAGCACAAAGGAACCCGAACCCACGGCAATGAATCTTGGCAAAGGCTTGCGGGTGCGCAGCAATAAGAAGATACCGGTAAAGGCCATGCCGATCAGGTAGATACGGGCCACGTTAAAGATCATCACTTTCATCGGGTACATATTCAGTTGCGCCAGTACGATATCTGCTACCAGTACGGTCAGCAATAAACGCTCTGTAAAAATGATGACCCGGTAAAACCAGGGAGCTATCTCTTTAAAATCAATGAAGGTCCTGACAAAACGGTAATAAGCATAGAACATCAGGTAGCTGAGCGGGTTGTTCCCGTATTTATGGATATAAGGCAGGTAGGAGAAAAATACGTCGTTAGTAGGGTACTCATCAAACTTGAAAATAAAAAAAGCAAATACACAGCCTGAGTAAAAAGCATACAAAAGGAACTCCTTTCTGCGGTTGAAGAAAAACTGTGCCAGCGTATGCAGCGTGATAAAAAAGATGATCGCCATGAAGAGCACATCCGTATAAACATAGTAACGCTGTATATGTAACAACCCGGCCATCTCCCTTTTGTATTCGCCCGGCCGGATGATGACAGGATATTCACGGGAAAAATTCTGGTAAGCATTGCGCATACGGACATACACTTTCACCGTTTTGCCGGCAGGCACGGAAAACTCAAATCCTCTTCGCTTGTTCTTACTCACAGAAGCGACGAATGCGTAATTATCTTTTTCAAACCGCAATCCTCTTTCATCCTCATAATAAAAGGACATAAAACTCATGCGGTTGAAGATGAGCAGTACCTGCTCATCGTGTGGCAGCGGGTTATGAATGATCCAGCGTACCCATGCAGTCACCGGTTTACGGCCATATTGACTGCGTATGGTTTTGTAGAGATCCGTATCCTGTATAAAAGGCTGCTGAACGGCATGGCTGTCCTCTTCCACATTACTTGCATCGAGGTGATAACGGGCAAATTTCTCCATTTCATATACACTATCCCAACCGTTTCGCTGCAATAAGGTAACGGTATCCTGTCCTTTTGAAACATGTGAACAGCACAGCCATAATAAAAACAGTATGATCTTTCCGGCTGATGACATGAGAATGAAAACTCAGATTAATTTGTTTTTGGCCACCCGGTTGATGAACTCATCTTTGGTATAACGGCTGACAGGCAACTGCGCCCCGTTGATCAGTACCATATTCCCTTCTATTGCCTGGATATGACGCAGGCCAATAATATAGCTGCGGTGGATACGGAAAAAACCATCTTTCGGTAATTTCTCTTCCATATTCTGCATGGTCTGATACACCACCTGGTTGCCAACCGTGGTGAAGATCCGCACATATTCCTTTAATGCTTCTACGTAAAGAATATCCTGTATCCGTATGCGTACCAGCTTGCCGTTGCTTTTCACAAAAAGATCATCCTGTGAGTTATCTGGCAGAGGCGCCGGCGTTTCGGCAGAAAGTTCCGCCGTGATCTGCATATAAGCCTTGTTTACGGCCTGGAGGAAACGTTCGAATGAAAATGGCTTTAATAAATAGTCCACCGCATTCAGGTCAAAACCTTCCACGGCATATTCCCGGAAGGCTGTAGTGAATATCACCTGCGGATGCTGTGGTAATGACCGCAGCATTTCAAAACCGCTGATCTTCGGCATTTTGATATCTAAAAAAATAAGACGCGGCTTACGGATACCCAGTTCCCGTAAAGCATCAGAAGCGTTGGAATAATCCTGGAGCAGCAACAGCCGGTCATCCCGCAGTATGTATTCTTTCAGAATGTTGCGGGCAATGGGTTCATCGTCTATGATGACACAACTGAGCGGCTGCATAACTAAAGTTACAAGTTAGTTACTAAAACAGGGAGGGGCAGGATATTTCAACGAATGGAAGAAAATCACCGCTGAATGCACTGTAAAGACCGATAACAGTATTGCGTTTATTTCCCTTTCTCCGCTTCTACCAGTTTTTCGATCACATAATACGTGATCGGGCAGAATGAAGTGTTCTTTAGAGTCAGTTCTTTTCTTTTGATGAGCACATCTTCATCGGTATAGGGAAAGCGGTGGCAATCGGAAGGCCGCTGGTCATAGATGCTGCAGTAATTATCAGCCCCGAGAAAAGGACAGGGCAATGACTTCACCACAAAGTCGCCGTCCTCATCCACCTTCAGGTAGGTTTCGATAAAGACGCTTTCTTTCATGCGCAGGTGTTTGGCAATGCGTTTTACATCGGGGGTCTTGAACCGTGGCGAATAGTTCTTACAGCAATTGGCGCATTGCAGGCAGTCAATTTTACTAAACGCTTCTTCATGCAGGTCCGGCAACTGTTTCAGCACCCTATTCTTATCCGCTTTCTGCAGGAATTGTTTATAGATTTTCTGTCTTTCCCCGGATTTCTTTTCCCAGTTCTGCAAAATATCTTTCGCCATAGCTGCAAAGTAACAAGGATTCGGCTGCAATCGGTATTTTTGCCGCTTATATGGGAACGGCCAGGGATCAGTTACTTATTCTTATTTCCACCCCGCTATACATTATCATTATCGGGATCGAGATCCTGCTCAGCAATATGCGGGGGAAACCGGCCTATTCGCTGAAGGATACCATTCAAAATGTTTACCTGATGCTGCTTAACGGGGGGCTTGACCTGGCCTTTCGTGCCGTGTATGTCGGTATCATTCTTACTTTCTTTTATGATCACCGCATTACGGACAGCATTCAGAACCCATGGATATACTGGGTTGTGTTGCTGGTATTCGAGGATTTCATGTATTACTGGCTGCACCGGGTGGATCATGAGGTGCGTTTTTTCTGGGCTACGCATGTCACGCATCACTCTTCGCCCAAATTCAATTTTACGGTAGGTTTTCGTTCATCGGTAATGGAACCGCTGTATCGTTTTGCCTATTTTATCCCGCTGGCGCTTTTTGGCTTCCAGCCCATTGATATTGCTTTTATCTATTCGGCCACACAAACCTGGGGAATCCTGGTACATACGGAAAGGATCAACAAACTCGGCTGGCTGGAATATATTCTGGTTACCCCTTCCCATCACCGGGTGCATCACGGCTCCAATCCCAAATATTTAGACAAGAACCTGGGCATGTTCCTGATCATCTGGGATAAACTGTTCGGCACTTTTCAGCCGGAATTGCTTGCCGCAGCTTACCAGCCGATCCAGTACGGGCTAACCAAACCACTTGAAAAGGAAACCCCTGTTACCATTGTCTTTCATGAGTGGGTCAGCATCCGCAAAGACCTCCAAAAAGATGGACTAAGCCTGAAAGACAGGTGGAAATACCTTTTTGGCCCGCCCGGCTGGAGCCACGACGGCAGCCGTCATACCAGCGAACAACTCAGAAAACTGGAAAAGGAAAATAACAAAAGCTGACAGCTTGTCCACGGGCCATGGCATCATCATTTTTTCTGGCGGCCACCACTTAACTTTGCACCGCTTTTATATAAGGACGCCATAAAAGCCATTATTGCCAGATCTGTATACGCTCTGGCCTCTATGACTTGATGACTGCTTTGACATACTGACTAAAAATGCCTGGAATTATTATGAACCTCTTCGAACAACAATCAAATGAATTTATCCCGCGTCATATCGGCCCTGATGAAAAGGATACCCGCCAGATGCTGAAAACGATCGGTGAAAAAAGTTTAGCTGACCTTATTGATAAAACAGTTCCCGCTGCCATCCGCATGGATCATCCGCTGCATATTCCTGCGGCCATGAGTGAGCATGAATACCTGAAACATATCAAGGATGTTTCGCTGAAGAATAAGCTCTTCAAAAATTATATAGGCCAGGGCTACTATGACACAATCGTACCTTCCGTTATCCTGCGGAATATTTTTGAGAACCCGGGCTGGTACACCCAGTACACTCCTTACCAGGCGGAAATATCACAGGGCCGTTTGGAAAGTTTATTGAACTTTCAGACCATGGTCAGCGACCTGACTGCTTTGCCCATTTCCAATGCCTCTTTGCTGGATGAAGCAACGGCTGCTGCCGAAGCCATGACGATGTTCTTTAATTCGCTGAACAAGCAGGATCATATAGAACGGCCGAAGTTCTTTGTGGACAATGCTATTTTTCCGCAAACAAAAGATGTATTGGTGACGAGGGCTGTGCCCGTAGGTATCGAGATCGTGTATGGCGATTATAAAACAGCCGCTATTGATTCCGCTTATTTCGGAGCCATTGTTCAATATCCGAATGATAAAGGCTCCGTCGAGGACTATCGTGATTTCATCACCAAAGTTCATGCAGCAGGCGCTTACGTGGTCATGGCCACTGACCTGATGGCGCTGACACTATTAACGCCTCCCGGAGAAGTAGGTGCTGATGTTGCCGTAGGCTCTGCACAGCGTTTCGGAGTACCTCTTGGTTATGGCGGCCCCCATGCCGCCTTCTTTGCTGCCAAAGATGATTTCAAACGCAGCATGCCCGGTCGTATCATCGGGGTAAGTATTGATGCACAGAACAACCGTGCATTACGCATGGCGCTGCAAACAAGAGAACAGCATATCAAAAGAGAAAAAGCCACCTCCAACATCTGTACAGCACAGGCGCTGCTGGCCAATATGGCGGCGATGTATGCCGTCTATCATGGCCCGGAAGGCCTGAAGAATATTGCGAAAAGGATAGCCTTACTGGCACAGACCGTAGCAGAAGCCATCGAAGCAAGAGGCTTTGACCTGGTATCAGAAAATTTCTTCGACACGATTACGGTGAAAGCGGATAATGTAAAGATCATCCGTGAAAAAGCGGAACGCCAGCAGATCAACCTCCGCTATATTGACGATAAGCATATCGGTATCTCGCTGGATGAAACAACGGCTATCGAAGACCTGTATGACCTGATCAATTGTTTTGAAAATGATACAGACCCTGTAGCATTTGATATCAACCAGGAAGCCGGTCTTTACCGGATACCTGCATCTCTGACAAGAACGTCATCGTTCCTGGCACATCCTGTTTTCAATACGCATCACAGCGAGAGCCAGATGATGCGTTATATCAAATCGCTGGAGAATAAAGATCTTTCCCTGAATACCTCCATGATCTCTCTCGGCAGTTGTACCATGAAACTGAATGCAGCTACTGAAATGATGCCGCTGAGCTGGAGGCAATGGGCCAATATCCATCCGTTTGCCCCGGCTGACCAAACAGAGGGTTACCAGTACATCATTGATGAACTGAGCAAATACTTGTGTGAGATCACGGCATTTGATGCCTGCAGCCTGCAACCCAACAGCGGGGCGCAAGGCGAATATGCGGGTCTGCTCACTATCCGTGCTTATCATGAAAGCCGCGGCGATCATCACCGTAACGTGATGCTGATACCTATCTCTGCCCACGGCACCAACCCGGCTTCTGCCGTCATGGCCGGTATGAAAGTAGTGGTGGTAAAAGCATTGGAGAACGGATACGTGGATATGGATGACCTGAAAGCAAAAGCAGCACAACATGCGGCTAACTTATCAGGCATCATGATCACTTACCCAAGCACCTACGGTGTGTACGAAGAAACCATAAAAGAGATCACGGCCATTGTTCACCAGCACGGCGGGCAGGTATATATGGATGGCGCCAATATGAATGCACAGGTGGGATTGACAGCGCCGGGTCTCATCGGCGCTGATGTATGCCACCTGAATTTACACAAGACATTTGCCATACCTCATGGCGGTGGAGGTCCCGGCATGGGCCCTATCTGTGTAAAAGCACACCTGGAATCATTTCTGCCGGGTCATGTATCGGTCGGCAATAAACCTCATATAGTACATGCCGTCTCGGCAGCTGCATACGGAAGCGCCAGCATCTTACTGATCAGCTACGGCTATATCCGGATGCTTGGCAGCGAAGGTGTAAAAGCCGCTACGCAATATGCGATACTTAATGCCAATTACATGCGGGCCCGGCTGGCAGGTAAGTTTGATATTTTATACACCAACAATAACGGTCAATGTGCCCATGAATTCATTGTTGACCTTAGACCTTTCAAGAAAAGTGCTGAGATCGAAGCGGAAGATGTAGCCAAACGATTAATGGATTACGGTTTCCATGCGCCCACCATGAGCTTTCCGGTGCCCGGTACGATCATGATCGAACCGACCGAAAGCGAGGACAAGGCAGAACTGGACCGCTTCTGCGATGCCCTTCTCAGCATTCATGAAGAGATCAAAGCGATTGAAGAAGGTAAACTGGACAAAAAAGATAACCCGCTGAAGAATGCACCGCATACGCAGGCCATAGTGACGGCTGATGAATGGAAACACAGTTATTCCAGGCAACAGGCGGCGTTCCCGCTGTATTATGTTACATTGAATAAGTTCTGGCCTTCTGTGGCAAGGGTGAATAATACACATGGCGACAGGAACCTTATCTGTACCTGTGAGCCTGTAGAGAGCTACATGGAGGCAGAAGCCTGATCCTTCGCAAAGCGAAGGATGGAAGCAGCGACATCAGATCATACTTTCCGATAAAAACAATAAAGCCCTGATCAAATGACCAGGGCTTTTGTATTAACAATATTCAGGCTGAAGAACGCCTCCTTATGGACGTATCATGATGCAGGATATATATATGGCAAGATCCATATCCGCTGCATCCAGGGCGCTGACCTTTTCCTTTTTTAACACCGGTGAACTGTAACAATCAAAACAATCAAACATCACCCCGATATTCTTGAAATCAACATACCTAGTTTTTTCCGGCACCACCATGAATGAATATTCCGACTCCTGGCCAAAGAATAAAAAATCATTCATGTTCAATTGCAGCAGGTCTTTGAGGCGCATACCCAGGTAGAGGCCGCTCCTGAACTTCCAGGCACTATGATTGAAGTTGCCATCGAATTGTACTGTGCTGGTTGTCTTCAGCACCCCGCTGATCATGATAAAGGATATGTTATGCAGGTTCTTCTCATCTTCCCATATAAACATGGCCTGCCGGCTGCTGTTGGGAAACAAAACAGTGCAATGTGTGGGCTGATCGGGGTGCAGATAGTAAACATCTTTCTTTATATTATCGGCGCCAAAAAAATTTGCTAAGTGGTCATGTGATTCAAACTTCAGCAGGTCTTCGCCAAACTGTACACTTCCCGGATCGGGGAACTCCTTTTTTTGCAGCAGAAAATTGTACCGGGTACTCCCTCTTTCACAGGTCACCGACCGGGCCCGCACGGTGATGCCACCCTTTTTAAAGATCAATGCATGCGGTTGGCTGGTATCTGTATCATAAAAGAACCCTGCCTTTTTCAAAATGCTGTTGCTTTCTTTATACTCATCGGCCGAAGAAGTGTGCAATAAATAACAGTAGAGATCCCCCTTTTTATAAAGTTCTACAGTATGGCCTGCTGCTTCTTCCGTAGCGGCTACCTTATTCTGGCCATTTTCATGAAATGTTCTGACCATTACTCCATCCTGTACTTTCGTATCGCCCTGGGTAAATCCTTTTTTGTTTAAATAAGTTTCTGCATTTTTCGGAGAAAGTGTGGCTAAGGTCAGCAGGTCACTGACGGTGACAGACCTTTTTTGCGCAATACAAAATGTATTTGCCAATAACAATAGTATAAGCAATGCTCTTCCCATAAGCTTGTGGCTCTTTGGAAAATTGGTTATCGGTCTTTACGAGGGAAATTGGCAACTCAGAATGAGGGCCGGAATGATTGAGGACTGACAAAATAGAAACTTTTTTCAAAGAATCAAACCCCTGACGATCTTTTTCCGGTACGGTTCGTTTGACCGTTTGTATCCCACTGATTTTCTGTACTCTTTTAAGTAGATTTAATGGTCAAAAACAACGCAGCTATGCAACAATACCTGGTCATTGCCTACGACGGAACTGACGCGGAAGCCCTGGAACGAAGAATGAATGCCCGCCCGTTTCATTTTGAAAAAGCAAGAGAACTCAAGAAGTATGACCAGTTTGTCATAGGCGGGGCCATCCTGAACGACAAAGGGGAAATGACCGGCTCGATGATGGTAGTACAGTTTGAAACAGATGAGGAACTGAAGAACTGGATGGATCATGAACCCTATATTACCGGCAAGGTGTGGCAATACATCGAAGTAAAACCCTTTAAAGTAGCTGACGTATGATCCTGTTTTAATCTCCCAGGGGTAATGTAAACGAGAATATGCTTCCCTTACCCGGCTGGCTTTCTATACGGAGGTAACCATCATTTTTTACGAGAAATTCCTTGCACAGCATCAATCCAAGACCGGTGCCCTGCTCCTGTGCGGTGCCATTGGTTGTAAAGAAATCATGGGTGTTGATCCTTTTCACATCGTGCGCAGATATACCGTTACCATTATCCTGCACATACAGCTCGGCAAACTCAGGCCGCTCACTGGCGCCGATACATATACGTCCTCCCGAAGGAGTAAATTTGACCGCATTGGACACCAGGTTGCGTATCACCAGGTTGATCATGTCATGATCTGCCCACGCATATACAGGGCCATGGATCTTTTTGATAATAGTAATATTCTTTGCTTCCGCCTGCAGGTGCATCAGGTGCATCACCTCATCAGCAATATCGGAAAGGTTGATCAGCTGTGGTTTTACCGTATGGGATTGCATTTGTGTCTTGGCCCATTGCAGCAGGTTTTCCATCAGGCTTACTGTATAGTTCAGATCCTTCTTCACTTCCGGTATCAGTGATTTTATCTCTTGAGCCGGCATATCCTGGCTGTCTATACTTTCAAACAGGTTACGCAGCGCATACATCGGCGCCTTCAGGTCATGAGAGATAACAGAAAATAGTTTATTCTTCAGGGAATTCAGCTGGTCCAGCTCTTCAGCTTGCTGTTGCAACTGATTTGACTGGTTCTTGATCTCCACATTGGTTTGCTGAAGCGCCGTATTGTAGTTGCCGTTCTCTGTTTTGATAAGATACAAGCCATAAAAAATATAGACGATCGCCAGCCCCTGGTTGATCAGGTAAGCAATAAAGTTGATCTCCTCCAACTGGTAGGTGTACTTCTTCAATATCACGGAAAGGAAGAAATAACTCACCATTGAAAAGGCGATAGAAAAGACCATGTACCCGATATCCTGTATGAAGAAAACTGACAATATACCATACAGGATAAAAGAAAGTTCAGCCCCAAGGCTGATCCCGTTGATATAATTAACACAGATGAACAGTGGATATAGCACGAAATAAGCGAGCAAAGCCAGTTGGTGCAGCCGGTAAGAATTCAATATCAACACCCCGATGCTTACCAGTGCGGGCATGCATACGATCAGCCAGCCGCTGGCCGGAAACCGGTGAGCATTCAAAAGGCCTACCACCGGCACAATGATGCCTGTGATGAACTGGAAAAAGTTAAGGTGATTGAAAATGCCTAGTTTGCTTCTTTCCTGCAAGGTCATGCCGGGAGTGATGCCGATATTCTTGATACGGTCAAGAATGTTCAATACATGCTTTGGAGATTGCTTCAAGAGGTCCGTAGGGCTGACAAGCCTGATCTTTGGCGGTCGCCGGAGCTGAAACAACTGCGATACGTAACTCATAGTGGCATTTAGTTTTAAATAGGACGGGCTGTTAAAGTAGTACAATTTTGCGCAAAACTGATCATTTTTGAAGGGAAAAATCTTCTATTGTACAGCGGGGATTTTACTGTACCGAACCGTAAATTCAGCAACCATTTCCAAAGCCGTATTCACTTTCAATATTTTCGATTTTTCATCAAGTCTATTTTTTGACTTATAGTAAGAAAATTTTTCCGCCGGAACCGGGTGTACGCTACCGTCAAACTGTAGCAACAACCCTTATCACTATTCTTAGTACCTGCAATGATCTGCTACTTTACTATTCACTTATCACCTTGTCCTGCTCAATTACAAGTTCTTTAACCATTCCTTATCAATAATCACAAGGCGCAGTTCGTTTAATTAACACCTGTTGAAACTATTGTCAATGATAGTTATGGTGTTTGTTCTTGTTTTGCTGACTTAAAGGTTTTTATCATGAACTGGGTTGATCTTTCGCTGATAGGGGTATTGCTGCTGGCTGTATGGGCCGGGTGGAAAAAAGGTTTTATCCGCGGCTCGCTGGGACTATTAGGATGGGCCGGCAGTATTGCAGCAGGCCTGTTTTGTTATCCTTATACGGCAAAACTCATTACCCGCTTCACTACGCTTGATGCCTGGCTATTACCCGTATCATTTATTCTTACTACAGTATTGGCATTGATCCTGTCTGTTATTATCACCAAACGAATTGCACAGGTCGTTCCGGAAAAAGTAAACAATAACCTTGTCAATCGTTTTCTCGGCATTATCCCCGGGTTGGTCAATGGTTTGATACTGGCAGCGCTTTGTGCAGCCGTTTTGCTGGCCATGCCTGTTAAGAACAGGATCACTAATGAAGCCCGCAACAGCCGGATCGCCATGACCCTGTCTTCCAAAGCGCAATGGGCCAATAAAAAGCTGGCGCCGGTATTTGATGAAGCGGCAAGGCAAACGATGAGCCAGTTGAACGTAAGCCCCGAGGCGCATGAAACAGTCAATCTTCATTTTACATATGAGAACCCGGCTATACGTCCCGGATTGGAAGCAAGAATGCTCGAAATGATCAATGAGGAAAGAGCTAAAGAAGGATTAAAGCCATTAAAGGCAGACCGCGAAATGACATTAGTAGCAAGAGTACATTCTAAAGATATGTTCAGCCGGGGCTACTTCTCACATGATAACCCCGACGGCAAAGATCCGTTTGACCGGATGAGAGCCGCCCGTGTAAAATTTAAAACAGCCGGCGAGAACCTTGCCCTTGCACAAACATTGGAATTAGCCCATACCAACCTGATGAACTCACCGGGCCACCGGGCCAATATCATGAACCCGGACTTTGGCAGAGCAGGCATCGGGATACTGGATGGCGGTTTTTACGGGCTGATGATCAGCCAGGAGTTCAGGGATTAAAAGACCGCTTATTACTTTCTCAGCATAAGTCCGGTATTTTCTATATTCATACAATAAAGCGATTGTATGAAAAAAAATTGCCTGGCTATTCCTTTCCTTCTGTTATTGCTGCATGTAAGAGCCGCCGATAAAAAAGAAATATCCTCTCCTGATAAAAGAATAAGTGTAACCATTGAAGCAGGCGACAGGCTGCAATACACTGTCAGCTATGATGGGAAAATGATACTTGCTCCATCGGTCATTGACCTCATCACCGGTACGGGTCTCCGCCTTTCCGGCAAGATCGCCTTGAAGAAAACAACAACCCGTTCCCATCATTCAGTGATCGTTTCGCCTGTACCGGAAAAAAGAAAGAATATCCCCGATGTATATAATGAAATGACCATCCGTTTCCAGCAGCCTTTTTCACTGGTCTTTCGTGTTTACAACGACGGGGTGGCTTATCGCTTCATTTCGCACATTAAAGATTCCGTTGTGATCCGGAATGAAATAGCTGAGTTCAATTTTCCTGGCAGACACCGCATTTATTTTCCCGAAGTGGTGAAAAGAGAGAATACCGATACATATCATACCAGCTTTGAAGAACCTTACCAGTTCAAACCATTGGACAGCCTGACAGAAAAAAACCTGTGCTTCTCTCCTGTTTTAATAGTACCGGGTGAAGGGCCTAAGATCGTGATCACCGAATCAGACCTTGAAGATTATCCCGGCATGTTCCTTACAGGCACTGGCCAAAATTCCCTGGCAGGTCACTTTGCCCCATATCCTTTGGAAGAAAGAACGGCTGAAGGTGAATTTCCGCAGGCGATCGTTACTAAGAGGGCAGATTATATTGCCAAAACCAAAGGAGAAAGGATCTATCCCTGGAGAATATTACTGATCGCTGCTGATGATAAAGAACTCCCGGCCAATGATATCGTGTACCGGCTCGCTTCTCCATCAAGGGTAAGAGATGTATCATGGATACAGCCGGGCAAGGGAACCGATGAGTGGATCATCGGTGTCAATTTATTCAATGTACCTTTTACAGCTGGTGTCAACACCGCTACCTATAAATTCTATATTGACTTTGCCAAACGCTTCGGTTTTGAACGCATCATGATGGATGCAGGCTGGAGTGATTATAAAGATCTGTTCAGGATCAATCCTGCAGTCAATATGGATGAGATTGCGGCCTATGCCCGTGAAAAAGGTATCCGGTTAAGTATGTGGACACTGGCGATGACCTTAGACAAACAATTAGAACCGGCATTGGAACAATTCAATAAATGGGGAGTGGATTTCATCATGACGGATTTCATGGACCGGGACGATCAAAAGATGGTGAACTTCTATTATAAAATAGCAGAGGCCTGCGCCAGGCATAAGATCATGGTCATGTATCATGGTGGATTTAAAACTGCAGGATTCAACAGAACGTTTCCCAATGCTGTCACCCGGGAAGGTGTACTCGGTTCAGAATTCAATATCTGGAGTGATAAGCCGACGCCTGAGCATAATGTACTACTCCCCTTCATCCGGATGACAGCCGGGCCAATGGATTATGAACCCGGCATACTGGACAATGCCACTGCCAAAACATTTCGCCCCATCGGCGATAAAGTAATGGCACAGGGTACCCGTTGTCACCAGGCTGCTATGTTCGTTGTGTATGAAAGCCCGATACAAATATTTGCAGGCAATCCTTCGCAGGGGTTAACGGAACCCGGATTCATGGAATTGATCGGCGCTATTCCCACTACCTGGGATACAACCATAATCATTGACGGGAAAGTGGGTGACTATATCATCACCGCCCGCAAAAAAGGGGATGACTGGTTCATCGGGGCTATGACAGACTGGACAGCCCGGGAAATGACCGTTGATCTTTCATTTTTGGAAAATGGAACGTATAATGCTACTATCTGCAAAGATGGTATCAATGCGGACAGGTATCCCTCTGACTATGTACTGGAAAGAAAATCATTGACCAATATGTCTAAGCTTACAATAAACATGGCACCGGGTGGGGGATATGTCATACGCCTGAAAAAACAATGATCACCAAAGCCTATCAAATAGAAAAGGCCCCGAAGGGCCTTTGTTGTCTTCATAGAGAAATATTTTATCCGCGACGTTCGAAGCTTCTGCGTTCATTTCTGTTGTTGCCACCGCCATTACTGCTTCTTTGTTCCCTGCCACCATTTCCTCCTCCCCTGTTTTCGTTTTGCCTGAATTCCCTTTGTTGACGTTCCCGTTGCTGGGAAGGTTGCCTGTCAACCCGGTTATTGTTCCTCATTTCCCTTTCCTGTTGCTGTGAAGCATTGTTATTGCGTTCAAATACATTCCTTCTTTCGGCACGGCGGTTATCATTGCTGCCAGGTTGTTGCGCATTACTGTTCCGGTCAAACACATTTCTCCTTTCCGGTCTCCTGTTGTCCATATTACCATGTTGCTGACCACCATTATTATTTCTTTGTTCAAACCTTCTGCCTGATTCGCCGTTCCGGTTTCCACGCTGATCGGTATTGCCATTTCCCTGCTGATCATTTCTCCTGTCAAATACATTACGTCTTTCCTGCCTGCGGTTATCGCCGTTATTGGCCTGCTGATCGTTTTGCCTGTTATTTCCCCGGTCAAATACATTTCTTTCTCTTCTTTCAGGCAGGTTATTGCCATTTCTGCGAAACCCGTTATCATTATTACCTCTTACTCCCTGGTCATTACGCCCGTTTCTTTCATAGCGGTCAAAATTGCGGGGTGTAAACCTGCGGTTGTCATCCCTGCTCACCCGGGGACGATAGACAGATACTTCATTATTCCGGAACCTTGTGCCTCCCCGATTGGATGATTCGCGGAAACGAACCGGGTTGATGCGGCCCGTATATCTTTCTGCATCCATGCGTCTTGGGCCATTATAAAATACATTGTTCCTGCGGCCATAATTATTGATGATAGTGGTATTATTAATGATGGTCACATTACGTCCCCTGTCAATACAGTGATCATAAATGCGTGGAGAAGAAATGTAACGTCTCGGTGCAAAACACCAATAATCTACCGGGGGATTATAACCTCCTATATTAATGTTGATGCTGATATTGAACCCGGGTCTCAATGGCGCCCATCCATAATAGTCACCGCCATCTCTCCAGGCCACCCATGCCGGCGCCCATTCATATCCCGGCATCCACATCCATCCGTAAAAAGGATCATGGAACCAACGGCCATAGTGAAACGGTGCCCATCCCCATGAATAATCCGATACCCACATCCATTCATAACCATCCGTCCATACCCAGCGGCCGCCTGTTTCATAAGGACGGAATCCCGTTATTCCGTTGGGCGCCCATACATAGCCATATTCAGGATAGTCTATCCATCGGCCATGAGGACTTAATTCATCATAGAATTCCTGGTACGAGATATCATTGTCCCCGCCATTATAGTCATCATCATAATCAGGCTGCGCTGAAACGGGGTTTTGCCAGGAACTGCCAAGCGCTATCAGAAAAGCGAAGGCAGAAATTTGTAAGATTCGTTTCATTTAAGTAGAGTTTGTAGTTAATGTAAACCGCAAAGTCAAACGTTTGCGTAACTCAAATGTAGGAGCGATTAGCATGCCATCATGGTTGCATAGTAGATAGTTTTATGATTTTATGAAAACATTGGCCGCTTTGTTATAGAAATGTTAGTGGCAATAAAAAAGCTGTCTCTGCAGACAGCTTTCACCTGATGTATGTAGTAAAAACGTTTTAACTCCGCCGCACCCTGAAAGTGCATACTACTGTTTTCGGTGTTCCTCCGAAACTCATCTGCACATTGAAATTACCCTCAATGAAACCTGTAACCGGGGGACCAAAAGTCGTGATATTTACGGTTGGGCTGGAGCTGGTGATCACCTCCGCCACACCCAATGCACCGGCACTGACGCGGCATTGCTGCAGAGCCTGCACGCCGGTAGCACCGTTTGATGCGAACCGGAAAGTGGAATAGGTAGTATTACCTCCCGGTGATTTGAAAGCAAATACCGATATATTATTATTCCCCGCAGAAGAAGAATCCGATAAGTAAATATTATCCGGGGGCGCCGCATACGTATAAGGGCTGCCATCAATCAGGAACTCTACGAACTGTGCAGATGATGTGCCGCAAGCTTGTATAGTACCTACGTTCACCGTTCCTGTAGTACCGCTTCCACTTACAGGGTTGCCCTGTTGCAGGGTGGCATAATCAACGCCAAGTACCGAAAAATTCACCGTTGTATTCTCACAGCGCAAAAGTGAAAGTGAGAAAGTTCCGTTTGTAACAGGAGCCGTATAAGAATGTCCATTGCCTGTGTAAATAACAGCAGCTCCATTGGTCACATTCGTATTGCTGCAATTTACCAATGTACCGGTTATCACCAGGGAACTGGCAGGCGGTATAGTAGCGGTAATAGTACCAAGAGATGCATCAGCGCTGAAAGGCCCGATATTTTGCTCATACACTACGTTATGGCATTGCCCCAGGATATGTAATACCAGGGCTTCATTCTTCGGTACTTTACCACAAAGATTACCGAGTGAATCTGTTCTCCCATACCCGTAAGATCCATTAGGCCTTTTGATGCGCACCTGCACATTATTCAGCGGTATGTTATCATTATTGACAATGGTCATGCAAACTTCCACCAACGGGAATGGTGCATCGCAATTCCAGAAAGAAAAATGACTGACCTGTGCTATGTAATTTGTTCCGTTCTTAGTCGCAGTACCTTCCTGCTTCCAACGGCCGGTCGCCTCATCAAAATTCCATAGATCAATCGTAGCAGGCGCATTGCTTTGCAACGATACAGGTATAGGGAAAGTAAGTTCGGCTGTTTTACCAGTTGCTATTTTTAATGCTTGTCCTGTTCCCCCGGTCAGTTCCACACCCAGCATACCAAATGTTTCGAGCCCCCTTTCCTGTCCACCGGTAGTGATACCGCGGAGATCACCGGGAATAATATCAGGCAGGTCGCCTGATGTGGGATTGATCCATGTCATCGCCACATTCACCGTACCACTATACGCATTGCCACTGGCATCAGTGATAGCATTGGCAGGCATTACCAGTTTTCCACCTCCCGTGATATTGATCGTACCCCCGGATGCTGACGCAAAATTGCCGGCATTGGTCTTAGGCAGTAGTTTGATACGAACAGTATGGATACGACCCGCTTTGGAAATAAAAGTACGGTTGCCATTGAAGTAACCGGTTTTCGACACTTTCACATAACCATTCGCTTTTGACAAATTGATATTCGAAAAAACAAATGAACCGTAACGGTCAGTAGTGGTGGTACTTGTGCCGCTGGAGACAGTCGCTCCCTGCACAGGGCGGTTGTTCTCATCTACCACGCTGCCCCTGACCCCGGCTATCACCATTTCATTATCATTTACTGCAGGTTCATTATTACCCGGCGGAGGAGTTCCTCCCGGGTCTTCCAGTTCGGGCTGGCAACCCGCTGCGAGGAAAAACGATAAGAAAAGGACTGCTGCGGCCGGAAGACTAAAAAGATTCTTTTTCATATATAGCGTTTTGAAGACAGGACAGTTTTATATGCGGATATAAATGTAACTAAAATCCGGGCACGTCAAAAAGTAAAAACCACCCGTAGAACCGGTTTCCCGGTGCGGATTATCCTTATCTTTAAAGACCTAAAGCAAACCATATGGACCAGCGTATCATCAATCTTTACGACGAATACACCCATAAACCACTTAACCGGCAGGATTTTTTAAAACGCCTCACCATACTGGCAGGCAGCACCGCCGCAGCCATGGCCATACTGCCTATGCTGGAAAACAATTATGCGAATGCAGCCGTCACCGGTGCTGACGACCTGTTCACAGAATATGTGAACTATCCGGGAGTGCCGAATGAAATGAAAGCCTATGTGGCAAGACCAAAAGCGGACAAGAAATACCCCGCCATTGTAGTGATTCATGAGAACCGGGGGCTGAACGGGCATATTGAAGATGTTGCCCGCAGGGCCGCCAATGCCGGGTACCTCGCCATTGCCCCCAATGCGCTGGCAGCGCTGGGAAAAACATTTGCCAATGAAGATGAATCAAGACAAGCTTTCCGGGAACTGAAACCGGAAGATAACCTGAAGAATTTTATCAGCGTATTTGAGTACCTGAATACACGGAAAGATTATGCGGGCAAGACAGGATGTGTCGGCTTTTGCTGGGGCGGCGCCATGTCCAACAACCTGGCAGTGAATGTACCGTCTCTCAAAGCAGCCGTAGCGTTCTATGGACGGCAGCCAAAAGCAGAAGATGTGCCTAAAATAAAAGCAGCCGTTCAACTGCACTATGCCTCTCTGGATGAAGGCGTGAATGCAGGTATTGCCACTTATGAAGAAGCGTTGAAGAAAAACAATATCACGTACGAGCTCCACATGTACGAAGGCGTGAACCATGCTTTCCATAACGATACTTCAGGAGCAAGGTATAATGAAGCGGCAGCCAAACAGGCCTGGCAGCGTACATTGGACTTCTTTGCCAAACATGTCAAATAGAAGTTGCAGGGGTTCGATAGTTCCAAAGGTTCACCTGTTTTTCCCTTCAGAAAAACGGCCCAAACTTTTGAAACTCCTGGAACTTGTTGAACTATCTTCGCCCGGTTTTGGAGATAAAAGATTATTACAACATACTGGATATCCCGCCTTCCGCCACGCTGAAAGAGATCAAAGCGGCTTACCGGCGGCTGGCACATCAATACCATCCTGATAAAAGCGGGAACGACCTCTATGCCGCCGCGCAGTTTGAAGTGATAAAAGAAGCGTACGAAGTACTGAGTAATCCTTCTAAAAAAGAATATTACCTGCAACAGCGATGGTATAACCAAAGCATTGGTAAAAAAAGAACGGAAACAGTTATCACACCCGTCAATGTTTTAAAGCAGGTACTGGAACTGGATAAATATGTTTCCACCCTCGATGTACACCGCCTGGACCAGGAAGGTCTTTATAATTATATCTGTAATACGCTTTCAGATACCGTTATTGAGAAGATCAATACATTCAATGAAACCGATATCAACAAGGCAATTATTTTTTCCCTGTTAAAAAGCAGCCGCCCTCTTTCCTGGAAGTATATAAAACCCTTATCTGAAAGATTGATAAAACTAAACTCCGATGAGCAGACGCTGCGTGAAATAAATACATACATCCATCACTCCCGGAGTATCGATACCTGGGAGAAGTACAAAGTGTGGCTGATACTGCTGATCGTTGCGATGCTTTGTCTCTTTATCTATTTCATCAGTCGTTAAGGATACTTTGACTGGTCGCTGCCCGACAGCCTGTTCTCTATCGCATGCATCAGGTTGGAGAAGGGCCCCTCCATTTTGTTGGTCCGGTCATCCAATCCCTCTTCATTCAGCAGGTCGCCCATCTGCATCACCGCGGGCAAATGCACCAGTATCGAATGACGCTGTGCATTCATCAGCGATTTCACAGATGCTGCCGTCGGATGTGAACCGGCCGATCTTTTTACAGTGACCACCGCTTCATTGGCAATGTTCTCAACAGCTCTTTCTGCCTCCACCAACGGAACACCGGCATAACCGGCGATCTTTTCAATGGCGACCTTCTCCTTGCCTTTGAAAAGAACACCCGGCCAATCCGTATTCCGCTGATCGGATAGAATGGCTTCGCATCCCTCATCTGACCGGGTAAAGCGATACAGCGCCGTCAATACTGCCGGGATCGCTGCCTGGGCCAGCTTTTCCTGTGTTTCGCCAGGTATTTTTCCCTTAGCTTCCTGGATGTTGGGGTCTATCTTCCGAAGAGGCGGAAAACCGAGGTTCTTTTGAATGAGTTCAACCCAATTGTTTGCCATGACAAATGATTTTATATAAAAGACCTTCAGAAAAACTGTGCCATAAAACGTTGAAACTTCCGGAAAGCTATAACCGCTTATTTATCTTTGCGCTATATGCATTATGTATCGGCTGACGGATTGACAAAAAGTTATGGCATCACCCCTCTCTTTTCCAATATCTCGTTCAACATAGAAGAAGGTGACAAGATCGCATTGGTGGCCCGCAACGGTTCGGGCAAATCCACTTTATTGAAAATACTGGCCGGCAAAGAAACGGCCGATGAAGGTAAGTGCCGTATTCATAAAGACGTAGATGTAGTATTGTTTGAACAGGAGCCCACTTTTATTGAAGACCGTTCTATACTTGACAATATCTTCTTTCATGATCATCCGGTTATAAATGCGATCAAGGCCTACGAAGCGATCAGTGAATCCGGCGATGCCCAGAAGCTAAGTGATATTATTGTGAAGATGGATGAACTCGGGGCCTGGGATTTTGATGCCAAAGTGAAACAGGTGCTGGGTAAACTGAATATCCATCATCTCGACCAGGTGGTCAATACACTTAGCGGCGGGCAACGTAAACGGGTGGCGCTGGCCAAAACACTCATTGATATCGGTTTTGAGCATAAACACGTATTGCTGATCATGGATGAACCGACCAACCATCTCGATGTGGAAATGGTGGAATGGCTGGAGCATTATTTGGATAAGGAAAATGTGACACTGCTGCTGGTAACCCATGACCGCTATTTTCTCGACGCCGTTTGTGAAGAGATATGGGAACTGGATGGCAGCAATCTCTATATCTATAAAGGCGATTATGAGAATTATGTAGAAAAGAAAGCGGCAAGAACAGAAAGCGACCAGGCGAGTATTGATAAAGCCAGGAATACTTACCGTAAGGAACTGGAATGGATGCGCAAGCAGCCCAAAGCGAGGACGACCAAGAGTAAAAGCCGGCAGGATAATTTTTATGAAGTAGAAAAAAAAGCAAAGCAAAAGATAGAAGAACAGCAGGTAGAATTGCAAATGAAGATGAACCGGCTGGGTGGCAAAGTGATCGAACTGAAAAAGGTGTATAAAAGTTTTGGTGATAAAGTGATCCTGAAAGGATTTGATTATACTTTCAAAAAGGGAGAGCGCATTGGTGTAGTAGGAAAGAATGGCGCCGGCAAATCCACTTTCATCAATATCATGCAGGGTATTGATCAGCCGGACAGCGGAAAGATCAATATCGGCGATACGGTAGTATTCGGCAATTACTCGCAGCAGGGATTGATCGTAAAAGAAGACATGCGGGTCATTGAGTTTGTAAAAGATATTGCAGAAAACTTTCCCCTGGCCAGTGGCGGTTCACTGAGCGCTGCACAATTTCTCCAGTTATTCTTATTTGACCCGGACAAACAATACACCTACATCAGCAAATTAAGCGGTGGCGAAAAGAGACGACTGCATTTGCTCTCCATCTTATTCCGCAATCCCAATTTCTTAGTGCTGGATGAGCCTACCAATGACCTCGATCTGCCTACACTGGGTGTGCTGGAAAATTTTCTAAGCGAGTTTCCCGGGTGCTTAGTGATCGTTTCGCATGACCGCTATTTTATGGACCGGCTGGTGGACCACCTCTTCGTTTTTGAAGGCGATGGTGTGATCAGGGATTTTCCCGGCAATTACACACAGTACCGTACCTGGCAGAAGGAGCAGGAGCAGTTGCCGGTTACAGGTTACAAGCTACAGGATACCGGTTCTTCGATGCCTGAGACCAATGCAACAGAACAAAAAACCGGGAACAAGCGAAGGTTTTCCTTCAAAGAGAAACGTGAATTTGATTTATTAGAAAAGGAGATCGCTGATCTTACCAAAGAAAAAGAAACCATTACAGGAAAACTAAACAGCGGTAGCACGCCGTTTGAAGAACTGCAGCAGTTATCAAACCGCATTGGCGAAGTAACACAACTGCTGGATGAAAAAGAATTAAGATGGCTGGAGCTGAGTGAGATGGTGGAATAAATATATTTCCCAGGTCTTTGCTGAAAATAACCGCCTACAAATACTTACTATTCGTTTGTTATCGGATATTTACGCCGCTGTTGGTGTTGTGCAAAGCATCGTGCAGTGGCATCACCAACAGCCATTACTCAGGCACTCCGCAACCAATTTGGCTTATTACTGTTTCCTGTCGCTGGTGAAAGCCTGTCACATATCATCGCTCAACACCAGCGACGGCGTAAATTGATTTTTTCGTAGTTTCGGCTAATAGCGCAAATACATGTGTTTGCAGCCCTAAAACAAACATGCGTCGACTGATCAACTTAACTCTAATCTTTACTATTGTGTTATTAAGTACGACATATAGTCAGGACTTTAATGCATTGACATCGAAAATTTTTTTCAGTGTTGAAATAAATAAACATGACACGACAATACTCTCAGATTTTAATTCGAGACCAGAACTAACTCCTAAAAGAGACACCGGGTGGACAGTTTATCCTCCAACAGACGACAAAGGCAACCCTATTCCATTTTATAGGTTTTCTTTTTCGACACATCCTTATTTTTCATCGGGTGTTAGTGGCGGAGGCGTAATGGTCATGGCTAATAACGAATCTGACAAGGTAATTGGAATGTCATTATCGCTTTCGTTCAAATCAGTAAAAGCTTTTGACTCGACATATAAAAGCATTAAAGGATTATACGGAAAATATTCATCCGAGACAATTAAAAGACCCAACATCGCACAACCTTTTGAAGTGACAAAATACTTTGCGAGAGACGGTACCGGCTTTGTAATAATTACTAAAGGCCAAAGTGAGAGTAAACCCTATATTCATATTGCCTACAATTACCAAGGATATGACTGGTGACATTTACGCCGCTGTTGGTGTTGTGCAAAGCATCCTGCAGTGGCATCACCAACAGCCATTACTCAGGCACTCCGCAACCAATTTGGCTTATTACTGTAGTTCCTGTCGCTGGTGAAGGCCTGTCACATATCATCGCTCAACACCAGCGACGGCGTAAATACTTACTATTCACTTCTTATCGGATATTGGCGTTACAGGTCAATACAGAATGTATAACATTATGTGCCAGAGAACCAGGTAATTGATTTTTTCGTAGTTTCGGCTAATAGCGCAAATACATGCGTAAGCAGCCATTTTATTAACGACTCTACCAATACTTTATCCATGAAACTTTTGACCCAAACATTAATACTTGTCTTTCTCACATCTTCATCTACTTCTTGTCAGACGACCAATCCAAAAAACAAAATTATTTCTGATAAGAACAAATGCTACGACCTTAGGCTCTCCAGCTTGAAGGAAAGTAATTTATATAAAGAAGTAATGACTGCGTTCAACGACACATTCCCAATTTTAAAAACAGTAAAGAAAAATTTTGGTGCTCCTGAAATAGTAACCACCAAAGTTGACGAAGCATTATTTTTTAAAAAAGATAGCAGTGAATGTATGCTAATCGTTTTGCGAAAATTGCAAGCTTACGACTTCATTTTTGGTTCTGCGAGAATGGTAAGGTGCATTAAACAAAACAAAAACTGGAAATTTGAAATTAGTATGACCTTTGACTTTGACAAAGATTATTTCAAGCTTTACAAAGAAAACAATTTTGAAAACATATCGAAGCTCGCAAGATATAGTGCATTGACTGAAGGTGACATTAAAAGCGAAGGTTGTGAAATTGACGATGATTATTGGTTTGTATATCTCAAAAAGTGAATACAAAAACGGCTGCTTACATGAACTGTGTAAGAAACCAAGCAATCTCTAATCATGTTCCTGCCTATTGTCTAACAGCCGGCCTTATGCTATGCGGCTCTCTCAGATAAAAGTGAAACAGATACCGCCTCGTTCGAATTAAAAATTTTTTTACTCCATCCAAATTCATAGCTTAGGTTTGGTTTCCGCCCCTTCTTGACAATAGTCAATCCCTCCCGCTCACGTATTTATTCAACAAAACCAAAACGATCACAACATGAAAAAGATCCTGATCATGTCGGCGGCGTGTATGCTGCTGCTTGCCTGCAACAATGAGAAAAAAGATGACACCAAAACAGGTGAAACCACCGTCAGCAGTGCCGATGGCAAAACTCCCCAGCAGTCTGAATTTGCTGACCCCAAGTATGCCGACTGGGGCAAAAAAATGATAGCTTCTATGGCTGCCGGTGACATAGACGGCTGGATGGCCGGTTATGCAGACAACGCCGTCTATCAATGGTCGGCGGGCGACAGCCTTGCCGGTAAAGAAGCGATCAGCAAATACTGGAAAGAACGCAGGGCCAACGTAATTGATTCGATCAGCTTCAGTAACGATATCTGGTTGCCGATAAAGGTCAATACACCGCAAAAAGGCCCCGATGTACCGGGTGTATGGCTACTGAGCTGGTACCAGGTGAATGTAAAATACAAGAACGGGAAGAAACTGAGTTTCTGGACACATACCGATCACCACTTTGATGCGAATGACAAAGTGGACCGCAGCATTCAATACATTGACCGGGCGCCGATCAATGCAGCAGTGGGAGGGAAATAACAGTTACTATAAATAAACAAAAGAGGCTGTCTCAAAAGCCAACGAAAAACACAGAGTATATGAGTTATTTGAGTCGCACAGAGAAAATATTCATTGATCAGTAAATCTCTGTGATACTCCATATCTCTGTGCCTCTGTGTTGAAAATTCTTTTGAGACAGCCTCCTCTTTGTTCCGGCTACTACAAAAAGAGTATTGCCCGGCTATAGCCAATGCCTGATTTTACAGGTACCAAAACTGCCGGACACCATGCGGGCTTTATTGCTTACTTTGTTTGTACTATACATTTCGCTGACGGCATCCTCACAGATCGTCAATATTGAAAGCTCCCGTATGCAGTCCGAAACCACGGGCTGGATGGGCAATGCCGGCGCCAGTTTTGCCTTTACCAAATACGTGGAAGAGGTCACCCTGATCAATCTCCATGCACACCTGCAGTATAAAACAAAAAAAAGCCTCTGGCTCATACTCGGCGACTACGGTTTCCTGAAAGGCGGGAGTGAAAAATTCATTGCGAACAGCTTCGGGCATATCCGCTTTAATCATAAGATCAACTCCTGGCTGCGGTGGGAAGCATTCGGCCAGGCACAAAATAACTATATCACGCAAATTGATGCCCGCTACCTGCTAGGCACCGGTCCGCGGTTCAAACTTTTTGACACCAAACATTTCCGGCTCTATGCCGCCTGTTTATTTATGTATGAACATGAAAAGGAGAGGACAAAACCTGTGGTCATGCATAGTGATGTACGCAACAGCAGCTATATCTCGTTCACTATCCTGCCGGATGATAACATTGAGATCATCAGCACCACGTTTTACCAGCCCTTGCCGAAGGAAATGAAAGATTTCCGTGTATTGAACCAGTCACTGATGAAAATAAAGACAGGTAAACATTTCTGGGTGTCTGTTCTATGGAACTCGCTGTACGATCGTTTTCCTGCAGGCAATGCTCCAAAAACCACCTACAATTTCTCAATGGGGGTCAACTACGAGTTCTGAGCTCATTCGATAAGACCGGAGTAAGCCCTGCCTTCATAGTATTTGTATTTCCTGGAATCATACACAGTGCCGCACAGAACGGAATGAATGAACCCGTTCAGCTCCACCTGCGTGGTATGAAATATTTTCCTGTCAGGATTAGTCTTAAAGAAAAACTGAATATTATTCTTCGCCGACCTATACACGATGAGACTGTCATCTCTTATCTTCTCTATGCTGAAATCCTTTTGCAGGTGCGCTAAGAATAATTTGCTGCGATACCAGGTACCCCCTGTAGCGGACACAAACGGTTTTCCGTTATATAATGCCACGCTGTCGTTGTAAGCAAATACGTTCAGTGCTGCACCTTTTACATCCTGCAGCCAGGTTCTGAACTTTGGATAGTAACTGCTGTCGTACCCGTAATCGCTGTCGAGAAAACTGACCCGTTTGACATAAGACGGTATCTTTTCAAATGAGGCTATATAACCGAATATAAAACTGCCTCCTCCGCTATGCCCGTTCAGGTAAATGTCTTTTCGTTTCCCGGGTATAAGACTGGTCAATGAATCAATGATATGCGGGATGCGTTGCGTGAAATCAGGACGTCGCTGCTTCCAGGCTGGCCAGCTTTTAAGGTTATTCTCCAGGTAGATCACGACAAAGTTGGTCCTCTTCAATTGTTGCCTGATGAAATTCGTCTGTGCTTTTATATGCTGTATATCAAAATGCCAGTCATCCCCGGGTTGCATTTTCTTTCCCATGGTTTGCTCCGTAGTATTACCATTAGGCAATGCATAAAAAGTAATGATCGTGGGTCTGTGTTGTAAATACTCCGAAGGCTGGTCAATCGTCACTTTCACGCTATCGCTCATTAAAAAAGCGGATATATTGTCCTTACCCTTCTGTTGTGCAGATGAACAATACGAAAGCAGTAATAAGAAGACAGAGGTCAGTTTCAACCGGAAAATTTTCCGTTAAGTTACTGTATCATATTATTATGCCTGTTGTTTGTACAAGAAAGCGATCAATTAGTATAACTACGAGTGGATAACTATGTTGAAAATTTAAGAAAGTGCATACCGGTTTATTTTCAGCTTATTGCAAAAAGTGATCATTGAATACGTAAAAGTCACATAGCAGGAACCCTTGCCGTTTTAGATTTTCTTGCTACTTTAGTTTCTCATTCACGCCAATCTCCCCGAAAAACATCTCCCAATTCCTGCGATAAACAATTCCATCTCCAGTATCCGGATTGTTAACTTTAAATCGTACCTAATGAATAGCAGGAGCTACACCCCGGAGCAAACCCTTTTGGACAAATTACTGGCCGATGACGCCACGGCTTTTGAAGAACTCACCCGCCGTTATTGTTTTTCCCTT
>JAEUVJ010000049.1 GCA_016787085.1 Chitinophagaceae bacterium | reverse complement strand
AATCACCATGGCATTGCTGAAGTTGCGGCTTTCTTTAATCCCCCTGTAAACAAGATAGGTGATAAGGAGGTTGATAATGATGGCAGGCACATCCAGTATCAATCTCAGGCTTCCTATCATAGGCGCAGAATGCCATGCATTGATGAGCTCTGCATTGGACGACCCTGTTGCTACTGCTTTTTGTGCTTCTTTATAGCTGCAGGTCAGGTAATCCGGGATATGCACATTGATCTTATGAAGAAATGAAGTAAAATAATCACTCCAGCTAAAAGCCACATAGATATTACCAATTGAATACTCCATGATCAGCGCCCACCCGATGATCCAAGCAAACAACTCCCCAAAACTGGCATACGAATAAGTATAAGCACTTCCTGCAACAGGAATACGGCTGGCAAACTCTGAATAACAAAAAGCAGTAAAAGCGCAGGCAATACCTGTAATGATAAAAAGGACAACCACCCCCGGGCCGCCTTTAAAAACAGCATCACCCAGGCTGCTGAAACTTCCGGCACCAATAATGGCCGCTATACCAAAAAAAGTAAGGTCCCGTACAGTGAGTACCCGCTTTAATCCATGTCCGCCATGACCTTCAAATTCAAAATCCGTTTGTGCTGATTCGCTGAGTATTGATTCAATTTTCTTTTTCCTGAACAGGGGATTTGCCATCTGTTGGTTGGTTTAGCATTCAAAATAGGGAAAAAAACAATGCTAAAAGCAAAAAGGAAAAGTGCGTTATGACATCATTCCTCTTTGATCTCTTAGCTTAATGGTCTCTTTGTACGAGGTAACCCGCTAATTGCTTCAGCGGTTCTTTTCTCGAAGAAATAACAGCGATATCTTCCAGATGGGTGAATGCCTCATCCAAAAACTTATTCTTCAACTTCAACGCCCATTCATCCACTTTGCAGTCGCGGTATATCTGCAATACCTTATCTACTTTGCCGGACGAATTAGCTGACAGTAACTCTTTCAGTTCCTTTTTCTGCGAAGCAGAAGCCATTTCAAGGGCATGTATAAGCAGGAATGTTTTTTTATTTGCTAATATATCTCCACCTACCTGTTTCCCGAACTTCGCCGGGTCACCGAATGCATCTAAATAATCATCCTGTACCTGGAATGCGAGCCCGAGCTTTCTGCCAAAATCATAAAGGAGGTCCTGGTTCCTTTGCCCGGCTCCGCCCAGTATGGCGCCCATCTTCAGGCTGGCTGCCAACAGAACGGATGTCTTCAACTCTATCATGCGCAGGTATTGTTCGAACGAAACAGACTCCCTTTTCTCAAAATCCATATCATACTGTTGCCCTTCGCATACTTCTTTGGCAGTGGTGTTAAACAGGTTCTGCACCTGCCGTATCACAAGCAGGTTAATATTATTCATCAGCTCATATGCAGCGATCAGCATCACATCACCGGCCAGGATAGCCGTATTGACACCAAACTTTTTATGTACTGTCTCCATTCCCCTGCGCAGCGGGGCATTATCCATGATATCATCATGTATCAGGGTGAAATTGTGAAAGAGTTCGATAGCTGTTGCCATTTCCCAGGCATCGGGTTTTATCTCATCAAACATTTCATTTCCCATCAGGCACAGCACGGGACGGATGCGTTTGCCACCCATTTCCAGGAAATATTCATTGGGACCATAAAGTGTTGTCGGTTCAGCAGGAAAATGTTTCTGCTCAAAATGCAGGGCGAATTTTTGTGACAGTAGCTCGAATGAATGCATGTGTTTCTACTTAACCGCAAAGGCGCATAAGATCACGCAAAGGGTTGTAAACATCTACTATGTTTATGCCCTTTTGCGTCCTTTGCGAGTTCCTTGCGTCTTTGCGGTTGAACCTTTTGGCCATCAAAGAATTCACAAAGGCTTATAAATTATTTACTATTCGTTTAATTCCATCTTTTATGAGGGCTACATTAAAATTGACCAGTAACCCAAGTTTGCAGCCGGATAATTTCAAATAAGTTATCACCTGAGTTTGTGTACATCATTCAAAGACTCACATGATTTTATTTCAACGATCAGTTTATTATCAACCATAAGATCAACACGGTATCCCACCTCCATTTTTACAGTTTCATACACCAATGGTAGTGTCTTTTGCTTTTCTACCTGCAGTCCAGTCTTATTAAGTTCATAATACAAACATTTCTCATAGGCACTTTCCAGCAAACCGGGCCCAAGGCTCACATGAACTTTAAAAATACAATCCACCACAATTTTGGACAGTTCATTCTCATTCATATCTTTTGCGGGCTCTTTGCTTCTGTGCTGTTACTTCCTCTTTTTGATTTTCTGTTTTACAGGTTTTACCTGCTTATCTTCTTCTGTCTGTGTCTTTGTTATCTCTCCTGCCACCACCCACTCATAGTCCAATTGTCTTTTGGTCAGGTTGGCAGCAACCACTTTGATCCATACCTTATCTCCCATCCTGAATTTCCGGCCGCTTCTTTGTCCCACTAAACAATAATCAGATTCTACATGGCGGAATTCATCATACTCCAATAAGCTGTTCACACTGACCAATCCTTCGCATTTATGCTCTACCGTTTCCACCCAGAATCCAAAACTGGCCACCCCGCTGATCACTCCCTCAAATTCTTCTCCAAGGTAGTTCTTCATATACTGCACCTGCTTGTATTTATTCGCTGCTCTCTCCGCTTCCATGGCTGCCCTTTCCCTGTCGCTGCAGTGCTTGCATTTCTCTTCCAGCTTTTTATCCGGAATGATATTATTATCCAGCGCTTCCTGCAGTATCCGGTGTGTCATCACATCCGGGTAGCGGCGTATGGGTGATGTAAAATGACAATAATGCTCGAAACCAAGTCCGTAGTGCCCCACGTTCTCCGTTGTGTATTTGGCTTTGGCCATGGTTCTTATACCTAATTGTTCCAGCACATGCTGTTCAGGTTTGCCATGTGCATCTTTTAATAACTGGTTAAAGGACCTGGCGATCTCATCCGGGGAAGAGGTATCGAACTTATGCCCGAATTTTTTGGCAAAAGCTACAAACGGCAACAGTTTTTCTTCATCGGGATCATCATGGATCCGGTAAGGAAAAGGAACGGGTTTTCCTTTCAGTTTGATTTTTGAGATATTCTCTGCCACATACCGGTTTGCCAGGAGCATGAATTCTTCAATAAGCTGATGCGATTCCTTGCTTTCCTTGATCATGATACCAATAGGGTCACCTTTTTCATCCAGTTTGAACCGTACTTCCTGCGAGGAAAAATTGATCGCCCCGTGCTGGAATCTTTTTTTGCGCATCCGCTGCGCTATATCATTCAACAAAAGAATCTCATCCTTATACAAACCCTCTTTTGTCTCAATGATCGCCTGTACATCTTCATAGGTGAACCGGTGATCTGAATGCATAACCGTTCTGCCAAGCCAGTATTGCTTCACTTCTCCTTTGGCCGTCATCTGGAATATGGCAGAGAAAGTAAGTTTATCCTCATGAGGCCTTAGTGAGCATAATACATTCGATATATGCTCCGGCAGCATCGGGTTTACCCGGTCGGGCAAATACACTGAAGTGGCTTTTTGGTAAGCGGCTTTATCCAATGCTGTATCATACTCTACATAATGGCTTACGTCTGCAATATGCACCCCGATCTCATAATGGCCATTCTTCAACAGCCGTATCGAGATCGCATCATCAAAGTCTTTGGCATCAACCGGATCAATGGTGAAGGTGAGAATGCCGCGTACATCTTTGCGTTTCTGTATCTCCTTTTCTGAAATGATCTCAGGTATCCTGGCAGCTACTTCGAGCGCATCATCCGGAAACTCCAGCGGGAAGCCATTTTCCAGCAGGATCTCTTTCATCGCAGCATCATTGCTGTTTTCCTCATCCAGTACACTCACCACTTCTCCCACCGGCCGCTTGTCGCCTTTTTCCCACTTCATCAAACGGGCCACCACCCTGTCCTTATCCTTTGCCTGGTTCAATGAGGATAACGGTATGTACAGGTCAGGCATCGGCTTATCTGTCTCAGGAACAAAAAAAGCAAAGTCTTTGCTTAACTGTATATGACCAATGAATTCGACACGTTTACGCTGGATGATTTCATACACCTCGCCCTGCATACGCCGCCCGCCGCCGGCAGCATTTTTAATACGTACCAAAACCGTGTCGCCATGCAATGCTGTATTAAAATCTCCCGGCCGGATCAATATATCTATCTGCAGATCAGGTACGATCACAAATCCCATTCCTGAACGGGTCACATCCAGTGTACCTTTGAATGTTTTTCCGGCCCCTTCACTATGTCTGTGCTTTACTTTCTTTGCGTTTTTTCTTCCCATAGGTTTGTTTTATTCTGCCTGTCTGAAATCCCTGATAAAACGGATGACAAGCTCATTGAATTTTTCCGCTTCGCCAAATAAAAAAAGGTGCCTGACCGGTATCACATACAATGGCAGATCCGACAATTCCTGGTCAAATTTTACCAGTCGCACTGCATCCTTTTCCGTGGTAAGGATTATTTTCTCATGGGCCTCTATTTGCCTGAAACGTTTCCGTATCTCCCGCAGGTCATCAATGGTGAATATGTGATGATCAGGATACTGCTGGAGATAATAGGTACGGCTATGTTCTTCCAGTAATATCTTCAAAGGTCGTGGATTAGCAATACCTGTTACCAGTAATACTTCTGCTTTATTGCTAAGTTGGTAGGGCTGTTTCCCGCTGATGTGATACGCCTCTCCATATTCAATAGCCGTAAAGAAAACGGTTTGCTCTTGTAAAGGATTTATTTCTTTAATGACCTTCTGCCGTTCAGCTTCTGATAAGGAAGGATCACATTTGGTGACCACGATGATCTCTGCTCTTTTGTAAGAAGATTTCAGGTCCCTCAGGTCACCGGTCGGCAAATAGAAATCACGGGTGAATAAATTACTGTACTCCGTCAGCAGGATATTCAGGCCAGCCTGGATGGCCCTGTGCTGAAAGGCATCATCCAGCACGACAGCCTGAACTCCCGGCCTGTCATGCAATAACTGCGGAATGGCATCTAATCTCTCCTCGCCCACTGCTACCGGCACTTCCGGAAATTTTATATGGAACTGCATCGGCTCATCACCGATCTCCAGTGCCGTAGTATTCTCATTAGCCAATGCGTAGCCTTTTGTTTTTCGCTTATATCCGCGGCTGAGGGTCGCAATGCTGAAATCGGCTTTTAATAACCGCACCAGATATTCCACCATCGGCGACTTGCCCGTACCCCCGACAGAAAGGTTACCTACACATATCAACGGCAAACCAAATGAAGAAGAACGGATGATCTTTTTATCATACATCCAGTTACGGACCAGGATCACCAGCCAATACAGTACCGCAAACGGTAATAAAAGCACCCGGAAGGATTTGAGAAAGAAATTAGAAAACATACACGTTCTGCGGTGTGATACAAAGGTCTAAAGGTACGTCAAAATCATGGTGGTCATCAATTCTATCAAGGGGTTCAAAATAACTGAAGCCTGCTTTGATGCAATCCTTACGGCATTGAACAAGGTATTTATCATAGAACCCTTTGCCATAGCCAACCCTGTAACCACGCTTGTCAAATGCCAGCAGAGGAACAAATATCATGTCTATTCCCGCTGCCGGCATCATCATCCCTTCATCCGGTTCATAAATATTCAGTGCCTTCTTTTCAAAAGGGGTATCAATATCCGTAGCGACAGCTTTCATGGATAATGTATCAAAATCAGCAACCGGGTAACATATTCTTAATTCAGGATTCCTGAATTTCAGGAACTCAGTGAACAAATGAGTATTTGGCTCATTGTTCTCCTCGATGGGCCAATAGGATAACAGCGACTCAAGAAAAGGCAGTTCAATGGTTTGAAACTGGATCAGCATCAGGTCATCCAGCTTCGACATTTCCATTTCCGAAAGCTGCATTCTCTTTTCCCTGTATTGTTTCCGGGCTTCTTTTTTCAGCATGGTAGTGTGCTTAATGGCTTGTCGTGTACTTGCGCCTGCAACAGGGCGAAATCGTACAAAACTATTCGCTGACAAATGTAGTGAACACTGTTGTCCCGTAGTTCCTCTCGCTTTTATAATGAGGAAAGTGCTTATAACTATTTCGCGGTGTATGCTCCAGTATGAACCAGCCGCCGGGCTTTAGCAATTGTTTTTCGAATACCCGCTTAGGCAGATCGTCAATATTGGTCAATGCATACGGTGGTCCCGCGAATATAAAATCAAATTGATCTGTACACTGCTCTATGAATTTAAACACATCCATCTTCACCATCTTCATGTTCTCTATCCGCAGTTCCTTTGTTGTCTTTTTGATGAATTCATACATAGCAGTATCCTTCTCTACGATCGTCAGGTCTTTGGCGCCTCTCGATGCCAGTTCATAGCTGATACTGCCCGTTCCCCCAAACAGATCAAGCGTTTTCAGCTCTTCTATGTTTAGTTTATGCTGCAGTATATTGAACAGTCCTTCTTTGGCTATATCTGTGGTCGGCCTTGTGTAAGGCATTTTCGCCGGCGGATTGAACCTTCTTCCGCCATGTTCACCACCTATGATGCGCATCGGGCCAGGTCATTAAGTGAAGTAAAAAAATGAGCCGGGTATTCATGATCTTCCATCACAGGCATGGTCCAGGCCGGCTCCCTGAATTCCACATGCACAAAGAACTGGTATAGTTCCCGGTAAAGTTGTGATTCTTTCTCTATCAGTCCTGAAACGGTCAGTTGCACCTGCTCCTGTGATAAAGAAAACTGATGGCAGGTCTTTAACAAGTAATAGCAAATATCTTCCGGCGAAGAATACGGATGCGTTTGTGCGATCAGTAATTTGTTGCCTTTGATGGCTATAAACGAAAATTCATCTGTATGAATATCCGCCAGTATCCGGTCTCCCGGTCCTGCAGCCATACTTTTGATTCCAAGAGTAAAATAATGACGGTGTACAGCTGAAGGAAATTTCCGGTTTACCCACTCCTGCACATCAGCAGGCACCGCATACACGTTATAAAGCTGCCACTCATTCACGGCTTCATACAATACAAAGGAGCGGCCATCTTTCCCAAACATACAATCAGGCAAACTCCGTGAACTATCTGCATTAAAATGCTGCACAGGTACCAGCACATTCTTTCCATGATCATAGCTTACCTGTACGGAATAAAACGGACGGCCGAGTTCATAATTATCGCTGTAAACAGAGGACAAGGTACCGGCATCCATCTCCTCTGCGGTATAATAACCCAGTAAATGGAGTATGGAACCCGTTTCATCGGTGATGGCGAAACCAAAATGGCGTTCACCGATCTGCAGCGATAACACAGATTGCGTCATATCGCCGGCTTGTTCATTCTTTATGTAAAATAGACGCTTCAAGGTTCTTTGATTGCCTGCAATATTACCGAAAAAGCCTCAACCGGAATTCATTTAAACAGAACACTCTTAACAAAAGTGGTGAGGTATCCTGTAACTCCTTTATCGTACATTTGCTCCCATTTTTTATGGCAGGAGCTGCAGTACATACCAGTTTACAGGTAGGCACTACCAACCGGCAGATCATTAAGATCGCTTTGCCGATCAGCCTTGCCATATTGGTACCACAGGTGAATTTTATTACCAACAACATTTTTTTAGGCCATTATAGCCAGCATGCACTGGCCGTTGCCAGCATTACGGGTGTATATTATCTCATCTTCGCCATGATCGGGTTTGGGTTTAACACCGGCCTGCAGACACTTATATCACGCCGTGCCGGAGAAAACAGGCCGGAGGAAATCGGGAAATTATTTGCACAGGGAGTTTTTATCACACTCATTATCGCCGTTGCCGGCATCCTGCTGACATGGCTGGTAGCTCCATGGATATTACGGCAGGTACTGCAATCAGGGCAGGTAGCCGAAGACTCAATTGAATTCCTCCGGATCAGGATATGGGGGTTACCCTTTCTCTATGTTTACCAGATGCGGAATGCGTTACTGGTAGGTACTAACAACAGCCGTTACCTTGTCAGTGGTACCCTGGCTGAAACGATCGCCAATGTTCTTTTTGACTGGCTGTTCATTTTTGGCAAACTGGGTTTTCCTGAAATGGGATTGAACGGCGCCGCTATTGCTTCGATCATTGCCGAATTCACCGGTATGTTCGTGATCTTTGTTGTTATTCACCGCAAAGGCATCAGCAGGCGTTTCTCTTTGTTCAGTCATTTTAAATGGAATAATGAGAATGCGAAACTCATTATGTCCATCTCGCTGCCGCTGATCTTCCAGTTAGCCATCAGTATCATCAGCTGGGAGTTCTTCTATATCCTGGTCGAGCATCACGGGCAAACAGCGCTGGCTGTATCCAACGTCATGCGTAATGTATTTGGCCTGATCGGCTGCGTAACATGGGCATTGGCGGCTACCACCTCTTCGATGGTAAGCAATATCATTGGCCAGGGAAAACAGGACCTGGTGAATGGGCTCATCTGGCGCATTGTAAAGATCAGCACCGGGCTTTCCATTATAGTGGCCATCCTGATCAACCTCTTTCCCGGTGTTCTTCTTTCCATTTACGGCCAGGATAAAGCGTTTACCGAAGCGGCGATACCTGTTGTAAGGGTAGTCACTGCGGCTATGGTCATGATGTCATTTTCCGTTATCTGGCTGAATGCGATCACTGGTACCGGCAACAGCCGCATCACTTTGCTGATCGAAATGATCACCATTGTGCTCTATTGCATTTATGTATATGTGGTATTGGAAAAGTACTTTCTTTCCATCACGTATGGCTGGATGAGCGAATGGTTATACTGGCTCAGTATCTTCAGCCTTTCCGTGATCTATATGAAAAGCGGAAAATGGAGGAATAAGGTAATATAAAAAGAAAGGCTGTTACTTGTAAGTGCTGGCCAACGCTATTCTTTAAATAGTACGTAAGTTATTTCCATAAACTATCGCATATCTGCCCGTCTGGACTGCTTAGATTTCTTAAAGCATAAAAAAATCCCGCATCGAAGCGGGATTTTTTTACCGTTTCAATTTATTAAAACCGGAACCCGAGGCTGATACCAAATAATCTTGCCCCGTAAAAAGCTCCTTTAAGTTTAGCATCAATGGTGAATGCGCCAATAGTAGCCTCTACATCCCACAACGGGATATCTACTCCTTCAATATCACTTTTCAGGTCTGCACGGTCAGCCGGGCTGAGTTCATCCATATCCGGATCTGTACCATGAAAATCGCCCTTCATGGTACCAAAGAAAGGGCCGGCTATCCACCAGTCTATACTGACGTTTTGCTTTTTTCCTAATAACCATTGAGCCCCGATCAGCACCCCGCCACCGAAACCGTTCAGCGTACCATCCATATGGGCAGTATGAAGATTACCGGTGCTGGGCGTGAAGGTATAGTCCTGGCTTATTTTCATATTCATATACCGGGCAAACGGGGCAATATAAAATCCCTGTGGCGCCTGCTTTTTACCAACATAAAACCGGTATTCAGGAGTAATAGTAATCTTAGAGAATTTCGTCGTTTCTATCGCTCTCGCCGCATCTTCATTATCGCCAAACTTATCGGATAATGTATTCTTGAACGGCAAATCAACATTAGGTGAAAAACCAAAACCAAAAGCAAATGATTGCTTTTTCCCGGTGACCCGTTCATACTGAAACGAGTAATGGCTTAAGGCAACCGCGGCGAGGTTGACTTTGATAATATTTTTTCCACTCTTTTTTTCAGTGTCCTGGGCGTGTGAAGAAATAGCTGGCATCAGCAAGCCGCCCGACAATAACAGGAATAGCAGGTGTCTCATACAAAGCAGTTTAAAGGTTAAGAGAAAGATCGAAGGCTATACTAAAACTATTTTTTTTACTAATATGTGCCGAAATATTTCTCTGAAACGCAGCATTTTCTCTACAAAAGTCAGGAAAACACCTTCGGACAGCGCTGCCTTTGTGGATGAAAAACAACCGGGATCATACATGAACTCTTATCTTCCGGTTGTTTTTTTGAAATTCCCGAACTTCACCTTTCATTATTAACCATTCATTACTATGCAACCAGACCTTTCAAGAGTGCCTCAGTTCTATCACAATTATATCAACCATGTTCCGCAGGATGACCTGATGGAAGCTTTCCGGGTTCAGACACCCATCACTATGAATTTCTTTGAAGCTTTACCCAGTCAAAAACATGATTACCGCTATGCAGCAGGCAAATGGACCATCAAAGAGGTAATACAGCATATTATAGATGCCGAAAGGGTATTCACCTACCGGGCCCTTTGTTTTGCGAGGAAGGATAAAACGTTTCTGCCTGCATTTGATGAGAACAGTTATGCTGACCATTCAAAGGGCCATCAAAGGAACTGGACGAATATGCTGGAAGAATTCCGGTCTTTAAGAACAGCTACTGAATACTTATTTGGTTCATTTGATGCTGAACAATTAGATGAAACCGGCACTTCCAATAACAACTCCATTTATGTTCTGGGTGTCGGGTATATTGTTATTGGTCACGCTATGCATCACATAAAAGTGATCAAAGAAAGATATTTATAAAAAAAGGTTAACCCGCTTTGCCGGTTAACCTGCATAATATTGTCCATTCATTCAATTATCAGAATGCTTTCTTGGCCGGTTCTTCACCTGCTTTTCCTTTTACCAGGTTTTGCTGACCGATGATGTCGTCAACCACTTTCACAGCCTGGTCCAGATAAATATCTTTTCTAAGATTTTTCAGCCAATTATTGAATCGTTCCTGTTTATTCTGGTCAGCCGCATATTTGTTTTCTTCGTTGGAAAGGGCTGCCACATTTATTTCTTCTTTCAGTTTGATCAGCGACTCGTTCTGCACAAAAGTAGTGCGGATAGCCTTCTGCTCTTTTCTGTATTTGTCTAACTGGAGGGAGTAGCGCCTGTCATTCTGCTTCGCCAGCCAGTCAGTATTTTCTTTGATCAGTTTGAAGGCAGGGTCATTTTCCACCCTTTGGTTAGCCAATTGCTGGATCACTTTCAGGTCATACCCGGGGTTCCAGTTGGAATAAGGTGATTTATTGATCTCATCCCATGGCAGGGCATCTTCATCATCCTTTTCTCTTACTTTCAGGTATTCGAGCTGATCAGGTAATACAATATCCGAGGAAACCCCTCTTAACTGTGTAGATCCGCCGTTGATCCTGTAAAATTTCTGGAGGGTCAGTTTCACTGTACCAAGATCAGAATTAGAACCAGTAAAGTTCTGATCGAGCCCTATGTTGCGTTGTACTGTTCCTTTACCATAAGTGGAGGTACTGCCGATCACTACTCCCCTTCCATAATCTTGTATCGCCGCCGCAAATATTTCTGATGCAGAAGCGCTGAATTCATTGACCATTACGGCCAGCGGGCCCGAATAAAGAACTGATTTGTCTTTGTCTTTCAAAACGCTGGGCCTGTCTTCCCTGTTCTTTACCTGTACGATCGGGCCATCTTCTATGAATAAACCGGCCATCTGCACCACATCATACAAAGAGCCGCCGCCGTTATTACGAAGATCAATGACGATACCATCTACTTTTTCTTCTTTCAGCTTGGACACTTCCTTAGCTACATCAATATAGCTGCGATTGCCGTTGGGGTTTTCAAAGTCAGCATAGAATTCAGGCAAATAGATATACCCGATCTTAGAATTGGTATTTTTTACAATGGCACTGCGGGCAAAAGTCTCATCCTGCACGATCTGGTCCCGTATCAGGGAAATCACTTTAAGGGTTCCGTCCAGTTTACGGACAGTCAGCTTTACCTCTGTCCCTTTCTTGCCACGGATCAGTTTTACTGCATCTGTCACCACGAAGCCTGTCAGGTCAACGGGCTCTTCTTTTCCCTGTGCTACTTTCTGTATTACATCACCCGTCTGCAGTTCACCTGACTTGAAAGCCGGGCTGCCGGTAAGAATACTGCTTACTTTGATATTGCCTTCATCATATTGCAACGAGGCTCCTATACCAAAGAACCGGCCGCTCATTTCTTCATCAAAATATCTTTTGTCAACCGGTGGGAAAAATTCCGAATGCGGGTCCATCGTTGTAGTGATCGCATTGACAAACACATTGAACTTGTCGTCATCATTGAACTTAAACCTGAACCGCTCAAACAAACGGTCAACTACTTTTTTGGTTTTCTCTCTTGCTTCTTTTTCGAGTTCTTCATCTGACTTTACCACAAAACCTTCCTTGCCTTTATTCTTTTCACGTACATCCAGCAGGTCTGAATAACGCTCAAGGGTAAGATATTTCAGCTTCTTTCTCCATCTCTCTTTTATCTCGGCTGCATTAGGCGAATAGTTCAGTTTATCGCCATCCAGCAGCACCTCTTCATCAATCGTAAAATCAAAAGGTTTTGTCAGCAACTCACTACACACCTGTGCAGCTTCCTCCATTCTTGTATTGAAGATTTTACCGGCGGCCAGGAAAGATTCTGCAGGCGATCCCTTGATTTCATCATCAATCCTTGTCTCATACTTCTTCTGAAGAATGTCTATATCGCTATGAAGAAAAATGTTCTTTTCAGGGTCCAGTTCGCTTGTATACTTTTTAAACACCCTTTTGGAAAAAGCATCATTGATATCCTGCGGGCTGAAATGGCCCTGGCTGAGCATCTCTCCCACTAATTTCAATATCTCTTCGTACTTGCCCGGGGGGGTCTTGGTGCCGGTCCCCATGGTCTGGAAGGCGAGAAATGTTCCGGCTACAATGGTCAGGATCACTATCGGAAGTCTCTTCATATTCAATAGGTATTTTAGTAAATTGAGCATAATCCAAAAATAACGCAAAAACGAAGGATTTCTTACATTTTCAGGCTTTTAACAACTGTTTTTCGTCTGTTTTTGATAAGCGGCTCAACTGGCTGGCCACCTTACAATTTACCCGCTCCTGCTTCACTCCTAAACCTACGTTGTACAATGTTTATTTTTTCGCAAGAGTCAATTTCTTTATTTTTGCTGCCGCTTTGATAACCACATGGTGGCTATAGCTCAGTTGGTTAGAGCATCAGATTGTGGTTCTGAGGGTCGCCGGTTCGAACCCGGTTAGCCACCCAAAACCCCGGCAGGTTTTCGTTTCAGGCGAAACAGGCCGGGGTTAATTTTTACCAATTTCGCATTCATAATGAACTACTGGTTATTGCTTATCCCCGTTCTGTCTGCTCTTATCGGTTTCGCAGGAAGCCGGGCTGCCGGGATCATTCTTGTTCAAAAGATAATACCCGGCCGCCGCGAAGAGTTGGCCGGTATGATTGGCAGTAAAGTGGCCGAAAATTTTTCATTAGCCGGAATTGAAAAGAAGATCTCCGGTCCGGAGAATATAAAAAAAGTCATGCCGGTGGTAGAAGCGCATGTTGATGATTTTCTCCGCCATAAATTAAAAGCAAAAATGCCCATGATCGGGATGCTGATCGGTGACAAAACGATCAACTCGTTAAAAGAAGTTTTTCTAAAGGAAATCGAAGAAATGTTTCCGCAGGTGATGGGGCAATTTGCCGGCAACCTGAAAAATGAGATCAATATAGAAGAGCTTGTTGCCGCTAAAATAAGATCGGTCAGTCCGGCAACTATTAAAGATTCCCTGTCCCCTGTGATCCGGTACTTCTGTCTCGCAGGGGCCATCATCGGCTTTGTAGCAGGCCTGGTCAATACAGGGTTATTTCTTTTGTTGTAGGCTGCGATCCCGGCAACAATTCACCCGGCTGGCTGTTTTTACCTTTCATCAAATTGTCACGGGCCTGTCAGCAGGTTAAATAACCTTTAAACGTCTAATGAACCACAAATAATTAGCATGAGAAATCTTATCGCTGTTTTTTTACTCCTTGTTCTGACACAGTCTGTTATTGCTCAACCCGGTATGGGCGGAATGCGGGGCGGCGGCCAGCAAATGAATGGGCGTTTCTATGGAAAACTAGTGGACTCCAAATCTGGAAAACCTGTAGAGTATGCCTCTGTACAATTGCTTCAGAACAAATTTGACACGGCTTCGAAAACCCGCAAAGACATGGTCATCGCCGGCATGCTTACAAAGGCTAATGGCGAGTTCAGCTTAGACAATGTTCCGGTATTTGGACAATATAAACTGAAAATAACAGCGATCGGTTTTCAGCCCATTGAACACAAAGCAGCATTTGACCTGAAAATGCCAGGTAATGGCGGCGGTGCTGCGACGGGTGATATGTCTGCCATGCTGAATATGGTGGACAAAGACCTTGGCAATATAAAAATGGAACTGGATGCGAAACAGTTGGAAAATGTTACTGTTTCCTCATCCGCACCCGGCTTGAAGCTGGGTATTGACAGGAAGGTATTCAATGTTGATAAAAATCTGGTTTCGGCAGGTGGTACTGCTATTGATGTCATGCGAAATGTTCCTTCATTAAATGTGGACATTGATGGTAATGTAACCCTGCGCAATAATACACCGCAGTTATTTGTGGATGGGCGGCCTACCAATCTTACGCTTGAACAAATACCTGCTGACGCCATTCAAAGCGTAGAATTGATCACCAACCCTTCTGCCAAATTTGATGCCTCCGGTGGCACAGCTGGCATCCTGAATATTGTACTCAAGAAAGAAAAGAAAGTAGGATATAACGGAAGCGTTCGTGCCAATTTTGATTCCCGTGCCCGTATTGGTGTGGGAGGTGATATCAACCTGCGCCAGCAGAAAGTGAACATGTTCGTCAGTGGTATGTATAACCAGCGTAAATCCATCAGCAACGGCACGACTGAAAGGCTAAACCTCTTTGACAGCCCGAATACATTCCTTGGCCAGACCGACAAATCCATCCAGGAAGGAAGTTTTGCATTTGCCAGAGCAGGTCTTGATTATTTCATCAATAACCGGAATACCCTTTCCATTAGTGGCAATTTTGTACGGGGTAGTTTCAGGCCCAATAACAACAGCGATATCCTGATTGATACATTATCCTCTCCTAAGGCTTCCTCTTTCAATGACCGGCAGACCAACACTAAAGGTAACTTCCAAAATATAGGGACGATGATCAGTTACAAATACAATTTCCCGAAAGCCGGACGTGAATTTACCGCCGATGTAACCGTGAATAAGAGTAAGAATGAGAATAACAGCATTATCCGCACCGATTTTTATACGGTGCCCCAAAACCAGCTCATCAGCAGTTTCGGTCAGCAGCAGCAGATAAACGGCCAAAATGAGAATATTACTATACAGGCTGATTATACCAACCCGCTCACTGATAAATCGAAAGTAGAAATGGGTGCCAGGGCTCAGATGAGAAAAACCAGCAGCAAAAATGCTTTTTACTTTGACAATAACGGACAATGGGTATTGCAGCCTGCCTCGCAGGTAGATTATGAAAGCAACGACCAGGTATATGCAGCCTACGTCACGTATTCGAATCAGTTGAAGTCATTCGGCTACCAGTTAGGTCTGCGGGCTGAAAGCTCAGACTATGAAGCAAGGTTGCTCAAGAGCAGCGAACTCTTCACTATTGATTTCCCGATAAGTCTTTTCCCAAGTATATTCCTCTCACAGAAATTAGGAGAAACACAAAGTCTGCAGTTAAACTACAGCCGCCGGATCAACCGTCCCAACTTCTGGCAGTTAACGCCGTTTACCGATTCATCTGACAGGCTGAATCCCAGCAAAGGTAATCCTGGCCTTAACCCCGAGTTCACCAATTCATTCGAGCTGTCTTATGAAAAGACCTTTAAGAACAGAGGCAACTTCCTGGCATCTATCTATTATAAGCACACAGATAACCTCATTACCCGCTACCAGGTAAGCGAGACCGGCGCCGGCGGGGAAGACATAGTATTAACTACTTTTATCAATGCTAATTCAAGTTATGTCACCGGTCTGGAACTGACTGCACGTACCAATCTGTATAAGTGGTGGGAAATAACGCCCAATTTCAATCTCTATACTTCGGATGTTAAGATCAGCATACCCGGAGAACCCGACCAGGAAAGATTGACCAGCTTTTTTGTAAAGCTGAACAACTCTTTCAAACTTCCCAAAAATGTCACTATCCAGTTTTCTGGAGAATACCAGTCAAAAACTATTTTACCACCGGGAGGAAGCGGCGGCGGTGGCCGTGGCGGATTTGGTGGCGGTGGTATGATGTTTGGCGGGGCACAAAGTGCTTCACAGGGATATATCAGGCCTAATTATGGCGTAGATATAGCTGTACGATATGAGTTTTTAAAGAACAGGACAGCTTCAGTATCTGTGAATATGAACGATATCTTCAGAACAAGAAGGCAGGATATTCATTCCGAATCCTCTTTCTTTTACCAGGATGTATTCCGCCGCCGTGACCCGCAGGTATTGCGTATCAACTTTAACTGGCGCTTTGGTAAGTTTGATGCCAACCTTTTCAAACGTAAGAACATGAAGAACCAGGGAGATGGCGGAGCCACAGAAGGTATGAATATGGGACAATAAAACGCTTTCATAAATTATCCAAGGGGTCTGCATGGCAGGCCCTTTTCTTTTAGCGGCGCAATGATCATTCTTTGGAATAGCGAACCGTATATTTGCGACCTATGGAACCTTCGTTGCGATTTGCTATCATAGGTTGCGGGAAAATAGCCCCCCGGCATGCTGCAGAAACAGTCAAATACGGGCAACTGGTTGCAGTATGTGATACAGTAAAAGAAAAAGCAGATGAACTGGCTGCATCCTACCGTGCAAAACCCTATTACACTATAGATGATCTTTTCAAAAATGAAACACCCGATATAGTAGCTGTCTGCACACCAAACGGACTACATGCTGAACATACTGTCAAAGCATTACACGCAGGAGCAAATGTGCTTTGCGAGAAGCCCTTATCCACCTCAAGCGCCGATGCACTCGCTATGATGGAAGCCGCCAGGTCCGTCGGAAAAAAGCTGTTCGTCGTTAAATCAACAAGATACAATCCTGCATTAGTAGCTTTGAAAAAAGCAATACAGGATGACCAGCTCGGTGATATCTATAGTTTCCAATTGAATTGCTTCTGGAACCGGCCCGCTGCCTACTATGCCAATTCATGGAAAGGGGATAAAACTCTTGATGGCGGTACATTATATACACAGTTCAGTCATTATATTGACGCTTTGCTATGGCTGCTGGGTGATATGAAGATAGTCACGGGTATCAGTAAGAACTTTGCTCATCAGGGTATCATTGACTTTGAAGACAGCGGGGTGGCTTCTGTTGAAATGAAGAACGGAACTATCGGGGGCATCAACTGGTCGGTCAATACCTTTCAAAAGAATATGGAGGTTTCGCTGAGCCTTATTGCTGAAAAAGGAAGCATCCGGATCGGGGGTGAGTATATGAATACAATCACTTACCAATTGGCTGATGGATTTGAACTTAGCAACCCTGATGATGGCAAAGCCAACGACTATGGTTTTTACAAAGGCTCCATGAGCAACCATGATAAGATATACGAGAATCTTGTCAAGGCATTATATGACAATACCCATCCTTTTGCGAACGCTGCTGACGGGCTCAAAACCGTTGAAACGATCGAAAGAATTTACAATTCCGTTTCTTTGCGCTGATCCATTAACAACGAGTACTTGAAAAAAATATTCTTCACCGTTACCAACGACCTCAGCTATGACCAGCGCATGCAGCGGATCTGCTCATCGCTGGCAGAAAATGGCTATATGGTCACATTGGTCGGCAGAAAACTCTCCTCCTCTCTCCCGTTGCAACAAAAAAGATTTCAGCAAAAAAGACTAAGATGTTTTTTTAAGAAAGGAAAGCTGTTTTATGCCGAATACAACCTTCGACTTTTCTTTTTTCTTTTATTCAGAAAAATGGATGCCGTTTGCGCCATTGACCTTGACACGATACTTCCCTGCCTGTATATATCAAAATGGAAAAAGATACCCCGTATCTACGATGCACACGAATTATTTACAGGCCTGAAGGAAGTAGCCACCCGGCCGTTGATAAGAAAAATATGGACATGGGTGGAGAAAAAAGCGGCCCCACAATATAAATATGGCTATACCGTCAGTGCAAGCATAGCGGATGAATTTAACAAGAGATACGGGGTAAAGTATGCCACTATCCGGAACATGACAAAGCTTCGTGAGTTCACTGAGCAGCCCCTGCCAGAAAAATTTCTTCTATACCAGGGAGCGGTCAATGAAGCCCGGGCTTTTGAACAATTGATACCGGCTATGAAACAAATAAACTGCAAGCTGGTTATTTGTGGCGACGGAAACTTCATGAACCAGTTGAAAGAGCTGATCAGGCAAAATGGCATCGAAAACAAGGTAGAATTGAAAGGGATGCTTTCTCCGGATGATTTATGGACTATTTCTCAAAAAGCAACCATTGGCATGGGTGTAGCAGAAAACACCGGGATAAATCAATATCTTGCCCTCCCGAATAAATTCTTTGATTATATACACGCCGGCTTGCCACAGATAGCGATGAACTTCCCCGAATACCAGCAACTCAATAAACAATTTGAAGTGGCCATATTGCTTGATGATATTTCCCCGGAAAGAATTGCAGGTGCCGTAAACAATTTGCTGCAAAACGATGTTTTATACAATAGGCTCAGGCAGAATTGTTTTCAGGCAAGGCAGGTATTGAACTGGCAACAGGAAGAAAAAAAACTGCTTGATTTTTATCAATCTGTTTTCCACTCGTGAATAGATACTTACATATCGTTTGTCTTGACGTACCCTGGCCGGCCGATTATGGCGGCGCCATTGACATGATGAACCGCATCATGATGATGAAAAAACTTGGGATCGGTATTCACCTGCATTATTTCAGCTATAATGAACGGGGCACCCCCAATGAACTGAACCAGTTTTGTGAAAGTATTCATGTTTACAGGAGAGAAACAGGTCATAAAGGCTTTTCATTTCACTTACCCTATATTATCTCTTCCCGCACCAATGAACAATTAGCTGCTAACCTGCAAAAAGACGATCACCCGATACTGATCGAAGGCATTCATTGTACAGGGGTATTGTCTATGATCGACCGTAGCAAAAGGAAGATCGTTGTCAGAATGCATAATGAAGAAAGCATTTATTATAAAGAACTGGCAAGGGCCGAATCAGGGTTCATAAAAAAACTGTACTTCTATAATGAAAGCAGGTTGCTGAAAAAATATAACCACCTGCTGCCCGATGATTGTACGTACGCCTGTGTTTCGGAAAAGGATATCGGGGTGCTGAAGAATGATTATCACCTGACCAGGGTTGAGTTCATCCCTACATTCCCCGCGTGGCAAAAAGTAACAGGCGAAGAGGGTATCGGCAATCTTTGTTTATATCATGGCAATCTCTCCGTTCCCGAAAATGAAGAAGCCGCCTTATGGTTGCTATGTAAGGTATTTACCAAAGCAAGGGTGCCTTTTGTAGTAGCAGGCAAAAAACCCTCCAAACGGCTGCAGAAGATGGCTCATCTTTGTCAGCATACCTGTATTGTAGCCGACCCTTCCGAAAGTGAAATGGATGACCTGATCCGGAAAGCGCATATTCATGTATTGCCCTGCTTCAATAAGAATATCACCGGCATACGGCTTAAGCTATTACATGCTTTATACCAGGGGCGCCATTGTGTTGTCAATGATCCGATGGTGGCGGGAACAGGGCTGGCATCTGCCTGTCATATCGGTAACAACGCCGATGCCTTTGCTTCCATCATCATGCAATTATATCACCAGCCTTTTGCCATGGAAGAGGTGCGCCTTAGAAAACAGCTGTTATGCGATACGTATAACAACGAGAAAAACACTGCTAAGTTTATTCAATATTTATGGTAGCGTTGTCGATCACTTTTCCCTTTTCTGTGCGGATCATACGGGCCGGAAATTTTTGTACAACAATATAATCATGCGTGGCCATCACCACGGCAGCGTTATAATCCCGGGCGATATTGAAGAGCAGGTTCATGATCTCATCGGACGTCTCCGGGTCAAGGTTACCGGTAGGCTCATCAGCCAGTATCAGTTTAGGAGAATTGAGTAAAGCCCGGGCTATATCCACACGTTGCTGCTCCCCGCCGCTCAGCTCAAAAGGCATTTTGAATCCTTTTGATTTCAACCCTACTTTATCCAATACATCAGCGATCTTTTCATCCATCAGTTTTTCATCCTTCCAGCCGGTAGCTTTTAAAACGAATTTAAGATTATCATTTACGTTGCGGTCGGTTAACAACTGAAAATCCTGGAATACCACCCCGAGGTTGCGGCGAAGAAATGGCACTTTCTTCCAGTCCAGGCCACGAAGATTATATGTGGCTACAGTTGCATCACCTTCCTGCAGCGGCAACTCACCATATAAAGTTTTTAAAAGGCTGGACTTCCCGGTACCCGTCTTACCAACGAGATAGACAAATTCCCCCTTGTTCACGGTTAAATTGACATCCTGCAATACAAGATTGTTACCCTGGTAAATATTAACATGATGAAGTTCGATAATAGGTTCTGCCATTCTATCCTACTTTGCTGCAAAATAACGGAAACTCAGGCTTTGATGAACATAATTTTATCTACAACTAAAAAAATAGTTGTTAAACTAAAAAATTAGTTATACGTTTACTATTCAATTTAAAACATGAAGCAACTCACGAAAGCAGAAGAGCAGGTGATGCAATCGGTTTGGAAGCAGGGAAATTCATTTCTGCGTGAAATAGTAGAAGCTATGCCCAATCCAAAGCCCCACCAGAATACCGTGGCAACAATTCTCAAAATATTGGTAGAAAAAGAATTTGTTTCCGTTACTGTATTAGGCCGCCAGCACCAGTATTCTGCACTTATCAGCAAAGAGGAATATTCAAAAAGAACCATGAAACAGATGGTGAAAGGCTACTTTGAAGGTTCATTTAGCAATGTGGTTTCTTTTCTTGTAAAAGAAAACAATATCACGGTCGAAGAACTGGAAGCATTGCTGCAGCAGATCAAAAAACAACAAAACGCAAAAAAATGAAACCTCTTTTGTTTTACATCCTGCAGGTCGTTGTGTGTTCAGGGTTGCTGTATGGTTACTATCACCTGTTCCTGCGCAATAAAAGATTCCATCAATATAACAGGCACTACCTGCTGGCTATTGCGGTGATCAGCATCTTTGTTCCTTTTCTGAATATCCCGGTTTATTTCAATGCCGAACAGACAGCACCATTATGGATACAGACCCTGGATGAAATTTCAGTCAATAGCCACTCATTCTTTGCCGCTGAAGCACAAAGAACTGCTTCAACGATCTTTACCTTTAACAATATTCTTCTGATTTTATATGTATCAGTATCCTGTTTTTTATTTTTTCGGCTTGTAATGGCAATAATAAAGATCCGGAAAATAGCAGGCTTATACCAGGTGGAAAAAATGGAGGGGATCAACTTTGTCAATACCGATGAAAAAGAAACGCCTTTTTCATTCTTCCATTGGCTTTTTTGGAATAAAAGGATACAACTTGATTCACCGGAGGGACAACAGATATTCCGCCATGAACTGTATCATATACGGCAAAAACATAGCCTGGATATACTCTTTATTGAACTGCTCACTCTTGTTTTCTGGATCAATCCATTCTTCCACCTTCTCAAAAAAGAACTTACTACCATTCATGAATTCCTTGCCGACCAGTTTGCCATCCGGCAACAGGAAAAATGGAGCTATGCTGAACTGCTATTGATGCACCTTCTTGACTCACCCCATCTTCGTTTTACAAATCCTTTTTTTCATACCCAGATAAAAAGACGGATAGCTATGATCACAAATTCTCCAAAAACAAGTCATCAATACCTGCGGAAGCTGATGGTACTCCCGGTAGTTGCAACGTTGATCATATTGTTTGCTTTTAAATACAAAAACAAAGAGAATGACATGAAAGAACAACCGCTACCGGAATTAACCGTTTCACCTATTGATACGATTCCCGGCAAAGCGGCAAAAAATCCGATCCGGCCTGAAACAAACACCAGGAGTAAAGTTTTTGAAAAAGTAGAAATAGAGCCCTCCTTCCCGGGTGGTGAGAATGCATGGAAAAAATATACAGAAGAAAAACAAGATATGTCTGTACTTGACAGGAATAATGCCCCTGCCGGTGAATATACTGTTTATATACAGTTTATCGTTCGCACAAACGGTAGCATCAAAGATGTCCGGCCATTGACCAATCATGGATTTGGCATGGAAAAAGAAGGTGCCAGAATAATTAAACAGGGACCGAAATGGATACCTGCCATACACCAGGGGAAAGCGGTTGATGCATATAAAAAACAGCGTTTCGACTTTACTGTCTCAAAACCAGGTTCAACAACAGGCCCGGCTCAACCTGCAGCAAATAAAAATGGCCCTAGTATAAAGCTGGCTGATTTGAGAAAGGCTGATTTTCACCAGATATTAAATCTTACAGATGAAAGCGAAATAGTGAGTTACCGCTTAGCTATTGACCGGGATAACGATATATTGGAAGTAATCAATATTGGGGAAGAAATAAGTTCTGCAACCAGGAGTCTTATTAACGGGGCAACAGCAGGAAGACTTTTAACAATTGAGGATATAAAAATCAGGAAGAGCAACAAAGAGATGAAAATTCCCTCAAGATTCTTTTATGTTATCAATTAAAACTGCAAAGAACCAGTAGGGGTGATTATTTGCAATTCTTTTTTGCTGCTCTCTTCTACCCTTCCTATCACCTGTGCATCTACACCAAAGCTTTCAGAGACGCTAATAAGTTTGTCAGCGTCTTTTTCATTTGTATATATCTCAAGTCTCGTTCCCATATTAAAGACCTGGTACATTTCTTTATCATCCGCTTTACTAGCGGCCTGTATCAGTTGAAAGATCACCGGCGGTGTAAACAGGTTGTCTTTTATGATCCGGACATTATCCGGGACATACTTCATACATTTTGTTTGTCCGCCCCCGCTGCAATGGATCAGGCCATGTATCGCCTCAAAATGGTTTTCCAGCAACTCCTTCAATATCGGAGCAAAGGTCCGGGTAGGGCTCAATAACAACTTTCCAATATTTGTATTCTGCCCCCCTGCATCAATTGCATCGGTCATTTTATGCGGGCCGATATACACCACCGATTCATCCAGGGAGGTGTCATATGATTCCGGGAACCTGGCGCCGTATGTTTTATGCAATACATCATGACGGGCGCTGGTCAGCCCATTACTGGCCAAACCACTATTGTATTCTTTTTCATACTTCGATTGCCCATACCCTGCCAACCCGACGATGACATTACCCTGTTTTATTTTTTCATTGGTGATAAGTTTTGATTTTGGCCATCTTGCAGTCATCGTACCGTTTACGGCGATTGACCTTACCACATCCCCTACGTCAGCGGTCTCTCCTCCCATATAGGTGATATTGACACCAAAACTCTTCATCTCATCAAAAAAATCCTGGCTGCCATTGATGATTGCTTCCAATACATTAGCCGGGATCACATTTTTGTTTCGGTCAATCGTAGAAGAAAACAAAAGCTGGTCATAAATACCTACACATAGCAGGTCGTCAAGATTCATGACAATAGCGTCCTGTGCAATTCCTCTCCATACAGAGATATCGCCTGTTTCTTTCCAGTACAGGTAAGCAAGAATACTTTTGGTACCGGCGCCATCGGCATGCATGACATTCACCCAGGCCTCTTCACCGCAGAGCACATCCGCATATATCTTACAAAAAGCTTTCGGGTAAAGACCTTTGTCAAGGTTCCTCGTAGCTGCGTGTACTTCCTCTTTCTGCGCCGACACTCCCCGTTTTGAATAAAGCGACATTTTCGAAATATTAAATGGTCCTGAATAAAATCCGGACAAAAATAACCCATCTGCACTAAAGGCTGTTCACAAACAACTAACGGCTAATCTTTATCTTCGCAACACTTTTTATGACAGTACATCATAATATAGAATCCCTGCCGGCTTTCCGGAATGCCGTGGTGACCATTGGCACGTTTGACGGAGTGCATGCGGGCCACCGCCAGATCATCGAAAAGCTGAAAGAAGAGGCAAAAACGATCAAGGGAGAAACGGTTATCATTACTTTTCACCCGCATCCAAGGAAAGTAGTTTCCTCCGCAATTCTCGGTATCCGGCTGATCAATACACTGGCGGAAAGAATTGAACTGCTGGACCAGCTCGGTATTGATCATTTAGTCATTGTTCCTTTTACGGAGGTATTTGCTAACCAGCCAGCCGAAGAATATATTAAAGATTTCGTGGTCAGTAAATTCAGGCCGCATACTATTATCATTGGTTACGATCACCGATTTGGCCGTGACAGGATGGGCGATTACCGTATGCTGGAAAAGCATGCCGGCGAATATCATTATCAATTAAAAGAGATACCAAAACACATACTCGATAACATTGCCATCAGTTCCACTAATATCCGCCAGGCCCTTCTGCATAATGACATTGAAACGGCCAACAAGCTACTGGGATATGAATTCTTCTTTGAAGGCGAAGTGATACATGGAGATAAACTGGGTCGAAAACTGGGCTATCCGACCGCCAACCTGAAAATACACAACGAAGAAAAGATCGTTCCTTCAAATGGCATATACGCCGTTTATGCCGAAGTAAGAAACACAGACCCCGGCTATCCGCACCTGATTCCTAAGTCCCGTCTCAAAGGCATGATGAGCATCGGCTTTCGACCTACCGTGGATGGCAAGAAAAGAGTAGTGGAAGTAAATCTATTTGACTTTAACGAAGAGATATACGGCAGAACATTACGGGTATATGTAAAAAAATACCTGCGGGAAGAAGTAAAATTCAATTCACTGGAAGAGCTGGTCAAAAAGATTGACCAGGACAAAATTGACAGCCTGGCCATATTATAAAAAAGCCCCTGTTACAGGGGCTTTCAGTTTTTTAGTATTCGATCCTGAATTCCAGGTCTGTTGCATTACCAAAAAAGTCCTCTGCCGAACTCTTAATGGTCACTTTCTTTTTATCCTCTGACAAAGTAATTTTTTTGCCGGTTACCGATTTTGCCGGTGATGGCAGGTTGATGACGATCGTATTGGACATAGGCAACCCGTTATCTGCAACCTCCTTTACGCCTTTCATGATCTCGTCACTTTCGAGTCCTGCATATTTCTCTTTATTCAGCTTTTTTTCAATAACACCGGGAGAATAGCTGGTTATATAATAATCGCCAACAGGATCGGAGGAGGGCATTTTATCACCAAGACCCGGAGGCATATTATCCCCCATATTCTTGCCGAGAAAGTAATTGGTGATCTTGGAGGATATTCCTTTTATCTTGTCCACCTGCTCGGGTTTTGAAAAAGGTATTTCCAGCCGGGTGATCATTTTTTCGTCTGCCATATTGAGTGTCAACCCGAGTTTTCCCTTTTTTACCAGCTCTTTTTCCTCGGCAGTAAGGGATGTGAGGCTGTCGGCCATCTTATCCAGTGACACTGTTGTATCCGTAGGCTTTTCGTCTCCCATCGCATCGGAGCCCCCCATAGATTTGGCCATACTGATGATCATGCTCATATCATTGGTGCTGGTCAACACCCCGCTTCCGTCTTTGTTCAATGTAAGTTCGTCGGTCGTTTCAAAGCAACCGGCTAACACCAGCGAAAAGAGCAGGGAGAAAAGCAGTACTGTTTTTTTCATATTCATATTTTATTCAGGTAGATGAATTCTTATTTCTGAACGTTGCACTTATTTTATTGATCCGGCCGCAAAGAAAAGACTTTTAAATTAACCGTAAGTGGTCAGGCGATCATTTTAACGACCATTTCCTTCAGTAGAGAGGCATCCTCTGCCCCGGCATTATTGATGCCTATACTTTTCAGGTTATAATTATGTAAAAGCAATAACGCCTTTTCCACCCCTGCGTATTCGTATGTTTTTGCTGCCTGCATATAATCTTTGACAAAGAACGGGTTCACCCCGATCGAAGCCGCCACTCCTTTTTCATCAGTTGTATGAGCGCCAAAAACCATAAAGACCTTACTAAAAAAACCGTACAGGGACGGTAATACCAGTTGTATCGGCGCTGCTTTGGGGTTAGCCTCAAAATACTGAATGATCCGTATAGCTTTTGCCAGGTCCTTTTTGGCAAGCGAGGCCTGCAGTTCAAAGACATTGAATTCTTTGCTTACTCCCACAAATTCCTCAATATCCTCTTCTGTGATCGTCTTTTTCTTTCCCAGGTTGACAGATATCTTTTCCACCTCATTCCCGATCCTCGTCAGGTCGTTCCCAATATGATCAACCAGCAAAGCCAATCCTTTAGGCGAAATGGTCAACCCTTTCGACTCCACCAGTTCCTGGGTCCATTCCGGCAACTGGTTATCATACATCTTTTTGGTGCTGATCAGAACCCCTTTTTCTTTAAGTGTTTTGGCAAACTTTGTTCTGCCATCCACCTTTTTATTCTTATAAGCCACCACAAATATGGTAGAGGTCAAAGGATTTTCTACATAAGCCTCCAGCTTTTCCACATCCCTCATTTGCTGGGCTTCTTTCAGCACTACTACCTGTCTTTCTGCAAACATGGGATAGCGGCGGCAGGCATTGATCACATCTGACCAACTGGCATCCCTGCCATAAAAAACACTCAGGTTAAAGGATGCCTCGCTCTCATTTAAAATGTGGTGCTCCGCATACGACACCGCTTTGTCTATGAAATATTCTTCCTCGCCTTCCAGCCAGTACACGGGCTTGAAAACGTTCTTCTTCCACTCGCTGATGATCTTTTCTACTGCCATAAAATGCTAAGATACAGGCTTTAGCAATGTGAATAGTGCACAAAAAATTAACGAATATTCATGCAACCTGTACTTTCTGGCACGGTTTTCGAAATTCTGTGGCCGATGGAAAGCATCAAAACTTGTTTTACGGCCTTTGCTAACCTAAAACCAGCTAAAATCCATCCGATAATAAACCTAAAATAAATTTAAAACGCAGCTTTATGGCAAACACAAATTATCCATCCGCTACACCGCAAACTCCCCCGCCGCCGCAAAAGAATCGTGCGGGAAAGAACCTGATCATAGGCTTACTGGCCGCTGGTCTTCTTGGCACATGGGGATACCTCCTGTGGGACAAAAACAAATCTGCAGAAAACCTGCAGGTAGCCCAGACTCAATCTGACCGTTTTGCATCACAGCGTGACTCGCTTGATGCGATGCTCAAAGAAGCAGAGATCCGCTTAGATTCCATTACCGGTTCTAACAACACCCTGCAAAGCGATAAAAGCGAACTGCAGAAGCAAATAGAATCTAATAAGGCAGAGATTAAACGCATCCTCCGTGATAAGAACGCTACAGCCGCTGACCTGAAAAGGGCGCAGCAAATGATCGCTAATCTGAACAACCAGATTGCTACATTAGAAGCTGAAGTAGCTCGTCTGACTGGCGAAAACCAGGAGCTGACCGCGAACAATACCCAGCTTACTTCTGAAAAACAGGTACTGGAGCAAAACCTGCAGGCTACTACTACCGAAAAGAATGACCTGGCCCAGACCGTGGATGTTGGTTCTACATTCAGCGCTTCGAATATCCAGATCACACCCGTTAATGAAAGGAAGGGTGGTAAAGAAAAAACCACTACTTCTGCCAAGCGTGTAGATAAACTGGTAGTATCATTTGATGTAGAGAACCGTATTGCCAAGTCTGGCCCTGCTGACATGTACATCATGGTTACAGCGCCTGATGGCAAAGCGATCTCTGATGCAGCTCAAGGCGGTGGCAACCTGACCACACGTACTGATGGCGACAAAGCTTATACGTCTAAAGTGCCCATTGAATACAGCCAGGGTACACGTAAAACAGTACAGTTCCCTATCCGCCAGGAAGATTTCCAGAGAGGCGATTATAAAATTGAAATTTATCATAACGGGTTCAAGATCGGTGAAGGTGTAAGAACCCTGAAAAAAGGTGGTTTATTCGGTTAAAAGCAGTTGCAACTCCTGCAACAACCGCTTCACTTTATCGTGAGGCGGTTTTTTATTCCTATCACTGGCTTATAGGAAAACTACGGGAAGCCGGATTCCCATCTGCTGATTCCTTATCTTGCAGCTATCCAATAGCTGTGAATATCTCCGTTTCACCATTGTCTCAGATCATTCTGTTTTATGAAGGATATAAGGTCACTGCTATTGGTACTGTTGTCAGTGGGTTTTGTTGCCACATGGGTCTATCATATTTATGATAAAACCACTTATGTGCGGTCCGCAGGATCTTCATCTCAAGCTGATTCCACAGCGATTGCAAACCGTGTACGGGATTCATTAGAAAAAGCCTACTCAGCAACTATCAGCAGTTTAGACGTAAAACTGGATTCATCCCGCAACACTTCTGACTCACTGCAGGCACAACTGACCTATCGTGTCGGGGAGATCAACCGGCTGAAAAATGAGATAAGTTCTATTCTTAAAAGCCCGGCAGCCGGCGCTACCCAGCTACGGGAAGCAAAAAAGAAAATGACTGAACTGGAAGAAAAGATCGATGAACTGCGCAGCGATAACAGCTCGATGGAAGCAGAAAAAATAAGCCTCACCAGCCAGTTGGAAAAGATGACCGGCGAAGCCGTTTCACTGGAACAAAATATCCGCAAGCTGGATGATGAGAACAAACAACTGAAAGAAAAGATAAAAGAAGCATCTGTTTTTATGGCATCGGCACTACATTTTACAGCCATTGACTTCAGGAACGATAAGGAGGTGGAAACAGCCCAATCTAAAAAAGCAGATAAGTTCATTGCTTCATTTATTGTGCAGAATAACCTGAACCAATACATGAATGCAGAAGTGGTAGTGGTGGTGACTGAACCGGATGGTAAGATCCTCCAAAATTCCGCCTGGGATTCCGGCATCTTTGATACAAGATCCGGGGTAAAGAAAAATTTTACCCGGAAGATCCGGTTCGATTATGAAAAAGGGGAGCAAAAACAACTGATCTTCTCGCTGGACACCGATGCTTTTCAAAAAGGCAAGTACGTTTTCCAGGTATGGCACCAGGGCATGCTGATCGGGGAAACGTATAAATTGATGCACTAAGAACCGGTTGCTCGTTACAGGTTTTCCGTCACACCTCTCCGGCCCAAACACTGTTAAAAATCTACTTAAGTGGTAACAAAAAAAGGAAAGGGCTTCCGTTGCGGAAGCCCTTGAAGTATGTGCTCTTCTGTAGTTATCAGAAGATATTGTAACCATAGCTTACATAGTAGAGTCCACCGACATAAGGACTGCCGAAACCTGTACGGTAGTAGTTATTGCCAAGATTGGTACCGCCAATACGCCATACACTCTTTGTTTTCGCCGGGCGATAGGTCACCTGTGCATCCACCATCGCAAAATAAGGAAGTGTGCCGCTCACGAAAGTTCCTTCATAGTAGTTGTTGTCCTGCCATTTCACCACCACATTAAAGCCCACATTATGACAAACATTCTCATTGCGTAAGCCGATATTGAAACGGTACCTCGGTGCATTAAAGAAAGTAACCAATCCTGAAGGAACATTTCTTAATTCATCTGAAAATACGTTTCCATACAGCATATAGGTTTTGATCAACTGGTATTCCAGGCCGATACCCCAGCCTATTGCTTGTACCTGTTCTGGAGAATTCTGAACATAAGATACGTTGCCTGTTGTAAAGGGCGAGAAGAGATCTGTTTGTGCAGGAGCGGCCGTATTGGATTGACCAACACCAATGGTAGCGAGGAAGTCCCTGTAAGTGCTGTAATAGAGATAAGCATCCACAAACAATTTCTTTTGAATAATACCCTTATAGCCTATTTCATATGAACTTACAGTTTCAGGCTTCACTTTCTGAAACTCTGTCTCAACCAGCAACGCAGTATTTGCCGGGTTACCGCTATTACGATAAGCAAGGATACTTTCAGCAGTATAGCCTTGCCTTGTTGAATTCAGTTTGTAGTAATCCTGGAACTCGGGCAAACAGCCGATCAATGCACCGGCACCAGTGATCAGGCTGATGTATTGGTTCTGATTCGTGGGAAAACGATAAGCCATCTGGTAAGACAGACGGACATTATTATCTTTCGCTACCTTGATCACACCGGTAAACCGTGGAGTAAAACGGCCATCGAAATTGGTTTGTTTGTCATAACGGCCGGCAGCGGTCAATGTAAGGATATCCTTAAAGAATTTCTTTCTTAACTGAATATAACCTCCTGTTTCACTCACTTTGATATTGCCAACAGGAGAAACTTTAGTATAACCGATACTGTCCGTATTATCAGCAAAGAGAGTTCCGCCAGAGTTCATCACCCATTGTTTCCACTGCAGACCGGTAATGATCTCCAGTTTATCAGAGAATCTCAGGGCATCAGAAAGATTCAACTGCCCTTCACCTGACCACAGGTCAGATCTGTCAAGGAAGAGACCACCGCCAAATTTTATAGGTGTGCTTCTGGCAGCTTTATAAGCAGCATCAAAAGCCGCAGTGCCAGGCAATAGCCTGCCTGCATCGGCTGCTGCACGGGCTGCTGCATGTAAAGTAACGTCTGCTACTGGAGCAGGAGTTGTACGTCTTCCTTCAGCAAAAGTGGCAACATATTGGGTAAACCATGTCTGGTTAGACTTCCATAAACTATTAATATAAACGCCAACCGCAGTTGCATTGTACGACTCACCGGCATTTTCCTGTGTAGTATAGCCACGTACAAACCATGTTTTACCTCTTACTTCCAGCTTATGCTGTGCTATTTTCAGGTTACGAAGCGAATAGCGGTCTGCTCCGGTGTAAACGGTAGTTCCCGTACCGAAATACGTATTCCAGGATGCTTCAATATTATTTGTGATCTTGTAATGCAAACCACCCGTGAATTTTACGTTCAGCGTATTATAATCAACCAGCGCTTTTTCTTCATAGCCGGTTCTGGATGCAGCCTGGTTGGGTATATGCCCGTTATTTAAACCAAGATTTATTGGCACAAACCCTTGCATGGCCGAAAGATAAGCAGCTCTTTGAGCCGCAGTAGTGACTGCCATTATCGGCGCAGAACCTAAAAAGCTATTAAGCGCCGTAAAATATCCGCCTAATTGAGCGGCACTCGGGTTATTGCCCAGTATAGAGTTAGTAACGGCTGTAAGATTACTGGATGTTCCGGAGCTTAACGCTCCTGCAAAAGCTGCAGAGAGCGCCTGTGCCTGAACCCCTGCTCTTACTACCTGGGCAAACTGAAACATATTCGCACTGGCTTCATCGCCATAAATGTTCACACCATTAAAATTGGGATCATTGGTACGATTACCTCCCACTACACTGCTCAACACACCGATCTGTTGCTTATTGCGGTAATCATCGGCCTGCCAGTCGCTGCCCTTTGTCAGCTGCGCTGCCAGTTTGAATGCCCATTTGCTGCCAACCGTTTTTGCATAACGGAAAGACCAGTCGTAAAACGGTGCAACTTCCCTTTGCTTGCCGTCCACATGCATCATCCCTTGTTTGATATTATAGCTTAAGCCCTGGTATTTGAAAGGATTTTTACTGTTGATCAAAACCGTGCCATTCATACCACCGGAACCATACAAAGCAGAGGAAGCGCCGGAGAGCAACTCGATATTGTCAACGTCCAGTTCAGTAAGCCCAACCACACTTCCTACAGAGAAATTCAGACCCGGAGCCTGGTTATCCATCCCGTCAATCAGCTGGTTCAGCCTTGTATTACCGCTGCTGACAAAACCACGTGTAGTAACGGTTCTGAAAGTCAAACTGGCTGTATGCATATCCACCCCTTTCAGGTTGGTAATAGCTTCATAATAGCTGGGAGCCGCAATACTGCGAAGCGAAGCCCCGCTAAGGCGTTCAACGGTTACCGGAGCTTCCAGTATTCTTGTTGGGGTACGGGTAGTGGCAACCACCACTTCCTGGCCCAAAGTTGTGTTCGGTTTAAAATCTACATCCACTTTTGCCGAAGCATCGCTGACCGTTACTTCGTAATTATCATAATTTACTGAGCTAAAAACCAGCACTACGGGGAGCTTTGTTACTTTCAATGTGAATGCGCCGTCAGAGTTGGTATAAGTGCCTATGCTGGTCCCTTTTACCACCACTGAAACTGCGGGAACCACCTCCTTGCTTGCGCTATTGCGTACAGTACCGGATATTGTAATCGTTTGGGCAAAGACAGCAATCGAAAGGAGGCAGGCGATAACAGAAACTGCCAAAAAGCGAGAGCTTTTTCTCATAATAAGCAATTTTTAGTTTGGAATATGGTGGAAAAATAAGGATTGTCAGGTTTATCTAAAAATTTAATTTTTAAGCAGAAAGGATAATTTGTTGAAATCTGCAACCATTATAC
>JAEUVJ010000047.1 GCA_016787085.1 Chitinophagaceae bacterium | reverse complement strand
CGCGGTCACTCAATTGAAAATGGGTGAACAGCTTTTCGGTAAACTTTTTTTTGCCTTGCATACTTTAAGTTACTTCCTCCACAAAGGCAAAAACAAATATCTTTATGAACAAACTGTGAGTTGTGCAACAGGCACATTGGTATTTACGCCGTTATTTGTGTTGTGCAAAGCACCGTGCAGCGTCATCACCAACAGCCATTACTCAGGCACCTTGTAACCAATTCGACCTATTCCTGTAGTTCACGTCGCTGGCGAAGGCTTGTCACATATCATCGCTCAACACGAGCGACGGCGTAAAAACTCTGACCTTTTTATATTTTTACTACGCAGTAGTTTGCTGATACAAAGTATTGTTCTTTACAGATGAAGAAACACAGAATACCCGCACAGCAGTAAGCCTGCCCGTTGTACGTGACAATGTAACAGAATAAGAAAATAAGAAGTTACCTCCCTATCCTCTTTCTCCATTCTTCCCGGCCTTTCTTATCGTAAAAGATGAAGTATTGCAGTTTGCCTTTGGCGTCGTACTGTTTCCAGTCGCCGGTCTTCAGGCTGTTTTTATAGACTCCCGTTACATAACTGCCGCTTTCCTCCCGGTGTATCCAGATGCCGTCTTTCAACCCGTTTTTATAATAGCCCGAATCTTTTACGGCTCCGTTGCTGTAAAAATTCATGTACAGGCCATGGTGCAGGCATTCGTCAAATAAAGGCCGGTAACTGTTACCGGGCGTGATATTATTCTGTACAGCCTGCTGCAGGGAGAAATGGTGAGGGTGATGGTCGTCAAAAGAAAAAGAATAGCTGGCATGCATGTAATAATTGGCCTGCCGCCTGTTCTTCCTGTATAGTTTTGTCAGCGGATAGACTACCTGTTTGGGCCCGCTGCGGGTAAATTCATTTTGTATGCGAAAGAATTTAGAAGCATCATAATGACGGATGGCGATCAGTTGGCCGCTGCTGTTCCAGTGTTTCCATTCTCCCACAGGCAGCCCCTTGAAGAAAGAACCGGAATCGCACAACTGCTGGTTGCTGTACCAGCTTTGCCAGTCGCCATGAAGTTTGTGCCGCTTCACGGTACCGCTGTATAGTTTGATCTCATTGGTATGATGCGCCGCCACATCGCCTTCTTCAGGCAGACCAAACCTGGGCTTGTCATTTACCGGCGGATCGGCATAAACTATCTTATCGAAGGTGAATTTCGTTTCGGCAGGGTCAGCAGTAACGGTAAACTGCCGGGTAGAGATGATACTGCAAAGAATCACCCCTGTTCCTGTACTTAGGATGTACTTTACCATATATGCAAGCAATTACTGCAAGTTATATGATTCAGAAATTAATATAACCTGATCTTTGCAATATCTTTTTAAGCATTTGCATCACTTTTTTTCCGAATAAGAAAAAAAGACTGCTTTCTCCTTTATTCTTCCTGAGAAGGGCGAAAATCAATAAATGATTTCTAAAAATGAGAGAGTGTATAATCCGGGACCGGGAATAATCCGGAATGATGATTATTGCTTATATATTTTCACTGTTGCTTTACCGTCTTCTTTTATATACCCTCTGTACATTCCTTCCGTACAAAAAGGCATGGCGATATTACCTTCCTTATCCACCGCTATCAATCCGCCGTCGCCACCAAGAGCCGGCAATCTTTTCATGATCATTTCCTCTGCTGCTGCTTTGAGTTTTATTTTCCCAAACTCCATCATATCGCTGATACTTTTGGCCATTACCAGCCTGATAAAATATTCGCCCCAGCCCGTGCCGCTGATAGCAACCGTTTTATTATTCGCATACGTACCTGCCCCGATGATGGGCGCATCACCTACACGGCCAAATTTTTTATTGGTCATACCGCCTGTGCTGGTAGCGGCAGCTAAATTTCCATGCCGGTCCAGCGCTACGGCTCCTACTGTCCCATACTTGCCCCCCACTCCTAACGGAGAATAAAAGAATTCGCCGTACCCGGTACCTGCATTTTTCGAAGTATCTGTATGGTCCATTTGCATTTTTGCCGAATCTGCTTTCCATGCACGTTGCAGTCCTTTCCATCTCTCCTCTGTGTAGAAATAAGAAGGATCAACGATATCAAGGCCTTGTTGTCTGGCAAATTTTTCAGCACCTGCACCCACCATCATCACATGCGGGCTTTTTTCCATTACCGCCCTGGCAGCGCTGATGGGGTTACGGATAGTGGTGACACCAGCCACAGAACCCGCAGCCAATGTTTGCCCGTTCATGATAGCCGCATCCAGTTCATTTTTCCCTTCATTGGTAAAAACAGCGCCTTTACCTGCATTGAACAGCGGGTTATCTTCCATAGACCGGACGGCTGCCTCTGCAGCATCCAGGGCGGTACCTCCTTTTTTCAGAATTGTATACCCGATGGTAAGCGCATTATTCAACGCCTCGTTATAGGCCTTTTCTTTTTCTGGCGTCATCTGGCTCTTGAGTATGGTGCCTGCACCGCCATGAATGACCAGTACAAATTTGCTGCGCAACGGGTCTTTTACCGGTTGCGTCCATGCTTTGGTAAGAAAGAAAAGTGAAAATAGGATGAACAGCTTCCTCATGTTGGGATTTTTAGGCAATTTACAATATTCCTTATCCTTCATAGGTTATCAGGCTGTGGTTGGTACTGATTTTGCACAAAGCCGCCAGATTGGTCTATTTTTACATTAAACAATTGAACCTGAGGAAGCTCAAAAAAATACTACTGTGGTTCTTCTGCTCTTTGCTGTTCCTCCTTATAGCATTGTGGATTTTCATTCATACTCCTTTTGGCCAGAACTGGATCATCAGTAAGGTCACTCACCGCCTTTCAAAAAACCTGAACACGAGGGTCGAGATCAAACACGTCAATTTTTCGCTATTCAATAAAATGCTGCTGGAAGGTGTACTGGTAGAAGACCGGCACCAGGATACCCTCCTCTATGCCGGCAGTGTAAATGTGCGCATCACGGACTGGTTCTTTTTCAAAAAAAATATTGAGTTAAAGTATATCGGGCTCGAGAATGCAGTGATCAATATGCAGCGGAGCGATTCGGTATGGCGGCACCAGTTCCTGGTTGACTATTTTTCTTCGCCCTCGTCCGGTAAAAAAAAGGAAGGGGGTGTTCAGCTATCATTGAAGGAGGTTTACCTGAAAGGTATTCTCTTCCATAAAAAAGATGCCTGGAAGGGAGAAGACATGCTGGTATGGCTGGGATCGCTGGAGATGGATGCCAAAGACATCAGCCTGGCCAAAAAACAAATAGCGGTCAACTCGCTTACCATCACCGATCCCTATGTCAGTATTTACAATTACACCCGCAAAAAACCCCGCACCCTGCAGCCGGTTGAGGATACACCCGGAACGATTGATTCGCTGCTGAAATGGAATGCTGCCGGGTGGGTGATGCAAATGGATAAACTGGAGATCACCAATGGTACATTTAAAACCGATAAAGAATCCTCCGCTCCCCTTATGGAATCTTTTGACGGAAGGCATATCACGTTCAGCCATATTCATGCTGCATTTAATAACCTGCGCTGGGAAAAAGACACCATTACCGCAAAACTGGATCTGAGCGCCAAAGAGCGCAGCGGTTTTGAAGTAAAAAAACTATTGGCCGATGTAAAAATGACCCCACAGGAAATGGCTTTTGCGGGTCTCGATATTCAAACCAATAACAGCCGTATCCGCCATTATTACCGCATGAGCTATGATGAGTTCGATGATATGGGTGATTATATCCACAAAGTAAGGATGCAGGGCAATTTTGATAACTCAGAGATAGATAGTGATGACATCGCCTATTTTGCCCCGGCACTGAAAACATGGAAAAAGAAAATAATCCTGAAAGGAAACATCCGGGGAACGGTAGATGATATTATCGGGAGAGACCTGGTAGTGGAAGCAGGAAGGCACACTCTGCTTAACGGAGATATCAGCCTTACGGGATTACCGGACATTGATCAGACTTTTATTGACTTTAAAGCCAATGATTTTCGGACCACCTATGAAGATGCCGTTGCCATCGTACCCGACATCAGAAAAGTCAATACCCCGGATCTGCGGGCACTGCAGTTCATCCGCTTCAACGGAAGCTTTACCGGTTTTATCCGCGACTTTGTTACCTACGGTACTATACAATCAGCCCTTGGTACGGTAAAGAGTGACCTGAATATGAAACTGCCGGCCAGGCAGGATCCCGTTTATTCCGGAACCATCTCTTCCGATCTTTTCCGTCTTGGCGCTTTTATTAACGACCCCAATATCGGCGCCATTGCCATGAGCGGTTCATTAAAAGGAAAAGGCTTCAGCGAAAAAACACGCAATGCAGAAGTTGACGGAAAGATCCGTTATGTTGATTTTAACGGGTATCGCTACAGCAATATCACGGTCAAAGGAAAACTGGATAAAAAACTCTTTGACGGGATGGCATCCATCAACGATCCGGAAGCAGAACTGACACTAAACGGTCTGATTGACTTCAACCAGCAGATCCCGGTATTCAACTTTATTGCCGATGCTAAAAAAGCCAACCTGAAAAAACTGAACATTACCCAGGATGATATCGCTTTTTCCGGCAAATTCAAATTGGACTTTACCGGCGATAATATTGATAACTTCCTCGGCAAAGCCAACATTACCGATGCTTCGCTGACACGCAACGGGGTGCCGCTGCCGTTTGATTCGCTGATCATTTCCTCAGAATATGCGGATAATGTCAAAACACTCCGGGCCCGCTCTAATGAATTTGAAGGCGCTATTACCGGCAACTTCTCTATTGGCGATCTGCCCGATGCCTTTAAACTTTTTCTGAACAGGTATTATCCTTCCTATATCAAAGCCCCCAGATCGCTGCCCGAAAACGAATCGTTTACTTTTGACATTGCCACGCAATACGTAGATGAGTACATACAAATGATTGACAGCTCTCTTTCCGGTTTTAACAACAGTACTTTCAAAGGAAGCCTGAATACAGCCACTAATGAACTGGTACTGGAAGCAGATGTACCGCAGTTCAAGATAGGCAGGTATAATTTTGACAATGTAAAACTTAATGCAAAGGGTACCCGTGACAGTCTTTCACTCTATGGCGGCGCCAGCAATATCAACATCAGCGACAGCCTGAACATACCCCTGGCGCTGTTCCGCATCAATGCCAGGAATGATACATCACAGGTACGGATCTTTACCGGGGCCAACCAGGCCATCAACCAGGCCCGGCTCGATGCCCAGGTACTCACTTACAACAATGGTGTCAAGATCGAATTCAATCCTTCCAGCTTTGCTGTCAATGGAAAGACATGGACCATAGATGAAAACGGCGAACTGGAATTCAGGAGTAATACGCCGGCCAGCGGGCAACTGGTATTAAGAGAAAGCAACCAGGAGGTCCGTGTACGGACCAAATGGTCAGAGTTCGGTAATCACTGGAATGATATCGAAGTGGAATTAAAGAAAGTGAACCTCGGCGACTTTGCCCCCTTCTTTGCGCCTAAAAACAGGCTGGAAGGACTGGTCTCCGGCAACGTACTGATCGAAAATCCCACAGGCAACTTAGTTATATCAGCAGATGAACTGCTGACTGAAGGGTTCCGGCTGGATAATGATTCTATCGGCGATGCAAAGATCACACAGGTCCTGTATGACAATCTTAGCAAGAAACTCACCGGCAAGGTCAGTACAGTAAACCAGGAAAACAGCCTGATGGCAGAGGTGGACATTTCATTTGATAAAGAAAAACAAAAAGACAACCGCATTGCTTTAAAGGCAAAGAACTTTCAGTTAAAGATACTGGAGCGTTTTCTGGGCGCCTTGTTTACCGACATACAGGGCTTTGTAACAGGCGAGTTTGATATACTCGGAGAATTTGACAAATTAGAAGTAGTGGGCAAAGGCAGATTAAAAGATGCAGGGCTTAAAGTGGTCTTTACCCAGTGCTTTTATAAAATCAAAGACAGGGAAATTGAATTAAAGCCCACTGAGATCAATATGGACGGCATTGTATTGACTGATCCTGTGACCAGCAACCCGGTATACCTCCGCGGGGGCATCCAGCACAATGCATTCAAGGATATGTTCTTTGACCTGACCGTATCAACCCGTAAGCCCGGTACTACCGGCGCCGATAATAACCGGCCGGTATTGGTATTGAACACGACGTATAAAGACAACAAACAGTTTTACGGCAGGGTAAAAGGAACGGGGTCATTTTCCTTATCCGGCCCGCAGTCGGACATGTACATGAAGATAGATGCGATCGCTTCTGCTACGGATACAAGCACAGTCACTATCCCCGCATCGGAAAGCAGGGAATCAGGTATTGCGGATTTCCTGGTAGAAAGAAAATACGGACGGGAAATGGTGGATACCAGTTTCCGGAGTAATACATCGAGTATTACGTACGATGTGGATGTAACCGCTAATCCGAAAGTATTGGTAAAGGTGGTCATTGACGATCTTACCGGCGATGAGATCAATGGCCGGGGATCCGGAACGCTGAATATTCATTCCGGCACCAATGAGCCCCTGACCATGCGGGGAAGGTTTAACATCACTGAAGGCGATTACCTTTTTACTTTCCAGTCATTTTTTGAGAAAAACTTCAAACTGAGAAGCGGGGCCAATAATTATATTTCGTGGAACGGCGACCCTTATGCCGCCCAGATAAATTTTGAAGCCGCCTATACGGCTACCAATGTCAGCTTTTCACCTCTTGCTACCGCCAGGTATATTGATGAATCATTAGGCAGGCAAAGGGAAAATGTATATGTCGTAGTAAATCTTACGGGTGAATTATTCAAACCAAAATTCAGGTTCAGCCTGGACTTTCCGCCCAATAGTATCACGAAGAGCGATTTCTCTGTTGCTTCCAGTATCCAGCAATTAGAGAAGAACGAAAATGAGATCAACCGGCAGGTTACTTACCTGATCGTGTTCAATAGTTTTGCCCCGCCTGAAAACAGCCAGACCGGCGGATTGAACACGGCCCTGGGTGAATTCACCAACAGTACCATATCCAGTATATCCGGTATATTCTTTAATGAGATCAATAAAAAACTGAACAGCGAACTGGCGAAGATCCTGAAGACGGATAATATCAGTATCAATTTCAGCGGGTCAGTGTATAACCGCAACCTGGTCACCAATCAATCCGGCAACAACCTGGGTTTTAACCAGGGCAACTTCAATGTGAATGTGCCTATCTCTTTATTCAAAGACCGCTTTATCGTTACGCTTGGCAGCACACTCGACGTGCCTTTGCAATCCACCATCCAGCAATATGTCCAATTCCTTCCCGATGTAACAGCCGAATGGCTTATCAACCAGTCAGGTTCAGTGCGGGCCAGCTTCTTTTATCGCCAGAATATTGATTATCTCACTACCAATACATCAGGTGCAGGCCGTAACAAACGCTACGGCGGGAGCATTGCCTATCGCAAAGAGTTTGATACGCTGGAGGAATTATTTGGGGGCAAGAAAAAGAAGAAACCTGTCGCCGCACCCCCGGTGCAGCCTGTTAATGATACACTGCCCATCCCCACTACTTCAACACCTTCAGGCAGCAGTAACAATTAATAACTATTAATGCCTTGTGCTATTAGAATATAAAATCAACAATTGTGCAGTCAGTTTTATGTGATTTCTATGTTTCTAATGTGCCGCAGCCTGCCCTGACGAAAGAAGGGTGGTAAAATTTCACCACATAGAATCATAGGCACATAGGGTCTAGAATCGCACAAGATGTCAAGTATTAATCAGTAATCTATTATACTACTCCTCCCACTCATGTCCCATTTTATCCCTTTTGGTATGCAGGTATTTTTCGTTGTGCGGATTTGACTGTATGATAATAGGCACATTCTCTACGATCTCCAGCCCGTAGCCGATCAGCCCTACTCTTTTCTTCGGGTTGTTGCTCATCAGCTTCAGTTTGGTAATGCCCAAATAGCGGAGTATCTGTGCTCCGACGCCGTAATCCCGTTGGTCGGTCTGGAATCCCAGGTGCAGGTTAGCTTCTACGGTATCCATACCCTGCTCCTGCAGGCGGTAGGCTTTAAGTTTATTCAGCAGACCGATCCCCCGCCCTTCCTGGTTCATGTACAGGATAACGCCTTTGCCTTCCTTCTCCACCATTTCCATAGCGGCATGTAGCTGGTCACCGCAATCACAGCGAAGCGAACCGAGTATATCACCGGTAAAGCAGGACGAATGGACCCTTACCAGCACCGGCTCCTCTTTCTGCCATTCTCCTTTTATCAAAGCCAGGTGTTCATTACTGGATTTCTTTTCTTTAAACGCTACCAGTTTAAAATCGCCGTAGCAGGTCGGCATATCCACCCTTACGATCTCTTCTATCAGCGAATCCCTTTTTAGCCTGTACTCTATCAGGTCTTTGATTGAGATCAGTTTGAAATCAAATTTTCTGGCCACCTCCTCCAGTTGCGGCAGCCTGGCCATAGTGCCGTCATCATTCATTATCTCTACCAGCACAGATCCATAAGGCGGGGGAAAACCTGCCAGTCTTGCCAGGTCGGTAGCCGCTTCGGTATGCCCGGCTCTCCGCAGCACCCCACCCTTTTTAGACCGCAAAGGGAATATATGTCCGGGTCTTCCCAGGTCAGCAGGGTCCGTTTTGGGGTCGTTCAATGCCCGGATGGTTTTGGCCCTGTCCTGGGCAGAGATACCCGTGGTACAGCCATGGCCCAGGAGATCAACCGACACAGTAAAAGCCGTTTCATGGAGAGCGGTATTATTGTTCACCATCAGGTCAAGCGACAGTTCTTCACAACGCTCCTCGGGCAGGGGCACACATATCAGACCCCGGCCGTGCTTGGTCATAAAGTTGATCACCTCCGGGGTGATCGTTGCTGCGGCAGCTATAAAATCTCCTTCATTTTCACGGTCTTCGTCGTCTACTACCACCACCATTTTACCATCCCTGATGTCTTGTATAGCGTCTTCAATAGAATCAAACATGTACATAAAAATTTATACAAAGATAGAAACAAATAAAACGGGATAATGGTTGCCTGAGGCAGCGCAGCAAATCGGGCATTCTCCCTGTCTTTTCAGGTAAAAATGGGGTAACGATTTGTTTAAAATTAACCCGCAGTTTGTGTTGGAATATTCCCTTTCTTTGCACCTAACAACAGAAAACTAAACTAATATGCTTAAGAGAATTATCCCGGTACTCGGCCTCCTGCTGGCCATACCTGCCGTGATGCTGGCTCAGGTAACCACAAGTACTATCACCGGTAACGTTAAGACGGCCACCGGTGAGTCTTTGGTCGGCGCTACTGTTACCGCTACTCACACTCCTTCCGGAACAGTTTATGCTACCATAGCAAAAAAAGATGGGGCATTTAATCTTCCCGGTCTCCGTGTCGGGGGTCCCTATACGGTCAAAATTGACTTCGTGGGCCAAAAATCACAGGTATTTGAAAACGTTTTCCTCCAGTTAGGCGAAGCATATAACATCAATGCTGTAATGGGCGCTGATGAAAAAGAACTGTCAGGCGTAGTACTTACCGGTACAAGGGGCCGCAGGGCCGGTACCGACAAAGGCGGGATGAGTACCCTGATCAACAACCGGCTGATCGCTACATTGCCTACCCTGAACAGAAGTATTACTGATTTTACCAGGGTAACTCCCCAGGCAAGCGGCAACAGCTTTGCAGGCCGGGACGCCCGTTTTAATAACATCACTATAGATGGTGCTAACCTGAATAACAACTTCGGGTTAAGCACAGACCCTCTCCCCGGCGCCGGCAACAACCCGGTTTCGCTGGATGCCATTGATGAAGTATCAGTCAGCATTGCCCCTTTCGATGTCAGACAGGGTAACTTTACAGGCGGTAATATTGCGGCTATTACAAAAAGCGGAACCAATACTTTTCACGGTACTGCTTACCACTACTGGCAAAATGATAAGCTGGTTGGCACTAACGCGGCAGGAAGTATTGCCAACAACCCTCCTTTTGAAAGTAAGATCTATGGCGGAAGCCTTGGCGGCCCCATCATCAAAAACAAACTCTTCTTCTTTATCAATGGAGAAATAGAGCAGAAACCACCCGCCGCGGGCATCACCTGGACTCCCAGGGGTGGATCAGGTGCCGGTAATATTTCCGATGTTCCGGTTGATTCACTCAAAAGAGTGTCAGATTACGTGATCAATACGTTTGGATATAATCCGGGTGTTTATGACAATTTCCCTGCATTTAAAAATGAGAACTATAAAATACTGGGTAAACTGGACTGGAACATCAGCAAAGTACATAAGCTTACTTTAAAATACAGTGAATTCAAAGGAACCCAGGATTTTCAACCCAGCCAGAGTGGTGGTATCAACGGAGCTAATACATCCGGTGTAGCTACGTACGGCCCCAAGTTCTCAAAAATTGCTATGGGCTTTATGGGAATTACTTACGAGCAGGAAGATAAAGTACGTTCAGGAGCTATTGAACTGAACAGTAACTATCGCGGCAAGTTTGCTAACCAGTTCCTTGCTACTGTAACCAAGATCAACTCGGATAAGATACATCCCGGGGATATTTTCCCCTTTGTCGATATCCTTGGCGCTACCCCGGGTGACATCAATAATTTCATCAGCGTGGGCAATGAGCCGTTTAACGGTAATTACAACCGGGTACTGAACGATATCTATACGATCACCGATAACTTTACTTATTTCGCAGGCAAACACACATTGACAGCCGGTCTGAGCTATGAATACCAGAAAGTAGGTAATATGTTCATCCCTGGTTCACAGGGATATTATGTGTTTAGAAATGTAGATGATTTTGTCAATAACAGGGCTCCCCAGTTATTCTCTATCACCTATTCAATGGTCAAAGGCCAGGATGCTGTTTTCTCTGCAAACCTGAAAATTGGGCAATTAGCCGCCTACCTCCAGGATGAGATAAACGTGAACCCTAACCTGAAAGTTACGATCGGTGTCCGTATGGATAAGCCCATTTATCCGGAAGCTCCTTTAGAAAACCCGGCTGTTAGTTTATTGACGCTTGCCGATATTGATGGCACCCCTACCAAATACACCAACGGAAAATGGCCCAAAAGCATTCCGCTTTTCTCTCCAAGAATCGGTTTCCGCTGGGATGCCTATGGCGATAAAACTATGATACTGCGCGGCGGAACAGGTATCTATACCGGGCGTATCCCGTTTGTGTACCTGACCAATGTACCTTCCACCAGCGGTATGTACACTTTTGGCCGCCTCATCACGGGCAGCACAGCCGGTACCAGCCTGAGTAATTTCCTTTTCAACCCCAGTGGAGCAGCATATAACCCCTTCTATAATACCAGCCTGCCTGCAAATCTTTTCCCGACCACTGCTGGTACAGCCGCTCCTTCTGTCTTTGCTGTCACAAGCGAAGACTTCAAGTTTCCCCAGATATGGAGGACCAACATCGCAGTTGACAAACAGTTAGACAAGACCTGGAAGCTGACCCTGGAAGCTATGTACACCAAAGACATCAATGCGGTTTACATGTTCAATGCCAACCAGAAGAACCCTGATGCAACCGTAACAACAGGTGCCTCTACAAGAGGCAGGTACTCTGCTACATCTTCTGCGGTAAGAAGGATCAATACTTCCATTAACAATGCAATCGTGCTGGACAATACCAGCAAGGGAAGCCAGTTCGTCTTTACTGCAGCGCTGGCGAAAACCTTTTCTAAAGGATGGTACGCTTCTTTAGCATATAATTATACCTATGCGGTAGATGTAACTGCGAACCCCGGTAGCCAGGCCGCTTCTGTATGGGGCGCCAATGCCACCTCAGGTACCCAAAACACCCTTGAGCTGGCTTATTCCAACTTTGCGATTCCCCATCGTGTGGTGGGTAACGTGTCTTACCATTTTGAATACCTCAAACACCTTGGAACTACTATCTCTTTCTTCTATGAAGGAAGGGCCGGTGGCACGAATAGTTATGTATATAATGGCGACCTCAACAATGATGGTAACAACAGCAGTGACCTGATGTATATACCCAGGAACACTAAAGATGCCAATGAGATCCAGTTCGTAGCCTCGTTTGCTTACCCCAATGGCGTGACATATACAGGAGCACAAATGGCTGAGATCTTTGAGAATTTCATTCAGCAGGAACCTTATCTCCGTAAACACAGGGGACAAATTGCAGAAAGGAATGCAGCCAAACTGCCATGGTACAACAGGATAGATGCAAAACTGGTACAGGACATCTTCACGAACTTCGGTAAGAACCGTCACACTATTCAGCTTACTGCTGACGTGTATAACGTACTGAACCTCGTGAACAATGACTGGGGTGTAAGGAAAATAACCACAGCCCTCAATCCATTGCAGGTGGTCAGCGTGACCAATGGTATTCCGCAATTCAGATTGTCAACATTCAACAATGCTCCTATCACCAACCCTTACCAGAGTAATATTTCTACTTCGACTACCTGGGCTATGCAGATAGGCGTACGTTACCTGTTCTGATAATTGTAAGTTTTCTTATCATAATAACAAAATCCCGGCTAAGCCGGGATTTTTTGTTGCTTACCATCGCCGTAACTGGCCCGGTTCAAATGCCCATTCGGGGGTCGTTACTTCATCCTCTATGTCTTCAACAGCATACCAGGGGCTGCCAGCTTTCAGCGGATTCCTGACAATATGAATATCCTGTGCCGGCATATAGCTCTGCGCAAGCATAAAGACCTTGTTACCTTTTTTATTGACCGCTACATCCATCACGATCATGGCATGGCCCGGAAAACCGCCTTTGATGAACACATCTCCCGGCTGAATAGCTGATATATCTGTCACAGGCGACAATTGTTTCTCCAATGAGGCAGAACCGCACCAACCAAACACCGTCTCAAGGTAACGGTCGAATGCTGACCGGCTACCGTTATCCGTACATTGATATATCTTCCCGGCGTTGTCTGTAAACATTATTTCGCTGTACCTTTTTTGATTGAACAAGTACTCAGCCCGCAACCGCATCACGGCATCGGCGCATTGCTGGAGGTCTTTTTGACCAACAGAAATATCCAGCACGGCAAACTGGGCTGACTGGTTCTTTTTCAATTTCCCATTATACAGGTAAACATGATCGTCCTTCCTCACAGCTATCTGTCTTAGCCAGTTGCCGAATGAATGAGCCGTAGTATCCATGCGTTCATATCCCGGCGGGGGTACAATATCCGAAACAGTATTGTACTGCCTGCCTCCATTACCAGGTACTGTATGAATGTAGTGTTCCTCACTTAGCTGACAGGCACATAAAAAGAGTGTGAGGATCGAAAAAAGTCTCAGCCGGTTCATGGTCGTATGGTTTGGGATAATCAGAGCCGGCCAGCTACTGATTCCATACAGGCCCTTACCATGATTTTTGTTAAAAATTGGCCTGCAGTTGTCTCATAAAACACCCGGAGGTCCGAAAAGAGTTTTTATCTTACAGGAAAGCTTGCCACATGAACCCTGCTGACCACAACGACCTGTTAACCCTTGCTCATAACCTGCATAAGAGCGGTCATAATTATGATGAGATCACGTTGCAACTACGGGAAAAAGGCGCCACTGAAACACTCCTGCAGGAGATCATTGAAAAAGTAAAAGCGTTCCGCTTTTTGAAAAAAAGGAAGAACGGGTTTCTTTGCTGTGGTATCGGCGTTGCCCTGCTCATCATAGGATGTATGCTCACGCTATTACTTTACAGCAATGGCTCCGATATCCGGTTTGTCATGTATGGACTTACCACTATCGGTGTTGTATTTACTTTTAAAGGCCTGATAGATTTAATGGGCTGGTGATCGCTGCGTATTCTACATTTCTGCAAACACTTTTTCTCTCGCCTGCGCCGATGAAATGACCGGTATCACTTCAAAATCCACCAGGTCGTCCCATTGGCTGATCCATTGTTGTAATTGCCCGGGCGTCTCACTTTCCATGACCTGGTAGCAGACTGTTACCTCTTCATTGATCCAGCTATTGATATAACTCACTCCTTCGGGCAACATTCTTCCCTTTTCTGCAAAGCGCTGGTACATGGCCTTCACCTTACCAGGGTGAAACCTCTCTATGATCATGTAGTGCATATACGGCGATTGAAGTCCAAATATCGGTTAAGAAAATGAAGCTTATTAACGAGGTTGCTGTTAAGGGCCCCGGGTTTATAATTTAATTTTTGAACCACATAGGCACAGTAGGACACAATAGCCCGGCCACAGGGTTCTTCTATCCACGCCGTTGGCGGGACAGGTTGTGAAATCCTATGTTGACTATGTGACTAATGTGGTCCCAGGCCAGCGAATATCCGGGGCGACCCTGTCAGGTTTGAATTTCAGTTAAATCCATAAATTCGTGCGGCAGTATCCAAACGACCTGCTATACAAAAGAGGCACTTGAAAAAGAGACAAGATTATATTTCCTGGGATGACTATTTCATGGGCGTGGCCTTACTATCTGCCAAAAGAAGTAAGGATCCCAGTACTCAGGTCGGCGCCTGTATAGTGAATGAAAAGAATAAGATCGTAGGAGCAGGATATAATGGCCTCCCTATCGGCTGCGATGATGATGAATTTCCCTGGGAGAAGCAGGGTGATTTTTTGCAGACCAAATATCCCTATATCTGTCATGCAGAACTGAATGCTATACTGAATAATATCGGTATGGACCTGAAAGGCTGCAAAATATATACAGCCCTTTTCCCCTGCAATGAATGTACAAAGGCCATCATTCAATCCGGCATTACCGAGGTTATTTATCTGTCAGATAAATATGAAGGCAATGACGTATTCAAAGCTTCTAAGATCATGCTGGAAAAAGCGGGTGTAAGTTACCGGAAAGTAAAACCAGCGATCAGCAGCCTGCTGCTATCGTTTGATGAAGCGGATGTCTGATCTTTTAATCTCTGTATAATACTGATCGAATACAAAAAAAACGATATGAAATTATTACTGCCTGTTATTCTTCTTGCGCTTGGTTTCAACTTTTGCGGGTCGCCTGTTAACACTTCTCCGGGGTACACCAGTGATAAGGGGAAAGATATCAGGACAGGGGCCGGGCAAACAGAGAAATACCTGCCTTACCTGAAAGGAAAAAGGATCGCCATCATGGCCAATCCTACCAGCATTATAGGCAAAACACACTTAGTGGACAGCCTCAAATCTCTTGGAGTAAATATTGTCAAAGTATTCGGGCCTGAGCATGGTTTTCGGGGCAATGCCAGCGCCGGTACCTATGTAGCCGACGAAGTGGATCCTTCAACGGGAATTTCCGTTGTTTCACTGTATGGGAAAAAGAACAAACCCTCCAAAGAAGATATGGCCGATGTGGATATACTGATCTACGACCTGCAGGATGTAGGTGTCCGTTTTTATACCAATATCAATGCTCTTGTCCGCCTGATGGAAGCCTGCCAGGAAAACGGAAAGGAAATGCTGATACTCGACAGGCCAAACCCCAATGGCTACCTGGTTGACGGACCCATACTGGATATGCAATACAAATCAGGTATCGGGATGTTCCCCTTGCCTATGTCGCATGGATTGACCGTAGGCGAATTTGCAAACATGGCCAATGGACAGGGATGGCTGAAGGATAAAGTAAAATGCAAGATCACCGTCATACCGATAGCCAACTATACGCATGATATGCCTTATACGTTGCCGGTAAAGCCCTCTCCCAACCTGAATACACAACAGGCGATCATGCTCTATCCTTCCACCTGCATGTTCGAAGGCGTGTATGTTAATCATGGAAGAGGTACGATGTTCCCTTTTACTGTTTTGGGTAGTCCTGAACTGAAAGGAAAATACGATTTCTCTTATACTCCTGCAGGTATAAAAGGCATGGCCGAAACACCGCTGTTCATGGACCAGGTGTGCTATGGTCTTGACCTGCGTAACTATGATGTTGAGCAATTGCGAAAAAGCAAAAAGATCAACCTGCAATGGATCATGGATCTGTATAAGGCGCATCCTTACAAGGAAAAATTCTTTGACTCCAAACTCAGCAAGGAAATGGGCACCATTGAGAGACTCATCGGGTCAGGCTTGTTCAGGCAGCAGATCATAGACGGGAAATCAGAAGAAGAGATAAGGGCCAGCTGGGAACCGGGTCTGAGTGAATACAAGAAAATGCGAAAGGAGTATTTGCTGTATCCGTGAATACAATCTGCGCCATGCTGCATCTAGTATTTGCGCAACGTATCTGCATACGCATTGAAATCATGAAACAAGCCATTCCATGTACTAATAGTGAACTCATGGTCCCAGGGCCCGATATACATTGCCCGCAATCGTTTTGCCTGTTCAAATACTTTGGAATAATCACCGGAAGGGAAACTGGCTGTTCGCCGCTACGAGTCGTCTATGGTTTGGTATTGTTTATTTGAGTAAGTGCTTTTTCATAAAATCCAGGGCGATGCTCCAGTCAGAAGGCACTGTTCCATGTCCGCCGCTGTGCATGGAATATCCTAATGTATTCAATACAGGCGTTCCTGCAGCAGGCATCTGCGCATCCTCCATTCCTTTTTTTCCGAATAAATGATAGACAGGTGTGGCCGATACGGCTGCCACGAATTCTCCCTTGGGATCTGACCAGTAGTCCACATCGCCTGTTTGCAGCAACAAAGGTCTTGGCGCTATTAAGGAGATAAGCATATGACCGTCTATTGGAAACCGGTTAACACTATCCCCATATAGCTGGTAGTTGCTGCAAAACTGGTAAGCATAGCGGGTGGGATGAGATAAATGTTTGATCGTTTCCCCATAATTGCGGCGGCTTAATGCGGCCCCACCTTCCCCGGAGCAATTAGCGATCACCATCGCAAAACGGGCATCATGTGCTCCTGTCCATAGAACAGTTTTCCCAAGGCGTGATACACCAAACAAAGCAACCCGTTTTGCATCCACCTGCTTGTCCGTTTCAAAGTAATCCATAGCACGGCTAAGACCCCAGGCCCATGCTGAGATAGCGCCCCATTCGCCGGGCGCCGGTTTTGTTTGCCCGGGCTGAAGATATACTCCGCGTATTCCATATTCAATTCCCCCGTTGAAATCTGGTTCGATATCTCCGTAATAAACGGTAGCGACCCCTATACCTTCATCTATGAACGGCTCAATGTTTAGTTTATTCGGATAGATCACCGTCTTCGCCGGCACTTTCTTTCCCTCCCTTGTCCATACATACGTCTCCTTGAGAGCCGTATCATTTACCACGTTACAGTTTGCTGAAAAAGCGACATGCAATAATAAAGGGGCCGGCTTACTGACCTTTGCGGGCAAATAGATCAGCAGGTCCATCTTATGCAAGGTATCCGGAGTAAAATAAACGGTCACTTGTCTGCGGGTCGCTTTTCCATTCATGACGGTAGTAGCTTTTTCCAACACATCGAAACGTAAGACAGCAGGTTTATCCGGTGTTTTGCCAAACTGGTATTGCTCATATAAAGCAACGATCGCCGGTCTGCGTTTATTCAGCCAATCGTTCTTATCAGTTACCCGCTTACCATTCTGCATCAGTAAAGGATCAGGCAAAGTATAGTCGCCGGTCGAATCTTCACTGTAATTGACAGGGATGCCTGCTACCATTCTCGATGGCTCTCTTTGTGCGTAAATTGAAGTAAATGAAAAAATCGGTATAATGATCAGCCAGTAGTATCTGCAGTACGATCTCATAGCAAGCATTATCGGTTAAAAGAAGAATGACTTTAAAAATAACGATATAATGTAATGCCTGCCTGTTAATCTACGAAATCGTTGCCGGGAAGGGCAAGAGCACTCACTCCGGCCAGGTCCGGAGAACACAAAGGCCCAAAGCAATAAAAAAGACCCGGTACCGGGACATCCATTCACCACTCACTTGCTTCCACTTCGCTTTGCTCAGAGTCGCAATGACGGCTCACCTTTCACCACCCCATTCCCCCTTCCCTTCCCTATATTTGCCTATTCAACTATTGGCCTATATGAATATAGAATTCAACAAGAATGAAGATGCCATGAAGATGGCGATGAGTGATGTGAAGCGCAAACTGGAAAAGATATACCAGGGTGGCGGCAAGAAGGCTATTGAAAAACAAAAAGAGAAAAATAAACTTACTGCGAGAGAAAGAATAGACTATCTCATTGACAAGGACAGCAGCTTTATTGAGATCGGCGCTTTCGCCGGTTATGAAATGTATGAAGAACAGGGAGGCTGCCCGGCCGGTGGCACGGTAGGCGGTATCGGTTATGTAAGCGGCAGGCAATGTGTGATCGTCGCCAATGACCAGACCGTCAAAGCAGGTGCCTGGTTCCCGATCACTGGTAAAAAGAACCTCCGCCTGCAGGAAATAGCAATGGAAAATCATCTGCCCATTATTTACCTCGTTGACAGCGCCGGTGTCTTCCTGCCGATGCAGGATGAGATATTTCCCGATAAAGAACATTTTGGAAGGATATTCCGGAATAATGCGAGAATGAGCGCCATGGGCATTACACAGATAGCAGCGGTAATGGGCGCCTGTGTGGCAGGTGGCGCTTATCTGCCGATCATGAGTGATGAGACATTAATGGTCGAAGGAAATGGCTCCATATTTCTTGCCGGGCCTTACCTTGTCAAAGCCGCTATTGGTGAAGACATAGATACCGAAACATTAGGTGGCGCTGTGACACATACGGAGATATCAGGCATTGCTGATTATAAATTCAAAACAGAACAGGAATGCCTTGATCATGTGAAACGGATGATGTCCATGCTTGGTAAAAAAGAAAAAGCAGGCTTTGACCGCATCAAACCCAAAGCACCGAAGCAAAAAGAAGAAGAGATATACGGTGTGTTCGCTACTGACGGCAAGCCCTACGATATGCTTGATATCATCGAACGCATAGTAGACGATTCGGATTTTGAACAGTTCAAAGGGGATTATGGCAAGACGATCATCTGCGGCTACGGCCGGATTGACGGGTGGGCAGTGGGCATTGTAGCCAACCAGCGAAAGATCGTCAAAAGCAAAAAAGGAGAAATGCAGATGGGAGGTGTCATCTATAATGACAGCGCTGATAAAGCAGCCCGTTTCATTCTCAACTGTAATCAAAAGAAGATACCATTGGTCTTCCTGCAGGATGTGACCGGCTTCATGGTCGGCAGCCGCAGTGAACATGCCGGCATTATCAAGGATGGCGCAAAGCTTGTCAATGCTGTGGCCAACTCCGTAGTACCGAAGATCACGATCATTATCGGCAATTCGTATGGTGCGGGCAACTATGCCATGTGCGGCAAGGCCTACGATCCGCGTTTCATTTATGCATGGCCTACGGCAAAGATCGCCGTGATGAGCGGTGACTCGGCGGCAAAAACATTGCTGCAGATAGAGGTGGCTTCGAAAAAAGCCAAAGGCGAAACGCTGACCACAGAAAATGAACAGGCATTGCTGAATAAGATCAAGGGCAGGTATGATAAACAAACTTCTCCCTGCTATGCATCAGCCAGGTTATGGGTAGATGCGATCATTGATCCGGGAGATACACGAAAAGTGATCAGTGACGGAATTGCCGCAGCGGATCATAATGCAGCAGTAGATGAGTTTAAAACAGGGGTGTTCCAGGTATAATCCTCACCCCCTGCTTTAGAGAGGGGCTTAGAACCCGAAAGAATAATCGGCCATAAAGAACTGATGGAAAAACAATCAATCACTATCTATACAGACGGCTCATCAAGAGGCAACCCGGGTCCCGGTGGTTATGGTGTGATACTCATGAGTGGCAACCTGCGCAAAGAATTATCGCAGGGATACAAACACACGACCAATAACCGGATGGAACTGATGGCCGTCATAGCTGGTCTCGAAGCTATGAAGAAGCAGGGCCAGCATATTAAAATATACTCCGATAGCCAATACGTGGTGAATGCGGTAGAAAAAGGATGGCTGAATACCTGGATCGCCACCAATTTCAAAGGCGGTAAAAAGAACAGGGATCTCTGGCTGCGCTATCATCATTTGGCCAAAACACAATTCATCAAATTTGTATGGGTGAAAGGTCACGCCGATAATCCTCTCAACAACCGCTGTGATGAATTGGCCACCGCTGCCGCTGACGGCGGTGATCTTTTAGAAGATGAAGGATATACCCCCAGCCCCTAAAGGGGAGGATGAAATCATTTATAGTTATGATTGAAAAAAATATGATCTGCTCCTGGAGCGGTGGTAAGGATAGCTGTTTTGCCTTGATGCAGGCGATACAACAGGGATATACCCCGAAGGTCTTGCTGAATGTATTGAACGAGGAAGGAAAGATATCCCGGTCGCATGGCATCCCTTCGCCTATATTACAGCAACAGGCAGACGTAGCCGGCTTGCCCATTCACCCGATCAGCAGTTCCTGGCAGGACTATGAAATGCACTTTACCAATGCCCTGAAAGAATTAAAATCTCAATATAATCTTTCTCATGCTGTATTCGGCGATATTGACCTGCAACCTCACCGCGACTGGGAAGAAAAGGTTTGCGCCAATGCAGGACTGACAGCTGTACTTCCCCTATGGCAGCAGGACAGAAAAGGGTTAGTGATGCAGATGCTCGAAGCCGGGATCGAAACCATGATCGTCAGTTGTAATGAGACCATGGGTGAACGATTTATCGGCCACGTCTTTACTCCTTCGCTTGTTGAGGAACTGGAATCCATGGGTATTGATGCCTGTGGCGAGAATGGAGAGTTTCATACGTTGGTACTGAACTGCCCATTGTTCTCAAAAAAGATCAATGTAGCTGTCGGGCAAAAATTACAGCATAATAACTACTGGTTTGCCGAACTACATTGATACGTTGTTTGCTTTTTATATCGGGGCAAAAAATAAAAGCCTTTCACCAGGGAAAGGCTTTCAAAAATCAATTGATCATTTATTTCATGCCACGGTCAGTTCCGCTTTATTCCTGGTAAGTGCATTATAGGACAATAAGATCACCGGCAGGAAGACCAGTGTAGCGATCAGTGCATTTTTGTAAAAAGGAAGACCGGCAGTATAACAGGTCATCAGGCCGCTGAATGTTTTGGCATATACTACT
>JAEUVJ010000028.1 GCA_016787085.1 Chitinophagaceae bacterium | reverse complement strand
AACCGGCTCGCCATTTCCTGTTGAGTAACCGACAGAAGGTCTTTTAGTATTCACCGCCTTATCCAGTACGCTCACAAACTGGTATTCGAGCAATGCTTCCGATTCATTGATCTCGTTCTGTGAAATGATACGGTTGCTGCCACCATACAGGTTGATCAGTTGTTGCTTCCCTTTATAACTCATCAGGGCTACAGGAAAAATATAATTCTGCTGCTGTCCTTCTTTTAGCTGAACAGTGAGGTTGATAGGGCTTGCTCCCAGTGACACCAATGAATCGCCATACTTCACTCCGTTCGTGCCCGGCATTTCATCTTTTGGGGAAATAAAACGGTAACTGATCTTTGAGCTGTTACGGTCTTTGATCAGCTGCATGAAGTCATTGGTACTGTTGGCCAGCTTCTGGAAGCCTGCCGGGAAATCACCTTTAAGGAAAACATCAATCTGCACTTTGTCATCGAGGCTGTTCAATAGTTCTTTGGTCGCTTTACTCAGCGTATATCTTTTTTCTTTCGTCAGGTCAATACGGGAATGAAATGCAGAAGCAAGGAAATTGACAGCAAATAATACGATCAGCAGCAACAACCAACCGTATTTCGAAGCGAATATCTTTTGGGCAAGGTTCTTCATTTATCGTTTTAACAGGTTACGGTGGGTAATAGTGAGGAATAAAAAGATCACACTCAGGAAATAGACCACGTCCCGGGTATCTATCACACCGCGGCTGATGCTGCTGTAGTGAAAATCTATTCCCGCCATTTCAATGTAGTAATCAGCGCCGCCTTCGAGCCCCGGCAGCCTGCTGATGGCATTGAAACCATAATAGAGCAGGGCGCAGGCGATGAGACTGATGATAAACGCCACCACCGCATTGCTGGTAAAACTACTGGTGCAGATACCGATAGCTGTAAACACTGCAGCCAGGAAAAACAATCCGATATAAGAGCCTATCGTAGCGCCGGTATCTATCCCTTCATTGGAAGATAACTGCTGGATCGAAAAAAAGTAAACGATAGTAGGCAGCAAAGCGATCAGTACCACGATCAGGCTGCCGAGGTATTTGCCGGAAACGATCTGCCAGCGGGTCAGCGGTCTTGTCTGCAATAGCTCAAATGTGCCGCCCCTGAACTCATCGGCAAAGCTGCGCATGGTGATGGCGGGGATCAGTAATAGCAATATCCAGGGAGCCAACTGAAAGAACCGGTCGAGTGTGGCATAGCCGAAATCGAAAATATTGTCGTTGAAAACAAATAGGACCAGCCCGTTGGCCAGCAGGAAAACGATAATAGCGATATAGCCGGTAAGACTGCTGAAGAATTGACGGAGTTCCTTTTTACAAACGGCCCACATAGATTGGATAAAGCTGCAAAATACGGGATTTTGTGTTCAAAATCAATGTGATGGTTAGGGCAAATGTCACTGAGTTCGCAAAGTTACCGGCTTATATATAGTAACGGGAAGCATTGGGGTAATCACGGATAAGAAGGAAAGCCTGAACAGGGAAAAACATGTTCCTGTTATCTAACCGTTATTAATGTCTCATTACTTCGATAATACTTGAACATCTCCCTAGTCGTAGAATCCGGAATTTTTAAATAAAACGAAACTCTATACATCCCTTTTCCGGTAAGACAACTTTCTGGGAAAAAAGCTTTGATAACTTTTGTTTCACCCCGTTTCAGAGGGATAAAAACCGGATCCCTGGCATATAAATAAGAGGGAGAGCAATTTATCTCCTTCAATGAATCAATTAAGAATAAGTCAACACCAATTTCCGCAATGTCCATGCCTTTTCGATTAAAAATGTTAGGCGACTCTGGTATCAATACAGTACTATCAGAATAGTTTGACACAGATAATGGTACTTTTAATATAGCACCTTTGTTAAGTTCTAAAGTTTGCTTCTTAACCTCTATCAAAATATTTCCCTGGCAAAAAACAAATTCCAAATGGGTAAACAACGTTATGAAAAGTGATACTATAACTTTATTGAACATAATAAATTAAGTTGCTCCTTTCCGGATTCCTATAGTCCAGATTTCATATATAAAGATATGCAACTGCAACCTCCAAATAAAAAACCCCGGCGTTTCTGCCAGGGTCCAATCATTTATTAATTACGTGTTACACAGCAAAACTCTCCCCGCAACCGCAGGTCCGGCTTGCATTCGGGTTGCTGAAGTAAAAGCCTTTACCATTCAGCCCGTCTGAAAAATCCAGTGTCGTATTCACGAGATACAAAAAGCTCTTCAGGTCCGTCACCACCTTTACACCATTATCCTCAAACGACTGGTCCATCGGCTTCTGTTCGTTGTCAAAATCCAGTTTATAGCTGAGGCCCGAACAACCACCGCCTACCACACTTACCCGCAGGAAATAAGAAGGATCGTTGCCCACACCGGCATCCGCCAGCAACTGCTGCACCTTTGCCTTTGCCTTATCGCTTACGTAAATAGAATTTTCTAAGGCCCCCCCGCCCCCCGAAGGGGGGATAGAAGAGACCTTATTTTGTGAGATGTCAGACATCATTTTGAGTTTTCTTAGCCTCCCCTTTGGGGAGGTTGGTGGGGCACCTTAATGAACAACACTTTCTTCAAACTTCAGTTCAGGAAGCCCGTTCTTTTTCCGGTAATCATTCACCGCTGCTTTGATAGCATCTTCGGCCAGTACCGAGCAGTGGATCTTCACCGGGGGCAGGTTCAGTTCTTCCACGATGGTCATGTTATCAATGGTCATTGCTTCATCTATGGATTTTCCCTTCAGCCATTCGGTAGCCAAAGAAGAAGAAGCAATGGCAGAGCCACAGCCAAATGTTTTGAACTTGGCATCTTTGATGACACCGGTCGCCTCATCCACTTCGATCTGAAGGCGCATCACGTCGCCGCATTCAGGAGCGCCTACGAGGCCTGTGCCCACATTGGCCTTGCTTTTATCCAGTGTGCCCACGTTCTTGGGGTTCTGGTAGTGGTCTATTACTTTTTCTGAGTATGCCATGACTTTATGATTTGATGATTTGGAAATTTAATGATTTGGAGATGACTACCTTTCTTACAAGCGATTTAAAAATCATCTCCAAATTTTCAAATCGGCACATTGCCAAATTAATGGTGTGCCCATTCAATGCTGTTCATATCAATCCCTTCTTTATACATTTCCCACAGCGGACTCATCTCTCTCAGTTTGTTCACCGTGTTGGTTACCTGTTCTATCGTATAATCAATCTGGTCTTCGGTTGTGAACCTTCCCAGTCCGAAACGCAGCGAACTATGTGCCAGGTCATCGCCTAAGCCCAGTGCTTTTAACACATAGGACGGCTCTAATGACGCAGACGTACAGGCCGAGCCTGACGAAACTGCAATATTTTTATTGAACCCCATCATCAGGCCTTCTCCCTCCACATATTTGAAAGAGATATTCGTTACGTGAGGCAGTTTATGTTCTTTATCGCCATTCAGATAGGACTCTTCGATCTTCAGTAATGCATTCTGTAATTTATCCCTTAACGCACTTACCCGTTTTGTTTCTTCTTCCATTTCGTTCATGCATATCTCGCAGGCTTTACCAAAGCCAACAATGCCGGGCACATTCAGCGTACCGCTTCTCATGCCTCTCTCATGACCGCCGCCATCTATCTGCGCCGTTACTTTCACCCGGGGGTTCTTTCTGCGGACATATAAGGCGCCCACACCTTTCGGGCCGTACATTTTATGTGCAGTGAAAGCCATCAGGTCTATCCCGTCCTTGTTCACATCCACGGGTATCTTACCGATTGCCTGCGTAGCATCGCTGAAAACAAGAATGCCTCTTTTCTTTGCAATAGCGCTGATCTCTTTCATCGGCATGATGGTGCCGATCTCGTTGTTGGCATACATGATGGCAATAAGGATAGTGCTGGGCCTGATCGCTGCTTCCAGTTCTGCCAGGTCTATCAATCCGTTATCCTTTACTTTCAGGTATGTCACTTCACCACCTTCTTTTTCGATATGCTTGCAGGTATCCAATACGGCTTTGTGCTCGATATTGCAGGTGATGATATGGTTGCCTTTGCTGGCATACATTTCAAATACGCCTTTGATGGCCAGGTTATCGCCTTCAGTAGCGCCGGAAGTAAAGATGATCTCTTTAGGGTCCGCACCGATCAGTTTGGCTACCTGTTCACGGGCATAATCAACCGCTTCTTCCGCCTGCCAGCCAAAAGGATGGTTGCGGCTGGCCGCATTCCCAAAGCTGTTCGTAAAATAGGGTATCATGGCTTCTACGACCCGCGGGTCGCAGGGAGTAGTGGCATTGTGATCCAGGTAAATAGGAAAATTCAGCATAAGTACTTACTTGTTCTTTATTGTAGCTTTAAAACACGAAATTAGCTCAAAAGGTTCTATTTCCGGCGTCCTTTTTGACCCTGAAACCTAATTTTACCAAAATCGGAAGCCTATATTCAAACACTTGTTATGCAAAAGGTTGAGCACATCGGGATCGCTGTTAAAAGCTTGTCAGTTTCCATCCCTCTTTTTGAAAAATTGCTGCATGCTGCCTGCTATAAAACAGAGGAGGTTGGGTCGGAAAAAGTGAACACGGCCTTCTTCCGGAGTGGTGAAACAAAGATCGAGTTGCTGGAAAGCACAGACCCCGAAGGCGTGATCGCCCGGTTCATTGAAAAGAAAGGTGAAGGACTGCATCATATCGCTTTTGAGGTGAAAGACATTTATGCTGAAATAAAACGGTTAAAAGAAGAAGGATTCGTACTGCTGAACGAAACTCCGAAAGAAGGGGCTGATAACAAGCTTGTTTGTTTTTTACATCCTAAACATACTAACGGCGTCCTGATCGAATTGTGTATGGAAAAGAAATGATCGTGAAAACTAAGGCTGCTCCTCCAGCCCGTTGCTCCCGGCTACAAGGGAGTCAGAATTGACGATGCCCATTTTTTCAACGGCCAACTGAGCGGCTATCTGTGATGCATCTTTTTTATTGAATGCTTTTCCTTCGGTTATTTTCTTCCCGTCTATCACGGCTGCTATGGTAAACAGGCGACGGCCGTTCTCCAGTTTTTCATTGATGGTTTCAAACTCCAGCACCTTGCCGTTCTTATTGGCCCAGCCGTATAGTTTGTTCTTATGGTTGATCTCCAGGTTTTCGAGGTCATCCATGAACATGTGCGGAAGGATAATGCTTTTCAATACCCACTTACTGGTCTTTTTGTAGCCGAAGTCAAGATAAATAGCGCCTACCAGTGCTTCCAGTGTATTGCCGAATATCTGGCTCACTTTTAAGGAGCCGTCCATTTTGTTGTAAAGGGTCACTTTCTTCAACCCCATACGTACAGCGATCTCATTCAGTTGCTGGCGGTTCACCATCTTGCTGCGCATTTCAGTCAGGAACCCTTCTTCTTTGTAGGGATAACGTTTGAAAAGATAGTCTGCTATCAGGGCACTAAGGATAGCATCGCCGAGGTACTCGAGCCGCTCATTATTCTCATCAGCGCCTTCGCGGACGGAACGGTGTGTCAGGGCCGTTTTATAAAGGGAGATATTACGGGGCTCAAAGCCTAAAATATTCTTCAGTTCCTTTTTAAAGGTTGAGCCGGAGTGTTTCTTAAATAGGTTGGTCAGGAAATCCACAGAAGTAAGCTACAAAAAAAAATCAAAGGTTGAAAAAGTTAAATGCTCAGAAACCGTTATCCTTTGAATTTTCTGACGATCACACAGGCATTATGTCCGCCAAAACCGAAAGTGTTGCTTAATGCCGCATTCACTGTTCTTTTCTGGGCGGTATTGAAGGTGAAATTGAACCGGGGGTCCAGTTCAGGATCGTCGGTAAAATGATTGATAGTAGGCGGAACGATATCATGTACCACAGCCTTGATGCAGGCGATAGCCTCGATCACACCAGCGGCCCCAAGACAATGCCCGGTCATACTTTTTGTAGCGCTGATATTCAGCTTGAATGCATGCTCCCCGAATACATCTCTGATCGCTTTCACCTCGGCTACATCTCCGAGAGGTGTGGAAGTCCCGTGTGTATTGATGTAATCAATTTCTTCGGGTTTCATTCCGGCATCATCCAGTGCAACCAACATTACATTTTTGGCCCCTAATCCCTCCGGATGAGGAGCGGTAATATGATGCGCATCGGCAGTAGCACCTCCACCTACGATCTCACAATGGATCTTTGCACCCCTCGCTTTGGCATGTTCCAGTTCTTCCAGTACCACCACACCGCTTGCTTCGCCCATGACGAAACCATCCCTGTCCTTATCATATGGACGGCTGGCTGTTTTGGGATCATCATTTCTTTCGCTCATTGCTTTCATCGCATTGAAACCACCTACACCGGCTTCGCTGATCACCGCTTCGCTTCCTCCTGAAAGAATGATATCCGCTTTCCCGAGCCGCAATAAGTTATACGCTTCGATCAGTGCATTGGTGCTGCTGGCGCAGGCACTGACCACAGCAAAGTTGGGTCCGCGGAGATTGTGCCGCATACTGATCTGCCCGGCAGCAATATCCAGTATCATCTTAGGGATAAAGAATGGATTGAAACGGGGAGTGCCATCACCTTTGGCAAAGTCGGTCACTTCATGCTGGAAAGTGATCAATCCGCCGATACCACTGGCAAACACTACGCCTACCCTGTCGGGATTGATATTGTCCCTATTCAAACCCGCATCGGCCATGGCCTGGTCGCTGGCCACGAGGGCAAACTGGGTGAAGCGGTCAATCTTCCTGGCTTCTTTTTTATCGAGGTGCTGAACAGGATCAAAGTTCTTTACCTCACAGGCAAATTTGGTACGGAACTTACCCGCATCAAACTGAGTGATCATATCGGCGCCTGATACCCCGTTGATCAATCCGGTCCAATAGTCATTCACCGTATTGCCCAGGGGGGTCAAAGCGCCCATACCGGTAACCACCACTCGTTTCAGTTCCATATTGCCAGTCGTATTCGTTGTTAAGATAAAACCGCCTTCCCTGTAAAAAAACAGTCAGAAGGCGGAGTTTATTTATTCCATTCCGATGATCCTGCCTGAGACAGGACCCGTATATGCGTTATTTAGCATGTTCTTCCAGATAAGAAACAGCCTGACCAACTGTAGTGATGGTCTCTGCCTGCTCATCAGGAATGGAGATATTGAATTCTTTTTCGAATTCCATGATGAGTTCAACGGTATCCAGTGAATCGGCTCCGAGATCATTGGTGAAAGAAGCTTCATTAGTAACTTCTGCTTCGTCAACCCCTAATTTGTCAACGATGATCTTTTTAACTCTTGATGCAATGTCTGACATGTCGTATTAAATTTAGTTATTGGGTGCAAAAATATACTTTTTGAGTAAATCAACATCTGAAACCCTATTTTTTCCCATTTTACGCCAATCCACTGGAAACGAGTGGATAAGCCCATGCACCCCATATTTGAACGACACAAAATTATAAATGATAACGGTTGGCTGTATGAAAGGTTCTTTGTAATTTGAAACCCTTCCGATACTATTCCAACTTTATAGAATGGCTTTAAAAATAATAGATCATGGCACGGATGAGTACCGCCAAATGGTAAAACTGCGGGATGACATCCTGCGCAAACCGCTTGGACTTGGTTTTACACCTGAAGAACTGGAAGCCGAAAAAGACAATATGCTGATCGCCGCTTTTGAGGAGGAGAGGATACTGGGTTGCTGTATGCTGCTGGAAGAGTCGCCGGGCACCGTGCGGCTGCGACAGATGGCAGTACTGAACGATCTGCAGGGAAAAGGGATCGGCAGGGCATTGATGAATTTTGCAGAAAACATTGCCCGTGACCGGGGCTTTAAAATACTTCGTATGCATGCCCGCGCCAATGCACTCGGCTTTTATGAAAAAATGGGCTATAAAGTTAAAAGCGACCAGTTCACTGAGGTAACCATACCACATTATGTAATGGAAAAACAACTGTAGGCAATTGTGAACAGTCAATGGTGAATGATAAAGGAATAAGAAGACTATATTACTGCCTGCTCACTCTCCCTTGTTTACTTCCTGACCTTCTCCTTCAGCAATTGCCGTAATGCAAATACTTCATCCTTATCCCTGCACCCGCTTTTGGGCACCAGGAAGAATGACCGGCTGTCGAAGTACAGGTGAAAAAAATGAGGGCTTTCAATAAATGAGCTTAATGCTTTCCAGGGCCATTTGCGTGAACCATTGGAATGGGCCAATGTAAAATCGTCTTCTTCAAAATACATGGTGAAACTGTGCTGAAAGGTTTCTGCCCTGCGGTATACAATACCCGGAAGTATAAACCAGAAACTAATCATCAGTACCAGCCATAATCCCGATCCTACTAAGAAAGCTACCGGGGTTATTTTACCAAAAGCATACAGGGTGACGGAAACGATAGCAAAAACATTCACCACTATCAGCATGGTCTTTATCTCCGGGCGGCTGATAAAATGATACCGCAACGCCTGTAATACCTGTTTTTTATCGTATGCAAAACTGATGGTCATAGCGGTCAGACAAACATGATTTTCGTGTAAGTTTTGTGAAACATTGCGTTGCCGCAAACCTACAATCTATTTAATGAAGGAAACACATGATGCATAAAAAAACCGGGCGCAAGTATTGCGCCCGGTTAATATTTTCATGAATTCAAATACTATTCATTAGAGCCGCTGGCAGGTATGCTGAACATTGCGGCTACCTGGCTGTATGGCATTCTTTTCAATTGATCAATAGTATAACCGGCTGCAACACCACTCATCACCCTTCCGCCAGAAATTGTGCCGGGGATGATTATATAACGAAAACCGTATCCTGTTGGTACAGTCACCCCGCCGCCGCCAGATTGTACCACGCCTGCATAATAAATGACCTTACCCGGAGCTACGAGAAAGGATATATTCAAAGCAGGGGTAGTATTGGTAATGAATGGTAACGGGAAAGCGCCTGTGGCGGGTAAAGCTGTAGCAAAATAGGCCATTACAACACCCCTGTCCACAACAGCCTGTGTAATGGTAGCTGTAGTTCTGATAGCCCTTCTTACAGTACTGAGATTTGTTATAGTAGTATCTGCCCAGTTGGCAGCGGTAAAATTAAACCAGTCGGAATAGATCACACTTGATCCGGAAGGGCCAGCAGGGCCAGCAGGACCAGTAGCACCCGGTGCACCCGGCGTACCCGGAGGGCCTTGCGGACCGGTTGCACCTACAGGACCTTCAGGACCTTCTTTGGTACAACTAACAACCAATATGGTAATCGCAATAAGGGAAAGGGAAAGAGATCTCAACTTTCTCATAATAGTAGTTTTGGCAGTTAAATTATTTCTTTAAAGTGAACGGGGATGTCCGTTTGTCCAACAGGCTTAAAGGTAGGGGAAAATATCTCAAACCATCATCAGTTTCTAAAAAAATTTCAGGCTGTAGTGTTTTTGCGATGCAATCGTCAACCGCTACATTTGTTTCATTTACAAATTAATTATATGCGGACATCCTGCTCATTGCTTACCCTGTTATTGCTAACTTTCTCTTGCCGGTTAGCGGCCCAGTTTACAAAAGGCACCCGGATGGCTGGCGCTTCTGTTGCCAGCATTTTTGTTAGCTCCGGCACCGCTGACCAGACAGTACCTTCTATCGGAACAGCGAAAGGAAAGATCAACGGGTTTGAAATAAACCTGACACCTTCCATAGGCTGGTTCGTATCGGGAAAAACAGTGGCGGGCGTTACCTTAAACCTCAATCCGTCATCAGAGAAAATCTCTTTCGAAAGTGGTGGCAGCCTCTACCAAAAAGACAAGATCAGCCATTTTAATCTCGGTATCGGTGGTTTTGTCCGCAGCTATTTAAAAAACGAGGGCTCTTTGATTCCATTCGGTCAATTCAATTTCAGCACTGGTTTTTTCAATGAAAAATCTGATGGCTTTTTCTATGGCGGATCAGGCGCCAATACCTACAAGCGTACTTATTCAGGCAAATCTTCCGGCGGATTTTTTATCCAGCCCGGGCTATCGGCCGGTATTACCAAAATGATAAACAGTCATACCGGGCTGGATGTATATGCCGGCTATAATTTCTCGTATAGTAAAAGTGATTTTTCCAAAACCACCCTGGTGGACCAGCAAATAAACGGCACTATTGATGAAACGGAAAAAAGTGAATACACTTCCCGGTTCTCCAATCACCGCTTCCTGATAGGGATCGGCTTCCAGGTTTTTTTAGAAAGGAAGAAGTGATCTGCCATAAACAAAGATCCCGTCCTGCCTGGGGCGAACGGGATCCATGCTATTGAACTGATAATTTATTTATTCATCATCTGCTTGGCTTCTATGCTCAGCGTAGCATGAGGCACTGCACGCAGGCGGGCTTTATCAATAAGTTTGCCCGTAACACGACAAATACCGTACGTTTTATTTTCAATACGCATCATCGCCTTTTCCAGGTGATCAATAAAAGTGATCTGCCGGCTTGCCATCTGGCTCAGTTGTTCTCTTTCCATACTTACACTGCCGTCTTCCATGGTCATATAGCGGGCTTCATCCATATCACCACCTTCATCCCTTCGGGTAATAAGTCCCTGCAGGTAAGCAAGCTCCTTCTTCGCTGCATCCAGTTTTTTGGTGATGATCTCTCTGAATTCTGTAAGGTCCGCATCGGAGTATCTCATAATAGGGCCGTTTTGTTCATACATAGGGGTATCTAATACTGATTTGGTGAATTCCGGTTCATACTTGACCGCACTCTTGATGGTTGTTTTGGGAATCACGACCTTGGTAGGCTTGGGTGGCTCCTTTTTAATGACCGGCTTGGCTGCAGGTTTTATTGAAACCAAAGATTTGGGATCGTTGGGGTTAGGTTTTTTGGCAACTACAGGCGGCGGGGGGGCTACCGGTTTTACTTCCGGTTTGGGAGCCACTTTCGCTACCGGAGCCGGTTTTGCTGCCGGCTTCTTTACCGGTTCTGCCTTCTTAGGCGCCGGCTTTGCTGAAGATTTCTTAGGCACAGGTTTATCTTTCTTTTTGGGTGCGGCTTTTTTGGCCACGGGTTTTTTGGCAAGAGGCTTTTTAGCGGCCTTTTTAGGCGCTGGTTTGGCAGGCTTTTTAGGAGCCGGTTTTTTCTTGTGAGCCATACAATTAGCCTTTTTTTGAAACAATCACTTTTAGCGAAACATCGTTAATATATATCTCCGTTCCACCGGGTATTTCGGATACAAATTCAAGCTTATCGGCCAGAATTTCGGCGCAAATATAGTCTTTAAACTGAGCTAAAGAATTTTTCATTCCATTGGCGGCAACCACCTTTACATCTATCCTGTCGGTCAATTCAAAACCCTGGTCCTTACGTATTTTCTGTATCCTGTTCACGAACTCACGGGCATTGCCTTCGGCTTCCAGTTCTGGTGTCACTGTCACATCCAACGCTACGGTCAGGCTTCCTTTATTGGCCACTGTCCAACCCGGGATATCCTCGCTGCTGATCTCGACTTCGGTAATCTGCAACATTACGGGTTCGCCATCAATTGACAAACTATATTGACCCTCTTTTTCAAATCTGGCGATGTCTTCCTGGCTAAATTGTGCCAAAGCTGTGGATACCGCTTTCATCTTTGATCCAAGCTTTTTACCCAGTGCTACAAAATTGGGCTTCACTTTTTTGCTGATAAAAGTATTATCAGGGTTCAGGTATTCGATCTCTTTTACATTCACTTCGGCCCTGATCAGGTCTTCCACTTTCTGTAATTGTTCCTTCATAGAAGGATTGAGTACAGGGATCAAAACTTTTTGCAAAGGCTGGCGCACTTTTATATTCACTTTCTTTCTTAACGAAAGAATGAGTGAAGAAGCGTCCTGTGCCAGCTGCATTCTTTCTTCCAGCGCTTCATCAATAGCCGGCTCATTTGCCACCGGAAAATCACAATGATGAACTGACCCGGCATTAAAGCGGCTGGTAATTGCATTCAGGTTTTGGAAAACTGCATCGCTGAAGAACGGCGACACCGGTGCGATCAGCCTTACCACTGTTTCCAGGCATTCATATAAGGTCTGGTAAGCGCAGATCTTATCCTGCTCATACTCGCCTTTCCAGAAACGTCGCCTGCATAATCTAACATACCAGTTGCTCAAATGTTCATCCACGAAATCTTCAATGAGACGACCTGCTTGTGTAGGTTCATAATCATCCATGTATTCATTCACCCGCTTCACCAAAGTATTCAGGGACGAAAGTATCCAACGGTCTATCTCCGGCCTGTCTTTGACAGGTATATAGGATTCTTTAAAAGAAAAACCATCCACATTGGCATATAGAGCAAAGAACTGGTAAGTATTATACAGCGTACCAAAGAACTTGCGCTGTACCTCTTTGATACCTTCCAGGTCAAACTTCATGTTCTCCCACGGCGAAGCATTGGTAACCAGATACCACCTGGTTGCATCGGCGCCGAATGTTTCAATGGTCTTAAAGGGATCCACCACATTGCCAAGACGCTTACTCATCTTGTTGCCATTCTTATCGAGCACTAACCCGTTCGATACACAGGTTTTGTAGGCCACGCTGTCAAACAGCATAGCTGCAATAGCATGAAGCGTATAGAACCATCCCCTTGTCTGGTCAACACCTTCGGCAATGAAATCGGCCGGGAATGATTGTTTGAAGGTCTCTTTATTCTCAAAAGGGAAATGCCATTGCGCATAGGGCATGGCGCCGCTGTCAAACCAAACGTCTATCAGGTCGGACACTCTTGTAAGAATAATTTCATTCTCAACAACCAGTATATCATCAACGAAAGGCTTATGAAGGTCCAAATTTTTAAACTGAGATATTGGAATAAGATAATCAGAGACTAAATTATAGTTAATATCAACCGCAATTAACGAATAAATATCTCGTAGTGGTTGGGAAAAGACACCATAATAAGTTTCAAAGTTTGTTATAATCTTTTGGCTTCCGAAATGACGATCAAATTTTTCAACAAGGCTTGGTTTTCTGTTTTTATAATCCTCAGCAAATTTATTTTTATCAAAAAGAAAACCCTTTTTTCCCAAATCTTCCACACTACCAATACAGATTTCCTTGTCATGTATATAATTTTTCCAAACCGGCAGCGGTGTACCCCAGAACCTGGAACGGCTCAGGTTCCAGTCCACCATATTCTCTAACCAGTTGCCAAATCTTCCTTCGCCGGTTGATTTGGGTTTCCAGTTGATGGTCTTATTCAGTTCCACCATTCTATCCTTCACAGCCGTGGTTTTGATGAACCAGGCGTCCAGCGGATAGTAAAGAATGGGTTTATCCGTTCTCCAGCAATGCGGGTAACTGTGTTCGTATTTCTCTACTTTAAAAGCCCTGTTCTCTTTTTTCAGTTTTACCGCTATGTCCACATTCACGTCAACATAGTTCGGGTCGTCTTTATAGTTCTTTACATACCGGTTACTGAATTCACCTAATCCATCTACAAACTTTCCCTGTTTGTCCACCATTGTCAATATGCCGATCCCATATTTCTTTCCTACTTTGAAGTCATCTGCGCCAAATGCAGGAGCCGTATGCACGATGCCCGTACCATCCTCTGTTGTCACAAATGTATCCACCAATACACGGAACGGATCACCACCGGCATGGGCAGGGCTATTGGCTTCATAAGGAAGCAACTGTTCATACCGGCACTCTTCTATCTGCGACCCTTTGAACTCAGTTAGTATTTTCCAATGATTAAGTTTTCCTCCGCTATATGCTAATTTTTTCAACTCCTCTGTTTCTTCTTCAGTCAAAACTTCTTTTTCCAATAAATCAACTATAAGGCTATATTTTACTTCTGTTGCCTTCCCCTTTTCTAGAACTATATTTCTAAAATATTTATCTATTAGGTTTTTAGCCAAAACTACATTTATAGGTAATGCGGTATACGGATTAAGCGTTTTAACCAAGACATAGTCAATATTCGCCCCAACCGTCAGTCCGAGATTGGAAGGAAGCGTCCAGGGAGTCGTCGTCCACGCCAAGAAGAAAACTTCATCCTTCTTTGTTCCTTGTTCCTTGTTCGATATTGCTTTAAATAAAAATTCACTTTTTTCATTCCTCACCGCCTTGAACATCGCCACCGCACTCGTATCCTTTACATCCTTATACGTTCCCGGCTGGTTCAGTTCATGTGAGCTCAACCCAGTTCCGGCAGCAGGAGAATAAGGCTGGATGCTGACACTCTCATACAACAACCCTTTTTTATACAACTCACTCAGCAGCCACCACAGTGTTTCAATGTATTCATTCTTGAAAGTGATATAGGGGTCGTCCAGGTCAACCCAGTAACCCATCTTGCGGGTGATCTCATCCCATTTGTCCTTATATCTTAATACTGCTTCCCGGCATTTCTGATTGTATTCTTCAACCGATATTTTTTTGCCGATATCTTCCTTGGTAATTCCAAGTTCTTTTTCAACTCCCAGTTCGATAGGCAAACCATGCGTATCCCATCCTCCTTTCCGTTTTACCTGGAAACCTTTCATGGTCTTGTAGCGGCACACGAGATCCTTGAGCGTACGGGAAATGACATGGTGTATACCGGGCATGCCATTGGCGCTGGGAGGGCCTTCATAAAAAACAAAAGGCGTGGCGCCTTCACGCAAAGACACACTTTTTTCAAAAGCCTGCTTTTCAGACCATTTGGCCAGAACCTCCTGTTCAATAGCCGGTAAGTTCAACCCGGAAAATTCCCTGTATTTAGCTGCCATAACCCTTTTCCTGTCTCATTTTGAAGGGGGCAAAGGTACGGGAAAACAGGGCCAAGCAAAAGGAAAGAAAGGAAGAAATAAGAGAGTGCTAAGGGCAGTCCCGCTACATTTTCTTACTGCGTATCCTGCTCATCGTTTCGATGGTCATGCCGAGATAGGACGCAATGTACTTCAGGGGTATCCTGTTGGCCAGGTCGCCTTTGGTATCTAAGAAATGCCTGTATCTTTTGGTAGCATTAGGTATGCGGCAGATAAAGGCCCGCTCTTCTGCGTCCTTATAATATTGTTCGAGGATCTTCCGGCCTACCACATTCATTTCAATGAAATTCTCATATAAATACTGTAGCGCAGCAAAATCGGCCACTACCAGGTCGCAGTCCTCGATGGTTTGTATGTATTCCAGCGAAGGCTCCAGCAGGCTCAATCCGCGGATAGACGTGACCATTTCATTTTCCGCTGTGATCCAGGTGGTCACTTCTTTAAGCCCATCCTTGATATAGCCCCTGATGACCCCGCTGCGGATGAAATAAAGATGCTGGCATACCTCCCCGGCTTTTAACAGGAAAGTACCCTTAGACACTCTTTTCGGATAGGAATGATTTGTGATATAGCGGATCGCCTCTTCTCTTACTGGGTGGACCTGTCTGACAAAACTGGCCAGGGGTGATTCTCCGCCGGTTTTGTACCAAACATCATCAGAGCCTTTTTTAATCGTGCTGTTCATGCACCATAAAAATATTATCAAAAGATAAAAAAACCTCCCAAAAGAGAGGTTTTTGTGAATAAGTAATGGAAAATACCCACCAGTGGGTATCAGCAGACCTGGTTTACTTTATCAAAAAAACAGCGATAGTTTTATTGATCTGCTCATCTATTTCTGCGGGTTTGATATTTCCTGTGGTAAAGTCTTTTGCCTGTTCCATCAGGTACTCGTGCAGCACCTTTCCCTCCACTTTAGTTTGTAATTGTATCGTGTTGCGGTTATCCAGGTAAGCTGACCATGCCTTCCGGACCCTTGACCAGTAGTCCTTATTCTTTTCCCAGTAGTCCTTTGCAGCAGCACATTCTTTATCATCCAGTCTCTTATAACTATTGATCCCTTTCTCTTCTACCAGCAGCTTATCCGAACCATTATTCCGGATGATCTTCTGGTTGTCCTGCTCATGCAGGTACCCACTGTCTGTCAGGTTCAGCCGGTTCGTACGTTTCAGGATATTATAGTCGCTGCGGACCGAATACTCCCTTCTTGGCAGCGGGGCATCGGTAGTGTTTTGCCAGATGACCTTCCCATCGAGGTTCACAAACTGGCTGAAACCCTGGTAACGGGGTTCATCGCTTACTTCCCATACCGTTTGCGTCCATTTGCCTTTCACCTGTTCAGCTGGTACAGTCTCCTTTACCCACTTCTTATCTCCTGTATATTTCCAGATCACGGGGTTCTCAAAGGTCCATTCCTCTCTCCAGTGTTTTACTATCACCGTCGGGGAAACTAACAGCAAATGCTGGATCACAATTTTTTTGTCTGTTACTTCAATAGGCAAAGCCAGTTCGGCGGTACCGCCAGTTTCTTCCCTGTCATGATACTTATAGCCAGCATCAGGAGAAAATGTCTCTGCATATTTGAAACTTACTTCGAAACATCCACATAGTTTATCAATGATCTGTTTGTCTTTCGGGGCCTGGGCATTGGCCGTTACGGATAAAACAATAGCTATCAGTCCGGGGATCCTTTTCATGGTGATTTACAATTTGCCGACAAAACAACGACACAGGCATGACGAAGAGTTACGCAAACAGTAAATCAGGTTTTCGAAAAAGGAAAAAGCCTCCCAAAACGGGAAGCTCTCCTTTTAAAAACGTAAGAATAGATAGTATGATATCATCCCTTTTTCACCAGCACAGATTCAAAGGCCGGGTACCCTCTTTCTCCATTTTGTGTAAGCGCAGTAAAACGAACCTTGTAGTAATTGTTATCGCCATCTTTAATGATATAATAACGGTCTGCTCTTACAGCAGGTTGCGTCGTAGGTCCGCCACCGGAACGCCAGTCGGAACCGATAGTCGCCTGCAGTGAAGAGAAGGTAAGTCCTGTAAGATCCGCCTCTCCGAAATCAGCGAATGCCCTGGTAGCCGTCATCACCCTTACTACCTGCACATTCCTGTTCTGTATAATAATATCCTGGAAGAGGTAAGGCACTTCACCGGTACCAAAATTGGTAACATTAGAAAAATACGTCCAGGCCAGGTCCCATTTCTTTTTTTCCGGCTCCACGTTTACAGCGCCATTATCAAATGAAATATATTTGAAGAAATAGGCCTCATCCTTTGCGATATTGATCTGCTGGAAAGTGGTAGCAGCAATATCTGCGTATTGCAGGGTATAGCCTCCGGAGGCGTTTCGAAGCACACGGATCTTTTTCCATCCCCTGGCAGGAGCAGGGCTCCCCGGACCAGTGCCCCGGTTGACGATATAAACTTTATTGTCGGCATCGGTAGCGCTGACCGCAGCAATAGCGGTTCTTGTCAGGTCGCCATTTGGATAATCTATATAGGGCAGAGAAGCAGCAACAGGAGCAAACTGGTTAAAAGCCACCTGAGTGGAAAAACCGGTCGTATCTGCGTCAGTTACCTGCGTAAGATCATTCTTTGCAATTTGCTTTGCCATCATGGCGGAAGAGGAGTTAAGTATGACACGGAAATCATCCGTGCCGGTATAGAAGCCAAGGTCCCAGCTATTGCGGTTCACGGCTGTTTGCCTGTTAGCGCTCAGGTCAATGAACACTTTATTGGGAAACAAAACACCACCGCCATTGACGGTAAGTCCTGCATTGGTAGCTACCAGTTCAGCGAAGTTCAGCGTGAATTGCCTGGTAAGCCCGATAAAGACCGGCGCACCCGAGCTAAATAGGTCAAAAACGATCTTCTCATCGCCGTCGAATAAAACCCCGCTGCTTTTGGTAACAGTGAAAGCCGTTTCATTATTACCTGACGGGATCGTTACGGTCAGGTTGCCCGCTGTGGCAGCAGGAGTAGTGGTGTAGTCAGTGCCGTATATCACACCCTGTTCTGCGAGATTGATTGTAACAGGAATATCTCTGTCAGTTGGCCTGGAAAGAGTTACCCGTACAATAATAGAACTTTCCGTCGCCGTAATGCCCTGCGCCGCTGTTTCAAAAATCACAAGGTTATCTGCTGCTACGGCATCTCTTTTACGGCATCCTGTTATCAGGAATATGGCTCCGAAAGTGATAGCAACTGCGTATAATAGTTTCTGTTTCATTGTCTGGTGTATTTGATCGTATGATTGATTGAAATGATAATTATTTGCTGTTCCAGTTAAAGATCAGTGAAGCGAAATAAGAACGGCCCGTAGCCACATTCAGTCCGCCACTAGAATGTATTCCTCCTGAGGCAAAGCTGCTGTTGATACGATCCACATCAAACAGATTGCGCACTCCGGCATTAAAGGCCAGGTAAGGAAACAGTTTTTTACTGAGGGTAAGATCAGCCATGTGATACCCTTCCTGTTCAGATAACACCACATCGGTTCCGCTCATCACATAGCGGGGACGTTTACCGGTATACTTGTAAAACAGGTTAAGGTCAAGACCGATACGGGCAAAAGAATAACTCATCAATGCATTAGCTTCAGCCGACCATACCTGCAAAGGCAGATCTTTATCGTCTTCATACAGGTCGTTATTAAAACCACTATAAGAAGCGCCGGCCGAAACACTCCATTTATTATGCGTAAGCCCTGCTGTCAGGTTTACACCTGAGGTTTTGCTGCTGTACAGATTATACAATTTTGCATCATTTGTTCCCTGCTCATACACATAATCAATCAGGTTTTTGACATCATTGTAAAAACCACCTGCCTGTACGGTCCATATAGAATTGTTCTCCATCTTCCTTTTAAAGTTCAGTGTACCCGTGAAGCTGTTGGAGGTCTCAGCTTTCAGATCAGGGTTGCCCTGTACATTGTGGTTGGCATCCACGAAGTCAAAATACAGCTCACGCAATGAAGGTGAGCGGAATCCACGGGCATACGACAACCGAAGATCAAGATCTTTGGTGATGGCAAATTTTGTATTGACTGAAGGGATCACCGGTGGCGCATCATATACCGAGTTCTTAATAAATCGCAGACCCGGGCGAATATTGATCCCTGCAATGGGAGTGAACTCAGATGTAATAAAGAATGCATAATCTGTCACACTGTTTGAACCGCTTTTCAGCCTTTCCCCCTTTCCTTTATCTACATTGATATCTACTCCCGGCTGAAAACTGAAGGCATCAGATAATTTGTACAGCGCTGTTCCCCGAAAAGTAAAACCGGTAAAATCAACTACTGACTGGCGCCCTTCTCCGGCATCTAAGTTCACGGTACCTGTTTTCTTACTGACCGTAGTAGAAAAAACCTGGCGGCTGTAATCGGAATAAGAAGATTGCAACTGGAAGGATAAACGGTTGCTGGCAAAATAAGAGCCCTGCAACTGATGCATCATTCTTTGTGAAAGATATTCCTGGTCATACGCCAGCGTATCACCGGAAAAACGATCGGCAAACGGAGAGAAGTTAGCCGGATTGGTGATCACTTCGTCCAGCCCGTCAATACGATAACGAAGATTGAGCTTGCCTTTGGTGTAACCAATAAAACCATTAGCCAGGCGCTGGTCCTTTTTATGCCATACAAGCTCCCTGTCCACAGCAGTATCCTTCCATCCGCCGAAATAGTTGTGGGCAAATGAGCCACCCACTTCCCAGTTTTTTTGCCTCCAGCTTAATCCCACCTGCTGATTATGGATGCCTTGTTGAATACCATATTCGCTTCCGGCAGATTCTTCATGCAGCCTTGCTGTAACAGCCAATTTGGAAGGGGCTGCTTTTTTGGTGATGATATTGATAACTCCGGCTAATGCATCAGCCCCATATACAACAGACATCGGGCCTTCCACGATCTCGATGCGCTCGATAGAGTTCACATCAATCTGGCTAATGTCAAATTCATTGTTCACCCCCTGGCGGCCGGTAACAGGGAGGCCGTCAATGAGTATTTTCACATTTTGCCCGCTCAAACCAAGCATACTGATAGCAGAACCGCCGGTAGCAAGGTCCTGCGAAAAACGCATGTTCAGTTCATTTCTCAGAACATCCTGCAGACGGGTTGCCCCCTGCCTGATGATTCTTTCTTTATTGATGACCCTGACCTGGTAAACGGAATTTTTGACGGATTGAGCTTTGTACTGACCGGTAACGACCACTTCACTTAACTCTTTTGCTTTGGTGGTGTCTTCCTGCGCTGCTGTACTGAATACCGACAGTATGATGGCGATGGTGATAGGAATTTTTCTCATAATTTTTAATTGCGGGACAAAGATTGTTCAGACACTGATCACTTTTATCATGCAATTGTCAGGATAGGAGTCTTCGAAATTGTTTTACAAAAAAATGACAGCTCATTGATGGTCAATCATACCCATCAATGACGAAGATCATACCGTGTATTAAAAATAAAAGATAGCAATATCCTCAATCGGCAATATGGATCACTAACAGGTGTTGGCGGGTTGAGCGTATCACACCTTGTTCTCATTACTTTGGCATGAGCTGGTTTTCCGGTAATTTTATTCAAACGATCACCATGAAGACAATTTGTTCTCTTTTGTTTTGTTTTCTAACGATTGCATCCGGGGCACAAGACGAAGAAGTATGGAAACCCGCCAGTAAGGAAAGCGAAGCCTATCACGAATACAGGATCAAACCTACTGTACCACCGTATGGCCTGGCAAAGGTGAGAACACTGATCGCTAAGATCGAAGCAGATGAAGAGGATAGCGAAGCGCTGAAACCTGCGGTCTATAGCACATTAACGTTGCGTGAGAAATTCACCTATCATATGATCCATGCAGAGTCATATAGCCAGAATTGTGATGCCATGCCGCCTATACAGGATGAACATAAAAAGATATTTGCCTATATACCCGATGCATTCGGTGAATATAACTGGAGCAACCGCCAGATCGATTTCTTTCTAAACAACCGGGATTCTGTAGCCGCATTCATGTCAGAAAGCATCAGCAGAACAAAAAGGGCGGGCATCAATTTCAAACATGCCATTATTGAAATGAACGCCAAACAAATGATCCCGCTGCTGATACAAACCTATAAACTTACCAAAAAAGATTACGACATTCTCACTGTATTAATGCAACTGATGAAGGACAACAAGTATGAACCGTTCCTGAAATCAGCGTCGTATAAAAAACTGTACAGCGACGATTCAGACTACCAGTCCTTTCTCCAGTATAATAAAGGCAACGAAGACCTGATCATCAGGAGAGCAACCGATTTTTATAATGCATCAAAAAAATAAGCTGATCACTCTAATGCTGACCCTGCTGCCGGTAGTATGCATACAGGCACAACCGGACAGCGGTTTTGTGTTTGTCCCAAAAGGCAGCTACCTGGTTGGGAAAAAAGGACACCTGCTGAATCCTCTGCGACAGGTAAGCATCAATGATTTTTATATCGCTAAAACCGAAACGACCAACAGGCAATTTGAAGCTTTTATCAGGTCAACAGGTTATACTACCGATGCCGAACGAATGCATAATGCGATGGTCTTTCAGCCGGGACTGAAAGAATTTGAATGGATAGAAGATTCCACAGCGTATTGGAGATACCCGAATGGCATCCACCGCGGTGGCATTGACAACAAGATGGATCATCCCGTCACCTGCATCAGCTATAGTGATATACTTGCTTACTGTAAATGGGCCGGCGTCCGTCTGCCTTCATTGGAAGAATGGGAGATCGCCTGCAGGGCCGGCTCCAATGCTGATCATTTTTTTGGGAATGATAAAAGTAAAATAAAGGAGTATGCCAATATCTGGCATGGCAAGAACCATTTGACAGCAGACAGTAGCGATGGTTATATGTACACAGCCCCGGTAGCCAGTTTCAAACCCAATCCCCGGGGATTATATGATATGTATGGGAATGTGTTTGAGTTCTGCACCGGCAAACTGAAAGAAAATGAAAAGAACAGTATTGCGCATGCCCGTGGCGGATCGTGGTGGTGCAGCAAAAATGCATGCAGCTTCTTTAACTCGGTGGATATCGGCCGGGTGAATATCCATGCCTCCTTCAGCAACCAGGGTTTTCGTGTCGTGAAGTTGTAAGTTTGTGCTCCTAATTATCGCCGATGAAAAAGTTTTTCTTTACCGCCTGTTTTCTATCAATAGTAATCGCTTCCTGGACACAGGAACTGAATGTAATGACCTTTAACATCCGTTTGAATACAGCCGCAGACAGTTTGAACGCCTGGCCCTACCGGAAAGATAAAGTAGCCTCGCAAATACTTTATCATAAGGTGCATTTACTTGGGGTACAGGAAGCTTTACATGACCAGATGATGGACCTGGAAGAAAGGCTACCCCAATTCAACTATGCAGGCGGGGGCCGAGATGATGGTAAAGAAAAAGGAGAATACTCCGCTATCTTTTATGATACAACCAGGCTGCAACTGCTGCAAACAAAAATGTTCTGGCTGTCAGAAACGCCGGAAATACCCGGCAGTAAAAGCTGGGATGCCGCTATAACGAGAATGGTAACCTGGGCAAAATTCAAAGACAGGAAAACAAAAAAAATATTCTTTGCCTTTAATACTCACTTCGATCATATCGGTAAAATAGCCAGGAGAGAAAGCGCCTCGATCATCCTGAACAGGGTAAAAGAGATAGCAGGGAACACACCGGCTATCATCACCGGTGATTTTAATGCAGAGCCGGCTGATGAACCTGTGATGGTGATCATGAACAAGAACAATCCTCTTCATCTTACCGACGCCAAACTGGTTTCGCAGTCTCCTCATTACGGCCCCACCGGTACTTTCAATGCCTTCCGGTCAAAAGAGAGAAACGATCAGCCGATAGACTACATCTTCCTGAAAGGAAAATGGAAAGTGTTAACTCATGCGACGATCTCGCAGACATGGGAAGGCCGTTTCGCATCCGACCACTTTGCAGTGCTGGCTGCACTTATTTTGTAAGCCGGGTCATGGGATTCCCTTTTTGACAAACCGTATCATGGCGCTACTGCCTTCGGTGCTTTCCAGCCTTGCTTCATACCGTTTATCGCCGACCAGCGCTACCATATAGGAAGTATTGGGAGGAATAGAACCCAGGTTCTCTGCCACCATGATCAGCTCATTGGTCGCATTCAGCTCACTCACCGGAAGTGTAATGGTATAGGCGCTTCCGAGGAGACGAATATGCTGAAAGATCAGTTTATCATTCAGGAAAAGGGAGATGGAATCACCATCTATCTCGGCATTATCATAAAAGCGAAGTTCCACAGAATCACCCGTAACAGGGATCTCGGTTATCAATACCTTTTTGCGATTTACAAATTTCTCTTCGATGGTTTGCGGCTTTACCGGCTCAGGTGTTTTTGCTACCGGCTTAGGATCTTCTTTCACTACAGGCTTTTCATGGATCACCGGCGCCAGCGGTGCCTGCTTCTGTACCGGTTCGGGTTCTTCTGCCTGCGGCTGAAGAGGAACAGTACGCAAAGAAGAAATGCTATCAATAATATAAGGATCATTGGCGCCTGTAAGGTAGTTATTGATCACAAAATCCCACTCATCTTCAAACTGGCCGTATTCCGTTTTATCGAGATGTACATCCCCCTTCAGTTCTTCATCATACACTTTCCCCGACTTGCCATCCAGCATCATTTTGCCGTCACCGGGGCAGTTGAAATCAGCCCGTGAAAGCAACGGCATTTTTCCTGGAGCGGAAAGACTGTATTTGCCTGACTTTTCTTCCAGCAACTGGTCATCCCACCATACAGCTTCATTGGTGGCCGCATCAAAATATCCTTTGATGCTATACCGGCGATAGTTGCCCGGTGACTCATAATAGTAAGAAGTACCGGTAAGGCTGTCCCCGTTTTGAATAATCTTGACTTCGGCTTTTTGCCGGTTGATCTTGCCTTTCCAGACCCCTGTGATCATCTGGCTGAAAGATGTCGCAGGGAAAAGGAATAGTACTATGGAAGCAAGGCTACAGATTTTTGTTTTCAAACAATTGATTTTTAACAGCTAAATTGGATATATCTCATAGTAAAACGAAAAGGAAGAGGTCATAGTATCCTTGTCGCTGAAGGATATGAAATAGCACTAAATCCTAATACCTTTTCTGCGTAATTCAACTGCCAGCAAGGCTTTGATGCTGAAAATGATAGAGCGAAAGAAAAATGAAGCCGAAAAATTGCTGCAAGCAAAAAATTAGATACCTTTCAACACTAAAAGTCCGGGACGGGACTACCAAAACATTTACTACTTTAATTAACAACTCTGCTTATGAGAAAGATCTACGCAGCTCTTCTTTCCCTATTTGTTTTATTGGCCTGGAACTTCCGATCAACCGCACAGGTAAGTACCTATGTTTTTACGCAAAACAACGGTACCTACACCGAGATCACGGGCGGATCAGTTCTGGGTACTGCAACCTCCGATGACCAATACTTCGTGGATCCTGCTGTACCTGCTGGCGGTGCCACTCCTACTACCGGTGTTGGATTTCCCATTGGTTTCAACTTCACTTACAACGGAATAGTATTTGACCGTTTCGGGGTGAACAATAATGGCTGGATAAGCCTTGGTCAGTCAACATTAACGCCAAGTATAAGTTTGGCTACGACAAGCGCCTACACTCCTTTATCATCCACAGCTACCAATACCCCTGCCTTATTAAGGAACCGGATAGCCGGTATAGGAAGGGACATACAGGCACAGACGGGAGCAGAATTAAGATTCGAAACAACCGGTACCGCTCCCAACCGGAAATTAGTTGTGCAATACAAAAACTATAAGCGATTCGGCGGTGCCGGCACCGGTGATAACCTGAATTTTCAGATCGTTCTGAATGAAACAACCAACTGGGTACAGGTCATATACGGGACCATCGTATTAAATACCGTAACTACTGCATCCACCGTCAATCATGTTGGTTTAGGTGGGACTGTCTCAACCGATTTTAATAACCGTCAGACAACTGCTCCGCATAACTGGAATGCAACGATCGCAGGCACTACGAATGCCCAGGGTATGCAAAACGCAACATCAACGATCGCCGTTACTGCTCCTGTATCCGGGCTCACTTTTAACTGGTTTGTTCCGCCTCCTTGCGTAGCGCCTCCGGGCGGAGGTACGGTTACAGGGCCATCCGGTACCATTTGCGCCGGCACAAGCTTTAATTTAAATGTCTCAGGCGCCAGTTTTGGTACAGGTCTTTCTTACCAGTGGGAATCATCTCCCGATAACGCCACATGGACAGATGTAACCGGTGCGACGGGAGTTTCATTGACTACAAGTATTACTACCAATACCTATTTCCGCAGAAAGATCACCTGTAGCGGAGTGGATGCATGGGCAGCCAGCTTATTGGTATCCGTCACACCTCCCATCGCAACTCCGTTTACTGAGAACTTTGCGACCTACGCCACTTCATTCCCTCCGGGTTGCTGGACTATTAATAATCCTACTTTCATGGGCGGTTTTGCACCAAGTGCTTATGGGATTGGTGCCGGCTCAGCCAGGTTCCAGTTCTACCTGGCAGGTACAGGTGTACAGTTAGATCTGGCTACTCCTGCTTTCAACGCAGTACCGGCCAACTACAGGGTAACATTTGACCATGCGTATGCCACTTTTGCTGGAGAAAACGACCGGCTCGAAATTCTTTATTCAACGAATGGGGGCGCCAGCTATACTTTATTATCTACGTTTAACGGAGGATCTGCTGGTCCTTTGAATACGGCAGGGACCACCACCACGCAATTGACAGCGCCTACCGCTGCACAATGGGCAAGTAAAGCAGTAGACCTTCCGGTTGGTACAAACAAGCTTATCTTCCGGGGTGTTTCTGCATTTGGCAACAACCTGTTTCTCGATAACATTACAGTAGAAGCCACACCTCCTTGTTTGCCTCCATCCGGATTGGGTATTTCTGCCATGACCCCCACAACGGCAACGGCAAGCTGGACTGCATCACCTTCCAATCCGTCCAGCGGATATCAATGGGAAGTACGTACATCCGGCGCTGCGGGTAGCGGTGCAACAGGATTAGCTGCCAGCGGCGTAACAGGCGCAGGGGTGACTACAGCTAACGTAACCGGCCTTACAGCCAATACTGATTATAGTTTGTATGTCCGGGCCAATTGCGGACTGGGTGTATTCAGTTCCTGGACCCTGGCCTATAACTTCCATAGTCCCTGCAATGCTTTTGTTACATTCCCTTACACAGAAACATTTGAAACTGCCAGCGTGACCCGTCCTTGCTGGACCACTCAGCAGGTATCCGGTTCTGTGAACTGGACATATGGCGCGGGCGCCGGTAATGGCGGCAACGTCACCACCGCTCATGGTGGTACTGTCAATGCAAGGCATTTTGGTAACAATACCGGAAGCGTAGCTCGACTTGTCTCTCCGGCATTTGATTTCTCAGCTATGCCAGCCCAGGGAGCGCAGGTTACCTTCTGGTATGCTAACCAGAACTGGTTAGGTGATCAGAACGAATTAAGAGTATATTACAAAACATCTGTAGCCGGTCCCTGGACCTTAATCCCTGGCGCAGTATATGCCACCAACGTAGGCGTATGGACAGAAATAGAACTGAATCTCCCTTCTTCTTCAGGCCCATCCGATTACTATATTGCTTTTGAAGGAACCGAATTGTTTGGCTGGGGAGTAGCAGTAGATGATGTGACCATTAGTGTTGCACCAACCTGCCCCAAACCTACTAACGTAAAAGCACAGGCTATTTCACCGACATCTGTAGCAGTATCCTTTACCTCTCCGGGTACAGCTTTTGTCGTTGAATATGGTGCCCCGGGTTTTGTTCCGGGTACAACGAATGTTGCCGGAGGCGGCACAGTGGTATTAGGCGCCGCATCGCCGATCATTGTCACTGGTCTTACTGCCAGTACTCCTTATGATTTTTATGTAAGAAGGATATGCATACCGGGTGTTGACTTCAGCACTAACGTAAAAGCAACGGCTACCACACTTTGCCCGGCTACCAACATTCCTTATACACAAACATTCGAGTCTGCCGCAGTACCGGCTATGCCTACGTGTACAAGTTCTGAGGACGTAAATGGCAACTCTGGTTCATTCTGGAACGGTGATGGCGCCGGCTCATGGGAAACATATACTGATGCCAACCCGCTCACGTTCGTTTCTCCGAGCACGAGTTTGTTATACTTCTACGACTTCAATGATTTGAGCCGTGGCGCAGATGACTGGTTCTATACACAAGGATTGAACCTGACCAGCGGCACTACCTATCGTTTGAAGTTCTTCTATAAAGCACTGGATGGTGTGAACTTTCCTGAAAAAATGGAAGTGAAATATGGCACAGAAGCCTATTCAGCCAGTATGACCACCGGCACCCTGTTTACCAACAATAATATCACCAGCGTATATGCCAATCCGTTTGACTCCGTACAGGTTGACTTTACACCTCCTTCCACAGGAGTGTTCTATTTAGGTTTCCACGCCATGTCAGACGGTGATAAATTCGGTATTCTCGTAGATAATATCAATGTGAAAGTTGCGCCGCTGGTTGATGTGGGTATCACCAATGTTACCTTACCTAACCTGAACTGCCCTACCAGCGGAGTATTTGTACAGGCAAGGATCAGGAACTATAACCTGACCACTCTCAACTTTGCTACCAACCCGGTAACAGTGACGGCCAATATCACCGGTGCTGGAACCGCAACGCTGACCGCTACATTGAACACAGGCACACTGGCCCCGAATGCTGTACAGGACTTTTACCTGAGCCCTTTTTTCAATTTTATAGCAGGTGGTGTTTATAATATCACAGTAGCTACCAGTTCTCCGGATGATCCGGAAACTGCCAATAACGCGTATTCCACTTCGGTAAACGTAAACCCGAATCCGCCAACACCTGTGATCACACCATCGGCTCCGGCTATTTGCTCGGGAGGCCAGGTACAGCTCAGCACACAGTTTACAGCTGCTCCGCCCCCGGTAACATTACCGGCTGTTTCCTCAGGCGCTATTTCTGTAGTGGTACCTGATGCTTCTGCAGCGGGAATTACCCATTCACTGGCCGTATCAGGAGTGCCGGCAGGTGCAACAGTGACAGGAGTAAGTGTAACACTGAACCTGACCCATACCTGGATCAGCGATATGGTCATTAACCTGAGAGCGCCGAATGGCAGGATACTTAACCTGTTCAACGGGCACGGTGGCGCCGGCGACAACCTTTCCAATACGGTGATCAGTTCCGCCTCCACTACATCGCTTGCTTCGGGTACACCTCCATTCACCGGAACCTTTGCGGCAACCGCATCCAGTGGAGTAGGTCCGACAGGATTTGTTTCTGATGTTACATCCTTTACTGGTCTTTATTCTGTAGGCAACGGTAACTGGACCCTGGGTCTGAGAGACCTGTTCACTTTTGACATAGGTACATTGACTTCCTGGTCTATTACGATCACCTACCAGATGCAGAACCCGGTTATCACCTGGTCACCGGTTTCAGGATTATTTACCGATGTAACTGCTACCACTGCTTATACAGGTACTGATGCTTATTCGCTGTATGCGAAACCAACCGCCACCACTACCTATACGGTTACCGCTACTTCATCGGCTGGTTGTGTAGCTTCTGCTAATGTAACGGTAACAGTGAATCCCACTCCGGTGATCACTATCGGAGCTATTCCTGATACGGTTTGTACCAGCGATCAGGTGGTCCCATTGGCAGCTACTCCTGCCGGCGGATCATGGAGCGGCATTGGTGTATCCGGCAATAACTTTATACCCCCGGCTACGGCTGTCGGTACTTATACATTAACATACAGCTATACCAGCAGCGCCGGATGCCCTGCTACCAATACCAAGAGGATCGCGGTAAAAGATTGTCCGGAAAGAATAGTAAGGCTGAGTGATAATGCCGTAACGCTGTTCCCGAATCCGAATAATGGTCTGTTCAACGTTAAGATCAATAGTGTGCTGTATAATTACCTAACTATGCGGGTATATACCAATGCCGGTGTACTGGTGAGAACACAGCAGCTGACAGGTCTTACATGGGGCCGCGTGGTGCCGATTGACCTGACCAACCTGCCGGGTGGTGTCTATATGATTCAATTCGCATATGATGGAGGAGTAAGAACATCTGAGAAGACCTTTAAAGTGATCATCGGTCTTCCATAATATTGCCCGATCTGTGAATAAACAGCATCCCGTCCCGGTTTAACCGGGGCGGGATTTTTTATAGGCATCCCTTACCTTCATTCACTCTATATAATGAATGACCTCATCTCCATACTTACTCTCAGTAAAGAACAATTCAGCCGTGTAGTTCCATTTGATCCGCTGAAGGACCGGATACTATCACTTGACTTTACTGCCGCCAATAATGAACTACCCGATGATATACTCCGGGATATAAAACATTTTTCAGCATACATAAACGGGAAACTTCAGGAAAGCAGGGCCCGGTATGGTATCGGGGGATATGCTGAACATAGAACCGTGTACAAAACAAGTAAAGTTTTTGACGGAGCAAACCCAGGGGAAGAACCAAGAAGGCTGCATCTAGGAATAGATATCTGGGGTAAACCCGGTACTGCTGTACTTGCTCCATGGAACGGTATCGTTCACAGTTTTGCCAATAATGACCACCCCGGTGACTATGGAGCCACTATCATTCTTACTCATTTGCTCAAGGGAATAAGTTTCTACACCCTGTATGGCCATCTCAGTTTGAACTCTATAAAGAACATCCGCGAAGGAGACCGGATACAAAAAGGAGATATTTTTGCTGAGTTCGGGATTCCTGCTGAGAACGGACACTGGCCTCCACACCTGCACTTCCAGGTAATCGGGAATCTGGAGGGATGTTCAGGCGATTATCCGGGTGTATGCAAATATTCGGAACGGGAAAAATATTTATCTAATTGTCCTGATCCCGATCTCATACTCAATATGAATCAATACTTGTAAGACTGCCTGATCAATTATCAGTATTTAATAACTCCACTGATATATCTTCCCACTCTTTATCTAAGGTGGCGGAGGGCCTTTTTCTCCCTGCCCGGCGATACCAGTAATCTGCATTTCCAATATCTCCCTCTTTGCGATGCAAATAGGCATGTATCCAGGCAGCTGTATCATCATTCTTTTCCTGAATAATGTTATGCGCTGCTTCCCATTCGCCCTTTCCGTCATACCACATGGCCTTCATATAAACAGAAAGCTTTTCAGGAGCTTTACTTCCTGAAAGGCTTTGTTTGAATTGAGTAATGTCCATGTATAAAATTACACCACTTTGCATTGCCAGTAACCTAAAGCGTGTGTATATCCTCCGAAGAATAAAATCGGGAGACAAAAAATTTACAATGGCAGCTTGCACAACCCCGGTTCATTATATGATCCTCTTATAGCTTCTTGTTGCCACTACTTAACTCGCATTATATACGACTGTAAACTTTTTAGCAAAATCCTCCAGCTTCATTCTGCCAAGCTTTTCAGGACGATTTTTCCAGTAGTCTTCCATCATACGACCGCTTTGAATAGCTGCACCCATTTCAGTATAATTCTTCGCTACTTCTTCAGGCAACCCCGCCTGCAGCATCCCGGCTTTTGATTGTTCATCGTTAAAGACAACCCAGGGCAAGGTTGGGTTACCAATTGCCAAACCAATTGTCTCTGCGATCACATCTGTTGTTTTCTCATCACTGGCAATATAGCGTACTGAATGACCGCTAAATTGAAGGTTAGACAGCTCTTCGAATGCAGCATCCGCAATATCACTTGTATCAGCCAGTACCAGTTTATAATTGATTCCTCCAAAATTACTTCCCATGATTTTCATGCCTTTTATCAACCCAATATTGGCCAGCAGGTTGTCAAAGAAATAGGAAGGCCGCAAATGTTTTATGCTTACGTCACTTAATGTATTCAGCACCTGCTCCACCTTGTACAAACCAGAAACAGGTCCGCAACCGTCTGGTAAGTCAGCCCCTACACTACTGAGATTTACCACATACTTTATATAATTTGCTTTGATCGCCTCTGCATAATTCCTGCCTATCTGCCCTATCCATTCCTTCCAGTTTGCAGCCGCAAAGTTTGGTGGCACCATTGTATAAACGGCATCGGCACCGGCAAAGGTCTTTTTAAGAAATGTTACATCTTCTACTGATCCGATTGCCTCTTTGGCGCCAAGTTCCCGGATGGCGGTTCTGTTGGTGTCTTTACTGCTAATAATAGTGACTTCATGTCCCGCTGCTATTAATTTCTGTGCAAGAGGTTTACTGATATGCCCGATTGAACCGGTAATTACGTACTTCATGATTTACAATTTTGATATTTAAAATATTTGTATATACAAGTATCTATTTAAAAAAAATCACCCCCTTAATTTATCGGCGGATTTTCCGATACTTTGAACCAGTTTAGCACTTTCTTCTTTACCCAGTAAAGCTGAATAATTGCTATAAAATTCATTTACGCAATCCTTTAACTTCGGAAGTAACTCTTTCCCCTTAGGTGAAGGATATACATTGGTTATCTTTCCTTCCATAGTTCTTACCAGGAGTTTCTTTTCTTCTAGTTTTTCAATAAGACGGGTGATCGTACTCGGCTGCAACTGTAAGTGTTCAGCTATGGAAGTTGGCTGAATCCCCGGCTCTTCTATTACCAGCATCAGGAGGTAGGCATGACTGGGAGAAAGATCCACCTTACTCCAGCTTTCCAGCGCAAGCTTCTCAATCTTACGTGCAAGTGCATTGGCGGTGAAATAAAGACATTGACGATATTTACTCTCTGTTGTTCTCAACAGTGCAAAGATAAAATGATTTTATTTGTATATGCAAATATTTTTATTTTAATATTTCTTAATCTTTTCCAAAAGCCTATTCCTACATTTACGTCATGGCAAATCCCAACCTGAGCAGTGATAAGCAGCAGTTGAGTGCGGCTGATAAAGAGTTTGAGAATAATATCCGGCCGGCGCAGATCAAAGATTTTTCCGGACAGGAACAGATCATTGAGAACCTCCGCATTTTCATAAAAGCTGCTAAGATCAGGGGCGAGGCATTGGACCATGTCTTATTTCATGGCCCTCCGGGGTTAGGCAAGACCACTTTATCCCGGATAGTGGCTAATGAACTTGGGGTGAATATCAGGGAAACTTCAGGGCCGGTGATCGAAAAACCGGGTGACCTGGCAGGCTTGCTTACCAACCTCGAACCCAACGATGTTTTATTCATTGATGAAATACACCGGCTGAGTACCGTAGTGGAAGAATACCTCTACGCTGCCATGGAGGATTACCGTATTGATATTATGGTGGACAGCGGACCTAATGCACGCAGCATACAGATCAACCTGAATCCTTTTACATTGATCGGCGCTACCACCCGCAGCGGGCTTCTTACTGCTCCCCTGCTTTCCCGTTTTGCGATCAAATCAAGACTGGAGTATTATTCATCCGGCACATTGAATAAGATCATACAACGTTCAGCGGCTATCCTGGGAACGACGATATCCAAAGATGCCATTGAGGAAGTAGGAAGAAGAAGCCGTGGTACACCAAGGATAGCTAATGGTCTTTTGCGCAGGGTCAGGGACTTTGCACAGGTATTGAATGACGGTGAAATTGATCTTGGCATTACACAACATGCGCTGAAAGCATTGAATGTGGACGAATATGGACTGGATGACATGGACAATAAAATTCTCCTGACCATCATTGAAAAATTCAAGGGTGGACCTGTCGGTATTACTACCATTGCTACGGCTGTAGGTGAAGAACCGGGTACACTGGAAGAGGTGTATGAACCCTTTTTGATACAGGAAGGTTTTATTCAGCGAACACCCCGGGGAAGGGAAGTAACCGCTAAGGCCTATGAACACTTAGGTAAAAAAGATCCGGGCAATACCGGAACCCTTTTCGAATAAAAAAGGATTACCGGTTTCGGGGTAATCCTTGTAATCTTATTAATCAGGATTCAGACTATTGCACCACTAACCTGAACCCGTTGCCGTGTATGTTCACGATTTCGATCTTAGGGTCATCTTTCAGGTATTTCCGCAGTTTGGCAATATACACATCCATGCTGCGTCCATTAAAATAGGTGTCGCTGCCCCATATCTTTTTCAGTGCCTGGTCCCTTGGCAGCAGATCGTTGAGATGCTCGGCCAGCATCTTCAGCAATTCATTCTCCTTAGGAGACAAAGTTTGTGTAACACCGCCATGAATCAATTGACGCAGTTTGGGATTGAAATGATAAGTAGAAAGATCGAACTCCTTGTTCTCGCTTTCCTTATTGATCTCTTCATTGCGTTTCAGGATCGCCTTTATCTTCAGTAACAGCACTTCGCTGTCAAAAGGCTTGGTGATATAATCATCTGCACCCAGTTTGTATCCTTGAATTATATCTTCCTTCATTGTTTTGGCACTCAGGAAGAACAGTGGAATATCAGGATCCACATCACGTATCTCTTCCGCCAGGGTAAAGCCGTCCATATTCGGCATCATCACATCCAGCAGGCAAAGCTCAAATTTTTCACGCTGAAAAGCTGCCAGGCCAAGACGGCCATCTCTTTCCAGGGTTACGTCGTAATCATTCAGTTCAAGATAGTTTTTCAATACACTTCCCAGGTTGGGATCATCTTCACACAATAAGACTTTCGGTTTTTTAGCATCCATGGTTTGTAAAGTTTAGATCATTTAGTTTCTTTTTCCTGCTCTGAACGGCCCGGACATTACGAACTGTGAATGCGGGCACAGCGAAGCAGGAAGCAACAAATAAAAGTAAATCATTTGCCAAACATCTGAACAAGCGACTAATTTTTTGTTAAGACTGTCTCCAAAACGGTTTTGAAGGGCATTTTTTATTTTTGCTGTTCAATTTTACAATATGGCAATGCATGTTACTCCCGATAACCGCCTGAAGAAACTTATTGTGATCGGCGACCGCATCCTGATCAAACCTACCCGCCCGGATGAACGTACCGCCAGCGGATTGTACCTGCCTCCCGGGGTACAGGAAAAAGAAAAAGTACAACAAGGATACGTGATCAAGACCGGACCCGGTTATGCAATACCAGTGCCCATTGACGATGAACCCTGGAAAGGAGAGGAAGAAAAAGTAAAATACCTGCCGCTGCAGGCCAAAGAAGGAGACCTTGCTATCTTTTTACTAAGCGGCGCCACGGAAGTAATGTATGAAAAGGAGAAATACTTTATCGTGCCGCAGGGGGCGATACTGATGCTGGAGCGGGAAGAAGAGCTTTAATATCTCAGATATGCGCTAACGATTAATAAGACAATCAGGTTTGATATTCCTTCATTTCCTATACCTTTCAAAAAAATTGAACAATGGCTGACAGTGCAAAATTTTTACAGGCAGTAAAAGACGGCTATACTTTCAAAGGCGAAAGTTTTAAGATCGGTTGTGCTATGCTGGATGGGCAGGTAGTAAGCGGAACCGATGTGCTGGTCCCGATGAAAACACTGAACCGCCATGGCCTGATCGCGGGGGCGACAGGTACCGGTAAAACCAAAACACTGCAGGTACTGGCAGAACAGTTAAGCAATGCCAGCATCCCGGTACTGATGATGGATATCAAAGGTGACCTGAGCGGTATTGCTGCTGCAGGAACTGTCAATGATAAAATAACCGAACGTTGCCAGAAACTGAATATCGAATTCAAACCACAGGCCAGCCCGGTTGACCTGCTCACGTTAAGCAATCAGAAAGGGGTTAGACTACGGGCTACGGTCAGCGAATTCGGGCCGGTACTGTTATCAAAAATATTGGGACTGAACGATACACAGGGCGGTTTTGTCGCTATGATCTTCAAATACTGCGACGACAGCAAACTACCCTTGCTCGATCTGAAGGATTTTATCAAGGTATTGCAGTTTGTCAGTGATGAAGGGAAGGCAGAATTAGAAAAGACATACGGCAAAATATCTACTACTTCTACCGGCACTATTCTCCGTAAAGTGATCGAGTTGCAGCAACAGGGCGCTGATGTATTCTTTGGAGAAAAAAGTTTTGAAGTAGATGACCTGATGCGTATCGGCAATGATGGCCGCGGCATCATTTCGATTGTACGGGTGACCGATCTGCAGGACAGGCCTAAACTCTTCTCGACCTTCATGCTGCAATTGCTGGCAGAATTATATGCCATCTGTCCTGAAGAAGGCGATCTGGATAAGCCCAAACTCGTCATGTTCATTGACGAAGCCCATCTCATATTCCAGGAGGCGAATGATGCATTGTTACAACAGATCGAAACGATCATCAAGCTGATCCGTTCCAAAGGGATCGGTATCTATTTCTGTACGCAGAATCCAATGGATGTACCAGCTTCCGTACTGGCGCAATTAGGATTAAAAGTGCAGCATGCATTAAGGGCCTTTACGGCGGCAGACAGGAAAGTAATCAAACAAACATCGGAGAACTATCCTGAAACTGCATTCTATAAAACAGAAGACCTGATCACACAATTAGGAACCGGCGAAGCCTTTGTAACCGTGCTGAATGAAAAGGGCATCCCCACTCCCCTTGTACATTGTATGGTAAGACCGCCGCAAAGTCGCATGGACATACTGACCGATGCAGAAATAGACGGGATCGTTGCTGCATCAAAGATCGCCGGCAAATACAACCAGGTCATTGATAGCAAAAGCGCTTATGAGATACTGACTGAGAAGCTGAATGAAGCTGCAGAAAGAACAGAAGAGGTCAAAAAACAGCAGGAAGAAGAAAAGGAAGCTAAAACAACAAAGACGACCACCAAAAAAGAAAAAGGGTTCTTTGATGACCCTGTAGTGAAGAGTATGACCCGTACGGCAGGTAACACGATCGTGAGGTCATTACTGGGTGCATTGGGTTTGGGCGGAAGAAGCAGGAAAAAAAGTTTATTTTAACAACAATATCCCTTTAGTATCCATTTCGATCTTATTCTCTGCCTGCAAAAACTCGATCACCTTCCATGCCTTTTCCTTTTTGATACCATTCAATCGCTGCATCAGTTCTTTGACGGGTAATCGTTCCGTTATTAGTATGCCAGCGATCCGGGAATGAATGTTTTCAAATTCCTCCCTTGTCAGTGTTACTGCTTTTCGCCGGAGACAATTATCACAGATACCGCACGACCTGATATCCTTATCGCCAAAATAAACACCGATCATCCGGCTGCGGCATTCTGCTTCTTCTTTTGCATAGCGGACGATTTCCCCCACCCGCTGCTGAAATATTTCTTTGCGCTTATGGTACGCAGTGACATTGACCGTAAGTTCCTCTGCTTTCACCCTGTTTCGCAACAACAGCAATTGAGGTGAATCTTTCCTGGGTGTGTAATCAATGATACGGGCCGCATGTAATTGCAGCAACTGCTTCTTTACTTTCTCAGCCTCTTTACGGGCCAGTTGCGCTACCTGCAGCTCGGATATAGTACAGGCATGATCAAATATTCCTCCATAAGCTCTGAGTAAGGATTTGATGACCGGTTCCAGTACCGGGTTATCTTTCTCAAACTGGTATAAGTGATCTTTGGTAGCCGTGAATTGTACCGTTGACGGCAGAAAGACCTGCTCATTGAAAGAAAGCCAACCCTCCTGTTCCAACGCTTTTAATGAATAGACTACAGTATGCGTGTTCATTTTGAACTTCCGGAGAAAATCAGGCAGGTCAAAATCATAATATTCTCCCACCCCCGTGCCCGACGGTATCTGCAAATAGTTAGCTACGGCATGGTACACATTCCGGATATCATTTTGTGATGGGAAGCGTATGGCTGTCATTTCGTGCAGCTCCTGCAATTCCCGTTCATCGTACAGCAAAACAGCATAAGCCGTTTTTCCATCCCTTCCCGCACGGCCTGCCTCCTGGTAATAGTTTTCTAAACAATCAGGAGCATCCGCGTGTATCACGGTCCGTACATCCGGCTTATCAATACCCATTCCAAATGCATTGGTACAGACGATCACTCTTACTTTATTATTGATCCATGCTTCCTGCCTGCTATTGCGTTCTTCCTGTAGCAAACCGGCATGATAATAATTGGCAGCTATGCCCTGCAACTGCAATAACTCGCTGATTTCTTTGGTTCGTTTACGGCTTTTACAATACACAATGCCTGTACCCGGTACATTTTTCAGTATCTCAATGATCTTATTGATCCGTGAGTCCACCTTAAAAACACTGTAAGAAAGATTGGCTCGTTCAAAAGATTGCCTGAAAACAATGGACTTATTAAAATGCAATTTGTCGCAGATATCCTGCTGCACTTCCGCTGTGGCCGAAGCCGTCAATGCCAATACAGGCACATCTGGTAATTCTTCCCTCAACTTAGCGATACGCAGGTACGGCGGTCTGAAATCATATCCCCATTGCGAGATACAATGTGCTTCATCAACAGCGATAAGAGTAATGTTCATTCCCGGCAGATATTCTTTGAACAAAGCAGTTTCCAATCGCTCAGGTGATACATACAGGAATTTGCAATTACTGTTCGTCACCGTTTCCAAAGTATGAATCACTTCTTTACGGCTCATACCGGAGAAGATCGAATAGGCAGTGATATTCTTTCTCCTGAGATTCTCCACCTGGTCTTTCATTAAAGCGATAAGCGGGGAGATCACAAGACACATGCCTTCCTGGCACATAGCAGGCACCTGGAAGCAAAGCGATTTACCGCCACCGGTAGGCATCAGGGCCAGCGTATCATGGCCTGACAGCACAGAACGAATGACATCTTCCTGCAAAGGGCGAAAGGAATCGAAGCCCCAGTATTGTTTTAATATCTGGTGAATAGTAAGCAAGAAAAAGTATCTGAAATAATGAAGTTAGGCAAACTGGGGCTATTCAACTTTTTTTACGAACAGTCTTCCCGAATTGATGGCCAGCACCACATCACTCAATCCCATTACCAATGCCCCGAAGGCAGGTGTCAGAAAACCCAGCGCAGCAACAGGAATGGCTACAATGTTATAGGCAAACGCCCAGAAAAGATTTTGTTTAATAGTAAGATAGGTATGCTTACCAAGACCGAGTGCAGTGGGTAGCTTTGTCAATCCGCTGTTCATAAGTACTACCTGTGCCGTTTGTGTTGCGATCTGTGATGCATCACTCAGGGAAATACCAATCGTTGCCTTTGCTAAGGCCGGCGCATCGTTGATGCCATCACCCACCATAGCTGTCGGCGCTACGGCATTTAATTCGGCTACTTTTTGTAATTTTTGTTCAGGCGTCTGCTCAGCGATCACTGCGTCAATCCCCAGATAATCCGCTAACTTTTTTACCCGGTCATTTTTATCTCCGCTTAATAATACTGTCTTTATATTTTGAGCATGCAAATAGTTCACAACAGTTTTCGCTTCAGGCCTGATCTCATCAGTTACATCCACCCATCCGAGGGTATTCCCATTCCTGGCGATATAAACATTATGACCGTCTTCTGTAATGAGATGCGCTGCATTTTTAAATGACCCGGCTGTATAAATATTGCCTTCTTTATCTTCAGCCATCATACCTTGCCCTTTTATCTCTTCCACTTTTTTCCATCGTATCTCACCCTTTATTTTCCAGGCAGCCGTAATGCTTACAGCTATCGGGTGGTTGGAGTATTTTTCCAACGAATACACAATCCGTTTAAATTCTTCCTCATTCACAACAGCGCTGGTCAGTTGCCAGTTACCGATGGTGAACTTACCGGTGGTCAATGTGCCTGTTTTATCAAACACTACCTGTTGAATATCCTTGAATGACTCCAGGCTGGTAGCATTGCGAAATAAGATGCCGTTCCGTGCACCGCGTCCCAATCCTACCGCAATAGCCGCGGGTGTGGCTAACCCCATTGCACAGGGACAGGCGATCACCAGCACAGCAATACTTCTCATCAATGCCTCGGTAAAATCACCTAATACGATCCAGCTGACTATCCATGTCACTGCTGCAATACCCAGTACTACGGGAACAAATACGGCGCTGATCTTATCAGCCAATAGCTGGACAGGCGGTTTTTCTCCCTGTGCCCGTTTCACCAGGTTAATGATGCCTGCCAAAACAGTATCATTACCGACTGCCGTCACCTGCGCCTTTACTGTTCCGTCATGAATAATACTTCCGCTGATCAGTTTGTCCTTGCTCACTTTGTGTATAGGCACACTTTCACCTGTCAATAAAGATTCATTGACATGCACATCACCCCATAATATTTTACAATCAGCCGGTACCTGCTCACCGCTTTTAATCAAAATAAGATCCCCCGTACGTAGTTCTGTATTCTCTACCGGGAATACCTGTTCGTTATGCTGATCATCATAAGCGATCATATTGGCCATTACTTTCTGCGATTTGGCCAGCTTGTTCAGTTCCCGCTGGGTAGAATGAACGGAAGCATCTTCCATATAATTACCGAGAAAGACCAGTGTAATGATAGTAGCAGCCGTTTCATAAAACATGTAGTGCTCCGCCTGCCCGCTAAGTGTGCCGTATAAACTATATACAAAGGCAGCCGTTGCCCCCACTGCGATGAGGACATTCATATTGGGTATCCCGTTGCGTAAACTTTTCCAGGCACTTTTTCCAAAAAAACTCATCCCGACAATATAAACAGGAAGACTTAATCCCAGTTGCACCATGGGATTCATCAGCCAATCAATATGCACACCCGGGATCATATGCAGCATCAGGATGACCGTAAAAGGAAGGCAGAACCAGAATCGCTGAAGATGAGTGGAAAGAAAAGGTTTCCGGTTGCCGGCTACCAGTTGCTTGTTAGTCGCTCCCGATTGATCACTAACTATTGTATAACCCAGGCCCTTTATGCCGGCAGCTAACTTTTCTTTTGTACTGTTACCATTCAAGTCAAAGAGAACATCACCTGTACCAAAATTCACTTTTACCTCCTTCATTCCTTCCTTTTCCAGGTAACGGCGGATAGTAAGAGCACAATTGGTGCAATCCATTCCTTCTACTTTCCATTGAATTTTTTCCATAATTCAGTATTAGCATTTCCCACAAAGCTGCAAAGGCCACTAAGTACGTTAATAATATTTCTTTGTGCATTTTTGTGTCTTTGTGGGATCCATGCTGCAAAATTATCAAATGCCTTCTGGCCTGTCCATGACTTACAACAATATCTTGGCAACATGGTTGCTATTCCTGTTATTTTTGTGCAATGGAGTTTCATTTTTCACTGGACACGATAAAAGAAGCAGCTGAAAAATTATGGGATGCTGCCGGCAATGCCCGGGTACTGGCTTTTCATGGACAGATGGGGGCCGGAAAAACAACCTTTATTCATGCTCTTTGTCAGGAAAAAGGTGTAAAAGACACCGTAGGCAGTCCTACCTTTTCTATCATCAATGAATATGCTTATACAGAAAATGGCCTTATCCAAAGGATGTTTCATCTCGACCTGTACCGGCTGAAAAACGAAGAAGAGGCGTTACAGGCCGGAGTAGAGGATTGTTTGTACAGTGGTAATATTTGCCTGGTAGAATGGCCTGAAAAGGCCCCGGGCATATTCCCCGAAGACACCCTGCATGTTTATTTAGATATTATAGATTCCACTCACAGGAAGTTGCGGATAGCCTATAAATAAGCTAATTTTGAAATCCCCGGTCCAAAAGGGAGTGAACTCTGCATGAGCCAGCAAAAACCAAAGATCAGCACCTCTTTCAGCTACGAAACCTTAGAAGAAACGCTGGACATTAAACCAAAGTCCCAGGGTATGATGATCGGTATCCCGAAGGAGATCGCCTTCCAGGAAAACCGTATTGCCTTAGTACCGGATGCAGTAAGCGTACTGATCAATAACGGCCATAGCGTAGTGATCGAACACAATGCCGGGGAAGCTTCTCATTACAGGGACAAAGACTATAGTGAAGCGGGCGCCAGGATCGTATATGACCGGGCGGAGGTTTTTAAATGCCCCGTATTGGTAAAAAGCGCCCCCATTATCGAAGAAGATATTCCTTTGCTTCAATTCAACCAGGTCATCATCTCTCCTATTCATCTTTCCGTTCTGAAGGCCGACCTGCTGGAAAAGATGATGGACAAAAAGATCACCGCTATTTCATTTGAGAATCTGAAGGATGACAGCGACTCGTATCCCATCGTTCGCAGCATGAGTGAAATTGCAGGGAGCGCTGTGATGCTGATCGCTGCGCAGTATTTAAGTTCCGCCAACCATGGAAAAGGCGTGTTGCTGGGCGGTATCTCCGGTATTGCTCCGACAAAGGTCATAATTATCGGCGCAGGTATTGTAGGTGAATATGCGGCGAGGGCTGCATTGGCACTGGGCGCATCGGTAAAAGTATTCGACAATAGCGTATATCGTCTGAAACGATTACAGAATAATATTGGTCATCGTTTATGGACATCGGTAATAGAGCCCAGGATGCTGGCCAAGCAGTTAAAGACCTGTGAAGTGGCCGTTGGCGCTTTAAGTTCTGAAACAGGCAGAACACCGATGGTGGTCACCGAAGAAATGGTGAGTAATATGCGGCCCGGATCAGTAGTGATAGATGTCAGCATTGACCGCGGCGGTTGTTTTGAAACATCTGAGATCACTTCGCACGAGCACCCCATATTCATGAAGTATGGCGTGATACACTACTGCGTTCCGAACATCCCTTCAGGTTTTGCCCGTACTGCCTCCCAGGCCATCAGTAATGTACTGATGCCCCTGTTGCTTGAAGCTGGCGATGAAGGTGGTTTTGAAAAACTGGTCTGGCATAAGATACACCTGCGCAGCGGCATTTATCTTTTCAAAGGCTCGCTGACCAATTTCTATCTCAGTGAAAGGTTCGATCTCAAATACACCGACCTGAACCTGCTGATCGCCAGCCAGCGCTGACCGTCAGTTCACCAGGTAATCCCTGCAATCGAAGTCATCAACATTATTGGTGTACCACTCCCATCTTTCTATTCCGCCGATGAGCCAGTCTATCATATACCCCTTTTTTACCAGTTCTTCTGCCAACAGCAAACCAATATATCCCCGGTGAGGAATGAAAAGATAAAGCTTGCCTTTATCAGGAAATTGTTTGACAAAATCATCTGCTGTTCTATAGAAAGGAAAATTAACTGCCCCCTGTATCGTCCTGTAATTAAGCTTGGTGCCATTGGTTATTTTGTTAAACAAGGTGTCATGCCTTAGATCAACCCACTGCTGACCGGGCAGCCTTGTCTTGCAGAAGCTCAACGGGGTGAAGAATTGTATTTTGCTTTTAGCGGACAGAAGCTTACTGACATCGCTGTTTTCCCGGTAATTCACCAGGTATTCATAGAATCCGGTCAAACTGCCCACAAGAAAGCTGACATTAGCTACTCCTTTTTGTACCAGCCACTCAGCAGCCTCTTCGCCACCTCCTCCCACAGCATTAAATAAAACGACCGGCTTCCCTTTCGCTGCTTTTGTTTTCTCCCATACTTTCATTGAATCTGCCGGACTGAAATAGCTGACATTTTTAAAATCCGGGAAATAGTTGAGCATGTCGTAGATCAGTGAATCAAAATAGGATACCGGCGCCCTGCTTAAACCGATAAGCTCGACCGGTTCTTTTGAGAACAGTAGCTGAAAAAGCTGTGCCGGGGCCATATTCCGGTACGCAATATGGTTTTCATACATCAAAGCGGCATAAGGTTTCAGCGCATCATAGTTACGGTACCACTCTGTCATACCTCCTTTTACATTATTGACGCTGGTGAACCCATTCTGCAAAAGCAGGTTGGAGATGCGCCGGCTGCGATAACTATGCGAGCAGATAACATACACATCATCCTGCTTGTACTTATCCAGTTGCCTGATCGCATCTGGTTTTTGCACAAGATCCTGCAGGGAAAGGTGAATAACATTCTTAATGCGGCCAATGCCGATATGTTTACCTCCGGCCACCGTATCCATGTATTCTCCGGGAGTACGTACATCCAAAATGATGTAACCCCTGCCTCCGTTTTGAACTTTCTGCATCAGATCGGGCAGGCTGATCTCCTTATAATTATTCTGAGAATGGACAGCCACCCCAAAGAGGCAGGCTAAACAAAAGAAGAGGCTCTTTTTCATAGCAAGTTTTTGTGAGAGTAAATATCTGCCAATCAAATGTGCCAAAAACCGCTTACGTGATGAAAGGGAATAATTCCATGATGTAAATGAAAATTGACGGAACGACCGGCATTGCCGGTACGGATAAAATACGGCTGGTTCGTTGCGTTATGTTTCCCCTCATTGCCCTGGGCTGATACTGCATCGGGTATTTGTCAGAATTGAACTTTCAACTGCAGGTAAACATTTCTGCCCGGTCTCGGGATATTTCCCCAATCCAGGTGTTCACGATACTCCCTATCAAAAATATTCTCCATACCTGCCTGGATATCGAACCTGTTTTTGAAAAGCAAACTATTATACCCCAGCCTTGCATGCAGCAAAAAATATCCTGCCGTTACTCTCTCCCCCGCTTTCTCCCTGATCCGGCTCTGTGGTAAAGCTGCCTCATACTCCATCTGGGCGAAAAACTTTTGCCATTGATAACGGGCTGACGAGATATTTTTGAACGGGGCTATAAAGGGCAAAGGCTCTTTGTCATTATCCCGGCCATTAGTATAACGCAGCGTGGAGACAAACTCAGTATTCACAGCAGGCGACACGATCACACTGGCTTCAAATCCTGCAACTGTAGCGCCTGAAATATTGAGATAAGATTTTACCCCTTTGGCGTCAATGGTCATTGTACTCAGCGATGGTTCCACCTCACCGGTTATATAATCAATCATTTTCGAATAGTAACCATTGAGCTGTATCCTCGTCATTCCCGATTGAAATGAACCGGCCACTTCTGCCTGTAATGATCTTTCCGGTTTTAACACGGTATTCCCAATATAATCATAGCCGTCATAAGCATTGAATAAGTAAAATCCGTACAACTCACCGGCAGTTGGCATCCTTTCCGTATAAGACAGACTTACGGAAGTTTTGAAATTCCTTCCCATCTTCCTGGTCATTAGAACCGATAGGTTTTTCAACAGATCCTTCCGGCCGGTATTGTTTCCCACTATACTCACCTGGTCTTTTGCTTCCCGGGATACAAGACGATAATTAATAAGATCGGTGCGCCCCGTCAACTGCAGGCTCAGTAAACTGTCAATAGGTATCTGCCATGATGCAGATAAGCCATATTGATCCTTCCGGTTATCCGGCCATGTCAGCATGTACATCGGCAGCTGCCCGGTTTGGTACATCGTCATCGAAGCTTTCAGGAAGGTGGATGATATATCTGCGCGGATAGCCAGCCGTTGTTTATTCTTTAAGCGGTAGTTTCCTTCTGAATACATTCCATATGTCCTGCTTTCCCCGGGCATATCCATATGCATGGGCACAGAGGGACGTTTGGTATCATCCATGGAATGATCAACCCTGTTGGCATACACCTTTGTTTCCCATTTGTACAAAGCCTTGCCCGGGTTCTCGCGGTTGATACTAACTGACGCCATCCGGGCAGCAGCATATCCGACATCCATTGGTAAAGCGGGATAACCAATATTCCACCCATCATCTCCAAGCAGATCTGCATGGAAAGAGGTAAACCTGTCATACTGGTATTTTGCAGATAAAGAATAGTTGACTTTCTCATATTGGGAGAAATCAATTTCCTTTCCCCCGCCGCTGCGATAATTTTTACTGTTTCGATAAGTGCCACTGGTCCTGAACGCCCATTTACCCGACGAGTAATTCAATCTTGCTGATTGAAAGAAAGCGTTGGCGGCCGTTTGATAACCACTACTGATAATACCTGTTACTTTTCCATTGTTCAGGAAATCAGGTTCTGCCATTTTCATATTCACAGTACCGCCGACAGATGAACCATTGAAAAAGCCATTGGAAGTTGTTTGTACCTGCAGGTTCTCCAGGTTAATGGGTTCAATATAAATGCTGGCCGGGTCCATTTTATCTGTACAGGCGCCGTGAATACGCATTCCTCCCACCATTACATTGATCTGTCCCCCGCTGAATGATCGTATGGAAGGTTCCATTCCATAAGCTCCCCGGCGGATCAATGACATTTCCGGTAAACGGCTGATAATATCTTCCAAAGTTGCAGACTGATTTGCTTTAAAGAAATTAACCAGCCGCTGACTCTGTGGTTGTTGTTTGCCTGTTATCACTACTTCGCCCAACTGAACAATTCGTGTGCTGTCGTCTTCCTGTATATTTTGTGCAGCCAGCCAGAGTGCATTGGTGACAATGAACAGTAATGCTACAATTCGTTTCATAATAAAAAAGTTAATGGCAGGCAGACCTGCTACCATCTGCCCGCCGGTGATCATCCTAAAACTCTGTATCAAAATACAGCGTGGAATCTGCCACAGCAGTTCCTGACATGAAATCAAGATGCAGCCTCCACAAACCTGTCATGGTAAAATTTACTTTGCCTTTATAATGGCCGTTACCGGTATGAACAGGGTTGACATTATTCGGAGAACCATGTGCCATCGTCGGCATTTCAGGGGTTAATGTAACGGAGAGACTGCTGTCGGCCGGGAATTCCATCATTGTCTTTTTCTTATAGATCGCCATTTCCATATCGTTGATACCTACTTTAGGAGAGGAAGGCTCTATCATTGAAATGAAATATTTGCCGCCATCATGTAATGAGGTAAATGATTTTATGGTCGCTTTGACCGGGTCGGTTACCGTTACCGGTATCGTCAATGATCCTTCTTTACCGTTCAGGTGATTGTGGACCTGTATCTTCAGCGTCCATGTACCGCCGGTTGATGGCATAATGAATACCACGCTGCAGGGAAAAAGATGGTTGACGGCATTTCCGGAGGAAGGATTCTCATAGGGTGCAGAATGCTGCATCATTCCCATATCCATCATCGGGGTCAGGTGAATATGCGATTCATCCATTCGTTGGCCGGATACAGAATCGTACAGGGCAATATAAAATTTCGTATAACCGGTATTTATCGTATTTCCTTTGACATACACTTCCACTTTGGCGGCCGCACCTGTGGCATAGCCCTCAGTCAGTTTCGTTAACCCCTGCGCAGGATCGGGCTCCTGTAGATCATCTTTTTTGCAACTTGTGAAAAGAATAAGGAATGCAGAGACAATAAAAAGTAAGGGTAATAAAATCTTTTTCATGATCAGTTAAATTATGGATGGGTCAGGCTGATACAGGGCATACAATGACTGCTGTGCCTTACCAGTTGTAAATAAATGTTGTGGAATAGAATCGGAGGATCAGGCTATGGATCCGGGCGGATGAAAGAAAGCATGAGAAGGAGCGAAAGAATAGTTGTCGGCAGGGTACCGGTTATAATCCTGTTTCTCTTTTGTAAGATCAATAGTATAGCCGGCAGAAGGAATAGTACATGGGCCTGTTTCCACCCATTCCTTTAATTGTTGCGGAGAATGCTGGTCCTGCTGTTTCTCTGCTTCTTTTAATTTTTTACTCAGAAAACACTGCCCGTTACATTTCAGTTCAGGTCTCGACCTGTTCACGCATAAAGTTTTGGCTATATAACCCCTATTGATATAGAACCAGCAGGTAATACCGGCATAGTAGAATGTCTGTGCAGTAAAGATGAAAAGTAATATGACAGAAATGACCCTTTTCACAGAGTGCGAAACTATTGGAGCACAAATTAGGGGAAGATGACTTTTGTCAGGAAAGGAAGTGATTTAAGATAAAAACATCTTTTATGGCTTGTAATCACTGATATTGATCTTCTCCCTGCAAAACTTATACTCCACTTCATCATTGCTGCTGACAATGACTAAACGATCCCGGCAATATTCCTGTATCAGTTGGTGATATAAAGCAATACCGGTAGCATCCAGGTTGGTGCAGGGTTCATCCAGTAATACGATCGCTGTATCGGAAAAGATACATTGCGCCAGTTTCACCCGTTGCTTCATCCCGGATGAGTAATAACGTATCTGTTTATTGGCGGCCCTTTCCAATCCCAGTAGACTTATGATTTTTTCTATTGTCAGCCCGTTCAGGAAAGGTTTGAAACCGCTATGAAACTCCAGGAATTCATTCAGTGTCATTTCTTCCACTACTTCCAGGTAAGGAGCACAGAGTGAAACATGAGAATAGATTTCCTCGTTCTTCTGTTCCTTGTTCGATATTCTATATTCAATTTTCCCCTCATTGATATGCATGGACCCTCCTATCGCCTGCAGCAATGTACTCTTGCCCGACCCGTTCGGCCCTGTGATGGCATAAGACTGTCCGTTTTCAAAAGTGTAAGTAACGTGGCGGAATATCCATTCCCGGTTGAAGCGCTTACCGGCGTCAGATAGAGATATCGTCATCGCCGTTGCCTTTGGTGAAACGTTTGATGATGCCCCTTCCGCTTTCCCGGATAAAGGTGACGATCTCATCCCGTTCATCCGTAGCGGGCATTTCTTCTTCCAGGTATTCCAGCGCCTGGCTGGTGTTCATGCCTTTGTTATAGATGACACGGTAAATATCCAGTATGTGATTGATCCTTTCAATGCTGAAGCCGCGGCGCTTCAATCCTATTGAATTGACCCCGGCATAGCTTAACGGGGTACGGCCCGCCTTGATATAGGGCGGCACATCTTTACCCACTAATGAACCTCCGCCTACAAACGCATGAGCCCCGATCTTGACAAACTGGTGAACGGCACACATACCGGCCAGTATGGCCCAGTCGCCGATGACGACATGTCCCGCTACCTGCGTATTGTTGCTCATGATACAGTTATCCCCCACCACACAGTCATGCGCCAGGTGGCAATAGGCCTGTATCAGGCAGTTCTTACCGATCTCCGTTTTATCGCTGTATCTGGTACCCCGGTTCACGGTCACAAATTCCCGTATGGTCGTATTATCGCCAATGATCACCTGCGAGTATTCGCCCTGGAATTTCAGATCCTGCGGAATGGCCGCTATCACCGCACCGGGAAAGATGCGGCAGTTCTTGCCGATACGGGCTCCTTCCATGATGGTCACATTGGAGCCGATCCAGGTGCCGTCCCCTATCTCCACGTCCTGGTGAATAACGGTGAACGGATCAATTTTTACATTGGTAGCCAGCTTCGCATTCGGATGAATGTATGTGTGCGGATGGATCATGCAGTTTTTACAAAAAACCCCGCTTTCGGCGGAGACGCTGCAAAGGTAATTGTTAGTATCAAAAAACGGGCTTTTTTCCTGATGGCTCCCAAACCGGGTTAACCAGTAAATTTGGGCTTCGGTTTAACCTATCTCCCCTTAAAACTGGTAATGGATACAAAAATCGTTTGGGCAACTGCTATACTGGCTATCCTGGGAATTGCTGTGTACAAAACGAGAAAGATGAAATTCCGTAGCAATCTTTTTCTCTTTCTTTTTATGACATTATTCGCCTTGCTGATCGCAGAATTCGCTTATCGCTTTTTTTTTCGTGAAAAAGCCATTTTCAGCACAGTCAACCATTATTACAACACGGATCCCTATATCGGCTTCCGGTTCAACCCCGGTATCATCAAAGCAGTGGAATATGTTGAGAACGGGGATACGATCTACAATACCCACTATACCATACTGCCCGATACGAACAATTTTGGTATAGACTATCCCATGCGCAAGGGATATAAAAGCGATACATCCATAAAAGAAACTGTTTTCTTAGGCTGCAGTTATACTCTCGGCGAAGGCCTCGCTGATGAGGAAACGCTGGCCTGGCAATACGGAAAACTGGCCGGCACGTCTACAGTAAACAGGGGCTGCAATGGCATGGGTGTGCACCAGGTTTACGAACTATTCAAAAGAGAATATGCAGGCGAGGATAATCATAACCGGGTATTCGTGTATTCCTTTTTTCATGAACATTTTTTCCGGGCAAAGGGAATTTATCCATGGAATGTAGCCGGTCCTTCCTATATCATAGCCGGTGATACGCTGCTCAATCAAGGGCCTTTTTATAAGGTCAAAACAATGTATTGGCAAAAAATTTCCAAAGCAGCTAGTTTCCTGGGCACATTTACGTTCATCAGTGATAATATCGAACGGATCGCCACAGACAGGGCAAAAAGGAAACTGTCTGATGAAAACCTTGCCCCTCTTTACCTCATGTTCCGGCAAATGGCAGAAATAGCCGAAAAGACAGGGGGAAAACTTATCCTGTTGAACTGGGATTCTGATCCGCCCAAAACCGGCTCCGCTATCCTTGACCGTGATATAGTTGACGGCAAAATAATAAAGACCCTCAGCCATACAAGCGCCAAAGTATTGCCTGTCAGGCAGGTCATTGATTATTCAATAAAACAATACTTCATCCCCGGCGACGGCCATCCTTCCGCCCTGGCCAATAAAGCCCTTGCTGAATACCTTTTAGAGCATACAAGGCTGCAGGACCGGGACGGTAATTAGACGATCATGTCGTATTTTCGCACTTCGTCTTTACGGCAGTTACAATATGCATCACCCCCCTGATATACTGGCACTGGCTTATAAACAAGCTCCGATGCAGGAACAAATGGTCCTTTTACAGGAAAAGAACCATCATTTGCCCGGCTCCGTGCAATACAGTATCCGGCGCTATCATTATGACAGCAACAGAGCCATGGAGGATGTGGGAATGATGGCCTATCACTACGAAAAGAGTGACCCCAAAGAGAATTACCTGGAATTGAAATTCTGTGTATCCGGCAATATGTATTGCAAACAAAAGGACACAGAATGCAATATGTGTAAAGCGGGTATTTCAAGGAACTGCCCGGATAAGGTAGCCAGTATTGACATCATGAGCGTCAGGTTCTCACCGGCCCATCTATCGCAGTTTGTCAAACCCCGCTATTCCGGCGATACCCTGAGCGAGAACATTTTGAACTTCCAGCACCGCTCTTCGTTCACTAAAATACTGCCCCTCTGCGGAAAGACCCGGATGGTGATCGAATCTTTGCTCAACCACAACTATACCGACAGCCTGGAGAATATATATATCAATGCACAACTGCAGATGCTGTTGCTGTACAGCCTTGATTGTATGATCGGGGAGAAAGAACTGGATGTGATCAACTGCAAGTTCCTGGCCAATGAGGCCGACAGGGAAAAGATCACCCGGTCAAGGGAGATATTGATACAACATATCGGCGAGCCTATCACCATCAAAGAACTTAGCCGAAAAGTGGCCATCAATGAATGTTACCTGAAGAAGGGATTCAAAGAAATGTTCGGTACCACAATATTTGACTTTTATCAAAGCCAGCGGATGGAACATGCCCGTTATCTTTTGTACGAAAAAGGCTTAAGCGTTACCGAAGTTTCATTGATGCTCGGCTATTCTTCTATTTCTCACTTTTCTACTGCATTTAAAAAACACACCGGTTTAAAACCCTGTGAACTGCTTCTCCGCTAATCTTTCGTAAATTTTCACTACCCGCACGAAATAAACGCAACGTGATCTACGTTGCTTCATAACGGACATTTTGCAAATCGGCCTTCCCCTGTAATCATACCCAGCTTAGTGACTTTAATCACACTACAAATGGCATAATTGTTGAATATTGGATTGTCATAAATGCGTCAGTTACTCCTGATATCATTCATTTCTGTTCACCTTCTTGGTAATACTGAGATCAACCAGGTATTCAAATTACCTAACCTGATTGATCATTTCTTCGAACATCATCGCATTGACAGGGATCTCAATTTTTTTGAGTTCTTAGCGATGCATTATGGCGGAGATGATGGTACAGATGCTGATAACGATAAGGACAACCAACTACCCTGTCACGACCTTCGTCACAATACACTTTCAGTTGTTTGTTGTCAAATAGTACAGGATGCACCTGTTCTGGAAATAATCACTGAATACACTTCAAAAAAATACGGAAAGCTGTTGTTAATTGATCTTCCTCCCAAAAACAGCTCAACTCTTATTCAACCCCCGCGACAAGCCTGATCTTTTCTTGTAAGAACGGCAATTATTGCCTGGCACTACTATATATGATATAGTGTCAACGTTGCCGTCATACCATTACCATTTTATTTTCAAAAATTTCCCGGTCACCAGCGAAAAGCATAGTCAAATGCAGTACCTGATGATTGAGTAAACCTGTATATACCTTATAGATAATCAAAATAGAGAATCTTATGAGAGACAAACGTAATCTATCCCGTGTGTTTATCGTTGCTATAGCTGCTACGATCCTTTTTGCCTGTCGTCATAATCTGGACGACCTCATCAATGGCGGACCAGGAAACGGCGGCGGCACCCCTCCGGTAGTTACCAATTGCAGCCCCGACTCGGTGTATTTTGTAAATGAGATCATGCCTCTTATTTCATCCAACTGCACAATGAGCGGATGCCATGATAATATAACCCATGCAGATGGTGTTAACCTGACAACTTATACCCGGATCATGCAGTATGTGGTAGCAGGAAATGCCGGTAACAGCAAACTGTATAAAGTGATCATCAAAACAAATGGTGACCGTATGCCGCCGCCGCCAATGCCTGCATTTACTACAGAACAAAAAGCAAAGATCGAAAAGTGGATCAACCAGGGTGCAAAGAACAATAGTTGTACCGGTAGTTGTGATACGACAGTATTTACCTATAGCGGCGCCGTAAAGAATATCATGAGCGGTAAATGTGCAGGCTGTCATAATCCTTCCAACCTGGGGGGCAATGTTGACCTCTCCACATATAATGCAGTAAAAGCCTCTGCGCTCAATGGTTCATTATATGGTTCGATAGCACATCAGCCGGGTTATTCAGCCATGCCAAAGAATGCGGCAAAACTTTCCGATTGCGAAATACGGCAGGTACAAAAATGGGTCAATGCCGGGGCTCTCAACAACTAAAATCCAACATCATGAAAGTCATTTTCTCGATTCTTACAATCATTATCATACTGGGCATGTTCAGTTCCTGTTATTACGACAAGGAGGAGTTGCTTTACGGATCAGGCAATACTCCATGTACCGATACAACAGGCGCTATCTCCTATGCGCAAAAGGTAGTGCCCATGTTTCAGCAATACTGCTATAGTTGTCATAACAGCAGTTTCCCTTCCGGCAATATTGTAATGGGAACCTATGCCTCAGACAAAGCCATAGCCCAGAATGGTAAGCTGATGGGATCCATTACTCATGCGTCAGGCTTTTCTCCCATGCCGCAGGGTATGCCTAAAATGAGCAGCTGCCAGATAGCCGCAGTAAAGAAATGGATAGACAGCGGCATGCTGAATAATTAATGTTTTAAAACCTGAAAGAAATGGAAAATAAATTAACCATAACAAAAAAAGCAGCTGCCGGACTGGCGCTGATAATGCTTGCAGTCATGTATATCGTTATTCCCGCAGCGGTTTCCTTTTTCCTGTTGCTGGCTAAATAATATACCGTCATTTAAAAAAACATCACCACCATGAAAAAAAGAAAGAAGATACTACTGATCCTTGGAGTGCTGCTCATTGTTGCGGCATCTGTCGGGCTATATATCTATAAAGAGTATAACCGTACGCATAAGGATACAGCTGACATTAAGCCAGACCATTCTGTCATTGCCACTGATCTTATAAAGGACTTTGAAACCGACGAACAGGGCTCAAATAAAAAATACTGGGATAAGGTGCTTGAAATTGACGGAACGGTAAAAGATATTACCAGAGATGAACGGGGCTTCTACTCGGTGACCCTTGGCGATACCGCTTCCATGTCATCTGTCAGGTGCAGTATGGATAGTATTCATAACAACGAGGTGGCTGCCTTGCAAAAAGGAAATGCGGCAACCATGAAAGGCATCTGTACCGGTTTTAATGCAGACGAACTGCTCGGGTCCGATGTTATACTCGTCCGTTGTGTGGTTGTTTTAAAAAAATAATATGTCAAACCCTAAACATGCAATTATGAAAAAAATCATTTTATTATTGGTTGCTTCAGCGATCCTCGCTACCGGTTCTTATGCGCAGAAGTATTTCACCAAAACCGGTAAGGTAAACTTTGATGCCACCTCTTCCGGTTCACCCGAGAAGATTGAAGGTGTAAATCGTACCGTCACCTGTGTAGTGGATGCTAAAACAGGAAACATGCAGTTTGCCGTACTGATGAAAGGCTTCGAATTTGAAAGAGCGCTGATGGAAGAACACTTCAATGAGAACTATGTAGAAAGCGATAAGTTTCCGAAAGCAGAATTCAAAGGAAATATTGCCAATAATGATAAGGTAAGCTATGCAAAAGATGGCACCTATACAGTGACTGTAAAAGGAAAGCTGACGATGCATGGTGAAACAAAAGACGTGGAAACAGAAGGTAAGATCACCATACAGAGTGGCAAAGTTTCTGCTGCGGCAGATTTCCAGGTCCTTCTTTCAGATTATAAGATATCTATCCCCGGCCTGGTGGCAGATAAAGTTTCCAAATCAGCTAAGATCAGTGTGTCCTGTTCATTGGAAGCACTGAAAGGTTAAAACAAAAATTATTATGAATAAGAAAAACCAACTCTTACGTATAGCCATAGTGCTGACCGGGATATTATACGTTGAATCGCTACGTGCACAGGAGGAAGATCTGCTGAAACTGCTCGGAGAAGAAAAACCGAAGAAGGAGATCGTTAAGAATGCCTTCAAATCTCCCAGGGTAATCAATGGTCATTCAATGGAATTTCTGCGGCCGGGCACAATGGATTTCCGTATCCTTCACCGGTTTGGGCAACTGGACCAGGGGTATGATAACTTCTTTGGCCTGGACCAGGCAAGTATGCGCATGGGATTCGATTTTGGAATATTGAAAAACCTGATGGTGGGTTTTGGCCGTAGTACTTACAGAAAAGAGCTGGACGGATACATTAAGTATGCACCGTTCCTCCAGTCAACTGGCAAAGGTGCATTCCCGTTCACGATCGCATTAGTATCAGGAATGACGATGGATGGATTGCCGTGGGCCGATCCCACCCGAAAGAATTTCTTTACTTCCAGGCTGGCCTATTATTTTCAAACTATTATTGGTAGAAAGATAACAGAAGGGCTAACCCTGCAACTGATGCCTACTATGGTACATAAGAACCTCGTACAGCTGGCTTCAGAATCCAACAATATTTACTCAGTGGGCGTAGGCGGACGTTTGCGGCTATCGAGACGGGTATCATTGACCTGTGATTATTTTCATGTGTACAATCGCCCTAAGGACAGTGAATACCAAGATCCTCTTTCTGTTGGTTTTGATATTGAGACCGGTGGTCACGTATTTCAATTGCATTTCTCTAATTCCACCGGGATGAATGAAAGAGCATTTATTACAGAAACAACCGGGAGATGGGACAAAACAGAGATACGATTCGGCTTTAACCTGTCAAGGGTATTTCAGATCAAAAAGAAAAAAACAAAAGAAAAATGATCACTGTATAAAACACGGCCGGGTAACGAACCACCACCGTTACCCGGATATATATACTCAACCGATCACCCTATTTATCAACAACAAAAATCGCTACTTATGAAAACCAAATTAGTGGTGGCTGGGCTTATGCTCACAATTGTGCTATTCCAGCTTTTAAACTCGTGTCGTCATGAAATTCTTCATGACTATTGTACAACAAATCCTATTCAATTAACAACAACAGCATCCGGAGCAACATTGAACCAGTCAAACGGTGTCATTAATGCGACCGCAACAGGCGGCCTTTCATTCAAATACAGTTTGAATAACGGTCCTTTCCAGGATACCGGCTATTTTCCCGGTTTGGCTGCATCCGCCAATTACGTGGTGGTGGCGAAAAACTCATGGGGTTGTTATGATACCGCCATCGTATCAGTGAATGCTATCAATCCCTGTAGTGGCGTTACTGTCACGGTCAATACTACCAAAACTGATGCGACAATCGGTCAATCCAATGGATCGATTACTGCATCAGCAACAGGTGGTTCAGGATTTACCTATAGCATTAATGGAACTACTTTCCAATCTTCCGGAACATTTAGCGGCCTTGCTGCAGGTAACTATACCGTTACTGCCAAAAACTCCAGCGGGTGCACCGGAACAGCACAGGTGACCATTGGTACGATCAATCCATGCTCCGGTGTAACAGTAGTTGTCACTACTACAAAAGTTGATCCTACAACTGGACAATCAAATGGCTCAATCACTGCATCGGCTACAGGAGGCACAGGATTTACCTATAGCATTAACGGAACTACTTTTCAATCGTCAGGAACATTCACTGGTTTGGCGGCAGGCAGTTATACCGTTACGGCAAAGAACTCAAACGGATGTACCGGCACAGCGCAGGTAGTACTTGGCGTTAACAATCCCTGTAGTGGTGTCACTATAACAGTTACCTTAACCAAGGTTGATCCCACATCCGGTCAATCGAATGGCTCAATCACAGCATCAGCTACAGGAGGTACCGGGTTTACATATAGTTTGAACAACGGCGCTTATCAAACCTCGGGAACCTTTACTGGTCTGGCAGCAGGCAGCTATACTGTTACTGCAAAAAGCTCAGCAGGCTGTCTTGGAACAGCACAAACGACGCTGACCGCTTCTAACCCTTGCACGAATACCAGCATAACAGTAACAAGTGCCGTGGTGAACTATACTCCCTGCACGACACCTGCTACTGGGAAGATCACTGTTACAGCAACTGGTTCTTCCGGATATACGTACAATATCAATAACGGGGCATACCAGGCAAGCAATGTATTCTCTACCCTGAATGCAGGCACTTATACGATTGGCGTAAAAGATCTGAACGGCTGTACCAAGACTGCATCTGCTATAGTGGGCACCGCAGCATCAGGTCCGCTTTTCGCAGCAGTGAAGAATATTATCAATACACGTTGCAGCGGTTCAGGATGCCACATGAACGGAAGCAATGCCGCAGGTTATAATTTCGACAATGACTGCAGCATCGTAACACAATGGAGTAAGATCAATTCTTCATCGGTTACGGGCAGCAGCATGCCGAAATCCCCCCAGCCAAAACTGACAACGGCAGAAAAACAAGCGATAACAAACTGGATCAATGCGGGACATACTTATAGCAACTAAAAAATGCTAAAAGTAAAAATTAGGGGCGGAGTGGTTCTCCGCCCTTTTCTTTAAAATGTTTTTTTCAGTCCGGGATCGGTGATGATGATATAATCACCCAGGTGACTGAACTTACTCCAGTCCGGGTTATCAAACGAAGCATCACTAAAGCAACTGATATTAAGTATCCTCAAACTGCTTTTCCTGTTTTGTAATTGTGCAAGCGTACCGAGTTTTTCATCGCAATGAAAACGGCCCACCATATGAAATATCTTCTTGTCCTTGTTCTTCTTCCGGTATTTATACATGCTGTAACTCATGCCGGCGTCCCATAGACTCTGGCTGTAATATATCCTGGGATTATTGGTGCCGGGGCTGCCGCCGCCCATGAACCCTTTGAATTTCTCATAGTATCTCCCGGAAAGTGTATCATACGGCAACGGTGGCAGGTATTTTTTGGAAGCTTTCGGCAAACTGTCCAGCGATTTCATCCCCTTCCGGCTTACCATGTTCACATACCTTCTCGGCGGGTTGGCGGCTATCACATCCAGTTTATTTTGTTTCGCAAACTCCACTGCCGGTTTATAATCCTTATAGTTATTCCATGGCCTTGACTCTTTGATAAACCTGTCTTCACTGATATAACCTGCCAGGTATTCATCCAGCACCAGCTGGCAATCGGTCTCGAACATCTCCATGCTTAATGCCAGCCTATCGCCATACAATTTGTAAAGGGCTTTGAATATTTCCGTTTCCAGGTAATGTCCGGCGCTGTCGTTATGTTCCTCTCCAAAAAAAAGCACATCGGCATCTCTGCAGTCTGCAGCGATCTGCTCAATCGTAGTACTCTTCTGGCTACGAACATCGTAAACCTTAAAATGCTTTTCAATCCCTGTTTGTGCAAAACAAACCACGGGCAACATCCACAATGCTGCTAACAATAATTTCATGATCAATAATCTTATACAGGTAATTATTTTTTCCCGCCTTCTGCTCCGCGGTAATTGAGAATATCCCGGTCAAACAGGTAGAGGCCGCCTTTATCATCACCCACCAGTTCCAGCTTATCATTTAATGTGCGGGCTACCCTTTCTTCTTCCATTTGTTCATTCACATACCATTGCAGGAAATTATGCGTGGCATAATCCTTTTCACTCAGTGAAAGATGTACCAGTTCATTGATACTGCTGCTGACCTTCAGCTCATGTTTCAGGAACTCGTCAAATACATTCTTGATGGACTTGAAGGTTACGATCGGCTGCGCCAGCGCCGGCACGACGGCAAACCCTCCCCGTTCGTTGACAAAACGTATCAACTTCAGCATATGCACCCTTTCCTCATCCGACTGCTGGTAGAAAAAATTAGTGACCCCTTCCAGGCCCGGCTGTATTTCCGCCCATGAGGCCATAGCAAGGTAAGCCTGGGATGACTCGGCTTCCATCTGTACCTGTTTATTCAGCGCTTCCTGTATTGGTTTTGACAACATAGCAAAAAGTTTATGCTGCAAGGTATTGAAAAGTCAGGTTACCTTACCTGCGACACTTATTTTTGCGTCAATTAATACAACACAGAATGAACAGCGCTGAATTTTTCAATCAATTAGCCCGCAGCCGCCGCTCCGTTTTCCCTGATCAGTTAGATGCAGGCAGAAAAGTAGATGATGCTATTGTGAAAGAGATACTGACCAATGCTACCTGGGCGCCAAATCATGGTAAAGAAGAACCCTGGCGATTCACGGTCTTTACCGGAGAAGGATTAAAAAAACTGGCTGCTTTCCAAAGTGAATTATATAAACTGGAGGCAGGTGAAAATTTCAAAGAACCTGCTTATATCAAACTACAGCAAAACCCTTTAAAGGCTTCTCATGTTATTGCTATCGGTTTGAAACGAAGTGTGAACAAGAACATCCCGGAAACAGAGGATATTGCAGCAGTAGCCTGCGCTGTTCAAAATATGTACCTGTCTCTTACAGCCTATGGCCTGGGCGGATACTGGACAACAGGCGGGGTGACCTATAAAGAAACAGCCAAACCTTTTTTCGGCCTCGAAGAAAATGATAGGTTGCTCGGCTTTTTTTATATCGGTCATATTGCCATCCCCTCAACAGGCGCTAAACGAAACCCCCTGGAAGAAAAGACGACATGGGTATCTGTATAGATCCGCTTGTTATCAGTTGTTTTCAAAAAACAGGATATTATATTTGCCAGATGCGCAAATGGCTTGTCTTATCTGTTCTGTTCTTTGCCGTTCTCCTTTCTGTTTCTTTTACCGGGAACGATAACCCTGCTGCCGGTTTAAGAAAGATCTATTCCCGATCGCCCGACAAATGGCCTGCTCCTTTTGTGGATGCGGGTGTAGCCTGGAAAGAATTGGGCGTATTACCAGGAAGCCCGCTGCAATCGCATCTTGATTCTCTGCAACACCTGATCGAACTGGGTAAGGTATTGTTCTTCGACCCCCGGTTAAGCAGTTCAGGAAAAATTTCCTGCGCCACCTGTCATCAGCCTGAGTTATCATGGACAGATGGAAAAGAAAGATCTGTCGGCCATGCAGGAGCGGTGAACAAAAGAAATTCACCTACGATCCAGAATAGCTGGTTCTATAAAAAGTTATTCTGGGATGGCAGGGCAAGGGATCTCGAAGACCAGGCTTTCGCCCCTATCAACAGCGAAAGCGAGATGCATGGTGATATGCGTGAACTGCCCCGTAATCTCCGGAAGATAAAAGGATATCCGGCATTGTTCGATTCAGCATTCGGCGACCCGGGTATTGACCCCGATCGCATAGCGACAGCCATTGCCACGTTTGAAAGAACTATCACCAGTCCCCGGACAAAGTTTGATGAGTTTCTATCGGGAAAAAGAAATGCGCTGAATAATGCAGAGCTGAGAGGATTGCATTTATTCCGTACCAAAGCAGGATGCATCAATTGCCATAACGGCCCGCTATTTACCGATAACCAGTTTCACAATAGCGGTTTTCATTTGAATGACAACCCGGAAAATGATAAAGGCCTGTATAATGTAACTCACAAGGAAGAAGACACGGGCAATTTCAAAACACCTTCCCTGAGAGATGTAATGAAAACAGGCCCGTGGATGCATAATGGCATGATGACTCATATGGCCGATATTATCATTCATTACAATAAGCTATCCCCCCGGCCGGGGAAAAAGGAAAGTGTAATGCTCTACCTGTCCAATAGGGAGATAACAGACCTGATTTCCTTTTTGCATGCTATTTCTGTGCAGCCCCCCGAGTTCAAAAAACCTGTTCTGCCCGAATAGGCAACCATTTGACGGGAAAAACTATCTTTGTTATCCTTTCAGGAAATTTAAAAAAACAATCAATATGCGGAAATTACTATTATGCTTTATCATTACTTCTGTCGCTTTTGCCGTCAATGCTCAACCCCCTGCCGGAGATGCCAAAACCGGCGAATGGTACGGAGAAAAGATCAGCCCCGATGACGCTAAGCCTATTGCAGATATCGCAGCTAAACTCGGTGAATCCGGTGAAGTGAATACCAAGATCAAAGCAAAGATCTTGGATGTATGTCCCAAAAAAGGTTGCTGGTTAAAACTACAGGTGAACGACAGCACTACCGCGATGGTGAAAATGAAAGACTATGGTTTCTTTCTGCCCCTGGCTGCCAAAGGGAAAACCGTGGTGATTGATGGAGAAGTAAAAACCAAAGTGGTGTCAGTAGCAGAACTACAGCACTATGCCGAAGATGCTAAAAAATCAAAAGAAGAGATCGCCGCTATTACCAAACCTGAAAAAGAGATAAGGGTTTTGGCCAAAGGCATTGTGATCGTCGAGTAAATAAAAAATAATTCTTATGCAAAAAGGCTGTCTGAACAAGACGGCCTTTTTTATTTGTCATTGATGGGTCAGTTTTCCTGATTGCGTAAACCGTTTTTCCCTTTCCGTAAGCAGTGTCTGTATGGGCAGAAGGACCTTTGCGCCCTGAAAACACCAACCATGCTTAGAATTAGAATTGGACTATTGATCGCGACAGGGCTGACCATGAGTTTTTTTTCCATGGGCCAGGAAGTGAATAAAGTCTTTCACGATGACTCCACAAATCCCAGACATAAATACTTATCTGATATTACGGTAGTAGGCCGCTACAGCAAAAGCGACTATCAGCAATTGCCTGAAGTGGTGGGCACTTCGATTTATGCGGGTAAAAAAAATGCGTTGATCGTACTCGATAATGTCCAGGGTAATGTGGTCACTAATACTATGCGGCAGGTGATGGCAAAAGTGGCCGGTATCCATATCTGGGAAAGTGATCCCAGCGGTATCCAGATAGGTATCGCTGCAAGAGGACTAAGCCCTAACCGCAGCTGGGAATTCAATGTCCGGCAGAACGGGTATGATATCGCTGCTGACCCCTTTGGTTATCCTGAGGCCTATTACAATCCGCAGTTACAGGCTGTGCAACGGATCGAAGTGGTACGCGGACAAGGTTCATTGCAATACGGTCCGCAGTTCGGTGGCCTGGTGAATTATATCCTTCGCAACGGAAGCGAGATCAACAAGAAATTTGAATTTGAAACGCAGCAAACGGTCGGGAGCAATGCGCTTTTCAACAGCTACAATGCTATTGGCGGCAAAACTGAAAAGTTTCACTACTATGCTTTCTTTGATCACCGCAATGGCGATGGCTGGAGACAAAACAGCCGCTACTACACAAATGCAGGGTATGGCACGGCTACTTACTATTTTACAAAGAAACTTTCGCTGACCGCTGAAGTGATGCACTCGCATATCCGCAGCCAGCAGGCAGGCGGACTAACGGACTCCATGCTGTATGCTGATGCACAAAAAAGCCTGCGCAGCCGCAACTGGTTTGATATCAAATGGACCGCTCCTGCTTTGATCTTTAATTATACCTTCAGCGACAAAGCAAGACTGAATACCAAGTTCTTTGCCACCATCGGTGACCGTAACAGTGTTGGGTTTTTACAATCTGTACTGGTGAAGGATAGCATTAATGCCGCCACAGGTGTATATAATAACAGGGTAGTAAACTTAGACCAATACAGGAACTATGGGATGGAAAGCCGTTTTATCACCAACTACAGCATCGGAAGAATGGATAACACCTTATCAGCGGGTCTTCGTTTATACACAGGTAAAACTTATCGCCGCGCAGACGGAAAAGGAACTACCGGGTCGGATTACGACGTAACGGTGACCGGTAATTATCCAAGAGATGTAGAATTCATCTCGCATAATGCAGCTGTGTTTGCAGAGAACATATTCCGTATTACTGATAAAATCCTGGTGGTACCCGGCATCCGTTACGAATGGCTGGAAGGATCGGCCTCGGGGCGCAATGGTTATACCAGCGGCGGCGCTGAGATATTGTTACAAAACATTAATCGCAGCCGCAGCTTTTTATTGGCCGGCATCGGCGCTGAATACCATGTAACCAAAGGGACAGAGTTCTATGTTAATTACTCACAGGCGTATCGTCCGATCCAGTTTGCCAACCTGCAGGCGCCGCCCACCACGGATGTAGTGGACCAGGACCTGGAAGATGCAAAAGGATTCAATGCCGACCTTGGTTATCGCGGAAAAGTAAAAGATTACCTGCAATTTGACATCAGCGGTTTCTATTTGCAGTACAATGACCGCATCGGTACAGTGACCATTACCGGAACTCCGGCTTATCGTTTGATCACCAATGTAGGCAACAGCAGCAGCAAAGGTTTTGAAGGCTATGCAGAATTCAACCCGGTAAGGGCATTCACAAAAAATCACAAAGCTGACCTGATCATCTTTGGCTCGTATAGTTATACGGATGCCCGATACAGCAATGACCATAAGGATGCCGCTACCAAAGGAAAAAGAGTGGAGAATGCGCCCCGTAATATTTTTCGTGGTGGTATCACTGCAGGGTATAAAGCATTTTTGATCACAGCACAGGTAAGCCGTGTGGGAGAAACGTTCAGCGATGCTAATAATACATTATTGCCAACGGCTAATGCACAAAATGGCCTGATACCTGCTTATACCGTAACTGATCTTACTGCCTCTTATAAATTCACAAAAGGGATCAGCCTGAAGACAGGGATAAACAACCTTACCGATGAAAGATATTTTACCCGCCGTGCAGGCGGTTATCCCGGTCCGGGTGCATTACCGGCTGATGGAAGGACATTCTTTGTCAGTGTAGGCGCTAAACTATAAAAAAGCTGCAGGCAATAAGCTATGAGCTTCTGGACTTTGAACACGAATTGAACTATCAGTCCCGGAGCTCATTGTTTTTATATTACCACATTCACCATCTTACCCTTCACAAAAATGATCTTTTTGGGTGGTTTGCCTTCCAACCACTTCTTCACTACATCATTATCGAGAACTAATTTCTCCACTTCCGGCTGTGAGGCATCCAGTGCAATGTTCATCGTGGTGCGCAGCTTTCCATTTATGGAGATCGGGTATTCCTTACTGCTTTCGGCAACATACTTCGCCTCAAATCTGGGATACCTGGCATTCAGGATAGAAGCCCCCCCGGCCTCCCCTAAATCCCCTCCCAAGGAGGGGACTTGCCGTAGCTGCGCATACAGCTCCTCCGCAATATGCGGGGCGTAAGGCGCTAATAATATCAATAGCGGTTCGAGTATTTCTTTTTTATGGCACTTCAGGTCGGTTAGCTCATTCACGGCGATCATAAAACCGCTGACACCCGTATTGAAACTGAAACGTTCGGTCGCTTCTTCTATTTGTTTGATGGTTTTGTGCAACACTTTCAGTTCCGCATCGGTTGCCTTTTCCTCATTCCATACTTTTCCTTTTACTTCATCAAAGAACAAACGCCAGAGCTTTTTCAAAAAACGGTGCACGCCTTCAATGCCTTTGGTATCCCATGGTTTGCTCATCTCTACCGGGCCGAGGAACATTTCATACATGCGGAAGGTGTCGGCGCCGTATTTCGACACTAAGTCATCAGGGTTAACGGTATTGAATTTGGATTTGGACATTTTTTCAACTTCTGGAGTTGACTTAAAAACAAAATTTCCTTCAATACCAGAAACACTACTCCAATTTCCATCTAAATAAACAGAGCTATCGTTAACAAAAACAACTTTATCGTCAGAAAATTTATATTTAATCAATCTCGCTAAGTCAACTTCTCCTTTATGGTTAACAAACTCGATAGGAATAATTACTTTACTGAAAGCATTTGCATAGACATCTATTATTTTTGAATCTGCTGAATAAAACCATGTATGTGGCTCGCTTAGTGTCGGCCAATGCCCTTCCATTACTGCAATTGGGTTAGTTATCCTCTTCATCGGAAGCGGATCATCATTAAACTGATACCGATATATATATTGAGACACCCCCTGTATCATCCCCTGGTTCACCAGTTTCTTATAAGGCTCATCATGCCCGATATATCCGAGATCACACAAGACTTTCGTCCACATGCGGCTGTATAACAAATGTCCTACGGCATGCTCTGTTCCTCCGATGTACAGATCTACCTGTCCCCAATAGTCAGAAGCTTTTCGGCTGCAGAATTCCTTTTCATTCTGCGGGTCCATATAGCGGAGAAAATACCATGATGAACCGGCATAACCGGGCATGGTGTTCGTCTCGAGAGCCCCCTCTAAATCTCCCCCAAGGGAGGAGACTTCAGACTCCGATTCTTTGGCAAGCTTTACTTTTTTGTGTATCCATGCAGGAATATTCGCCAGCGGTCCTTCGCCTTCCGGACCGGGTTTGTAACTATCTACCTGTGGCAGTTCCAGCGGCAGTTCACTTTCATCCAAAGGATAAGCGATGCCATTGATCCATTTGATGGGGAAAGGTTCGCCCCAGTAGCGCTGGCGGCTGAAGGCGGCATCCCGCATCTTGTAATTCACTTTTCTTACGCCGATGCCCATCTCTTCAATTCTATTTATCACCACATCTATCGCATCCCGCATCACAATACCATTGATGAAATCAGAATTCTCCAGTACCGCATCCTTGGTCGGGTTCGCTTCTTCGCCGTTATAATGTTTACCGATGATATTGGTGATGGGAATACCGAAATGCTGTGCAAACTTGTGATCCCTTTCATCACCGCAGGGCACGGCCATGATAGCGCCGGTTCCATAGCCCGCCAGTACATATTCCGATATCCAGATAGGTATCTCCCGGCCGTCGAAAGGATTGATGGCATAGGCTCCGGTGAATACACCCGTGATCTTTTTCTCAGCCATGCGTTCCCTTTCACTTCGGCTTTTTACATAAGTGATATATTCGTCAACGGCTGTTGCTTGTTCAGCGGTTTTTATTTTATCTACCAGGTCATGCTCAGGAGCAATAACCATGAAGTCAACACCGAAGATGGTGTCGGGGCGGGTGGTGTAAACCCGGAGTATTGGGGCCCCCTCTAAATCTCCCCCTAAGGGGGAGACTTCCGGAGAGTCCAGTCTTTTGGAAATACTTTCTTTTTTGGAAAGTTCTTCTTTTATCTTTTTTACTACCGTCTCTACGTGATTTCTTACCTCATCATTGGTAAAACGCAATTCAGTAAATCCCTGTTCTTTTAAAAACTCTGTTCTGGCTTTATCATAAAGTTGTACTTCAGGATCGTTATGGTAACCACCGTCCACCTCGATCGTCATCATTTTTTGCAGACAGACAAAATCAACAATGTAAGAGCCTATGATGTGCTGCCGCCTGATATGAAAACCCGCCTGGTGATTTCTTAGCTTTTCCCATAGGATCATTTCTTCATGAGTAGGATTTTTTCTTTTCTCTTCAGCCAATCTCTTTGTGATGTTGTACAAAGACGGTTGTGCTGTCTGGTATTTCGGAGGCGTATCCTCCCCCTTTGGGGGAGTTAGAGGGGGCCTCTGTATCCTAAAGTCGATCTCTGCCCCGCTGCTCTTCCCGATCCAGTTCGTCTGCATTTCCTTCATTGCCTCACTGAATTCGATCCTGTCCAGTCCTTCCAGCAAACGATCAGCATATTCGGTGATGCGCAGGTACCATTGACGCAATTTCTTTTTCACTACCGGATAACCGCCTCTTTCACTTACTCCGTTCACCACTTCATCATTGGCTAATACAGTTCCCAGCGCTTCGCACCAGTTCACTTCACCCACGCCGCAATAAGCAAGGCGATACTGCATCAGCACATCCATTTGCTGTTTTTCATCAAAGGCTTTCCATTCAGTGGCTGAGAATCGTATCGAAGCATCCCCCGGGCATACATGATTGCTATTACCCTCTTTTTCGAAATCACTGATCAGCGCCTGTATCCTTTCCGCCTTACCGGTTTTCCGGTTATAAAATGAATCAAACAACTGCAAAAAGATCCACTGTGTCCATTTATAATATCCCGGCTGCGATGTATTCACCTCCCTGTCCCAGTCAAAACAAAAACCGATCTTATCCAGTTGGCTACGGAAATTCGTAATATTAGCTGCAGTAGATACAGCGGGATGGATACCGTGATCAATAGCATATTGTTCAGCCGGTAACCCGAATGCATCATACCCCATCGGGTGCAGCACGTTGAAGCCTTTTAATCTTTTATAGCGGCTGTAGATATCCGAAGCGATATAACCCAGCGGATGACCTACATGCAACCCCGCCCCGCTCGGGTACGGAAACATGTCCAGTACATAATACTTCGGCTTGTTACTTTCATTCGGCACTCTGTAAATGCCGGTATCACGCCATTGCTGCTGCCATTTCTTTTCAATATCCCTGAAGTTGTATTCCATCCCTTTCTTTATATATTTTTTTGGATAACCCGCTTTAGAATCACTATCATCGTTCCCGGAGCTTATCTGTCACTTTAACAAATAACTTACATCATGCGGCAATATCACCCGGAAGCCATCGTTTAAAGAAGCCCTGACGTTTACAGTCAGGGGCGCAAAAATACTGATTGTGCGCAGCATTCTGCGAATAGCCCTGAATTGGCTATTTTTGCGAACCCATTACTTTCTAAATCCATTACTATGGCGCAAACTGGTAAGGCCTCTATCAAACGTGGCAAACCATCGTACTTTATGGCGATCATCGGTGTTACCCTCGTTCTCTTCCTGCTGGGGATCATCGGCTGGTTCATCATCAATGCCAACAA
>JAEUVJ010000023.1 GCA_016787085.1 Chitinophagaceae bacterium | reverse complement strand
AATGACGGTTTTTATACCGTTTTTTGACGGTGGTAGTGGTTTATACTTAAATCATAAAAGAGCTAGTGGTCGTTATTGACCCGATACTCGAATGGGTTTATTTTCTTCATATATCCAGCTAATATCCTTTCATTGCCTTTAACTCCTTGATTTGCCCTTTGAGCGTCTTAAACTCATCCACGTTGAAATGGGCAACTATCTTATCCATGATACCGGAGTACTGCTGCATCAGCGCTTTCCCGAGTACGTTATATACCCCGGGGTCGCTCACCAGTTCAAAGCCATCAAGTGGGCGCTTGTACTTATTGCTCGTTTCAATTGAGATATTCTCAACGTTTGGTATAAGGACTGATTTCGACCATATCTTTTGGTTTGTCAGCGGCTCGACACCTGAGATATTGATTTTCCCCACAAGGGAAGCCTTTCCTGAATAGGAGTAGGTGTAGTAGGCGGGGCCAAGGAGAGAGATGTGTGTTTTCCAGGAACCTTCCTGGGCGGTAAAGCGGGGGGCGATTTCGATCTGAATCAGCATTTCAGTGGTTTTCTTATCCTCAAAGACCATTTCGTCAAAGGAGTGGTAGGGGCCTTTCATGGTAAAACCCTTTGCAATGATCAGTTCCTCGACATCATTTCCAATGGCATCCTGAAAGCTCTTGAACAACTCGCCTGATCCGGTAGAGGCAAATTCCTCTGCATAGTAGGGGCGTACAAAGGCGACGACCATACCTGCCGAACCTGCTTTACTGTTTTCCTTAGGGGTGTAGTCGAACGTAAAGGTTTGTTTGGTTTGTGATGCCTGTTTGGGAGCAAAGCAGCTACCAAGCACAATACACAAGAGAAGGAAGAATGAAGTTTGTTTCATACAAAACGTTTAATGGTGAATCAATCATTTGTCGTGCCGGCTCAAATGACTTAGGGACGTTTCCGGGCTTGCAAAACAAACATACTCAAAAATGGATTGTAAACCGATCCGTTTACAATATTTTTTTAGGATTGCCCAACCTTGTGCCGTCTAATGGCACTGAATGGGTAAAGATGTATTTCTTAAAAAATTGGGGAAGAATATCGCCCTCCTTCGGGAGCAGGCAGGGCTGAGCCAAACCGAACTGGCCTTGCGGTGTGATAAAGATCGGCAGAGCTTAAACAGGCTGGAGAAAGGTCGTATCAATCCCTCTGCCTACTACCTCCTTGAAATCGCCAGAGAATTGAAAGTGCCGGTGAAAGCACTTCTGGATTTTGAGTAACGCTCCCGGGTGGCAAACTGCCACTCTCCTTTCTGCATTTCTTTTTCCCTCTCTACGCAAATGCTTTTTCAAAATAGTACTGCGTATATACCATAAGTTCTTCCGGGCTATTGATGTTCGGTGGTACTTCGTGGATGCTTTTGTCCGGTGCAGTTGCCAGTATCTTGTCCCGGTGCCTCTTGAAGATAAGATGGTATTCACAGTCGGGATCAATGTAGCATCGCAGCTCGCATCGCCCTACCAGGAACATCTTTAGCATAAGCTCGGGTGAAATAGACTTTATATCGTCAAGGGTTGTAACCAGATACTCATGCACAAAATCAAATAGTGTTTCATGCTCTGAATACAGACTCATTTCAAAATCGACATTATTCAATGTTACTCCTGGCACATCCGCAGAAAGATGGATGCTTCCATCCAGGTTGTACACAATGTCTAAACCCTTATGACGACCATGTGAACCACCGTCACGGAAGAATTTTTCGAGTTGCATTTCTATGATTTGCATAAGACCAGGCTTTCTAAAAGATGGTTGCTCAAACAAACGAACATTCAAAAAGTCACGATTTTCAATCTGTATTTCTCCTACTACATCCTATACTAAATCACCTTCGTCAGAAGATATTACACACTTTGTCAAAATCTATTCAAAATATTGTTGCCTCTTAATTATCAAAAAGCATCATATACACGCTTTACTTCTTGTCCAGTATCTCTTTTATAACTTTTAGTCGCTATGTTATTAGATCACACAAATTTAAACCCAACGAAAATGTTCCTTTACATATCGAGCTCCCTGACCGAAATAAATCGTTCCTGAAAGAGTTAGAAATTCCTGAGAACCACTTCATCGGGCCTCCGGTCAGATCATTCATTACCCCGCTGAGACTGATGTTCTATACAAGCGTACCAAAAAAGTCCAGTGATATAAATACCGGACTTTAAACAATAAGTTAGTTTGTTAGTTCCTAGGCAAAGCCCCTTTTGATACCATTTTTGATATCCGAACATAAATTTCTATGTCTTCAAATCCGACATAAGGATACACCCTGTCAGGTGCAAGTAACACTGGTTTCGCTGTCTTAGAATACTTGACAATAGACATGTAAGAGATGTTATTTTCCTTTAACAGGGAAACCACTTTATTACTCTCCTCCGAAAAGCTTCGCCGTAAAATACATTGTTCCATATTATAGAAGGTTTTGTACAGTATAAAATAACCAGGGTTTAATGCAACTGTGAAATTGTTTTACTAATTTCCGCAAAGAAAGATTTGAAATTACTCGTTTCTTCAGGAATTATAAATTTTGCACGCTTATATTTATAAAACGGCTCAAAACTTTCAAGGAACTCCTTTAAAAAAATACTATCAAGATACCTTTTCCTTATTGTTTCCTCGGTTCCACTTAAAGGAGTTTTTTTAGTTGGTAAGGGTGACGAAATTTTTAAAAAAGGGTGGCTTTGTTTGAGGCTTTCAAAATTACTATAAAACACATTGTAATGATTGATCAGAATACTCTCAAGGATATTTAATAAACCGTTTTTATCAACAACATCCATACTTTCGGCTTTTGCTATTTTGGAATACATTTCTTCAAGATGATCCTTTTTTAATTGTTTAGAATAATCTTCGCATGTGAAAATTTTATTAGTAATACAGTGTTTCAATTGTGCATTAAAATTATTCCCAATCAATTTTAAAATGTCAGCTTTCGGACAATATATATAAACATTTTTCTCACCGGCCTTTTCGATTAACTTGTAAGGAGCTAATTGAGCGAAATATTCATTTTCCTCTTCAACGCCACCAGAAATATTTCCATTAAAAATAGGCCGAAATACAATTAAGGTTTTACTTTGCTCAACAAGTATATAGTCTCGAACAGTCACTTGATCTGATATCCGGCTTCTCAAAGCTTTCAATAAAGTACTCGTGCCACATTCCATATTCCTTGTTATTTTTTCTACCCATAGTCTATCTATTCCAGAGAAACCAGAATACTCATATAGTATATCACGTGGATTAAGATACAGTTCTTCGTCCCACCTCTTTAGTAAGACATTGTAAAATACATCCTCTTTCCCTAATTGACCTTTGACTTTTCGTTTCAAAAGCCCTTTGTTCTTCGGCAATCTTTTTGGAAGCTTTGACATTACAACAATTCGAAACTCGTCAATTGTTGTAGGCAAAAATGTAGCAAATTCATCACTAAGTTCCTGGGTACTCACTTTCATTTGTTCTTTTAATTCACTAACCAATTTCATTTCTTTCTTTTTTTCCAATCGCCGTACTTCCGAAATTGGGTGTGAAAGATATGCTGAAGGCTTTCCTCTAATCAAATTTTCAAGACAGATATAAGGATGCTTTACTGCAAACACATAAAACTCAACACTCCCTTTTACACTTGTTTCATTGTTCAATTGCTGAGTCAAATACCTCGATATCATTACCTCTTTTGCGCGCCAATCTTGAATCGTCATTAAATCTAAAATAAGATCCTCAGAAGAGCATTGATAGTTTCTATAGAATAGTCCTCGAGGTTTTTGCAGTCGTGTGTGAATATCGAAAATATCATCTATCAAGGTTATTATTTTTGACAAGTTGAGCTTAGGAAGTAGTTGATGATTCACACATGATAAATACTCGTTTGTTCTTTTGTGATAAAAAACTGAATGGAAGGCGATAAATGAGATTTTGATTTGGTGAAATTCTTCCAATTGATGTTCGCTTTGTTCAATTCTCTTTATGATTCCAATTAATGCCTTATCCCAATATGATTTAATCTCCACATATGGAAGATTTAATATTTCTGTCATCTTATCCGGGTTTTGAACGAAGTCTATACTTTCATCAGCCGCATCAATACCACTAAATATTTTCTCCATATCCTCTTCAACTTTATAATAACCGAAGACAATATTTATATCATTTCGCTTATACTCTCTTTGTTTTGCTTCGATAAATTTTTTTAGACTCCCTGTTATTCGAATTCCTGACTGTCCTGTGATAGCTATTCGTTGATGGTTTAGTATGCTCATAAAAAAAGTTAAAAAGAATATTCTAATACGAAAAGTAAAGATTATTTATATTAAAACAAATGATGCTGGGTTAATTTAGTTTTTACAATTACTTTGAGGCTTCAAGCCTTATCGGCATTTCATCTTTTTATTGCTCTCAATGAATTCATGATAATCCTCGCCACCGATTCACGCTTCCGTTGCATTTCTTCCCTGGTCAGCGAATCATAGCTCACTTTCACCCGGTAGCCCTTATAGGTCGTTGATATTTCCTTTGTCGTTTCAACTTCAGCCATACTATCAAGAAAGCCGATGAAGGCATCTGGTTCAAGAATTGTTATTTTCTTGCGTTGCACTTCTGAAAAGCAGTCCCGAATCTTCTTTTGCAAGAGCGAGAGTGATTTTTTATCCGTCACACAACTCACCACACAATCGTACCCGGCAGTAAGGCACTTTTCTAGATTGTGCAGTTCCCAGGTGGTATCGGTGGTAACGGAGATCTCACAGGCAATGGAATGGGCATCCTTTTCAAGGAGTACATCCACCTTTCCGCCACCATCGGGAGTGACTGCTTCAATTGTTGCTTTATACCCCCGCGCCTCCGCCATCTTCTTTATGAGCGTTTGCAGATACCGGTGCTGCGATTCCTCTTTCCTGCGAATGATACTCTCACTCTCTTCGGAAGTCCTTTTCGTGGATGGTATAACAACTGGTTTCTCGTTTGATATAAGAGGAGCCGCTGCTTGTTCCACTCTTTTTTCTAATGCTGGGATGTCAGCTTTGGGTTGAGGTAAAGGATCATGGTTGGGCGTACTTGTTCTCTTTTCTTCATACTCATTTCTAAATCCTTTCGATACCTCATGTTCAACAATAACACGCTGCACCGAATACAGGTGTCTTGAATGATCAATGATCTTTTGCTTCAGTTTTTCAGATTGTGCTTCTTTTTGTATTGGTATGGTATCAAGCGAGCAATCGAACCCGGGTTTTTCAATCCGCATAATGGCCTGGCCGGCTTCCAGGTTAAGCAAGTCCTTTTCGTCGAATGATGAGAAGCTATCGGAGAGTCGCTTTGCATCTGTTTCACCCACCCGGAAACAAATACGGGTACCTGCATTAGCGATCACCGAGCTTGCAATCTCGCTCTCTGACTTCTGCAACTGCTGCATATCCTGGTGTGCCAATATAAGCCCCACATGGTACTTTCTTGCTCCTGAGAGCATCCCTGCCATTGAGGGGGTCACGAAGTGCTGAAACTCGTCAATGTAAACAAAAAAGTCAGTGCGATCCTCGCTCGCTTGCCGTGCCAGAGCCGCCTGGTGAATTTTCGATACCACGAAACTTCCAAGGAGGTAGCTGTTCTCGGTGCCGATCAACCCTTGCGACAATTTCACCAGCAGTATTTTTTGTGAGGCAAGAATCTGTTCAAAATCCAATCCCCGCTCTTGACAAACCATATTCCGGATGAGCTTTGGTCGCAGAAAGCTATCAAGCCGGGTTAAAATGGGGCCGACTGAATTGGTCTTTAGAAGCGGATATTCTTTTTGCCAGTAGTAGCGGATGGCGGGGTCCTGTACGGTGCAGAGAAACTCATCTCTGAAACTCTTTTCGATAAGGAAGCGCCGAAGCTCTGCAAGGGTGCCTCCGGTGCTGCTTTCCAAAAATGCAATCACCACATTGCCAAACACACTATTCATCTGGTCACCCCAGGAAGTGGAGGTTCGTTTAAAAAGGGCCACCAAATCTGATGACAGCACTTCTTTCTCAACATCAGAATGAGCACGGAGAATATTGAACCCAACCGGGTATTCGCTATCTGAAGGATCAATAATGAGCACATCCTTTATTCTTCGCTCAGGAATCGCCTTGAGAACTGATTCGATCAAATCTCCATGCGGGTCAAGGACAGCAATACCGTTGCCATGCGCAATATCCTGCGCAATCATGGAATACAGAAGGGTTGATTTGCCAGTGCCGGTTGCACCAATGATGTGGGTGTGCCGCAGCCGCTGCTCGCTTGAAACCGACACCTCATGCACCGATCCCTCGTGTTCATTTCTGCCGAGGATGAGTTGGTGACCTCTGGTAATCGCTGGTGCTGCCTTTGTTTTTCGCTGCGAACTGTACAGTTTCTTTGACTGCACGGTGGGAATATGGACAAACGTGGCCAGTTCTTTCGCATTAAGCAACATCCCCAGCCGATGTGATTCCCGAAACGCAATGTCGGTGACCCGCTGGTCAATGGTGTACCCTTCATCAGGAAGGGGGATGAGTGCATTTCCCGCAGAACGTGATGCCTGTGTCACCGCAAAACACAGTTTCTCTAAGAGTGAGAGCGCAGCTCTCTGAGTCTTCGCTTGTGTATAGAGTCGAAGGGTCGCGGCAAACAGTGGCGTACTGACTTTCTCTTTTGCCATCGGCAGCATCTCGGGGGCATCTTCAAAGAATGGTCCTTGCCTGCCGTCGCTCACCGCCCGAAGCATACTCTGCTCCCATTGATTAACGACACCATTAAGGAGTATTTGAGCGATGACTTCTTCATCTTCCCGCAACTGTTCAAGAATAGAAATGATACCCGTCAGAGGATCAATACCACTTCCCGAATAACCTACCAGTGGACGCATACACTCATCTTGAAGACCAAAATCAGTGACAGCGATTGCTTGTTCTTCGTTAATGAAGTCAGTGAGTGCGATGGTGACATCGGAAACTCCTATCTCCGGAAAGTATGTTCGCAGATGCCCCTTAACATAGGCTGCGTACCGCTCTCTGCAACTTATCTGCATTCGTATTGAAGCATGATCGGCGATATATTCAACACTCACCGGACTGGTACAGTATGAAAGCATCACCAAAAATGCAATGGCTCCGCTACTATCACCCCGGTACCCTTTAGGAATATGGAGTCGGAACGTGGCGAGTGGTGAATTGTCGGTAAACGCATAGGGGTCATACGTCACCTGCGGATACTGCGGCAATTGCGGTACCTCTTTTTTCTTTTGAAATACTGATGCCACTTTGCTGAGTACCGTATGGTGCGCTCCATCATCGTGTACGGGAGGACTAGACGGAATTCGATGAAAGAGAAAGGGGGTAAACGGCGGCTCGATATCCACCGGTGCAGCCGCATAGATCCACCCTCTGCCAAGGCGCTCCCATTCATAAAACTGAATCGTCAGTTGTTCTTTGAGGCTGCGCATACACCCATCACACGATTGATTCAACAAGCTGGTTTCGCTCATGATGGGCCAGAGCACGGAGCCCTTTTTCGGTGGTAATCGCATCAATGGCTTGCAGCACACTCTGGTGAATGCTGTCCTTGTACATCGTTTCCGTATCTATCTCAAAATAAGTCTTTCCCCTTTCATCACGCAGTATTGTTCGCCCTAAAAAAGGAATGAGGGAAATCAGTACTTCTCTTTGACTCGGCAGTTTGATCTGCCACCAGGATACAAAAAATCCTTTCGCAAACGGAGCGGCACAAATGTCAAACACCAACCGGTCACGGGTGATGCGCAGGTAGTCACGCTTCATGGAAAAGATGCCAGCCTCCGAATACGTGACCGTAGTTATCGAAACATTCGGTAGTTCTTTTTCCTTCACTAACTGGGCAATGGTTTTATAGAACTGCTGAGGTGAGTAGTTTACATTCTCAAAGTGGTGATGCCAGTGTGCTGATGGAGGAGATGACCGGTTTGATAAAGCGATGATCCGCCATACGATAAATGCCAGTACTCCAAAAAAGAGAAGGAGTGTAAGTGTTGACCATGAAAAATCTTGTCGCCGGGCAGCTTGTAAAAAAGTTGGGAGGTGTAGCAGGACACCATCGATAGAAAAAAATGCCATGGAAGTTCGGTTTAATGGTGAATCAATTGAAGGGAGGATATGCGCAGTCTTATACGGGGAAAGGAGTACCCTAATATATGAAAACTTTATATACACCGCTTCGCGCTTCGATCAATTAAAAGGGATTAAGAGTTTCCTCGTATGAGGTCGAAAACAATGTATCCTGTCCACTCTCGTGCCCTCGTTGATACATGGCTCGTTGTTGCATACCCTGCTCCACTTTTTCTTTTGACATACTATATCGCTCCCTGGAGCACTTGATGATATGCGAAGGATTGGAGGCCGTTTCAACAGATACTGGATGTGTTGTAGCACTAAACGGTTTTGATGCTGTGCCATCAATCAGAAGCTTCAGGTATATGTGATACCGGGGAAGATTAATGAGATCGGTTTCGGAGAATATCGGAACGAATTCTTCAGCGAGTACTTTGGCATCCCGTGATCCCACCCGAAAGGCAATCAGCGTTCCAACATTTCCCAGTACCGATTTCTGAATGTCCTCTGGTAGCTGGTCAAGGAATTGGTGGGTGATAAAGAGCGATAATCCGAATTTTCGTGATTCAGAGGATATGTCAGTAAAGGATTTGGTAATGAATGAATGTACCTCGTCAATATAGAGATAAAAGGGAGTACGGGTATGGAGGGGCCTGGTTGCCCTTTCCAGTGATGCGGTTTGAAACTGGGTGACTAGGAGTGATCCTAAGAGTTGTGTCGCCGCCTCTCCTAATACTCCCTTTGAGAGATTGGCAATGAATATCTTCTTGGCGTTCATCACCTCTGCAATATCAACCCTGGACTGCTGTTGCCCGACAATGTTCCGAAGAATAGGGTGTGCTGCAAAGAGCCCGACTTTGTTAAGGATTGGTGCAATGAACTCTTGTTTTAGCTGCGGAGAGAGCGGCTCAAACTCCTGTTGCCAAAACTCTCGAATCGATTCCACAGGGAGTGCATAGAGTACCTGTTTTCGAAATGAAGGATTGGTGAGCATCGGCACAATATCAAGCAACGTGCTTTTTGAATAGTACAAAAGGGAGATGAGCGTATTGCGAAGAATATGCTCCAACCGTGGTCCCCATGAATCGGCCCAGAGTTTTTTGAGGGTGGTGACAATGGTGGCGGCTACTAAGTACCGGTTTTCCTCTTTCACTTTTGAGAGTGGGTTAAAGGCAACCGGATACAATGCATCACCCGCATTGAAATAGACCACATCCCTTATTCTCTCCACGGGAATATGGCATAGCAGCATTTCGGCAAGATCACCGTGCGGGTCAATCACCCCAACACCGTTTCCCCGCTTAATGTCAGAAATCACCATATTCAACAATAGAGTTGATTTGCCGCTTCCTGTTTTACCAATGCAGTATATGTGGCCCAGACGGTCATGGTCTTTGATGCCAAAGGGCTGGTGCTGGTTACGGAAGTCGGTGATGCCGATGGGGGTGATAGGCGACATGTTGTTATCATACTGAGTTGAGATAGTACTGTAAGGCAGGGAAATTTGTACTGCCAACATTGCAGCATCAGTAGACTTTTGCACTGATATATTAGCCGCCTTTTCTATCAGTCGTAGTTGCCGAAGGTATCAACTCATTACATGCAAGATGCTATGAATACTCTAGAAGTGTGTTTGCATATGCTGCAATATTTTCTTCCTTATGTCCCCAATTGTGAGTTGTCATACTTGAACCATGAGAAAGGATCTGCACCAGCTTTTTGATGAATTCTTGTTTGAATCGGAATTCGTGAGAAAAATTAAGCCTCAGACGATACGAGGGTATAAAAACGCATTTTGGTTGTTTAAGAAACTTACTCCTTCGGCCTCTCTTCAGACGTTAAGCACATCTATGATGACAACGTTTTTTAAGGCTTTGCAAGAACGCAAAAGAATAGAGGGTAAAGGCATTATTAAGTTGGGGGTTAAAAAGTCAACAGTAGCGACCTATTGGCATAAACTTAATGCTTTTTTCCACTGGCTCGAATCGAAGCGACATGTTCGAAATAATCCTCTCGTTTCACTCTCATGTCCAACACCAATTTACGAAGACAGAAAATTTCTCAGAAAGGAAGAAATAGAAAGGATAGTTACCGCAATCCATTGCCATCATGACCATAATATTTTCATCCTAAAGAGAAATTTGGTAGTCTTTTATCTGCTCCTATTCTGTGGATTGCGTAAAGCAGAATTGTTGTCATTGCAAGTAAGGGACGTGGATTTTGAGCGGAAAGCTTTAACGGTACGGGCAGAGACATCAAAAACCGATAGATCACGCCAACTACCACTCCATTCAACGCTTATAATGCATCTAAAGGATTATTTAAACGACAGGAAAACATCAGCAACGCCACATTTGATTGTCTCCGTCAGAGGTAATAGTGGCTTATCCGAACATGGTTTAAAGCACCTTGTAGAACGAATAAGGCAATTCTCCGGGGTTAGTTTCCATTTACATCAATTTCGACACACCTTCGCAGTAAATTTCCTCAATGCGAGCAAAGATATTGCTAAGTTGAAGCAACTGCTCGGTCATAAGAGCATTGCAATGACCTTAACATATCTACGGTGCCTCCCCACTGATCACCTCCGCGGTGACATCGAATCTATGAGTATTGATAATTTAATTTGATTGCTGTAGCATACCAGCTGCCCTGTATTATTATCATTTACATACCCTCCGGATATACACTTTTAGAAGCATTTCTTACTTGCCTCTAACAAGGGAACAGGTCGTGAAAACCGCACTTGATTTCAAAGCCCACTGCCAAAATATCCTTATTTACCAAAGTATTTTCCAGCGTCCATAGCTCAGTCGGTAGAGCAGCTCCCTTTTAAGGAGACGGTCGCAGGTTCGAATCCTGCTGGGGGCACCGAATAAGGGTATTTTGGAAATTAGGCGGTTTGTGGGGCTGCTTCCGTTTGAAAACAGGTCGTCAAAAGTATTGACGGAGGGTACAGAGTTATTATCCAATGAATATCCAAAATGCTGCGAAACAGTTCTATGATTATTCGATTTTTATTAAGGGGTTCGCAAAGGCAACGATTAAACGGTATAAGCTTGTCATCGACTTTTACTGTAAAATCACCGGCGTAACGGAAGTCGAGCATGCTACTCAAGCAAGTGTTCGAGAACTGCTGTACTATGGCAGATCGCAGCGTAACTGGTCATCGAATACTGCGATAGTTTTCCATAAATCACTAATGGTGTTTTTCAGATGGTGTATTCAACAGGGGTACCTCGTTGAAAACCCCGTTGCTGGCATTGAAAAACCCCACCTTGAGCAAAAACTACCCCAGAAACTAACCCGACAAAATGCATTGCGTATGCTGGAGATCATCTATAATTACTCCTGGAAAAATAGATTTCTTAGAGAACGAAATCATGCAATGTTCGCTACGTTCATCTTTGCTGGTTTACGCAAATCAGAACTTTTGAATCTGAGATACGCTGATGTTGATATTGAAAACCTCACTATTTTCATTCGACAAGGAAAAGGGTCTAAGGATCGTATTGTCCCAATGTCCATGACTCTCGCTGAAATATTGAAACGATACCTGGAAGAACGAAAGAAACTAATCATTACCTGCGCTGAATTCTTTACATCATCCACGCGAAATCAAGGCCTCACCGATGATGGGCTTAAACATATTGTTGATCATATAAAGGCAGTATCGGGAATAGCGTTTTCAGTACATAAGTTAAGACATACATTCGCAACTTTGATGCTCGAAGGAGGGTGTGACATTTACGCCCTTTCCAAAATGATGGGTCATAGTGACATTAAAACAACAACTATTTATTTGGCTGCAACAACCGAACATTTAAAGGCACAAATAATGAAACATCCGTTGAATTCGGTTTCCTAGTGCTTTTTTTAAGAAATATGCTAATTTTCGGGAAGTATGGAAAACCTTATTCTCAAGCTACCTAAGGAGACCGTTACTATTAGTAGACAGGTCTTCATATCTCTATTGGATTTTTCACCAATTATGGAGTTGGCCTCCTATCAGCGTGCTATCACAAATAATGAGATAAGTTTTGAAGATCTAAAAGACCTAGCTGTGAGATCTGGCGTTCCATATCCCCTCTTTTTCGCACCTCCTCACATTGTAAACAGACAAATCAGCCAAAAGAATAAACATCTATTTGAAAAAATTCCAACGAAAGACGAAATACAAGTTGCTTCTAGAGGGAAAATTCAGATTTCTGATATCGAATTAATTATAAAAGATTTGGCAAGAAAGCAAGAATTCCTGAAAGGTAGAATTTTAGTGGATACAACTCCGAACAAATTTATTGGTTGTGCCCTTCCTAAAATCAAGAACGGTGTTTCAGATAGTTCAATCTCAAAGTATATACGTGAATATTTTGAATTTGACCTACAACACCTTAGGTCACTATCAAAGGAAAAAGTGCTTGCTTATTTATGTCGCAAAATTGAGGAAAAAAATATTCTGGTCTCCTTCAGTTCGTACAATTACATGCCTCAAAATATTAGCAGGGAGTTGGGTTTTAGCGGAGTTTGTATCAAGGACAAAAAGTTCCCTTATATATTCATTAACACGCGTGATGGAGACGAAAAGCCGAAAATTCTAGAATCGACAGGTAGGCAAATATTTACACTTCTCACGATGGTTGCATGTACTGCATTGGGTAAGTTCTTTCTCAACTCAAAAGCAGGAAATACAAAAGACAATACGCTCAAAAAGGCTTTTTCAATAGCCGGTGGTATATTGGTTCCGCCTGAAGACCTCGGTGGTCGAAAAGCTGATACTTTAGATGAATTAAAAGAAGTTGCACACTTTTTTAAAGTGACTCCAAGTATGATCTTATTGCAGCTCCAGGAAAACGGACTTATTAAAAAGAGTCTGGCAAATCAATTTCGGCAAGCATTGTTAGCAGATGTTAAAAAAGCAGAGCCAAAACAAAAAAGACAGGTGCTACCAATCAACGGCTATAGCAAATACAACGGGGAGAGGCTTTCTCGTGAAGTTATTAAGGCATTTAGGGCAAATAAAGTATCTGAGGTTGAAGTAAAGAACGTCCTATTTCGACAAGTAAAAATGGATACGCAACTTTTTAACGCATACAATTTAAAATTTGGATTGTAATATGAAATATATTCTTGACAAAAATGCACTATCAAATGACCTGCTGAAAAATAATTCAAAGCGAACTGATCTTTGTATTACTGAAGAGGTAATCCAAGAAGCTGGCTACTCACGGGCAGAGGTTAGGACTCTGGCAAAAACGGGGATCAATATTTTGCGTATGTCCAAAAAGCATTTAGAAAAGTTAAAGGAGGTAATGAAAGCTGAAGGGGGTAATCTGAAACTTATCTCACTTTATCCCGGGCGCGGTACTGCAGATGTAGTGATGATTGCCTATGTTTTAGCGGAAAGAGATATTGTTGACACTTTGTTCCCCGATGAATTTACCATTATCACAAATGACAAAGAACTAACTTCAGTAGCCAAAAAATATCAGATAAAATGCGTTTCAAAATTGGTTTGATTTTCAAATAAATAATGAGGCTACTCTCATCGCCGCCTATTTCAAGTTCTTTCTAATTCTGTTGAACCTGATATTTAGTGATCTAGTTATCCCCACCATTTGCATAATCCACAAATTACCCTCCCTTATCTCACTTCCACTTCTTGTCTAGACTTGATGCATGGAAATAAGTCGGTTTCCTAACAACCTACGATCATATCGGCATTGCCAAGGGTACTCCCAAAAGAAAGTGGCACGCATGCTCGGGCTTTCTGATACCAGCACCCTCTCCCGATGGGAAACCGGTGCGGTCATGCCACGCATGGTGCAGATCTTCCGTCTCGCACGGCTTTATCAGGTACTTCCGCATCAGCTCTATGATGATCTCTGGCTGCACTCTGCTACAGAGGATAGGTTGTTGGCTCAGGACACTGAGCCGTTTATTCCTCATCACTCACCATATGCCTGACGAAATCCCGTGGTGATGTATCAACATCATCATTCCGAAAAGGACACCGCAATGTCCTTTTCTTTTCCTCTCTTTATGGTATCGGTATCTGTTCTTGATAAAAATTCCGTATATAAACGAACGATAACGAAACGGTATATACAAGAACGTAACGTTCTGATTCCACTAAGGAGGAACATTATCATTAGCGCTTTTTTCATCTATGCACCACTCCTATGATCCCGCTGAGGTTCGGCTTGCCCGTGAAATCGCCGACACCTTAAATGACCTGGATTCTCTCGCCCTGCACCTCCTTTATGTCCGCAAATACAAAGAGGAATTTCTGAGGCGTATTCTTAACAAAGTGATGGCTCTCCCTGAACACCAGATCAGGAAAACCAGGGCGGCCCTCTACGTCTTCCTTATAAGCCAGAGCAGCCGCCATGGCGACGCTCGGCATTAGTACGAACACACGGCTCCTTGGGACAGCAATTATCTCGCAGGAACGACTTATCGACTACTCAATTCGTCTATATAAATCGCCCTGGTCTGCCCGGAAAGCAAACGCGATAATCACCAGCTTGGAGCCGTGTGTCCGCAGATACTGTATTAAAAAGGTTGTTTTGTCAATTCCCCATGCGTATCACCAAACTAAAGCATTCAAGGTCCTTCGCGACCGTATCTACCGGTATTTTAAAGCGAAGGGCATCCCTGTTACGCAACATTCGCCGGAAGCATTCCATTCGTTTTGTCCCTCCGGAGAAAAGAAAGTTAAACAAGCGATGATGCACACACTTGCCACTCAATTCCCGGAGCTCACCTACGTCTATCATAAAGAGCGTCGCAACAAAACCCGCTACTACATCAAACTCTTTGAAGCAGTGGCGGTGGCTGTCCATGAAGAACAAAAGCACTGAAATGAGCAAAACAGGACATAGTATGTGATGTATACCCTATAAAGTAGACACTATTAAAACTTACCGTCGATTCAACAAAAGATGATTTCTGTATTGTACAGGAGTCATCTTTTTTAAATTAGTCACATAAAATCACAAGGATTCTCTGATTTATTTTAATTTTTCTAACGACAGGGACATAAGGCAAGATTTCCCTTTTTCATAATTTTGAATATTCCTAAATCCAAATATTTTTTTATAATAGTTTTGGTTACCAATTGTTTGATCTGCGCTTAGAATGATCAATCTTGAATCATTTCGCTTCTTTATTTCTCCAATGATTTTCGAAACCATCTTTCTACCTATTCCTCTTTTCTGCCATTTTGGGTGTACATTAACCCAAAAGATTTGATAAACCCCGTAGTCGATCATTGACTGAATAAACCCCGCGAAACCGATCACCTTATTCGATTCTTCGGCAACAAAGTATGTGGGGCGTATCGAGGTTTCTATAAACATATCTTTTATTTCTCGTACTGCTAATTTTTCATACAATTTTGAATAATTCGCCCGCACAATTTCTCTGACATACTTTAAATCCTTAATTCTAAGCAGTCTTATCCTCATGGTGTTTACTATACCATGACCTGAACTGCTTTCTACTATACCTATTGAGGTTTGAGGCAGAAAGTAGTCACGCATTAGAAGATTATTTTTTATATTTAACAATCGATAACTAATAATTATCAATGTATGAATGATACACATGGAATTCTATGGAAGCCCTTGTTGGAGGCCGCTGCGCAAACGATTGTGGGCGCAATAGGCTCCTATACTTTTGCAAAAATAGTTTCCAAAGTATATGAAAAAAATTCTTTTGAAGGTCCGATGGATTTTTGGAAAAGGGGTATCATGAATAATAATCTTGGAGATGGGGACACGGTACACATTGATGCTTTAATTTCCCCCTACTCTCAACTTTTTCCTGGAAATCCATTTTACAATGCCAAAAGATGGAACACTCTGTATTGTTTTCCAGGTGCCATTACAAGTAGCGAATATCAAGCATTAGAATTTTTCTCTGGCTCTGATGCAGCCTTAAGGATTGGTAGCTTAAATGGCGAAACGATTGTAGGACTATATCATAGATATGGGTTTGTAGGAGAGGGTTTAATTGGCGTAGCACCGACAAAAAAATTATTAAAAACAATCCCTAATTTTTTTGACCCTAAATTTTACGGTCAACGAGCAATAGTATCCGGGAAACTTTCCAAATGTCCAAGTCAGCATGGATATGTTGCGCAGGGAATTGCAAGTAAAGCCGGTATTGTTATCCGAACAGACGAATATAAGAGTTTATGGTATTTACAAATTAATTCAATAAAACCCATAACAAAATCCTCAGGAGCAAGTGTTTCACTTTTAGGATCCCCCTGGGCTGTAACAGAATCAACTGCCAACCAGTACCTTGTTCAATATGGTTATATAAGTGATGATTCTGAAAAGACTTCTTGTATCGAAAAAATTATCCATGCAAAAGCGTGGAATAAAGCTAAAGTCTTTTATGATGACATCGAATCTCCCAGTAAAGATCTAAGTTTTAAAAGAAAGTTTATTTTATAGTTTACCTTTCAATTATCTTTTTTAAGTAAGGTGGGAGATACAGATAGAATGGTAAAAAGCCTGCATTATAAATTTCACAAGGGCTTAATTCGGGATGGAGAAGCCAGCCTTTTTGAATCTTATTATAAACTTCTGTAGACTTTTGAGTGAGGTTACTGTTATTTCCCCACATGGAAAGAAGATGCAAAATTCCGGGATACTCTGGAATAGCAATTAGCGAGAATGCAGTGGTAAATCCATTCCTTAATTGTTTCACCGTATTGACCGTTGTTTTTTTCTCAAAAATATGCCGATAAATAACATCACTACAAACGCCAGAACGAGTGGTCTTTTCGGCTAATAGTTTGTAAACGTTCTTTTTTACGAATTTCTTCGCGTTATTAAATAAATCTATAGAATCATTAATGATTAAATCAAATTTAAGATTGCTTTTTTGAATGTAATTAAACGCCTCTTCCGTTACTATCTTCAGTCTACGATCATTTAAGACCCTCTTGGCATGAGGATAATATCTGCTACTTAAATCTATTATGTCCTTATCAAAATCTACAAGGAAAACTTCATTTACTGACTCATATTTCAATACCTCTTGCGCTGCATACAAAGAGCCGCCACCTATGATTAAAACAGTCTCTATTTTTTCAATAAACAAAATGGGTAGATGAACAACAATTTCATGATAAAACGGCGCCCAAGCCTCAATATTTTGTATTTCGTCATTAATGATTAGTACTTGTCCAAGATTAGAGTGCCTATATAATTCAATTTTCCCGTTAATGGAATTCTTGATTTGTTTGATTAACTGTAAATCTGATAGAAACAATGAAACATTGTTCTTCTCGTTAAATTGATACATTGATAATTATTAGTTATCGATATATGAGTAAGGGAATAGCTTCTATTTTAATATCTCTCCGTGGGTGTTTGGAAGCTAATAAGTGGCGCTGGTGTTTTTTCGAAACATGAGTATATAGCTGCGTTGTAGTAATTGAACTGTGTCCGAGCAAAGATTGAATATATCGCAAGTCAACTCCGTTTTCCAATAAAAGTGTCCCAAAAGTATGTCGAAATGTATGCGGTGTAATTCGCTTACTTATTCCTGCGTTTTTGGATATCTGTTTAACGATTTGACGAATTGACTGATCTGTTAGCCCCCGATTAAACCGGTTAATTAAAAAAAACCCATTATTATTGTCAATTTTTTCCTTAAAAGCAGTATAATAAGATCTCAGAATCGTCAAGGTCTCATCATTACATATTTGGACAACTCTTTCTCTATTCCCCTTGCCTGTGATCTTCACGAATCCTGTAGTTAAATTAATATCATCAACCTTTAAACCTGCAATTTCAGAAACTCGAGCTCCTGTAGCAAAAAGCAATTCAATAATCACAATATTTCGTAAACTATTTAAATAGGAAAAGTTGCTTTTCACCTTCTTCTCATTTGTAAACTTATAGCCACTTTTGAATATTTTTTTTACTTCGGTAAAATCTAATACAGAGCAAAGAGTTTTCGGTTCTCTTATTTTAATCCTCATTTTTCTAAACGGATTAACTAAAATCACATCCTCAAATTCTAAGTAATTAAATATTGCCTTTAATGATGCTATTTTTCTTTTAATAGTTTTCGGCTTATAACTTGAAACTGATGTCAAATAACTCCGAAGTTCATTTTTCGAAATACTAGCCACCATATAAGTTCCTCTTAAAAAACGAGCAAACTGCACTAAGTCAGTTTCATAGGCTTTTAGGGTTTTAGTACTCAAGCCTTTTTCATGGCGACAGTGAGATAAGAAATTAACAATTGCAGATGTAAAGGTCATAATAAATAGTTTTTAGCTAAAATACTCATACCATTAATAGACTATCAGATATCGGTTTAGAAATTATTAATGGAACCAACTGCTCAATTTGCGGGAAAAGCAAATTTCCCTCTCTTACTCAATCTCATCATTCTCCATACACTAAGAGAAACAATTCTTTCACAATTAAATCATCTGAATTATGGATTCAAACAACACTTCATCCACCAAGCTGGATGTGTATCAAATCGTCACTGACCGAATGATTGCCCTTCTGGAAGAAGGCACCGCTCCCTGGCAACAGCCGTGGACGAATGCCGGGATGCCGATGAATCTCGTTAGCAAGCGGCCATACCGGGGAATTAACCTGTGGCTCCTCCTGTCGCTTCAGTATGAGCGCAACCTGTTCCTCACTTGGGATCAATTGAAGAAGATCGGCGGCTCCGTACAGCAAGGCGAGCACGGCCATGTCGTTATCTACTGGAAAACACCTCAAAAAAAGGAAGGAGAGGAAGAAACCCAGAAGAAAGTGCCCATCCTGCGGTATTACAAAGTCTTCAATATTGCCCAGTGCAAAGACATCCCTGAATCGTTCATTGAGCCGGTCGCTACAAAAGAACATGAGCCACTCCTTGAGTGCGAAGCCATCCTTACCGGTATGCAACACTGCCCTCCTATCAAGCACAAAGAGCAACACGCTTATTACCACATTGCCGAAGACTACATCAATATGCCCAAGCGTAAAACCTTCAAAAGTATGGAAGGGTATTATGCTGTGCTATTCCATGAACTGGTACACAGTACGGGGCATGAAAAACGGCTAAACCGCTCAACCATCACCGAGATGGCAGAGTTTGGCTCCGACCTCTACAGCATCGAAGAATTGACTGCTGAACTGGGCTCAGCCTATCTCTCATCCTATACCGGTATCCTTAGTTCTGTTGAACGCAACAGCGCAGCATATATCAAAGGGTGGGTCGGGAAGCTGAAAAATGACAAAAAGTTCATTGTGCAGGCAAGTGGCAATGCACAGAAGGCGGTTGATTTCATTTTGAATCACCAGCCTGCCCCCGCCGATCCAAAAGAAGTTGAGCAATCGGAGATGCTTTAAGAGAATTGAAATGCACAAGCCTGATATTTATATCAGGCTTTATTAATTCTAAAGTCGATTTGTTCAGCTTGAAGATTCTTTGAAAAGATTCGCAGTTTTGTTATTTTTCATAGCAATTTTCGTTTTTGAACTTACCCTTTACGATCCTTAAAATAAAATTAGAATCTATGGATGAATATGTTTATATTGATTATACAAATGGCGCAATTGCTTCAATAGACAGGCCCGAACTATTTGAAAAGTACAACCATACGTTTTTCCATTTCAATAGCATTCCCAATCCTGAAAGACTGAATTATCTATCCCTTCTTATTGCATCTCACTTCTTTGGAAGTCACTATAAGAACATTGGTAAGTTAAAATCAGATTTGACACTAAAAAAGATTGAATGGATTGACCCTTCCACTAAACAGAAAAAAACTTCTTCCCCGGTAAACTATAAGATTATACGTCAACATTTGCAAAAAGAGAACACGTTTAACCATATACAGTTAGAGCTTCCTGAACTTGTCAGTTTTTGGATGGATAGAAGTATAGATGTGGCCATGAATTTTTACTATAAAGGAGATGGTGGTGAAATTCAAATAAAAGACGAATTATTATCACAACAGTACGGGGATAATTTCCCAATAACTCCAAGACTGAATCAAGAGGGTGTATTAATAACTAGCTTTCTCCCGTTAATTACAAAAAGAATTGCCCATAATCGAAAATTTCTGGTAACATCGTCACACCTATTCCATACATCCGAATGGCTTTTTTCTTTAAAAAGTATCATCAATGACACAGTTTCGTTAGTGGACATATCCTTGAATCAGCTATATCTAAAGGCCTTTTACCACAAAAAACCTGAGTGGTCATTTGATCTCAATAAAGTAGGACTAAGACATGGTAGGCGACTCCTAGACAAATTGAAGTGGGTGAAGTCTATAACAGGCAACGAGTTAAAAATTGAAAAAGAATCATCTAGCCTGATAAATATAAAAGATATCAGGAATCATTTGAACCACTTTGATCCACCTGTATTTGTCGCCACCCTAAATGAGGTTTGTATCTGGTTGAACGAAATCATTAACATCATCAAAATTGTCATAAGAATTAGGTTATGTTGTGGGGAACCGATAAACAGATGGCTCATTGAACTATATCTACAACCTGATGTTACTTTCAAACCATTTGCTCCTCGTAACAACGATACCAATGACAAGAATTTTGGATACAATTCAGTTAAATACTCAACCTAACTAATGAAACTATTGATTTTTGATATATATGATTTCACTTTCGGCATGAATTTTTTGAAATTAACTCAATAAATTATCGTCAGTCAGTTCGTCGTATTTAGGATCGAGATTGATTTTGTATCTTTATAGACACCCAAAATCATAGAACAATGGAATCGAAAAAAGTAATTGGTATCTGGATTCGTGTGTCAACCGAAATGCAGGTGAAGGATGATAGCCCAGAGCATCATGAAAAACGTGCCCGTCTCTACGCAGAAGCAAAAGGATGGGAAGTTGCGGAAGTCTATAGATTAGAAGCGGTCAGTGGGAAGTCGGTAATGGATTTACCGGAAACAAAACGAATGCTTAATGATGTTAAAGCTGGCAAGATAACCGGTCTTATTTTTTCGAAGCTTGCACGGCTTGCACGTAATACAAAAGAGCTTCTTGAGTTTGCAGATATTTTTAAAAGCCACAATGCGGACCTCATCTCCTTAGCCGAAAGCATTGACACCTCCACGCCTGCCGGAAGACTGTTCTATACCATGATTGCGGCCATGGCTACTTGGGAAAGAGAAGAAATTGCAGATCGGGTGGCCGCATCTGTCCCTATCCGTGCGAAACTCGGGAAACCCTTAAATGGTCAATCTTCATTTGGCTACAAATGGCAAGGCAAAGAACTAGTCATAGACGAAAAAGAAGCGCCTGTCCGAAAGTTATTGTATGAAATCTTTCTAAAGACAAAACGAAAAAAAGCCACTGCCCGGGAACTAAATGAAATGGGGTACCGGACCCGGAACGGTTCAAAATTCGGCCATACAACCGTTGCCCGGTTGCTGCAAGACACCACCGCAAAAGGCATTCGCAGAACAAATTATACAACAGCAAAAAAAGGGAACCGGATAAAGTCAGATAGTGAGTGGGTGTACGTTCCCTGTCCTGCTCTTATTCCCGAAACTACCTGGGAGGAATGTAACCGGATATTAAGCGAACAGATGGCAAAAATGAAGAAACCAGGCCCCAAAGCCGTTCACCTGCTGTCCGGCTATATGACCTGCTCTTGCGGCAAAAAGATGTACGTTTACCACAAAGACAAGACCCCCACCTATCGGTGTAAGGAGTGCAATACAAAGGTTGAAGTTGCTGACATTGATGAAATATACCTCGAACAGTTGAAAAGCTTTCTTTTCACCGATTCAAATATTTCCGACTACCTCAAACGGTCGGATATTGACGTCCAGGAAAAACAGCAGCTTCTCGACAATTCAAGGTCAGAACTAGCGAAACTACAAGTGGAAGCAAAAGCGCTGGTTGGCCTTCGGCTCACTGGCGAACTCAATAAAGAAACACTGGCTCCGCTCATAAAACCTGTTGAAGAACGTATTGCTCAACTTGAAAATACCCTTCCAGAATTGGAAGCAGAACTAGACTTCCTCAGAATTCAATACCTCTCCTCGGAAACAGTCCTTGCCGGAGCAAAAGACCTCTACAACAACTGGATTAAGCTGCCGTTTGAGGAAAAAAGGTCAATTGTTGAGATGATCACCAATAAGATAACTGTCGGAAAATCAGACATCCATATCGACCTCTCCTACCTTCCCACCCCCGCACCCCCTTCCTTCCCTCTAAACAGCGGAAAAAGGTACCACAACCAACGCAATATGGCCCAGGTGTTATCGTCGGCATCCGCTTCGCCACGTATCTCATTTCCTTCATCAATCATGGCATCAAGGAAATAGATAAGACGGATGAGAAACTGGACGAGATCATTCCGGAAAATGTGACCGAAGAAATAGAAACTCACAGCGAAGTGGAAAGATCGCTATTGAAAATACTTCGCCTCTGGGGTGGGCTTACCGAAAATGTTCCATTAGGAGAAAAATGGACCAAAGGCGTCATGCTGTTGCAGCCCTTTGATAAATCATTAAAGCCGAAAGAAATCCCTATTGAGGATTTATTTCATAAAATAGTGATGTTGCGTGACAGGCTTCGGGTATTGGAGCAAAATATCAACAGCAACAAAAAACTCAGCGACGAGGAAAAAGTGAACATGCAGCAATACGTCACCCGTTGCTATGGCTCGCTGACCACTTTTAATGTTCTGTTTAAGAATAAAGAGCATTGGTTTGTGGGAGAAAAAGGAGGAAAAGAAGAATAACCTGTCTATAAAAGAAATAAAGGCTAGACCGGGCGGCCTGCCTTTATTCCATCACCAATCAACATCTGCCAGAATCCAGGGCAGATTTATTTTGAGCCTTCTTTACGAGGGCATGTATTTATTTTAAATATCGTGTAGAGCGGGCAAAAACCGATCAGGCTTGTCAGCACAAATACACCCCCTAACACTACCAATATTAGTCCCAAAGTACCCGTGACTGTTCCGCTGAAATACAGCCAGCCCAACACCGCGGCTATAATGATGCGGAGGATTCTGTCCGCTGACCCCATGTTTAGTTTCATATCGTTGATTTTATGATTACTTGTTCAGCCAATCTATCAACTCCACTATCGCTGCCACCACGCCACACAGGTAACGCACAGTAATGTAAACCGGATCACTTTGTTCATTTCTTCAGATCGGGTGTAAACATAGAGTAGCCCGATTTCCCTGCATGTGACCTTTATCACCCGGCGGGATGATTTTCCTTATGTGCCTTTTGCCTGGTTAAGATACAGCAGGTATATTTAACAATACCTGCAGGCTGATCCATTTGCCGTCCTTTACCAGGTCAGCCGGGTGTTGATCTCCGGGAAGTCCCGGAAATGCAAAAAGCCGCAACAGACCTCATTACCCCGGAAATATTGATATTTCTCACAACAGTGTTTGAAGAAAAAAAGATAAATTCAAAGCCTTATCTGCCGGCCCTAATTATAACCGCCAATCAACCAATATGAGGGCCATATCTATCAAAGGGAGATCCGCAGAAGAAATACAGGAGGCATTGCTGCAAAGTATGGCAGATGGTTTTGCACCCGCTCTGGCCATTGTATTTATTTCTGTCAAGCTGGACCGCAAAGCTGTCTGTGAGTTGCTGAGCCGGCATGGAATAGAGGTTTTTGGAGCCACTTCCTGTGGCGAATTTATTAATGAGCATCAAAGTGAAGGTGAAACAGTTGTTCTTTTGCTGGATGTCAGCCCGGAGTATTATACTATCTTAATGGAAGATGTGGAAAATGACGATGTGGAAAAAGCAGCTTCACTCCTTGCTGAAAAAGCTTTGCATCGTTTTAAAACCCCAACATTTTTATTGACTTGCAGTGGCACTTATGGAGATGGCCAATATTTTGATGGCGATACATTAGTAAAAACATTGGTTAGAGAGCTGGGTGAAGACTGTGTTTTTTTTGGAGGTATGGCCGGTGACGATTGGAGCATCATGAACAGCTATGTATTTACCCATCAAAAAGAATCGGGTTATGGTATTGCCGCATTGGTTTTTGATGCCGCTAAAATTTCTTTACATGGTATGGCTACTCACGGATGGAAGCCTTTGGGCATTACCCGAAAAGTAACAAAAAGTTCAGGCAATAAAATTTACAGCATTGATGGCAAACCAGCCGTGGAAATGTATTTGAAATACCTTGGCATGACAGAAAAAACCGGGGATGAAAGCTTCGATATTTTTAAAGACCTCTCTATCCATTTCCCTTTTATTGCAAAACGAAAGGATGGGGAAACCATTATTAAATCGCCCCGGTCGATAGATAGAGAATCCGGTGCTTTGATCATGGATATAGAAATGGAAGAGGGTTCTGAGTTTCATTTCACCACCCCTCCTGACTTTGAAATTTCAGAAGAAATTATTTCAGAAGCAACGACCCTTAAAAATTCTTTGACAGATAAGCCCGATGCCTTGCTTATTTTTTCCTGTGCCGGAAGGCCCCCGGTATTAGGACCACTGACAATAATGGAAAATGAAGGACTGGCAAAAGTCTGGCAGGTGCCCATGGCAGGGTTTTATACCTATGGCGAGTTTGGAAGAACAAAAAATGGTCAACAGCATTTTCATTCCGGCATGTGCTGCTGGGTAGCATTGAAAGAAAAATAGACATTTAGGAAAACATGAAAGCAAAATCCATCAAAGGAAAATCAATTGAAGAAATCAGTTCTGCATTGGCAGAAAGCATGGCTGATGGATTCAAGCCAACTTTAGCCATTGTATTCATATCTGTTAAACAGGACAGAGAAGCTATTTCCGGTTTACTTGACGTCAATGGCATTCAGATATTTGGCGCTACCACTGCAGGTGAATTTATTGATGGCGAAATTGAAGGAGGCAGCATTGTTATAATGCTGCTCGACATGAATCCGGCTTATTTTAAAATTGAATTTCTTGAAACGAGCCAGGTGACCGCCCTAGAAGATGCAAACAAACTTGGCATCATCGGTAAAAAAACCTTTACCAACCCTGCGTTTATTATAGCTAATAGCGGAGTGTCCTCAGATGGTGAACCTTTTATTGAAGGCATTATACAGGGTTTTGGAAAATCTCCTTCATCGGCAAGCGGCGAAGTAACCGTATTTGGAGGTAAGGCAGGAGATGATCTGGCACTTGAATCAACCTTTGTTTTTACCAATGGAAAAAGCAAAGACTGCGCATTGGTAGCACTCATTGTTGATGAAGATAAGATAGATGTTAAAGGTATCGCTACTTGTGGATGGAATGCTATTGGCACTACAAAAACAGTTACAAAAAGCGAAGGGAATATTGTATATACCATCGACGATAAACCGGCTTTGGATATGTTAATGAATTTCCTGGGCGTTGAGATACAACAGGAAGGCAACAATGAAGTGGTGACATTTCTTAGCTCCTGGTATTATCCATTGCAGGTGGAACGGGAAGATACAGACCCTGTCATACGTACCGCTATGTTTGCCAATCGTGAAGATCGTTCGCTTATTTGTTCCGGAAATGTTCCGCAAGGGTCAAAAATAAAATTTTCGATGCCACCGGATTTTGATTCCATTGACAAAGTTGTTGAAGACTGTAAAGGCATTAAGGACAATGCACAGCAGCAAGCCGATGCCCTGATCATGTTTTCCTGTGTGAGCAGACATTTGTCATTCGGGATGGTAATAAAAGAAGAAATTGAGCAGGTGCAGAAAATATGGGATGCCCCCATGGCAGGCTTTTTTACCTATGGTGAATATGGAAAATCAAAAAATGGCAAATATGAGTATCATAATAATGCATGCTGCCTGGTGGCATTAAGAGAAAAATAATCCTTCGACAAGCGCAGGATGACAAAAGAAAAAATATAAAATGAAAGCAAAATCAATTAAAGGAAAATCAACAGGAGAAATTAAAGCAGCATTGGAACAAAGCATGGCTGACAGATTCAAACCCACATTAGCTATTTGCTTTATTTCAAAAAGCCAGGATAGAAAAGCAATCAGTCAATTACTGGATAAAGAAGGTATCAGCATATTTGGTTGCACTACCAATGGCGAGTTCATAGATGAAGAACCGGAGAAGAGTTCAGCAGCAATTCTCTTGCTTGATTTGAACAAAGATCATTTTCAAATTTATTTTGAAGAATATCCTGAAAAAAAATATCGTGAAGTAGCAAAAGGCATTGCACAAAAAGCTAAAGCAAAGTTTCCGATGCCGGCTTTTTTAATTGGTATCAGTAATGCTGCAGCGGATGGTGAAGAGGTCTTGCGGGGTATCGAAGATATATGCGGGCCAGACGTCAATGCGTTTGGCGGCGCCGCCGGTGATGATTATTCATTTACGAATACGTTTGTTTTTACCAATGGAAAAGACAGCGGCAACGGGATGGTATGTATTGCACTGGATGAATCAAAAGTGGAAATTAAGGGTATTGCTACTTGTGGATGGAAGGCAGTTGGTACGGAAAAAATGGTTACTAAAAGCGAAGGTAACCATGTATACACAGTGGAGGATGTTCCTGTACTTGATCTTACTGCAAAATATGGTGGCATTGAAAATGCAAACCCGGAGAATAATAATTTACTGGTTGAAATTGCTGCCAATTTTCCTTTGCAACTGCAGCGGGAAAAAGGCGATCCGGTTATGCGGCCAGGTCTGATGATAGATTGGAATGACCGTTCCTATTACACAAGCGGGTCGGTACCACAAGGATCAAAAGTCCGGTTCTCATTACCTCCCGATTTTGATGTAATGGAAAAAGTGATCAAAGGCGTACAAAATTTAAAAGCCACAGAAATGCCGGAAGCAGATGCGCTGGTAGTATTCAGTTGTGCAGGAAGAATACTTTCACTGGGTCCATTAATGAGCAAAGAGCTGGAAGGAGTAAAAAATGTCTGGAATGTACCAATGGCAGGTATGTTTTCGAATGCGGAACTGGGAAGAGCCACCGGCGGCAATCTTGAAATGCATAATCTCACCACCTGTTGCATAGCATTAAAAGAAAAATAAGATGAACCTGCACTTACAAAACGTATTGAGTATAATTCAGCAGGATGAAAATTTACCTGCTGAACAAAAGGCAGCCATCATAAAATCAATAAAAGATGCCGATAAAGAATTAGAGATAACAACCTTCAAACTTGACCGCACTGAAAAAGTAAAACGAACCACCGCTATTCTTTTGGAAGAAACCATCCAGGAACTGGAACTGAAAAGAAAAGCGGTAGAAGAATCAAATGATGCTTTACAAAAATCGCTGGAAGAACTAAAAGCGGCCCAGGCGCAATTGATTCAATCCGAAAAGATGGCCTCGCTGGGTGAACTAACTGCCGGCATTGCCCATGAAATACAAAACCCGTTAAACTTCGTCAACAATTTTTCAGAAGTAAGCAAGGAACTATTGGATGAAATGAAAACGGAGCTGGATAACGGCAACTTAAATGATGCAAAAGATATTGCCGGCGATGTGATCCAGAACCTGGAGAAAATATTACACCACGGCAAAAGAGCAGATGGCATTGTGAAAGGCATGCTGCAGCACAGCCGCTCCAGTACAGGACAAAAGGAGCTTACGGATATTAATGCGCTGGCAGACGAATACCTGCGGCTGGCTTATCATGGTTTAAGGGCCAGGGACAAATCCTTCAATGCTGCTATGAAAACTGATTTCGATGATAGTATTGGCCTGGTAAAAGTGATGCCGCAGGATATTGGCCGTGTCATTCTCAACCTCATCACCAATGCATTCTATGCAGTGACAGAAAAAAAGAAGCTACACCCGGAGGGCTATGAGCCGGTTGTTACGGTTGATACAAAAAAAACAAGCACCGGTATAAAAATTTTGGTGAAAGATAATGGGGCCGGCATCCCGCAAAAAGTACTCGATAAAATTTTCCAGCCCTTCTTTACTACCAAACCTACTGGACAGGGAACAGGATTGGGTCTGTCTTTAAGCTATGATATTATAAAAACACATAGCGGGGAAGTAAAAGTGGAAACAAAGGAAGGAGAGGGTACAACATTCATCATTGAATTACCGGTTAACAGCTAAATATGAAACTGGCCAAAAAACTGGAAACAGAAATACTAGAACTTTATCATACCTACTGGGATGCCTATCTCAAAGGAGATATGAAAACCTTTGCTTCCTTCCTTGATGATAACCTGGTTACATATGGAACAGCAGCAAGTGAAATTTTCAACTCCAAAAAGGAAGCTGTAAGATTTTATAAAACTACAGCCGATCAAATGACTGGCAAGGCTGATTTCCGGAAAAGAAAAATCAGTGCCAAAGCAGTAGGTGATACCGTTGTTATTAATGAGCAGTCTGATTTGCATATTTTGATTGATGGTGCATGGGCTTTTTACGGGCATGCCCGCATTACTGCCATATTTCAACAAACAGGTGGTGCCTGGAAACTTGTTCACCAGCATGCTTCTTTTCCCGATAGCCGCACGGAAGAAGGTGAACAAATTGCAGCCCAGAAAATAAAAAAAGAAAACCTGCAACTGCGTGAAGCTGTAAAACGCCGCACAGTTGAACTGGAGGGAAAAAACCGGGAACTGGAAATTGAGACGGCTCTTGAAAAAGTACGCTCCATTGCCATGAGCATGAAAGAACGGGTGGATATGCTGAAGATCTGCAAAACTATTTCACTGCAGCTTGCCAAACTGGGGGTAAGGGAGACCCGGAATGTACAGACAGCCATTTTCAATGTGCCGAAGGGGACTTATATGAATTATGAATATTATGCAAAGCATGATAAAACATTTATAACAGAGACCGCTTACACCAATCATAAAGTAGCCAGGGCTTTTGCCATCAAAATGCTGAAAGGGAAAGGAGAGGTGTCTATTACATACATCAAAGGAAGAGAGAAAGTAAAAGAATGGCTCAATTATCAAAAAGGCACCAATGTTTTCATTGATACATACCTGAATACAGCAACATCTCTTACCTATTACTGGTATTCACTGGGCCCGGTGGCATTGGGGATCTCTGCTTATACGCCCCTGACAAAGGATGAGCAAGGGTTGTTCAGCCGTTTTCTGAAAGTGTTTGAGCTGGCTTATCGCCGGTACTTAGATATTGAAAAAGCAGAAGCACAGGCAAGGGAAGCACAGATCGAAGCGTCGCTGGAAAAAGTAAGAGCACAGGCATTGGGTATGCGCAAGCCGGAAGAACTAACTAATATCTGTGAAGTTCTTTTTAAAGAACTTAAGCAATTAGGCTTTGCGGAGCTTAGAAATTCCATGATCAATATCCATGATGACGGGAAGAAGACTTTTGTCAACTATGATTACTCCGATGAGATCGGGAAAAGCATTACTCCATTATATTATGATATACACCCGGTAATTAAAAAGCAAATAAAACAGATCCGTAGCGCTGATGATGCTTTCTCTGAAACTGTTTTTAAAGGAAAGGATTTGGAAAGCTGGAAGGCATTCCGGAAAAGCAGGGGAGAAAAAGAAGATAATAGAATAATAAACAGTACGGCACTCCACTACTATTTCTATTCTATCGGTACCGGCTCCATCGGCATTTCCACATTCCATGCAATAGGTGAAGAGAAACTGGAATTGCTGAAACGCTTTAGAAATGTTTTTGCTTTTGCTTATCGGAGATATATGGATGTAGCGCAGGCAGAGGCACAGATAAGAGAAGCGGAAATAGAATTGGCATTGGAAAGAGTAAGGGCAAGAACCATGGCGATGCAGCACAGTGAAGAGCTTTCGGAAACTGTTATGGTTATGTTTGAGCAGTTCAAAGCATTGGGGGAAGAGCCGGAGCGAATGGCCATAGAAATTGTGAATGAAAAAGAACATGTTTTTGATATATGGGCTACACAACACGGAGGTTCTCAATTAAATTTATTAGTTCAAATTTCGCTGGATGAGCCGCATGTAATGCAGAAAATGTATAAAGCATGGAAGGCGAAAACAAGATCCATTACTATTGACCTGCAGGGAAATGAACTGGAAGAGTATTTTAAGTTTTTGAAAAAGGCCGGGCTTCCCGTACTGCGAAAAATATTTGGCAAACGAAGGGTGCAGAATGTAGCCACTTTCTCCAAAGGAATACTTACCATCATTACACCTGAGCCAAGACCGCAGGAAACGATTCAATTGCTCGAACGTTTTGCTGCCGTATTTGATGGAACTTATACCCGTTTCCTTGACCTTCAAAAAGCAGAAGCCCAGGCAAGGGAGGCACAGATTCAATTAGCATTGGAAAGAGTGAGGGCAAGAACAATGGCCATGCAACAAAGTGATGAGTTACCCGAAGCCGCTGCCCTTTTATTCCAACAAATACAATCATTAGGCATGCCGGCATGGAGTGCAGGCTATTGTACCTGGAACGAAGACAAATCAGCCGTTACGTTATGGATGAGCAGCGAAGGTGTTTTACAACCACCGTTTACTGCCCCCACCACCAAAGATGAATTATTCATCCAGATGCGGAAGGGGCTGGAACAAGGCAAGACCCTGCATGTGGTGGAAATGGGCGGCAAAAAATTAGTGAAGCACTACCAGTATATGCGTACGCTGCCGGTGGTCGGTGAAATTCTGGATTCCATTGTTGCAGCCGGGCATCCCCTGCCCGCTTTCCAGATCATGCACCATGCGTACTTTCCAAAAGGCTTTCTATTGTTTATTACCTATGAACCTGTTCCTGATGCGCATGATATCTTCAAGCGCTTTGGAAAAGTATTCGACCAAACCTATACCCGTTTCCTCGACCTGCAAAAGGCCGAAGCACAGGCAAGAGAAGCACAGATTGAAGCGGCTCTGGAAAGAGTGAGAAGCAGAAGTATGGCAATGCATAAAAGTGAGGAACTGGCTGATCTTTCTCTTGAATTGGTAAAACAAGTTCAGACATTAGGGGTAGCCACCTGGTTTTGTGCATTTAATATTTATGATGATGACCTAAAAGGTTCATTGGAATGGGGCAGCAATGGCCAGGGCACATTTCCAAAATACAGAACACCGAGGGAAGGAATTTTTCTTCGTTATTATAAGGCAGGGCAAAGAGGGGAAACATTACTTATTAATGAAATTGGCGAAAAAGAGTGCCCCGCCCACTATGATTATTTATGCACGTTGCCCGGCGTGGGAGAGCAATTACTCAAAATGAAAGCTGCCGGCATTTCCTTTCCCACATCCCAGATTGACCATGTAGCATATTTCAAATACGGGTACATCATATTTATCACCTATGAACCTGTACCCGAATCGCATGATATTTTCCTTCGCTTCGCCAAAGTATTCGAACAAACCTATACCCGTTTCCTCGACCTGCAAAAAGCTGAAGCGCAGGCAAGACAGGCGAAGATTGAAGCTGCAATGGAGAAAGTACGGTCAAGGGCCATGACCATGCAAAAGCCAAATGAATTGGTCGAGGTAGCAGAATTATTACGGAAGGAAATGGGGTTGCTTGGCGTAGAAGAACTGGAAACAAGTTCTATTTATATCCATCAGGAACACACCGGAAAAACAGAATGCTGGTATGCTATAAAAGATGTGCAGCATCCTGAAAAAGAATTGGTGTCCGACCACATGACGATTAATTTAAAGGAAACAGGTATAGGAAGAAAAATGCTCCGCTTTTACCAATCCGCAGAAAGACAAATTTCCATTTCAATGCAGGGCGATGCAAGAAGGGAATGGATAAACTATTGTGCTGACCATTCGAAGGTATTGGTTGGATTTTATGGCAACAACATTCCCGACCGCACTTATCATCTATACAAATTCACAAATGGTTACATGGGCGCTGCATCACCCGGCGAAATATCTGCGGAAAGCTGGGATTTATTGCAACGGGCTACTTCGGTTTTTTCATTGGCCTATACCCGTTTCAGTGATTTGCAACAGGCCGAAGCACAGGCAAGGGAAGCACAGATTGAAACGGCGTTGGAAAGAGTAAGAAGTCGTACCATGGGCATGCAAAAAAGTGAAGAACTGAAAGAAATCATCATTGTGGTATCGGAGCAATTGCAAAAGTTAGGATTTAAATTTTCTAATGTAAGTTTTATCACTCACAACGTTAACTACGATTTAAAATTTTGGATGTCTGCCCCGGGTGTGAAGGAACCTATTTTACTCCAGGTGCCATATCTTAACAATCCTGCTATCAATCATTTCAAGCAAATGGTAGAAAATGATATTTGGTTTTCAACAGATATTTTAACGGCGGATGAAAGCCTGGAATGGAATCAGCATGTTATTAAAACTACCTGGCTGAAGGATGCCCCGAAGGAAACTAAAAATTATTTATTACGGCATACCCCATTGGCTAAAACAAACATACGAAACAAGAATATTGCATTTGCCATTGGGAACTATGCGGGTATCCCTTATTCCGATGAGGAGAATGAAGTATTTAAACGCTTTGCCAATGTGTTTGAACAATCATACACCCGCTTTCTTGATTTACAGAAAGCCGAAGCACAGGCAAGAGAAGCGCAGATAGAAGCGGCGTTAGAAAGAGTAAGATCCCGGAGCCTGGCGATGCATCATTCCTCAGAGTTATCTGCTGTGGTGGATACGCTTCTCAGAGAGTTCACTAATCTTGAATTTACCCTTACTTTTTGTATCATCAACCTTATAGATGAGCAAGACATGAGTAATACGGTTTGGGCTGCAAACCCCGAAACGGGGAAGCACCCTGAGTCGTATTACATGAAATTTGAAGATTATCCCTTCCATCACGCCATGTGGGATGCATGGAAAGAACAGAAGAAGAATTTTATCTACACCATAGAAGGGGAAGAGAAAAAAATCTATGATGAATATCTTTATACAAAGACTGAATTCCGACGTTTCCCAAAACATGTTCAGGAAGCGAATAAAGCCCTCAAAAGGTATGTTGCGGGTTTTACATTCTTCAAGTATAGCGGACTCCAAACAGTGAGTGAAAATCATATATCAGACAACGAATTGGAGATCCTCGAACGTTTCGGCAGAGTCTTTGAACAATCTTACACCCGTTTCCTTGATTTGCAAAAAGCCGAAGCTCAGACAAGAGAAGCACAAATAGAAGCAGCATTGGAAAGAGTGAGAAGCCGAAGTATGGCGATGCACAAAAGTGATGAGTTACTTGAGGCCGGGGAGATACTTTTTGCAGAAATGCAAAAGCTGGGTATTGAAAGCTTAACCGCCGGTTATGTTTTACTAGATAAAGAGGAAAAAAACGGGTTGAATTACACACCTGATCCATCTACAAAAAAAATAATGCCGGTGCCTGTTATCATTCCGCATAATGAAACCATTCATATGCAACAGGTGGTGGAGAACTGGAAAAAGGGTAATCCTTTTTTTATGGTTGAAATGGATGAAAAAGAAACCATCAAACACCAGACTTTTATTGCAGAACGCAGTACTAATTTTCCGCTGAATGCGGCACAACTGATTGCCATTTCGCCGGCGAGATTGTTTCTGCACAATTTCTATTTTAAGGAAGGGTATGTATTGATAGTCGGCGGTGCAAAATTATCTGTGGAACAAACAGATATTATGTTACGCTTTGCCAAAGTGTTTCAACAGACCTACACCCGTTTCCTCGATCTGCAAAAAGCAGAAGCCCGGGCCAAAGAAGCAAAAATAGAAACGGCATTGGAAAGAGTGCGCAGCCGGACCATGGGCATGCAAAAAAGCGAGGAGCTAAAAGACATCATTAAGGTGGTTTACGAACAGTTCGCTTATTTAAAAATCCCTGTAGAGCATGCCGGTTTTATCATTGATTACAAAGAAAAGGATGATATGCTAATCTGGCTGGCTGACCAGCATGAGGTTCCCTCTCAAATAACCATTCCCTATTTTGATTCACCGCACTGGAATAGTTTTAGACAAGCAAAAGAAAAAAAGCTGGAATTTTTTGTAAACCATCTTTCTTTTGAGGAGAAAAATAAGTTTTACAATGACCTCTTTAAATTATTCCCTGTACCGGGCGAAGCAAAGAAATATTACTTCAGTTGCCCCGGTCTTGCCATATCCACTGTATTGTTAGAGAATGTTGGCCTGTATATCGAGAACTTTGCAGGCAATCCTTATACAGATGAAGAGAACGCTACGCTGATGCGTTTCGGAAAAGTATTCCAGCAAACCTATACCCGTTTTCTGGATCTGCAGAAAGCAGAAGCGCAGGCAAGAGAAGCAAAGATAGAAGCTGCATTGGAAAGAGTAAGAAGCCGTACACTGGCAATGCACAAAAGTGATGAGCTGGCAGAAACTTCCGCCGTTATGTTCAAACAATTGATTGAGCTCGGTATTGCACCCAACCGGCTTTATATAAATATTGTAAAAGATATAAACGGCGAAGCCGAATTCTGGATAACAGATGAAGACGGCTCCAAAGTAAGCATGGCCTATACCGCCAACATGAATGACAATACCTCTTTCAAAAAAATGTTTGAAGGGTGGAAGCATAAAGAGCATTCGCTGATTATAGACATGCAGGGCGAAGAGCTGAAGGACTATTTTCAACATCTCACCCATCTTGGTGTTCCTTTTAAAGGAGGGCTGGAGCAAAAAAGAAGGGTGCAGCATCTGGCTTATTTCGGAAATGGTTTTATTGGTATGGCTTCGCCGGATGAACAGCCACAGGAAACCATTCAATTATTAGAACGCTTTGCTGCCGTGTTCAATCTTACTTATACACGGTTCAATGATCTGCAGGTAGCGGAGGCACAGGCCCGGGAAGCGGTGATAGAAGCATCGCTGGAACGGATGCGGTCCGTGGCGATGAGCATTCGCAAATCAGAAGAACTGATACAGGTAGCAGAATCATTATATAATGAACTGCGGGGGCTTGGCATCAGCAACATCCGCAATGCTCAGATTGTTATAAAAATGACAGGTGATGAAATGTACCTTGTTTGTGTTTATTCGGACGATACTTCAGAAGTATTCAGGGAATCACGGTACGATACACCACCTATAACAAAACAGATGTATGATGAACTGGAACGCAGCAGTGAAGCCCTGTACCAAAGGGAGCTTGGCGGAAAAGAATTTGAGCAATGGCTGAAGTGGCGGGAAGACACCGGTGCAAAAATCAACAGCCGGCTCCTGGAGGCCCGTTCCGTTTCATTTTGTTTATACTCAATTGGAGAAGGCCATCTGGGTATTTCTGCGTACAATAATATTACAGCTGAACAACTCAATGTGCTGAAACGATTCAGAAATGTATTCGAACTGTCGTACCGTCGCTTTATGGATGTGGCAAAATCGGAAGAACAAGCCTTGAAGCTGCAACAGGAAAAAGACAGGCTTGAACTGACCTTAAGTGAACTGCAAGCCACACAAAAGCAATTGATCCAGTCTGAAAAAATGGCTTCGCTGGGTGAGCTCACTGCCGGTATTGCCCATGAAATTCAAAACCCGCTCAACTTCGTCAACAACTTTAGTGAAGTAAGCAACGAACTGCTGGAGGAAATGCTCGAGGAAGTGGAGAAAGGGAATTACGAGGAGGCAAAAACAATTGCAGATGACGTAAGGCAGAATTTAGAAAAGATAAACCACCATGGCAAGAGAGCCGATGGCATTGTAAAAGGCATGTTACAGCATAGCCGCAGCAGCAGCGGACAAAAAGAACTGACAGATATAAACGCCCTTGCTGATGAATACTTACGGTTAGCTTATCATGGCCTGAGAGCAAAGGATAAAAGCTTTAATGCAAAATTTGAAACCCGTTTTGATGAAACAGTTGGTAAGATAAACGTGATGTCACAGGATATTGGAAGGGTTATTTTGAATTTGATCAATAATGCATTCTATGCAGTAAGTGAAAAAAAAATCCTTCGGCACTTCGACGGGCTTAGTGCTCAGGGTGACAGCTATGAGCCGACTGTTACCGTCAGCACTCAAAGAAATGGCGATTGGGTTTTAGTAAGTGTAAAAGATAACGGCAATGGCATCCCGCAAAAAGTATTGGATAAAATCTTTCAGCCCTTCTTTACTACTAAACCCACCGGACAAGGTACCGGATTAGGTCTATCACTGAGTTATGATATTGTAAAAGCACATGGCGGGGAAATAAAAGTAACTACACAAGAAAATACCGGAACAGAATTTATCATCCAGTTACCATATGTATCATAACAAATGAAATACATTATCATCATAGCTTTGTTTGCATCGCTGCCTTTTGCTGTAAAGGCTCAGCAAATACTGCCCGACAGTTTGAAAATAGCTTTTCAGGAAGCTGTTGATGATTCTGTGAAGTTTAAAGCTTCAAGAGCTATCTATACTTTTTATGAAGAAACCAACCGTGACTCTGCACTGCATTACGCACAGCTTCGCTATGCCATCGCGAGGAAGTATAACCGTACAATTGAAGAGGCCCATACCCAAGGGCAAATAGCCTATCAGCAAATTTACCTTGGCCGCTTTAGTGAGGCATTAACCAACCTTACAGAAGCAATACAAATTGTAGTAAAAAGTAAGAACACAACAACCTGGGAGCTTACCCTTTTCAATACACCGGGTAAAAGCCGGGAGATTGCTTTATCCATGCTCAACCACATGTATGGCCATTTAAAATTGCAAACAGGCAGTTCTGAAAGCCTGTATTATTTTAAAGAAGGAAGAAGAATTGGGCTGGAAATCGGCAATGATTTCCGGGTTACAGTCGCTGATATGGTATTGGCCACAAATTATTTACTGTTAAATCAACCCGACTCTGCATTAATATATGCAAAGGAAGGAGAAGCTTATGGCATTCGTGGCAATATTCCTAAATATCTGGCCAATATATGGTATGCAATGGGTGCCATTTATTTGAAAAAAGGAATGAATTCGCTGGCATTGTCTTATTTTAAAAAATCACTTGGTTATGCATTACCCGAAGGTAATCTTACTGTAGTGGCTAGTGTTTATGAAAACCTTTTCTCATTTTACCAATTAAAAAACAACGTGGATTCAGCACTTTACTATGCTGTTAAAAATATTCCAGTAGTAAAATCATTAGGCGCTACCAATACTTTTTCTGCAGTGGAAATTAACCTAGGCAAAGCTTACCAAAATCTGGCAACAGCCTATTCTTTGCAAAACAATACCGACAGTACAAATAAATACCTGCAGCTTGCAATAACAGTTAAGGATAGTTTAACTGCTACTAAATTAAAAAGGCTGGCTGACTTTCAAAGGCTGACACTGGATGAACAGTTACGGCTGCAAAATGAAGAAAAGGAACGCACCGCATTTGAAAACAAAAGAAGAATGTATGTTTTATTTGCCGGGATAGTTGTAGCCTTAATAATCATGTTGCTTATTTACCGCAATAACCGGCAAAAACAAAAAGCTTACAACTTGTTGCAAAAGCAAAAAGCTGAAACCGATTTGCAAAAGGAAAAAGCTGACCATGCATTGCAGGAACTGAAAGCCACCCAATCACAACTCGTCCAATCAGAAAAAATGGCTAGTCTTGGTGAACTCACCGCAGGCATTGCTCATGAAATCCAAAACCCTTTGAACTTCGTCAATAATTTTTCGGAAGTGAGTACTGAGTTGATAAAGGAAATGGTTGACGAGGCTGATAAAGGAAATACAGCAGAAGTAAAAGTCATTGCAACAGACCTTGAGCAAAACCTGGAAAAGATCCTGCACCATGGTAAACGGGCTGATGCAATTGTAAAAGGCATGCTACAGCACAGCCGAAGCAGCAGCGGAGTAAAGGAGTTAACAGACATTAATGCACTGACCGATGAATACTTACGGCTGGCCTATCATGGCTTAAGGGCAAAGGATAAATCCTTTAATGCAACGATGAAAACTGATTTTGATGAAAGCATTGGCAACATCAATATTGTTCCGCAGGATATAGGAAGGGTAATACTCAATTTAATTACCAATGCTTTTTATGCAGTGAATGAAAAGAGCAAGCAGACCACTCCCGGTTATGACCCCACTGTTATCATCACAACAGCTTCGGTTCAGCCCCCTTCAGGGGGTCAGAGTATTGCGATAAAAGTAGCTGACAATGGGGGTGGCATCCCTCAAAAAGTATTAGACAAAATCTTTCAGCCTTTCTTCACTACCAAACCAACCGGACAGGGAACCGGGCTGGGATTGAGTTTGAGTTACGATATTGTAAAGGCGCATGGCGGTGAAATAAAAGTTAATACAAATGAAAATGAGGGAACTGAGTTTATCATTCAATTACCTGCAAAAGAAAATTGAGTATGAAAATATTTTTATTGCTGCTTTTAATAGTTGCAGGCATTAGCAAGTACGCATTTCCACAACAACCGCAATTCAATTTGCATATCAGTGAAAAAACACAGCACTATGGGCCGGCTTACGGATTTACGCAGGATCTGCAAGGCTATATCTGGTTTAGCAGTTTTTTAAAGGGATTGATAAGATACGATGGCAAAGAGTTTAAAACTTTCAGGCACGACCCGGAAAAACCTAATTCTCCTGCCAGTAATCTCATCATTTCTTTGGCGGTAGATTCATCCGGCAAGATCTGGATGGCACATTTTGACAAAGGTCTTAGCAGATTTGATCCTGTTACCAACACCTTTACCCGTTTCACTAATAATAAAGCCGATTTTAATAGCCTCATTTCCGATACTGTTTTCAATATTATGATTGACCATACAGGGAAACCCTGGATCGGTACCGCTAAAGGGCTGGTTTACTTTGATGCCAAAACAGGGAAGTTTATCCATATAGCCAAAAAAATAAATGATAAGCCAACTGATATTGATCCCAATGTTTATGAAGTATATGAAGACAAAAAAGGTTTTATATGGTTTAATTCTGGTAATATTATTACCGGGGTACGAAATCGTTCCGGGGGTTTGTTCCGTTTTGACCCATCTACCGGCAAACAAATTTTTTATAAAGCAGATTCTCTTGATCCCGGGAGTTTGATCAACCCAAATGTTTCTGCAATTTTTGAAGATAGACAGGGCAATTTTTGGGTGGGTACTACAGGTAATGGGCTACATACACTCGACAGGGAAACCGGGAAGTTTACACGGCATTTGTATGATCCGTCTCAACCGGGAAAATTGAGCAGACCCCCCATCAGTAAAGCTGATACAACAGATGCTATCAGTTTTATACAGGAAGATCATGCAGGGAAGCTATGGATCGGATCATTTACAAATGGTGTCAATTGGTATGATCCTGTAACTAAACAGACCTGGCATTTCGGATTATCAAAAGAGAAAAAAAATAATTCTCCATTTGAAAAGGATACACTTGCAGGTTTTAAAGATGCGGGGACAATGCGTTTTCTTGTCGCAGCAGATCATTCAACATGGATCACCGGCACCGATGGTAATATTTACACAATCTCTTATGGCAGAAAAACGATTCCTTACTTTCCAAACAAGAAAGCCGTGACTGCATTTTCTCTTGAGCCTAATGGCAATATACTGTGGTTTGGTACCGACTCGGGTTTAGTCCGTAAAGATCTTACTGCAAATTCATTTAAGGTGTGGACACATAATCCCAAAAATCCCAATAGTCTAAACAATAATACTGTTGTAGATATCAAAGTTGATGAAAACGGCAAGCTATACATCGCCACACATGAAGGTGGACTTGACTTATTTGATCCGTTAACTGGAAAATTTACACATATCAAACCAGCGGATGTAAAGTCTGGCAGTACTATGGACTCATTGCATTGTATTTTTATTGAGAACAACCGCTACTTGTGGTTGGGTGGTGAAATTGGTTTGGCAAGAGTAGATAGATCTGACTACAGTTTCAATGTATGGCGTTTTAACAAAGAAGATGAAAAAGGTATCAGCGGCACTACGGTGTATAGTATAGCCAGGGATAAAAAGAACAATCTTTGGTTTGCCAATGTTGGCGGAGTGGATAAGTTCATCAGCGATAGCAATTCTTTCAGGCATTATCTGAAAGGTTATAGCGTAAGAGCAGTCTTGAGTGATGCAAAAGGAGCATTATGGGCAGGCACTGATGTAGGATTGTTTCAATATGATGAAAGTAAAGATAAGTTTGTTGGATTTAACTCATCCGTTTTTTCGGGGGAAATAGAAACGATACTGAATATATTGGAAGACGATCAGCATAATCTTTGGATATCCACCGCTAATTCCATTCTCAAGATAGATTCCAGCCGGGAACGGGTTCAAAAGTTCAATGCCGACTATGGTATTTTGTCATCCAACTGGAACTGGCTGACGAACTACAAGGCAAGAGATGGTCGCTTGTTTATCGGGGGCACCGAAGGTTACTATATGTTCAAGCCGGAAGAAATTAATGTAAGCAACCCGGCACCGGTATTGAATTTTTCGCAACTTATTGTCAGGGGCAAAGAGATCTTTCCGGGTGATAATGACGGAATTCTTTCAGTTCCTGTTTGGATAACAGAAAAAATAAATCTGGCGTATAACCAAAATACATTTTCTGTTGATTTTATTGCTGTCAACTACAATTCTTCGGAAGCAATCAAATACCAGTACGTTTTGGAAAACTTTGATCATGGCTGGAATAATTTGGGAACCGATCATAAAGCATCATTTTTTAATGTTCCTCCCGGTCGTTATACACTTCGTATAAGAGCCATCAACAGCGAAGGGACAGTAACAGAAAAAAAGCTGTCTGTTGTTATTTCTCCACCCTGGTGGAAAACATGGTGGGCTTATACTTTGTATGCATTACTGGCAATACTTGCGGGCTATCTGGTCTTCAGGTATTATAAAAATCATATTTTAAAAAGGGAAAGGGAAAGAGCACAGCAAAAAGAGCTGGCACAGGCAAAAGAAATAGAGAAAGCGTATAATGAATTAAAAACAACACAACAGCAGCTTATCCAATCAGAAAAAATGGCAAGCCTTGGAGAACTCACGGCAGGTATTGCACATGAAATACAGAACCCTTTGAATTTTGTAAATAATTTTTCGGAAGTAAATAAAGAACTAACAGTTGAGCTGGAGGAAGAAATAGAAAAAGGCAATTATGCCGATGCCAAAGCCATTGCAAAAGATATTAGGGATAATGAAGAAAAAATAATTCATCACGGCAAAAGAGCTGATGCTATTGTAAAAAGCATGCTGCAGCATTCAAGAAGCAGCAGCGGTAAAAAAGAACCCACTGATATAAATGCTTTGTGCGATGAGTATCTACGATTAGCCTATCATGGACTTCGGGCAAAAGATAAATCGTTTAATGCCGCCATGAAAACGGATTTTGATAAAAGTATTGGCACTATCAATATCATTCCGCAGGATATTGGACGGGTTATTCTGAATTTAATTACAAATGCCTTTTATGTTGTTGATGAAAAGAAAAACCTCCGGCACTTCGACAGGCTCAGTGCTCAGGGTGACAGTTATGAACCAACAGTTTCAGTTACTACAAAAAAAATGAACGGTAAGGTGGAAATAAAAGTTGTTGATAACGGCAACGGCATTCCTCAAAAAGTTTTGGATAAAATATTCCAGCCCTTCTTTACCACCAAACCCACGGGACAGGGAACGGGATTGGGTCTATCGTTGAGCTATGATATTGTAAAGGCACATGGTGGTGAATTGCGAGTGAAAACAAAGGAAGGAGAAGGAAGTGAATTCATAATTCAACTTAACATCTAAAAACAGACATATGGATCAGAAGGAACATTTATTAAATGAGGCGAATACGTTGCTGAATGATCTTGGGTTTGGTGGAGTAAATGATCTGGATCTTATGGAAAATTTATTAGCAAGGAACATAATGGCTATCGGTACGGCTAAAGATGAGATTTACTTTACTATACAAGATGTAAGAGACATGGTCAGGCGACAAAAAGAGCAGGCAGAGGGGATGAATTTGCGCTATCGGAAAAATGAACTATATCGGAGTTATAGCCCGGGTTCTGATGATGCCATAATCGTCGATAGTATAACATTGTTACTGGATGTAAATGATGAAGTGCTGGAAATCACTTTTCGGTTTACAACTGTGTATAAATTTCTGAATGCCGTGTGGAAGGTATTGCATTTTCATGCTTCAAAACCAGAGAATGTAGAAAGTGAATCAGATTCATTAGGTATAGAGGAATGGAGAAAGAAAGCAGAGGAGCTGGAAAAGCTGGTTGCAGAAAGAACCAGTGAACTTAGCCGTAGAAATACTGAACTCAATGAGGCTATTCAGAAACTTAAGGAGACACAGGCACAACTGATCCAATCCGAAAAAATGGCTTCGTTGGGAGAACTCACAGCCGGTATTGCCCATGAAATTCAAAATCCATTGAATTTCGTCAATAATTTTTCTGAAGTCAATTCAGAATTAATCGCAGAAATGAAACAGGAAATTGACAAAGGAAATTTGCAGGAAGCAAAATCAATTGCTGATAGTATTGATGAGAATGAACAAAAAATAATCAGTCATGGCAAAAGAGCTGATGCTATTGTAAAAGGAATGCTACAACATTCGAGAAGCAGCAGCGGCCAAAAAGAACTGACAGATATCAATGCACTGGCCGATGAATACTTACGACTGGCCTATCATGGATTAAGGGCAAAAGACAAATCATTCAATGCTACCATGAAAACTGATTTTGATGAAAGCATTGGCAACATCAATATCATTCCGCAGGATATCGGGCGTGTGATTTTAAATTTAATTACCAATGCTTTTTATGTGGTGAATGAAAAGAAAACCCTACGGCAGGCTCAGGGTGACATTATGTATGAACCACTTGTTGAAGTAACCACTAAGAAAGAAGGTAACAAGGTTTTAATTTCTGTAAAAGACAACGGCAACGGTATTCCGCCAAAAGTATTGGATAAAATATTTCAACCCTTCTTTACTACCAAACCAACCGGGCAGGGTACAGGATTGGGATTAAGCTTGAGTTATGATATTGTAAAAGCACATGGTGGCGAGTTGAAAGTTGAAACCAAAGAAAATGAAGGCACTCAATTCATCATTCAATTGAACACAAGCAACTAAAATGAGAAAAATACTACTGCTTTTTGGATTTGCCATGCTTTGTATTACCACTCAGGGCCAGGAGCAAATGCAAGATATTATTAAATATAAGTGTGATTCCATCTTCAGCCTTTTAGAGAAGGAAACCAATAGCGATAGAAAAGTAGAGCTTATCATAAACTTCTACCTTACTTCTATTGACGGCTTTCCTTTTTTACTGCTTGATCTTGGCCAGCGATTGCTGGTACTCGGAGAACAACGAAAAGACCCCATCATAGAATCGTCAGCCTGGAGTGCTTTGGCACAGGGGCACCGGCTCACCGGCAACTATGTAAAGGCATTGCAGATACATGGCAAAGCAGTGGATATGGCTGAAAAAAGCGGAAACATAAAACTGATGTCTTTCGCCATAAATCAAATGGCACATATTTATAAGGACAGGCTGGAAAACGAGAAAGCGTTAAGTCTTTACAAAACGGCGCTTGCCTATGCCGAACAAACAAAAGGAGTTGGCATGTGGTTTCCAAGTATGAATCTCGCTACCGTTTATCTGAATATGGGAAAACAGGATTCTTCTTTACATTATGCCCGTATTGCCCAGCGGCAGGTAGGCACTATGAATATGCTGAGCAATGCTGCAATCATTGCGTCTACTTTCGGTACCATCCATAGCAGGAAAGGAAACCTTGACAGTACCCGCTTTTATTTTGACGAATCAGTAAAAATTGCCCGGGAATCCGCATCCCCAAGGTATTTAAACGCCACCTATGTGGCACTGGCTGAACATTTCCATTTACACAAACAATATGACTCAGCCGCATGGTATTGCAGTATGGCTGTAAATATAGTGAGTAACACACCTTCTGCTAACCTGGCACTGAAACCGGCGAGGATGCTGATCGATTATTACCAGGACCGAAATCCGGATAGCACCGTAAAATACTGGAGAGTATATGCCAGTATCAATGATAGTGTTAATAGTGCAAGAGCTAACCAGCAAATCCAAATGCTAACCCTGGAGGAAGAGCAGCGTAAAAGAGATATAGAAGCGGAGAATATAAAATATCGCAATAAAATAAGAACAGGGCTATTGCTAGTTGGGCTTGCTTTGTTTTTATTAGTTGCTCTTTATCTCCTTCGTAATAACAGGCAAAAGCAGAAATCGAATCTTGCATTACAGAAAACATTGGCTGAATTACAAACCACGCAAAAGCAACTGATACAATCCGAAAAAATGGCCAGCCTTGGTGAACTCACAGCCGGCATTGCCCATGAAATTCAAAACCCATTAAACTTCGTCAACAACTTTTCGGAAGTAAATTCAGAACTGATTGAGGAAGCCCATGCAGAAATGGATAAGGGAAATATCCCTGAAGCCAGAAATATTCTACATGACATCAAAGAAAACGAACAAAAGATAAATCACCACGGCAAACGGGCCGATGCTATTGTGAAAGGTATGTTGCAGCATAGCCGGAACAGTACCGGGCAAAAAGAGTTGACAAATATCAATGAGCTGGCGGATGAATACCTGCGACTGGCCTATCACGGTCTGCGGGCCAGGGATAAATCCTTCCAGGCAAGTGTCACAACCGATTTTGATCCCTCCACCGGAAAAATAAATATCATACCACAGGACATTGGAAGGGTTTTGCTTAACTTGTTCACCAATGCCTTTTACTCCATAACGGAAAAAAGCAAACACCGTCCTGAAGACTACCAGCCAACGGTTTCCGTCAGCACCAAAAAACTAAATAATACTATCCTGGTAAAAATCCGGGACAATGGTATGGGTATTCCAAAAGAGATCATTCATAAAGTGTTTCAGCCCTTCTTTACCACCAAGCCCACCGGCCAGGGAACAGGACTGGGTCTGTCATTAAGTTATGATATCATCACCAAAGGGCACGGAGGAGAATTGAAGGCAGAAACGAAAGAGGGAGAATTTGCAGAGTTCACCATTATTTTACCATCATAAAAGTTATAAGCAGGTATGAAAATTCTTGTTGTGGACGACGAAAAAGATGTACAGGTTCTCTTTGAACAACGCTTCCGGAAAGAGATCCGGTCGGCCGAAATGGAATTCATGTTTGCCTTTTCCGGCGAAGAGGCGCTCCAATTCATGCAAAGTAACGAGCATGAAGCCGTACTCATTCTTTCTGACATCAATATGCCCGGCATGAGCGGCCTGGAATTATTGAAACAGATCAAGGAAAAATATGAAGCGCCACCGCCCGTTGTCATGATGATCACCGCTTACGGCGACGCAGACAACTATAACCAGGCCATGAAACTGGGCGCCGACGACTTCCTGACCAAACCGCTTGATTTTACCGTTTTAAAAGAAAAACTCAAAACGAACCTTGTATGACCAAGATACTGGTAGCGGATGATGAGACCGATCTCGAAGTATTGATCCGGCAAAAATTCCGCCGGCAGATCAGGGAACAGCAATATGAATTTGTCTTTGCCATAAACGGAACGGATGCATTGGAGAAACTGCAGCAGCACCCGGATATTGCGATCGTACTGAGTGATATCAATATGCCTGAGATGGATGGTTTGACCCTGCTGACAAGAATGACCGATACAGCTCCCCTCACCAAAGCCGTAATGGTATCCGCCTACGGGGATATGGACAACATCCGCACGGCCATGAACCGCGGTGCTTTTGACTTTGTGACCAAACCGGTGAATTTTGAAGACCTCGAACTGACAATGGAAAAAACGATCCGCTATGTGAACCAGTTAAAAGATACGTTGCAGGCGATCAAAGAGAATAATATCCTGAAGATGTATGTAGATGCCAATGTGCTTAATTTTATGGGTACCCGGGAATATGAAAATTCGCTGACAGCCAATGAAACGGTGGAAGCGACGGTTGCCTTTATTGATATATGCGGTTTCACGACTATCAGCGAAAAGGAGAATCCTGATACCGTTGTAAAAATGCTGAATACCTACTTTGACCTGATCGTAAAGGAGGTCATTGCACAAACCGGGATCATTGACAAGTTCATCGGCGATTGTGTGATGGCTGTGTTCAAAGGAGAGTATCATTTAGACCGGGCAATAGATGCCTGTATCGCTATACGGGATAAGGTGGATGCGTTACCGGCTGAACATAATTTTTCGCCCAAAGTTTCTATCGGCATCAACAGTGGTGAAATGATCTCGGGCAATATCGGGTCCGCCGCACTGCGCAGGCTTGATTATACCGTGATAGGTGATACAGTCAATACCGCCCAACGCCTGCAGGGCGCCGCAGGCAGCAGCCAGATCGTGATCACTGAAGAAGCTTATGAAAAAGTAAAGCAATCCTTTAATTGCCAGAGGATCGGCAGCGCTACCCTGAAAAACAAAGAAGCACAGGTGACGCTGTACGAAGTGCTGAATTAAATAATATCAAAAAAAGCGGAATGCAGTACGAACAGGTTTATTCTTTGCTGATGCCCAAATTAGAGACCGGTTTGCCTGGCTACATCACGTATCATGATGCGCAGCACACAAAGAATGTAATCGCCGCTGCCGAATACCTGGGTCTTGCCGGGAACATTACAGAGAAGGAACTCTTATTGCTGAAAACCGCTGCATTATTCCATGATGCCGGTTTTTTACAGCATCACCAGGATCATGAAGAGCTATCCTGTAAAATGGCCAGGAGAATACTGCCGGATTATCAATATAACCCTGAGCATATAGAAGAGATCTGTACTATGATCATGGCTACCAAGCTTCCGCAATCAGCATCTGATCATTTAAGCCGCCTGCTATGTGATGCCGACCTGTATTATTTAGGCAGTGACGAATATGCGGTCAACGCAGAGAAACTTTTCCGCGAGTTCAGGAAGTCGGGCACTATAAAAACAAGAGAAGAATGGGATCTGAAGCAGGTAGCTTTTTTAACTGAACACCGGTATTTTACCAAAACAGCCATTGCTGAAAGAGAAGAAATGAAACAGCAAAACCTTCAGCAATTAAAACAGAAAATAGGGGCATCTGCCATTCAAGGCAAACCTGATCATGTAGCTGAAATGATACAGGATGCCTGCTGGATACTCGCCGGTGTTATCAGCGCCGGGTTTGCCCTGAAAGGTTTCCTGGTACCCAATCATTTCTTTGACGGGGGGATCACCGGTATTTCCCTTCTGATACATGAGGTCTATCATTTCAACCTCGCTGTTGTTCTTATTTTATTCAACCTTCCGTTTATTATCATCAGTTATTTCTCTGTGGGCAGGCGATTTGCATACCGGACATTTATCAGTGTGCTATTATTAGGTGTCAGCTTGTTTTTGCTGCCTGATTTTGCCCTTACTTCGGACAAATTACTGATCTCGATCTTTGGCGGTGTATTTCTTGGTATCGGCATAGGGCTTATCATGAGGACCGGCGCTGCATTAGACGGCATCGAAGTGCTGGCGCTTTATACACTGAAGCGGACATCATTCACCATCACGGAGATCATACTCGGTATCAATATACTCATCTTTACCATAGCTGCATTCCTGTTCGGGATAGAAACAGCATTGTACTCTGTTCTCACCTACTTTGCCGCTACCCGCAGTATTGATTACGTGGTGGAAGGGTTGCAGGCTTATACAGGTGTTACTATCATTTCCGGTAAAAGTGAAGTGATCAAATACCAGTTGGTGAATAACCTGGGCCGGGGTATTACCGTATATAAAGGGGAACGGGGTTTTTTACCCGGCAATTTTGAAGTAAGCGCTGATTGCGATATTATTTTTACCGTGATAACAAGGCTGGAGCTGCGAAAACTGAAAAACCTCGTCAGTGAAGTAGATCCGAATGCATTTGTTTTTGCCAATACTATCAAAGAAGCGTCAGGGGGTATTATTAAACGCCGCCGCCGGCATTAAAAACCCCTGCTTTCAGTAACTTGTACCCATGAAATGGTTCTTCATTCTTTTGCTGTTTCCTTTAGCAGGACTTTCACAAAAAGAAACCTGCGACCTGCTCATCATTAACGGAAAGATCATTGACGGTACTGGCAATAGCTGGTATTACGGAAATGTTGCAATCAAAAACGGGAAGATCATAAAAATGGGACGGGATGTAAGTTTTCCTGCCATCAAAACCATTGACGCAAAAGGGCTGATCGTTTCTCCCGGTTTTATTGATGTACACACCCATTTGGAAGGAGATGAAGAAAAAGACCCGATGACGCAGAGTTTTATTTATGATGGTGTCACTACCTGCATCAGCGGCAACTGCGGCGCTTCCAATGTTGATATTGGCAAATACCTGCGATGGGTGGACTCCCTGAAGCTTTCTATCAATATAGCTACCCTTATCGGGCATAATGATGTGCGCAAAGCAGTAATGGGCCGGGCTAACCGGGAGGCCACTGCGGAAGAAATGAAACAAATGGAGGCGATCATGGATAAAGCCATGAAAGAGGGGGCAGTCGGTTTATCAACCGGTCTTATCTATATCCCCGGCACTTATACCAAAACACCAGAGATCGTTTCATTGGCTAAAGTTGCCGCCCGATACAATGGCATCTATGCTTCGCATATGCGGGATGAAGGCGATAGTGTGACCTATGCTATCCAGGAAGCATTAACAATAGGTCGGGAGGCAAATATCCCGGTAGAAATATCTCATTTCAAATTGAGCGGCCAGCAGAACTGGGGGAGAAGCAGGGAAACAGTGCCTATGATCGAAGCCGCCAGGAAAGAAGGAATTGAGGTAACCATTGATCAATATCCTTATACGGCCAGCAGCACTTCCATCAGCACATTGATCCCGGATGAGATACTGGCCGATGGACAGGATTCTATCAAAGCCCGGTTGCAAAGACCGGCTGTCCGGAAATATGTGATCCGTTCCATGCTGGAAAGGCTGAAGAAAAGAAAACTGAAACATTTCGGCTATGCGGTAGTAGCAAATTATACTCCCGATCCTTCTTACAACGGTAAAAGCATTGAGCAGATCAACCTGATGAAAGGAAGGAAACATAAAGCTGCAGACGAAGCGTTGACCGTGATTGATATCATGATGAATGGCGGCGCCAGCGCTGTCTTTCATGGTATGAGCGAAGACGACGTCAAGCGCATTATGAAGTACCCCTTCAATATGTTTGCCAGCGATGCGAGCATCCGGGTACTTAACAGCGGTGTTCCCCACCCAAGAGGATATGGTACCAATGCAAGGGTCCTGTCCAAATATGTAAGAGAAGAAAAAGTGCTTAGCCTGGAAGAGGCTATCCGGAGAATGACGTCATTGCCTGCACAAACATTTCAACTGAAGGACCGCGGCCTGTTGAAAGAAGGGATGGCTGCAGACATCGTGATCTTTAATGAAAACGAAGTAAAAGATATTTCTACTTTTGAAAAGCCGCATGCCTATTCAAAAGGATTTCGCTATGTGATCGTAAATGGCATTGTTACAGTAGAGAATGAAAAACACAATGGTAACAGAGCCGGCATCGCTTTGTTTGGACCAGGTTCAGCAAAATAAATACAATAAAGACCGGTCAGTGTTCCGGTCTTATTATAAAACTACATTACCTGCTTCAATATCTCCCGGCAACTGCTTTTTATATGCAGCTTGAATCTTTCATACCATTTTTTCCAGGCAGTCTTACTCATGCTTTCCGCCAGCGACTGTTCGTACTCTGCAAGCGAATCATATCCTTCCTCAAAGATGAGGCGATAAGAATCCCCGGTAAAATCGGATAAGACCCTCGATGATTTTGCATCAGGCAGCAGGCCTTTGCTGTACGCCTCATCCAGCAACTTTTTAGCCTCTTTGTAAGCGCCAAAGTGCAGGTGAAAAATATCACGAACGATATACATACCAAGCGTGTTAAGGTGATTTGAAATACCGGCTATTTCTTCTTTGCATAATCCACCATTCCCTGGAAATCCACCACTACAGCAGGTTCTGTTCCTACTACCCAGGCATCGTGCCCCATCGGAAGTAATGAGACATCCCCCGGCTTGCATTCCAGCAAAGTGCCATCGTCCATCTTAACCATTAATACCCCGGATACATGATACTGGTAATGCGGCGCTTCGCAACTTTTTGTTTTGACGAGCGGCTGTACCGATTCTGACCATTTCCACCCCGGTTGAAAAGTGGCCCGTCCAATGGTGGCGCCGCCAATTTTTATTAATTCCAGTTTCCCTTTAGGAAATTCCCGCAATTCATCCGGCTTGCCAAAGCTTTTGAGCTCCGCCTTGTCTATTATTTTAAATGGCGATGAATGGGGAGTATGAGACACTAATAAGGTAATGGCACTGATGGCAATAAAAAATAAGGTCGTTTTCATTATAATAAGTTTTGATGGTGAAAAACTAAAGCTGACAGATGGTCAACATAACCGGCGCCGGGAATGAAGAACGATCTGCGATTAACCAAACAAAGATGAGATAAGAAGAAGTCGGTTTCCTTGTATAAACTTCGGCAGTCTATGTACCGATCAGAGTTTTTGGCGAAGCTGAAGGGGAGTGCAGCCCGCATGCTGGCGGATGAACCGGTGAAAATGGGACTGGTCTTCAAAATGAAGCAGGTGAGCAATCTCGGTGATGGTCTTATCCGTAGAGCCCAACAGGACCTTAGCCTCCAGCAGCAGCATGTCATTGATGATATCACGGGGAGATTTACCGGTGCTGGCTTTCACCACCTCGGATAAATGTTTGGGCGTTATGCAAAGTTGTTCTGCATACTGCTGCACTTCCCGCATGTTGCGAAAATTCTTTTCAACCAAATGCCTGAACTGGTTGGCTATTTTCATAGAGCGGGTTGCATTCTCACCGATCTTTTTAACATGCGGGCGGTATATTTCACGGATACGCAGCAGAAGTATATGAATATAATTGCGGAGTAAATAATCCTTCTCCGGCGAAAACCTTTCATATTCAGAAATTATATCCCTGAATGATTGCTGTATCAGCTCGCTTTCCTCTGCAGTGACATTGATAATATGTTCTGCTTCCAGGTCGAAATAAGGAAACTCTTCTGACAGCGGTCTATTTAGTAAAGGCTGAACGAATTCCGTTTTAAAATGCATACAATATCCTTTACAATTCCTCACGTTGGATGAGGCGTATAAGAAATTCTCCGGTACTATCACAAGGTCATTCGGCTTCAGCCATCTGTAATCAGCGCCTAAATGCACATCATGCACTCCCCCGAGTAATATATATACAAGATTGAACTGGCGCCGCAGGGCCTGTATGCCTTTCTCCGGATCAACATCCTTATGCTTGTCCTCAAGGGTCCCGGGCATCACCATCATGTTGATGTCGTAAGGCCGGTTATCCCGGTTGATCTTTTTTTCGAAATCGGCCAGGTTCTCGATGATCAATATGTCCTTTTTAGACATACCTATTGTTTAGTGATCATAAAATTACATTACCCGGATCATACTTATTGCGCAAAGGCCTTTTCTTTAGGTATCTCTTTTATTCTGTATTCCTGTATCAGTGGTGGATTTTCGGGAGATAAAGTGAAATATATTTCAATATTTATATTCACTCCCTCTATGATAAATGCACCCCTTAGTTGATTCTCCGGCTTCATTTCTTTCACTGAAATGATCTTCCCCGCTTTTACATAAAGCTCCCTGGCATACTTTTTTAGTGTGTCAATAGGATAATCAGGAAAGAAATTCTCCGCAAAAATGCCACTGGCTTCTGCGTTATTCCATGCTGGCAATAGTTTAACCAGATCACTCTTGCGCTGCTCCAGTATAGCCGAAGCCGGTAATTGCCGCGGCTGCAAGCCTGCTGCTTTTATCAATGTATCCAGCACCCTTGTATTGACATATCCCGTTCCACCATAAGTGCGGTTGGAAAACGCCATCACGCCAATTCCATAATCCGGCAGGATGCGCCACTGGCTGCCATAGCCGGGAAGGCCACCACTATGACCAATGGATATCCGTCCATCACAATCTCTTGACCATCCTAATCCATAACAATAGGCGCTTGCTATTCCACAAACCCTGCCATCCGGATACTTATAATTCGGATTCATCCCGTTGAAACGCCAGGGGTGGTGCATTTCACGTATGGAGCTTCTCTTTACCGGTCCTTTATCTTCTGCATTGGAGGGAGGCCATGCAGAAAGATGCAGCGCCATGTAATTGGCAAACTCATCAATAGATGTGATCATACTGCCCATAGCACCCCATGATCCATCGGGCGCATCGTGTAGGGGTGTTTCCTCGTTCCATTGATCGTTCAGCCAGCGGTAACCGTGCGCTAGTTTTTCCGGGGCCACATTACCGAACTCCCACTCAGATGTTGTCATTCCAAGTGGTAACCAGATATTCTCTTTGATATAATCCTGGTACCGTTTGCCGGAAACATTTGTAATGATCTTTCCCAGCAACGCAAACCCAAGGTTACTGTATTCGTACGCAATACCCGGTGGATTAGAAAACGAGATCTGTTTCCCAATGAACTCCATCAGATCTTTATCGCTATCGGCCAGTTGCCGGTCGCCCCAGGGATTATCTTCCGGAAAGCCGGCCCCATGCGTCAGCAGGTGGCGGATAGTAATGGGCGGTGCATCAGCAGTTGGATATTGTACATTCCTCAACTCAGGTATGTACAAGTAAGCCGGATCATCTAAATTGAGTTTGCCTTCATCCCGGAGCTTTACAATGGCCATGGCTGTGAAACTTTTGCTCATAGAGGCAATACGAAATAATGAAGAAGAGATGACCGGGATCTTATTTGCAATGTCGGTATATCCGTAATTGCCCCTATATACCAGCTTGCCATCTACCACTACTCCGAATGCAATACCGGGAAAATGGTTTTCTGCCGCATAACTTTTATACAGGCTGTCAATCACCGGGAATACTGCTTTTATCTTTTCCAACCTGGAGGTGTCAGTAAATACTGCTGTTTTATAAGAAGAATCATATAAAGCAGGAGTTTCACTATTGACTGATTTTTGCTGATCACAGGAGTATAAACCTGAAACGATAAATACGATGGCTATCCTTCTCATCATAACGTCTGTACTTTTTATACGGGTAAAGTTCCTGAATTCTTTTCTTTCCTGAACGGCTGTCTTTTCCAGTAGGTCAAACTATGCCATGCCCACTCCATCGGACCAAAACGAAAATAGTGCAGCCAAGTATTGCTGTATATAATTTGCAGGGTCCATACCGCTGCCAGTACATAATATATTTCATGCCGCTGTAGTTTACCATACATCCCAAAGCCAATACCGTAGAAAAACAAACCACATAGCAGCGACTGCATCAGGTAATTAGTAAAAGCCATTTGCCCAACGGGTCGTAGTAACGCAAACAACCATTTGAACCAGCCGGATTTATACAGCAACATGATCAGCCCCAATATTCCTATTGACCGGAATGTGCGGGATAATTCATAAGATGAAAATGAAACCTGTTTTGTGTATTCATACCAGTTAAACCTTGCATCAACCATCTGCTCCACACGGAAATAAGAAATAGTTAAGCCCACGCCAAGTCCTGCGACACACATCCACAGGTATGTTTTGACCGAAGCTTGTCCCGTCAATATCCCCATTTTGAAAAATGCCATACCGATAAACATAAAGAGCATCACATCCCACAGGCCAAAATACAGGTAGGTCACTAACTGATCAATATAGCGGCCTGTTCTGTATTCATATAAAATTTTATAACTGCCGGTATTCCTCTCTATATTTTTCTCCATCCGCTTCCTCTTGCTTTCATTTGTATTTTTGTCTTTAAACTCCTGCATGGCACTCAACTGTTCTTTTTGAGTAAAGGTGAGTTGAGTCTTCATGGTATCTATGGCGGCGACCTGTTCTCCGAGATAAATAGTTTCTTTATCATGATAGAGGTCCCTGTTTTCCCTGGCCAGCATAAAGATGAAACAAAATGTGGCGCCGATCAGTAACCGTTTTGGTGGCATATTGCGGAATGCAAACATGATCATACCCAGGCAGGCATAATCCAGTAATATATCGCCTGACCAAAGCAAAACAAAAACATCAAACAAGGAGAAAACAATCAGCCATAACTGACGGCGAAAAAAATAATCTGCCGGCATCATTCCATCCAGTCTTTTTTCCTTGCCTCCTATAAACAGAAGAATACCTGCACCAAACAACATGGAGAAGATGGCCCGTTGCGTACCTTCAGGAAACCACTGTATAAAGTTCCAGGTTTTAAAATCAATTGTACCCCATTCATTCAGTACGGAAGGATCATGCTGTACAGGAGGAGGCAATGCAAAGGCTGGCATATTCATCAATAAAATACCGAGGATAGCAATGCCCCGCAACGAATCAAGTATCACGATCCGCTCCTGCTGAGATACCGGCGCAGCGGTAACAGGCGAATTCTGCTGACCCATTGGTTGTTGGTTTTGGTGATGGAAAAAAGGCAGGAGTAAACAGGTTACAAAGGGAGGAAAGAGAAACAAGTTAATGTTTTCTTTTAACTCTTTACCTGTCTGTATGCCGGGATAAAAAACTAACTTTAAGAAGCGAGCCGAATACGGTAACAGTATATTATGCCACGCCTCATAAAGACATACCCTCTTGAACCGGTCAGTTATTTGCTGATCGTTTGTGTTTTACTGACCTCTTGTGGTGTACAAAAGCAAATAACTGTTGACCCCGACCTCAACAATAACAGCGAAAAATGGAAAGCAACAGTCAGAAATACCGTATGGGCAATGACCAGATCTTCTTTTGGTCCATTCAGAATGACCGGTTACGAAAAACTGGATTCACCCAGACTCAAAAACAGTTCACATAAAAATATCAGTTTTCATCTTTTCCGCCGTGAAGAATCTTTTTCGCAAAGAAAAGTTTATACACTTGATGTGGCCGGCCTTTCCGATACAGCACATTTGCTGCTTTTCTTATGGTTCAGATCCAAAACATCGGAACCCGGTTTCTTTAGTAAAAAGGATAATGAGGTCATCAGTGCGACCAAAGATGGCTATGGTGAGATCATAACAAATAAAGATACCGTGCCGTGGCAGTTCAGGATTGAATCATGTGATATGAGCAGGTACTGGCATACGGAAGAAATGACCAAAGGCGCTTGCGGCCATCTCTGCTATAAAGAAGACTCGTTATTTATCACCCCCGTATTCACATTTACCGACAGCAGGTATGACCACTATCCATCGGGCAAGAAAGGAGTAGTGCTCTCTGATAAAAATGGTAAACCTGTTGCAAGCCTGCAGTTGACAGATAATAATTACGTATGGATCAGAAAAGACCTGCCTGATAAAACACAGCTTGCGATAGCCTCCTTGTTTGCCGTTATGCTTGGTACGAAAGATCTGTGACCGGCTATCAATAGGCCATTAGCTTCTGTATTGCTTCATCCAGCCTTGATCTTGCCATGAAGTTACTTTCCAGCTCTGTATTGAAAGGTATGGGCGTATCCAATGAAGCGCAGCGCAGCACCGGGGCATCCAGCAAGGAGAAACAATTCTCTGCGATCCACGCAGCGATCTCTCCGCCGATACCGCCGGTCAGTGTATCTTCATGAAGGATCAATACCCTTCCTGTTCTTTGTACCGCTTCGCGGATAGCCATGTAATCCAGTGGCAATAGTGTACGCAGGTCAAGTATGTCAATAGCTATTTCCGGGTGCTCTGCTGCATATTCTTCGGCCCAGTGTACACCACTTCCATACGTAATGATAGAAACCTCCTCACCTTCCCGCACATGCCGGGCTTTGCCGATCTCGATTTCATAGTACGCTGACGGCACTGGTCCGCTGACAGAGCGATACAATGCCTTATGCTCAAAATACATGACGGGGTTGGGATCATTGATCGCTGCGATCAGCAATCCTTTTGCATCCATCGGTGTGGACGGATAAACAACTTTCAATCCCGGAGTATGCACAAACCAGGCTTCATTACTTTGCGAATGAAAAGGACCGGCACCTACTCCGCCGCCTGTTGGCATACGGATCACCACATCAGCATTTTGCCCCCAGCGATAATGGATCTTTGCGAGGTTGTTGATGATCTGGTTAAAACCCACCGTTACAAAATCGGCAAACTGCATTTCCATCATACTCTTGAACCCTTCGAGGCTTAAGCCCAGTGCAGCGCCGACTATAGCGCTTTCGCATAACGGTGTATTTCTCACTCTTTCTTTTCCAAAATCAGCAACAAACCCTTCAGTGATCTTAAAGGCCCCGCCATATTCGGCTATATCCTGTCCCATCAGTACGAGTTCAGGATGTTGCTGCATGGACTGATGCAGACCTTGTTTGATAGCGTCTATGAATCTAAATTCGTGAGTGGTGAGTGGTGAGCGGTGAGTAATAGCTGAATTATCTACAACGTGTATCTCGTACCCAGGTTCTTGCACCTTTGCATATACATCATCCAGCTCGTCTTCCGTATCCACTACTATCGGGTTTGCAGCAAATCCTGCCTGTAATTCACTTTCTATCTTTTCCCTGAATTCATTTTTAATATTCTCCGTATCATGCTCCCTCAATACGCCCGATGAGAGAAGGTATTGCTCAAAATTTTTGATAGGGTCCTTCATTTCCCATAGCTTGAACAGCTCCGGCGGCACATATTTGGTACCACTGGCCTCCTCATGCCCACGCATACGGAAAGTGGTACATTCAATAAGGTAGGGCTGCTGGCTTTTAATACAATGATCCCTTACCCCTTTGATCGTATCATATACGGTAAGAATATTGTTGCCATCTATCTGTACCCCTTCCATGCCATAGCCCTTAGCTTTATCCACCAGGCTTATACACCGGTATTGCTCTTCTGTCGGCGTACTCAGTCCATACCCGTTATTCTCAATGATAAAAATTACCGGCAGGTTCCATACAGCAGCTACATTCAGGGCCTCATGAAAATCACCTTCGCTGGTGCCGCCATCACCTGTGAAAGCGAGGGAAGCTTTTTTTTCCTTCCTTAATTTATAAGCCAACGACACTCCGTCTGCAATGGCTAGTTGAGGGCCGAGATGCGAGATCATCCCGCAGATATGATGCTCCCTGGTGCCGAAATGAAAACTTCTTTCCCTTCCCTTGCTATACCCCTCCTGTGAGCCCTGCCATTGCATAAAGAGTTTGCTCAATGGCATATTGCGGGTAGTGAACACACCGAGGTTGCGATGCAGTGGCATGATCCATTCTTCTTCCTGCATAGCCAGTGTGGCGCCAACGGCAATGGCTTCCTGCCCGATACCACTGAACCATTTGGAAATTTTTCCCTGCCGCAGCAATACCAGCATTTTCTCTTCGATCATGCGTGGCCAGAGAAGACTGCGGTAAAAATGTACAAGCTGTCCGTTAGTTAAACTTTTCCTGTCGAATTGCATGTTCGCAAGTTCCGCCATTCGGGCCGAATTAACAAAGAGGTGTCATGAAGTTATTACTCCTCCTGGTGCTGGCGATCTTCTTCCCGGAACAATAAAGAGGTGATCAATGTCAGCAGCAGACTGAATAAAAGCCCGGCACCAAAGTTCTCTATCTCAAAACCTTTTACCCAGTCACTGGCTAAAAGGACAGTAATGGTGTTAATAACAAAAAGGAAAAGACCAAAGGTGAATAGTGTAAGCGGTAAAGTAAAGATAATAAGAAGGGGCTTAAGGAATACATTGAGCAGGCTCAGTACAACGGCAAACCATATAGCGGTAACGTAACTGTCTACATGAATACCGGGAAGAACCTGCGCCAGTAAAAAAGTAATGGCAGCGGAAACAAGTAAACGGATAATTAATTTCAAGTACCTGTATTTAATATAGGTAAAACTACTGTTTACACCACTAAAAGTTCATAGAACTCCTCTGGTTTAAGATACTTTTGAGCCATCGCCTGCAGTTCTTCTGCAGAGATCGTTTTGATGGTGTGTATCGAATTATAGAAATAGTTTTCATCCAGCCCGTTCAGGATAATGTTTTTCCACCGGGCGATGATCTGGAAAGGACCGTCGAGATCTCCAAGAATGCTTCCCATCATATAATTACGGACCAGCAATAGTTCTTCGTCATCCACCAGCTCTTCACGCAGGTCCTGCATTTCCTTATACACTTCTTCAATAGTGGCTTCGCATACATCCTTACCCGCTTCTGTACTGATCATCCAGGCAGATTCACTGATATGATTTTGCAAATAACTATGAATACCGTAAGTATAGCCCTTCTCTTCCCGGATATTGCTCATCAGCCTCGAGCCGAAGAAGCCGCCGAACAAACTGTTTAATACCTGTACTTTTAAAAAGTCAGGATGATGGCGGTTGGGAAAAGGCCGTGCGATACGGATAGAACCCTGTACACCCTCTGCATTATTCGTTACCCTGAATTTTTTTTCAGCTGCCCGGTGCGGAGTAATGATCCTTTCAGCAACAGATTTATTACCGAGGTCACCAAAATTATCATTCAGCAATTGCTCAAGATGATCCGGCAGTTTACCTGCCACGAACATGGTGAACTTCCCGTTACGATAGTACTGATCATAAAAAGCGAACAGCTCTGCCTGGTTCAACTGGTCAAAATCTTCCTCGCGGCTGTATTTACCATAAGGATGCTGTTCGCCGTATAAATCAACATCAATCAGCCGGCCGGCAACAAACTCACTTTTCTTCAGGCTCACCTGCAGGCGCTGTTTCATATTCTGCTGGTAAATAGCCAGTTCCTCTTCCGGCATATTTGACTCGGTCAGCAATTCTCTCACCACCGGTAATAATTCACTGATATGCCTGGTCAGGCAATGAAGTGATAAGGTGGCCGTTTCGTTATAACAGGCTCTGTTCAGGTAAGAGCCATAATATTCAAAATGCTCATTGACCTGGAAGGCTGTTTTTTGACGGGTGCCGTTCTTCAAAAGAAAATTTGCAGTGGCCGCTACGAGATTTTTGTCTTCATACCAGTTACCCGCATAAAACACCCATTCGACAGACATCACTTCTTCTGCTCCTGCATCTATTGTATAGACATCCACGCCATTCTTTAATGTGAATTTTTTATACGGCTTCAGTTGCAGGTTGAAATTCACTGCATCCACTATCGGCGGCGCTGTCTTTCTGTTCAATCCCTTTACTGTTTCGATCATATCAATTCCCTGAATAATAATACAACGTATTGCTGTTCTCTTTACGGAAAATATTCCTGCTTTCCTGGAGAATGTCTTCGGTCGTCACCGAGCCATATTTTTCCAGCTCAAAATTCATCCACGAAGCATCGCCCAGCAGTTCGTAATAAGCGAGGCTGTTGGCCCGGTTCATCACACTCATATCCTCAAAGGCTATCATGCTTTCTGTTTTGTTTTTTACTTTCTGCAACTCTGTTTCTGCTACCAGCTCATTCTTCATTTTCTCCAGTTCTATTTCGATAGCTTTCTCGGCATCTTTCATTTTTACGCCTTTTACCAGTTTTCCTTCTATACACAGCAATCCGGCGTCGGTACTTCCATAATGGTAGCATTCAATATTACTGAACAGCTGCTTTTCTTTTACCAGTGACTGATAGAGCCGTGAAGAGCCTCCTCCGCTGAGTATATCGGTCAGCAGGTCAGTAATATAGTAACGCCTGTCCAACCTGGGATAGATATGCCAGCATTTATACAGAGCATCTAACGGGACATTGGCTTTTACCTCCAGCCTGCGTTCTTCTGCCTGGGCCGGTTCCTGAGGCAGGTTGCGTTTGTATTTTTCACCCGAAGGGATATCGCCAAACCATTTTTCTGCGAGTGCTTTTACTTTTTCCGCTGTTACATTGCCCGCTACCACCATAATGGCGTTCACCGGCCTGTAGTATTTAAAAAAGAATTCCTTTACATCTTCCAGCTTTGCATTTTCAATATGCGATAATTCTTTGCCAATCGTCATCCAGCGATAAGGGTGCCGCGTATAAGCCAGGTCCCGCATCTTATGCCAAACATCCCCGTATGGTTTGTTGATATAATGCTCCTTGAATTCTTCACATACCACCTTTCGCTGTACATCCAAACTTTTATCTCCGAATGCCAGCGACAACATACGGTCACTTTCTAACCAGAATGCCGTTTCCAGGTTCTCAGCAGGCAACTGGATATAATAATTGGTCAGATCGTTGGTCGTATAGGCATTGTTCTCTCCGCCGGCCATTTGCAACGGTTCATCATAATTGGGAATATTGACAGACCCGCCAAACATCAGGTGTTCGAACAAATGTGCAAAACCCGTTCTTTCAGGGTTCTCATCCCGGGCGCCTACATCATACATGATGTTCATGACGGCCATGGGTGTAGAAGTATCCTGGTGAACAATGACCCGAAGACCATTGGTGAGTGTAAATTTTTCGAACTGGATCATAAGGAAATAACAGTGGCTGAACGCTAAAGTTTGCAAAAGTATTGAAAAATAAGGCGCTGGCAGAATTCCGCAAACATGTCTGCTATAAAATGTTTTTCACCTTAAATTCGATCTGCTTCAACTCGCCATCCCGTCTTACGATCATTTTCAGCTTTTCATTGGCGGATTGCAGCGTGATCTTATATTGGTTGAGGTTGCCTGAAAAGTTATTATTGATGGCCACCACAACATCCCCTTCTTTCAGGCCGGCAGCTTCTGCCGGTGAGCCCTTGGCCACATCGCCGATCTCGACGAGGCCATTTAGATAGTATAGCTCGATCCCTGAATAGGAATAATCAAACGGATCCCGGTAGTGAGAATTGGGGGTAAGATAGATATCCCTTTTTTCATAATTGATGATCGTGTTAAAGCGGCGTAACAGATCATTGCCGATCAGCCCGCCGAGATAAGGATAAGAGGTGACATTATAGACATCATCAAAAACATAGGTCGGTACATTCCGGAACCGGTAAGGACCAAACTTGAATTCTTTGACCACAGTAACATGCATATCAATTTTACCACCGACACCTTCGCCTTCTTTTGCATACAATTTTCTTTTGCGACTCAGCAAAGCACTGTCCTCCACGAAATCTTTGGAAAGCATCAGGCAAACTCCGGCGCCTATGTCATGCAGGAAACGGGCTGTCAATGTATGTTCGTCCTTTACCCTGCCAAATTGTACCGGCAGGGTGCTAAGAATAGGTTTGGTAAGAAAGCCCCCTCTTGGATAACGTATCGTGCCTTTGCTGCAGAAGTCCAGCTTCAGGCTGTCATAATTGATCTTGACAATATAGCGACTCAGTACAGAGTAGCCGATAATGCCGTCTACCTGTTCACCATACACGGTGGTCAGAATAGAGTAGTCGTTCACATGAAAATCCAGGCTGTCAACAGACAATCCGGGAAAGTTCAGCTTCCTTTTATACAAAAAACCCACTTTCTTGATACCGGCAATTCCCCTGATCGTCCTGTCTGTTTGAACAGGCACCAGTTTAAGCTGTGATACAGTAGTCGAATCAAGTGAAATACCACTGCTGCCACTGTCAAGTATAAAGTTCAGGGTATCGGGAAAATCATCCAATGTGGCCCTCAGAATGACCACCCCCCCTGTCAACTGGGTAAAAGGGATGCGTGTAAGTAAACGTGACGGCGGCTCAATGAACTCTTCCTGTGCTTTGGCAAAAGAAGCAGCGAGGCAAACGGCAATAGCAGTAACAAAGCTCTTTTTCATCATGCGAATCGTTTGGTAAGCAATGATTAGGAATAAAAAGACAGTTCAGACCCATGATAGGATGCAGCGCCGGTTACTGCAATAAATGTAATGTATAAATCCCCGCTGTCAAAACCATTCAGCCCATTTTTGGCCGACGACCAGATTCACTACCTGCTTTTCATTAACTCCGGTGTTTCCCTGTAATTTTGCGCCCGATGAGTCAACAATTGCAAGAGCTGTACAGCAAAGCCGCTGATTTTGGTTTTCTTTCTCCCGAAGAAGGCGTTCTTCTTTATCATCATGCGCCATTGACAGACCTGATGTTCATTGCCGATGAACTGCGTAAAAAGCAGGTGCCTCATGGTAAAGTGACCTGGCAGATAGACCGCAATGTGAATACTACCAATGTATGTATTGCCAATTGTAAGTTCTGTAACTTTTATCGTATCCCCGGGCATGCTGAGGCCTATATCACTGATATGCCCGCCTACCGGAAAAAGATAGAAGAAACATTAAAATATGGTGGCGACCAGTTATTGTTGCAGGGTGGTCATCATCCCGAACTGGGCTTACAATTTTATGTTGATACATTCAGCCAGATCAAGAAAGAATTTCCCGTTATCAAATTACATGCTCTCGGCCCGCCGGAAGTAGCCCATATCACCAAACTGGAGAAGTCATCACATCGCGAAGTATTGATGGCTTTGAAAGAAGCGGGGCTTGATTCATTACCCGGCGCCGGCGCTGAAATACTGATTGACAGGGTCCGGCGGCTGATCAGCAAAGGCAAGTGCGGCGCCCAGGAATGGCTCGACATCATGCACGAAGCACATAAACTGAACATCACCACTTCTGCTACCATGATGTTCGGTCATGTGGAAACCATTGAAGAGCGGTTTGAGCACCTGGCCAAAATAAGAGAGGTGCAAAGCCGCAAACCTGAACAGGCAAAAGGTTTCCTGGCTTTTATCCCATGGACATTCCAGGATGCAGATACATTATTGGCAAAGATCCGCGGTGTGCACAATCTTACGACGCCTGAAGAATATATCCGTATGATCTCCCTGAGCCGCATCATGCTACCGAACGTAAAGAACATACAGGCAAGCTGGCTGACGGTAGGTAAACAAACAGCGCAGCTCTGTTTGCATGCAGGGGCTAACGATTTCGGTTCGATCATGATCGAGGAAAATGTGGTAAGCGCTGCGGGAGCGCCGCATCGCTTCACTTATAAAACGATACAGGAAGCGATCCGCGAAGCAGGTTTTGAGCCACAGTTGCGCAATCAGCAATATGAATGGAGAGAGATACCGGAAATGATCCAGGAACAGGTGATCAATTATTAATAAACAAATGTGGCTATCCCTTAATGCGAACCATACACTATGAACTCATTTAAGATATTCAACCAATTCAGAAAAACAGGCATCTTTGAAGGTGTTTCCTTTCTTGTTCTCCTGCTAATAGCCATGCCGTTGAAATATTTTGCAGGTTTCCCTATTGCGGTAACCATCGTTGGATCCATTCATGGTATCTTATTCATGGCCTATCTTGTACTGGCATGGGAGTCCAGGAATGAACCTGTAGTATTCAAATGGAAAAAGCCTATAGCCTGGATGGCTGTTTGTTTTGTCGCCTCTATTCTTCCTTTCGGGCCATTTGTACTGGAAAATAGGATAAAAAAACAGCAGGCGCAGCCATAAACCGTTCTTTCAGTAACTTTATTGTTCACCAAATAAAAAGGAGGTATTCATGCAATCTGCAGCATATTCATGGACACCTTCGGTCGGTATCGCCTGACCGGGTCGCTCCATTAAAATATCTGTGACACGAAATGTGTCTGCCATCCCGTTTGAAACGGGATGGCTTTTTTTGCTTCGGCCCGGTTCGGATATTTCTTACACAAATAAACTTCTCAGCAGGCCTCGCAATGACCGAATTATTTAATGAGGGGATAAGGGGAATCTTACTCCATGATCTGCTCGATATGTGCTAGTCTTCCGTCAATGGTCATACCTTCTATCACGACCCGAAAGGCTTTGCTGACATCATTATTGTAAAAGCGGAGAATGGCTTCTCTTTTTTGAGGGGCCATTATCACCGATGGATTCCAGTATAAAGTGGTACGCAGGTCCCGCTGTTCATTACCTTGCTTAAAAGTGCTGTAATTCGGTGAATAAAATTCTTTGATCGCCGTATAACCGGATATTTTATTATTCGCCAGCCCTTTTCCGGGTTCCTGTTTTACGTCGTCGCCGCGGCGGGTATAGATAGCGATAGCGCCATTGCCCCCATTAAAGCCTCCCATAAAAGGAGGACGGAACACTTTGATATATGCCACATCGTTGACACTGACCGAAGAGACAAAACTGGCATCTGCAGGCACCTCATCCAGGTATAACTGGGGGGCGCCACCCCGCCATTGCAGCGAAGGAGGGTTGCTTCCTGTATTGACCTGCAACCCGGCTACTTTACCCTGCAGGTAATTGAATATATTCATATATCCTCCGGCCATAGGGTCATTCACCACGTCGAACTGGTAGCCATCACCACCGCTGAAAAGACCGGATGCATATTTTTCATCCATCAGTTGAACAGGCGATTTACCCCTGCTTCTCACCGTCACATTCTCCAGTGTTTTTATTTTAAACTGGTTGGCAATATCATTGGCTTCATCGGTCAACAGCCATTGCCGGTATGAACCTGCCGTATCATTCCATGCTGTATTTGCATTAGCCACAGGCGCCGTGACAGATGGCGCAGGCACTTTATCTGTCATGAACTGAACGGATGCATCTCCCAGCCCTTTACCTTTCTGAAACTGGTAATGTACATGAGCCGTATCGAAAAGAATAACAGAAGGGTCCTTAAAACTTCCGTCAGTTTTTACCGGTACGAGTAAAAATTTCCCCTCCTGGTCTTTCTGTTTTACAACCAGGATGATCTCTGTACCCGGCGGCACTTGTCCGGGCATCACACCATATACCTTTCCCGACAATGACAAATAGGAAGTATCCCTTTCAAATTTCAGTTTCGGTATTTTCCCGGCGATCACATCGTCCCATTTGTAGCGTCTCCAGCCATGTGTCAGCATCACCAGGTCAAGATGCTGGCTGACAGGCTCACTGTTGCTGGTAAAATAATAGGCGGGATTATAAATATCTCCTTTCAATTCACTGCTCAGCAAAAGATGAGAAATGATATTAGTGCTGCTGTCCGTACCAATAGCATAATCCGTAACGGATACCGAAAGATTGGCAATGAGGCTATCGGGTATGGTGATCTTGATTTCATTACGGGCCCTTTTATTCAAACCCCAGTGTTGTACTTCCATTTCCGGCTGAAAGCGATACTCATCATTATTCACAAAAGTGATCCGTTCCGCCAGCGCCTTCCAGTTCTTATCAAAGACCGTAACCGTAAGAATGCCACTTGGCAGCTGATTGGTCGGAATAGTAGCTTTAATAAAAGGGCCGCTTGCAGGTCTTGCTATCTTAAATGCCTGGTGCTGGTGCATGGTGCCGACCACATGCATGGTATCCGATACTGCTGCCGCTTCTGCGGTATAACGTATGGTAAGATGCCGGTTAGTGCCTGCTGCTATTACCTGCAGCGTGACACCCTGTTGTTTTATAACAGGAAGAGGTGTATTTCGTTCTACACTCTTCTCGTCCTTCCATTTTACTGTATAACTCATCCCCGGATCAGGTACAAATGAAAAAGAACCCATCCCATCATGTACAGACAGGATACTGTCAATTTTCTTTCCCTGTTTATCAAGCAATATTCCTTTTACCTTAACCGGTCTTCCCCATTGATCGTTGGCTTTAAAAGCTACCTTATTATATATGCCCGCGACGATATCACCACCTTCAGGGAAAAAACCGAGTACCGGAACGGGTGTATTCTTTGCCAGCGCCGGATTAGGATTCCGGTTAATGATCCTGATCGTTTTGTTATACAAAAACGCAGAATCGAAATTGAGCATCCATTTGGTATAAGCTCTTACATGGATATAGCCCCCTTTGTAGTCTGATGGTATTTCATACTGTCCATTTGTTACGGCATCCAGTATCGGACTGACCGTATGCTGCAAAAGTGTTCCTTTATCATCTATCCAGTCTACATATAATGATTTGCTTTCATTGGCCGGGAAAACTTCACTCATCATATATGCTTTGAACCAGATCGTTTCCCCTGCAGCATAGGCCGGTTTGTCATAATGCAGGTAGGCCTTTTCGGGGTTATATTTCTCTGCATACTTTACGATCCCCGCATCAATAGCCTGCGCTGCCGCAATAAACCGGGTCAAAATAAAAAAAAGCAGTATAGTTATAATCCTAACGGGTCTCATTTCTATATAAATAATTAAGTGCTGAAATTACAGACAGGGACAGTAAGGACAAAACGATTAACAGTTTCACAACAAAAAAGGCGGGCAGTGGCTTTACGACGAAAAGAGTTACGCTACTTACCCTTTATCCGTCGTTTGCTTTGCCTGTATTTTTCGTGAATGATCACACTCATCGGTTTTTCATATACTTTACTTTCCAGCCAGGAGATGATATCTAAGTAAGCAAAAGCTCTTGTTTCAAAACGATTCTTTTCCAGGTGCTTTACTTTATTAAGCAGTTTTTCTAATTCCGGCTTGATCTTCCGGGCCGGTACTCCAAACGACTGCCTCAGGAATTTCAACATCTCTTCCTCGATCACGGTCAGGTTCTCTTTTTTAGCCATGAAACGATAGACCGATCTGGCAAGCGACTCCATGATGTCAATATTCCCCAGTTCATAATGCGCCAGCAGGTGAACCAGCCGTGAATAGCTTTGCAGGTCATCCCGCAGATCCGTGTTCTCATTGATGATCTTCTGCAGGTAGTCAATGGATGTTTCATAGTCCCCACTGCCAAAATAGAGGATAGCGATCTTATAATTCAGCACCATGATACGGTGATTGTCTATAAAAAGGGAGTTCTCTTCCAAACCCTTTTCTATAGCAGGTACCAGCTTCAACCCTTCTTTGAATGTCCCCATCATGGAGTGCTGGTTGATCTTTGCACTGGCGATATAAACAAACGACTGGATCCGGAAACTGTCATTGTCCACTACCCTTTGTGTTCTGGAAAACTCTTCGAAGATTTTCAGCACTTTCTCAAACTGGTTGAAATTCCGAAGATCGAAATGGGCGTTCAGCAGGTTGTGCAGCCCTTTTATATAGTGACCTGTTTCCACACGTATCATCAGCGGCTGTTCCTTGAAAAGATCGATCCACTTCTGTGAATAACGGTAATAGATCAGAAAGTTTTGCCGGATGAAGGCATACCAGGTATAACTTTGGTACAAGTATAGTCTTTCATAAAACCCTGCCTGTTCAAAGGCGTTTACCGGCAGGTTATCTTTCATGAATTGAATAACCTGTGCTTCATCCTTCTCATTTCTTGCATGACCATGTTTAATAAACCATCCGTATAACTGTAGCGCCAGATTAGAAAGCCGGGCGACCAGGTCTATATGCTCACCCACCCTGATGGCTTCTGCCGACAGTTCTTCAGCCCTGTTGATCATACTGCGGGTAATATGCAGGGTCTCTATTCTTTTTTCCAGGGCGATCACCAGAGTAAGAAAGTTGAACTTCTGGTGGGTCTTGGCCATTTCTTTGGCCTTATCCAATATTTTCAGGCTCTGCTGAAAAAGGCCCTTTTTATACAGGATATGCGCATAATCGAATTGTTCATTGAGCTGAAGGTCAATACTGTCAGAGCTTTTTAAAAGACGAAGACTGGCCAGTATCTGCTTGTAAAGATGTGATTTCAGGTTATACAGCTGCCTCTTTTCAGTTCCGGGAAGCTTTTTCAATAAGATTCGCTCGTCATAATCGCCCATTTTATCCGCTGCATCAAATAATTGGATGATCTTGAGATCTTCCTTGGCCGAGCTTCGTTTTATGTAGAGCTTAAAATGTCGTTTTTCTGATTTTTCGAGAGACTTTATTAATTGAAATAATATATCTGAAGAACGGTTGGGCATAGTACAAAAATATCCTGAAACGCAATACCAGAGCGGTTTTTACGAAAAAATAACCGTTTTGGCGTCCGTAAATCACTAATAAGTTGGTTTGAGCGGCAAAAATGCCTGCCTTAGATTTGTGTTATCAAAGTTCTTCAAAGGCAGGCAATCGTTAGAAAGGCAAGCGGGTCAGAGGTCATCGAGATAAAGTGCCGATCCTGCAGAACTTGAAGCTGAGCGATCAGCAACCGAAAAAGATCATTCTAAGAATTTCATATGGCAAGCAATCGTTAGAGGTCAGTCCGTTTCTACGGAAGGGCCTTTTTTGTTTTTAGGCCCCGCTAAAGTATGAGATAAAACAATTCCATTGTAATTTTTTTTACTTTTTTTTAGCATTTTCTATTACCCGAACAAGACCACGGTGTCTCTTTCAGGCTTGTTTCCGGGAAAAGAAGCTGATTTATTTATCTTCACAGCCTAACTGGCATGTTATGGCGATCCGCATTTTTATTACAGGGGGCACTTTTGACAAGGAATACAATGAACTGAACGGTCAGCTTTACTTCAAAGACACGCATATGCAGGATCTCCTGGAAATGGGCCGTTGCCGGCTGAATACCGAGATCAGGACCCTGATGATGATAGACAGCCTGGAAATGACGGACGAAGACCGGGAACTGATCGCTCATCAGTGCACTCAATGCGAAGAAACACAGATCGTCATCACACATGGTACCGATACCATGAGTGAAACAGCAAGAGTGCTGGCAGAAAAAGTAAAAGGTAAAACGATCGTGCTTTTTGGCGCTATGATCCCTATTAAGTTTGGTAGCTCTGACGGACTCTTTAACCTGGGCAGTGCCCTGGCTTTTGTACAGACACTGCCTGCAGGCGTATATGTCGCCATGAACGGCCGCTATTTCCATGCTAATAACGTCAGGAAAAACAAACAGACCGGTATGTTTGAAGAAGTAAAATGAACGCAGCTAACCATATGTAACTGCGCCCATTTTGTAGCTGAATCAGCGGTTAAAAACAAATTGGTTTCGCTGAAAAAAATCACCCTCACCGTCAAACTTCACCAGCTTGGTAATCGTAAATTGGTTTTTCCCAAGTACCAGCAAGTGATGAAAAGTCGCTGACCTGCTGTCATTACCATCCTTCCCTTTTTCTTCAAGCACAACTTTTACAGATCCATCTGGCTGAACCGATCTTTCTATCACTTTCATGTCATTGATCATAGTACCGTTTGCTTTGATACGATAATGATCTTTGCCTCCATGACCTGATTCTCCGGGATAGGAAAAGTCCATTTCAAAATGATCTTCGCTTTTCTTTTTAATAGCCAGTGATGTTTTGATGCTTTCCTTTTTATTACTGGTGTAATCAAGATACGTAAGCTCTCCCGTCCAGCTACCCGCCACTGTTTGAAAATCCTTACTGGTGACAGACTGAGATTGGGCGGAGCAAAAAATGCCTGCCGTGATAACAAGAATAAACAGATGTTTCATAAAAAGAATTTGATGATGAAAAAAATGACGGGACAAAAATCAGCATCATGAGGATGGCAGTCGCTGCAACAAATGATCTGCTACCTCTTTACGGAGTATCAAATGATGATGACGGGTATCATATCATATAATTAACTGGTGGTTAAGCCTTCAATGAATTCCTTAGGCGTCTTTTCGGTCACCTTTTTAAAAGATCTGTTGAAAGTGGCTTTTGAATTGAACCCGCAATCATAAGCGATGCCAAGCAGGGTCTGTGTTTTTTGCTCGCCTTCCTTCAGTTTTTGTATCACTTCCTGCACCCGGTAAGAGTTGATAAAATCATTGAAGTTTCTACCGGTGCCGTCATTGATCACTTTGGAAAGCACAGAAGTATTGGTGCCAAGGCGTTTGGCCAGGTCATTCAATGAAAGCTCCGGTTCAAGATAAGGCTTATCTTTCTCCATGCAGATCAATAGCTGCTGTTTCCATTTGTCGGTGTCAGGCTTTGCCTGTTTTTCTTCAGTTTCGGGTCTCGGGATTGCATCTTTTAACGGTTCAAAGTGAAGTTTTCCCAGCGTTCTTGGATAGGAAAAATAACCCGCAATACTCAAATAATAAATGATGATGCCAAGACCGAGATAGGCGTACCATTGAAATTTATAAGTAGTGCTATCACTCAATACTGCCACCAGCTCAAACAAAAAGAAAAGCAGTACGCCGGCACTGATCGTATACAAAAGATCACGCAGCCAGTCAAATTTTATTTCTTCGGCAAAAGAAAAATTCTGTCTTACATACAATTGGTATGCACGAAATGCTTTCAATGTAATGAATAAGTAATAAGCAAATGAAATCAGCGCCAGCAGGTCGAACCAGGTATTTTTTTCCAGGTCTGCCAACGGACCTTTGGTACCATACTGCGTGACTTCCATCACCGGGAACGGGTAGCTGAATGAAAAATCAATAACAAACTTCAGCAACATGACCAATAACCACCCTGCGGGAAGGATCAGATGTTTTATATCCTTTTTTTGAAACCGAAAACCAGCATTCGTCAGGCTGAGAAAATAGAAATATAATAAGGGCCCCATCCAGACCACGTTATTAAACGGGAAATAGAACATAAAACTGGTAAAGCCATCATGCGTATCATACCAGCCGGCAAACCCAAGCATCCAGTAAGCTATTTTGATTGCATTGAGCAAAAGCAGCCAGCCAAGCAACTGATCGCTGAGCCGTTCCAGTTTCCAGCCACGGTAAAACAGAAGCAGGGCAAACAGACTGCCCTGTATAAAAGCTGGAAGCAGGAGAGAGCTGTAAATATTAAAATCAAAAGGCATACACTAAACTAACCATTCATCCGCTGAATAAACGATTCTGCAACTATTGGGTTCATCCAATTCTGCTTCAAATCATAAATTGCTACCTAAATGCAGCATATCGAGTTCCTACATATTGACCATTTTGAACAAAACTATCACCGAACTCCCCCTTCAGCCGGATTGGCTCATTTCATTGATTTTTTCTGGGAGACCCGTTTCGATCATTTATGGAAGCAGTATCCCAGGGGGTTTTCCGACGCCCAGTTTCCGAATATCGGCTATACCTATATCATCAATCTCGGGACACCCTTCGTTATGCAGGTGGATCATAAAAAATTTCACATGAAGACCGATGGCTTTCTCCCCCGGTACAATGCCATCGAATGTTTCCACAAACCGGGTAATCACCTTTTCGGGATCAAATTCCGTATCTCACCTGTGATCTTTGAAAAGAAGGTGAACTTTTCTGAATACAGGGATTATATCTTTCCGTTAAGCTACCTGCTGGACCAGGTCATCATAGACAAGGTGAAAAAAGCAAAGAAGTTTGAAGACAGGACCAGCATTCTATCCAAACATTTTTTGTCGCTGCTGGCTAAATATGAAGGCTCATTGCAACCAGTCAGTATCGTGAGCCAGGTACTTGACCGGGCCTTTCAGCAAAATGACTTTTCCATTTCTGTAGAAGAAGAAGCTGCAAGGAACCGCATATCAACGCGGACGCTGCAGCGTTATTTTGAGACCTGTACCGGTATCAGCAGTAAAAAAGCTCTGCAGGTGATGCGTATCCGCAAAGCGGTGGCACATCTGGCCAATTCACCGAAAGACTTTGACCATTCGCTATACGGCTACTATGATCACAGCCATTTTTTTAAACACCTCCGGCAATTTTTACAAAAGAACACACTAAAGAACCTTCAGCCTCACTTGAAGTTGCTGGAGGGGTTACATAAAGAATAAAGGATGATGCATAAAAGAATCTGTCCTGTGAAAGCAGCATTCTATTCTTTCATCTGCGCCTGTCTTTATTTCTGTGCTTCAGTTCTTGCCTTTTCTATTGCTTTCTCCAGTGCCTTTTCAGACGCCATTTCCACATCCGGTTTTACTCCCACTCCTTCCCAGTTCGTTTTTGTAACGGGGTTGATGGCCCTGCCTGTCGGAATGAAAATACTCAGTTGCTCATTAACGGAGAAAACACCGCCGGGATTGGCGCCGCCGCCGGTGGTCTCGCCGATCAGTATGGCCCTTTTCTGCGTTTGCATGTTATAGGCAAATTCCTCACCAGCCGAAAAGGTCCGTTTGCTGGTTAGTATAAACAAAGGAACAGCCGGTAGTTTCTTTCCCTTTACGTCTGTGGTCCAGAACTCCCTTGTACTATTCGTTAGCCTGTTATACAAACTGTTCAGGTGAATTTTTTTATCGAAGAAATAACTGCAAAGGTATTGCACCATATCAGGGGCGCCACCACCATTATGCCGGAGATCAATAATAATGACATCTGCATTAACTAGTTTTTTCATATGCTCATCGGCAAAAGAAGAAGCCGCTGTTGCCGGGTGAAACAACCGCAGGTCTATGTACCCGATATTTCCTTCCAGTATCTTCACTTCTTTAAAGCCGCCATCATCGGTGTTCCCGGGCCTGATAGGTACAGGGCCGCTTCCGGCACGTACCCGCATGTGCTTATCATGATTCACTGATTGCAGCTCCGGGTAAGCGATGCAGCAAACAGGAAAGGGGTCGTATCTGCATCGAACTTCCCTTCTTTCAGTTGCTTCATTACATGTTCGCCGGTTGACCGGGCTATATCCGGAAATACATAGTTATCATTGACCAGTTCATTGATACGATCAATAGATTCCTTTTTGAAGGTATCAGTAAGTTTGCTTTCCTGTGCTTTGCTACCCGCCGCTGATACCAGGAGCAGGGAAAAGCATATCATTCTTTGACGCATAGATTGCATAGTGATTGTATTAACCGGTTTTATTTATTGAGCTCTCTGTCTTTCCTCTTCTGAAGCCGTTGCCCTTCTTCTGGCCGCCTGCACTTTGTTATTGCCAAAACGATAAGAAAAAGTAAGATTGGCAACTCTTGTCTCCCGGTACGCATGCCATTTCTCAATATAGTTATCGTAGGTAATGACCGCCTGTGGCAAGTTGGTCCAGAAGATATCCGTGATATTGAAACGCAGGGTGCCTTTATTCTTCAGTATGCTTTTTTGCACACCGGCCGCCAGTCCCCATTGAGGGTCCAGCACCATAAAGCCATATTGCCCGCCGGAATTGAAATTGGCATTCAACTCGGCTATCCAGCCTTTTTTGAAAGTGAAGGTATTGTTCGTTCTTACATCCACAGCAGGTCTCCCGTTATTCAATTGCGTAGTACCCAGGGTCCCGTTGAAATGATTGTAAAATATATTCCCGTTGTTGATCATGTTCCACCATTTGGTAATGCGCACAGGGGCTGAAATGCTCAATCCATAATAATCAGATGATTCAAGATTGATCGGTATCTGCACCGTTACATTCTCTTCCGAAGGAATATTCGGGAATACATCCCTGAATTTGCCGATCGCAATGTTTTGGGCGTTGGTGGTATGGCTGTATCCCAGCGTAAAGTTCAGGTTCTTTAGCGTATAGCTCATTTCATACGACCAGGTGAATTGCGGCAGCAAGCCCGGCCTGCCGGTTGCATAGGTGGTCACATCTATCAGGAAAAGAAATGGATTCAACTGGGAATAGCCCGGCCTGTCAATACGGCGACTGACAGATACACCTATCGTCTGATCTTCTTTTAATTTATAATTGAAGAAAGCGCTGGGAAAAAGAGCAAAATAGCTGGAATCAAAACGGACATTACCGATCTGTTGCTCGGTCTCGATATTGGTCTGCTCCCCCCTTAATCCAAGCTGGATGTTGAATTTTTTAAACTCCTTGCTGAAGTTGATATAGCCGGCATTATTGTTCTCATGGTACAGAAAATGATTGGTCTTATTCACATCATTCTGTGGTGTCCCATCGCTGACGTCAAAAAATTTGGCGTCATTGTCGGATGACACAAAACTGGTCTTCAGGCCAGCTTCCCATTTTGCACTTTTTCCGAGTGGATGGACATAATCTACTTTTGCCGTTTTAAAAGTAAGCCGGCCGGCCTGGTCGCCATCAAGAATATAATTCGGCTGCAACGGCGTACCGTCCAACTTATAATAATTCGTGGCATTGCGGGAAAGCGAACTGGAATTATACACACCATAATCTGCATCCGCCGTGATCTCTTTACCGGTGCTGTCAAATGTATGCTTGAAGTTAATGTTGCCCACCACATTGTTGCCGTGGTCGTTATTGGTAGCAATAGACCGAAAGGTGCTTACCGTTTGCTTTTGCGGGTTGATCACATCAGAATGATTCGAACTGTTTCGCCTGTAGTGGTTGAAGTTCCCGTTCACTACAAAACCGAGGATCGTTTTCCTGGAAGGAAAATAATCCATACCAACACGGGTGGTATGCGAGCCAAAAGGCGATTTGGAATAATTATCCTTGAGGTCGCCACCGTTATAAACACCGTTGTTATAAAAATTCCTGTCGAGGATCAGGTGATTCAACCCTACCCGGTAAGCGTAGTTATAGTTCCCAAAAACATTGATCTTCTTATTGCGGTAGTTAAAGGTAGTACCTGCATTAGCCTTGGGATAAACTCCCTGGCCATACCCTGCCGTAAATGTTCCGTTGATACCGAAACGCTGGTCCTTTTTCATCCGGATATCAATAATGCCGGAATTGCCTGCAGCATCATATTTGGCAGAGGGATTTGTGATGATGTCAATCCTTTCAATAGTAGCAGATGGAAGGCTTCGTAAATAATTGGCCAGGTCAGCACCGGTCATCGCTGTGGGTTTTCCATCTATCATGATGATCACACCAGATCGGCCGCGCAGGCTGATGACATCATTCTGGTCTATATTCACACCCGGCGAACGTTCGAGTACATCCATGGCGGAGCTGCCGGCACTGACGATACTATTCTCCACATTGACAACAATGCGGTCGGTAAGTTTCTGAATGAATGGCTTCCTGGCATTGACGGTTACATTGCCCAGTTCCGCAGCGACCGGCTGTAATACCAGTGCAGGCACCCAGATCAGCGGATCGGCCGCTGTTAAATTAATAACGCCTGAATAACCCGCTGCATAGTTGACCACCTTACTCTTCAACAGGTAGTACCCGAAAGAAATATTCTCAAACTCAGTAAGACCGCCTTTATCCGATATAGCGATCTTTACCAGTGAAGAATCCTTTGTTCTTAAGAGCTCGACTGTGGCATTCTCTATCGCTTCCTGTTTGCCATTTACAATACTGACAGTTATTTTTCCTTTGCCGGAAGTTTGTGCATATACTCCCATCATCAAAAGCAGGCACACGAATAATCCGGTTATTCTTCTCATACATCATATTTCCGGCAAAATATCAGGAAAACCGGTTGGCCTTCAGAGTTTCTATGCCAATAGCTGTTGTAGAACGATGAGCGGAGTTAACAAAAATTAATGCTGTCGGATTTTTACATTATTGTAATGACTTTTCCCTGGCCGCCTTGAATTCAGAGCCTTCTTTCCAGCCAGGCCATTTATCTGTAAAGGCAATTCGTTTGCCTACCTGGAAAAGCAATTGAAGATCAGCAATGGCGCCATCCAGTTTCCAAATCTGCGGATCATATTCGTCCGAAGGCCGGTGATAATTTTTCGAAGTGTAATTATCCTTTAATTGTTTGCCGTAGTCTTTTCCTTTCCCTTCTATATCCGTACCGCTGCTGGTATATAAAGCAGGCACCCCTGCTTTGGCAAAATTGAAATGGTCGGAACGATAATACGAACCTGCTTCCGGATGTAATTCAAAAGCGATCTCTCTTCCCTGTTTTGCCGCCTCTTCCTTCAGGTAATCTTCGAGATCGTTCTGTCCTTTGCCCACTACGACAATATCCTTTGTTTTGCCAAACCAGTTCAATCCATCCATGTTAATATTGGCCAGTGTTTTATTAACGGGATAAACAGGATTCTGCGCATACCAGGCCGATCCCCACAAACCTTGTTCTTCTGCAGTAACGGATACAAATACGATGGTTCTCTCCGGTTTTGTTTTCATGCTTTTGAAAGCCCTTGCCAGTTCCAGCAAACCTGATGTAGCGCTGGCATTATCTAATGCTCCGTTATAGATCGAATCGCCAGTTTCATCCGGCTTACCGATACCAAGATGGTCCCAGTGTGCCGTATAAACGATTGTTTCATCCGGGTGTTTACTGCCGGTGATCTTCCCTATTACATTATGTGATTGATTGTACTCTGTGGCCACCGTCATGCTGGTGGAAAGTGTCAATCCCAGTGATCCGCCTTTAAACCCTTTTTTATCCGCAGTAGCCAACAGGGTTGTGTCCTTCCCTGCTGCCTCCAGTAATTTTTTTGCTGTGGGACCTGACACCCAGCCGATCACATCACAGAGTTCTTCTTTTTTACCGCGGTTATCCAGACGTAACCTTGAACCGTTCCAGTTATTTTGCACCACTGAGAAAGGGTAGGATGCGCCTTCTCTTTCATGAATGATCAGGCAGCCTTTGGCGCCTTGCCTTCCGGCTTCCTCAAACTTATAGGTCCAGCGTCCATAGTAAGTCATGGTATTACCTTTAAACAACGTGGAATCTTTGGCATGGAAACCGGGGTCGTTCACCAATACTAATACCACCTTGCCTTTCACATCCAGACCTTCATAATCGTTCCAGTTGTACTCGGGAGCCACCACGCCATAACCGGCAAATACCAGCTCGTCGTTATTCAAGGCTATAGCCGGATCGGTCTTATCGGTCCATATTACATAGTCATCAAATCCTTTTAAAGAGAGATTCCCTTTCGGTGACTGTACCTGCATGGTTTCGGCCGCCTTTGTCGTGATCTTCACCATCGGCACTTCCTGGAAATAACTGCCGCCGTTACCTGGCTCAAGGCCTGTTGCTGCAAACTGCTTTTCTAAGTAGTTGATCGTTTTGGTCTCTCCTTCCGAAAAGGGTTTTCTGCCCATGTAAGCATCTGAAGAAAGTTCTTCAATATGTTTACCCAGACTATCAGCACTAAAAGCGGCCAGCCCATCGCTTTCATCAACGGCGGTCGTATTATTACAAGCTATCACAGCCGGAAAGAGCAGAAGCAGGGAATACCTTGAAACAAATCGTAACATATCCTTTTATTTTTAAGCGGGAAGATAAAAGAAAATCGCGGCAGGCCACATGCCTGATTTACGGGCGGTGGTATAAAGCAAAAGACAGGCCCCTCTAAAGCCTGCCTCCTGAATGGTTTTTCGTAAGACTTGCTGGATCTTTTTATCCTATTTTTTCAGATTAAACCCTCTGTTGATAGTGAACCCGATACAATATTTTCCATCGCTTGTATTTCTTGCGAGCTGGTCAATATTGGAAGCGCTGTTATTGCCGCTTACATATAACTGGAACAGGTGGCCGCCGGTATCAAACTCCAGACCCAAAGAAAGCAGATCAGGAGTATATTGATAGATATTGCCATTTTTATCCATCAGGCTCTCATACATATTAAGCTGGCGGGCATATTCAAAAGTAACATTGATATTTTTTCTCACTTTGTATTTACCCCCCAGGCCAATTGAATACACATAGTTGCTATTGTTGATCCCATAAGGAACCAGGTTGAAGTGAACCATTGTCGGCATCAATTGCAGGGAAAGTTTATCAGAGAATTTCCGGGCAATCAGTAACTGGTGCATATAGTTGAGCCGGTTAGCTCTGAACTCGCCTTCATATTTTTCTATGGAAGCATCCACATTCATCAGCGAGAACAAACCTATGGTAACAGGAATATTTCTTACCCCTGTCTGTTGTCTCAGCAATTTGAACTTCAGCCATCCTTCAAATCCCATGGCGCCGGTAGCGGCCACACCCACATTGGCCCAGCTCAGCGGCGAATAATCCAATGAGAGATATGTATTGGCCACACCTGAGTTCAGCCCGAACAATTGTGCAATGTTCTGACGGGTACGCTGGTTGACCACTTCACCTGTTTCGCCGCCAAGGTCCTTATTCCACAGATAACCGAAGTGGTGAGAGATCATGAACTGCAATGTGCTCTTGCTGATCACTTCCACACTCTGCATATTGATGATGCGGGTGGAGCGGAAGGTAGCTTTGGTAAATTTCGGTTTTGCTTTTACCGGGGCTGCTTCTGCTTCGGGTTCTGTGGTTGTCACCTGGAGACTATCCTGCGCCACCACATTCATCATCATCACTGAGCTTGTTACGATTAGCAGAAATATCTTTTTCATAATGCTTGTTTTAGTTTGATTCACGTTTGGGTTGGCCATCATTGTGGTTGGCCATTTGCCAGCCAGGTTTTCAGTATATCCGCCGTGCACGAACTTATATTGATCGCACCGGGAGGGTTCGGGTGACCAAGACTGCCTCCGCTGTTTGCCATGCTGGCCAATATCGCTTTATTGGCAGGTGTGCTCAACCTTGCATAATCCAGTACCGGTCCAAAACCACCGTGGCAGGAACCTCCTTTACAAGTGGTGTTGTATATAGGAACGACATTAGTAGTATAAGTTGGTGCTGCTACAGTAGGACAAGCACCGGCAGCATCATCCTTTGCACCCTGATCAATCCATTTTTTAATGATCTTTCTTTCGTTGGGAGAAAAATCAATTACACCGGCGCCGGGGTGTGTTCCGCCATTTACCCAATCTTCAAATAAAGACACTCTCGAAAGGATAACATCATAAAAGACGGTATCAAAATGAGAGAACTGCACCGCTCTTGTTCCGATACCATTATTATGACAGCCGCAGGGACCAGCCGTAATAATAGGCACTACTTCGTTGCGGAAGGAAACCTGTGTTTCCGGGAAAAGCACATCTTCTTTATTATTATAGCAGGAGGAGACGATCACCAGGACCAGGCTCACTAACACTGCTGTAATTATTTTCTTATTCATATACCTGATAGTTTAATGTGATTGAATAGTGATTATGGCCGGATGATATTTCCTGATTTCCTGTATTTGAAAATGCCGCTGTTGTTATTACCATATTTCCATACGGCAGGTATATTCGGGTCGGCGAAATACCAGGCCTTGATCAATGCTACCTCAGAAGGCTTTAACCCGCCATCACCATAGGCCATATCCCCCTGGTGGTTACTGGCAAATACACCGGTGAACGGATTCGCCAGTACGACGGTTGAATCCACTCTTGACACCATTGAACTGCTCACATTCAGGTAATTCCCTTTTGCATAGAACCTGGCTCCTGTAACCGGGTCTGTATATTGGACTGATGAATTACTTCTTGCACTTTTAGGGTACAGAATATCCAGCAGAATATCATCATAATTATTCAGTGGGCCGCGGGTACTGGATGCAGATATCGGAGTAGTGAACGTTTTATACGGTCTGAAGCTGGCAAAAGCTACTGTATCAGAATAGAATTTCTTTACGCTGTCCTTATATGAATTCCAAACCTGGTTGCGCAGGGTCACATTCGTTAACTGGCAATAAAAAGTTTGTACGCCCGTTGCCGGATTGGTAAAAATAAATTGCGAAGTATCTGCACTGGTTAATCCTGCGATCAGTCCTTTCCTTGCCCAGGCACCGGTAGCGGTGGCCTGATTGTGACAGTTGGCAGAACTGCAACCATCCACGATCAAACGGATAGCCGGCGCCCTGTAATCAATCAGTGCCGGAAATTCTTTAGCCCCGTTCGCAATCCAGTTATGGATAATTGTTTTATCAGTGATAGAGAGCTCCTTATTGGAGTTTACCGGGGGCATGGCCTTATTAAAATCATTAGTAGTGATATACTCCCATAGTTTGCTGCCTGAAGCATTGCCGGGAGATACATAACGCATGATATCACTGTATGTAAGCAGGTCGGGTTTAATAGCGCCACCATGGCAGCCCGATGAAGCACAATATTCTTTAATAATACTTCTTACACCTTTTTTAATGATCCTGTCATTTACATCAGGTGTTACATCTTTTACCGCAATGACGGTAGTGTCATAGAAAGCCGCAAAAATGCCCGAATCAGGAACTACCGACATAGATCTGTCCAGCACTTTTGCATTAACACCGACTTTGGTACACTGCATGATCAGCAGGGAAAGAAGCAGACAGCCTGAGATCAAACCCGCCATTTTTATTACTGAGGTCTTTTTCATATAAGACAGTTTAGATTGTGGAATATCTCTATCTGTATAAAGAGTTATTATTATCTCTTTCAGACACCAAAGCTATCTGCCGCACTTTGACAGTTCCATGACAAGCCGCTTCTTCCAAACTGATTTTACTCAACTCCTCCCGGGGGAGAAGTCAGTATAGTATAATGATAATTACATCTTCTGTTTATTGTTAAGCAGGCTTCAGTTATGGCGTCAATGTTTGGTTTACAAAAGATTGGAGCTTACCGGTCACGCTTACGACCATTGACATTTATCACAACCTGCTTTGATTCAGGTCATGGAATTGTCAGAACAACAACAATAGTTTGCAGTCTCTTTTATCTGAAATACCAAACCAATCAATATATGGACAACAATAAAAAAACCGGGAATAAGTCACGCAGATGGTTCTTATCACTTTTCGCTACCGGAAGCAATGATGTATCAACGGACAGCAAAGAGAAAGTGAAAATGCTGACAGCGGACGGTAAGCTGGTAGAAGTAGATAAAGAACTCCTGGATAAGGCGACTACAAAGTTCAGGGCTTCCCAAAAAGACATCTTTAACTGGATGAACAACCCGTCAAAAGAGAATAGCTGATCAAACCACTCACCATGAAACAAGAAGAAATAAATGACAAAAGCCGGAGAGATTTTCTGAAAACAGCAGCGATAGCTACCCTCGCTACGGCTGCCTGCGGAAGTTTGGCCTGTTCCTGCTCCTCCAAACAAAAAGCAGCTACCGGCAATACAGTAAAATTATTATCTCCGGAAGGCGAGATAGTCGAGATTGATTCTGCTTATCTCAACCACCAGGAACACATGGCTATTGTTTCCAAACTGGAAGCCCGGCAGGGAATAGCAGGAAAGAAATTTGTCATGGTGGTGGACCTGGCCCGCTGCAAGAATGCACGCAAATGCATCACTGCCTGTCAAAAATGGCATTATCGTCCTGAAGAAACAGAATGGCTGACCGTAAAGCTTATTAAGGATAGTGATAAAGGGGCGCCCTATTGGTTTCCCAAACAATGTTTTCATTGCGATAACCCTCCTTGCGTAAAAGTCTGTCCGGTGGATGCCACATTCAAAAGACAGGATGGTCTCGTATTAATAGATAATGAACGTTGCATCGGTTGCAAGTTCTGTATGGCTGCATGCCCGTACTCCACCCGTGTATTCAACTGGAATGAACCCGAACAACCATTGGATATAAAGAACCTGGTCTATTCAGCAGAAACAGGATTGCCCGCCAAAGTAGGCACTGTTGAAAAATGTGATTTCTGTCCCGACCGTGCCAGGGAAGGCCTGCTCCCGCCATGCGTGGAAGCTTGCCCTAATGGTGTATTTTATTTTGGTGATGAAAATGAAGATACCGTTACTAACGGCGACGAAACTGTTAGTTTCTCTCAGTTGATAAAAGACCGTGCAGCCTACAGGTATATGGAAGAACTGGGCACCAAGCCAAGAGTATATTACCTGCCGCCAAAAGACAGGCAGTTCCCGGTAGAAAGAGGGTATGAAGACCTGCCGGAGAATATCAAAGAACGTTTTAAAGACATCATGGAGGAAAAAAAATCGTGAAGGAAGAACAACTAATGATCACCAAAGAATAATTGTTTATGGAACTCAATACATACCAGCAGCAAGCTTTCGAATACCAGCGACCCAATATCGAAAAGTTTGGTAAACGGGCCTGGTTCTGGACCATTTTTTATCTCCTGTGGATCGTGGTGGGCGGATATGCTTTGTACCTGCAGATTGCCAAAGGCCACGGGGTAACAGGTATGCGTGATAATGTGGTGTGGGGTCTTTTCATTGTAAACTTTATTTTCTTTATAGGAATCAGTTATGCAGGCGCTATCATAGCCGGACTTTTACATTTGTTTAGAGTGCCCTGGGGTAAACCCATTATACGCCTGGCACAAATGATGACGATCATCTCTGTAGTGGTAGGTCCGGTATTTATCCTGCTGTGTGTTGGCCGTTTTGATCGCTTACATCATTTATTCATCTATCCCCGTCTCCAGTCGCCTATGACATGGGATGTACTGGCGATACTTACCTACTTTGTCGGGAGTGTTCTTTTTCTATACATGGCGCTGATTAAAGATTTTGCTGTCTATCGTGATGCAAAACTGAATGTTCCGAAGTGGAAACAAAAACTATACAATGCTTTATCATTGGGCTACCGCGGTGGCGCCAGCCAGAAAAGACACCTGATCGTTTCGCAAAATCTTCTGGCTATTATCATGATCCCGCTTTCCATTATCGTCAGCTCTATTCTTTCCTGGATATTCGGTATGACCCTTCGCCCGGGATGGCATAGTACCATATTCGGGCCTTACTTTGTACTGGGCGCCCTTTATTCAGGCTGTGGTGTACTGATCGTGGCGATGTGGGTGTACCGGAAAATGTACAGGCTGGAAAACTATTTTACCAACCGCCATTTTACCTATCTCGGCTATATCATGATGGTGCTGGCCGCCGGTTATGGTTATTTTACTTTCTCTGAATACTTCACCAGTTGGTTCGGATCGGAAAGATGGGACAGTGAAGTGATACATAAATTATTCGACCCCTCAGAATATGGCTGGTGGACCTTATTTGCCAACCTTGCAGGTATTCTTTTACCGATATTAATAGTGGCGATACCGAAAACAAGAACACCGGGACTGATCTCTTTATCTGCCTTTATGATGGTCATGGCATTATGGGTAAAAAGATATCTGATCATTGTACCCACCCTGGAGACTCCGTTATTACCCATGCAGGACACAAGAGCAGAATACGTAAAATACACAGCTACCTGGCCCGAATGGGCATTGACTTTTGCAGGTATTGCCACCTTCCTGTTGTTCTTTACCCTGATGTCGAAGTTTGTGACAGTTGTTCCGGTATCAGGTCTCGAAGAAACAAGGACCCAACATGAACAGGCCCAGGATATTTTGAAAAAAGATAAAGTACAACCCGCTTAAAACGATTTTATGAAACATATTTCCATGATAGCGGAAACTATAAAGCCCATAAAGCAGGTTATCGCTATGATCAGCCTGTTTATGATGTTACTGGTACCTGCCGGCCTTGTGGCACAGGAAGACAGTACGGCGGCTGAAGAAGCGCCGGAAGAACCGGCACTTATCTCTCCCTCTATTGATTTTACCGTTGTGCAGAAAGGTGATAATACGGTTGACCTGAAAGCCATTCTGAAAGCAAAGGTCAAAGGAAGCCAGTACAGGCTATATAAAATGAAGATCGTCTTTACGGCTTTATCTGACTCGGCAGAAAAAGAAATCGGCAACGTGATCACTGATGGCAATGGCATAGCTTTCCTTAATGTAAAAACAGATCAGCTCATCACTGATGCAGAAGGCAAGCTTCATTTCAAAGCCAGCTTTGCCGGTAATAAATCAGCTGAATCTGCAGAAGAAGAATTGGCGGTTAAAAGAGGTAAGCTTATCATCACGCCGGTAAAGGAAGATTCGTTATTATCCGTACAGGTAAAGTTCGTTGATATGAGTTCCGGTACAGAGACCGCCGTGCCGGAAACAGATCTTGGCCTCTTTGTAAAAAGACAATTCAAACCTCTTAAAGTAGGAGAGGGAAAAACAGATGAAAATGGTGAAGTTTCTGTAGAAATACCACAGCAGCTTCCGGGTGACGCCCGGGGTAATCTCACCCTGCTGGCAAGAATAGAAGACAATGAAGATTACGGCGCCGTGGAAGCGTCTGTTATCCAGCCCTGGGGAACACCGGTTTCGGACAAGATAGAAGAACTGCCCCGTGCTTTATGGAGCCCTCATCCGCCATTGTGGATGCTGGTGACGTTCATTATCCTTGTAGGTGTGGTATGGGGACACTATATTGTAATAGTATATGAACTGTTCCGGTTAAGAAAAGAACAACCTCACACAACCGATAGCCAACTTTAATCATCAATTAATTAAACAAGTAAAAAACATCGTCATGAAAAAAAATCTCACATTGTTAGTAGCGGGTAGTATAGCTTTTATGCTGATGGCCTTTATATCAAAAAACCAGAACGATCCCTGGCCTGTACCGGATAAATACCAAAAGATGGTAAACCCCGTCAAATCAGATGCCGCTTCCGTGGCCAATGGGAAGGAGCTCTATGTGCAGCACTGCCAGTCTTGTCATGGCAAAAAAGGAAAGGGCGATGGTCCCAAAGCAGACCAGTTGGATACCGAATGCGGTGATTTCACCAGTGCCGCTTTCCACAAACAATCCGACGGCGCTTTGTTCTATAAAACCTATGAAGGCCGTAAGGATATGCCTTCCTACAAAAAGAAGATCCCTGACCAGAATGATATATGGGCTGTAGTGAACTATATGAGAACAATGAAATAGTTGTTACACGCAAAGATTCCTTGTGTAAAACAATAATGCCCCTGTAGTGGGGCATTATTGTTTTATTGAACACTTGAGGGTTGATACTACGCTTTGGGCTCTAATAACTTGAAGAACTGGTCGAGTTGCGGCAGGATCACAATTCTTGTTCTGCGGTTAGCTGCTTTTCCTTCTTTGGTTCCGTTATCTACTACGGGTTTATATTCACCCCGGCCGGCTGCTGCCATCTTAGCCGGATCAAGACCATATTGATTCTGTAGTATGCGCACAATGGCTGTGGCCCTTTTTACACTCAGGTCCCAGTTATCCAGCAGTACTGCGCTTTTATACGGCACATTATCTGTATGTCCTTCTACCATGAATTCGATATCGGGCTGATTCTTTAATACAGCCGCTACTTTACCTAATACTGTTTTTGCCTGCTCTGTTACTTCGTATTTACCGCTTTTAAAAAGAAGCTTGTCAGAAATATCAATATATACCACCCCTTTGTCCACTTTGATATTGATATCCTGGTCATCCATATTGCCAACGGCGCCTTTCAGGTTCATCACCAGGGCCATATTCAGCGAATCCTTCCTGGCCATTTGCTGTTGCAGTGTTTGAATATAGCTGTCTTTTGCACCAATGTTCTCGAGTGATTTCTTGATGCTTTCCGCCTGTGAAGCCGATATCACAGACATGTCTTCCAGCTGTTTTAATGCCTGTGTATTGTTTTGCTTCAGGAAATCAACCTGCTTATTGAGATGGGCAATATCATTCTCCAAACCTGCTTTCTGGCGGGCCAGTTCTGCTTTTTCGGTATTACAATCATTCAGGCTGCCCTGCAACTGTGTATGCTGCGTTTGAAGGGTGGCATAATCAGCTTGTGATTTCTTGAATTTTTTTGAGCTGACACAGGAAGAAAGAAATACTACTGCTACTGCCGGAATAAAAAATTGTCTTGCTCTCATACGCTCTTGTTTTAAATGAATAATCTGTTTGATTCTTTTTCGCAGGAAAGGCAAAGATAGAAGGGATGGTAAAGGTACATCCTTATACATTGTTAATTTATCCTGTCCAAAAACATGCCTGTTTTTTAAAATATAATATATTTCGTCAGTCAAATTCCTGCATCTTTGTTCTTCTTACCCGGTTGATATGGCAGCATCCAAACAGGCGGCGATCAAATTCATATTTATTACCCTGCTGATTGATGTAATGGGCTGGGGACTGATCATCCCGGTGATGCCCGACCTGATCGCACAATTAAAAAATATTCCTGTCAATGAAGCAAGCCCTTATGGTGCATGGTTGTTATCTGTTTATGCGATCACACAGTTTGTTTTTGCACCGGTGATCGGCAACCTGAGCGACAAATACGGGCGCCGGCCGGTTTTATTATTTTCACTTCTCGGTTTTGGGATTGACTATTTATTCCTGGCGCTTGCGCCTACATATGGCTGGTTGTTTATTGGGCGCATTATCGCGGGTATTACCGGCGCCAGCTTCACTACTGCTTCTGCCTATATAGCCGACATAAGCACTGCTGAAACACGGGCTAAGAACTTTGGGCTGATCGGTGCTGCGTTCGGATTGGGTTTTATTATCGGCCCTGCTCTTGGTGGTTTACTGGCAGGCTGGGGCATCAGGGCCCCTTTTTATGCAGCCGCAGTTCTTTGCCTGGTGAACTGTCTCTACGGATACTTTATATTACCGGAATCTTTAAGCGCTGACAACCGCCGGGATTTTCACTGGAAAAGAGCCAATCCGTTTGGTTCATTGCAATTGCTGAAACGATATCCTGCTGTCGGCGGGCTGGCTGTTTCTTTCTTCCTTATTTACATGGCCGCACAATCCGTACAGGGCAATTGGAATTTTTTTACTATTTACCGTTTTCAATGGAGTGAGAAAATGGTAGGTATATCGCTGGCCGTGGTAGGTTTATTGGTGGGGCTGGTGCAGGCGGGGCTTACAAGAGTAGTGAATCCGAAATTAGGCAATGAAAAAAGTATTTATCTGGGGCTCCTTCTTTATACCATCGGGCTTGTTCTTTTTGCATTTGCCACGCAAAGCTGGATGATGTTTGTTTTTCTTGTTCCCTATTGTTTAGGAGGCATTGCTGGTCCTGCATTACAGTCCATACTGGCTGGTCATGTCCCGGCTAATGAACAGGGAGAACTGCAGGGCGCATTGACCAGCCTGATGAGCCTGACCACGATCATTGGCCCGCCGCTGATGAATAACCTGTTCTACCATTTTACGAAAGACTCGGCACCTGTGCATTTTCCCGGCGTGTCCTTTTTGCTAGGAGCTTTCTTTATGCTGCTAAGTGTAGGCATTGCCTGGAATGTGTTGCGGCATGAAAAAAAAGTTCCGGTTTTTAGCGATAAACTGGCCGAAGAGAAAGCTGGTCCGTCCGTTCATTGAACTCATTTTCAGTATATCCGACTCAAAACCACCGCCTAACTAAAATCATATTATGGGATGACAACAGGCAGCAGCCAGCACCAAAGTATTGATCATTTTTACAGCTCGAAAGCGACAACAAGCTTTCCTCACCTGACGGTTTCCTGCCATTGTGCTAACTTTCACTCTACTAAAACATACTTTTATGTTACCGCAATCTAATTTCTTTGCTATCGAGACAGCGCCTGCCCGGTCAGAACTGGAAACCTGGGTAAAACAGATCGCTTCATTGTGCGAAGCAGACTCCATTCACTGGTGTGATGGTTCAAAAGAAGAATACGACAATCTTTGCCAGTTGCTGGTGAAAAAAGGCACATTTATTCCTCTCAACCCTGAAAAAAGGCCTAACAGTTTTGCCTGTTTCAGCGACCCGAGTGATGTAGCAAGAGTCGAAGACAAAACATTTATCTGCAGCCGGCGTAAGGAAGATGCAGGCCCCACCAATAACTGGATGGACCCGGTGGTCATGAAAAAGAAACTGCAGTCATTGCTGACCGGCAGTATGAAAGGCCGCACTTTATATGTTATCCCTTTTTGCATGGGCCCGCTTGGTTCACCTTATGCCAGGTATGGTGTACAGCTTACCGACTCCGAGTATGTGGTGGTGAATACCCGAATCATGACCCGCATGGGACAGGAAGTATTGCCTTACCTGCAAAAGAAAAGCTATGTAAAATGCCTGCATTCTATAGGCGCCCCTCTCGATGTGAATCAACAGGACAGCACCTGGCCCTGTAATCCTGATGTAAAGTACATCTCCCACTTCCCCGAAGAAAGGCTGATCATCTCTTATGGCAGCGGGTATGGAGGTAATGCACTAATGGGTAAAAAATGTTTTGCCCTGCGTATTGCATCCGTCATGGGAAGAGAAGAAGGATGGCTGGCAGAACACATGCTCATCATGGGTGTGGAATCTCCGGATAAACAAAAAACGTATGTAGCGGCTGCATTTCCCAGTGCCTGTGGCAAGACCAATTTCGCAATGCTCATTCCGCCAAAAGAATTTGACGGCTGGAAAGTAACCACAGTAGGTGATGACATTGCCTGGATACATAAAGGAGAGGATGGCAGCCTGTATGCCATCAATCCTGAAGCCGGGTATTTTGGCGTAGCGCCCGGTACCAATTACAAGACCAACCCTAATGCGATGGAAAGCATTAAGGCCAATACCATATTTACCAACGTAGCGATCACTCCTGATAAAGATGTATGGTGGGAAGGATTGACAAAAGAGGCACCCGCAGGATTGACCGACTGGCATGGAAAACCCTGGGATCCCAATAGCGGTAAACCTGCTGCACACCCTAACTCCAGGTTTACTGCTCCGGCTTACCAGAACCCGGCTATTGACAGCGAATGGGATAATCCCAATGGTGTGCCTGTTGCCGGTTTCATTTTCGGCGGCAGAAGAAGCACCGGCGTTCCCCTGGTATATCAGTCTTTCAACTGGAACTTCGGCGTTTACCTCGCTACCACCATGGGAAGTGAAATGACCGCTGCTGCGTTCGGAGAAATTGGTAAAGTTCGCCGTGACCCTTTTGCTATGCTGCCGTTCATGGGTTACCATATTGGCGACTACGTCAATCACTGGTTGCAGTTTGGCCGCGATCTTCCGAATGCACCACGCATTTTCGGTGTTAACTGGTTCCGAAAAGATGAGAACGGACAGTTCCAGTGGCCCGGTTTCGGAGACAATATCCGTGTGCTGAAATGGATCGTTGAAAGAATAAGAGGCAATGCCTCTTCTGTAGAAAGCCCGATCGGCTGGATGCCCCGCTATGAGGATATTGACTGGACAGGCCTGGAAAAATTCACCAAAGAAGATTTTGCGAGGATCATGACCGTTGACCGGGAACCCGGCAAGCAGGAATTGCTATCACACGAAGAACTTTTTGAACGCATGTATGATAAATTGCCTAAAGAATTCTTCTTTATGCGTGAACTGCTTCTGTCTGCGTTGTGGCGCTCACCGGAACACTGGGGCCTTCAACCGGAAAGAGGATGACCTCTTATGATTGCCTGCTTTAATGGGCAATGAACCTGGCGGCGGGCAAATGTCCGCTGCCTGTTCATTGCATCGGTCTTCACTTTAGCTTTATAGTATGTCAAACTGGTTCTATAGCCTCTTTACAGAAGTCTCCATAGCGCAATCAGTCATTATTTATGGTCTCGTGATCGCTGCCGGTATCTGGATGGGCCGTATCAGGATCGCCGGTATTTCTCTGGGTATTACCTGGGTTTTATTTGCAGGTCTTGCCCTTTCTTATTTTGGAATAGAAATCGACAAGGGAACCGAACATTTCATTAAAGAATTCGGGCTGATCCTGTTTGTTTATTCCATCGGTCTGCAGGTAGGTCCCGGTTTCTGGGCATCGCTGAAAAAAAATGCGATGGTCAATAACATACTGGCGGCCGCCATCGTGTTAAGCGGCGTATTGATCACAGTTCTTCTTTATTATTTAAGCAGCAATCATATTTCGGTAATGGCCGGCGTAATGAGCGGCGCCGTCACCAATACGCCCGGGTTGGCGGCTGCCCAGGCCGCTGTCAGTGACCTGAATATTACAGGAACAGACAGATCCCTGATCACTTTGGCGTATGCGGTCACATACCCCTTTGGCGTATTCGGGATTATCGGCGCCTTACTGATACTTAAAAAAATATTTCATGTTAAGATTGATAAAGAGCAGGAGTTTCACCGGAAGCTGGGCGTAATACGGGCTAATAAGCCGGTATCCGTTCACCTCAAACTGGAAAACCACCAATTGATCGGTCAACCGCTCCGGAAGCTATTCGGGATGCTGAAAGAGCACTTTGTCATATCAAGAATGTATCATAAAGGGGAGATCATTACTCCTACGCCGGACGTTGTGCTGGCAGAAAATGATGTGTTGCTGGTGGTGGCCGCCAAACAGGAAATTGAATTACTAAAGCTGCTCGTCGGCCCGGTAAGTGATATGAATTTGAAAACAGCGGCTGAAAGCGACCTCATATCCCGGCTTATTGTAGTGACTAATACCGCCGTCACCCATAAAAGACTGGGCGATATTCCCGAACTGCACCAGCAGGAATTCACCCTGACAAGACTGAGCCGGGCCGGAATTGAAATGGTACCTCACGGAGATATGTTCTTACAGCTGGGTGATACAATAAAAGTAGTAGGAACAGAAGAAGGGGTGATGTTGGTAACAAAAGCCGTGGGTAATTCGCTGAAAAAACTGGAAACCCCTGACCTTGCACCGATATTCATCGGTATCGTACTGGGGGTCATTCTCGGAAGCATTCCGTTCCATTTTCCCAATATGCCGGTGGCTGTCAAGATAGGTATGGCCGGCGGGCCATTGATCGTTGCCCTTATACTCAGCCGCTTTGGTAATTTATTTTACCTCAACAATTACACCACCAACAGCGCTAACCTCATGATCCGTGAATTAGGGATCAGTTTATTCCTGGCGAGTGTCGGATTAAGCAGTGGCAAAAATCTGTCTGTTGCCTTTGCAGATGGAAGCGGTTGGATATGGATGGGTATGGGTGTGATCATTACTATTGCTCCCTTGCTGATCATAGGTTATATCGCTTATAAATATTTCCGCAAAACGTACTTTGAAATATGCGGGTTACTCGCCGGCGCCTCTACCGACCCTCCGGCATTGGCATTTGCTACCAAACTGGCCGGCAACGATATACCATCCGTTACTTATGCAACGGTGTATCCTTTGACCATGATCCTGAGGATTGTGGCAGCACAGTTACTTATACTGCTGCTGGCATAGCTCATTTAACAGCGTTCTTCAAGGCTTCGATAGTTTTCTTTTCACTGCCAACGAATATCTTATCGTTAATGATCACGACCGGTCGCTTAAGAAAAGTGTATTCATCGAGAATAAATTGCCGGTAATCTGTTTCTCCAAGCTTTTTATCCTTTAACCCAAGTTCTTTATACTTCATCGCCCGGCGGCTGAACAGGGCTTCATAGCTGCCTGCCATTTTCTTCATCTCTTCGAGCTGGGCCGGTGTGATCTTTTCAAATTTGATATCCTGCATATCAAACCCCTTTCTGTCTATCTGTGTGGCTTTAATAATAGCCTGTGAAGTAGTGCAGTTGCCAAGATGGTATATTTTCTTCATACTAATCAATAATACGCAGAATGATGACCCGGAGTTCAGGTTTACGGAAAAATTTTTCGGGTAAATCACCCCTAAGGGGCTGGCTGGAAAAATATGCCCTCGCCTGATCTCTCCGGTATCGTACTATTCCCCTTATTCTCCCGCCATGGGCTCAACACAGATGTTTCCCGTCCCCGTAAACAACCGGCGGGATTTATTGTTATTTTTACATTCCAAACAGTGAGTTATGATCAAAACAGGCAATCCCGTTATCAGCATCTATACAGAAATGACCCCTAACCCGGAAACTATGAAGTTTGTGGCCAACAAGCTTTTATATCCCGGTAAGAGCATTGATTTTCCCGACGCAGAAAGCGCTAAACCTTCTCCCCTGGCTATTGAGCTATTCGGGTTTCCTTTTATAAAAGCCGTATTCATTGCCAGCAACTTTGTGACACTGACCAAAACATCTGACACCGACTGGCAGGATGTAATTCCTTCGGTAAGGCAGTTCCTGAAAGATTACCTCGAAGAAGGAAAAGCGGTGATCAATGAAGAAGAGATCGTAGTGAAAAAATCGGAAGGCAACACCGTGCATGCCGACGATGATGATGTGGTAAAGAGGATCAAAGAATTGCTCGATAATTATGTACGCCCTGCTGTTGAAATGGATGGCGGCGCTATCCAGTTCAAAAGCTATGAGGATGGTGTGGTGAACCTGATGATGCAGGGAAGCTGCAGCGGCTGTCCTTCATCCATGATCACCCTGAAGGCCGGTATTGAAGGGATGATGAAAAGGATGATACCGGAAGTAAAGGAAGTGGTAGCAGAAGCAGAATAGAACCCTCTGTCTCCCAGGGGGAACTTAGATAGTTAGCGTCCCGGTTCTCCGGGACGTTTTTTTATTTGGAAAGGAATCAGGATGCCTGAACGCTGACGAAGAAAATTCTTACGAATGGCAAACCCACTTCACATTCCTTTCTTTCAGATAGTTTATTACAAAATCAAAACATTTTTTATTCTTTCCTATCAGCTCCGGTGGAAATATCCCTTTTTCATTAAACAACTTTTCTGCAATAAGATGAACAGCAGCCGTACAGGTATAGCCCGTTGTCCGGGCCATGGAAGATGTTTTGCTGATTGCATCATAGCGATCCAGCAGATCATAGGTTACTGTTCTGCCTTCTCCTTTTACCATTACTTTCATCACGGTGAATTCTTCCTCTTCCGGCTCCAGCTTCCACTGATCAACGAGAAGTTTTGATGTAAACTCAAGCGGTATAACATGCGTATCATTGACACGCAGGGGCGTGGTATCAAAAAATCCTGCCTGCTTCAAAGCGATGATCAGATCAATATGCCCGGGATAGCGCAATGTCTTTTCTTTCATCTCCGGAATATGCCCCATGGTATAGATCAGTGAACGGAGCCCGTCGGTATTGAACGCTTCAAGATCACCGGCCTCACCAAACGATAATATCTCCCTGTCGCTTAACGCAGGTTTTGTTACAATCCTTCCTTTCTCCACCAGTCTTGCCGGACGAATGTACTCCTGTATCACATCCACCGGTGAAAAAGGTGCTTTGTATTGAAACGGCGGCTTTCTTTCTTTCGGTAATCCTCCCACATAACATTCAAACGAATCCACTTTCATTTCTTCATTATACCGCCCAATGATGAAATTGCTCATACCGGGCGCTACACCGCAATCGGTAATGACTGTGACATTCTTTTCTTTTGCGAGTGTGTCCAGTTGCAAAGCATCTTCAGGAAAAAAAGAAATATCCACTACATCTTTGCCGGCACGGACAACGGCCTCCAGGGTTTTGTAACCCATAAATCCGGGAACAGCGGTGACAACAAGATCAAACGGAGAGAGCCAGTTTGCGTATTTGGTGAAATCAGAAAGATCGGCAGCAACGGTACTGATCAACTTATTGCGCTTACTGAGTTCAGCAAGATTGTGCTGGCTGTAATCAAAAGAAGTAACAACAAAATCTTTGGCAAGATCCAGGGCTATTGTACGGCCCACCATACCGGCGCCTAATACTGCAATCGTCATAGAGAAAGTTTAGTGTACAAATTTAGAAAGACAAACCGTGTCCCTGCTATCAACTATCTGGCTGCTCTTCTTCCCTGCAGTATCTTATAAAACGACCGGCTCCTGATCTCGTCAAGTGTTAATCCCGTTGCCAGTGCTTCTTCCTCATTGATCGCTCCGCAATTCATGGCTTTTAAAAAGAAATTCAGCAATCCCTGGCCGGTAGCTGCATCATCAAAGATGTCGCCGGTAAGGGTGGAAATCGCTGACCTCTCCACAAATGTCCTCAGCCGGAACACCGCATCATCATAACTGCTCAGGAAGAAATGATAGGTGGCGGCATAACGCATCGGCAGTTGTGCCGGGTTCAGGTCCCATCCCTGGTAAAAACCATTGATGAGTGAATGCATGGTATGTCCATAGCCAATTCGCCAGGCATTATGTACTGACTCTTTATTTTCCTTTACTTGTTTTGCCGTCAGTTTCTTTCCCCGGTGCGGCGCTACAGGCATTACATTAGTAGCCCCATCTGATAAAAAGATACCGGTACCTCCCAGCGCTACTTTGGTCATATGATGGGCAAAATCACAGACAGGATGTGCCATCGTCTGGTATTTTGCTGTGATGCCACAGGAGGCGGTGTAATCATACGTACCGAAGTGTGCAGCTATGCACCTGCCTTCGCTGGCCCGGATGATCTTCATCAGCGGGTTCCTGCCTTCATCATCCATAACGATCTGTGTTGCCTCCACCATGGTCTCCATCTTCAATGTGCCCGGTGCCAGGTTGTTTTTCTTTTCTATGATCTCAAACAAACGGATAAGTGTCGTCACCTGTTCAGGGATCGTTACTTTCGGGAGCATTACTACAAAGTTTGCAGGCAGCTTCCCTTTTGTTTTTTCCAGTATTGTAGTCAGAAAAATATCCAGTGTTCTTATCCCCCGGTGCTTCAGGTCTTCTGTGAAGGGTTTTATTCGTATGCCGATAAAAGGTGAAATGGTTTTGGCTTTCATGCCGATCGCCAGCTCATTGGCAGCTGTAACGGCCGTTTCGTCTTCTTCTGCGTCGGGGCGGTTGCCAAAACCATCTTCAAAGTCAATCCGGAAATCTTCCACCGCTTCTGTTCTTAGTTTGTGGATGATCTTATTATAGACGGAGTACGCCAGCCAGCCGGGCTCTTTCTTTCTTTCTGCTTCGCTCATCTTGTCAAATCTCCTGATCAGTTTTTCGGCTTTTTTAAAAGAATCCGGCAACATATCATGCCCCTCCAGTTGCAGTACTTTAGCCAGTGTAACAAAGTCGGGGGAGTATGTTTGCAAACTTTTTAACGCTATCTCACCCATCTTTATACAGGTATCCGATGTAAAAAGATTGGCGCCGCCATAGACAGTGTGCACCGGCTGGCGATCAGGCTTGTCACCGGGGTAAGTGTGCTGAAACTTCAGGTTGGCAGTTTTTAAACTATCCAGCAGGGTTTCTTTTTCGTTGTCGGCGATCGAAAAATTCATATAGCGATCTTTAAAAGATGTTATGCAAAAAGCAACGATACAAAATTATCAGGAACCCCGGTAGGTTGAATAACCAAAGGGGTTTAACAGAAGCGGGACATGGTAATGTTCTGCAGAGGTGATGCCGAAGACGATCTCTACATAGGGATAAAAAGTGCGGATCTTATTCTTTTCAAAATAGGCGCTGGTCTCAAAACGCATCTTATACGTTCCCTGCTCCAGTACGGTTTCTTTCTTCAGCAGATCAGGTATGCGGCCGTCGGCATTGGTTATACCTGTTGCCATTTCTTTCCATTGCCCCTGTTTCTCCTGCAACAGGACGACGGAAACACCTGCTGCAGGCTTGCCAGCGGTAGTATCTAAAATATGAGTGGTTAATTGGCTCATTCCAACAGTTTTTCCAATCTTAATCTGGTGATCTTACTCTGCTCGTCTGCCGCTATTTCAATTTCATCTCCGGGATCATTGGGTAACCGCGATTCCAGTATGGCCAGCATCTCATCTGCTGATCTGCCCGTAGCACAGACAATAAAGATATAACCAAACTTCTCTTCATACTGCCTGTTGCCTTCCGCCAGCAATTCGATCGTTTGCTGTGAAGCAATATTCATCCCGCTCTGTTCACCGGATGCCCATTGTGCCGTAGCTGCAAACTTCTTTTTCAACGAATCAATATCGCCGATCTTCGGATGATGGGCAAAGGCCTCTTTCCAGTCTTCTTCGCTGCATTTCCACCACTGTTCTTCAGCATCTTCGAGCAACTCCACCAGGTCATCGGCAGGAAAGAAAGGCAACATTCTTTTTACCCATGCCTGCGAACCGCAGCAGCGGGTCAGTTCTTCCGCAAGATGATCTTTGGGCAATGTATTTAATTCATGTAACGTCATGTGGCGAGTGGTCAGTGGTCAGTGGTGAGTAGCTGTGATCGCACTATTCACCGCTGCCACTCACATTTTTATACTGTTGCCGGAAAACGATTCACATTCTTATAGTAAATATACACCGCCGGTTCTTTTCCCATCGCTGTGAACCATTGCTGGCAGTAAGGCGCCATCCAGATCGAATCGCCCTTCTTCACCGGGTACCATTGATGATCGAGCATATAGATGCCCTGTCCCTGCAGGTACAACAGACCGTGTTCCATCACATGTGTTTCGACAAAAGGCAGATGGCCTCCGGGATCGTAGGTAAAGATGTTGACGGCCATATCAAAATTCGGTTTGTCAGGCAACAATACCTGTAACCGTAATGCAGGATCGCCGAGATAGGCGTCGCCATCCCCGGCTGCTTTATCAAAGATCACCGGTGGATGCGATGAGTAGCCCGGCAAAGGTTCATATACTTTATGAAAGCTGAGTACCTGCGTTCCTTCTTCTTCGCTATTGAACTGGTACGCTGTTTCCACGGGCACATATACATAATGCCCTTTTGAAAAAGATTTCTCCCCGCCGCCTACATTGGCGTGGCACTTTCCCTTCACCACATAAAAGAAGATCTCGGATACATTGGTTTCTCCCTTTATCTCCCCGTTAGCATTCAGCGTGGTCAGTATCTGGGTGAATTGTGCACCCATGGCATCATTGATGATCACGTTGGTGGTGCAGTTCGTCCATCCCGGAACGGAGCTATTGATGTATCCGTCCGGCGCAATGATGGCGTGGTTTCTTTTCACCACGCTTCGGGTTAAGGCTGATATTTCCATGAATAGTGTGTTATGACAGGTTATTGGTTTTTATCAGTTGCTGTATAAAGTTATCGGAAACTTGAATGGCCGCTGCTATATCTTTTACTTCGACATCTTCTGCCGGGTTATGACTGATGCCTTTGAAGCACCTGACGAACAACATCGCTACCGGCGATACAGCCGACACGGGCACCGCATCATGCCCTGCACCGCTCACTATTTCCACCACTTCATATCCTGCTGTATTAACAGACTGCCGAAGCATGTCCACCATTTTTTCATCACAGTGTACTGGTTTTGCCTGTTGTACCAGGTTCCATTCTAAAATAATGCTCCTTTTACCGCAAATAGCCTCTGCCATTTCTTTTATCTCTTTATAGGCTAATGCCAGTTTTGCATCGTCAGCGCTCCGCAGGTCAAGGCTGCATATCACTTCTCCCGGTATCACGTTGCTTGCTGCATGGATGATATGTGTTTTGCCAATGGTCGCCACAATAGATTCGTGAGCATTGGCAAATCTTTCAACAGCCAGGATAAACTCTGCTGCACAGGCCAGTGCATCTTTCCGTATGTTCATCGGTACAGTGCCGGCATGCCCGGCTTCACCATTGAATACTATGCCTGCCCGGCATTGACCCGCAATAGCACTAACCACAGCAACAGGAATATTTTTCTCATACAGCACCGGTCCCTGTTCGATATGGATTTCAAAATACCCTAACCAGTCCTCTCCGGCAATCGCATCTTTACTGAGTTGATTTACATCGCCGCCGTTCATACGGATCACTTCTTCAAGGGAAATACCCGCTGCATCCTTTGTATCCAGCACAGCATGATCAAATGAACCGGCTACGGCTTTGCTGCCGAGATAGGCAGTATGAAAACGACATCCCTCCTCATCACAAAAACCGATCAGTTCAATATGAAACGGCAATTCCGTTTTGGAACGGATCAGTTCTTCCAGGCTGTCGAGTCCCATCAGTACGCCCAGTGGCCCATCGAATTTACCGGCGTTGATAATGGTATCAATATGCGAAGCGATCACAAAGATTTTCGCATCCGGATCGGCCGACAATAACCGGCCCCGGATATTGCCGATATGATCCACCCTTGTTTCCAGTCCGGCTTCCTTCATCCATTGTGCTACTTTAGTCCTTCCTTCTACAAAAGACTTTGTCCCGTACGTACGGGTAATGCATTTTTCTTCCTCGCTGATGCAGGCCAGCTCATTGATCCGTTGTACAATCTTTTCTGCTCTTTCTGAAAAGTTATTCATATTGCGGGAATGGTATCACAAAGTACATGAAGAAATACAAAGAACACCACGTTGTGATCTTTGCGCTATGCTTTGTGTTCCTCTTCATTTTAATAACATATCCCCTTTATTCAAAATAAACCTGCCTTTGTCAAAAACTTTTTCTCCCTTCAAAAAAGTTTGCTCCACGGTCCCCTGTAATTCTTCGTTCAGGTATGGTGTAATCTTATGTTTATGCTGAGTGATATCTTCTGTCACCCTAAAACTCTTCTCCGGGTTCCAGATTACCAGGTCGGCATCATAGCCTTTTTGAATCTTTCCTTTGGATGGGTGCAGTCCGGCCAACAAGGCAGGCTTTTCACACAGCCAGGTTACTATATCACTCAGTGTGCATTGGTGTTTTTGAGCAGCCGTCCATAATGCAGGCAGTGCAAACTGTATGGAAGAGATGCCACCCCATGCTTTCATAAAGTCACCGCTCTGCAGCTCTTTCATCGCCGGGGGTGCAGGAGAATGGTCGGTGGCTACAAAGTCAATGATCCCTTCTTTCAATGCCTGCCATAATCGTTCATTATTTTCTTTTTCTCTTATCGGTGGCGCACATTTGTACTGCGTTTGCCCGTTCCCGATATCTTCTGCGTTAAAATACAAATAATGCTGCGCCGTTTCCACTGTCAATGGTAATCCTTTTTCTTTTGCCTTTGTGATCTGTTCTATAGACCGGGCAGAGGATAAATGCACAATATGTACCCGGCAGCTGAACTCTTCACACAAACGTATCATTAAAGCGATCGCATCATCTTCCCATTGGCATGGTCTCGAAGAAAGATAATCTTTATACGAATCTGTGGTGAGTGGCGAACGGTGAACAGTATCTGAAAGTTCGCAATGGACTAACAAAGGCAAACCGCTCTTTGCAATGACAGGCATTATTTTCCGGAGATCCGCTTCTGTGACATTCGGAAACTCATCTATACCCGAATGCGTAAGAAAGGCTTTAAACCCCAGCACTCCTTTCCCGATCAACGGTTGTATCTCTTTTTCATTACCGGGAACCACCCCACCCCAGAAACCACAGTGGGCATGTAACTGGTGATGAGCTGCTGCGATCTTTTTACCGAACGCTTTTACTGTGGTCGTTACCGGCGAAGAGTTTAGCGGCATATCCACCAATGTTGTGACCCCTCCCGCAATAGCCGATTTTGTGGCGGTATCAAAACCTTCCCAGTTGGTTCTTCCGGGTTCATTGATATGTACATGCGGATCCATCACACCCGGCATCAGTACGCTATCGCCAATATTGATCACATGAGCATATCTGTCGGGCAGGCTGTCAATAACATCTTTGATCTTTCCGTCCTTTATCAATACCACCGCCTTTTTTATTCCTTCGGAAAAAACCACCCGCTCACTTTTTATGGCAAAATCAAACATGATTAAAAATAAACAATCCGGGATGAATGGGTTAAATCCCATTTCCTCTTCTTTCCCGGTATGAAGGCCGGGGCTGGGGAATCAAAACATTTTTTCTATTTTCATTGTCACCAATGCTCCCCCTCATCCTGCTCATCATATTGTCCCTTGTCCTCATTATGATGATCGTCATGACCTATAGTGTATATGCTCATTATAAGACCTGTGTTGAAAAAGAGAAAGAAAGAACCTCGCTGATACTGGGCTGGCTTTATGCAGGCATCGTCGTTACGGTCATTGCGCTGATCGCCTGTATTTATTTTCAGTTCAAAGGCACTCCGTATGAAGGTCATATCATGGAATGGCTGAACATCGTCGTCCGTGTGATGCATATCACATTCGGTATCGCCTGGATCGGCGCTTCTTTCTATTTTGTTTTTCTCGAGAACGCATTGAACAGAACCGAGAATGTACGGGATGAACTCGCCGGTAACTTATGGGCCGTGCATGGCGGCGGCTTTTATTATCTCGAAAAGTACAAAGTGGCGCCCAAAGAAATACCAAGGCATCTTCACTGGTTCAAATACGAAGCGTACTTTACCTGGGTGTCGGGTTTTGCGTTGCTGTTCATCATTTATTATTTCAATGCCGCTGCCATGCTCGTGGATCCCAGTGTACTGAAGTTGTCAGCCGTACAGGCTATCGGCATCGGCACAGGCTCCTTTATCATCGCATGGATCATCTACGACCAACTATGCAAGTCGCCATTAAAGAAGAACCCGCTGCTGTTTGCTGTTACCGGCATCATTATACTTACCGGTTTTGCCTGGTTCTACAGCCAGGTATTCAGCGCCCGGGCAGCATTCATTCATTTCGGGGCCATGACCGGCACCCTGATGGCGGCAAATGTTTTTTTTGTCATCATTCCTTCGCAAAAAGCAATGGTGAATGCGGCTAAAAGGAGGCTGATGCCTGATGCACAAAAAGGAAAGAATGCCCTGTTCCGTTCCATTCACAACAATTACTTCACACTGCCGGTATTGTTCGTGATGGTCAGCAATCACTTTCCTTCCACGTTCGGAAATCAATACCAGTGGGCTGTGCTGGCAGCTATATCCATCGGCACCGCAGGTGTCAAGCACTGGCTCAACCTGCGTGAACAGGGCCGCTTGAGTGTTTGGATACTGCCGGTATCCGTGATCATTTTATTAGCCGTGGCGTATGTCACGGCACCACAAACTGCGGGCACGAAATGTAAAGAAGTCAGTTTTGCAGAAGTCAATACCATCATTCAGCAACGATGTGCTTCCTGTCATTCATCACGGCCAACAGATGATATTTATACCACAGCTCCCAACGGCGTGAAGTATGATACCCCACAGGAGATCGGTGCCAAAAAAGACCTGATCCAGCAACGGGTAGTAGTCACCCACACCATGCCGCAGAACAATAAGACCAATATGACGCCTGAAGAACGGGACATCATCCGGTGCTGGATAGAACAGGGCGCTTCTTTAAAATAAACGTTGCAGGCAAAATCTCTTTGTTCTCATATAGTTACCCCATGCCGGCAAGTAGAATTATAACTACAAAAACATAGCAGCCGCAACTATTTTTCCCGGGCTGCCGGTTTCTCATCTTTGTACTGCCCGTTCATCCTGTGAAAACAAAAAATCGAGTGTATAAATGCCCCGTTTTTAAATCCGATATCCGGTACCCTGATGAAATCCAATAGCGCCACCCTTAATCAACGACTATGGAAAAGATCACCATTCTGATAACCGACGACCACACCCTGGTGAGGGAATCGCTGGCCCTGCAGTTCAATTCGGACCCCCGCTTCAAAGTAGCGGGTATGTGCGGCAGCGGGGAAGAGGCGATCGAACTGGCTAAAAATCTGCGCCCTCATATTGTGCTCATGGATATCAACCTGACGGGTATGAATGGCTTTGAAGCCACGGTGCAGATCCGTAAGTTCTCTCCCGGTTCGAAGATCCTTGGCGTATCCCTGCATACCCAGCCCGCATATGCCAAAAAAATGATACAGTCCGGCGCCATGGGTTATGTAACTAAGAATTCCTCGCAGGAAGAAATGGTGAAAGCGATCATCGAAGTGCATAACAACCGGAAATATATCTGTGAAGAGATCAGGAACATTATTTCCGACCAGGCCCTGAATGGTGAAGAACAGCCGGGAGGACTTCATTTGCTTTCCCGCCGTGAAATGGATATCATCAGTTACCTGAAGAAGGGATATTCATCCCGGGAGATCGCAGAGAATATCAATATCTCCGTCAAAACGGTGGAAGTGCACCGCTACAACATCCTGAAAAAACTCAATATGCGCAATGTGGCTGCATTGATAAATTATATCAATCACAGCCAGCTGGCTACAGAAGTATAAACGTCTTTCTATTTCGATTAAGGCTAAGGTTTAATGGTTCAGCAGGGTCTCTTCGGAGGCCCTGTCTGTTTCAGGGAATGATCTGCAAAATCTAATCACTGACCTTCTTTTCATTCTTATCTATCGTGGTCCATTTGCCGCTTTTCATCACTTTGGCCACACCCTTACTGAATGAACCCGCAAAACCGTATTTGCAGGCGATCACCTCTGTTCCGGTTTTGTCAATATAACCCCAGACGCCATTCTTATTAACGGCAGCCAGCCCTTCTGAAAAAGGAACCGCTTTGGTAAAGCCAAATGGTATGACCACTTTACCGCTATGGTCAATGTATCCATAGTTACCGTCTTTCATCACTACGGCCAGTCCTTCGGTAAAACTGCCGGCATCGCCGAATTGCAGGTCCAGTACTTCTTTTCCTGTTGAATCAATAAATCCCCAGCGGCCGTCTTTTTTTACAGCAGCTACCCCTTCGCTGAAATGATGGGCATTGTCATACACGGGTGGCACCACCTGTTTGCCTTCTTTTGTTACAAACCCATGTTTTTCGCCTTTGGTCACATGCACCAGTCCGCAGTTACAATCCTCTACCAGGTCATACTGCTTTGCCCAGTCCTGTGCGCTGACCGAAGCAGACAGCCAAACCGCACAAAGCAGAAAAATGTATTTCATAGTTCAAGTATTAAAATGAAACGAATAACGACCTCTGAAAAGGTAGCACCCATCTCCCGCCCAGGTCATGACCTGCGGCAGGAAAGCGGCTGATTTTAATAAGGGGATTCATTTTGTGCATTACAAAATACAGGGTACCGGCACTATATCCCTGTATTATCCTTACTTCGCATGCGAAAACCGGACACATGAAACCAGCCCGCCTCACCTTATTGCTGTTGCTGATACATACAGGCATTTTAGCACAAACCAACTATACCTCTCTTGTCAATCCCTTTATCGGCACCGGCGGGCATGGCCATACCTATCCCGGCGCCTCCATGCCTTTTGGTATGATGCAGCTCAGTCCCGATACCCGGCTCGAAGGATGGGATGGCTGCAGCGGCTATCACTATTCCGATTCCATTATCTATGGTTTTTCTCATACACATTTAAGCGGAACAGGTATTGCCGATTACTGCGATGTACTGCTGATGCCTTTTGCCGGTGACGTAAAATGGATGAATAAAGACTATGCTTCTCCTTTCTCACACGCCAATGAAAAAGCGTCTCCGGGTTATTATGAAGTGATACTGGATAAACATCACATCAAAGCAGCACTGACCACATCGGTACGATCAGGTATGCATGCTTATACTTTTGATGCAACTGCTACAGAAGGAAAAATAATACTCGACCTGCAACACCGGGATGAAGTGCTGGAATCATCGCTGGAAATAGCGAATGAGTATGAAATCAAAGGTATGCGCCGCAGCAGATCATGGGCACAGGATCAGACGGTTTTCTTTTATATGCGGTTTGAAAGACCGGTCAAAGAATACGGCATTGCCTTGAATAATGTATTACAGAAAGACGTTCGTTCAGCTTCCGGAAAGAATATCAAATCGTATTTTGTTTTTGATGTAAAGGATACTAAAACGATACGGGTAAAAACGGGTATCTCCGGCGTTAGTATGGAAAATGCCAAACTCAATCTTGATGCGGAAATACCTGACTGGGGCTTTGATGCGGTAAAGAAAAATGCAGAAGAAGCATGGAATAAAGAACTAAGCAAGATTCAGATCAAAGGCGGCTCACATGACCAGCAGGTGGCTTTTTATGCAGCATTGTATCATTCGATGCTCGCCCCCAATGTATATACCGACGTGAATGGTGACTACCGGGGCACCGACCTGAAGGTGCACAAAACCGAAGGGTTTACCAATTACTCTGTATTCTCTTTATGGGATACGCACCGGGCCTTACACCCGCTGATGTCCATCATCAACCGCAAAAGGACCAATGACTGGATCAACACCTTTCTCGCCCAATATAAATATGGCGGTATGTTACCCGTATGGGAACTCAGCGGCAACGAGACCTTCTGCATGATCGGTTACCATGCCGTGCCTGTGATCGTGGATGCATACCAGAAAGGGATCCGTGATTTTGATACGCAACTGGCACTGAAAGCAATGACAGACTATGCCGAAAGCAAACGCTATGGTCTGCCTCAGTACATACAACAAGGTTTTATCAGTAATGACGGCGATCATGAAAGCGCTTCCAAAACAGTAGAATATGCATACGACGACTGGTGTATAGCGGAGTTCGCCCGGTGGACCGGTAATATAGATGTGTATCAAAAATACAGTAACCGGTCATTGCAATACCGCAATCTCTTTGATCCCCGCAGCAAACATATCCGCGGCAAAGTGCAGGGTTTCTGGTATTCTCCTTTCGATGCAACGGAAGTCAACAATTTTTTTACCGAAGGCAATGCCTGGCATTATTCGTTTACCGCACAGCAGGATATTGACGGGCTGAAAAAGATCTATGGCGGCAATACTGCATTCGCACAAAAACTCGAAGAACTCTTTACCACGCAAAACAAACTGAGCGGCCGTGACCAGGCCGATGTTACCGGGCTGATCGGACAGTATGCACATGGCAATGAGCCGAGTCATCACATCGCCTATTTGTTCAATTATGCCGGCAAACCCTGGCGCACACAGGAACTGGTGCATAATATATGCACGGAATTCTATCCCAATAACCCTGACGGATTGATCGGCAATGAAGATTGCGGACAGATGAGCGCCTGGTTTGTACTCAGCGCCATGGGTTTTTATCCCGTTACTCCCGGCAGTGGTGTGTATGCACTGGGTACACCTTTATTTGAAGAAGTGAAAATGAACCTGGAAAACGGAAAAACATTTATCATCAGGGCAAAAAACCATGCACAGCAGAACTTTTATGTAAAGGATGTATGGCTGAATAACAAAGCTCATCCGCTTACCTATATTCATCATACCGATATGGCTGAAGGTGGCGAGTTGGTATTTGACATGAGTGATACGCCCAATAAAAAACGTGGTATATCAGGCAAAGACATGTCTCATTCCCTGCTGCCCGATGATCAGTTCACGGCCGTGCCGTATTTTGATATGGATAGCTATAAGTTCAAAAATATTTTACCGGTCAAACTGAAACATCTTGATCCTGCTGCTGCCATTTATTATAGTGTGCAGCCGGAAGGAAAAGAAGCAACGGCGTTTATCCGTTATACCAAACCGTTTACGATAAACTATACATCGCTGGTAAAAATATATGCGCAAAAGAAGGGCATCAGAAGCCCGGTGACGCAACGGCAATTTCACCGGGTGCCTGCCGGTTTAAGTATTACCGTATTGAGCGAAGTGCATCCCATGTACACAGCCGGTGGCAAAAACGCATTGATTGATGGCATTATGGGCAATGAGAACTGGAAGAACGGGGAATGGCAGAGTTATTTTGCCAAAGACTTTGAAGCCATCATTGACCGGCAAACGATAAAGCCTTTACGCTATGTGGGCATACATGTATTGCAGGAAGTAAGCCCGTGGATCGTTTATCCCAAAGAAGTACAGTTTGAAATAAGCGATGACGGAAAAAAGTATATCCCGCTGATCACGGTGCAAAACAAAACCGGTACAGATACAAAAGGGATCACACACCAGGTGCTCGGCGCTGCGGTGAACGCCAAAGCCCGGTTCATAAAAGTAAAAGCCATCAGTGGCGGTGTTTTACCCTTGTGGCATGAAAGCGGCGGTTCACCCAGTCATTTGTTCATTGATGAGGTGCTGGTAAAGTAAGGTTGTCTTTTGAAGCAGCGGGTCCCGTTGACAATTGATATGAATTTTCACCGGCTGTGATTGTATCCGTGTATAACTCGGGTTAATTGATCTACCTTTCTCCATTACCGTCCTCTTTTTCTGTTCCCTCCCGCATCCCCGTCAAAACAACGGACTGAATGTATCTGTTCAGCCACGATCATGTAACCAACACCTCTAGATAATGAAACAGTTCTTTTTATGCCTTACTGCTGCTTTTGTTCTGGCGGCCTGCAACGATGAGAAAAAAACGGATACTGCAGGCGGCGAAACAAAGACGGACAAGTCTGCCGTCACATTGCCTTATACCGCTGCTTATTCTTCTTCCTTTGAACCGGGTAACCCTGCCTACAGCGCTATGATCTTACAGGGAAGCTGGAAAGACTGGGAAGAAAATAAACTGGATAATATGAAAAACTGGATCGCCGATACCATCGTTGCTTTCCACAGTGATAATAGTATGGTGGTCGGCGCCGACAGCATGATGGCCCGCTGGAAAAGGGGCCGTGCCGGGTACACTTCCGTAATAGATACCGTTCATGCGGTGATAGCGACGTACAGCACCGACAAAAAAGAAAACTGGGTGCTCGTATGGGCCAAAGAGATCAATACGGACAGCAAGGGCAAAATTGACACCACAGAACTGATGGAAACCTGGCGTATCAATAAAGATGGTAAAGCCGATATGCTGCTACAGTATGACCGACATACAAGAAAAAAATGATCCTGAAAATACCAGCCATAAAACCCCTGCCCTTAGCGGGGGTTTTTATATGTAACAATGTTCGACAAATTAGTCTTCCAGGAAGCATTTTGACAACGTTGTCTTTAATGAAACACAGGCATACCGGAACCGGTATCATTTCCATTCATCATGTTGCCTGAATTCATGATCGTTTATTTCCTACCTTCAAAAGCTCTTCTGCATTTCTTTTTTCATTTAAAAAACTGTTTATGAAAAAAATAGTTTTCCTCTCCGCTTTATTATCCTCTCTCAGCACCCTGGCACAGATTGATGCACGTCTTTTCCGTTTTCCGGATGTATCGGCTACGCAGATCGCATTTGTGTATGGTGGCGATATCTGGATCGTACCCAAATCAGGAGGTACAGCTAACCGCATCACTTCTTCCACCGGTGAAGAAGCGTTTCCAAGGTTTTCCCCGGATGGAAAAACGCTGGCCTTCTCTGCCACCTATGATGGCAATACCGATGTATATACCATGCCCGTGAGTGGCGGTGTGCCGGCACGGCTCACCTGGCATTCCGGACCTGACCGTGTCCTCGATTGGCATCCCGATGGCAAACGGGTACTCTTTGCTTCGGGTCGTGAAAGCGGCACACCGGCATACAGGCAACTATACCTTGTATCTGTCAAAGGAGGTTTACCCGAAAAACTCCCGGTGCCTTATGGTGAGCTGGCTTCTTTTTCACCGGATGGCAACAGCATCACGTATGTTACAAAGATCACAGAGAATTATCCTTTCAAAAGAATACGCAGCGGCCTGGCTTCTGATGTACTCATCTACGATCTGAAAAAAGGAGCGGCCGATAATATTACCCAAAGCGATGCCACGGAAGGAAAACCGGTATGGGTGGGTAATAAGGTTTATTATGTATCCGATGCCGGCTCTAACAAAAGAAGGAATATATGGGTCTATGATGCAGATAAAAAATCAAAGACAGCACTTACCACTTTTGATGATATTGATATCAATCACATGTCTGCCGGACCTGCTGAACTGGTATTTGAAGCGGGCGGAAGATTATACCTGCTCAATCTTGCCACGAACAAACAGACAGAAGTAAAGATCAATGTAGTGGCCGATATCTCCACGCTGATGCCACGCACCGTGAATGTTGGCAACAGCATCACGGGCTTTGATATTTCACCCGATGCCAAACGCACCGTCTTCGAAGCAAGAGGTGAGCTCTTCAGCGTACCGGCTGAAAATGGCGTCATCATCAATCTTACCAATACCAGCGGCGCCTGGGAACGGAATCCTTCCTGGTCACCCAATGGCAAATGGCTCGCTTACTGGAGTGATGAAAGCGGCGAGAATGAAATATGGCTCCGCGACAACGCCACAGGGCAGGCAAAAAAAATCACTGATTTCGGGAAAGGTATGGGCTGGAACCTTTCCTGGTCGCCTGACAGCAAGAAGATCGTATTCATCAACGACCTGCAGGAAATAAAATTGCTGACCATTGCCGACAAGACACTCGAAACCATTGATAAGCCTACTGATCGTACCTATAGCGCTTTACAAGGGTTTTCCGTAAACTGGTCGCCTGATAATAAATGGATCGCTTATTCAAAGGGAGTCGCCAATCTCAACAATGCGGTCTTTTTGTACAGCATCGAAAAGAAAAAATTGTACCAGGCCACTTCCGGTTACTACAACGATTTTAATCCTGTATTTGATGCGGCAGGCAAATACCTGTTCTTTGCTACCAACCGGAACTTCAATCCGGCTTACAGCAATTTTGACAACACCTGGATCTATCCCAACAGTACGCAGCTCGCCGTAGCTACTCTCGACCCGGCCACTCCTTCTTTACTTTTTGCAAAGAACGACGAGGCGAAATCAGATACGGCATCTGCCTCCAAAGCACCGACAGATACCGCAAAGAAAGCAGCCAAACCCATCGCTGCCGCCAGTAAAGTAGAACCCGAAACGATCGAACGCAGGCTGGAGATACTTCCTGTGCCTGCCGGCAATATGGGTGGATTGTTTGCTCCCGAAGGCAAACTCGTTTATGTCCGTTTCCCCAATACCGGCACTACCGGCGGCCAGGCCTCTATTAATTTATATGATATTGAGAAGCGGGAAGAAAAGACCCTGCTCGCCAATTCTTCGGCTTATGTTACTAAGCCGGATGGCAAGAACATCCTTGCCCGCAACAACAGCGGTGGTTTTGGTATCATCAAAGTAAATCCCGACCAGAAGCTGGACAAACTGCTGCGTACGGCCGAAATGGAAATGGTACTTCAGCCCAAAGAAGAATGGACGCAGCTCTTCAATGATACCTGGCGCCGCTACCGCGATTTCTTCTATGACCCCGGTATGCAGCAGGTGGACTGGAAGCAGGTGCGCAAAGACTACAGCGCCCTGATGAATGATGCGGTCACCCGATGGGATGTGAATAATATCCTGCAGGAGATGGTATCAGAACTCAGCGCCGGGCATACCTATGTCAATGGCGGCGACCTTGAGCAGGCAAAGAACCGTACCAACGGATTTCTCGGTATTGACTGGGCGCTTGATAATAATTTTTATAAAGTAAAACGTATCGTAAGACCGGCCGGATGGGATAATGAAGTGAGGTCTCCGTTCGACGCATCCGGTATCAATGTAAAAGAGGGGGATTATATTCTTTCTGTCAATGGACGCAACCTCGATCCGGCTATGGATCCCTATGCCATGTTTGAAGGACTGGCCGGTAAAACAGTGGCATTGCGTGTCAATAGCAAACCCTCTTTCGATGGCTCACGGGAAGTGATCCTCAAAACCCTGCAGCCGCAGGAAGAAGCAAGGCTCCGCCACCTGGAATGGATAGAAGGCAACCGCAAAAAAGTGGAAGAGCTTTCCGGCGGTAAACTGGGTTATATGTATATGCCCAATACCGGCACACAGGGACAAACAGAACTGATGCGCCAGTTCTATGCACAGATAGATAAAGAAGGATTTGTGATTGATGAACGTTTCAATGCCGGCGGGCAACTGGGTGACCGTTTTATTGAAATGCTCAACCGGCCGAACATTTATAATATTGCCTGGCGCAATGCCGATATTACAAGATGGCCGCAAAGAGGCAACGATGCACCCAAAGTGATGCTCATTAATGGCTGGGCCGGTTCCGGCGGGGATGCTTTTCCCTGGGCTTTCCAGCAACTGAAACTCGGACCTATCATCGGCGAAAGAACACTCGGCATACTGGTAGGGCCCGCCACCGGTCACCGGCTGATGGATGGCGGCAACATCACGGTACCCGATGCCCGGTTATTTGGCGCCGATGGTAAATGGTTCGCCGAAGGGTATGGCATAAAACCCGATATTGAAATATGGGATGACCCGGCACAACTGGCCAAAGGTACCGACCCGCAATTGCTGCGTGCCGTACAGGAAGCGATGAAGCTGGTGAAAGAGAAACCAAGGGTATTGTATCCGCGGCCGAAGTTTGAAGACAGGAGTGCGAAGGGGTTGAAGGGGTATTAAACCCTTCCCGCAGGCTGTAGTTTGTAATTTTCCTTAGATCGCCTTCCCTAAAGGGAAGGAGTAAACTGTTTATAAAACGAGAATGTCCTGACAACATCAGGACATTTTTTATCACTTTACTTTTCTTTTGTCTGATATATCTCAATCTGGTTCTTATTTGGGTTATATCACTGAAATGTAACCCATTTTTTGCGTTTTTTGGGTTGCGTCTTACCATTACAACCCCTTTTTGTGCATTATGAACGGCAAAATCAGGCACGGCACTAACCCGAAATTAGTATGTGCCACACAGAGAGCATTGAAACTGGGAAAAGAGAAACCAAGAGTGTTGCATCCGCGGTCGAAGTTTGAAGACAGAAGTGCAAAGAGGTTGAAGGGATATTGGTTATCTCACGCAGCGGCGCAAAGTTGCAACAAATACATTAGCTTTTCAACGTTGCGTCGTGGCGCCGCTGCGTGATATTTTTACAACCGATGACAGTACTGTCCTGAACTATTAGCTGCGAATAAGATTTATCACCAGCTTAATCATTATCTCTTTATCATCCGGGTTACTTTGCGCTATCAGCAAAGCCAATGCCACCAGGGCATTATCATTAATCTTGAGTTCACCGGATTTTTTGAACCGGTGTTTGTTCTTTTCCAGGAACCACACAAACAGAAAAGCCCCAATACGTTTATTGCCGTCGGTGAAAGGATGGTTCTTTATAACAAAATACAGCAGGTGTGCCGCTTGCTCTTCTATGCTCTTATACAGGTATTCTCCGCCGAAAGTTTGTACAACAGAATTCAACAAGCTTTCAAAACCACGGTCTCTTTCATTGCCGAAAAACCCGGATGCTTCTTTCTTTTTGATCAGTTGTTTCTTCAGCTCGACGATTGCCTTCAACGCTTCATTATACTCAATTATGTATGTGATGTTTTCATTCAGCTTTTCTTCCGGTAGATTGTTGCTGTCAAACTGGTTTAATAAAATAAAGCTCTGGGTGTAATTCGTAATAATTTCGAGCAGACCCTTTGCCTCGGTTGCAGACAATTCTGTAGTTTGCCCTGTTAGCTGAATCAGTTTTACTGTCTGTTCCAGTTGTGCCAGTCTTTTTTCGTTGATGGTGTAACCCTTTACCAAATGTTCTTTCAGCCGCTGAGTAGCCCATTGGCGGAACTGGGTACCCCGTTTGGATTTCACCCGGTAGCCAATGGAAATGATAACGTCGAGATCATAGTATTCTATTTTTCTGGAAATCACTCGGTTGCCCTCTTTTTGAACTGTCAAGGATTTCTTGACAGTTGCCTTTTTGGAAAGCTCTTTTTCTTTGTAGCAATTATTGATGTGCAAGCTTACGTTTTGCTTTGTCTGGCCAAACAAAGCAGCCATCTGCTGTTGGGTAAGCCAAACGGTATCCTCTTCAAAAATCACCTCAATTTGAGTTTGTTTATCCTTTGTCTGGTATATCTCTACCTGGTTCATATTTAAAATTACTGAACAATGAAGGAATTTACTATTCAGGACAAGACACCATTAGGATCGGCAGGCGTAAAGACATGCGGCACACCAAAGCTGCACCCTGCAATGGTAATGTGCCGGGGCCGATCTGCGACTGGCTGATGAAGAGCAGCAATGCAATGAAAGAAACAGGCAGTTCATAGGGGAAAGAAAATAATCGGGGTGGAAATAATAGTTACGGGTTCACCCGGGAACTAAGAACAGCTTCATCAATGCCTGCACACTCTTCTCAGCTTGCCGGGCAGTTTCTGTAATTGTTCCCTCTCTATTGTAATGCAGTAATGCTTTGCTCTGCAGACTGCCGCTGGCAAGAGCCCTTGGCGTCGGACGAAGGTTCAGCAAGGTCAATGAAGGAACGCCTGTCGGCAGGTTGGGTGCATTTATCCGGCAACAGCATCATGCGTCCCTACGGGACGCTGCCACATCCCGGTATCTTTGATACAACCTATGATGCGTTCCTCCGGAACGAAGGATCTATGTCCCATCGGGACATTTGATAGGCAACCCCCAACCGATACAGGGTAGTGGCGTCCCGGCGGGACGCTTTGTGCCGTAATCCGATGTAAACAGGCGCAGTGGCTGCACTCGGCTTAATATACTCTTTATTGCGAAAATCATTGGTCAATTGTTCAAGGCATTCCTAAGCTAATAGCTGACAATTGTACTATTCAGAAAATCGCTTTTGTTGGGCAGGAATATTCTATTTCCTGAATATTTTATCAAGATGAAATTCAAGAAACTCTTTTTTTGGAAAATATTTTTTTGGTTGCGTTATCTTTAAGCCATTCAAAGAATCAAAATGTTTCAAGTAGTAGTCATTCTTTTGTTTCTTTTTTAATTCAGTAGATAGTAGAACTTCAAACTTTCTGTTAATACCAATATATCCTTTATCATACGCACGGTCATATAATGGAGAAAGGCAAATTCCATTTTCTGGATTTAATCGCTCTTGCTCATTTTTTGCCCAAGGGATTATGTGACTTGCGACTAATAAATGTGGTATATCTATGCCTGTGATTGCACACTTGTTATCATAATTTGCCAACACTATCTGCCTAAAAACATTCTGGTTCACTCTTGTCATTACTTCTCGTAGCTTATTCTCCCCTTTCAAATGCTCTGTTCCTCTTAAATCGTCTTCAAATTTAGTTTCGATTATTGTGTACTCCTTTTCTGCTAAAATTTTTTCACTTTCAAATAGTAGTTCATCTTTATTATTGATAAACTCGTCCCAGTATGGCTTTACTTGTTTTTTGCCTCCGCCTAAACCTGCTATACCCCTTTTTAGGTGAAAGGGATCAACGCTTGCAAAATTGTTGAGTCGCATGGAAACAGAACCGGGAGTTCTTCCAATAATTGATGCCAGGTGAATTACTTCTGGTGTTCTTGCATCAAGTTTTCCAAAAGGGAGTTTTAAATAAAGATTTAGCGTCAAAACAAACTCATCTCTTGTCCATAGTTTTTGGCCCTCTTTCATATGTTACGTCATTGATTTATCTTAAAGATAGTAAAGTGATAGATCGAATCAACATATTCAAGTGGCGAATTAACTCCCCATTCTATATTCCTGTGCATATACTCAAAATCCCGGGCCAATTCAATGAACTGAGCAATCATTTCCCTGCTATCTTCAGTCCGATATTTTTCTTTGGCCGCGATATAAGAAACATCTGCAACAGCTTCGCACAAAGAGTAAATTTTCTTATCAGTCATTTTAGGACAATTTTATCTACTGTTCCCGAAAGTAAATTTGCTTTTAGGTCACTATCGTATGGCAGCGGCGATTTTAAACTATCCGGTAGCATGAAATAAAACGGTATGTTTCAGGAAACCTTCCTTCTTCCTAAAGTCCCGCTTGAATCTTTCTCCGTTAATTCATAGCTTTGCCAGAAGAGAGCAATAGTACTACCCATGACAGCAAAACAAAAGGAGCAATCTGCCCGCAGGGCTGTAAAAAAACTTCGCCAGTCAAGACTTCATAAGGGGCTTCCTTTTATGATTAACTCCGATATGCTGGATTCTGATCAGTGCTTTCTGGAGTTTCCGGATGGCATCATTAAAATTGCAGAGGCGGGAACGAGAGAGCGGGATTTCCGGATTGTATATGAATATTCATTGGAAGACTCGGATAATCTGAGAAAAAAACTGAAGATCGCATGATCTATGCCGGTTCTGTTTATCATAACAGGGCCTAACGGCGCCGGTAAATCAACTGTCGGCTACACTTATCTGCCTGAAAATATTCACAGGAATTATACCGTTTTTGACGGGGACAAACTGGCTTTACAAAAAAGGAAAGAGCTGCTTCTGCAGATCAGGTCAATAAAGGAGGCCAGAAAAGCGGCTGATGAATGGGTGCAAAAGCAATTTAAGCAAGAGATGGCCGCTGCCATAAAGGCGAATGATCATTTTGCCTACGAAGGCCACTTCAGGGATAAGCGGACCCTGAACACTCCCAGGAAATTCAGGAAAAAGGGATATACTGTAAGTCTGATTTTTATGGGCCTGGCGGATCCGGACCTTTCTGAGCTGAGAGTGATTGACAGGGCAAAGCATGGAGGGCATAATGTTCCCTTGTATGAAATCCAGTCTAATTTTTATGGCAACCTTGTTATGCTTAACAATAATTACAGGCTATTCGACGAAATGCTTGTTGTTGATACGTCAAAAAGTTTTCAACACCAGGTTTTATTACACCTCAGGAATTCGAATGTTCTTTTTTATACTCCTGAGAAACATCTTCCGGTATGGTTCAGCAAGTTTCTTCCGAGGCTTTTGCAGCTGATAAAAAAAGAAGAAAAAACTTCTACGAAAAAAAAGTAAATCACAACTTTCTTAATAAAGAAGAAAGGGTTTTCTCAGCTCTTGCAGGCTTCAGTTGACATTCCCATACCGTAATAATCTTCCATCCACCTTTCTTCAAAGCCTTCACCGTCTTTTCATCATTGCCCTTATTGCGGCTGATCTTATCCAGCCACCATTGGGTTCTTGTTTTAGGCACGACAAAGTACCTGCAGTTTTTATGTCCGTGCCAGAAGCAGCCATGTACGAAGATTACGGTTTTATACTTCGGCAATACAATATCCGGCTTGCCGGGAAGTGTTTTATCGTGCAGTTTGTAACGGAAGCCGTGGCCATGCAGGAATTTTCTGACCAGCAGTTCCGGCTTTGTATCCGTTGCCCGTATCTGCGACATATTATAACTGCGGGTCTTCTTGTCATGCACATCGGCCATGCTGTGAAGATAATGAGAAAGACAGCGGGCCGCTGCCCCGAATGTCGTGCTTAGGCATCCTTCGGCAAGCTCCCACGACATTCGTCGGGGCAGGCACCCTTCGACACTTCGACAGTGCGGGCAGGATGACATGCTTTGGCGGGCTCCCACGACATTCGTCGGGGCGGGCAGCATGACAAATAACAAAAAGCCCCTGCGAAGGGGCTCTATGAATGGATGATGGAATGTCTTATTTTTTCTTCCGCTTGTATTGCGAATACCACACGATCTTGCCGTTCTTCACCTGGTTGATATCATGATAGGTGGCCGAATCCACCCGGCCATCTTTGTAGGTATCCCACTCATCATACCAGGTCACGATATAGCCTTCCTTTTTGTCGGTAGAGTACATCCGGTGCCAGCCGGCCATATCTATCTTCACAGCGCTCAGGCTGTCGCGGTAGGTCTTCCAGAGCTTCATCAGTTCGGCATTGGTGCCGCTGAAATGATCGCCGGTACCGAATTCAACGTTCACGCTGTCGGCCATACCGGCGGCGAGGCCGCTCATATTGCCGTCGGCCCAGTCCTTATAGGTGTTCATCACCATTTTCAGGTCGGCATCAGATACCTCAGTGCTCCAGCTGCTGGAGTAAGAAGCTTTGTAAGGCAGGTCAGCGGGGTCAGTAGCCGTGGTGGCCGTTGTACTGCCGGCATCGGTGGCAGCGGGTTCCGTTTTCTCATCATTGCAGGACCATACAAATGCAGACAGGACGAAATACAGAAACATCTTTCTCATACGTGAATGTTTTTAATGAATAAATAGCAGCGATCAGAAGGCGGGATATACAAATGAATAAGGCGGGCAGGAAACAGTTACATTGAGAAAGGTAGTGATAATTGCTGCGATGCAGAAGATTTTTTATGCAGCAGTCAAACCGGCCCCAGAGATACACAGAGATAAGGAGGGCCGCAGAGCGTATCGCCACCCCTGTTTCTGCGTGGTTGTCTATGCCTGCTAAACGAACGCTTTAACACAGTCAGTTCTCCGACAACTGCTTTACATTCTCCAGTGCCTTTGGCCATATACTGGCAAACATGTCTTTGAACTCTTCATTGATGTCCATATCAATAATCAGCTCTGTCTGGTCATTTATTTTTTTCAGGGTGTAGTTCTCGTGTGATCCGGCCCACCCCTTTACCCTTTCGCTGCTGGTATCTTCCACGCCGTCTCTTATTTCGCCCAGGTGCTCAAAGGACATATACTCATTAGGCCGGCTTTCGGCAATGCGGCTGACCATACCGCGGCCTTCGCCGTCGAGAAATAGTATTTTACTTCCCTGTTTCCAATCGCTCTTTGCATGGGAGCTTTCGGAAAAGGCAGCGGTCCATTTCCGGTACGTGGCGTCATCCCATAGTATTTTCCATACTTTCTCCGGGGTGGCGTTGATGGTGATAGTGAAGTTCAGTTTTTCCATGACAAACAGGTTGAATGGTGATCAATAATGTTGAGGATACAAAACTGACAAATAAAATGGAAATAAAAGGGGAGGGATAACGACTTTTCAAAAGGGCGGATGCGACAGGGTAAAGACAGGAAGCCGGTTATTCTTCAGAATTTTTTTGCCTGAAGCCAATCCGGCGCCGGGGTGGTTGTACCGTCTGACGGCAATTTCGGCATCAATATCTCGAAGCCGGGCAGCCAGAACGTTTGGCTTTCTTACCGGAAGGGATACCGGCAATGTCTTTGTATTTATCGAGTACCAGGCGGATGGAATAAGTAAAGCCGATATAGAAGTAGCCGTCATTGAGTTTATCATTGCCGCGGGTAGTGCCTGCTGCGGGGTAAGGCGCCCCGGTCTTCTCATCACCACGCCAGGCAAGATCAACCGCTGTCTGTCCCCTTGCGGCCAATAAAGCGGCTTCATCCACATAGGTAGCGCTGACATCATCTAAGTAATCGTTGAATATTTTACGATAACCGAATTCAAGCCCCACCCTCATATCTTCATTCATGGAGTATTCAGCGCCAACGCCAAAGGGAATGCTGAACTGCGTGAGTTTATAATTCTTTTTGCCCGGGATAAACCCCTGTCCTTCGGTGCTCAGTGGCTGCAAAAACACCTTGTTCCCGTTCGCATCCTGTGTATAGGGTTTGAAATGATAGAGACCAATACCTGCAAATACATAAGGTGACCACCATTTATTATTAAAACTGAACAGGCTGTACTGGCCGGTCAGTTCCCAGTCGAAGATCTTTGTTCTGAAACTGAGGTTCCGCTCCTGCATAAAAGCATTCCCGTTCTTATCATCGGCCGCCAGCGAAGTAAGGGTCAGGTAGCTGCGGGCGGAGATATGCTCGGAAAAATCATACCGGGCGCCAAGCGAACCCATCAGCTTTGACTGCTTGAAGGAAACCGATTTTGCTTTCAGGTCGCCCTGGTAATTGGCCATACCCAGCCTTGCGGAAAGGTAGAGGTTCTGTGCGCCGGTAACTAATGGAAAAAGACTAAGAAGTACGATGAGTTTTTTCATTGGTTGGTATTTAAAGGCTGCCTGTTCATCTTAAAACGGTTTGGCGGGAGTTTTATTTCCCGCCGGAGCCTGCGGGCAAAGGTCTTTCTTCAGGCTGGTATAAAAAAATCTCTCCCGGCATGTGGCCGGGAGAGAAGGATCAACTCTCCATGTCCCTGATCTTTATCAGAACCTGATCCCTAAACCACCGGTAAGATTGACTACGGATATTTTTTGTTTGATGGTTTCGGATACCAGTTCCTCAATGTCGGAATCCACAGTGAATTTGGGTTTCATGTAGAGATAGTCAACATTGGCAAAGACAAACAGGTTCTTACCGATACCGATTCGCAGGTCAACTCCTGCCTGCAGCGGCATGGTGACAGACCAGTCTTCGGTGACCAGCTTTTCACCCTGAAAAGTGATGGCCGGGGTGTTGGCATTAACGATCCCGGTCATGATCCGGAAGTCTGCCGCCACGTTAGGGGTGAAATTGTACATTAGTGCCGGCCCTACGGTAATACCGTACCATTTCCAGTGATCCAGTTTCAGCCCATTAAGTGACCCTGGCCCTCCTTCAAACTCTGCTTCCATTTCTTCCCGAATGGTCGCATTATCCAGTTTGTTATTGTTGTAGAGTACGGAAGCCATCAGCCCGAAATTGTCGGCAAACTGGTAACCATAGGTCAGGTTCAGGTTATACCCGGCTTTAGCAAACCCGGCATCGGCATTATCGAAATCATTGCTGTGAAAATCCCCTACAGGGACAGACGGTCCTGCATGGAAAGCAAGAAAAGATTTGGCATTCATTTTTTCTTTGCTTCCCTGCGCCTGCAATGCACCGCATACCAGCAGCGCTGTTACAAGAATGAGAAGCTTTTTCATAAAACAGTTTTAAATAGTGATCGTTTTTCACTCAGGCCTTATCACAATCTGAATGTATGTCATATAATAAGTGAAAACAATGAGGATATAGTTATTCAGACATGATATTACTCAAAGGAAACGGCCCGGTTACGGTCATACCTTTCACCAATATATTCTTCCTGATTAAGGAGAGCTTCATCTTTATTAAATCCCGGCATTCCACTTTACAAAAAAATAATTTGCCAAAACAAACCGTTCGGTCTAATTTTAGCTCCCAAACTATTTCTTGCTGTATGACCAAAGGTGAAAGGACCCGGCAGCTGATCATTGAAAAAGCCGCCCCGCTTTTTAATAAGAACGGGTATGCGGGCACCAGCCTGTCGGATATCATGAAGGCGACCGGGCTGGCTAAGGGGGGCGTATATGGCAATTTCAAAAATAAGGACGAGATAGCTGCGCTGACATTTGAATATGCCTACAGCAAGATCAAGACCGCTATCCTGATGAAGTTGTGCAGCTGTACAGGGGCCTTGGAAAAACTGGTGTGTATCCTGCAGTTCTACCGCAATTACATTACCAACCCGCCCATTGAGGGTGGGTGCCCGTTGCTGAATACAAGCGTGGAAGCTGACGATTCATTCCCCTTTCTGAAAACAAGGGCAAGGGCAGCACAGAACGAAATGCTTGGTTCACTGACGCATATCTTCCAGGAAGGAAAGAAGAACGGGGAACTGAAAAAAGACATACAGCCACAACGGGAAGCCGAGAATATGTATGCCATGATCGAAGGCGGCATCGTGATGGCGAAGATCAATGATAATCCTGCTATCCTTAACCGTATTCTTGACCGTATCCGCGAACACATTGAGAACGACCTGGTAGCCTGATATATTTTTTTGCCATAAAACAGACCGATTGGTCTTATTTATACATCAACTCTTTAAACCAAAAAATCAACAACATGAAAAGAACATTCAGCCTTATCGCTTTTTCTTTATTGCTGCACGCCGTTGTCATGGCGCAGCCTGCCGGCGACCCTGAAGCTACGGTCAGCGGGCAGATCACCTTACCTGATAACTCTACCGTAAGCGGCAGTATCAAAGACAATATCCGCAAGAAAGGAGAACTGGTGGTAGTAAATGGCGGAAAAAAAACAAAATACAAAGCGGGTGAGATCAACGGCGCACAGGTTGGCGCCGTGAACTACCTCACCTGGAACTATACTTTCTATGAAATACTGTGGCAGGGCACTACCCTCACGCTCCTGCGCAAAGCCAATGAACCGGCCGGAGTGCAATACAACGGATCGGATGCCGTAGTGGTAAGCAGCGAAGGGAACGTGGACGATCTCTTTGTAAGAAAAAAGGGAGAGGCCTCTTTAGTATTGCTGACAAAGAAAACGGCGAAAGAAGTTCTCGGCAAACTATGCAGCTCCTGCGCCGGCAGTATGGATGCTTTTGATACAGAAGCCGCCAAAAAAGCCCTGGCCGCCTGCGATGCATGCAAGTAAGAAATTTTTGCTTGAGAGAGACCAGGTGATAGTGAAAGACTGCGGGATGTGGGGTCCCGCAGTTTTGTTTTTTATACTCCGTGCAGAGATCAGATCATTCGTATATGTTTTGGTACATTAGTTGAACAGTCGCTGTCATGCATATACTCATTGCACCCAATGCTTTTAAAAATAGCCTCGATGCGGTCAAGGTGGCCAAAGCCATAGAAGAAGGCTTTCAGCAGAGCCGGCTGTCGTGCACCACACATTGTTTTCCCGTGGGGGACGGAGGCGATGGCACCGGTGAACTGATTGTTCAGCATTGTAATGGTAAGGTGACAAATGCGGAAGTGCATGACCCTTTACACAGAACGATGATCGCTTCTTTCGGATTAATAGAAAAAGACAGCACGGCTGTGATCGAAATGGCCGATGCATCCGGTTTGCGCTTATTGCAAACTCATGAACTCAACCCGCTCCGGGCAAGCTCATATGGTACCGGCGAACTGATGCGCCATGCGTTGGATAAAGGCATAAGCAGGATCATTCTTTGCATCGGTGGCAGCGCTACGGTAGATGGCGCTACCGGCATTTTATCTGCACTGGGATTTTGCTTTCTTGATAAAGACGGAAAGGAGTTGCAGGATATGCCGGAAAGTTTAGCAAAACTGGACAGGATAGAAAGTTCCGGAGTGGATAAAAGAATGATGCATACAGAACTGATCGTCTTATGTGATGTAGCCAATCCATTACTTGGAGAAGAAGGTGCGGCGGCTATTTTCGGTCCTCAGAAAGGCGCTTCGCCGGACAAGGTGAAAAAGCTGGAAACATCGCTGTCTGTTCTGCGGGATGTAGTCTTTAAACAAACGGGCAGGGATATGGCCATCATCAAACATGGCGGTGCAGCCGGCGGCACAGCGGCGGGTCTATGGGCAGTATTGAATGCACGACTGGTCAATGGCATTGATCATTTTCTTTCGCTGACGGGGTTTGATCAGGCACTGGAAAAAGCTGACCTCGTTGTTACAGCAGAAGGAAGTATAGATATACAAACGCTGCAGGGCAAAGGGCCGTTTGGAGTGGCGCAACGGGCAAAACAGAAAGGAATACCCGTGATAGGGCTGGCCGGAAAAATACCGGGTACAATACCCGCGGAGTTAAAAAAGTACTTCGATGAACTGATCTGCATTAATAAACAGCCTGTCTCTTTAGATGCAGCGATCAAAAACACAAGACTGAATCTTATAAGTACGGCCCGGGAGCTTGGAGATAAACTGGCAGAAAATAATCGTTTCTTTACCGGAGCACAGCGATGTGATGAATGATCACGGCGTCATCCAGCTGATAAACATCCTTCACCTGTTTGGCGAGCCCCTCTCTTACTACCAGCAATAACTTCTGATCATCCTGCAAACCGGCCACTACTTCTTTTAATACCTCATGAAACCCTTCACCCCGCAGTTCCATCGGCCCGATCTCATCAATGATGAGCCAGCCTTCTTTATTCTTTGCCTCCCGGATTACTTCCACAGCCCTGTCAAAACTTTTCTTACTGAAACCAAACCGCCCGATACGTAACACTTCTGTTTCCTCTTCGGGGGCTTCCATTTCTGAAAGGTGGCGGGTAGCGACATTCATGAACATTCTTTTACCTTCCACAACGGGTGTCAGTATGCCCCATACATCATTTCTCTTTTCTGTTCGTTTGATCAGGGAAGTGGTCTTGCCGCTTTGAACGGGGCCGCTTAAGATAAAGATCTTTGCTGCCGCTACCGGGTTCAATGCGTTTATCAGTATCTTTTTTACACTGGCTTTTACCCGCTTCCATCCTTTAGTGCCCGGTGTGGTACGCCAGCTTTCTGCAACCAGTTGTTGTGTCACCGGCAACAACTCCAGTACCTGCTGAATATCCTGTTGCGAACGGGCCTGTTTCTTTTGCAGCCAGTAATGTAATAGCTGTTTTAACAAAGGACCAATGATAAATACCCAGCTCAGTACAATGATCAGTGAACGCAGCAATATCTTCAGCGAAACATGTGAAGGCAATAAAGGAGTGCCTATCTTATAATAGGATTGAACATACAGCAGGGTAAGAACGATCCATATTACAAGTACGCCCTTCTTCAGCCACTTCTTCTTTTTTGCTGCACGGACAGGTAATGTAAGTTCTCCTTTCGTTGTAATAATGATCCTGTTAGCCGGATCGCGGCTCCAGGCGGCTATTCTGCCGGGCAAGATGGAAGCGATCCATCCTGTTATCATTCCCCCGATAATGTGTATTAATACATAACCGCCACCGATCAGCAAGCTGTAATTAGTAGTTGTCTTTTGCTTCGTCAGCCCATTAATAAAGTCATTGATCGCCTTCCACAGGTCATTCCCATACACGATCGTCAGCATCAGTATGCGCTGCAATCCTGATTCCAGCAAGGCGAGCAGTGCCAGCACAAAACAGGATACGGCATACAACCTCCTTTTCCAGAATAACAATTCCCCGAGCAACCCCTGGAAGAAAACAGCAATGTATGCCGGTGGCGGAGCCTGCGGGCTCAGCATCATTTTGAAGATGGCCACGATCAGGGTGGCTTTGATGATGGCTCCTTTTTTCGGAACATACCAGGCGATCAGGCAAATGCAGATTACCGCACAACCGCCTACGACCAACCCCGATACCGGTATCTTCAGCCCGTGAATGATGCCGCCTAGCATCGCTTCACTCAATACCCATAAAGCAATAAGCCGGTAATAGACACCTCTGTCCTCTCCCGCTTCAGAAGGGATGAATTCCGGGGAATACTCATTCTTGTTATCAATATCTGTTTTCACGATGCAGTACCGGTATACTTAGGGCAGTCACGCCTTTATAATTTATATTAACTTTATTAGCCACGAATATAATATCACATTGATACAGTTTATACTGAATGATAAAGAAATTGAAACCGGGTTGTCACCAGGCATGGTGCTGCTGGATTTTATCCGTTATCATCAGCACCTGACGGGCACAAAGATCGGATGCCGTGAAGGGGATTGCGGCGCCTGCACGGTACTGGTGGGAGAACTGGTCAATGATGACCTGCAGTATCATTCTGTTACTTGCTGCCTGATGCCGCTGGGTAATGCAACCGGTAAACATATTGTAACGATAGAAGGCATCAATCATCCCAGAGAACTGAATATGGTGCAACAGGCCATGGCGGATGCCGGCGCTACGCAATGTGGTTTCTGTACGCCCGGTGTCGTGATGTCGCTGGCGGGTTTTTGTCTGAGTGACAAAGCTCCTGCAACGGAAAATGCCATAGCCGCCGTTGATGGTAATATCTGCCGCTGCACCGGCTATAAGTCCATTGAAAGAGCCGCCATGCAGGTAGCCGAAAAGCTAAGGGGCAAAAAAGATCCTGTTGAATTTGTTACCACACAAAAAATACTGCCTGCGTATTTTGCCGGTATTAAAGAAAGATTACACCGGCTGGCAGGAAAGATCATTGCAGCGGCTTTGAAAGATGTGGCTGACGCCAAAGAACGTCCACATGTTGTCGGTGGCGGCACCGATCTCTATGTACAGAAACACGATGAAATGAAAGATGCGGCAATCCGTTTCTTACTCGATCATCCGGATTACAACAGCATCCACCGGGAAGGAGACCGCTGCATCATCGGGCCTTCGGCCACGGTCAGCGATCTGCAACAATCTGCGATCATTCAGGAGGCATTCCTGCATTTTTCCCGCTATGCAAAATTGATCTCATCCACACCGATCCGGAATATGGCCACCATCGCCGGTAACTTTATCAATGCATCGCCCATCGGCGATCTCACGATATTCTTTCTCGCTTTAGATGCGCAAATCAACCTCTCCCCCGACCCCTCTCCGGGAGAGAGGAGAGGAAGAAGCATCCCGCTTCGAAAATTATATAAAGGGTATAAGCAATTGAATAAAGATCCTGATGAGCACATTGAAAGCATCTGGTTTGAATTGCCTGCTCCGGGTTCCTGTTTCAATTTTGAAAAAGTAAGTAAGCGTACACATTTGGATATTGCCAGTGTGAACTCCGCTTTTTATATTGAAATGACGGGAGACGTCATTCAGAAAGCAGGTCTTTCTGCAGGGGGTGTTGGCCCTGTACCTATGTACCTGGAAAAAACATCAGCATGGCTGCAGGGAAAAAAGATAACGGAAGAAGTTATCGCAGCAGCGATCAAAACAGCACAGGCGGAAATATCCCCGATCAGTGATGCAAGAGGGAGCAAAGAATATAAAAGTTTATTGCTGGGGCAGTTGATAAGGATACACTTTATGCCCTTACTGAAAAAATGAATCCATAGAAGATAATGTGCCTGAAACCATTTGCCGATATGCGAACATTTAGTTACTCCCCTTCAGGGGGCGGGGGGAATATTGATACATATACCCATGTCCGTGGCGAATCGGTCTATCTAGATGATATACCGGTCATCGCAGGAACATTATATGCCGCCGTATTTGATTCACCTGTTGCACATGGAAAGATCATTTCATTAGACGCCTATGAAGCCATGCGGACACCCGGTGTCGTCAGAATATTCATGGCTGCAGATATTCCCGGTCAGAACCAGATAGGAGGCATTGTTCCCGATGAAGAATTGCTGGCTGTATCGCATGTGCATTTTTGCGGAATGCCCCTTGCATTGGTAGTAGCGGAAACAGATGAGATAGCAAGAGCCGCAGCTAAAAAGATCAACGCAACAATAGAGCCATTACCCATTATCACCGATCCGAGAGAAGCCAAAGAAAAAGGAGAACTGATCGTTCCGCCCAGGACGTTTCAGATAGGTGACACGACCAGTACCTGGGCTCAATGCGAATATGTTTTTGAAGGACAAACAGAAACGAACGGACAGGAACATTTGTATATCGAGACACAGGGCGCCTATGCTGTTCCGCAGGAAAATGGCGTTATACGAATTTATTCTTCTACACAGGGGCCGACCGCCGCTCAGCGGACCGCAGCAAGAGTACTTGGTCTGCCGATGAACCAAATAGAAGTTGACACCACGAGGTTAGGCGGAGGTTTTGGTGGTAAAGAAGACCAGGCAACTACATGGGCGGTCCTATGTGCATTGGCGACGTATCATCTGAACAGACCGGTAAAGTATTCACTGCACCGGATGGAAGATATGCGGATGACAGGTAAGCGGCATCCTTATTCTTCCGATTACAAGATCGGGCTGAGCAAAGACCTGAAGATACTGGCTTATGAAGCTACTTTTTATCAGAACGCCGGCGCTGCCGCCGATCTTTCCCCGGCCGTAATGGAGAGAACCTTGTTCCATTGCACCAACTCCTATTTTATTCCGAATGTAAAAGCCACGGCATACAGTTGCCGTACACATCTGCCTCCCAATACCGCTTTCCGTGGCTTTGGCGGACCACAGGGAATGTTCGTGATCGAAGCAGCGATCGCAAGAGCTGCTGATGCATTGGGAATACCGGCTTCGGATATCCAGCAAAAAAATCTATTGCACACAGGAGATGAATTCCCTTACGGGCAAAAAGCCGAAAGCGAAGCGAATGAATGCTGGAATAGAATGGAAGAATTGTATCAGCCGGAAAAAATGCAGCAGGATATTGATGCATTCAATGCCGCCAATCAATGGCATAAGAAGGGAATGGCAATGATGCCTATATGTTTTGGCATCTCCTTTACCAAAACACTCATGAACCAGGCAAGATCGCTGGTACATGTTTACACAGATGGCAGTGTGGGCATCAGCACCGGGGCGGTGGAAATGGGGCAGGGCGTAAATACCAAAATACTGCAGGTGGCTGCAACCGTATTCTCCATTGATCCGGCCAGGATAAAGATCAATACGACGAATACTTACCGCATTGCCAACACGTCTCCCTCAGCCGCCAGCGCTACTGCCGATCTGAATGGCAAAGCCACGGAGATAGCTTGTCATGAAATACTCAACCGGCTGAAACGGGTGGCAGCCGATGAGCTGAAAGTAAACACAGAGGCTATTACTATAAAAGACGAATGCGTTTATTGTAAAGGTGCAAAAACAGAATGGGACTGGAAGAAACTGGTCATGGCCACGTATATCAAACGCATCAGTTTATCTGAACTGGCGCATTATACACCGCCGGGTATTCATTTTGATCCGTTAAAAGAAAAAGGGCACCCCTTTGCATACCACACCTACGGCAGCGCTATCATTACTGTAACCATAGATTGTCTTCGCGGTATTTATGAATTCGATTCAGTAAAAGTGGTGCATGATTTTGGGAAGAGCATGAATACGATGATAGATGTGGGTCAGTGTGAAGGCGGCATTGTGCAGGGTATCGGCTGGATGACGATGGAAGAAATAATATATGACAAAGAAGGGAGGCTGCGTTCGAATGCACTCAGCACCTATAAAGTACCGGATATTTATTCTGTGCCCAAAGAGATACTCATTCATCCGCTGGAGACGGAAAAAGAGAGTCTGGCTGTTTTGCAAAGCAAGGCAGTTGGTGAACCTCCGCTGATGTATGGCATCGGGGCTTATTTTGCTTTACGAAATGCGATCAAAGCATTTAATCCCTCTGCTAATATTTCGTTTGATACGCCGATGACGCCGGAGAAAGTGCTGATGAATTTATACCCCCAGCCCCTAAAGGGGGGGTGAGACCATCAACAAAAAAGAAACAACAGGGAAAATAAGAATGAGAAAATTTGGAGTTCTTGCTGCAACTATTTTTATCACTATCCTGACAGCCGGTGTATATGGCATCCTGCATGACCAGGTGACCTATTCGATCTCTCCTGAATATTTTACCAAATTCAAATACCGGCAGTTTGGTTTTGAGCCCGCATGGTTCAATGGCCACCGCCAAACAGTAGCAGTAATCGGATTCCTGGCAACATGGTGGGTTGGGCTTTGGATCGGCTTGCTTGTCGGCTTGACGGGTTTAATTTATCCAGACCATCATATTATGAAGAAAAGGATTGCAAGCGCCATAAAAATTGTATTTGTTACCGCTGTTATTTTTGGTTTGATCGGTTTTCTCCAGGGACGTTATTCCCTTATTGAGACAGGTGTACACTGGTGGTTTCCGGAAGATCTTATTGATAAAAACAATTTTATCATCGTAGGCTCGATCTATAACTATAGTTATCTGGGAGGCATAATTGGTCTTATCATTGGTATAGCATATATGTTCCGAGGCTATTCTAATGAAAAAAGAAAACAGCAATCAATAAAAGCTAGTCCATTACCTTAAGTTTCGAAACAATCAGGGTAATGCAAAGCCCGAATAGTGCTACCACAGCAAAAGAATATCGCAGACTTGCTAACTGAGCGATATAACCAATGACCGGAGGGCCCATTAAAAATCCCAGGAAACCAATGCTGGATACACTGGCCAATGCCATCCCCGGTCCGATCTTAGAAGATTTGGCTGCCGTACTATACACAGTAGGGATGATGGAAGAAACACCAAAGCCTACAACGAGAAAACCAAGAGTAGCTGTAATGAGATAAGGAAAGGCGACCGATATCAGTAATCCGGCCAGCACCAGTATGCCGCTTATCTGTATCAGTTTTTTTCTTCCTACCCTGGCAATGATCCTGTCGCCGATAAAACGTCCCGTCGCCATCATGATCATGAATGAAGCGTAGCCCACAATCACCAACGACTCCGGTGTTTTCACCACTTCTTTAAAATACACACCGCTCCAGTCGAACATCGCCCCTTCTGCCGACATACTGCAGAATGCGATGATGCCCAGCTGCACCAATACGCCATCAGGTTTGGAAAAGAATTTCTTTTTTTCCGCCGGCGCCGAAGTACCCGGTATCAGGTACTTTCTTGCAATAAGAACAACGATGAAGACCATGGCCGCTACCACGAAGAAGTGCTGGCGGGGAGTCAGTTTTAAATTCATCATCAGCAGGCCCACCATAGCACCCGAAAAACCAGCCACACTCCATACTCCATGAAAGGAGGTCATGATAGGCCGGCCATAAATTTTTTCTGCCAGTACGCCTTGTGTATTCACCGATATATTCGACATATTTCCTACCACACCAAAGATGAATAAGGCCAGTGCGAGTTGCCACATCTGCGTAGCCCAGCCAATATTGGTCAGTTCAATTGCATATAAAAGGATGGCAAAAGACAAGATGGTCCGGCTGCCATATTTCGTTACCAGCCGGCCGGATATGGGCATCGTAAGCAGTTGACCGATGGGCAAGGCCAGCAACACTGTTCCGAGTTCTGCTTCACTGAGATGAAGGTTGGTCTTGATATCGGGAATACGACTGGCCCATGAGGCAAAACAAAAGCCCATGCTGAAATAAAAAGCTGCTACAGCTATCCGCATGGTCAGCTTGGGAACTTCTTTTTGCGCAGGAGAGCCGGTGATGGTATTAATAAGAAAACGTTTGACAGTGGAGGAGCGGGTGACCGCTGTGGTTTCTGTTGCCATATATTCACTTTATCTGTACTGCTAATATTTCTATATGGCCAGCAGGCGTTGTAAAGATAACCCCGATTTTGTTTTATTGTTTGCCAGCAGGCAAAAACAAACGTTTTCGGTGAATAAACCCTGGTGCGTTTTGTTTAAATAACTTTATCCCGGGCAACAATCAATGAAACATCTCAAAACCTGGAAACTCATACATCAAAGTCTTATCCAAAAGATACCCGTCATGCTTTTGTATGTGCTGGAAAGCAAAGGCAGCAGTCCCGGGCGGCAAGGCTTCTTTATGGCGGTAAATCTAGCCGGTGAAATGGAAGGCTCGATAGGCGGGGGCATCATGGAACATAAGTTTGTGGAAATGGCAAGAGAAACCCTTCGGCACTTCGACAGGCTCAGTGCTCAGGGTGACAAGACACAGAAAACGGATATCCGCAAGCAATATCACGATAAGCTGGCAGCAAAGGATCAAAGCGGGATGATATGCTCGGGTGAACAGACCATTTTATTGCATAAGGTGAAAGAAGCGGAAGAAGAGAATATTCAGCAAATCATTGCTTCTTTGGAAGCGAACAAGAACGAAACACTGGTATTGTCACCCGGTAAATTAAACTTCGAACATATTTCTCCCGGAAAACATATTGAATTCACCTTCCTGTCAGAAGATGACTGGTTGTATAAAGAAAAAACAGGTTATAAATACCGGCTATCCATTATAGGCGGCGGGCATTGTTCACTGGCGCTTTCCCGGCTGATGCGTTCCCTCGATTTTTATATCTGTGTATATGATGACAGAAAAGAGTTAAACACGATGATGGAAAACGATACGGCACACGAAAAGCATTTCATCCCGGATTATACCGTGTTAAAGGATTTGATAAAAGAAGGTGATGAGCATTACGTGGTGGTAATGACATTTGGTTACCGTACAGATGATACGGCGTTGCGGTCATTACTATTCAAAGATTTTAAATACATGGGGCTTCTTGGCAGCCAGCATAAATCGGATAAACTATTTGAAGATTACCGGGCACAGGGGGTTCCTGAAGAACGTTTGCAACGAATTCAGACACCTGCCGGTCTTGCTATCAAAAGCCAGAGCCCGGAAGAAATCGCTGTAAGCATTGCGGCGCAGATCATACAGGTAAAAAACCAGGATACATGAAACTTGTTTTGTTCCTATTGTTGTTCCCCTTTATTTGTGCTTCGCAGAACCTATACAGCATACAGGATCTGAAGAACGGGAAGTTCAGGGAAGACAGCAGCTATATCTACACATTGCCGTTCGAGAATAAAAAGAAAGTATTCCTGGTACAGGCCTATGAAAGCAAGTTCAGCCACAAAGGTGAGCGTGCCCTTGATTTTAAAGTAAAGAAAGGAACGAGGATATGTGCTGCAAGGGAAGGCGTGGTGATCGCTGCGAGAGAAGACTCAGACAAAGGCGGATTGAAAAATGAACACTTATCCGATGGTAACTATGTTTCCATCCGGCACAACGATGGCTCGGTTGCCCACTACTGGCATTTGCAGAAAGAAGGTGTGGTGGTCAATGTGGGTGATACGGTGCAGGCGGGTCAGCGGATCGGGTTAAGCGGCAATACAGGATACTCTGCTTTTCCTCACCTGCATTTTGAAGTACAGGGTTATGATGCGTCCGGCCGGTATACTCAATTAGCCACCCGTTTTTATACCAACAAAGGTGTGATCTACCTGCGACCCGGAAAGTTTTATCGCACCCGGCATTGATGTCACAGGTGTTTCAGTTCTTTTTTTGTCAGTTCATTCTGTACATTCCCGGTATTCAGCGTGGTGGCGGGCTCGAATAACATGATCTCCACTTCTTCCGTTGCCACCGGTTTGTGTTCAACGCCCCGGGGCATAATAAGAAACTCTCCTGCATTGATAGTAATGACCTTGTCCCGCAGGTGCATATCAAAACTTCCTTTCACCACATAGAACAGCTCATCTTCCCCGTCATGATGGTGCCAGACAAATTCGCCTTTGAATTTCACCAGTTTCACCTGCTGGCCGTTCAGTTCACCAACCACCCGCGGGTTGAAATGATCGGTGAACAGTGAGAGTTTTTCTGAAAGATTGATCGTTTGCATTACAATAAAATTAATTTCTGTGATGGGGATGGAGCACACAAATTTCGTTCTATTTTTATTGCTTGTTCAAAAATGCGCTGGCCCTGTATAAACATATTATTCTTTTCCTGCTTTGTATTGATAACTATGGGCTGTGTATCCACTAAGGACCCCTATCGGAATTATGTTCGTAAGCTCCAGAAGGGGAAAATTACAGAGGATACCAGTTTTGTTTACCAGCTTCCTTATGAAGAAAGCAAGTCGTACCGGGTGATACAGGGATATTTCAGCGCTTTTTCGCATAAGAACCGGGCGGCGCTGGATTTCAAAATGAAAAGGGGGGCTAATATCTGTGCGGCAAGAGATGGCGTAGTGATACGGGTAAAGGAAGACGGTGACCGCGGCGGATGGAACCGGAAGTACAGGCCTTATGGCAATAATATCGTGATACAACATGCCGACGGCACCAGGTCCGGTTACTGGCATTTGCAGAAAGACGGCGCATTGGTCAATATGGGTGATACAGTAAAAGCAGGGCAGGTTATCGCATTGAGCGGAAAAACCGGTTACGCCGCAGTTCCGCATCTTCATTTCATGGTATGGAGTAATTATGGGGGTCAATGGCAGCAGGTGCCTACCCGGTTTCAGACAAGAAAAGGAATAAAATACCTGCGGCCATGGAAAAAGTATAAGAACAGAGTCCAATAGCTTTTATTTTTACAAAAACATCTGTTTGTCTTTACAGGAAATTTATCAGCAATTCATCCGGGATATTCAGCATACCACCTGGATGGAATATGTAGCTGTATTTTCGGGTATCGTCAGTGTATGGTTCTCCCGGAAGGAAAATATTCTCGTCTATCCAACCGGGCTGATCAATACAACATTCTACATTTATTTAAGCATCAAAGGGAGTTTGTTCGGAGAGGCCAGTGTGAATTTTTATTATACCGTAATGAGCATTTACGGTTGGATATTGTGGGCGAAAAGAAATGAACAGCATGTTCCTGCTGTTCATATTACTTTATCTGACCGGCGATGGTGGTTATATCAATTATCATTTTTTGCTGCATTCTACCTTGTCATTTTTTTTCTTCTTTCCTATCTCAAAAAGGATTTTGCGCCGGATGTTATTCCCTGGGCTGATGCTTTTGCTTCGGCAACTGCTTTTACCGGTATGTGGCTCATGACCAGGAAAAAAGTAGAAAGCTGGTATTGGTGGATCGCCACCAACATTGCATCCATTCCTCTATACTTTGTGAAGCATTATGTATTCACGAGTGTCTACTATCTCATTCTGCTTGTCATGGCCCTTTTCGGATTAATTGAATGGATGAACAGGGCAAAAAAAGCGGCCGCTAAATAAATAGCCGCCGCTTCCTGTTTTACCGCTTATTTGCCTTAACTCACTTTGATCTCCTGGCTGGTCGCTTCCTTGCCGGCAATCACCGGCAGCGATACCTCCAACACACCATCCACATACTTCGCACTGATCTTTGACGCATCAATGCTGTCGTTGAGTGTAAAGGTTCGTACAAAACCGCCGCGGCTGTATTCCCGCAGTATCCATTCCGGTCTTGGAAAACCCTCCGGCGGGGTGTAGGTAATGGTCAGTTCATTTCCCTTTACCTGCAGGCTGAAATTTTCTTTGATACGGCCGGGAGCAAATACCAGCATTTCAAAACTGGTTTCGGTCTTGTAAATATTAACGGCAGCTCTTTGCATTGAACGGATGAACAGGTGCCGGTTCCTGCTTCCGGAGTGATTGCCTTTTGCGGCACATGACTGATTGTAGTACATGTCTTTTTGTTTTAATGAAAAAATGAGATACCGTTATATAAACACCGGCAGGGCAGCAAATGTTCAATGAACTGCCGGTAAACATACCAGGCGTTTCCCCAATAAAACACAAGCATTATCTTTAGCCCGTGATAACAACTGCTCCTCTTCAGCCAGCCGCTCAACAACAGGAAAACAGGTGGATATACTTTTTCATCGGGCTGGCCGTATTCGTAAATTTCAGCGGCTTATTTGTTCCGCTGATGAATCCTGATGCGGGCATATATGCCTCGCTGTCGAAAAACATGCTGATGCGGAACAATTGGCTGGAGCTATATTTTCAGAACAATGACTGGTTGGACAAACCGCACTTCCCTTTCTGGATCACGGCTTTGTTTTTTAAGGTATTCGGTATACATACCTGGTCATATAAGTTACCGGGTATTCTCTTTGCGTTATTGGGCGCCTATTATACTTATCTTTTTGCCAAACAGCTTTATACCAGGACCGTTGCCTTGTGGTCTGTTCTTATCCTACTCACTGCTGAACATATTATTATTTCCAACACGGATGTCCGGGCAGAGCCCTTCCTTACAGGATTGATCATCGCTTCTGTTTATCATTTTCACCGTTCCTTCAATAAAAAACCGGGCTGGCACCTGCTGGCGGGGTCTTTATTCGCCGCCTGTGCGGTCATGACCAAGGGCGTCTTTACGCTGATTCCCATCGGCGGCGCTATCGCAGGCGGACTGATCATTACCCGAAACTGGAAAGAATTGTTTCACTGGCGATGGCTGGCGGCTTTGCTGTTCATAGGTGTGTTTATCATCCCGGAACTATACAGCTTGTGGTACCAGTTTGACAGGCATCCGGAAAAAACGGTATTTGGGAAAACGAATGTATCCGGCATCCGTTTCTTTTTATGGGACAGCCAGTTTGGCCGTTTCTTCAACACCGGGCCCATTACAGGCAAGGGTGACCCTTTTTTCTTTGTGCATACATTATTGTGGGCTTTCCTACCCTGGTCGCTGGTCATGTATGCCGCGTTAATTGATAAAATACGAGCAGCCCTGAAAAAGATAAACCTGCAACAGCAGGAATGGTTTACCTTTTGCGGCAGTATACTTACGCTTTTTGTTTTTTCAGTTTCGAAATTCCAGCTGCCTCACTATGCCAATATTATTTTTCCGTTTCTCGCTATTCTTACCGCCAGCTATATAAGTAAAATACAAAACAGTTCATCGGGATTTTTTACAAAAACCCAATATGCTATTATAGCTATTCTTTTTGCCGGAGGTATTTTATTGCATTTCTTTTACTCCCCGGCTATAACTTCTTCTATCCTGTTGATAATAGTGGCGGCTATTATTCTTTTATTGTTTATGTTTCAAAAATGGTTGCCCGTTTCTGCCAGCCGGGTTGCTTTTTACCGGACCGTGCTTGCTGCCATTGCGTTGAATCTGTATATTATCTGGTTTTTTTACCCGCATCTGCTAAAGTATCAATCCGGGAGTGAGGCAGCGTTTTATATGAATAAGAATCATCCGGATGTCAAAGAAATACACTCGGGTGTATATGCTCCTGTTTTTGAGTTTTATATTAACGACCCCCTGTTCAAGGCCGATACGGTTGCAGCCAGTAAACCCGAAGTATTTCAGGCAGGGACCTGGTATGTCAATTATAATGAATTTGAATGGATAAAGCAGCGTGGACTCAGGTACGAAATAATAAAAGAGATGGATGAGTTCCCTGTTACCATGCTTACCCTGAAATTTATCAATAAGAAAACAAGAAGTAAAGAGTTAAAGAAATTCTATCTCATCAGGTTACTGTGAGTTCCCTGTTGACCTCCTTTTCAGCAAGGAGTTTATCTGCTTTTTCTTAAGACAGAGTAATTTAATTCCGGAGGCGTTGAAATTATTACTTCTTCGTTTTAATTTTGATTCACCTCATGCCAATCAGCAAAATAAAAAAAATAGTGATCATCGGACCGGAAAGCACAGGTAAAAGCACCTTATGCCGGCAACTGGCCGATCATTACCAGACACTATGGTGCCCGGAATATGCAAGGGAATATTTATTACAGCATGGAATGAACTATTCCTATGATGATCTGCTGACAATAGCCAAAGGACAAATTGAACTGGAAGAGAAGATTATCCAATCGGCAACGGGCAATCAGCCACGGGAAATCAATTACTCACCCGTATTTATTGACACCGATATGTACGTCATGAAGGTCTGGTGTGAATTTGTTTTTGATAAATGCCACCGTTTTATTCTGGACGAGATCGTGAAAAGAAATTACGATCTCTACCTGCTCTGCAATATTGACCTGCCCTGGGTAAAAGATGAATTACGTGAATACCCTGACCTCGCTGCACGCCAGCAGCTTTATGCTATTTACAAGGACATCATGATCAACCAATCTGTTCCCTGGGTGGATATCAGCGGCGATTATGAAGAGCGTCTGCAAAAAGCGGTCGCCGCTACAGATAAACTGCTACAATAATGTGACTATTGCTACCGACTTTTCACAAAAAGATTTTTACCAGACCGCAGACCGGCACAAATGCCCTATCGCTTGTAATCAATTACCCGCTGCACATCGGGATCGGGTTCGATAAAACTCATCTGCTGCATAATATCCCTTGCCCTGCCCTGTACATAGTTAGAAGCCGGTCTAGCCTTGAACCGTTTCGGGCTGGGCAAACATGCAGCGATAAGGGCGGCCTCCTGCCGAGACAAATTTTTTGCCGGCTTACCAAAATACTTTCTTGCCGCCATTTCGATACCGAATATACCCTCGCCCATTTCCGCAACATTCAGATACATTTCCAATATTCTCTTCTTTCCCCAGACCCATTCGATCATGAACGTAAAATAGACCTCTAGCCCTTTTCTGATATAATCCCGGCCCTGCCATAGAAATACATTCTTCGCTACCTGCTGGCTTATCGTGCTGGCTCCTCTCTTACGGCCCGGCTTCCTTTCATTGTAGGCCATTGCTTTTTTGATGCTTTTCCAGTCAAAGCCGCTGTGATCAGGAAACAACTGGTCTTCGGAAGCAATAACGGCTAACCTGGCTGTATAAGAAATATCGCTCCTGTCCACGTAATCCCTTTTCAATCCGTGGCCGGTGATCCAGCTAACGAACTGCGTCATGGTAATGGGCGGGTCTATCCATTTCAGTAAAATGATATAAATGAATTGTGCTATGAACAGGATCAGAAAGATCTTCTTTGCCCACCGCCATGCCCTTAAGAGGAATTCTTTTGCTTTCATATTGCGCTGCAATATTAAACAACAAAATCAAAAAGTCTTCAGGCGCTGTGTTTGCGGCGAAATATGAAAATCGAGTACCTGCAGGTAGAATTTTTTTCCGATCCTGAACTTTTTTCTAGGTATGGCCCTGATCGCCCTTCCGCCAAAATGTTTCAGCAGCAGCGGGCCAAAACCGATGACCGGCCCTGCGATCAATGCTTCGGTGCGATTCTCTTTATCATTTATCGCAAGTCCCACGGAAGTAAGCGCAGATCCTGCAGCAATAAGGGCTACCGTTTTTGCATCAGGAAACGGCTTCTTTGCCTTTTTGGGGAGTAATACTTCTTTCACCCCTGTTTTATGTACCGGGCGGCCATTTATGAATAACGTATCGTTTCGCAGAAGGGTGATATACCCGTTCAGAAGGCTCCCATCCTGCAGGCGCAACTGTATCGCATCGCCTTCGGTATAGATGCGTTTTTTTTTGATGCCTTTCTTGACAAATAAATAACCCGTCTGGGAAAAAGAAACAGAAGTAGCCAGCAGAAATAAAAAGGTAATGATGACAGCCGGCCGGTTCATGTATCCAAACATACTAAACCGGTTCTTGGTAATTTGTTAAATCGATTGATCACATCCTCTTTCCATATACAATAAGCCCCCACACCAGTGCAATGCCAAAGACGATGAGTAATACGCCATTGATACGGTTCAGGATATGGATATTATGCGGGGTGAGGCGGTTACGTATCCTGCCCGCCAGGAAAACCTTGAGAATATCTGTTCCAAGCATCCAGACAAGGCAGGTCACAAAAACCACGATGCGTTCATTAACGGTGTTATTGATCACTGCAGTGGAAGCATATAACCAGAAGATAAATACGGACGGGTTAAGGGTATTCATCAGGTACCCCGATAAAAAGGTCCGGGCATAGTCCCTTTTACGAAACTTAAAAACCTGTTGCCCCGCATCATTCACTTTTACCTTTTTGAAAAAAAGAAAATAAATACCCAGCGATACCAGGAAAACGCATCCCGCTACGCCGATCTCCGTTCTGAAATGACTGATGCTTTTGAATAGCTCGGTGAAAACATTACTTACCAGCACCAGCGTGATATCACTGGCCGAAACGCCCAGCACAAAAGACATTCCGCCTTTATGCCCGTTATTTAGACTTTGTTTAATAATGGAAAATAGAACAGGGCCCACTGATATGCTCAGCAGTAAACCGAATGACAATCCCTTGATCAGTGCCTCAAACATATCATGAATATGAAATCAGGGACTGCAGGCCGTCATGTACATCGTTGTAGCCACACATGGTATGTATCAACTAAAATTGCGGTTATGGTAATTCATCATTGCCTGAACAAGTTCACATCACCTGTTTTACATTCCCTGTTTGCAGAAATCGTTCCCAGTCTTCCAGCATCTTTCCTTTCATGACCCGGGGAAATTTGTGCTGGCTGCCCAGCTTCCCTTTCTGCTCCATGAATTGCATGAATTTTTGCTCCGGCAGTACTTCCAGGAAAACCTCTTTTAATGCACTGTCTCTTTCGGTAGCATAGTCATCATTCAGCGCCCGCAGGTTTTCGTCTATACGCTTCGCCAGCTTTGCCGGATCTGCCGGGTCGTTGGTAGCCACGTACCATTTATGGGCAAAGAAGGTCTGATAAGGAAATCCTACCACTGTATACTCGGGAATGCTGACGTTGAACTCTTCGCTTACCAGTTCGATGGCTTTATTCATATTCTCCACGCTCAGGTGTTCGCCTACCAGGCTCAGAAAATGCTTGGTCCTTCCGGTAATGATCACCTCATGCTTTTCCAGGTTCACAAACTTAATGGTATCGCCGATCAGGTAGCGCCAGGCGCCTGCATTGGTGCTCATCAGTAAGGCATACTCTTTTCCTTCTTCCACTTCATGGATCATCTTTGCATCGGGACTGTCCACCATTTTGCCGTCATGATCGAAATTCTTATCATCAAAAGGAACAAACTCAAAGAAGATATTATTGTTTATGATAAGCTGCATGCCTTTGGCATGTTCCCGGGTCTTATACCCAATGAACCCTTCGCTGGATAAGTAATTCTCAATGTAAACGATCGGCTTACCTAATAATTTTTCAAATCCCTTTTTATACGGCTCAAAAGCAACTCCTCCATGCACAAAAAAGCTGAAGTTGGGCCATATCTCGTGTATGTTCTTCACTTTGTAATGTTCGATCACCATTTCCATACACATCTGGCACCAGGCCGGCACGCCAACGATGTAACCAATGTCCCACTCCCTGGCGTGTTCTACTATCTCATGCAGTTTTTGGTTCCAGTCGGCCATGGCGGCAATGCGGCCGCCCGGTTTATAAAATGTCTGGAACCAGAAAGGACGTTTTTTTGCAAGTATGCCGCTAAGGTCGCCAGCATACCAGCCTGCTTTTCCTTTTTTCAGATCCGTAGCACCGCCCAGCATCAGGAATCCTTTTGCCATAGCTTTGCGGTTAGCATCCTCGTAACCCAGAAGGCTTAATAGCTGCCGGAGATAATTGATGGTATTGCTGCGCAGCAACTCTTTTGTGACCGGGATATACTTACTGGCTGCTTCAGAAGTTCCTGAGCTTAATGCATAGTATTTGATCTTACCCGGCCAGGCCACATCGGGTACGCCATCCAGTGTTTTCTTCCACCACTCTTCATATATCTTATTGTAATCGTGTGCGGGAACCAGTTGCTGGAATTTTTTGCCCGGATGCTGGCTGAGTAATATGTCATCAAACCGGTATTGCTGTCCAAATTCAGTGAACCTTGCTTTCTTCAGCAGCTTCTTCAATACCCTTAGCTGCTGCCTTCTCGGATCATTGGGCGGAATACGCAATGCAGCCGCAATCGCTTTCGGCAGTTTGATATCAATAATTGTCGCCATTGATCCTTACAATCAGTTTTTTAAAATTACGCAATGTTATAGGAAAACTATGATATAAATAATGCCACTGAAACATTTCTCAGCTGCCAAGTAAACGGTAAGACTTTTTTATCAGCCTGAGATCAGTATGTATCGTATAATCCCGTGCATACCATTGGTCAACCATTTGCAGACTCTCGGCAGGTAATGGCTGCTTAACAGACACCGGGATGCCATTGGTAGCGATCACTCCTTTGCGGAGACGAGGAAGATCTTTTCCGGTTGCTGCATAACCCACCCATGTTCTTTGCAGGAACAGAACAGCGAAACAATTACCCAAAAAAGAAATTGGTTTTTTTACAGCAAACAAATGAACAGGAAATGTGATAAGACCTGCTATGGCCACAACGATATCCACCAACCTCTTCATTCGTTTGTTATGCGGGTCACCCAGCCTGTATCCATTTACGTTGGAGACCGACTCCCCGCTTGTATCCTTTGATTGACTTCCGACAATACTCCTGCTTCCGGCGGCATGAAACTTCATGATCGTCTTTCCGGGCAGTAAAGTCATTGTATCAATAATATTCTTAAACGACAGGGTTCCTTCACAAAAAATAACCTCCTTGAATGGTATAGTGGAGGAAAGCAGGTGTATCTTATTCCAATAACCGACCCCAGATGTGTCCTCTTCGCTTACTGCTACCCTTCCAAGAACCTGTTCATGCAGGTTCGCTTCCTTCATCAGCTGCAGTACCTTTTCATATTCCTGCAGCGAACCCACGATCAGTGTACCGGGATCATCGTCTTTATGACTGCTGCTGATCACCCCAGCCCGGATCAACAGCCATCTTAAAAAACTTATCAGGACAAAGGCCAGCAATGCGCCAAACAATATAATGCCTCTTGAAAAACGATACTGCTCGGGCAGTAATGCGTAGGCTGCCAGCAAGACGATCGTTGCCACCAATGTGGAGCTGACCAGTTCCGATCTTTTATACCACCGGTCATACAAGCCGGCATAATAAGCTGTAGCAAGATAGAACAGGGTAAATGCAGGAAAAGATATCCATAGTAATTTATCCGGGTATTGGATATCCGGCCGTACATAATGATTCCACACATTCTTTGTTACCCAGAATGAAAATAATATCAGGCCCGTATCAATCAATACCAGTCCTGTGCTACGAACAAAATTTCCTATCGCCGTCATCGCCGCCCGGAACCAGATCGCTATATAGATAGAGAAAACAAAAGTGCCGGCCTTACTTTTGCCATAGTGCTTTTTGACAAAGATGTTCATGGCATTATAGAACAAATGAACGTAGTTCAGGCTGCCTTTCTTTGTACTCTCTCCTTTAAAATGAATAAGATGACAACCGGCAAAATAGTAGTTCTTATATCCTGCCTTTTGTATACGATAGCTCAGATCAATATCTTCACCATACATAAAGAAGGTTTCTTCAAATCCTCCCACTGTATCCAGTACATCTTTCCTGATCATCATAAAAGCGCCAGCCAGTACATCCACTTCATGCTCTTTGTTTTCGTCAAGATGGCCCAGATGGTACCTGGCAAATGTTTTCGATCTGGGGAACAGCCTGGCCAATCCGAATAGTTTGAACAGTGATGTTCCGGGCGAGGGAAACGATCTCTTTGATTCCTTCAGAAAACAGCCGCTTCCATCCAGCATTTTTATACCTAAAGCTCCGGCATCGGGATGTTTTTCAAAGAATGCGATGCATTTTATAAAACAATCCTCCTCCACGATCGTATCGGGGTTCAAAAAGAGAATATACTTCCCTGTTGAAAGCTTCAGTCCCTGGTTACAGGCTTTGGCAAAACCCAGGTTCTCCTGATTGGCAATAAACCGTATTCCCGGAAATTGCGGTCGCAGATACTCTATGCTGTTGTCGGCAGAATTATTATCAATTACCCACACTTCCGCCTGTAAAGAAGCCATCGCTTTTTGCACCGAATACAGGCATTGTTCCAGGAAATGCCGCACATTGTAGTTGACTATGACAACAGATAATTGCAAGGATCAGTACGTATGAATCACGAAGTTATTATCCGCCATGCAAAAAAGTGATAACGCCTGTCAAATAGTAGCGTTTTAATGCCTGAGCGGCATAAGTTGAGTCTGCCCTTTCGGGGTTATCTTTGCCCATGCTTAAAAATACCCTGATAGAGGCGGTAGTAGCCGGGGCAGCGGAACTCAGCCGGTTTTTCAATAACCCCTTCAAGATCTCGCATAAAGAAGGCGTTAATAACCTGGTGACAGAGGCCGATCATGCCTCAGAAGCAGCAATACTGGAAGTGATCAGATCCAAATTTCCGGATCATAATATATTAACGGAAGAATCCGGCGCTATCATCCAGGAGTCCGAATATAAATGGGTCATTGATCCGATAGACGGCACCGTGAATTTTGCACATGGTATCCCATTATGTTGTGTTTCCATTGCTATCGAACAAAAAGGCGAGATCATTATGGGTGCTGTATATAATCCGAACCTGAAAGAATCTTTTTTTGCTGAAAAAGGAAAGGGGGCTACGCTGAATGAAAAACCTATTCATGTAAGTGACCAGGCAGAAGTAATGAAATCCTGTTTAGTGACCGGTTTCCCTTACACTTATATTAATATGCCTAACGGACCACTGGAGGTTTTTGACAGGCTGATACGAAAAGGGGTGCCCGTAAGAAGACTTGGCTCCGCAGCAATTGATCTGTGCTGGGTAGCGGCCGGAAGGTTCGATGGTTTTTATGAACACAAACTGGAAGCATGGGACAGTGCTGCCGGGTATTTGATGGTACAGGAAGCGGGAGGAAGGGTTACAGATTTTAATGGGGATACATTTTCTATTTACCAGCATCGTACCCTGGCTACTAATGGAAAGATACATAATGAGATGTTGCGCATTGTTAATGGGGGTGAGTTATAAGATCAATTCACCGGCGCATACGATACTGTAGTAGAATGAATATATTGTCCGGATAATAAAAATGCACTGATGGCAGACGAAAGAACAGAGATCGCTTCATTGGGTGAATTTGGCCTGATAGAGCATGTGACCAAAAATATTGAGCTGCAAAACGCCTCTTCTGTAGTGGGTGTGGGCGACGATGCAGCGGTCATTGATCATTTCGGTAAGCAAACGGTAGTGACAACGGATATGCTGGTGGAAGGAGTGCACTTTGATCTTATGTACACCCCTCTCAGGCATCTTGGTTATAAAAGTGTAATAGTGAACCTGAGTGATATCTATGCCATGAATGCCACACCCACCCAGATCGTCATCTCCCTGGCATTCAGCAACCGCTTCAGCCTGGAGGCTGTTGATGAGTTTTATGACGGGGTATATGCGGCTTGCGAAAAATATGGCGTGGACCTGATAGGAGGAGATACTACCTCCTCACAGAAGGGTTTTATCATTTCTGTCACTGCCATTGGTGAAGTGGCGCCTGATAAATATGTCAAAAGAAGTACGGCTAAAAAAGGCGATCTGCTCTGTGTCAGTGGTGATCTGGGGGCTGCTTATGTAGGGTTACTTTTTTTAGAAAGAGAGAAAAAAATTTTTATGGAAAGCCCCGGTGTGCAGCCTGATCTGGAAGGGGAGTCTTATGTGATCGGCCGTTTGCTGAAGCCCGAAGCCCGGAAAGATATAGTGGAATTCCTGGCACAGAACGAGATCCACCCTACTTCCATGATAGATGTCAGCGACGGCTTAAGTTCCGAGATCCTGCATATCTGTAAGCAAAGTGATCTCGGATGTGTTTTATATGAGGAAAAGATACCGGTGGCGGAAGACATGAAAAAAGCAGCCTTCAAATTTGAGATAGACCCTACCGCCTGTGCCCTGAGTGGCGGCGAAGATTATGAGCTTTTATTTACCATTCCTCAATCAGAACACGAAAAATTGGTATTAAATGAAGAAATTAGTGTGATCGGGTATATGACAGAGGCCGGTCAGGGCGTTAATATTATTACCAAAGGCGGCAGCAAACACCCGCTGACCGCCCAGGGCTGGAACCACATGAAACAGAACTAAGACCCGCCCGGTCAAAAAACATTATGCGGATACTGCTTTATTTACTTTTTATTGTTATTACTACAGGTTGCGGTATCAGTAAATCTTCCTTTTATCCCGGGAAAAAGTATTCTGCTGAGCAATTACAAAAAGACTATGCGATTTATCGTGATATACTGGAAGAGGCACATCCCAGTCTTTACTGGTACACCACCAGGGATAGCATGGACTGGTATTTTAAATGGGGTGAACAGAAACTGCAAGACTCCATGACAGAGCCGGAGTTCCGTAAAGTACTTGGGTATGTAACGTCACAGATCAATTGCGGGCACACTTCTGTAAGGGCATCCAAAGCATTTCTGAAACAACAAGACACTACTGCCTTGCAAAGGATATTTCCGCTCAGCATGAAGATATGGGAAGACACGATGGTAGTGACCGCTAACCTAAACCGGAGAGATTCATTGCTGAGGAGGGGAGCTGTTATCACCAGCATCAATGGTAAAACTATAAGAGAAATCGTTGATACATTATTTAATTACATCCCCACCGATGGATATAATAGAACGCATCGTTACCAGGCACTGAGCAACCGTGGTTTCTTTGGTTCTTTATACAGCACTGTGTTTGGTTATTCGCCTCAATACAACATCGAATTCATAGATAGCAGTACCGGGCAAAAAAGAACAGCTGTCATTCCCGTGTTTCGCCCCTTCCGGGACACCAGCAGGCGTTCTGCTATAGCTCCTGTCCGGCGGGAAACTCCCCCTCAGCCTTCCCGTAAGGAAAGAAAGGAAATGCAAATGAATGCAGTCCGCTTACTTAAGATGGACACCGCCAATCATACTGCCTTCATGGACCTGGCTTCGTTTGGGCGGGGATATAACCTGAAAAGTTTCTTTCGCCGTTCCTTCAGAGCATTGAAGAAGCACGATATCCGCCACCTGATCATTGATGTGCGCAGCAATGGTGGCGGCAGTGTTACTAATTCCACTCTGCTTACCCGGTTCATTGCTGATCAGGAATTCAAAGTGGGCGATTCATTATATGCGGTTGCTAAAAGAAAAAAATACAGCCGCTACATCCAGAATGATTTCTTCAACCGCCTGTTCATGACCTTTTTTACCAGGAAAAGGAAAGATGGCTATTATCATTTCGGGTATTTTGAAAAACACTATTTCAAACCGAAAAAGAAGAATCATTTTGATGGCAAAACGTATATCCTTACCGGCGGCAATTCCTTTTCAGCTACCACATTATTTACTGGTGCTGTTATGAAACAGGATAATGTGACTGTGATAGGGGAGGAAACAGGTGGCGGAGCTTATGGGAACAGCGCCTGGCTGATACCGGATGTAAGATTGCCGGAAACCGGAGTCCGTTTCCGGTTACCCCTTTTTCGCCTCGTGATTGATAAAAATATTCCAAAAGACGGCAGGGGTGTACAGCCTGAAGTGGGATCATTGCCAACCGTGGATGCTATCCGGCGTGGTATTGATTATAAAACCGAAAAAGCGCTGGAGCTGATTAAAAAAGATAAGGAGGCCTCATCCCGTACTTTTCAAAAAGAGAAAGCTATTAACGCTCCGTCTCAATAAATGACGAGGCTTTTCTTTTTTCATCATTTATTCAGCAAAGAGTTGAAAGTCATCTGCATCTTTCCAGAAAGGAAATTTCTCCCGTATGCTATCAAGGTGTTCTTTTTGCAAAGTGACCGTAAAAATATCTTCCACGTCTTTCTTTGTATATAACACTTCTCCCAGCGGGTCAATGATCATGCTTTCACCACTGTAGTGAATGCCGTTACCATCATCACCCGTTCTGTTCACTCCCACAACAAAACATTGGTTCTCGATGGCCCTTGCCAGCAATAAAGTTTTCCAGGCATGTATCCTGCGTTCCGGCCAGTTGGCTACATAGATCAATACATCATATTCGGGTGATCCTTTCCCTTTCCCTTCCTCTCCTTGGGATAGGGGGCTGGAAGGTGAGGTTTGCCTCGCCCAAACTGGAAAACGCAGGTCATAACAAACCTGCAGATTGATCTTCCATCCTTTTACCGAAGCAATCAGTCTTTTGGTCCCGGCAGTATAATGTTCATCTTCTCCGGCAAAAGCAAAACGATGGCGCTTGTCATACACCCCATACTGGCCATTGGGCAGCATCCATACTGACCGGTTATAATAACAACCGTTTTCTTCAATGATGAGGCTGCCCGTGAGAATGATCTTCCTGGTGGCTGCCATTTTCTTCATCCATTGAACCGTTTCACCATTCATCGTCTCCGCTAATTTCTGCGGCACCATACTAAAACCGGTGCTGAACATTTCCGGCAATACGACGATCTCGGTTCTCTCCTTGATGCTGTTGATCTTCTCCCCCAGCATTATCAGGTTGGCGGTTTTATTTTCCCAGTGAAGATGAGTTTGGATAAGAGTAATAGTAAGTGTAGACATAATAATGGCTTCAGTCCAAAATTAGCTGTGTTTTAATCTCATTTGCTCTGACCGGTCAGCCTGTTTACAAAATTCATGAAAATAGATTTTGCGTAACCAAAAGGTTTCCTATATTTGTAACCGAACGGTTACATAAAATCGTTTACCGGTCATGAGAAGAGATGTTTTCCAGGCTATCGCCGATCCTACCAGAAGGGCCATCATCAGCATGGTGGCCAAACAGTCCATGAACTTGAATGCCGTTGCCGAAAACTTTGAAGTGAGCCGTCCTGCCATATCCAAGCATATCCGGATACTGACGGAATGCGGGCTGATCACGATCAAACAACAGGGGAGAGAAAGGTATTGCGAGGCCAAACTGCAAAAGTTGAATGAAGTATCGGACTGGGTAGAGCAATACCGCCAGTTCTGGGAAAAGAAACTGGATGCGCTTGAAAGTTACCTGAGTGAATTGCAGTCGTCCGGTAAATCAACTGCAAAGAAAAATGCCAAACGGAAACAGAAATGAAATTGTATCTGCAAGGATATTTCATTATCCTGTTGAGCAGATATTCAAAGCATGGGCTGACCCGCATTTATTGGCGCAATGGTGGGGGCCGAAAGGCTTTACCAGTACGTTTGATGAATTTGACTTTACAAATGGGGGCCTGTGGAAGTTCACCATGCACGGACCGGATGGGGCAGACTACCACAATTTCAACCGTTTTATTGAAATCTTCCAGCCGGTAAAGATCGTGTTTGATCATCTTGAGCCGGTACATACATTCAGGGCGACAGCCCTTTTTGAAAAAATGGATGAAAGTACAAGGCTTGTTTTCAGTATGTTGTTTGATTCAGCCGGTGAGTATGAAAAAGTAAAAGACTTCATAGCCAAAGCAAATGAAGAGAATTTTGACCGACTTGAAGCAGTATTATATGCAACTAAATAAACCTTTATGCCGGTAAAAACAAACACAGACACCAGCAGGGAACTTTCCATCTCGCGGCTTATTCATGCGCCCAGGGAATTAGTGTGGGAAGTATGGACCGACCCCGAACATATACAACACTGGTGGGGCCCATCAGGGTTTAAGAACAGCATCTCGAAAATGAATGTACAACCGGAAGGCGAATGGGAATTCATCATGCATGGCCCCGACGGTACTGATTACAAAAACAAACATGTATATAAAGAGATCAGAAAGCCTGAGAAGATCGTAATGGAGCATGTCACCGGGCCAAAGTTCCGGATGACCGTGACGTTTGAAGAACAGGGTAAGAACACGCTTGTACATATCCACTCCTTGTTCGAATCAGCCGAACAACTGAAGGAAGTAATTAAGGTCTTCAAAGCAGATGAAGGAATGAAACAGAACGTGGATAGGCTGGAGGCTTATGTAAAATCACAGATCCATCTCCGCACACAATTAAAAACAAACAATATGGCAAGGGTCAGCACTTACCTGAATTTTCCGGGTAATACGGAACAGGCTTTTCTTTTTTACCGCTCCGTTTTCGGTAGTGAATTTTCCGGCAGCGGTATTCAGCGTTTTGGCAACCTTCCTCCACAGGAAGGACAGCCTCCTCTCTCTGAAGAAGACAAAAAATTAATCCTGCACATTGAGTTGCCCATAACCGGCGGGCATGTACTAATGGCATCAGACGCTCCCGAATCCATGGGGTTTAAAGTCAACTTCGGCAACAACTATTACATCAACCTGGAACCTGATACAAGGACCGAGACCAAAAGATTATTTGACGCGTTGTCGGCAGACGGCCAGGTAAGTATGAACCTCCAGGATATGTTCTGGGGTGCATACTTTGGAAGCTGCACAGATAAATTTGGCGTTAACTGGATGTTTAACTGTACTGCAAAATAAAAACCATGAAGAAGCTAAATATTTTATACTGGGTTATTACTGTCATCTTTTCGGCTTACATGATCTTTACGGCTGTTCCTAATGTAATGGTATCGCCCGATTCTGTAAGCCTGATCTCCGACACGCTCGGATATCCTAAGTATTTCATTCCTTTTATCGGCATAGCCAAGATCATGGGTGCTGTGGTGATACTGATACCAGGTTTAAAAAGGCTAAAAGAGTGGGCGTATGCCGGGTTGTTCTTTGACCTGTTCAGCGCTACCTATTCGATCGTGCACACCTGGGGGCTTTCATTTGATATCATCTTCATGATCCTGCCGGTCATTTTTCTTTTTGCTTCCTATTTTCTATGGCATAAGAAAATGGCGGTGTTAAAAACAGCCTCCCTCTGAACCATTAAATTCATCTTATTATGGAAGCTCCCTTTGTGATAGAAAGAGTATACAATGCCCCGGCTGAAAAAGTATGGAACGCCATTACCGATAAAGAGCAAATGAAGCAATGGTATTTCGATATCAAAGAATTCAAACCTGAAACAGGTTTTGAATTTGAATTCACCGGCCAGGGGCATAAAGGTGAACAATACCTTCACCTTTGCAGGATCACCGACGTCGTGACGGGCAGGAAACTGCGCTATAGCTGGCGCTACAAAGGCTATGAAGGGATGTCTTATGTAACTTTTGAACTATTTGCTGAAGGGGACAAGACAAGATTGAAGTTAACTCACGAAGGGCTCGAAACATTCCCGGCAAGCATGAATACTGATTTTGCTAAGGAGAATTTCATCGAAGGATGGGGCTACATCATAGGGACATCGTTAAAAGAATTTGTAGAAAAAAGCTCTTGATTTAAAAGGCATTTGCAAAGCTTTTTGCATTGGATCTCAAAAGTCGTAAATTAATGAACCACAGCGTTCAAAAAAAGTCATAAACGCAAAATAATAACCCTAAAATATAGTTGTCAGACACAACCTTAGTATTCCTAAATCAAATGAAAGAAAAATCAGACTCATTTATAGTTCAATGCAGAATTAACTACTTCTTGGGTATAAGACCTGCAAACCAACAATCGAAAGAAACTGAAGGCTACAAAGAACTGGTGCGAATTGCCAAAAATTATTTTGATAGTGACTCATATGAGGACTTTGCAGAAAATTTTATGGAAGGGCAATATTTTATTCCCTTATGGGCCGCACACCTTTTGTTAGAATATGGAAAAACAGATGAAAAGCTTAAAGAAGAATGTCTCAGGATTATCAGCGATTATTCCCGTCATCAGCTTTTTTCGGAAGTTGCTGCAGAAGAAAAGGTTTGGCTTGAGAACTATTACAAAGCATAACAAACAATGTTACCCCTGACATGTGATCAGGAATAGTATCGGAGGATACATTTAAACTATAAATTAGTAATCAGTTATACATTGCTGCCTCTTTATTATACTTGTTCTTATAATCTATCGGCGACAGGCCTGTTATTTTTTTGAACACATCCCTGAACGCTTTGATGTCATTATAACCGACATCATACATCACTTCATTCACGGTTCTTCTGCCTGTTTCGAGTTGTTTCTTCGCCGCTTCTATTTTCACCCGCTGAATATATTCGATCACCGTATTGGCTGTTGCCTTTTTAAATCGTCTTTCTAAGTTGCGCCGGCCAAGCGCAAACATCACCGCCAGCTGATCTACGGTGATCTTTTCCTGGAAATTGCTTTCAATAAATTCCTGCGCCTTTTTGATCGGCTCATCCTCATGCGCTTTTTGACCGGAGAAAACGATGAATGGTGACTGGCTGATACGATCTATGTCAATCATAAATGCCTTGGCAACAAGAATAGCTATATCACGACCGGCATGTTTTTCTATCAGGTAAGCGATCAGGTTAAGAAATGAATAAGCCCCGCCGCTGGTATAGATACCATTCTCCGCCGTCATGATCTTATCGTCCACCAGGTTCACCTCCGGGTACATTTGCCTGAATTCGTTGGCCAGGCTCCAGTGCGTAGCACACTGTTTGCCGTTGAGTAATCCTGTCTTCGCCAGGAAAAAAGCGGCAATGCAAAAACTGACGAGCTCTGTACCGTTCTTATATTGATCCATTATCCAGGGCAGAAAATCTTTGTTCTCCTCTATTGCCTTTTCCAGGTCTCCATGCATAGCCGGTATGATAATGATATCTGTTTTCTTTACTTCATGGATGAGCAGATCAGGGCAAATAGTGTAACGGCCGTTGCGTTGTGCGATCTCTTTGGAAAGACCGACCAATTGTACTTTAAATACAGGTGGCTTACCCATCATCTCACAAAACTTATTGGCCTCAGATAATATCTGGTGAGTGCCGTCAATATTCGGCAGGCTGCTGTGGCCGAGTGGCACAAGAATAGAAATGTGTTTCATTGGAAAGCGTATTTAAGGCCTGATTGGTATTATCAAAGGTAAAGGAAGCCGTTGTCGGAATCAACCCCTGCCAATGTCGGAATGATACAGCGTCCGGAAGAAATATTGACAGTAAGTTTGTTCTCTATAACAACTGCGTCACAGACGCATTTATCAATTACTAAAACATACGGTTATGGCATCTAAAATATTCATAAACCTGCCCGTCAGGGACCTGCAGCGTTCAATAGCATTCTTCACTCAGCTTGGGTTCAGTTTCAATCCCCAGTTCACGGATGATAAAGCCGCCTGTATGGTTATTGCCGATGGCAGTATTTACTCCATGCTGATCACGGAAGAGTTCTTCAAAACATTTACTAAAAAAGAACTGGCAGATGCCAGGAAGAATACAGAAGTATTGATTGCCCTCGATGCAGAAAGCCGGCAAGATGTGGATGATATGATCAGGAAGGCTTTGGCAGCGGGAGGCTCTGTTTATATGGAATCCCAGGATCATGGCTGGATGTACGGGCACAGTTTCGCCGATCCCGACGGACATCAATGGGAAGTATTGTATATGGATGAAACTGCATTACCGCAGTAAATAAAATAGTTTTAGCTTAGTCATACTCAATCCGGTCAATCTGAATATCCAAAATCCCTTTATGATAAATTAGCGGGTAAGGATATGCAGCAAAATCTGCTGAACCTGAAAAATAACCTGGAGAAGTAAAACACATTCACCCTTCAATCAACGATCATGGCCATGAAACTTATCCCAGCAAAGAATATAGACGATCACATTGCCGCCTATCCCCGATCCACGCAGGTGCTTTTAAAACAAATCAGGACAGCTATCCAAAAGTCAGCACCCGATGCAGAAGAAGCCATCAGCTATGGTATTCCCACCTTCAAATTGAACGGCAACCTGGTTCATTTTGCCGGTTACGAGCATCATATCGGATTTTACCCTGGTGCGGCCGGTATCGAAGCATTCAAAAATGAATTATCAGTCTACAAAACTTCGAAAGGTGCGGTACAGTTTCCTTTGGATAAACCATTACCATTAACGCTGATCAAAAAGATCGTTCAGTTCAGAGTGAAACAGAATCTTGAAAAATTGAATATCAAAAAAGCCGTTACTGCCAGATCGGCAAAAAAAAGAGGATAAAAAAATTTCAGTTAAAGCAAAATGGGGAAACTGGTTTCCTTTGTATATATGGCGCCGGAAGGTTTTGTTGCCGGTCCCGGAGGCGAATTAACTGGTTTTGATGAAGGAAAAGAAAACCTCGAATTTGTCTGCTAATTGACAAAAGATGCTGATACCCCTGCTGATGGGAAGAGTTTCCTATGAGTTACTTAATAGCTATTGGCCTTATGCAAAAGATATTCACGATGCTTCGGCCGGCACCGTTGATTACTCGAATTGGTACAATAAAGCCAGTAAAGTCGTTATTTTAAAAACAATGTCCACCGGAACCATGGATGACGCCATTATTTTTAGGGATAATATTCCGGAGGAAATTACTGCCATTCGCTTTACTCGTTTAGCCATAATCACTCTGCGTAGCTCCGTGAGTATACCAAAACGACTTTCTTCCTGAAAATACTGGTTGCATTACTGCAGCCGCTTATTTTAAATTTTGTACTTATAACAACCGGGGCATTGATTTTGCCGTTAATACTTTAGTAAATTTACCTCTATGCTTAATGGAATTGTGAGGACTCCTGCAAAAATTCTCATTCTGTATTTTACTTTTCTGCTTTCTGCCGGAAACGTCTGTTCACAGCCGCAGATAAGTTATGATCCTGTCATTACTTCCGGGCTCTCGTTGCCTATGGAAGTAGTTACTGCACCCGGGGATGTCAGCGGCCGGTTGTTTATCGTGCAAAAAAGCGGAACGATCCTGATCTGGAACGGAACTTCGTTGTTGGCCTCGCCTTTCCTTGATATCAGTGCTATTAGTGTTGATGATGATGAAAGGGGATTGCTGAGCATGGCTTTTCATCCGGATTACGCAAGCAACGGTTTTTTCTTTGTGTATTACAATGACAATGCCGGCAATATTACCATAGCCCGCTACCAGGTATCTGCTGATCCCAATATTGCCAACCCCACACCCAATCCGGCCTCACCACTGCTTAGTATTCCCAAACCTTTTAATAATCACAATGGCGGGCACCTGCAGTTTCGGACAGAAGGCGGCATCAACTATTTATATTTTGCCACCGGTGATGGCGGCAGTGGTAATGACCCGTTCAACAATGCACAGGACAATACTTCCTTGCTGGGGAATATGATACGCATGAATGTAGATGCAGCTACTCCCGTTCCTGAAATATGGGCCTGGGGATTACGCAATCCCTTTCGTTGGAGCTTTGACCGGGCCACCGGCGATATGTGGATCGGCGATGTGGGGCAGGGATTGAAAGAAGAGGTGAATTTTCGGGCTGGCGGCACCTATGGCGCCAATTACGGATGGCCTTGTTTTGAAGCATTGCTGCCGAATAGTTCCGCACCGTCGCAGGGAGATTGTGATACGGTTGACAATGCAGATATACAACCCATATTCAGTTACGACAACCCGCCATCTGGATCTTCGTCTGTGGTAGGTGGTTATGTATATCGCGGCAGCGAGTTTCCTTCTTTACAGGGCTGGTATATAACCGTTGATTTTTATTCCGGCCAGCTATGGTGCATAAGGCCTGACGGGACCGGTGGCTGGACTGTTGCTGCCCAGACGGGTTTACCTGCATTTATCGCCTCGATAAGCGAAACGAATGATGGCAGCGTCCTTTATGCCGTTTCTCTTGGCGGCAATGCAGTGTACAGGGTAGTAGTGCCTTTTGTAACCCCCTTATCGCTGATCCGTTTTTACGGCAGGACGGGCTCTGGTTATAACGATATACTATGGACCGCCGAAGCAGAGGAGAATATAGGTAAATATGAAGTGGAGTATAGCGCCGATGGTTCCGTATATGCCAAAGCAGGAGAAATCCCGGCTATAAGCGATGGCAATAAAAATGATTATGTATTCCGGCACAACAGTCATTATTCTTCAAAGACATTTTACAGGCTTAAGATCATAGAAAGAGACGGAAGTTTTTATTACTCGCCGGTCATTACGGTACGAAACAATGATAAATCAAATGCCCGGATATATCCAACCCTGATATCGGGCGGCTTTGTAAATATCATTTCGGACAAGGCGATGGAAAAGGTATCACTATTTAGTGCTGACGGCAGGATGATACTGTCCTGCAACATGTATAGCCGCACCGGGTATTTTACACTGCCCTTACCTTCTTTGCAAAAAGGTGTTTATTTGATTCAGTTAACAGGAACCGATTTCCGGCAAACTGAGAAGATTATCATCCAATAATTGAAAGCGGCAGACGGTATGGTTTATATGGATGGTCTCTGTTTTTTTGGGTATTTCGTACATTGCGATAAACGTAAGCCGCACAGATTTACGCTCCACTTACTTTATAAAGATGATACAGCCCAATGAACTAAAGTCCGGTTTACCAATGGAAATAGCGAACGGCATTGTTTCCACCACAGACAAAGTATGGGCAATGCTGGCGGCCAGCTATGACGGTAATTTATCACGGGTAAAAGAACTGGTGACCGAATGCCCCGAACTTGCATACGCCCAGTATAACTACACGCCGCCTATTCACCTGGCCGTGCGTGAAGGTCATACGGAGTTGGTGAATTATTTGTTGAGGCATGGCGCTTATGATCCCGCTTACAGGACCTATCCTTTCCTGGATGCGCTGCCCGCTATAGCAGAAGACCGGCAGTATCCCGAAATAGCCGGCATGCTGGCCGCTTACTCACGCAACCCATCCCTTCAGCAATTCAACGGTGATAACGGGCGGATACTTTTTAAAAGAACAGCACGGCAACATGAGCTGGAAGAAGCAATAGATAAAAACAATATAGACAAGGTAAAAAAAATATTATCAGAACACCCGGAGTACGCCCTGGATGAATCCTTTTTCTGGGGCGAAGGATTACTGATGATGCCGGCAAAAGAAAACCACAGGGACATAATACAACTACTAATAAGTTATGGTGCCAGGGTTCCTGCTGTTTTAAAATGGACACAGGCTTATTATTTTGAAAGATATGACGGCGCCTCCTTTATGCTGGAACAGGGAATGAGTCCCAATGTGATGAGCTGGCAACACGTAACGATCCTGCATGATATGGCGCAAAAAGGAGATATCCCCAAAGCAGAGTTCCTGATAAAACATGGTGCAGAGATAGATCCTGTGGATGAAGAATACCGGTCAACTCCTTTAGGTATGGCTGCCCGGTGGGGGCACAGGGACATGGTACAATACCTGCTTGCACAAGGAGCCGATCCGGGCAAGGCTGGTGCCACCTGGGCTACGCCACTCGCCTGGTCTATGAAAAAAGATCATCCCGATATTGAAAAGATGCTGAGAGATGCCGGGACCTGCTGAAGACAGTGGGTGCTATATTACAGATCGAAAGTAAACTGAATGCCGGAAGCACTATCTCGATCGTTTTTCCGTCATGATCTTTCTTTTTTATCCGGCTTACAAAAGGAACTTACCTGTTACTGTTAAGCGGGTATCCTCTTATTCAGGCAAACAGAAAAGATCATTGTACAATAGTCGTTTTCTATATGGAGTATGTTATAGAAATTGGATTAACAGGAACGGGCATGACTTTAGTCATGCCCGTTCCTGTGCTTAGTCATTTTTCTAGCTGTGCACCCGGTTATAGCTTTCTATTTTAATAGTTGCAACGGAAGAAACTATACTGATAGCTTGTTTAACTATTAACTCCTTAACTATGAATAAAAGCTACGCTTTATTACTCGTTGCTATTTGTTCTTCGCTATTCTTTCCCTTCTGTAAAAAAGATAAATACGACCTCTACTCACCGCCAGAAGGTAATAAACTTACTTGCAGAATTAATGGCATGAAATGGTCTGCGACAGAAATAGATGCAGGCTTTTCGCTAGATCCCCCTGATACTTATTATTTCCGGCTTTGGGCGACAAATAATAATAAAAACGAGACCGTCGAGATATACTTTAATAAACCGTATTCACAGCAAAAAAGAGTATTCAATCAAAACACTGAAAGCTGGTACTATACTTTATATCCAAAGGATTATGGATACTTCCATCGGAATGGTGAATTTGGTAATAGCGAGACGTATATGACGAATTCAATCGACACAGGCTATTGCAATATTACTTATATGGATAGTGTTAAACTATGGATTAAAGGTGTCTTTGCTTTTAAGGCAAGAGACCCTGTTACTAATAAAACAATTACAATTACTGATGGCTATTTTGAAAGAGTACAATAGTTAAAATAGCAGCCTCTCCTTTTTATTTACAACCATAAACCACCTATTATGAAATCGCTTCCCAAAGTGATCCTTGTATTGCTATGTCTTTTATCTGGTCACATTATCATTGCACAGAATTCAAAATTCACCTTATTTGCTGACAGCCTTTTTCAATATCTCAACAAAACCGAGATCACTACAAACATCTTGTATGACCGTGCTTTCCCGCTTTCTGAATTGCATGGGTATAATAGTGCGGTAGATACAGTGACAACAGATTTTTTGGAACAGAGCTATCTGGAGATATACAACGCGGCTTTTAGCCGCAGCAGCCTGATAAATCCTGATGACCTGAGTTATATCCAGGAAGTGGAAAATTTTCAAAACCGGGTACCGGTTGGAGTATTTGATTATTCGTTTAACTGGATTGATACGTTGGCTATTCAGCATAATCTCATCAGCCAGACAAACGGAATGTTTTACGATGTACCTGGCCGCACGCAAAGCCCTTATATATTAAAAAGGGCACAGATGGCAGCGCCTATGTACGAAAATCTGTCTGCCGGAGATATTACTTTTTCCTTACCCTCATATTTCATATTATCAAACTCTGGGCTAACTGTGCAAAGTGTTCAGCTCAGCTTCCCCGGAGTGGGAACGGCTATTCTTTTGCCCAATACCCAAGCTTCTTTATCATTTTATCAGGCTGGAGATTTTACAGGATTAATTACAGTGTCATACACTAACGGTACAAGTTTTACTAATATTTTTCTTTTAACAATAACAGGTTCATCAGGCTCTTCCTCAAGAATCATGGGCGCAATAGAGCCGTGCTATAAAAAGATAATAAAGTCCGAAGTAGCTTTCCAGGGATACGAGGAGACGCAAGGATATATAGGTCAAAATGAATTGAATTTTTATTACAGATTAAACGATCCCTCTCTCAATTGCAATAACTCTGAACAAATGCTGAAAAAACCTATCATTTTGATTGATGGGTTTGATCCGACTGATAAAAGAGATGCAACAGATATTTATAACAATTTATTAAATTATAAGGATGCTTTGAGTAATACAATAAATTTCGCCCGGCAACTCAGATTGGATGGCTATGATGTTATTATTGTTAATATCCCTAAATATATTGAAGGAACAAGAACTCTATTTGGTTGGCTTACTGTTCCTAGAATCGTAAGAGGCGGAGGTGATTACATAGAACGTAACGCCATGGTACTTGTGGAGATCATTAAATATGTAAAAAGCCGAACAATAGATCCAATACAGGAAAAGGTTGTTATAGTAGGCCCTAGTATGGGTGGGCAGATCAGCCGCTATGCATTAAGATGGATGGAAATGAATGGACAGGATCATAATTGCAAATTATGGATTAGCATGGACAGTCCGCATCTGGGTGCTGTTCTTCCTATTGGTGAGCAGAATCTTGTAGCACAATTAGCAGACGTGAGTAAAGAAGCAAAGAAATCTCTAAACAGGCAAATCAATATCCCCGCAGCAAGACAGCAGCTTATTCATCATCATACTGCCAATAGCGAAACTCCCGTCGGTTCTCCGGGCTTTCATACGCGTTATTATGACAAATTAAATGGTGTCGGATGGGATGCTATTGGAAAAGGCTGGCCACAAAATCTTAAAAAAGTAGCTGTTACCAGCGGCGCTCATAACGGGCTGCAGCAGGCGCCCGGAGCATCCTGCGCCGACGCATTGAAGATTAAAGTGAGGTTGCGCAGATGGGTTACACTTTTGCTTCCATTTACTTCTGGAAATAAACTTCAAGCATGGATAAAGTTTTCGCCGGATCAGGCGGCTGGAAGATGTATTGTTTCCAATTTCGGGTTTTATTCTTTTTGGGGAGATATCACTTGGCCAACTTTTGGGACACATTCTGGCCCCTACAACAAAAGCATTGATTTGCTACCTGCGGGTTGGTACCCAGGGTTTAAAGAACTATCCGATAACCTTAAAAGTAAAACCTTCATAAAAATGGAAAGTGACTTATATGTAGAGAATCATGCACATATTCCTACCGCCAGCGCTCTTGCTTATGGTAAAGGGCCAACACCAAATCTCAACAGAAAATGGGATGATGATGTAACCCAGGCAAGCCTGAACCTTGTATGCGCTGGTGAAATACCTTTTGATGCATATCAGGGGCCCTATAATTTCAATATGCGTCACGATGAATTGTTTGAAGCACAAGCTCAATTCCTGATGAACGAGATCACAGGGGCGACGAATCCAATTTTCGATGTCATACAAGGACCAACCAGGATTTGCAACACGGCGGTTTACAAGGTTCCAAATTTACCTCCCAATGCATTTGTAACATGGGAAATTCCGCAGAGCGCAGCCTCCACTTTGCAGCTATCTCCAAACACACCCAACACTAATGAGCTGACCATAACAAATCTGAAAACATCTGCTGTAAACATCACATTGACGGCAAGAATCAGTAATGTCCCGGGTTGTTCTGCAACTTTCGGGAAGGATATTTACAATGACAATGATAACTCCAGCACACAAACAGGCAACTTCTATCAGGCATCTTGCTTGTTTTATAACGTTTCTCACCCGAGTCAATCCGGAAACTTAACCGGTGCGCCGATTTTTCTTCACCAGGGATGCATGACCTACATCAATCTGTATAATGTGTATGGACGTACTGTATCTTTAGCTTCCGGGTCGGGCCAGCCCTTGTATTGGGGATATACACCTCCTACCTCGTCTAGCGGCACTGGTCAGTTGCTATTACAACTTCCTCTAGGTTCAGGGGGCATACCATTTACCTTTAATATCAATAATCCCGAAGCTTGTTATCAGAAAAGTGTTTTATTCTTTTCATACTCCAATAATGGTCGTTATGCATTTGTTGCTGTTCCAAATCCGGCAAAAGATATGCTGATAGTGACCGCCAATGAAGATGCAGAATATCTTGCTGAAAAAGGGATGGCATCTGCAAAAGCTGATCTGCAGTTCACTATGAACATTTATGACATGAACACACAAGTTCTTGTAATGACTGCAAAAAGCAATAAGGGCAGTTTGCAGCACAAGCTGAATATATCCAGATTAAAAAGCGGTTATTATGCTTTGAAAATAACTGCAGGTGAGCAGGTAGAAACCATCAAATTCCTGAAAGAATAACAAATGGCGGTGTCATACTAAAGGCTGTCTCAACACCGGAGATAGCCTTTAGTTATTCTTTAGAGACAAACCGGAAACCAACCTGCTTACAAGGTCTGACTCAAAACCTTTCTGAAGAAGATAATCAATTGTCTTCTTCTTCCTTACCATCCATTGCTCTGCTTTCAGCGATGCATATTTTTCTTTGGCCAGTTCTGATAATAACCGGAGGTAATCATCTTCATTGATCTGTTTCAGCGCTTTTCTGATACTGTAATCGCTTACCTGTTTCTGCTTCAGTTCATATTTTATTTTCACCCGACCCCATTGCTTCATCCTCCATTTGCCTCCTGCAAAGGCGATGGCAAAGCGTTCTTCGTTCAGGTAACCTTCTTCTATCAGCATGGATAGTATTTCACCATGGTCTTTTTTCCATACGCCCAGGTCATAAAGCTTCTGTTTTACTTCCTGGTGGCAGCGCTCCTGGTAGCCGCAGTAGTGTTTCAGTTTCTGTAGCGCCTGTTCTTTTGTCAGTTGTTTCTTATACAGCATCCGTTGTAAAAATAACAAATCCCGCAAAGCTGGTATTACTCCATGGCTTTGCGGGAAGTGAACCGGGCAGCCCGGTCATCGTATATTGCCAATGGAATTCTTCGCGGTATCGTGTTTTGTTTTCAGCACATTGGAAATGGTCGTGTATTGCCCGCCCATGGCTTTCAACGATTCCTGCAGTGAAAGGAATTCATTGTTCATAACGGCTATCTTTTTGCTGAGCTCATCTGTTGCCGCCGCCTTATCCATGTAGGGCATATCCGCCAGTGTTTCCCGCAGGTCGTATAGGGCCAGTCGCTGGTTTTTGATATTGCTGCGACTGGTATTCACTAAATAACGACTGCTTACGGCATCATTGTCCAATAATTCTTCCAGATCGTCCAGTGAGGCCAGCATATTTTTAATGTTACTGCGGCTGGTATTGATGGTCCGTAATGACTGGCTGTTCTGAGAGGCGGTTAGTTTTACATCTCCTTTGCGTTCGTCTTCATCACCATTACCGGGATCGTTGACAATATTACTGGCTGTTTTGTTCGAACGGGATGAATTATGGTCCTGAACCTTTGTATTATTCCCCCCGGTTTCATTAGTAATAACACTTGCCGATTTGTTGGAGCGGGATGAGTTATGATCCTGCACCTTTGTATTGTTCCCCCCGGTTTCATTACTGATAACACTCGCTGATTTGTTGGAGCGGGATGAGTTATGGTCCTGCACTTTCATATTACTATTACTGCCCGTTGAAACAAACGTCTCGTCGTCTATAAATATGGTTTGCTCCACTATAAATGTATATTCACCCGCTTCCAGACCGGTGTACTCAAACTCACCATTACCATCTGTTTGAACTGTACGGAGGTTGCCCCCGGGGTTCTTTCCCCCTTTTATGGTCAACCCGCCAATAGGATTTCCCGGGCGTTGCTGCGTGGGCTGATCACCATTCTCAAAATGTTGTTTAATTGCTTCCCGGCTGATATTGCCTGCTGCAATATCCGGTGAACCGTCACCATCCAGGTCGCCGGTAGCCATACCGATCATCTTTATATTTGACCGGGGGCTCCAGATACCATCATCATCTGTATCATCAGCCAGCCTGTCATTCGATTGGTTGGATTTGGTCTTTGTTTTGAAACGGCTCCCTGTTTCATTTTCATCCAGTGATATGTTGTACTGAACTACGTTAGGATGATGGCTGACCTTTGCGGTAACCGGCATCTCATCTTTTGTTCCGTTCTGATACTGGTTAGTAAGTACAGCTTTATTATCGCTGTCAATACTGATAGTATATTCTTTTACATCACTGGTAGATCCGGTCACCGCTTGTTTCTTTTCCGGGTTCCATCCCCGGACCGTTACTTTTTTTACTACTCCTGCCTGGGATAATCGTGTATCGGCAGTTATGTCTTTCGAAGTGCCATCCATCAGTTCTGCCAATACTTTTGTTGATTCATATACACCATCTCCATCTGTATCGGCTTCGATAATGGTAAGTGATCTCGTTCTGATATTCGACCTGGATGTGCTGATACCCGCCTTTTGCTGATTGCTTTCCTCTTCGTTGCCGGTATGGATCTCCAGTTGCATGGATTGACCACTTTGTTCAATTTTTCCCAGTATATCCGTTTTGGATGAAAGGGAAACATCATATCCTTTTTTACCGGCAAATCGGCCGCTCACCTTCACTACAAAATCGCCATCAGGTACATTGGCAAAAAAGAAGCTACCGCAGGCTTCAGTAGTTGTTCTGGCAATGATGGCGCCGCTTTGCGGATCCGCCAGCATCACGCTGATACCACTAATACCATCACAATCATCATCGCCACCACCCACATTGTTGCTTCCCTTATATAAAGGATTATTACCCGAAGTGCCCTTATCATTGTATAGCGGATTATTCTTTATGCCTGACATCTTTGCTATGGCGACACAAGGATTGCAAACGTCACCACCGCCTTCAGCAAACAGGGGTTCATACTGGCGCCGGCCTGTTGACATGCCACTTCCTGTCTCTCTTGATCTTTTGCCGCTGGCCATTCCGCTTGACGCATCTCTTCCGCTTAGTCTCACCAATGTTCCAAAAGAAGATTGCTGTGTTTGCCGGGTACTGCTGGTTTGAGAATTCATCGTAACCGAACCACCTCTGTCCATAGCCCGGTTGGTTACGATTCCCATTCCTGCACCGGATGATGGCCACGTTAGTCTTCCGGAAATGATATTTTTCCCTGCGCCCTGCGCCAGTGCACTGCCGGCGGCATGTAAACCCTGGTTTACTTTTTCACCAAATGTGGCGCCCTGTGTTTGTTTGGGTGTTGTCACATTCATAGAGATCCGGTTGGGCATACCTCCGTCAATCTTCACCAGGTTGTTATAGTCAGCTGCATCTGCAGGGCAGGCAAAGGTCGTTTCTTCCGTTGTGCCATCCGGATTAGTGATTCGCTGCGTGACGGTACCACAACTTTCATCGCTTGTAATATTTCCATACACAGGCTGGCCGGGCTGATAGGTTCTTCTGCCGGTTGACATCCCGCTGCCCGCCTCCCTGGTTCTTCTTCCTGTCGCCATTCCGCTTCCGGCTTCTCTTGATCTTTTACCGGTGGATTGCCCGCTTGCCTGGTCACGGGGGGAAAAGATCGCATAACGGACTGTGATACCAGTAACCATATCGGTGATGTTGCGGGACAGCTTCATTGGTTCGATACCACCGCCGCGGCGGACATCATAGTTGTTTACTTCTGATCTTGTATTCATATAATCGGCGCCAATACCAAATGACCATATCTCCGACTTTGTCTTGTAGTTAATACCTATGCCGGCCAGGAATCCGGGGTAGATACTTTTATCCGTTGATTCATTCCGGTACGCCGCTCTTTGTGAACCCCTTTGCTGCATACTGACCAGTCCGCTGTTATTGATGAATAAACCGCCTTTGGCATGGGCATATACTTCTACCATATTGCCAAATCGTACGGATGGACCAAGAAGCAAATACATATTCTGCTGCCGAGATGTACTGATGAGCAACTGATCCTGCGGGATCGAAGCATTCTTTAAAAACCGGTTGATCGCTGCATCATCTGTGGATGAAGTGCTGAAGCCGGAACTGAAACTGATACCCGCTTTACCAAAGAAATAATCAGCGCCCAGGCGAAAACCTGCGCCACTGCCACGGAACAGCAGGGAATCGTGATCAGTATTCATGGCTGAAGAGTACAGGGGCGCAAAGGAAATGGTCAACCCGCTGTTGCTGCGGGCCGCATTCTGGTTGTAAGCACGGGTGTGGTTACTCCTTGAAGAGTTTTGATTAAACGTTCTCTGGTCCTGTGCCGTTGTTATTGTATGGATAAAGAGAAGAAAAAGGGTGGATGCAAAGCATCGTTGGTGGCAGCTTTTCATGTGGTCTGGGTTTTAAGGATCAGAAAAATACAAACTATATTTTCCAAATCCTATACCACATGATGAATTTCTTTAATGACGCCGGGACTATTCCTCCAGCCGCTCAAGGCAATCATACTCTTTCTTCAAAAAGTCATCGTAGTGGTCGGCCTTTTGAAAAAGGTTCCTGAACGCTTCTGCCCCTGTTTCTTTGGTCATATCAAGGTCGTACATGATGCAGCTCAGCACGATATTTTGTTTGACACAACTCAGCACAAGGTTGTGTGTGCGGTAATTCTCCTGTAATAAAAACAGGTAGAGCGGTTTGATCTTTGTCGCATCGGTTGGCATCTGGCAGAGATAGGCATCGCCGGCAATGAAAAAATTCTCGGCATTATAGGTGATCTTTATTTTAGCAGAGCCTTCTTTCACACTCCAGTGATTGACCCCCTCTCTCGCCAACCTTACCTCTTTGCCCAGCTCTTTTAATATTTCCTCTATCGTCTTTGCAGCGCCTATGGGCTGTACTTCTTTTTCGGGTAACTCGGGCAGCTTCACTTCCGTGCCACAGCTGGGGCAATACTTCAGTGAGTCAATATTACCGGTAGTAACAAGATAGCTGCAACTGAAACAACGGGTGGACGCTTCTCCACGGTGCGGTACATATAATTGCAGCGCTTCCCGCAGGTAACTGACCGGTAAAGCAAAACCAAGATTATCGCCACCGCGGATGATAAATGAGTTCACGCCGATCACTTCACCTTTTTCATTCACCAGCGGGCCACCACTGTTGCCCGGATTGATAGCTGCGTCTATCTGGATGAACTTTAACCCCTCTCGTATACGATCCACTTTTGAAATCACTCCTTGCGTGGCGGTATAATTCAACCCATAAGGATGGCCGATCGCTACCACCTCGTCCCCGTCTTTCATTTCCTCATAACGGCCAAGGCGTATCTCGGGCAGTTCGATGCCTTTCGGTGCTTCCAGGAAAGCCAGATCATGTTTGCGGTCAGTATACCAAACCCGGGAAAAGGCTTTGTCAAACGCCTTCCCGGCAATGGTCACTTCGCCATTATTATCCACCACATGTTCATTCGTAACGATCAGGTCAAACTCTTTTATGTAAAATCCCGTGCCCGTACCGGTGGTGGTTGCTATTTGTATAATTGCTTTTTGGTATTGTTCGATGATCTGCTGCATGTGTATCCAGGTTAAACTTCCATATTCAGAAACTCTATTTCTGTTGTAAATGTCTGGTCGAAATTCACGAGGTTATCAAAACGCAGGTTCTGTATTTTAAAGTCTGCATTCGGGTACTTTCCTTTCCACCTGTCCTGTATCTCTTTTATCTTTTCTATGATAGCACTGGTATTAAATGTGTTCTTTTCCGTATCTGCGTATCTTTCTTTGAAGCCGAGGGCCTTGAAATAATCGCTGTAATTGACCTGCATGTACAACAAAAAAAGCTCGGAAATGATCCTTGGCAGACTGTAAGAATACTGGCAATACGAAATACCATACTCGGTTACCTGGGATGCCACAAAATGATAGTTGTTGTCACGGTACCAGATCATACTCTGGTTGGCGCCATGAATAGAATCAGCAACGGCCTTATGATTCTGCGGCGCTACTATGGAGAACGTGTATATGGACCGGAACAGATAAGAAAAGACCTCTTCTTTGGGCCTGGCCTGTATCTTTTTGAACTCCTCGATCATGTCGCGGTTCTTTTCCACCACGGGACGTTCGTCTTTTTTAAAATAGATCCCTGCTATCTTTTCCAATTCATTCAACAGCTTTCCTTCGGGGCAGACCAGGTAATCAATCCGGTACCCAAGTGTCAACAGCATATAAGAGATCCCGCCGGAGAACTTATCAGCATCCAGCCCTGCGATGGTATCCAGTGTCTGTTTGATCCATTTTTGCAGGTATTCGTACTTTATTTCTTTTTCCTGTAGTGGCACTTCAGTGATATGTTCTGTATCAGCTTTTTCGAGAATGGCAAAATCCTGCACCAGCAGGTCGTCCTGTTTATCCCCCTTTGTAGAAAGTTCTTTCAGGCCGTAATACAGTTTGCTTGGAGTAGCTGCTTCCATGTCGCTGTCAAAACGCATGCATAAGCGGTCGGTATCGAGTGCGAAACGGCTGTAGTATAAACTGAAATTCATTTCCAGCAACCGGCGCATTACCGGTACACTCGGCTGTGGCATACGGGCCAGCGTCACTTCTGCAATGACCTGCTCTTTATCAAAACGTCCCCTTACGATCTTGGAGCCCTGGTAAAACTCAAAGCGGCCTTCAGCGCCGTTTCGTTCATAGACCACATTGTTAACTGAGTCATCCCGCAGGTATTCAAAAAAAGCATCCAGGCTTTCCGGATATTTCTTTTCCTTGAATAAATTATCCGCTTCCGTCCAGCGGTTCACTTTGGCCACCGGTTTATTGTTATCTGAATAGCGGCCAAACAAGATCAAAGGTTCGGGTTCCGGCTTTTTCTTTCCCCAGCCAAATAGTTTATCCAGCATGCATCTTCTTTTGAGAACGGGCAAGATACAAAAGAAGGCACAAGGCACAAGACGCAAAGAATGAAGGAGATTCAAACCCATTCAAGGACATCTAACTGCGGAACCAGCACCCTGTCAACCGGCAACGGGTAACCGTCTCCGGAAGTAATCCACCGGTTGTTCTAAAGTATTGGCTGTAATGCAAAAATCAGTAGTTTCGCCCCACTCAATTTGCACTATGAAGTTTATTGTATCCTCTTCGTCTTTATTGAAACAATTGCAGCACATCTCCGGTGTGATCAATGCCAATACCGTACTGCCGATCCTCGAAGACTTTCTGTTTGAAGTAGAAAAGAACAAGCTGACCGTGGTAGCCACCGACCTGGAAACGGTGATGCGGGTACAACTGGAGATCGAAGCCAAAGACAGCGGGAAAGTGTGTATCCCGGCCAAGATCCTGATAGATTCATTGAAGAATATTCCTGACCAGCCGCTTACTTTCACTATTGACAAGAATTTCGGCGTGGAGATCACCAGTGACAACGGTAAGTATAAAGTGATGGGAGAAAACCCCGACAACTTCCCGAAAGAGCCTGCGGCCGATGATACTTCTTCTTTTAAAATGACGGCATCCGCCCTGATCACTGCCATCAATAAGACCATCTTTGCCACCAGCAATGATGATCTGCGCCCCGCCATGACGGGTGTGTTCTTTGAACTGGACAAAAAAGGCGTTCAGTTCGTGGCTACAGATGCACATCGCCTGGTGAGATATAAAAGGAAAGATGTGGCTGCCCCGAAAGGTGAGAATTTCATCGTTCCCCGCAAGCCGCTGAACTTATTAAAAGCGGCGATTCCTGCCAATGACGACGAGATCACACTGAGCTATAACAGCAACCATCTTTTTGTAAAGCACGGTACTACGCAAATGAGCTGCCGCCTGATAGATGCCCGTTTCCCGGATTATAAAGTGGTCATCCCTTCTGATAATCCCTACAGGCTCACGGTCAATAAAGCTGACTTCCAGGGTGCATTACGCCGCGTAAGTGTATTCAGCAACAAAAGCACCAACCAGGTAGCGCTGAGCATTAGCGGAAGCGAATTGCAATTAGCCGCACAGGATGTGGATTTCAGTTTTGAAGGAAATGAAAGAATGAAATGCCAGTACAATGGCGAGGATATCGTGATCGCCTTCAATGCACGGTTCCTGATCGAAATGCTGAATGCCACAGACAGTGATGAGGTGAACCTTGAATTGTCCACGCCAACCAAAGCGGGTTTGATCAAACCATCCGAACAGGAAGACAGCGAAGAACTGCTGATGCTGGTGATGCCGCTGATGCTGAACCAGTAACCCCGGCCCCTAAAGGGGTGCTTCCTGTCGTATTACATTATTAATCTCTCTGAATAAGGAGAGATTTTTTATTTTACACTTATGAACTATGTTCCCATTTGGGTGTATGACAATTATGTTCCGGCTCATATCGCCATGGGCCGGCTACAGGAAGAAGGTATTGATTGCTGGCTGAAAGACGAAAACATTGTAACCATTGATCCCATCCTGACCAATGCGGTGGGTGGTATTAAACTAATGGTGGAAGAAGATAAAGCGAAAAAAGCATGGGAGCTCCTCGACCAGCTTCAAAAAGACTATAAAGCCAATTTTGTCTGTTCCAAATGCGGGTCATCCAATATTGAACTGGTGAGTACTCCCCGTAAACCTCTTAACTGGCTAAGCGCCATCTCCACTTTTTTCTTCAGCAACTATGCCCTGGCCGTTGATAAGGTATATCACTGTTTTGATTGCGGGCAAGAATCTGCCGAAGCGGTACAGAAGGAAACCGACACCACTCAGGATTAGCCGGAATTTTTTTCTTCGTAACTTTTCCGGATAATTTGCTTGTCTATGTGGGATCGCATCATTGATCATTTTTCCACTCTTGAACAACGGCCACTGGAGCGAATGGCTTTCCTGGTCGGCGGGTTACTGATCTTCTGGATCATTGAAGGAGCCATACCGCTGTTGCCAATGCACTACAAAAAGAATAAGCTGCATCATGCCGGTGTGAATTTCATTTTTACGGTCATACACCTTATTCTTCATACTGGTATCGCTGTCGTCATTATTAAACTATCAGACTGGTGCCTGCATAATCAATTCGGGATCATCTACTGGACCGGCGCCAATGTATTGGGCGCTGTTATCATCGGGGTGCTGGCGCTGGATTTCAGCAGCTGGCTGGTGCATCTCGTTATGCATAAGAACCGTTTTCTCTGGCGTTTTCACCTGATTCATCACAGCGATAACAATGTGGATGTGACCACAGGCCTGCGTCATCATCCTGGTGATAGTTTGCTGCGGGGCATCTTCTTCCTGCTGCTGATCTTTGTTTCCGGCGCACCCATGTATAGTGTAATGATCTACCAGACACTGGTGGTCATTGCCACCGCCTTTACACACGCCAATATCGGTTTACCTTCAAAGGTTGATAAAGTTTTAAGCTTTATACTGGTCTCTCCTAATATGCACAAGGTGCACCACCACTGGAAACAACCTTACACCGACAGTAATTATGGTGCGGTATTCTCCATCTGGGACCGGTTGCTGGGAACATTCATGAAGCTTGAGCCCAAAGACATCCGTTATGGTCTTGACCGTTACTATCCCAACGAAAAAGACGAAGACTTCGTGGCATTAATGAAAAAGCCCTTTCAGAAATTGGAGTAACCCCTCGTATTTTGATTGCCCTAACCTGTAGTTTTGCTGGCATGATACAGATAGCCATGATACCGGCCCGTTATGCAGCCACCCGTTTTCCGGCCAAGCTGATGCAAATGCTGGGCAGTAAGACCGTAATACATCAAACCTATGACGCTACAGTCGCTACCGGCTTGTTTGATGAAGTGGTCGTTGTAACAGACAGTGACATTATTTATAAAGAGATCACATCATGCGGCGGCAAAGCCGTCATGAGTAAAAAAGAACACGAAAGCGGCAGTGATCGTATTGCCGAAGCAGCAGAAGGAATGAAGGCAGACATTATTGTGAATGTGCAGGGTGATACGCCTTTTGTAAAAAGAGAACCGCTGGAAAAACTATTGAAACAGTTTGATGACCCTTCTGTACAGGTCGCTTCGATGATGCAGGCCCTGACCAAACAATCTGAAATAGAAGATCCCAACTTTGTAAAAGTGGCCGTTGATAAGAACATGAACTCCCTTTTCTTCAGCCGTTCTGTTATTCCCTACCCGAGAGATAAGAATGCTCTCATCACATACTATGAACATATCGGGGTATATGCTTTTCGCAAAAAGACATTGCTTGATTTTACCAAATGGCCGGTAACGCCGCTCGAAGCGGCTGAAAAAGTGGAATGTCTCCGCTATCTTGAAAACGGGGTGCCGCTTCGTATGATCGTCGTGGATTATATGGGAATTGAAATTGATACCCCGGAAGACCTGGAAAGGGCAGGTAAACTGCTGTAGCCAGGAACGACTACCCCGGTTTTTTCCCAACATCAACCGTTTGCAGGTATATGGCTATTTGAATGAAGAGGAAATAATGCGAACTTGTTTTGCGGGCTTATATTATGTTCTGCTTTTGTACCTTTCATTCAAACGATCCTTGTCATGAACAACACCAAACTGCTGCAATATTCCATAGTAGCGGCATTAGCTGGTTTTATTTTTGGTTTTGATACAGTAGTGATCTCCGGCGCCAACGAACCGATTAAAAAATTATGGGACACCTCTCCTTTGTTTCACGGAATATTTATCATGTCAATGGCGCTTTGGGGTACTGTTGCCGGCGCCCTGGCAGGCGGTATTCCTGCTGAACGATTTGGCCGCAAGAAAACACTATTCTGGATCGGCGTTCTGTTTGCTGCGTCTGCTGCCGGTACTGCACTTGCTCCCGATCCGTATACCTTTTCTTTTTTTCGTTTTGTTGGTGGCCTGGGTATTGGCGTTTCTTCTGTAGTGGCACCTACCTATATCTCAGAAATATCCACTCCTGCCACGAGGGGAAGGCTGACGGCAATGTATCAATTCAATATTGTATTCGGGATACTGGTAGCCTTTGTTTCTAACTACCTGCTACAGGGGGTAGGTGGCGCCAATGACTGGCGCTGGATGCTGGGTGTGCTGGGTGTGCCTTCGCTTATTTATACAATCATGGTGATCGGTGTACCCGAGAGCCCGCGATGGCTGATATCAGTAAAGAATGATCTGACCGGTGCAAAAAATGCCCTTGTCCGGATCGGGGTGGAAAAACCGGAAGAAGAGATCAGTAACATTATTGCGGCCAATGCTTCTATAGAGAATAACGGGAACAATGAAAACATCTTCAGCAGCAAATACAAAAGGGTTTTATGGCTGGCTTTTTTAGTGGCCTTCTTTAATCAGCTGTCCGGTATCAATTTCATTTTATACTACGCCCCTGAGATACTATCAAAGATCGGGCTTGGTTCCGCGGCGTCGCTGGCCAACTCGATCGCTATCGGCGGCACCAATTTAATATTCACTTTTGTTGGCCTGTACCTGATTGACCGTATCGGAAGAAGGACACTGATGATCATTGGTTCGATGGGGTACATCATCAGCTTAGGTATGGTAGCATTTGCTTTCTATAGTTCTGCCGGTGCTCCCTTCCTGATGACCTTCCTGCTGTTGTTCATCGCCTCACATGCCATCGGGCAGGGAGCGGTGATCTGGGTATTTATTGCAGAAATATTTCCCAATAAAGTGCGGGCTATCGGGCAATCATTCGGCGCCAGCACCCATTGGGTCTTTGCAGCGGTCATCACCTTGCTCACGCCGGTGTTTTTAGATCAGAAGAATGGCATCTTTAAAGAAAATCCATGGCCCATTTTTGCCTTTTTTGCGTTCATGATGGTTTTGCAGCTGGTCTGGGCTGTTACAAAAATGCCGGAAACAAAAGGCAAGTCACTGGAAGAATTAGAGAAAAAGCTGATCGGGTAGCGGGTCCCGCTGACTAAAAAAACTTCTATGAGAGTTTTTCTTTTTTTATACCTGTCATGGTTTTCATTGGCGTCTTTTGCACAGGACCTTGTTTTTTATAAAGAAAAATACCGTCCGCAGTTCCATTTTACCCCGGCTATTCATTGGATGAATGATCCTAACGGATTGGTCTATCACAAAGGCGAATACCATTTGTTCTACCAGTTCAACCCTATGGGCAACCGCTGGGGCCACATGAGCTGGGGGCATGCAGTCAGCAAAGACCTTGTTCACTGGCAGCATTTACCCGTTGCTATTCCCGAAGAAAAAGATACCATGATCTTTTCCGGCACCTGTGTATCGGATATACATAATACTTCCGGCTTTGCAAAAACACCCGGCATTACGCCGTTAGTAGCGATCTATACAGCACATATTGAGAATGTAAGCCAGACACAACATCTTGCCTATAGTCTGGATGACGGAAGAACATGGATAAAATATAACAGGAATCCCATACTTGATATTGGTTCAAAAGAATTCCGTGACCCGCAGGTGTTCTGGTACGAGCCTCAAAAAAAGTGGGTAATGTGCGTAGTGCTGGCAACAGATAAAAAAGTTCGTTTCTATAGTTCAGCCAACCTTATACAATGGCAGCCGCTGAGCGATTTTGGTCCTGCCGGCGATGTAAACGGTGTATGGGAATGTCCTGACCTGTTTGAAGTTCCTGTAGAAGGTGAGCCCAGAAAAACCAAATGGGTGCTGATGCATTCCCCCGCTCCCTATATGCAATATTTTGTGGGAGAATTTGACGGCGCCGCTTTTAAAACAGGTAAGGCCACCGACAAGATATTCCGGCCCGACTACGGCCCAGATTATTATGCGGCCATTACATACAAAAATCTTCCGGTCCGTTCACCGGTAACGAGTATCGGATGGGTGAACAACTGGAACTATGCAAATGATATTCCTACTTCTCCATGGAAAAGCGCTATGTCGCTGCCGAGAAAATTATCTGTAAAAAAGATAAATACTGAATGGGTCCTGCTGCAACAGCCGGTTGAGGCCATACGATCATTACGGGAAAAACAACTGGTGCAATTAAAAGGACAGACTATCAGCGGCGTCAAAAGACTGCCGGTAAGTACACGGCAATGCGAACTGAATATAACCATTCAGCCGTCGGATGGCGCCAACTGTGGCGTCCGGTTGGCTGCAGGAAATGGCCATGAGATCGAGATCGGATATAACACCGTTACACAAACACTATATATTGACAGGAGTAAAACAGCCCATCGTTCATTCCATGCTAATTTTGAAAAATTAACCCGGTATGAAACGGCTGTTCCTTTGAACAACAAAACGCTTACTCTTTCTGTTTTATTCGATCAAAGCATCGTGGAAGTATTTGCCAATAACGGAGAAGCCGTATTGACGGCCCAGCTCTTCCCGGATGAAAAAGACAATGGGATCGAAATCTTCAGCCATAAAGGAAGCTCCGGGATTGTTTCACTCCGTGTGTGGAAAATGAAAAGTATCTGGTAACCACGGCATCTTCCTGTATCGGGTTTTCTGCCCGGTATTTTGATTATAGTATCTTTGCCGCTCAAATGATGATGCATGAAGTTCAGGAATTTTAAGATGGTGGATTATGTGGTGTATGGAAGGGGATGTTTTAATCAATTAGACGAGATCATCGCTCCGCATCGCAAAAGCGGTAAACCGATGGTCTTTCTGTTGGACCATTTTTTTGAGAACAAACCATTGGCTGACCGTATCCCGTTGCGGGGAAATGACAAGATCCTTTTTGCCGATGTCACGTATGAACCCAAGACCACCTACGTGGATTCGCTGGCAGGACAACTCCGGAATGAATTTGGTACCGTAAGCGGCATCATCGGAATTGGTGGTGGCAGCACCATGGACCTGGCCAAAGCGGTTTCGCTCATGATGAACAATCCCGGTTCTTCTGCCGACTACCAGGGCTGGGACCTGGTGAAACAACCCGGCGTTTACAAAGCAGGTATCCCCACCCTGAGTGGTACCGGGGCGGAAGTATCCCGGACGACAGTATTGACCGGGCCAACAAAGAAACTGGGAATGAATTCCGATTTTACGCCCTTCAACCAGATCGTTCTCGATCCCGAACTGACAGCGAACGCTCCTGCCAACCAGCGTTTCTATACTGGTATGGATTGCTATATACATTGCATAGAAAGCCTGGAGGGAACTTATCTCAATGAGTTCAGCAGATCATACGGTGAAAAAGCCCTGGAGCTATGCCGCAACGTATTTGTAAAAAAAGATAAATGGGATGATGAATGTGATGACCAGTTAATGATGGCCTCTTATGCCGGTGGTATGAGCATTGCCTATAGCCAGGTAGGTGTGGCACATGCGGTAAGCTATGGATTAAGTTACCTGCTGGGCACCAAACATGGTGTCGGCAACTGTATTGTGATGAACCATCTGGGAGAATACTATCCTGCCGGGGTAAAGGAATTTAAATACATGGTAGAGAAAAATAAAATAGACATCCCAAAGGGTATTTGCAAAGGCCTCACCGATGAACAGTTTGACACCATGATCAATGTTTCCTTAAGTATGAAGCCGCTTTGGGAAAATGCACTGGGAAAAGACTGGGAAAAGATCATGACAAGAGACAAGCTCAGGGGTTTATACGAAAAACTATAGATCATGAGGTCAGATGTCTGAAGTATGAGGTCTGAACGGGAAGTGTTTTTGTTTGTGAAAGCTCTTTCCGGCTTCTGACCTCCGACTTCAGCTAATTATTAAATTCTGTAACTCTAAACTATTCAACTATGCCTGGTTTTGAATTCTGGGGCGCCGAAGAGAGAAAAGAAGTGAATGATGTACTGGAAACAGGTATCCTGATGCGTTATGGTTTTGATGGCCCGCGCAAAGGTATCTGGAAAGCCAAAGAGCTTGAAGAAGCTATATGTAAAACATTTGGCAGCAAATATGCGCAGCTTACTTCCAGTGGTACATCCGCTTTGACAACAGCGATGGCGGCGCTGGGCATAGGCGCCGGTGACGAAGTGATCATGCCCGCATTCACTTTCGTGGCCAGTTTTGAAGCAGTATTAAGTGTAGGCGCTGTGCCTGTACTGGTGGATGTTGATGAAACACTGACATTGAATCCGGATGCAGTAAAGAAAGCCATTACATCCAAAACAAAATGTGTGATGCCCGTACACATGTGCGGCAGCATGGCCGACCTGGATGCATTACTGGCAATCTGTAAAGAACATAATCTTATTTTACTGGAAGACGCCTGCCAGAGTATTGGCGGAAAATACAAGGGCCGGTCACTGGGAACGATCGGCCATGCCGGCACTTTCTCTTTTGATTTCGTAAAGACCATTACCTGCGCCGAAGGCGGTGTGGTAATGACGAATGATGAAAGCGTTTATATCAAATGTGATGGCTATACCGATCATGGTCATGATCATAAGGGGGCCGACCGCGGGGCCGACCTGCACCCCTTTGTTGGTTATAATTATCGTATTTCCGAATTGCATGCAGCAGTGGGTCTTGCTCAAATACGAAAGCTGAATACTTTTTTGGATATCCAGAAAAGGAACCACACACATCTTCGATCTGCACTTGCACAGATTCCGGAGGTTTCATTCCGCAAAATACCGGACCCCTCCGGCGACAGCTGCACTTTCCTTTGCTGGTTCCTCCCGACAGAAGAAATTACAAAAGCTGTAGTAAATGAATTAAAAGCGCAGGGAATTTTAGCAGGGAATTTCTATTGGTTCGACAATAACTGGCATTACATCCGCAAATGGGATCATCTGAAGAATGCAGCATTCCTTCATCCCATCAGTGATGTACAAAGGACAGCTTTACAAAAAATAGCCACACAGGAGTTTGCTGCCAGCGATGCCGTCATGGGCCGTTGTATCTGTACTTCCATCAGTTTACTGTGGACTGAAGAACAAATACAGGAAAAGGGAGAAAAAATGACTGCTGTAGTTAAAAAAGTATTGCAGGAAAAAACGGCTCCGGTATGATTTGCTCATCGTTCTGTTTTGTCATTAACAACTAAAGCAGCGGATGAACCAGGTCAAGCGATTGTATCAAATGATAGCGTTGTACTTGCGGACAAAGGTCAGCCGGGTACAATACATCATGGTGATCGCAACACTTACCGGGTTGCTCTCCGGACTGGCAGCTGTATTACTGAAAACATTTGTTCATTACCTGCAGCAATGGATCAAAGAAACTCATGTTAGCCGGTTTGCTTATCTGTTATTTCCAGCCATCGGGTTGTTGATCACCGTACTTCTTGTTCGTCATTTTCTCGGCAAGCAGTTTGAAAGAGGGATTGCTATGGTGCTTCGTGCCATTGCGCGGCGATCCTCCTTTATTCCCCTCAGTCATACCTACCAGCACGTCATTACCAGCTCCATCACGGTAGGTCTTGGCGGCTCTGCCGGCCTGGAGGCGCCTATTGTTGCCACCGGCTCCGCCATTGGTTCCAATACAGCACGTATCAGTGATCTGAACTATCGGGAAAGAACATTGCTTATCGCCTGTGGTGCGGCAGCCGGTATTGCTGCCGTTTTCAATGCCCCGATGGCTGGTGTAATATTTGCCATCGAGGTATTGCTGACAGAAACAGTAGTCAGCTATTTCATCCCGCTGATCATTTCCTCTGTAATTGGTGCCTTGTGCTCCAAAATAATACTTGCCGAAGGCGCTTTATTCAATTTTGTATTGCAGCAGCATTTTGATTACCGCAATGTTCCGGCTTATATTGTTCTCGGTGCGCTGGCTGGTTTTATCTCTTTATACTATGCCCGTGTATTCAAAAACACAGAAAACAGGCTGCACCATTGGAAAATCAATGCCTATGCAAAAGCAGTCATAGGCGGACTGTTCCTGATGGCTATTTACTTTGTCTTTCCACCACTATTTGGCGAAGGGTATGAAAGCGTTAAGCTACTGGCCAACGGCACCTCCGAACAGGTCAACGACAATACAACACTTTTTTCCCTGCTCGATGAAAATATCTCCCTGATTATTTTTGCCGGGCTGATCGTTTTACTGAAACCTGTTGCAGCGGCAATCACTATCGGCAGCGGGGGCAATGGTGGTAATTTTGCCCCTTCACTATTCGCTGGTTCGTACCTGGGCTTTTTCTTTTCAAAATTACTTAACAGTACCGGCTGGTTTAAAATACCGGAAGGGAACTTCAGCCTCGCCGGAATGGCAGGTGTACTTAGTGGCGTGATGTATTGCCCGCTCACGGCCATATTCCTTATCGCCGAGATCACTAATGGCTACGAGCTGTTCATTCCTCTGATGCTCGTCTCTTCAATTTCCTTTTTTATCGTCAAAAGCTATGAGCCCTTTTCTATGGAAACCAAAAAACTGGCGATGGAGGGGCAGATATTTACCCATAAAAAAGAAAAGAACATTCTCACCTCTATTACCCTCGGGGAAATATTGCAGGATAAGTATGAAAGTATCGGGATGGATAAAAAACTCCGTGACCTTGTCGAACTGGTGAAAAGAAACGAAAAGAATATTTATGCTATTCATGACAAAAAGGGGCGGTTCGCAGGAATCATTGAACTGAATGATATCAAGCAGCAATTGTTCAGGCCCGAACTATATGATAAGACCCTGGTTCATTCACTGGTAAAAAAACCAGCAGCAACTTTAGAAGAGGATCAGGATATGCATACCGTGATGGAAAAATTTGATGTCACACAAAGCTGGTACCTCCCGGTCCTGGATAAACAAAAAAAATTCATTGGTTTCATTTCCAAAACAAAGCTTTTTAATAAATACAGGGAAATCCTGTCTTCGCAGACAGATCTTTACGAAGAATCCTGATCTTGTTTTCCCGGTCTTTTCCTACCTTTCTTTCATGAACGTCAAAAAGATCAGGCCGGAAAAATACCTGCGCTACCTATATCTGCCCAACCTGTTTGGCACACAACGAACCAAGGAGATATTATCTGTCAATCCCACGATAATACCTCAGCGGGAAGAAGCCAAAGAGGTACTCGTCTATGTTTTTGACTACGACGCTGCGGGTGTTGAAGAAAAAAGATTATCTGCGGTAAGTGAATGTTTCCCATACAAAGCGAGCAACCGTGTCAGTTGGATCAATATTGACGGGTTGCGAAAAACGGATGTGGAGCTTGTCTGCAATCATTATAACATCCACCCCTTGATCGTGGAAGATATTTTAAGCATTAACCAGCGTCCGAAAATGGATGAGGTGGAGGGGGTTTTGTTCTGCCTGCTGAATATGCTTTACTATAGTGATCAGAAACAAACCGTGGAGCAGGAACAGATCAGCATTGTGCTGGGGAAGGAGTTTGTCATCACCTTCCAGGAAGATGCCAGCCGGGATGTATTTAATCCGCTCAGAGACCGGTTGAAACTCAGCACCAGCAAAGCCAGGCAACGAGGCGCTGATTACTTATGTTATACCATGCTCGACCTGATAGTGGATAATTACTATGTGGTAATGGAAAGACTTGGAGATCGTATAGAGATGCTGGAAGAAGAGGTCATCCGTAACAGCAATAAGCGATCGTTGGCTCGGATCAACCAGTTAAGAAAGGAGCTGATCGTACTGAAAAGAAATATCGTCCCTGTCAGGGACCTGGTGAATGGTATCCTGCGGAGCGAAAGCGAATTACTGGATGACCGCACCACCAAATACTTCAAAGATGTGTACGACCATATCGTACAGGCCATAGACCTGAATGAGAACTACCGGGATATCATGATGAGCATGCAGGACCTTTATATCAACAACGTGAACCTGCGAATGAACGAGGTGATGAAGGTCATGGCCATCGTGACCTGTTTGCTGGCGCCGGCCACCGTCATCGGTGGTGTATTCGGGATGAACTTTGACGAGAATGTCAACTTCTTTCACCAACCATGGGGTTTTTATACGGCTGTCAGCCTGATGCTTTTCATTCCGATCCTTATGCTCTGGATATTCAGGAAAAGAGGATGGTTCTGACAGGCGCCGTGTACAAAGATTTTCGGGAGAAGCCGGGCTTTGGCATTGCCGGGTTATTTTTCTGTTTTCCTCAAAGATTCCCTTCAAAATATTTAGAAGTCCCCGGCTTTTTGTCTATATTGTCTATCCCTTTCTATCCACATAGCCTATAGCAATTACCAGCCTTATTCCTTTCCTGCCCTTGTTGAAACCGATCCTTTAAAAATTATTGATACCAAAACTGACCAATGAGGCTAAGGCTACTCTGTGCGCTTATCATTTCCCTGCTCATCACCCGATCTGCCGAAGCCCAGGTTGTAGCCGGTATCCGTGCAAACGGGATCATCCGGCCGCATGGCGACACGATCAATGTCTGCCGCGGAAACACGGTCACCTACCAGAGCGCTGCCCAGGGTTCGCTCAATATCAGCTGGCTTTTTACCAACGGGGGTACCACCACAACGGCTACGGGTATCGGGCCGGTAACGATCACGTATAATACGGTTGGCTTCGATACGGCTTTTCAAAAAGTAGTAGGCGGTGCTTTTGCAGATTCTACTTTTATCATTGTGAGGATATCGGATGTTTTCCCGGTGGCGGGTTATACGTTTTCGCCCGATAATGTTTGTGGCAACGAGAATATCCAATTCACCAACACCTCCACCAATGGTGCGCCGCTTACCTATCTCTGGAATTTTGCCGACGCCACCGCTTCCTCCTTACAAAACCCGGTTCACCAGTTCTTATCTGCTATCGGACTTCCGGGCACACAGGTATTCCCTGTAAAGCTGGTCGTCACGAATGTATATGGCTGTAAAGATTCTGTTATACAACCCGTCACTATCAAAAGGATTCCTGATGCTGCTATAGGTAATGCAGATCCTTCTGTTTTATTTGGTCCCTTTAATGGTATACCAACCTTTAAGAAGTGCAGCAATATCCCTTCTTATAATTTTAAGTTTCAAAACCTTTCCACCACACTTGCCAACAATGTGTCCTACACCATTCAATGGGGTGATGGTGTATCTCCCGATTCTACATTCACCAGCTGGCCGGCCGGGCAGGTAATTGGCCACACTTTTCCTTTAGGCGGCAGTACTATGACGATGAATGTAACCGGGCCCGACGGCTGTATCGGTATCAAGAGATATACGATCTTTCTGGGAACCAATCCGGCGGGTGGTTTGGCGAGTCTTGGTAATGCCGATGTTTGTTCGTCCGATTCACTGCGTTTTGTGATCACCAACACCGAAAACAATCCGCCGGGAACAACTTATACTTTCCTGATCAATGATTACCTGATACCGCAGACATTCCAGCACCCGCCCCCGACAACAGTCGCCCATTATTTTAATAACGGTTCCTGTTTTTCATCCAGCAATAATGGTTTGCAAACGTATAACAATGCTTTTGGCGCCTACCTGACCATTGAAAACCCCTGCGGATCCAACAGCGCTTCCGTAGTGCCGATATATGTTTCGGGAAAACCCAGACCGCTTATTGCGTTGCCAACGCCTGTTGTTTGTGTAAACACTCCCGTCACTGTCACTAATGCTTCGAGCTTTGGAAACGTGGTAACCTCCACCGGTACATTTACATCCGACTGTATGAACAGCGGTGTTAAGGTCTGGTCTATCTCGCCAGCTACAGGTTACACTTTGCTTGCAGGATCTTTGGGTTCGCTGAATGGCAGTCCCACGAATGGTTTGCTGTGGACAAATGCCAGTAACAGTCTCGATATTCTTTTTACTGCTACAGGAACATACACTATAAAAATCTATGTGTTCAATGAACGTTGCGGCATGGACAGCACCGAAAGAACGATCTGTGTGCGCAATCCACCACAGGCTTCCTTTACTTTAAGCCAGCACAGCAGTTGCGGGCCGGTTACGATCAACCCGGATAATACTTCACCGCCGGGCGGTTGCCAGGGCGATGACTATGAATGGCAGATCACCTATAGTGATCCGCAGGGTTGCGCCCCGCCTGGTGCTACTTATTCCTTTGTGGGCGGCACTAACTTTCTTTCTGCGTTTCCTTCTATTGCCTTTAACCGGGTAGGACGGTATGTGATCAGGCTGATCGTACGTGCACACAACTCTCCTTATGGTTGCCCCGAGGTGTTTACTACCGATACGTTTTATGTAAAGGGGCCTCCTGTTGCGGCTGTTGCGGCGATCAATACAGTCTGCGTCAATAATACTATTTCGCCATCTGCTACCATCAACAACTGCTATGCACCAGGGCCGTTCGGGTATCAATGGACATTTACCAACGGAACGCCATCTGCATCAACAGGCCTTTTGCCCGGAAATATTTTGTACAGCAATGCCGGTACCTATCCTGTTCGGTTCATTGTTACCGACAGCAGTTGCATGCTCAGTGATACTGTCAATACTACTGTCAGCATTTTCCCGGCACCCCTGTCAGAAGCCGGAACAGACGCTTCTGTCTGCAGCGGCACCGCTGTTCCTGTTGGCATGACGCCGGTATCGGGTGTAACCTATCAATGGACACCGGCTACGGGGTTGAACAATCCCAATATTGCCAACCCGGTTTCAACGTTAACTTATACGGGCCCTTCTCTTGATACGGTCTATACTTACTATTTAACTGCATCCATGGGTGGCAATTGTTTCAGTACGGATTCTGTGAAGATCACTGTACGGAGAAAACCGGTAGTAACGATCAGCCCGGCATCGGCACAGATATGTATCAATACGAGTGTGTCATTGACGGCGAATGGTGCCGACAACTATGTATGGACGCCGGCAACGGGGTTGAATAATACCGGCACGGCAACAGTAACAGCAAACCCGCTTGCCACAATTGCTTATTCAGTGACGGGCACATTGACAAACGGGTGCACAGATGAGGAACCCGTTACAGTCACTGTTTATCCCGATGCGGATGCCAACATCATTGTCGGCGATACGATAAAATGTTCGCCGGTCAATATCAATACACTCATCACCAATGTTCCATACCCACCAGGTAACGGAACCTATAACTGGTATGCGGATAATGTTCTGATCGGCTCCAATACAACCGGCGTGGTTCCTTCGTATGTACTCAACCTGCCGGGAGATACAACAACGATCAAGCTGGTTACGATCAGCCCCTACGGATGTAAAGCGGACAGCGTACAGAAAACATTTATCACAAGACCGGCCGTAACCGCTTTGTTCACCAAAGACCGGGACAGCTCCTGTGCGCCGCTGAATGTTTTATTCACTAATACATCCACTGTTCTCGGTAGTGGTGTTGAATTCTACTGGAACTTCGGAAATGGTATTACCTCTACGGCTGTTCAGCCCGGGACCATCATGTTTGATACCAGTCCTGCTTTCCGTGATACGGTGTATAAGATCGTATTGAAAGCGTATAACGGTTGCGACACCAGTTATTACCGCGATAGTGTGAAGGTATTTGCCAATTCCAAAGCGAGATTTGCTGTAGACACTACCAGGGGTTGTTCACCGTTCACTCTACACATACAGAACACTTCGCTTGGAAACAACTTTGCCTATTACTGGGATTTCGGCGATGGACAAACAGACACAACGTATGCGCTGACATCGTTCACTCATACGTATTACACGGGTACGATCCAGAACTTCACTATCAGTCTGATCTCCGAAAACCAATGCACAAGAGATACACAAACACTGGTGATCGTGGTTAATCCCAATACCATCCAGCCTTTCGTTACGGCATTCGGCAACCAGCTATCCGGTTGTGCGCCGCATGCGGTTACATTCAACAACAGCAGTATCGGCGCTGCACAGCTCACCTGGAACTTCGGCGACGGCAGCCCGCTGGTCATTATTCCGAACAGCCAGAACAGCATTAATCACCTGTACAACAATCCGGGTGTATATACCGTCATCATTCGTTTGCAGAATGATTGCTCCGATACCACAATACAGCGAATGGTCACGGTGTACGATCCGCCGGTAGCTGGTTTTTCGGTAGCGCCAATACGCATCTGCACCAACCAGGCTGTTGCTGTTAGCAATACTTCCATCAATGCCAACTCGTATGAATGGCAATGGGGCGATGGTAACAGTTCCACTTTCACCAATGGACAACATACTTACAACACGCCGGGCGATTACACTATTACACTGATCGCTAAAAAAGTGCATTCGTCCGGCTTCATTTGTTATGACACGACCACACACAATATAACAGTGGTGGATAAAATACCGGCGCAGATCGTAGTGGCGCCGGGTAATACCTGTGCGCCTTATACTTTGAATGTAAATGCCGGAAATATCACCGGTTATCATTCGGTCAACTGGGTAGTGTACGACAGCAGCACCTCACAGGGAGAATTTCATCTGGCCGGCCCATCGGCCACACATGTGTATGATGTGCCGGGTAATTATTCTGTTAAACTCATCATTCATACAACTCCTGGTTGTGTGGACAGTGTTACCTATTCATTCCGGGTGTACCATACGCCTAAAACAACCTTCCAGCCACAACTGGTTAAAACCTGTAGCCACGATACGACGGTGAATTATACTGCTATATCTACTGACACGGGCAATGAACCAATCACTTATAAGTGGTTCGTCAATGGTTCTATTGAAGGTACCACGCCTGCATTTAGTTATAATTTCCAGACCGGGTTGTATAATGCCGCTCCTGTTGAATACAACATACAGGCGCTGGCGCAAAATGCAGCGGGATGCGGTGATACATCATGGATAGGCAAAATGATCATTCAGCCATTGCCCTGGCCGGGTATTGTTGTTTCTCCGTCGGTGGTGATACAGCAACCCGATTATACGTTTGGGTTCAAAGACACTGTAGCAACTAATCCCAACAAGACCTATACCTGGTCCATGGGCGACCGTTCGCTGCAGACAAAAGATGGAAGAGAGATCAGTTACACATACAGCGACACCGGAACCTATAATGTCCGTTTGCTCGTGACGGATTTCACTACAGGTTGCAGCGCCAAAGATTCGGTGCAGGTGACCATTCAGTACATACCCGGTTTCCTGTATGTACCGAATGCGATGTGTCTCGGTTGCAGCAATGCGGGGTTAAGACAATTCTTACCATTGGGCAAAGGGTTAAAGACCTATCGCCTGCGGATATACAATGCATTTGGCCAGCTGATCTTTGAAACGAATAAGCTGGATGCGAACGGTGCGCCCTCCGAACCCTGGAATGGCACCCATGGAGGCAAACCGAATTCGCCGGTATTGCAGCAGGATACCTACACCTGGCAGATAGAAGCAACCTATACGAACGGAACAGAATGGAAAGGCATGTTGTATCCCGGCAGCAACAAAGCGACCAAGGCCGGTTTCATCACCATTGTAAAATAAATGCTATGCAAACAGGATCATTCCATAAAAAAATCATCGGCGCATTTGTCGCCCCGTTTGCATGTATTTGTTTCTGTTCATCTCTTCAGGCGCAGGACCCGATCTTTTCGCAGGCTTATCTGTCACCGATAAATTTAAATCCCGCCGCTACGGGTTCGGGTGAAAAAGATCTTCGCATCAGCGCTATGTACCGCCGCCACTGGTGGACCATTCCCTCGCAGATGAACTATATGGCTGTTTCCATTGATAAATTCTTTCCGAAGATCAGCAGCGGGTTAGGTTTGTTGGCCACCAACTCCAGTGAAGGATACCTGCGAAAAGCCGGCATCTATGGTTCGTATGCTTATACCGTTTGTGCCGGCACAGAAAGTGTAGCTTCCAATGGCGGGCAACCTAAGTGGTTCTGGACAGGTGGCCTCCAGTTTGGCCTGGCGCAAAGAAGAATTGATTACAGCAAACTGGTTTTTGGGGACGAATTAGATATCAACGGTATCATTCCCGGCGCTATATCGGCAGCCGATCCTGCCGTCAATAACGGCAAACTCTTTCCTGATTTTGCTGCGGGTATGTTCTTCAATTATCATTTTACGGAAAACAGCCGCCTGCTAATCGGTTTCAGTTCACATCATATCAACCGGCCCGATGAATCGCTGACGAACTCCGGCGATACCACGAGAAGCCAGTTACCCGTAAGATGGAGCGGCAACCTGTTATATACTTATACCAATCCCGAACAAACCTGGTCATTCAGCATCGGTGCGCTGGGTTACCGGCAGGCAAAGCATAGCAGTTACCAGGCCGGTATTGAGATCACGCAAAACCAGGTGGATGTCAGTCTTGGTCTCTGGTACCGCGGCAGTGTGAACTTCAGGGATATGAATACTGTAAGCTTAACACTATCATTCAATCTTACAGGAAGAGATAATGATCGTGACCGGATAAGAGTAGGCATGGGACATGATGCACAAATAGGTAAGAACAGTTACTCTTATACAGCGGGCAGTTCAGAAATGGGAATCGTATGGGACCACAGTACCTACAACCAGGACAGCGACAATCCCTGCAAGCCAAAGATCAGCAGCCAGAGTGCCTGCCCGATAAGATGAGATTCTAGGTTGTCTTCGCTTTTGGGTTGTATTTGCGAAAGTGGCCGGGGGCTAAAACAATTTTTGTATAAATTTAGTTTTGAAAGATTTACATAAAAAAACGAAAGTTCGGCGGACCGGGACTTTCGCCTATTTACGAGTTGGCCGCAATTACAGAACCTACACTCTAATGAGAAATCTTATTCGAAAAATATTTGGCAGAAAAAGTAAAAAAAACATGCCTTCTGAAAACCAAGAGTTCACAGGAGAGTTTTCATATTTGAACGATATTCCTAAATTAGACATCATTGGTACAATTAATCTATCTGATATAATTGGAAGTACTATCACAGATATAAAACAGGAATTTAGTTTCAATAAAATAGACAATTGGATGGATTATTCAAGGACTTTCATCACACTTAATGATGATTTGGTAATTACCCTTCCAGTGGCCGGCAGTTCTTCCACTTCTATAGTGAGAACTTCAAGTAAGTCTAAAAAAATAGGCAAACAGTACGCTACAAGAATTATCAGTCAGCAAATAAATGATTTCTATTTTTATTATTTTGAAAATAATCCGGATAGTAGTCAGCCGAGTTACCTGTTGTTAAGCAATGGATTTGCGATCTCTGAAGACTCGATAGGTATACATGGGACTGGAAATGCTGATTTGCATTTGTATTCAAAGGAAGAATTTGAGCAAATTCTTGATGATAAAGAAGCTGATATCCGCTCATTTTTAAAAACTATAGACAAATAAAAACTGCGGCCAACAAAAATATTGCTGGCAAGTGGGGCTGGACGTTGAAACTTCGGCTGTAACTCACTGTCCGCAGCGGTTTCGGCAGACGGAATTCTGTTCGGCATTTAGTTGTTATCTTCAATTTTATAACTTTATTGGTCAGCAGTTCCGGGCAGGACAAGCGATGAATGCCCCACCTGCAGCAATACCTGATCGTTATGTGCCATTAAAACATCACCCTGCTTGAATGAGTCAGCTTAACTTCTTTATGACTAAGGATGAATTAGTAAACGAAATCAATCAACTATTGAATTCTGACGATTACTTATTATTCGATAAAACATTTTTTGATTCGGAAAGCCCCGAAACGATAAGTAAAATCACAAACATTGAGTCGGTAAATAGAATAATCATTTGGATTAAGAATGATAAACGTTTGCCAACATGTTCTGCAAAAGGTGCAGGACAATTTGAAGGAAAATTTCTTTTTGATGTTTACAAAGACCCAATCATCGAACTTGACATTGGAAAAACGGGAATGACATTGTTTTCTCCAAGTCGATTGTTTCATAAAGCTGGTTGGATTGAAGACAAAGAACTTAGAGAGCTCCATACTAAATCTGCGAATAAACTTGTAAGAACCTTTAAAAAGAAACTTACAACTACAAGTCGGCTTAAACCATTTTACATAACAGAATCAGTAGCTAAGCTTCTGACTAGTGACTATGAATTAGAACTTGGCGAAGGAGGAATGAGAGTGACAAAGCACAACATTAACGGCACATAACATTTCGCCGTCGCTGGTGTTGCGCTCCGCTACCGTGTATCGGCCATGACAACAGTGACAGAAACGAGAACCCTCAATCCGTTTGTTGGTGTTTGCTCTGCACACAAGGTTTACACACAACACCAACAAAGGCCGCTCTTTGTCCCGGAAATCCTGACATTTGCAGAAAGCAGCACGCCGTTGCTGGTGTTGCGTGCGGGTAATGAGAGTGGGCAGAAGCACCAGCAACAAGAATGTTGTAAACAACCTTATCCCTGCATGGCTCCAATCATTACAGAATATCCTCAATTCTTCACCGCCACCAACCTTGAGTGGAAGAAACTACTGAAGCCTGATAAATACAAGGATATTATCATCAGCAGTATGCGTTTCCTCGTCAATGATAAAAGAGCCCGCCTCTTTTCCTTTGTCATCATGGATAACCACATTCACCTGATCTGGCAAATGATGCCGGACAATGATCCGGAAGCCGTTCAAAGAGATTTTCTCAAATACACGGCGCAACGCATCCAAAAAGACCTGAAGAAATACCATCCGGATGTACTGGCTCATTTTAAAGTCAACGCCAAAGACAGGATGTACCAGTTCTGGGAACGAAATGCTTTAAGCGTGGAGTTGCGGACACATCCTGTATTTATGCAAAAACTGGAGTACATCCACTACAACCCGGTAAAAGCGGGGTTCTGTACTCTTCCGGAAGAATACAAGTACTCTTCAGCCTTGTTTTATGGAACCGGTACTGATAACTGGGGGTTCCTGACACATTACAGGGATTGATGTAGGATATCCTTAGTTTGTTTGTTGGTGTTTTTGCAAACAGCCCAGAAGCGGCGCTCAACACCAACAAAGGCCGTTCGCTGTCCCGGAAATTCTGACATTTGTAAAAAGCAGCACGCCGTTGCTGGTGTTGCGTGCAGATAATGAGGGCGGCAGAAGCACCAGCAACATGAATGAGGATTCCATCACTTCTTCTCGCCGGTGTTGTACTTCGCTAATGTGTATCGGCCAGGATAACAGTGATAGAAACGAGAAACTTTCAAGCCTTTTGTTGGTGTTTTTTACTTCAGCGTATCTGTCCTGATGGCCGGAGCGACAGATGGTTTGTTTTTTAATTCGAAAATAAACTGGCCGCCGATATCTCCGGGTTTAAAATTTCCGCTTCTAACTATGGTGGTAGATGGCAGATTGGCTTTCAGTGATTCGACCAGCACACCGGCCGTAATAAACGGCTGGTTCACCAGCAAATTCATAAAACTCCGCGCAAAGGGAGAATGTTCCCCGGGATTGCCGTCGGAAACCGGTTCATCAGCACCGGACGATATGCCTATATAAATGCGTTTGCCCTGTGCATTGCGCCTGGTCATCTCCCTGGACAGCTCGGTCTGTTTATCCGACCTCGTCATCGCCTGTTCGAAGAATTTTCCGGCATGGCAGGCGTCCAATACCAGGAATATACGGTTACACCTGCTGTTAAAGAGATAACGTCCAAACAAATCAATATAAGACAGGTAGGTTCGCTTTTTGGGATCGTCCTTTTTTGAATCCCTGGTTACGAGGTAGCCCTGGTTTTCTTTTTTATCCACCAACCCATGACCGGCAATAAAAATGAGTAATTGATCATTCGGATTATATGTTATGCCATCGCCCCGGTATTTAATGAGTTTATCTTCTATTTCTTCTTTACTGGCGTTTATCACCAGTTCGGTTTCAAAACCAAAGTCATTTTTGAGATACTTCGCCAATTCACTTACATCATACACCGCATTATTCAGTTTTTGAAAACCCGTGTACTCATCGGTCCCGATTAATAAGGCATAGTTTTTCCCTTCTGTATTACTATTGATGCCGGCTACGCTTTTGTTTGATTGCGTTTCGTCTTCTATCGTACTTCGGGTTAATACTTCTTCCTCCGATCTTGTTTTTTCATTCCTGAATAAAGTAAAGTCTTTGGCGTAGGCAAATGATAAAACAGGAACATAATATTTCATGGTGCCCAGCCTGGCGGAAGTAAGCCCGACCAGCTCTTTCGCTGTAAATTTTTCCTTAGCGGATAATTCCTTCGCCGATCCGATCAGCTCACTGGTAAACGCGGATGTTCCGGTGGCCGGATCAACCGGAGTCAGTACACCCGGGCAAATAAAGATCACTTCGTTCAGCGCATACGAAACCGCTGAATAGCTTTCCGCTATTTTTGACATGATACCCGGCGACGGCACATCTGATATCAATAGTTTCTTCCGGGATACAATACTCTTCAGGGCGTTTACCAGCTCTTCCTCGGGTATATGAGTAACAAGGCTGGTGTCTTCCGTCAATCCATAATAGCGCTCCCTGTCTTTTTCGGTTACAGTACCCGTATAGTAAAACAACAACACATCCTCGGGTCTTGCCTCTCTTTTGATACTATCCAGTGTATTCGCCAGGGATTGCCTTGATAAATTTTTCCCTCCCATATAAAAACCAACTACGCTGTCAAAAGACGTGGTGACTGTCGTGGTGATGTTTTGATAGAAAGTTTTGGCATTGTCCCTGCTTTCCGGCTGTAAAAGGTTCTTCCCTTCTGCTGCCACTATGTACAATCGTGGCCTGGCCCTCAGGTCATCCAGTTTTTGCTGCTCCACGTCATACAACAGCTTATACCCGGTGGCCTTCACACTGTTCCCGCTTTTCTTATAAAAATTATACAGGAGTGAATAATCATTCGCTAATTTATCTGCCAGCACGATAGTATCTTTTGCCATCTGTACCGCCTTCAGATAATATTGTTCGGCCAGCCGGTAATCCTTTGCTTCTTCGTAACACAACCCTATCCATGCATATGCATTGTGTATACCGGATAGCCCGGGTTCCTTCATTCCGTCAAAGACGCTGATGTATTGTTTCCATTTATCAGCCGCCTGGCGGTATTTGCGGGCACTGTATAACTTGCTTGCTGTGTCCCACACCATATTTCCCCGGGTGATATAGCTGTATTTGCTCAGATACTGTTCTTCCATCCAGTCCAGCGCTTCGGCCGCCTCTTTGCGGCGCCATCCTTTGGTAAAAAAAAGCTCAAAATCCTTTTTGGGTCCTTCGGCAAAATCAGCGGGGTAATACAAACTCTCCAGCGACCGTGTATAGTAGATACGGGCACTGTCTGCTTTACCCTTCAATAAAAAGGTATGACCATAGTTTACCGCATACGCATAGGAACTATTATCATTCTCATGGGCGATTTTACACAAGGTTTCTGCTTCGGTAAATTTGCCGGCCAGCATCTTATACCAGCCAAGATTTCCTGCTATATCATAGCGCTGAGGATTTGCTTTCATCAGCGGGTCCAGCAAGAGGAAGCAGGAATCGTATTTTTCTTCCCGGCCATATAAATAAGCCAAGTTGCTTACCACATTAGGCAAGGAGGGCTTCAGCCTGTACGCAGCGAGGGCATCTTTCATACCGTTTTGGAGATCATTCAGCCGCTGGTAAAGGTAACTGCGGTAATATACAAATTCCAGTTGTGCCTGTTGATCATTCAGTATTTGAGAAATGCGGTAGAGTTTGTTGCAGAGTGATATTGCTTCCCGGTGGTCAGGAATGTCATTCAGCATATTTCTGTAGCTGCTCAGGCTGTCATTGATGATATACCAGGAAAATTTGCCGGCGAATGAATCAATTTTACTGAGCGGTGTTTCCCTGATAAAACGGGACAACCAGTATTTTCCCTTTTCCGAGGGTGGCATTTCGTTTAAAACCCAGGTGGCATATGTTTCATTCAGCTTCCAGGCCTTTCCTATATATTTTCCCGGAAAGGTTTTTACAAACTCAAGAAAGGCGTAGATGTCTTCTTTCTCTGCATACCGAAAAGCCTCTTTCATGGTTTTGCCCTTAAACCGCCCTTTCTTATAGATGGTGGTAAAAGTGGCATCGGTTTTATCGGCTATGTAAGAGTCGTAAAAATTATGAATGTCCCACAGCAGGTAGTCCATCATCCGGTTTCCCATTTCTTCGGATGGGTTATTTATTAAAGCAAGCTGGGTCATCAACGTATCTGCAGCTGCGTCTTTGAACAAGATGCCCAGCGAAGCAAGCTCGTAAAAAACGCTGGTTGGTTTTTCTTTCGGCGGGTATACTTTAAGCACCACCAGGTCCCCGGTCGCCAGTTTCTTCTTTGACGGATCCAGTTTATCAAAAAACACGGCATTTACACTGGCAAGCCGGTTCGTCGCCAGTGTAACGCTTGCCGTGGCTACAAAATCATTCCTCGGTGTTTTGTCCCTGCTGGAATAGTAGGATAACATCACATGCCCTTTTGCCCCTTCAAAAATTCCGGCGTTTGTTCCTTTATCAATGACCAGTTTCGCCGAATCTCCCGTTTGCTCAGTAATGGCTATTATGTTAACGAAAATCTCGTGGCTGGCAGCAGAAGAGTCCTGGTTCGATGACCGGGTGAAATATTCTTTACCGGCATAGTTATAGCAGTGGCCCAGGTAAGCCATCGCAAGTTTCATTTCCCCGTAATTCTTTTTTCCGGATAGCTGATCAATGGCTTGTTTAAATTTATCAATGGCCTGCTCATATTTTTTTTCTGAAAAGAGTTTTTTGGCTTCTGCGTAGGCGGGAGAATCCTGTGCGTTGATAGTAATACCGCAGAGCAGTAGATAAACAAACATGAAACCATGGCGGACCATGGAGTGAAATTAAGATAATTTGTAACGGACTTTTATACCTTTAGAAGGGTATCTTACCGGTACTATGCGCCCGGTTCTTTACATTATGCGGGTAGAAATACATTACGTCCCTTTAGGCGCCGTAGGTTTTTTATAAACCGGAACCGTACTGCAGGGCTCGCCATACATGATGCTTTTGGCGACGGGCCGTAACAGTTTGGTGAGCTCCATATATACATAATCAGCGATAGGGGTTTCGCCGCATCCTTTTATCACCACTCTTTTGTCGAGAAACTCATTGACGTCAATTGCAGAAAGATTTTTCAGGAAAACGGTTCTGTGCAATTCCTTTTCATCGCCCATCACTATTTCTTTGGCAACCGGCTGCAGGTAAGAGGCTGCCAGCATATAGGCCCATACGGGGATAACGGCGTCCGCGGAACAGGTGATGGCCACATTCTTATCCCGGTACTTTTCCCAGTCGTGATTCTTCAGCGCTTCGCGGTAATCTTTTTCCTTTAAGATCAAACCCATGAACAGGAAATCCTTCAGGTCAAATAACGCCGTCTCGCCTTTCGGATAATACTTCTCCGGATCGAGAGTGATCAGCCCGCTTTCGGCTACTTTATTGATGATGGGATCGTTCATGAAATATAATGACTTACAAAAATAACAATTAATGACAGCCCTTGTTTGCTATAGCGGTAAAAAGAAACAACCCCTTCGTTGATCGAAGGGGCTGTTAAGGCAGTTGGTTTCGGTACGTGTATTATCTAGAAAAATTCGCTTCTCCTGTCTTTGATGGTCGCTGCATTGCGCATGGCCTGTATCGGGCTGCGGTAGGTCGCCTGTTGTTTGGCCTGCTGGTATCTTTGTTTGCGCTGTTCCGCCACATTCGCATCGGCCAGTGCGGTAGCAGATATCTCGTCCACCCTTACGGCATAAATACCATTGGCGCCTTCTACTACCACCACTTTTCCTTTATTGGCCGCATTAAAGGCGGCGCCGATCACTTTTGGTTCGGATGAAAGTGACATGGCGGAGTTAGCGGTTTGCTGGCCTGTCATGCGGAGGCTGTCAATCGTTTCAATGGGTTTGTTGCCCAGTGCTGCGGCTGCCTGTTCCAGCGTGGCGGGTGTTCCCAGTTTCTGTTTCAGCTTTTCGGCCGCCTTTTTATTCTTCAGGATGCTTTCTGCCGAGAACCTTGCTTTCCCAACAGGCATCGTCCCTTCTTTATTAACTTCTGTAACGATCGCTACCACATAGTTGTCGCCTACCCTTTCAGGATCGAGCACATCACCGCGGTCAGCTTTGTATATGTTCTTGATGAACGTCCTGGATGCGCCTACACCCGGTATCTGGTAAGCCATCGGGGCGATATCGGTAGCCACGTTTTTGTTGATGCCTTTTAGTTTCAGTTTTTCGGCATTGGCGTCAAATGATTTGGCATCGCGGCTGGCAGTAGCAAACTGGTTGGCTTCTTCTTCGGCCCTGTTATCCGTTTCGGAGCTTACTTCGATGGGCTTGGAAACATAGGCTACTTTATAAGCAGCCGATCCGCCTTTTGCAGAAAGGATCTCTATATAATGATAGCCAAATTCGGTTTTCACTACACCTTTTGCTCCAACGGGGTTGCCGAAGATAAAATCATTGAAAGACGACACCATCTGACCGGCTGTCACCTTATCATAAATACCACCCTTATACTTTCCTCTTTGAGGATTTTCTCCCTCCGGATCATCATCAGAAAGTTTTACCAGGCTATCAAACTTAGATCCGCTGTTTATTGCCAGTTGAATACTATCAATTAATTTTTTTGCTTCTGCGGTGTCCCTTACAGGATAAGACTGCCCGGTCTGCGGGTCTTGCCTGCTTGTTGCGACAAGAATGTGCCTGACCTTAACCGTGTCGGCCTGAGATCTTACGCCTATTAATTTTGCCAATGAATATGACCCGCCATCTAAATAAGGGCCATACACAGTTCCCACAGGAGATTTAAATATTGAATCTTTCGCCGCTATCTGAACCATTCCGCCATTGATATAGCTGTCATAATAGTTCTGCACACCTTGCAGGGCTAAAAATCTTTTGATATCTTTTGTGCTATCCATTTCTGCTTTCAGCGAAAGAAGCCTTTCCCTGGTTGCGGCGCTGTCGCCTGCACTGGGCAAAGCGCTGAAGGCAACATACGCAATGCTGCGGCTCTCCTGTTGTTTGAAATCGTCTTTGTTCTTGCTGACATATTCCTCCACCTCTTTATCGGTGATCTTTATGGTAGAGTCAATAGCGGCGGCATAGCTTTCTCTCACTACCGTGAGCTTTGCTATCTGGCTTTTATCCGTATTTTCTTTTTCGATCAGCCATTTGGGAACATTGGCACTGTTGGCCAGTAAAGAATTATATTTTTCGGTAAGACGGCTGTTTTCTAAGTAAGCGATATAGGCAATCAGTTGCTCCCTGGCCGCCAGTTCTTCCGGTGTGCCGCTTTTCTTTTTCAGCACCTGGTCTATCTGCTGCTTGGCCATTTGTGCATTGTAGACACCCAACGAATCGGTGAACTGTCTTTTCAGGTCCTCGGGCGGATTGGCGCCATAGAGAATGTCGCCCACTTCTTTCTTACCTGCTTTAATACCGAGTCTGTCAAACTCTGCGTTCTGCAGCACCTGGTTGATCTCCTGGTTCCAGGCAGCTTCGTTGGCCTGTTGCTGTAGCATGGGGCCGGAAGCACCATAGCCCTGCTGCTGCATATAGTTTTCCTGCTGCTCTATCTTTTTCAGGAAATCGTTATACTCAATTGACTTTCCATTTACCTTACCCACCGAGGTGGAGTTCGATCCCTGGAAAAGGCTGCCTCCATTTTCAAAGGCTAGCATCACCACAAAAATGATCAGGGCGACAGCAATGATGATCGCCATGAGTTTTGCATACTTCTCCTGTATCTTCTGGATAACTGACATATTATATATGTAGGGTTTAAAAAACGGATGGCAAAAATAGGGGTTTTAGGCGTATGAAAAAATTGTGGAAAACTGCTGAAATAGCCTGTTTTTCTGTGGTTTCAGCCGCTGAATTCCGGGGTTTCGGGTGGCGCTACTTCTTCTTCGGATGCACCAGTTTCATTTCCCTTACCAGGTGGCCCGCCCCGGCATATTTATCAATGATAAACAGCACATAGCGGATATCCACCATGATGTTACGGCAAATCGAGGGGTCATAACTGATATCGCTCATCACCCCTTCCCAGGCCCGGTCAAAGTTCAGGCCCACCAGGTTACCATACGCATCCAGGGCCGGGCTGCCGGAGTTGCCGCCCGTGGTATGGTTGGCTGCCACAAAGCAAACCGGCATTTTACCGTTCTTTCCATATTGGCCATAGTCTTTATTCTTATACAATGACCGCAGTTTTTCCGGCACATCGAATTCGTAATCCCCCGGAATATATTTTTCCATGGCCCCGTCAAGATGGGTGTAGAAATCATACTTCACGCCGTCACGGGCTGAATACCCTTTTACATTGCCATAGGTCAGCCGCAGGGTGCTGTTGGCATCCGGGTAGAATTTTTTTTCCTTCTTCACTTCCATCTGCGCCTGCATATAGGTCCGTTGCAGGCGGTTGATGCGGGCCTGCACTTCATTCAGCTTTGCAGCCACTTCTTTATTATAAGTGGCGAGCATATCTTCATAGAGCAGGCTGGCTTTGATCGTCTTTGACCGCTCAATCAGCTCCTGCGGGTTTTGCTCCAGCGCCGTCATCATCTTGCTGCCGGATACATACTCTGCTGTTCCGTAGATATCGTCCGCTAATTTTCTAAAGTCCTTGCCAGCTGCTTTGAAATAATCCATCAGCAGGGGTGATACGATACGGTTGTCCTGGTCGTTCACATACATTGTGATCAGCGATTCAAACAATTGCCTGTCCACAACGGGATTAAAATTCTTATATAATTCCGTTAGCGTATCCTTCAGTTTCGTCAGTCCTTCTGAATAGTCGTACTTGCTGCCATTATTCTTTGCGTTGCGCAACGCATTCACCCGGCGGGCCACGGTGAACAGTTCTATCTTACTGTTTATTTCCAAATAATAATCCCTTGCTCTGGCCAGCGGTTCTATCTCTTTCCAGGCGGCTTCCAGTTCACTGAGCAGGTTGCCGTACTGCGACTTCCACTCCATATTCGCATTGACCCTTTTCTGAAATTCGGCTTCGTATGCTTTTCTTTTTTCCAGCGCCTGGGTCCGGATCAGCCCTGGTATCTCTCCCTTCCATTTCTTCCAGGCATTGGATATGGTTGCATACTTTTTGGTGTACTGGATTTTTATTTGCTCATCTTTCCGCATAAAGCCATCCATTACCGCCAGCGCTTTATCCCGGATAGCGATCTTGGCCGGGTTATTCACCTCCATGGTCTGCCTGATCGCTTCACTGTGCATATACTCCATCGTCTTGCCAGGAAAACCCAATACCATGGTGAAGTCCCCTTCGTTCACCCCGTCTAATGAAATGGCTAATGATCTTTTGGGAATATAAGGCACATTGTCCGCCGAATACTCTGCCGGTTTATTATCCTTGCCTGCATAGATGCGGAACATGGAGAAGTCTCCCGTATGACGCGGCCACATCCAGTTGTCGGTATCCTGTCCAAAGTTGCCGATAGAAGAAGGCGGCGCTCCTACCAGCCGTACATCTTTATACGTTTCCGTAATGAAGAGATAATACTGGTTCGCTTCAAAGAAAGATTTGACCGACGCTTCCTGGTAGGATTCTTTTTTCACTGTACTCCTTATGGCGGCTATGTTCTTATCGGTAACCAATTGCCTTTCACTTTCACTCATGGATGCGGTCACGCCGGCCAGTATTTGTTTGGTCACATCTTCTATGCGTATAATGAAGCTGACATACAATTTTGGATTCGGTAATTCTTCTGCATAATTCTTTGCCCAGAAACCATCCCGTATATAATTATGGTCAATCGTGGAGTGGCTCTGTATTGCATCCAGCCCGCAATGGTGATTCGTCAGCACCAGGCCTTTGGATGAGATCACTTCGCCAGTACAGAAACCACCAAAACTGACAATGGCATCTTTTAAACTGCCGCGGTTCACATTATAGATATCCTTTGCACTGATCTTCATTCCCATGCCTTTCATTTCTTTCTCATTCAGCTTCTCCAGCAACAAAGGCAGCCACATACCTTCGTTGGCCATCACCAGCGAAGAGATAAATACAAAACAGGCGATACATAAAGAACGGAAAGCAACCATAGTGATAATTTTAAGGGCTTAAAATTAATCAGATTTGAAAAGGCAGCCGGATTTTAGTTCTCATATTGCTTTTTAAAACCATTCGTATCGCTGCAAAATCGCTCCGTCCGCCAACTATTTTTTCACTAAGGCCTGTGCAGAAGCGGGAAATGCTGTGTATAACCCGGTGTGAAACGTGCATATGAAACTTCATTTTTAGAAATAAAGAAAGACGGGAGATGAAATAAGACCGGTCGCGGTTCATGAATGACCATTTATGCAAAGACTGTTCACATACGCACCGGGTAAAAAGTTATTCATCTTTTACCCGTTCCCTTTTTTCACCTGCCTGTTGAAAGAAACCCGCAAATGCAGCGCTGTCGCTGAACCATGATGTGGATTTCCTTGTTTAAAATGTGAATTACTGTGAATTGGTAACTTTGAAAAAGTAACAAAAAGATAATTATCCACGAATTCACAGCTGTAATAATAATAAACTCTTTTTTATAAAAATGTATTATTATTATTAGAACTAAAGAAACGGAAAAAAGAAAAATTGTTTTGAAAAATTGCAGGAGGGGTTGGAATATTGCTCCCTCGTTAAAACAATCAGTCATGTTCGCCGAAAAAATAAAAGCCGCCCGCAAAGAAGTTGATGCCAAAGGCTTCCTCGATATCGAGCTGGACCCTACGCTCGACCTGTTCGCCGCCATCGAAAAGCTGAAGAAGGAAAAAAATGCAGTGCTGCTGGCCCACTACTACCAGGAGCCCGACATACAGGATGTGGCGGACTATATCGGCGACAGCCTGGGCCTGGCGCAACAGGCGGAGAAGACAAAAGCGGATATGATCGTCTTTGCCGGTGTACACTTCATGGCGGAAACGGCAAAGATCCTGAACCCGACAAAAAAAGTAGTGATCCCCGACCTGAAGGCCGGCTGTTCACTGAGCGACAGTTGCCCGCCGCCGCTATTCAAAAAATTCAAAGAGCAGCACCCGGACCATGTGGTGGTGAGTTATATCAACTGCAGCGCCGGTATCAAGGCGCTGAGCGATGTGATCGTGACCAGCAGCAATGCGAAGATCATTGTTGAGAGTTTTCCGAAAGATCAGAAGATCATCTTTGCACCGGATAAGAATCTCGGCGCTTATATCAACAAAGTGACGGGCCGCAATATGGTGCTATGGAACGGCGCCTGCATGGTACATGAGATATTCAGCCTGGAGAAGATCACGAAGCTGAAAGTAAGGCACCCGGATGCCAAACTGATCGCCCATCCCGAATGTGAAGAGCCGATCCTGCGCATAGCTGATTATATCGGCTCTACTACGGGTTTATTGAAATACACACAAACAGATTCCGCACAGGAATACATAGTCGCTACGGAAACGGGCATCCTGCACCAGATGATGAAGGCTAACCCCCACAAAACCTTTATACCGGCCCCACCCAACAACAGCTGCGCCTGCAACGACTGCCCGCACATGAAACGCAATACCCTGGAAAAAATTTATCTCTGCATGGAATACGAAACGCCGGAGATCAATATGGAGGAAGAGCTGAGGCTGGCAGCGCTGAAACCTATAAAGCGCATGCTCGATATCAGTGGAAAGGCAGGAATGTAATGAATCTTCAAAGTCCCCTCTCCCGGAGGGGATTTAGGGGAGGTCCCAATTGACCGGATGCTGGAGATCAGTAAAAAAGCAGGGTTATAGTTTCAGAAGGGAAGTACGTATAGTGGTTGTTTTATAATGATCGTTTTCTTTACCAGGCCTTTCTTCAGGGTTTTATAGCTTATGCGCTTACCGGATACAGGCAGCCTGAATACCAGTGTTCCCCGGTGAATGGTGGTGGTAAGTTTTACCGGGACAGGAGCCAGCAGCCAGGCATTTCTTATATCCTGTACGCCTATTTGCAGGACCGGGTGAAGGTGTTTTAGTTTTATTTCCTCATACATCCGGAAATAATTTTAATTAAATTTATAAAAAATAGCTGGTACAGTTTTATACTGATTACCAACATAAAACTGTACCAGCAGTTACGCCTATTTACGAGATGGGCGCAATTTTAACGAGCCTAATCTTTCAAAAAATATTTCATGAAACAGGCATGGCAAAAAATTGAAACCTGGATTAAAGTCAATCATCCTGCTATGCTTGAAACATTAAATGTTGGTGCGACAAGTCAAAACTTTCTAGAATTAGAAACTTTACTAGAAGATAATTTGCCAGAAGATTTCAAAGAGTTTTATTCCATCCATAATGGCCAAAGTTGGACACACTTAAATTTATTTGACGGGGACAGGTTACTAAGTATAGAAGATATTATCCGAGTTTGGCAAGGTTGGAAAACTGCCCTCCCAGAAATCGATGCCAATTGCAGGGAGACGTTTGGTCAACCCGCCCGTTCAAGTCCAGACACAAGGATAAAAGTTGACTGGTGGAATTTAGCCTGGATTCCGATAACCGCAAATGGAAGTGGCGATAGTTATTGCATTGACCTAGATCCTGATTCAAAAGGAACTTCTGGACAAATAATCAGAATGTGGCATGACGATCCAAGTCGTGAGTTAATTGCTACATCATTTCGTGATTGGATATACACTTATATAAATGATTTGGGAAAAGGTGTATATGAAACTTCAGATGACATTGGATGGGGCGGCATTGTAAGAAAGGATTAACTAATAACTGCGCCCAACATTGGTGACCGATGCACAACTACTTTCAAAAAAATAAGCAGGTAAGGACAGGTTGGATTTTGCAGGCTGGGTAAGCGGGTTTTCTTTTAGCGCTTTTTTGAGGTTATGTTGATGGATAATGCCTGACGGAGTAAAAAATATAA
>JAEUVJ010000057.1 GCA_016787085.1 Chitinophagaceae bacterium | reverse complement strand
CAGTGCAGCTATTTCCCAGTTGGCCCACATCCATGTAGGCCAGCGGTTAAAATCCTGCAATACTTTTACAGGGCCTTTTTCACTGCTGATATAATTCTTTATATACCGGTTCAGCCGGTAACAATCAGGCCAGTCGCCTTCCACTGCGATGAAATCAAATCCTTTTTCTTCCACCAGTCGTTTGGTGATATAACTTCTCCACGTGTAATATTCGTGTGTTCCATGCGACGCTTCACCCAGCATGACAATCCGGGCATCGTCAATTCTCGTAAAGAGAGGATCCAGATCGTGTACATGCTGAAGCGGGTATGCCCATTGTTTGATGGCATTCACGGCCTCTCTTTCTGAAAAAGCTACTTCTTTGGTAAAATAGCGACGCATACCACCCCTTTATTCAAAACTGGTTTTTTTTACTCCCTTTTTCAAATGAGAGCTGTCACGCTATCCGGTGATTGTAATCATTGGTATTGACAGTATAATCGTTATAAATTATATCACTCAAAAATGTCTTTATGGAATATGTTTATAATAAAGAAGTGAATATCCCTGTTGGAAAAATAAAAGTTGAAGGGGAGCTGATCATTCCGCAAAAGGCAAATGGAATCGTGGTCTTTTCACATGGTAGTGGCAGCAGCCGCCAGAGTCCCCGAAACCAGATGGTGGCCCGCTATCTTCATGAGCATCATTTCGGAACATTATTATTCGATTTGTTAACTCCGGAGGAGGACAGGCATTATCACAACCGGTTCGATATTGATCTGCTGACAAAGAGATTGGCCGGTGCGACCGAGTGGCTGGGAGTACTACCTGCCGCAAAGAAAAGCCGCATCGGCTATTTTGGCGCAAGCACCGGAGCAGCCTCGGCATTAAAAGCAGCCGCCATATTACCTGGTAAAATAAACGCTGTTGTTTCAAGAGGCGGAAGGCCGGACCTGGCAATGGGATCATTACACATGGTAGAAGCGCCTGTGCTGCTGATCGTTGGTGAACTGGACCATGATGTATTACAGTTAAACAGGCAGGCGTATGATCGGCTGGAGTGCGAAAAGAAGATCGAGATCATTCCGGGTGCAACTCATCTTTTTGAAGAACAGGGAACCATGGATAAAGTGGCTGCTTTGGCGACAGCATGGTTTGAGAAATACCTGCAGCCGGCAGCAGTTCATCAGTGAGCATTTTTGATCATCAAAAAAGAAGTTTTATGTATTACGATCGCATAGAAGCCGGTATGATGCTGGCGGAAAAATTGAGAAAATACCAGGGCATTCCGGGTGTGGTATTAGCTGTGCCGAGAGGCGGCGTACCTATTGCTTATATAGTGGCAAAAGAATTGGACTGGCCATTGGACCTGCTGCTGACCAAAAAGATAGGGCATCCGTTGAACAGCGAATATGCCATCGGTTCGGTCAGCCTGACCGAACGGTTTGTGGTCCCGCATGAAGATGTGACTGATGCATATATCGAGAAGGAAACAAATAAAATAAGGGTAAGGTTAAGGGAAATGTACAAACAGTTCATGGGCGATAAAGAACCTGAAGACCTGAAAGATAAAACGGTTATTGTAATTGATGATGGTGTAGCCACCGGAAATACACTGATGAGTACAGTGAATATGCTGCGTAAAAGCGAACCGGCCAAAATTGTCATAGCAGTGCCTGTGGCATCCGACAGTGCGTATGAAAAATTATCCCCGTTGGTGGATGAATTCATTTGTCCGCTGATTCCCCAGTATTTTCCGGGGGTAGGCGCCTTTTATAAAAACTTTTCGCAGGTGGATGATGATGAAGTAATGTATTACCTGGATAAATTACGTGAATTGAAAAAGGCCGGATAACGAGTTACCGGCAATGACCGGTAAAGGGAGGTTTTTGTTTTGACCTTATTTTTTCAGTGTCCCTGATAAAAAATCATAGCAGGCATATTTTACATCAATGTATTCTTTTTCTACCGCCTGCATGAAACGACGTAACAGGTTCTGTTGTTTTTCTGTTTCTGTCGTGATTGAACTGTTCCCCGCAAGCGAGCCATCTGTTCTTAATTTTTCTTCCTGTTGGTAAATTTCTTCCTGTAGCCGGAAAAGTTTATTCAGGATACCGGTCAGCATGTCCTGGAAATGATCCACCGCTTCCCCGATAGCCGGGATATTGTTGCGCTGTATTACTTCTTTCAATCTTTCTTCGAATTCTTCGGCCTCTCCGCTATATAAGTCAATATGGTGACTCCAGTCAGTCAGCTCATCGGCGTAAAATGCTGCAATAGTATTAGCCATATAGTCGGGTATTGAGTGTTAAATGGTCATTTTGATACGACAGTTTTACTCAGCTTTCTTCTTCCTCTTCCTCAGCTTCCAGTTCCGAGAGGATGTATTCGTCGGATGCGTTGCGGCTGAGTTGGTTGATGTCTTTCAATGTCAGGATATCCGTGCCTGTTGTCTGCACCCACTGACCTTTTTCTTTCATCATGACCTGGACAGATAATCCAAACCTCTCCTGGAACTCCCTTTCTACCTCTTCAACTTTGTAAGATGGCCTGATCTCAAGAAGACCGGATACATGTGTTCGCTTTACGTCCCCGACTGAATTGCCTGAACCGAGCAGGTTAGTTATTTCAGATCCTTCGTATTTTTTGTGCGCTTTATTATAGAATCCGATCCGGAGCCAGGGATAAAAGTCAGAGAATGTTTGCTGTATCTCCTGTAGTGTCGTGTTATCATTTATTTCGATATGCATATAAGCAGGTTTATGTGTGTGAGAATAGTATGATCATTGCTGTTTTCAAAGCTATTATGGATACGTAACGCTTATCAATGATGGTCATTAGCATGTCAATTGAGAATAATCACCATCCTTTTTTGGCCTGGATGACCTCGAAAAGGTGACAAAGGAAGGCTATAGGATGGTGGCGTATTACGGATTCAATAAGAAGAGAAGATAGGTGACATCAGCTTCTATGATTCGACCGGGCAACGGGATATGGGCATTTGGAAGCAAGTAAGACGATTACCCGGGGGGAATGCAGGCGCTTTCAGCAAAACTCCACAACTGACCATTCTCAGGCGGTCATGTTATTTATATCATGGTTTTTTCACTGTATTGAAGTTAGATTTGGTTGGATAGTTTTTCCTTATGCAGGTGCTAAAAAGTGTAAAATGGCGGCGCTAAATCCATATAATGAAAAATACCCGGTATATCCCGGTGAATTTATTCCAAGGTTCACCATGGATGACATTGCCGGTGAAATGAACAGGGAGCGTAAAGTGCCTATTCCTGAACCAAGGGTGAACGTCACTGAATTGACAGAATGCTTTAAGATCGAAGTGGAAGTACCGGGAGTGAACCGGGATGATTTTTATATCAGCGCTGATAAAAATTTTTTATCTGTCATCGTATTTCACGAAGGATATCCCGAAACAGAGCCGGGAAACTTTCAATTGCACGAGTTTGATTGCCACTGCTCTTACCGGCATATTCTCTTGCCTGAGAATGCAGATGCCGGTTTTGGCGTAGCCGAATACCAGGCCGGGGTACTGTATATCTATGTCCCCAAAACAGATCACCCCCTGAAACAGGTATCGGCGCGGATTGTAGTTTATTAAGAAAAGCAAATGCTTCAGAGGTTTTCATTTGCCCATCTTTTTGCTGCTCCTGCAAAGCCCAGATGATTTGAACTTAGTCAGGGCCTATGCACTGTATTGCGAATTGCAGCAAAATATCGCTTGTATTGGTATTATATCAGAATATGAAGTGATGAATATAATACCGAAATTTGGCAGTTGGTGAACGATAAAGGAGTAATATGAGAAACTGCACCGGCAGGTACAAGGTCAGGTTGGAGTAAACAGGCAGGGATCCAATAAATAAATACATGTCAGGGGGAAAACAAAGGAACAAAGCGGGATATACGGTCCGGAATAAAGTAAAGCTGATCCGGGGAGGCAAGCAGTATTTTGATCTGCTGCTGCGGATGATCAATAATGCAACCGAGAGCATTCACCTGCAAACCTATATTTATGATGATGATGAAACGGGACAGCAGGTAGCGGCGGCGCTGAAAGCGGCTGTAAAAAGAAAGGTGGAGGTTTACCTGCTGACAGACGGTTATGCCTCCAAAGTCATGTCCACAGCATTTATCAGCGGCCTGGTGGAGGCAGGTATTCATTTCCGGTTTTTCAATCCTCTCTTCAAAAGCAAACGGTTTTATTTAGGGAGAAGACTGCACCATAAGGTAGTGGTGACGGATACAAAGTATGCACTGGTGGGAGGAGTGAACATATCTGACCGGTATAATGATATGCCGGGTAAACCGGCATGGCTTGATTTTGCCCTGTATGTGGAAGGCGAAGCAGCCAGGGAGCTATGCATACTTTGCTGGAAAACATGGAAGAACTACCCGATGAACATGGGCCTTACACCCTGTGAACTAAAGGAGATCAGTTATGATGATATTCCTGACGGCGGGTCCTGTGAGGTAAGTATGCGGAGGAATGACTGGGTCCGCCGGAAGAACGAGATATCGTCAACGTATGTAGAGATGCTCCGGACAGCACAGTCTGATATTGTCATCCTGTGCAGTTATTTTCTGCCGGGCGGATTTATCCGGAAACAATTGAGTTATGCGGCCAAACGCGGAGTGAAGATAAAAGTGATCGCAGCGGGGATGTCTGATGTAAAACTGGCCAAGTATGCGGAAAGATATATGTACAGCTGGCTGCTGCGCCATAATATTGAGTTGTACGAATACCAGCTGAATATTTTGCATGGAAAGATCGCTGTATGCGACGGGCGATGGATGACCATCGGTTCTTACAATATCAATAACATCAGCGCTTATGCCAGTATTGAACTGAATATGAACGTGCGGGATACATTGATGGCCGCAGAAACGGAAAAAACACTTCTCCGCATTGCCGAAGAAGATTGCATAAAGGTGACGAAGGAATATTATTTACATACCAATAATGTCTTTAAACAATTTTCACGCTGGTTCTCCTACCAGTTCATACGAACTGTTTTTTACCTGTTCACCTTTTATTTCAAACACATGCGGTAGCCGTTGCTTTTCATTTAGTATGAGCAGCCGTGTCAGGCCATTGATTTTTCTTTTTTCCATCTTTTCAGTTGCGGCAGGCTGTTTACGGCCAGGCTGATCAGCCCGCTGTCCATCTTCATTTTTTCCATCTGTGTTTTTACCAGTTCCTTCATTTCATCCAATGTCATCGAAGGATTGATGAAGGTGCCGTCCTGGTAGCAATATTTGCAGTATTCATGGTTCTTTGAACCGTCCTTTTCAGTACCGCATACGGCGTCGCTGTCAAGCGGCATACTGCAACTCTGGCAAAATACCTTGTTTTTCATGTTTCCTTATTTTAATTATATAAAGTATTACGCTTTTGACATGCCCGGTAAGTTACCTGGCATTTTTGTCATCCTGGAACAAACCGAAAGTGTTGTTTTCTGTATCGGCGCAAACAGCAATATACCCATAGCCGGGCATAGCCTGCCTGGGTTGTATGACTCTGCCACCGAGGGCAACAAGTTTGGTAAGCGTGTCGCTCAGGGAATCAACACCAATAAAGTTGACGATACCGTTTTGCAGTGGATCATCTCTTTTGGTAAGGCCGCCTCCAACGCCTTTCATTCCTTTGGTGTCTGCCGTTTCGATTTCATAATAATCCGGGAAACCCTCAAGGGTACCCATTTTCCAGCCAAAAAGTTCCGTGTAGAATTTCTTTGCCCTTTCAGGAACTTCTGCGCTGATATCGAAATGTATGATCGTTGCCATAGTATAATGTTTTTAATGAATGTTTTGAATACTTTATTGTTTTATAAATTTTTCTGCCAGTTTATCATTACCATACCTTACCTGTATCACATAAACTCCGGATGGCAGATTTTGCAGCGGTACTGACTGGATAGTGCTGCTGATCACTTTCTTCCATATCATCTTTCCATTGGCGTCATATATTTCAATGCTTCCCCATGCAACAGGGGTTTGAATGTTCAGGTGGTCAGTAACAGGGTTGGGCCAGATAAACAGTTGTTTATCGTTGCTGATCTTTACCAGCCTGATTGAAGTATAGGTGTATTGACCATCCCGGTCAACCTGCCTGATCCTGTAATAGTTAATACCCTGTACAGGCTGCCTGTCTGTATAAATATATATATGGCTGCTGTTTGGATTGACCAATGCAATGATCAGCCATGTTCTGTTATCAGTACTCCTTTCAACCTGATAGTAAGCATTATTGATCTCTTCAGAGGTTTCCCATTTTAATAAAACCGTTTTGTCTGACTGAACAATGGCTACGAATTCAATGTAATTAACAGGCAGGGGATTGTTCACTGATGAAGAAGCCAGCGTGAATGGACTGAAACTGGTGATATCGTTCAGGGATTGAATGGTGCCTTCTTCATTTGTTCCGGTGGTGATGCCTTTGCCTTCATCTTTCCATGTAGTACCGTTCCAGCGGGCCACTCTCAGGTCATTGATCACATTCACTTCACCGCTCCTGGCGGTTTTCCAGCTCAGGGTCACTTTTGGAGAGGATGTTCCGGCCGTTCTGTTCAGCAGCCAGTATTCACTTCTGCTCAAATGATGCAGGGATACATCATGCTGTGTGGAATCATACCCATCATCATGTGCGATCCGGGGAACATACTGAGCGGTGAACTGATCCGTTGATAATGCAGGTGCTGTAATACTAATGGGGGCAAAAATATTATTGCTTCCCAGTGGAAAAATGAAGGCTTCATTACCTGTTTTTATCATCGGGCCATCTACATAACTGCTGTCGCCGCCACCTGTCACCACGGCTCCATCCGGTATTGATAATGGGTTTGTCGCAGATGACAGGATCACACCTCTTGATAAAGTAAGACCTGAACAGGTTAAAGGGGATAACAACCTTACACCGCCTCTGCGGTTCATTCCTATATTCCGGATGGAAGGTGCAGAGCCGGTTCCGCTGTAAGAATAAGAAGCAGTATCTGATCCAATGAAGTAAATGGCTGAACTGGCATTGTCATGAACTATGACTCCGGTGCCATTATTCTGAAGTGATAAGCCTTTTCCGATATACAGGTTGTTGCCGGCAAGGTTAGCAGAAGAGGGCCCGGCAAGATGTACTGTAAGATCTCCAAGGCAACTATCTTGCCCGTAATAAGTATGCTGAAATATCGAAACTCCAAAGGCAGGTGCAATAATATCCCATTCGGTGTTGCCAGAAAATTTATTATTGCCCTCCCTGATGTAAACATTTCCTGCAACATCATGCGCTGATCTTAAAACGGTCGTTCCAATGCCCATCTGACCAAACCTGCTATTCTGTATATCAAGATTCCCGGCCTGTATCCAATTATCAGCTCCGGAAAGAACGGAATTATTTATTGAATAAACCTGCTCTGAATCGGCGATCAGTTTAAAATTTCCATTGAAACCGGAGTTGGTAATATCACCTGTGTAGCCATAGAATGTGCCGCAGGTATCAGTACCGGCGGCTGTTACATTCCGGAGAAGAATATTGGTATAGCCTACACCGGGTTCAGGATAAGGCGTAAAGTTCTTTGCTGTAAAATTGCCGTCAATGGTAAATGTAGGTCCTGCGCCACCTGTGAACTGAACCCATTTTCGGGCGCCCTGTCCGTCAATAATTACATTACCTGCCACATAACTGTTCCCGTTGTTATTCGTGGTCAGCGCTGCATTTCCTTTCAAGATAAAGCTAAGGTCGCCAAAGCAGCTATCAGCACCGTAGTAGGTTTGCTGGATGGTAAGACCTCCCGGCATCACCGCAAATGTTTCATACTGTACATTACCGAAAAATTTATTGTTACCATCCCGCATGAATACATTACCTGCTACATTGTGCGCTGCTCTTAAAATAGTGGTTCCTGCCAGGTTGCTTCCGAACTTGCTGTTTAGAATATCAAGCGTCCCTGCCTGTAGCAGATTGTCTGTTCCCGCCAGAACAGAATTGTTTATGGTATAACCCTGGGATGAATCGCCGATCAGTTTAAAGTTGCCATTGAAACTGGAGTTGGTAATATCGCCTGTGTAGCCATAAAAGGTGCCGCAGGTATCCGTGCCGGCGGCTGTTACATTCCGGAGAAGAATATTGGTATAGCCTACACCGGGTTCAGGGTAAGGTGTAAAGTTCTTTGCAGTAAAATTGCCGGCAATTGTAAAGGTTGGACCGGCGCCACCCGTGAACTGAACCCATTTTCGGGCACCCTGTCCGTCAATAATTACATTCCCTGCCACATAACTGTTCCCGCTGCCATTTGTTGTCAGCGCTGCATTTCCTTTCAGAATAAAACGAAGATCGCCAAAGCAACTATCGGCACCGTAGTAGGTCTGCTGGATGGTAAGACCTCCCGGCATAGCCGCAAATGTTTCATACTGTACATGACCGAAAAATTTATTGTTGCCATCCCGCATGTACACATTACCTGCAACATTATGTGCTGCTCTTAAGATAGTGGTTCCTGCCGGGTTGCTTCCAAACTTACTGTTCAGAATATCAAGCGTCCCTGCCTGTAGCAAATTATCTGTGCCCGCCAGAACAGCATTGTTTATGGTATAACCCTGGGATGAATCGGCGATCAGTTTAAAATTGCCATTGAAACTGCTGTTGGTGATATTGCCAGTATAGCAATAAAAAGTGCCGCAGGTATCCGTTCCTGCTGCGGTTACATTCCCTAAATAAATATAAGTGTATGCTACTCCCGGAACGGGATACGGTGTGAAATTCTTTGCGGTGAAATTGCCTCCGATGGTATAGGAAGCAGTACCGCTATTGAATTGTACCCATTTGGCGGCGCCCTGCGCATCTATGATCACATTTCCTGCAACATAACTATTGCCATTATAGTTACTGTAAAGCGCAGAATTGTTTTTAAGAATAAAGGTTGCATTACCGAGACAGGTATCTTGTCCAAGATAGGTGTGTAGTATTCTTGCACTCCCGGTCTCAGCCGTAGCATCTGTTTCAAATTGTACATTGCCTGCGAATTTATTATTCCCCTCAGTAACGGACCCTGTATAATCAGTAATGTTATGTGCCAGCCGGATCAGCGTATTTCCGGAGAATGTATTTCCCCCTATTGCACTAAAACCCCCGGCCTGGAATAGATTCTCCCCGCCTCCGAACGTTGAATTGATCATATAAAAATCGGCGGATGAATCAGCAACGAGGGTGATGTTCCCGTTAAAACTACAGGTGCTGATGGATCCACCACCGCAATAAAAGGGACCGTTGGGTTGATTGCCCTGTGTAGTAATGCCCCTTAAAAAAAGATTGGAATGATTGCCTGAAAAATTAAGACCAATAAGATTACCCCCTATTACTACATAACTGCCTATATTGGCGGCAAATGCTATAGACCCTCCGCCGCTGTTATCTATGACAAGGTCGTTTTGAACATACAGCAGCGCATTCAGTGCCGGTATTATAACGCCGCTGATCAGGTGAATTTTCAGGTGAGTAAAAATGCTGTCGGCGGTAATATTCTCTGTATATAAAGTACCTGTTCTCCATATTACGATCAGGCTGTCATTATATATCTTATTATTTCCGCTCCAATAGTTATCCAAATTACCGGTTTTATCAAAAACAAGCTTACCGCCCATTCTCATATTGGCGACCTCGCTGAAATTGGCGGCTGTTATTTTACCGTTTCGTAAACTATCGCCTGTCAAATAAACATTTCCGGAACATGTGAGAGTATATCCGTTAAGATCCAGGATGCCGTGTGACATGGTCAGTGAACCGATCATTACGTTGCCCGACAGTATGGGCTGATAGGGGGCTGAAGCGTTGCTGATGGTTACATTTTCGTAAATATCCGGTACTTCGCCTGTTGACCAGTTGAAGCGGTTGTTCCAGTCACTGCTTACGGTTCCGTTCCAGGTTTGCCCGGAAGCAGCCATGCTGAACATTGTAATCAATGATAGCAGCATTGCAGTCCCCTTTTTCATTGTAGATGATTTTAACCGGTTGTAAAAGAACTATAGCACAAATACAGATCTGTTCTTTTAAAGTTATTTTAGGAATAAAGCGGGTTAGTATGATAAGCATCAATAGTATTAATGATTATTATGACTATGATAAAAGATTATGTTGTCTTTTGTGTTACTGATCAATCTCATACTGTTTACTGATGATGATCCTGCACTTTCACTGAGTACAGTGATTATATTAGATATGAGATTTAAAATTTAATACTATAAAAACAAGGAGGTGGATATGGGAACATTGCCTGTAACAAAAGCAACAGAAAGAATGCCTTCTGTGTTCAATGACTTCTTTAAACCCTGGAACGAATGGTTTGATGAAGGGGGACTCTGGAACCGTACCATGACCGTACCTGCTGTTAATATCACGGAAAACAAGAATGAATACCTGGTCTCCCTGGCGGTACCCGGCATGAAGAAAGAAGATTTCAAAATTGATGTGGACGGCAATATGCTTACCATCAGTTCTGAAAAAGAAGAAACAAGAGAAGAAAAGGATGCAAAGTTCACCCGCAAAGAGTACAACTATTCCAGCTTCAGCCGCAGCTTCACACTTCCTGAAGAAGTGAACAAAGAAAAGATCGAAGCAAAGTATGAAGAGGGAGTATTGAAACTCATGATGCCCAGGAAAGAAGAAGCCCGCAAACCTTCAGCTAAACAAATAGCTGTGAAATAAGCCACCTACTGTATGGCTTAACGTCCCGCCACGAAGGGTGGCGGGACTTTTTATGGCGATCGTATTGACGGGACACAAAGACTGTCATTGAAAGGATATTTCCCGGAAAGGATAAGATGGCAAAGAGGCTGATGATATGGTTCTTTATTTTCTGTTTGGTCACCGGCTCTTACGGACAGATCACGCCGGCAGCGATCGAACATATTATCAACAGTCCATCACAGTTCAGCCGTATCCCGCTGAGCTATCCTGAAGAAACCAGGGAATTTTATAAATGCCAGCTTTATTCTCCCGTATGGACGGATGACCGTGCCCTTATTACTGATCTGTTTCAATTATTGGAACAGTCTCCGGATTTAGGTTTACAGGAAAAAGATTACCAGCATGATTTTATCAGAGGTTATCGTGCTGGTAATTTTTATTTGGCCAGCCTGTACGATTCGGTGGAAGCCGAACTGAAGTTTACGGATGCGGCCATTCATTTTCTTCATGATATTCTTTACGGCAACAGGATACCTTCCATCGGGTATAACGGTCTGAATTATTCGCCGGCCTGTTTTGATATCAGCAGTGTCCTGCAACTGGCCATCGGCAAAAGACAGCTGGCTTATTTACACCTGATCATAGAACCCCGTACACCGGAGTATGCAGCCATTAAGGAAAAGATCGCCCTGTACAACCGGATGTTGAGCGATACTTCATTTAGGGAAGTGAAGATCACTTCTTCAAAGGTCAGCAGTGCCAATAAGCCCCTGCTCAATAAACTTTACCGGTTAGGATTCCTCGACCGGGCTGATCAACCGGTGCCTGATTCTTTATTGAAAATAAAAGTAAAAGAAGCACAGCGGCTTTTCAACCTGCTGCCTGATGGGGTGTTGCGGAGCACATTCCTGGAAGCGCTCAATGAACCGTTAACTGCAAGATTGGAAGAGCTTTGCTATGCCCTGAATACGTTGCGCTGGCTATCCTGCATCAAGGAAACAGGAAAGATAATTGTGGTGAACATTCCTTCGGCTACCTTACTGGTATATGATGAGGATAAAGCAGTGCTCGAATCGAGGATCATCGTCGGTAAACGATCAACCCCTACGCCATTATTATGCAGCCGGGTGAATGAGGTGATACTCTATCCTTACTGGATGGTGCCGCATTCCATTGCTACCAAAGAATTGCTACCGTCTATAAAGAGGAATGTAGGTTACCTTGATGCCAACAGTTACCAGGTCATCAACCGGCAGGGGAGGGTAGTGGATCCTTATTCTATTGACTGGAGTACCCTCAGCCGTTCTTACTTTCCTTATATCATCCGGCAATCAACCGGTTGTGATAATGCATTAGGTCTGATCAAACTGAATTTTTACAACCCGTACAGCGTTTACCTGCATGATACGCCCACTAAACCTTTGTTTGCGATGAACAAGCGCTACTTCAGTCATGGCTGTATGCGGGTGGAGAAAGCGATAGAGCTCGGCCGTTATATTTTAAAGGATAACGCCGTAGCTATTGATACGCTTACGGAGAAAGGCTGCCTGTATAACCAATCACCCGTTACCGTACCCGCTATTGAGAAACTGCCTGTCTTTGTATTGTATAACACGGCATGGATAGATTCTGCCGGCCGGGTGAGTTTTTCGGAAGATGTGTACCGGAAGAACCGGGAGCTTTTTCAAAGGAACTGATCAGGCTGATGAGTGTTTCATCCTTCTGTGACTGCTGTCATAGGTTTGACTGTATAGGTGTAAGTAACTTACCAATACAAAAAAGTGGGTTATGAAAAAGATACTGATATCCGGGATAATGGTATCATTCCTCATTGCGTGCAGCAGCACGAGGATCACCAGTTCCTGGAAAGCCGATAACATCACCGCCAGGCAATATAATAAGATACTGGTGCTTGGCCTGATCAACGAACCTGACCGCACGGTAAGGGAAGAAATGGAACAGCACCTTGTCGGCGACCTCAAAGACATGGGCTATACTGCTGTTTGTTCCTGCGATGAATTCGATCCAAAGGCTTTTGATAAAATGAATGAGAAGGAAGCGCTGGCCAAACTCAGCAAGAGCGGTATTGATGCTGTACTGACCGTGGTATTGCTGGATAAAGAAAAAGAAAGGTATTATGTGCCCGGACGGGTTTCCTATACTCCTTATTCTGTATATCACAGGCGCTTCTGGGGTTATTACAGCACCATGTACAGCCGTGTGTATTCACCGGGATACTATGTTACCGATACCCGGTATTTCTGGGAAAGCAATTTCTATGACCTGGGCAACGGGCAGGAACTGCTGTATTCTGTACAAAGCCAGTCATTCGACCCGGCTTCTGCCAAAAAGCTGGGAGATGAGTATGGTCAGCTCATCGTAAAGGATATGGTAAAAAATAACGTGTTAGCGAACCGGAATGAGGTGAAACTGAAACCGATGTAAGTCTTTTTTGATGGTGGATTGGTTTTGCATCCCGTTCTTTGGGTGAATACCCGGGGGCGGGATGCTTTTTTACACAGTTCAGGTTAGCTGCTGTGTATATCATTGTCCTAATGATGATACTTGTCTTTCGAATTGTTGTTTTCGAATTTCATTTCTTAGCTTTTCAATAAAGAGAATCAGGAATAATGCGACTAAGTTAAAATTAAGTATAAGAAGCTCCTTATTACCATTTACAGTTATTTGCCACTGGGAAACACCAAGATGAAACGTAAAAAGAAATGAATCAGTCAAGTCAACCCCTGCAGATACAAAAACACCTGAAATATATTGAAAAGTAAAACCAAAAATCGAAAGATTAATTAACTGTAGAAATTGGTTTATCAAAGAGTGTTTAAGCCCGGAAATGTTTTTCTTTAACAAAAGTGTCCCGCAATAAATAGAATAGGCGTAAAGAACTATGGCTACCAATAAAAGAATAAGCAAGAGGGAAGTAGTTATTGTCAATCCTGAAATTATCCAAATTGTCAGACCCAAACCAATTATTCCTCCGGCAATTTGATAAATGCCAAGAATTTTAAGCTTTGATATTATACTCTTCGATAGGTTGTTTTCCATATTCAAAATGAATCGGTTGAATAATTGCTAACGGCTACCGCTTTGCTTCAGCAAGGTATTTGAAAAATGTCCTTTCCGGAACGGCAGCTGACTAAAGTTACATTTCCCTTTTGTAAAACCGTGAATTATCAAACCAGTTTAGCCGCCTGTTGAATAAGTTCCTGCAGTTTTATTGTTTCTTCCGCAGTAGGCATAACAAGCGGAGGCCGCACATCACCTGCACTGCGACCGATAATTTTTGCACCGGCTTTGATCAGGCTTACGGCATACCCGTTTTTCCTGCTTCTTAACCGCACAAAAGGAACAAAAAATTCTTTGATGATCTTATTGACCGTTTCTTTTTTACCCGCACGTAATGCAGCATAAAACAGGTTGGCCATTTCAGGCACAAAATTGAAAACAGCCGAAGAGTACGTATTAACACCAATGGATAAATAGGCTTCTGAAATTATTTCCGCAGTCGGTACACCGCCGATATACGAAAGACGGTTGCCCACCGATTTAATGGTATCATTCAGGTCCTGAATATTTCCTGTTCCGTCTTTCAGCCCGATAAAGTTATCGCATTCGTCGGCCAGTCTTTGAATATACTCACTTGATAAAACCCCGTTTGCCCGGTTATAGTAGATCACAGGCAGGCTTGTGTTTTTTAAAATTGTTTTAGCATATTGATAAGTTCCATCCTGCGGACATTCGGTAAGATAGGGCGGCATCAACAGCAATGCATTCATTCCCGCTTTTTCTGCTATCTGTGCATGAGCTATCGCATCGGGAATACTTCTGCCCACACTCGAGATCATCGGAATTTTTTCCTTCACCGTTTCGGCCGTTACTGTCACCACCTCCCGGTATTCGTTTTCAGACAAGGAAAAGAACTCACCGGTTCCGCCGGCTACAAATACAGAAGACACATTGTGTGTAACAAACCACTCCAGTCTTGCTGCATAAGTTGCCGGGTCAAATTTCCCTTTGTTATCAAAATCAGTAACGGGGAAAGATAATAACCCATCTTCCAGGGAGGCTTTGATTTTTGTAAGAGGTAGTGCCATTTAAAAAAAATTATATGAGTGATGCGGTATGGTGTTACGTCAGAGGGCCGGGATTAAACAATACAAGATCATTGTACAACCCTAGTTTATCAGTGGCTACTTTTTTTGTCCCGCTTGCTACATCGAGTATCAATTGAAAAAGTTCCCATCCCATTTCCTCAATTGTTTTTTCACCAAAGGCCACAGGCCCTGCATCAAAATCAATCAGGTCGTGCCATCGTTGACTCAATTTTGAATTGGAACTTACTTTTATAACCGGCACCATGGATAAACCATAGGGAGTACCTCTGCCTGTCATAAACACATGCACATTCATACCGGCTGCCAGTTGCAACGTGCCGCATACAAAATCGCTGGCTGGTGTGGCTGCAAAATTTAACCCCTTCGTTTTTATTTTTTCCCCGGGTGAAACAACATCGGCAATGGGGCTGGTGCCGGATTTGGCAATGGAGCCCAGCGCTTTTTCAACGATATTACTCAGGCCGCCATGTTTGTTGCCCGGCGTGGTGTTAGCGCTTCTGTCAGCCTGGCCTTTTGCCAAATAAGCATCATACCATGCCATTTCATCTATTAAAGCCTGTGCTACATTTTCATTGATGGCCCGTGGCACCAGCAAATGAATGGCATCCCTTACTTCGGTTACTTCAGAAAACATAACCGTTCCGCCGGCACGCACAATTAGATCAGAGGCGAATCCTGCAACCGGGTTTGCTGTTAAACCGGAAAACGCATCACTGCCGCCGCATTGCATACCCACCACCAGATCGGACGCATGGCAGGTTTCTCTTTTTCTTTGATCTAATTTTTTCAAATGCAGTTCCGCCATTTCCATAATACCCTTTACGATTTCTTCAAAACCGGAGAACGACTCGTCCTGTAAATAAAGAATGGATTGCTTTGTACCCTTTTCTCCATCTCTCAATAGTCTTTCAGGTCTTAGCTTCTCACAGCCCAGGCCAATCACCATCGTCTCCTCACCAAAGTTTGGATTCTGTGCAATATGTTTGATAGTACGGATGGGGATGATGGCGGCAGGAGCATCAATAGCAACACCACAGCCATAACTATGATCAAAGGCCACTACACCATCCACATTTTTATAACGGGGCAATAATTCTTTCCTGATCTTATCTGTCACATAGTTTGCAATTCCGGCCACACATTGTACACTTTCACTGATACACAAAATATTTTTGGTGCCCACTGTTCCACTTGCATTTCTGAACCCCTGGAAAGTGTAGCCGCTTAAGGACTCCTGTGGTAGGGAGTCATGTTTTTTGCAAATAATATTTTCCAGTTCCGGCGGCTGGGGCATTATAATATTTGTTTCATTGAGCCAACTGCCTTTTGTAATATCCATACTGGTATAACCGATCACCTGTCCATAACGTATGACAGCAGTTCCATTGGGCATATCCTGCAATGCAACTTTATGCCCCATCGGAATATCTTCCGTCAAGATCACATCACCGGAAACAAAAGCTCCTTTTGCTAAACCACCCGGATAAGGAATGATGCCCACATTATCCTGTGGAGCTGTTTTTATAATTGTATGGACCGGGTTATTGCTCATTTTTATACCATTGGAAAAATCCTGGATAAGACCATTACGGCTGCCAGACCTGCGAGCCCCATCACCACAAGCATATACGAAAAGAAGCGAACTGTTTCTTTCTCTTGCATGCCCGACATTTCAGTTATGATCCAGAATGCACTGTCATTCATCCAGGAAAAAATTTTAGAACCACAGCCAATCACCAATGCGAGATACACGGGGTGAAAGCCGAGTACTTCAGGACTGCTGAAACCCTGCATCACACCGATGGTCGTTACCATAGCTACTGTAGCCGAGCCTTGTGCTGTTCTCACCACAGCTGTTATTAAAAAGGCTAATGGAAGGATAAAGGATTTATAAACAGTAGCCATTTCGCCGATCTTTACACCAATGCCTGTTTGCTGCAGCATCTGCCCAAAGGTACCACCGGCTGAAATGATCAGTATAATTATTCCCGCACTCGATACCGATTCGGTAATCACCTTACGAAAAGCCTTAGCATCTTTTAACCGTTTCCATAATAGTAGCAGGGCAAAAAAGGCGGAGATGAACAGGGCGATATTGCTGTCGCCGGTAATATCAAAAAATTTCAGAAGCACCCCCTGAAAAGAATTCCCACCCACTGAGTTTTTATCAATTACCAGCCCGAGAATTGTTTTGCCGGCGATGAGTAATACAGGGAGTACTACCGGGAACAAGGAAACACCCAATCCCGGCAGGTCACCTGCTTTCAGCCCTGCTTTTTGTTTTAACTCTTCGATGGTGATATCAGGTGTGTCCCGCATCGGCAGTTCCCATTTTTTATTGGCCCATACTGCATAAAAATAACCGCATATGATAGTAAAGACCCCCACAATGAATCCGAGCAGCATCATCAGCCCGATATTTACATTCAGTTCTTTTGCCACAAAGGTGGGGCCCGGAGTAGGGGGGATCATGGCATGTGCCATGACAGCACCACCTACGCCACAACTCAAATAGAGACTGAATTTTTTCGGATTGTGAATGCCCATGGATTTCACCAATGGTATCATAAGGAAATACACCATATCAATGAATATGGGAATAGCCAATGAGAAGCTGCCGGAGAGAAAGGCTACGCCGGCTTTTTTTTCACCTACTCCATTCATCAGGCTGCGAATGATGCGTTCCGCTCCGCCACTTTTAATTAATGCTGATCCAACAATGGATGCGAAAATTACAAGGATCCCTATTTTGGCTGCTGTACTTCCAAATGCATTTGATAATCTTGTACCGATTGATTGCCCGGAGAATTTTACTGCATCTGCAGGGGCCATGCCGCTATGCGCCGCAAACTGGTACAATTGATCCTGCGAACATAAAATGCCGGTAATGAGCGCTGCAAATAATAATGAAATAAGAACATGCAGCCGCAGCTTTATGATGCAAAAAAGAACGACGAATATCCCGATGGCAACAATCAAAAATGGGCTCATGATAAATTAAAGGCTGAAGCTTGTTCTTTTAAAACCAGTTTGTAATCTTATAAAGTATCCGGAATATTTTTCGGACAATAGCTGTTTAACTGATCAGGCAATTGTATTTGCTCCTTCCACCACTTTATAGTATTTCAGTTTTACCATATCCGCCGGAACGGGGAAGCTGTTCCATTTTTTATGTATGGCTAAGGCTGCACCTATGGAGGAGGCCTGGGCTACAGAAGCGGCATATACTTCAATACCGGGGAAGGAAAGGGCCAGCAACTGCATATAAATAGAATTTTTGCTGAAGCCGCCGTCCACAAAGATCTTTTTTACCGAAGTTCCTTTTAATACAATATTGGTGCTGCGTACCTGTTGCAGAATAATATCAGCGATCAGCTGGTGGTAGGCTTCTTCGTAGCTGCCGAAACTTTCCAATTTTCTTTTGCCAAAAGCCGATTGCCCTACCATCGGGCTTTGCTGTTTTTTCAATTGTTCTTTTTCTTCCTTTCTCAGTTTATACAGCAGGGTGGTATCAGCTTTTACAGCAATGTAATGGTTTTCCGGTTTATTGAAATGGGCAGCCAGGCGTTTTATCTGTTGCTCATGTTCGTACCCGGCGAAGAGGCGGGACGCTTTTACGGCTTTGCCTTCATAAGACAGGTAGCAGAGACAATCATTGTCGAGTTCGTAGTCAGAAAGCTGGCTATGGTTGAACGGGTTCAGACTGATACACCAGGTGCCCGTGGATAATAAGATGAAAGGTTCCCTGAACGTAGATAAATAGGGTATCAGCGCAGCAGAGCTGTCGTGCAATCCTGCGCCAACCGCAATGGTCTTGTTTATCTTCCCTGCGATCTCCGTACAGGATAAGATAGAAGGGAGTTTGTCCAGGATGCCTTCCTGCTTTACCCATTTATGATATTTATGCTGCTGAAAATGCCAGAGATTGGTATGGCAGCCAACACTTGTGATATCTGTATTCAGTTTTGAACAGAGGATATAACTTAAATATTGCGGCAGGTGCAGTGCATATTTTATTTTTTCGAATACATCCGGTTTTTCATGTTTCAAACGATACAGTTGCATACCGGAGTTCAGGTTGCCCAGTACCGGGGAAGCGGTTTGCTTGGCCACGGCGCTTTCACCGCCATAAGTTTTATAGAACTGGTCCTGTAGTTTTCTGGGATAAGGCTTCAGGTAATTATATAAGGGCAGCATTACCTCACCTTTGTCATCGAGATACACAAAACTGGCGCCGTAGGCAGAGAAGTTCACGGCTTTGATCTCGAAGCGTTCATCTTTCAGCAGTTTTTCAAAAGAAGTTTTTACCCATTCGGTCAGGGCTTTTACATCTTCACACTCGAAGCCGTCGTCATCTTTGATCTCACCGAACTTCTGGCTTTCTTCATGTACGACGTTATAGTGCTGGTCGAAGAGGAGCAGCTTCTTGTTGGTCTTTCCAACATCGAAAATGGCTATGGCAGGCGTCTTTTGCATAATGAGTGGTGAGTCTATGATTGTGAGTGGTGAGTGGTCAGTTGTGAGTACTGTTACTCTCAATCATTCCACTCAGCAATTTGAACGTTTTTATAATGTATTCGCCCAGTGTCTTAAGTTCTTCCATCGTTACGTACGATAATCTGAAAGCAATTCCGATTGCTGCATCTATTTCAATTACCGAACTCCGGGAGATTTCAAAGTATCTTTTTCTTTCAGCTTTTGATTTTCTTGAACAGCCCTCAGCAATATTCAGATGTACTGAAAGAACTGCTCTTCTGATCTGCTGAACTATTGCAAACTTTTCTTCATTAGGGAACTGCTTTGTGATTTTGTAGCATTCCAGGGCTAATGTTTGCGAAAACTGGTAAACATCCAGACGGGTGTGGGCAAGTTGCAAAAACATAGAATAAAATTTAAGTGGTTAAATGTTGTAGTGAATTTACAAATTATCACGCCCCACTCACCACTCACTACTCACCACTGACCACTCACCATTCACCACCCCTCTCACAACCCCGTCGCCACTGTTTTCTTTCCCCGCTCCTTTATCAACTCATCCCTCACCTTTAAGGTACGGAATAATTGCAAAGGTAGCAGCGCTCCACCGGATTGTTTCCTGGCTTCGGCTATTAATGGACGTACATCGGTACGGTAAGCGGTTTGCAATACCTCCTGTGCTTTTACCACATCATTAGCGTCCTGAGCCGCTTTCAGTTCTTTGGTATTTACCAGCAATGCCTGTGCATAGGCGATCATGATCGCTTCTACGGATTGCAGCAGGTCTTCCAGCGGGTCTTTTACATTGTGCGAAGCGTCTATCATCCAGCCGAGATCGGTGGCATGGTTCATACCCCTGGCATCCATGCCTTCTACCAGTTCATTGAATATCAAAAAGAGCTGATAAGGATTGATACTTCCTACGGTCAGGTCATCATCCCCGTATTTTGAATCATTGAAGTGGAAGCCTGCGAGCTTATCTTCCATTAATAATAAAGAAACGATCTGCTCGATATTGGCATTCGGTAAATGATGGCCGAGGTCAACCAGTGTATAGGCTTTGGGACCGAGTTTGCTCGCATATAAATAGGATTGTCCCCAGTCGCCGACGGTCATCGAATAGAAGTTTGGTTCAAAGGCTTTGTATTCGACAAACATCTTCCAGTCACCGGGCAGGGCGGCATATATTTCCTGCAGGCTTTCCAATGTGCGCTGAAAGGCTTTTCGGAAATTCAACTGGCCCGGAAAGCAGGAACCGTCAGCCAGCCATACGGTCAGTGATTTGGAACCAAGGTCCACACCGTGTTTGATCACTTCTATATTATGGGCAATGGCCTGGCGGCGTATGGCTTTGTCCACATGCTGCAGGGAACCGAATTTGTAACTCAGGGACTGGTCGGGCTGATCCTGGAAGGTGTTGGAGTTCACCGCATCGAATTTGATACCATGCATAGCAGCCAACGTCCTGGTGGCGTTGATGTCTTTGGGAATATCCCAGGGAATATGCAAAGAGACAGCTCCGCTGGATTGATTCAGTGCATGCAATAAACCAATGTCCTCTATCTTTTCTTCGAGGTTGCGGGGTTCGCCACCTCCGGGAAAGCGGCCAAACCTTGTGCCGCCGGAACCTAAGGCCCAGCTCGGAATGGCTACCTGGAAGTCTACCAGTTTTTGCAGGACAGCTTTCAGGTCATGGACGCTTTCAGCTACATAATCAAACTGCTTCTTATGTGTTTTGGCCAGCGACTCGTTATGTTCGGCTATGGCCTGCTTTGTTAATTTCATACCTGTATCATTAAAACGTTTATGGAAGGTAAAAAACTTCTTTCAAAGGAATACTGACGGGTGAATTATCCGGGTTGCTTTCCATGATATCTTTCATGTAGGCCCACCATTTCTGCATAACGGGCTGAGAGGGCAGGTTATCCAAAGCTGAAGGGTTTTCGGCCTTTAGTACACCGAACAGGCTATTGGTCCCGCTGTCTAAAAAAATGGAGTAATCGCTGATGCCGGTTTCTTTGAGCAGTTGTACCAGCTCCGGCCATATCTCATCATGCCTTTTTTTGTATTCGGCTTCCTTGCCGGGGAACATTATCATTTTAAATGCCACTCTTGCCATACTCTTCTTCTTTTAAATAATAAAAGCTGGTTGTAGAAACAACCAGCTTGATTTCTAAAAACTAACTGCTTACACGAGAAAAATTGTTATTCATATCATTATCTTACAAAACCCGCGGCCACACCACCATCCACGTTCAGTACATTGCCGGTGGACTTACTCAGCAGGCCACCGATGAATGCATAGCAGGCATTGGCAATATCTTCAGGTAATATGGCTTCGTTCAATAAAGTTCTTTTTGCATAATAAGCCGGTAACTCTTCTACTTTGATGCCATAGGCTTTGGCCCGGCCTTCCGCCCATCCGCCGGCCCATATATTACTGTCGGCTATCACCGCATCGGGGTTCACCGTGTTCACACGTATCTTATCACCGCCCAGCTCTGCTGCGAGTAATCGGGTCAGGTGTGCCTGTGCTGCTTTTGCGGAACCATAACCGGAATTATTAGGCCCTGCTACGATAGAGTTCTTGGAAACGATATTGATGATATCGCCGCCCATGCCCTGCTTGCGCATGATCTCCACGCCTTTTTTGGAAACAAGAAACTGGCCTTTGACCAGTATATCATAGAGCCTGTCCCATTCTTCGGTGGTATGATCGGTGATGGATTTGGAAATGCTGATACCGGCATTGTTGATGATAATGTCCACGCCGCCAAAAGCCAATGCGGCTTCAGCAAATGCTTTTTCAATGGTGGCTTCATCGGTTACATTCAGCAATGCAGAGGCTACCACATCTTTACCCAAGGTGCTTTTGAATTCTTCTACTGCACCGTCCAGTCTTTCGGGGTTGATATCATTCAATACCACGCAGGCGCCTTCTTCTGCAAATTTTTTCGCAATGGCTTTTCCAATGCCGCCGGCGCTGCCAGTCACTAATGCAATTCTTCCTGACAGGGCTTTGGGTTTTGGCATACGCTGCAGCTTTGCTTCTTCCAGTAACCAGTATTCGATATTGAATGCTTCCTGTCTGGGTAATGAAGTATAAGAAGAAATAGCTTCAGCGCCTTTCATTACATTAATGGCATTGATATAGAACTCGGCCGCCACCCTCGCCGTTTGCTTGTCTTTGGCAAAAGTGAACATACCCACACCGGGATACAATATCACTACCGGGTTAGCGTCGCGGATAGCCGGGCTGTTGGGATGTTTGCAGGTATTATAGTAGTCTGCATACATTTTTCTATATGCTTCAAAAGCCGGCGTGAGTTTCTCTTTCACTTTGGCACCGTCTTTCAGGTCTTCATCTGGTGTTAGTGAAAGTACCAGCGGGCTGATCTTGGTCCGTAAGAAATGATCAGGACAGCTTGTGCCTAAAGGGGCCAATCTTTCCAGGTCATTGGAGTTGATGTATTCCAATACCCGGTCATCATCGGTGAAATGACCTATCATTTTAGTAGCAGAGGAACAAAGGCCTCTGAGTACAGGAGCCAGTGTGGCAGCCTGGGCTGATCTTTTTTCTTTTGGCAAAGACTGAAGTTTACTTCCGCCAAACACAGCTCTTTTCTTACCAATATGATCCTGGAGGTATTCAGCACAGCGTTCGATCACTTCCAGGGTATTGATATAACTTTCATACGCTGTATCGCCCCAGGTGAATAAACCGTGAGAGCCGAGCATGATGCCGCGGATACCGGGATTCTCATCTAAGCATTTTTTCAATTCAAGGCCAAGATCAAATCCGGGTTTCTGCCATTTTACCCATCCTATTGTTCCGTTGAACAGTTCTTTAGTGATCTTTTCACTGTCTTTGGCAGCGGCAATAGCAATAGCTGCATCCGGGTGCAGGTGGTCAATATGTTTGAATGGCAAAAAGCCATGCAGCGGCGTATCAATAGAAGGGGCTTTTGAAGCCAGATCGTAGATGCAATGGTTGAACAACTCCACCATTTCATCTTCATGCTCAATACCGCGATAGATATTTTTCAGGCTGCGCAGTCTGTCAACATACAATGCCGCCAGCCCACTTTTTTTCAGTGTTCCGAGGTCGCCACCGGAACCTTTTACCCACATCACTTCTGTTTCTTCGCCGGTCAATGGATTTTTTGCCATCGCCTTGCAGGAGGTGTTGCCACCGCCATAGTTGGTCAGTCTCAGGTCGGCCCCAAGCAGGTTGGAACGATAGATCAGCAATGCCACTTCATCTCCTTCCATACGGGCAGCTATCTTTTCATCCCACAGGTAACTGACATGCTTGAATGTTTTAGTTGCTATTGACATAAGTAACTGCTTTTTCAGTGTGTTTTATTCATGCAGGCTATTACCACGGCCTACCAGCAACACAGACAGGATGATCGTGATAATACCTATTGTAATGGTCGTAATGGTCTTTTTGTTCACTCCCTTCCATTCTTTTAGTACCAGGCCCCACATATTGGCTACCAAAATGATGAAGGCCATATGCAGGATCCAGGAGCTGGGCCCGTTGCCTAATTTGCTTTCACCCATACCATAGAAGAAGAACTGCAGGAACCAGGTGGTGCCGGCGAGTGCAGCAAACAGGTAGTTGAACTTTAAAGGTGTTTTCTTATTGGTATAATCGCCGAATGATTTGTTACGTGCATTCAATATCATACACCAGATAAAGTTGGTGGTAAGACCACCCCAGAGAAGTACTACATAGATAACATTGTTACGGTATAAGAATTCGCCTTCGCCCGGGTTGGCAGCTTTCCAGGCATCATTGGCAACAACGGCCATAGACTGGCCGGCTTCCAAACCAAAATTGAAGCAGGCGCTTAATACACCTGAAACGATCGAAACGAACATACCGAGGGCAAACTTGTATTCGGTCTTTACTTCAGCGCCATGGGGATCGGTACCGGCGGCATTCAGTTCTTTCTCTTTCATCATACCTGCCTTACCGCAGATGATGATGCCGATGATACAGACCAAAAGCCCGGCCAGTACGGTCAGCCCCCAGGTAGAACTGATCATCATGCTGAATGTATCCTTGCCTTCAACGGGAGAAAAATCATAATAAATAGCGGGAATCAGCGCCCCGAATACCATACACAGACCCAGGATGATGCTGCTGCCGAGAGAAACACCGAGATAACGGACACCTAAGCCATAGGTCAGCCCGCCGATGCCCCATAGTACTCCAAACATAAATGTAAGTCCGAGTGTGGAACTGGCGGTACCGCTGATGATATCACCAAAACCCGGAATGGTAAGCCATGCAGCGATGGGAGGAACGATCAGCCAGGAGAACAAGCCACCGACGATCCAGTAGCTTTCCCAATGCCAGCCCTTTACTTTTTTATACGGAATGTAGAAACTGCCGGACGCAAAGCCGCCTATAAAGTGGAAGATAACGCCTAAGATAACACCCATTGGATCAACTGATTTTCGTATGGAAGCAATTAGAATAAAGAATAAAGATACCCGTATTGAAAATTCTGCCTATCATGTACTGTCATGGGCGGAACGACCTGTTTTTCAGGGAAAAAAGCTACCCCTGAGAACCATATCTTTAATTTAATGTAAGTTTGGTGGCCTTGTAAAATTGCCTGCGAATGAAACAGCCCGTGATCTTTAAACACCTGAATATTGACTATTATTCAGCCACTCCCAAGTACCTGCAACTGGCCAATTGCATCATCAAGGCCATTTCAGAAGGGGTGCTGAAAGAGAACGATGTCCTTCCATCCATCAACGAACTGAGTTTTGAATTTGACATTTCCCGTGATACGGCCGAAAAAGGGTATAAACACCTGAAGAAAACAGGTGTACTGGGATCGGTGCCCGGCAAGGGGTATTTTGTCAAGACCACCGAGCTGGGACATAAGCTGAAGATCTTTTTACTGTTCAACAAACTGAGCCCGCATAAGAAGATCATTTATGACTCATTTGTTGCTTCACTGGGCGATATGGCAGCCATTGATTTCTACATTTATAATAATGACTTCCTTTTTTTCAAAAAACTGATCAGCCAGCAGAAAGGTGATTATACGCATTATGTCATCATCCCGCATTTCCTGGAAGCCAGTGAGAATGTCAGCGAAGTGATCAATACCCTGCCAAAGGATAAACTGATCTTAATGGATAAGCTGCTGCCGGGAGTAACGGGTACCTACGCAGCCGTGTATGAGAATTTTGAAGACGATATCTACAATGCGCTGGTACAGGCCAATGAACAACTGAGTAAATACCATACCATCAAGATCGCCTTCCCGGACTATACCTATCACCCGCATGAGATACTGGAAGGATTTTACCGTTACTGCCAGCAATTTGCCTTTAATTATAAAGTGGTCAACGATATTGCCGAAGAGCCGATCAGTAAAGGGGAGGTATTTGTCAGCCTGATGGAGAACGACCTGGTGATCCTGATCGAACGGATACTGGCTGCGGGATTAAAAGTAGGCAAGGATGTCGGCGTGATCTCGTATAATGAAACGCCGTTGAAGAAGATCATTCTTGATGGCATTACCACGGTCTCCACCGATTTCCAGATGATGGGAGAGAAGGCCGCACAGATGATATTAGATCATTCAACGGAGCATGTGGAGATACCGTTTTATCTGACACTGCGATCTTCGTTATAAAGCTACCAGAGTTCAATAACACTAAAGGGGCTATAGCAAAGCCCCTTTATATATTAAATTAATTGACCTGGTTAATTTCCCACGCACCGATAACGAATGATCCTGTATTCCTGGCAATTTGTTTTACGTTCGGCCATCTTTTTTGCTATTTTGTTTTTTGATGCCGGTTTTTTTGCCAGGCTGAAAGGGATACCTGCCCTAAGATTCCATCCCGAAACGGATGACTGTAGCGTAGTAGTGGTGGATTTTATATTATCTGATGAGATAATAGTTTGTGTATTCAGGTTGCCGATCCCTTTGAAATAATTAATACTGACAGTGAGCTTTGGGGTATTCCTGTTCCCGAATTCAAAGCTGGTGCCGGCGATCAACCCGGTCTGCCAGTTACCGGCCCGGTATTCATAGCTGGTTACACCACTTTGTGTTTTAGTAACTACATCTTTTCTTACAGCAGGGATAAAACCCATTCCGGCGGATGGAATTATGCGCATCCATGACCCTTTATTTTTTGCTAATGCCGGTTGTGTTGATCTGTTACTGCTGCCTCCGCATCGGGAGGATGAATAACTTTTGCTGCAACTGCTTTTCTGCGTATATGAACTGCAGCCTTTCTTTTTTGTTTCAGATCTGGTTTTAGTAGCGGGTTGTTTTGTTCTGCTCAGCGAAATAGGTTTGCTGCGGAACTGGTATCCTCCTTCCAATCGTAGCTGCAGGTTGCCTGTTGTTGCAGCAAAATTATTCATGCCTGTCTCAGGATCTGCAAAACTAAATTGAACAACAGAGCGGCTGGTGGCTGCTCCTAAGAAAAAGCCATGTCCGGGTTTCGATGAATAGTTCAGCCGCAGGCTTGCCTGTGGAGTAAACTTTACCCCGCCGGGTGCAAATGAGGGGAGATCGTTGTAACTGATCTTTGTTTTAGAATTTTCAAAACCAACTTGTGGCAGTAGGCTGAAACGCTGGGCATTCATTGCATATCCGAACGCAACGATGCAAAAGAGGGTTAACGCTGCTGTTCTCATAACAATTGAGTTTTAGGTACGGAGAAGTTAAGAAGATATGGTCGCCGGAAAAAACCAAATACACCAGCGGTAAGAGTTTAACCTCTACTTGCACGAAATCAGTAATTTGGAATTCCTATTAACTCAGGTTATTGTACAATATTGGCCTCTGGTATTACATATTTATTGATAACGATAGTGCCTGAGCCTCTTATCGTATTGTACCTGAACCGGTGATCTACTCTTACAGCATCTTCAAATACAATAAGCGAAGCATGCGGATTGCAATTATTGAACTCATTGTTTTCAATAATGGTGCTTTGTACTCCATAGAGTTTTATCAAAGGAGCGGTGTTCTGCCCCCCGCACTTACTGCCCTTGTTATTATTAAAAACGAGCAATGGCCCCATTGTGCTTTCATCATTGCCGCCACGGTAAACGGATAGCCATACTCCTGTGACAGCACTGAATGTGTTGCCTGCAAATACTATCTTAGCAAAGCAGATAAAGCTTGTATATGAAAAAAGGCACGATAGCTATCCTGTCGGCAATTGTTGCTGCATTACTCTTTACAGGATGTAAGGAACCAACCCATTACCCTGTACTTGACCAGCCGAAGCTGGCAGCAAAGTTTTTCGGGGAAGATGCCCAATGGTACATTGATAATATCCCCTTCTTTGAATGTTCGGACAGCACGCTTGAACAGGTCTATTACTACCGCTGGAAAATGTACAAAGCGCATATCCGCAATGTGGGAGAGAATGCCTATGTCATCACGGAGTTCATCAATCATGTGCCCTGGGACAGGGACCCCTTCTGTACCATCAATGCGGCTTCGATGCACCATATCTACGAAGGCCGCTGGTTGAAGGATGACCGTTTCATGAACGGCTATATCCATAACCTGCTGCAGGAGGGGGCAATAACCGGCGCTACAGTGAAAGCGTGGCCGATGCTGTATATGCCCGTTATCTTGTCAATACCGATACCGCTTTTTTACTGGCGCAACTGGACAGCATGAAGAGCATCTACTACCAATGGGCCGATCACTGGGATGCGGCGAAGAACCTGTACTATATTCCTGCCATGCCCGATGCCACCGAGTACACCATTGCTTCCATTGACGCCTCCGGGGGAAAAGATGGTTTTGAAGGCGGCGACGCATTCCGGCCCACGATCAACAGCTATATGTATGGCAATGCACTGGCCATTGCACGCATCGCGGCGATGAAAGGCGATATGGCAACGAGTAAAGAATTTCTGCAGCGGGCCACTTCATTAAAGGCTAATGTAGAGGACAGTTTGTGGAATGATGCCCTGCAGCATTTCACTGACCGGTTCAAAGCGGATAACCAGTATGTGCATTACTGGGATTTTATCCGCGGCCGTGAACTGGCGGGCATGGCGCCCTGGTATTTTAACCTGCCTGCAGATAAACCCGCATTTAATGCAGCGTGGAAACATGTCATTGATACGAATTACCTGCTAGGCCCCTTTGGTTTTCGCACCAATGAGCCCTCTTATGAATATTACTTTAAACAATTCGTGTACTTCGAAGGAAAACGGGGCAGCCAGTGGAATGGACCGAGCTGGCCTTACCAGAGCAGCCAGACATTGACGGCAATGGCGAACCTGCTCAATAATTATAAACAGGAGGTGGTGAGTGTGGCGGATTATCTGAAAGTATTGCGACTCTTTGCCCGGCAGCATTATCTCCCCGATGGAAAGATAAACCTGGTGGAGAACTATGATCCCAATCTCGGCGGCCCGATCGTGTATTACAACTGGAGCAATCATTACAATCATTCCACTTTCAATAATCTTATCATCAGTGGTCTTTGTGGTATCCGTCCTGCAGAAAGTGATACGCTTGTCATTAACCCGCTGGTGGATTCTTCCATCCGCTATTTCTGTTTGGATGATGTCCGCTATCATGGGCATAAACTCACCGTGGTCTATGACAGCGACGGAACAAAATACAAACTGGGAAAAGGACTTACGGTGTTGGTGGATGGTAAAAAAAAAGAAGTAATGCAGAGCGGTGATACGTACCGGGTGGTTGTCGGCTCACCGGTGAAGAATACACTCACTGTACAACCTGCCAATTATGCACTGAATATAAATAAGAATGGTTATCCTGTGCCATCGTCTTCTGTCAATACCGTACCTGATTCATTATACCAGGCCGTTGACGGAAGGATATGGTATTTCCCGGAGATCACGAACCGGTGGACCACGCTGGGATCAACATCGGCCGTTGACTGGTTTGCTTTGGATTTCGGACAGGCCCGGGAGATTTCCGCTGTAAAGGTCTACTCATTTGCCGATAACAATATCTTCAGCACATCGGATAGTTTTATTGTCGAATATCAGAAGGGAAGTGATTGGTTACCGGTAAAAGTAAAAGAGTCGTATACTGTCAAACCTGCCGGCAATAAGGTGAAAACGGTGATCTTTGATAAAATAGCCACGAACCGTGTCCGGGTCAGTTTCAAACATGGATCAATGGCGGTAGCGGTATCGGAGATCGAGTGTTATTGATCACTCGCTGCTATCACAGCGTCTTCATATCTATCACAAAACGGTATCTCACATCATTCTTTATCATTCTTTCGTACGCTTCGTTGATCTGCTGAATGGGAATGACCTCTACATCGGCCACGATATTTTTTTCCGCACAATAGTCGAGCATCTCCTGTGTTTCTTTGGTGCCGCCGATCATAGAGCCAGTGATGCTCCTTCGGTTTTTGATCAACGCAAAGGGGCTTGTCTTCGGGTGTTCCGATGGTAATCCCACTACCAGCATTTTGCCGTTCAGGTCAAGCAGGTCAAGATACTTTTTATAATTATGATTGGCAGAGATGGTATTCAGGATCACATCAAAGGAACTATCCGCATCTTTCATTTGTTTTTCATCGGTTGACAGCAGGAACTTGTGAGCGCCTAACCGTTCCGCATCTTTTTGTTTGGAAGGGGAGGTGCTGATGAGTGTTACTTCCGCGCCAAAGGAAACAGCAAACTTTACACCCATGTGTCCCAAACCTCCTAAGCCAACTACACCTACTTTCATCCCGGATGTGACGCCGGCATAGCGCAACGGGGAATACGTGGTAATGCCTGCACACAGGAGCGGCGCCACACCGGCGAGATCCAGTTTTTCAGAAATATGATATACATATCTTTCATCCGTTACGATCATTGATGAATAACCACCTTGAGCTACCGTGACGCCATCTCTTTCATAAGCATTATACGTGCCGGTCATTCCGTCCACGCAGTATTGTTCCATTTCTTTTTTACAATTCTTACAGGTACGGCAACTGTCCACCATGACGCCGACCCCGGCAAGATCACCCACTTTGAACTTCTTTACATTGTTTCCCACTTTACTTACACGGCCTACGATCTCATGACCGGGCACCATCGGGTAGATGGATTCGTCCCACTCATCCCTTACCTGGTGAATATCGCTGTGGCAAACACCGCAGTACAATATTTCTACCTGTACATCTCCGGGACGTACATCTCTTCTGTCAAATTGAAAAGGGGCCAGCGGATCTTTTGCATTCAATGCGGCATAGGCTTTTGTGTTGCTCATAAAACAGGGTATAGTATTTTAAATTATCTGACGCCAAATGTAGTTAACAGGAGATGAATAAAAGCTGATCTGTGCAGTACAATGGCTGTTGTATTTAAACAAAAATGTCAAGTATCAGGACTCCGATCAAACCCAATATGGATATCAGTGTTTCCATGACCGTCCATGACAGGAAGGTTTGTTTCAAAGAAAGGTTGAAGAATTCCTTGAACATCCAGAACCCCGAATCATTTACATGCGATCCGAATACACTGCCGGTGCCAACAGCAAGTACCATCAGTTCGGGTGAAACGGTGCCGGATGCTACCAGCGGTGAAACCACACCGGCTGCGGTAATACCTGCTACCGTGGCAGACCCGATCGCCACTCTTAATAAGGCCGTCACTACCCAGCCGAATACCAGCGGTGGCATCTGCCATTTACTGCTGAATGAGGCAATATATTTATCCGTGCCACTATCCTGTAATACCTGTTTGAAAACACCACCCGCTGTAATGATCAGCAATATGACAGCGATCCCGGAGATGGCTTCAGACAACCACTTCATCCCTGTATCCATGGTTTTACCTGCCTGCAAAACAAAATACGCAATAGCGGCCAATACGGCCAGCAACAAAGCGATGGTTGGGTCGCCGAGAAACATGATTATCCTTTTCAGGAATGAATCACTGGCGAGGAAGTTATCAGCGATCACCGAAAAAGTGATCAGTAAAACAGGAAGCAAACCGATAAAAAAACTGGGAAACCCGGCGGGCAACTTATTGGCAGGTTTTGTTTCAGCAGACAAGAAGGAGGAACTTATATCTGTCTTTATGTTTTTCAGCATCCTTCCTAACAAGGGACCGGCAATGATCACCACAGGGATGGTAATGATAAATCCATACATAAGTGTCTTTCCCATGTCTGTTCTCACCATTTTATCAAACGTGGTGACCAGGTATGCAGGACCGGGATGCGGTGGCAGAAAGCAATGGGTGGTAGATAATGCTGCCGCCATCGGTATGGCCACATACAACAAAGAAAGATTTGCTTTTCGTGCAATGGAAAATACCAGTGGTACGAGTATCACAAACCCTGCATTATAATAAAGCGGTATGCCGATCAGGAAACCTGTGACGAGGATGGCCCATTGAATATTCTTTTGCCCGAAAGAACGGATCAGGGTGGACGATATTTTTTCTGTCGCACCACCTGCTTCCAGGATCTTTCCCAGTATCGCTCCCAGGCAAATGATCAGCGCCAGTCCTCCCAAAGTATCACCTACTCCTTTTTTGATGGAAGCCAGTATGGCTTCAGGGGACATGCCGAGTGAAAAACCGGCAAATATGGCCACGATCAGTAATGACAGGAAGGGGCTGAGCTTTTTGTACGTCAGAAAAATTTGCAGTGCAATGGCAAGTATGATGATGAGGAAGATCATATGGTGAGTGGTGAATGGTGAGTGGTGAGTGGACAGAGGCCTTATGTCGTACTATCTCTTGACCACTGATCACTTCTGTTACCGGACTGTATTTATTAATGTTCCAATATGGTCAATCGTAATTTTTATTTCGTCGCCGGACTTCAATGTAAAATCGCTTCCGGGCACAATGCCTGTTCCTGTCATGATCATACAGCCGTGAGGAAAAGAACATTCCCGGTACACAAAGGATACCAGCTCTTCCGGCGTTCTTTTCATTTGATCAATACCCACCGTGCCTTCAAACACCTTCTTCTGACCCCTGTTTATTTCAAGACGGATCAATGTAGTTGCATCCAGGGGCTTATCCGTTATGAAAATGCAGGGACCTACTGCTGCACAGGCATCATAGGTCTTGGCCTGCGGCAGGTACAGGGGGTTTTCTCCTTCGATACTGCGGCTGCTCATATCGTTGCCGATCGTATAGCCGATAATTTTTCCGGATGGAGTAACGACCAATGTTAATTCGGGTTCGGGCACATCCCAGGTGGAGTCTTTGCGGATATTCACTTTTGCTCCGTGACCCACAACGCGGTGAGCAGTGGCTTTGAAAAATACTTCCGGTCTTTCCGCTTCATATACTTTGGCATAGAAGTCGGCGCCACCGGATGCTTTGGATTCTTCCTGGCGGCCTACTTTGCTACGCAGATACGTCACCCCGCAGGCCCACAGCTCCTGGTCCGATAGGGGAGCCAGTATTTCATTATCGTTTATAGTGGCAATCTCATCAGCGGTAACCCTGGTCAGCTTTTGGAAAAGGTTGTCATCATTGATGAATGCATCCCAGTTGTCTTCCTGTAAACGGTAGTACCTGTTCCCTTTTTCCAGTACGATACCGTTTGTTGTTCTGTATACTTTCATTTATTTGTTTAATTATGACTGTAATTTTCTTTATTCCCCTTTAGAGAGCGGGGGGTTATCTCATTTTCAGACGGAGCAGGTACATGTCATTGGTGATATACAATGTTCTTTCATCCGGTGATAAAGCGCAATTGGAAGTAGCTTCCGGGACCTTGTATTTGCCCAGCAGCTTTCCTTCTTTATTGAATATCCATATACCACCGGGACCTGTCGCAAAAACGTTTCCCTGTTTATCAACCTTGAACCCGTCGGGCAAACCTTTTTCGCCTGAACTGCCGATCGCACTGTAGAATATCCCTCCGTTGCTGAATGTGCCGTGATCATTCACATCAAAGGCATACCAGTTAGGTTTGGCCCCGTCAGAGCTGGCTACCAGCAATGTTTTTTCTCCGGGCAGAAAAGCGATGCCGTTAGGGCGGGTAATCGAATCAGTGACAAGCACTGTTTCCCCGGCGACGGTCACTTTATATACTCCATTGAATGGGGTTTCTTTTTTTGGATCCGTGTCATCCTGTGTTCCCAGTCCGTAAGGTGGATCTGTAAAGAATAATTCACCCTGTGAATTATATACTGCATCGTTTGGGCTGCTGAATCTTTTGCCATTATACGTACCGGCAATGGTGATGTACTTTGCTTCAGGTTTGTCAAGGGGTGCATCCATCCGGGCCATTTGTCGGTTGCCATGCTGACATAAAACAAGATTGCCGTTCTTATCAAGTGTTAACCCGTTACTGCCGGGCTCCCTGGATTCTGATGGCGTTTCGCCGGTATAGCCGGATGGTTTCAGGTAAACTTCTTTTCCCTTTTCTTCTGTCCATTTATAGATCGTGTTCGTAGGGACGTCGCTAAACAACAGCATATTGTGTTTTTCGATCCATAGGGGGCCTTCACTCCACTCAAATCCTTCCGCGATGATCTCAGCCTTTGCGGCGGTGTCAATGATGGCATCCAACGCAGGGTCCAGTTTTTCTACGCTGCCGGTAGTCTTGTATTTCACATCAGTGGTATTTTGTTTAGGCTGATCGTTGCACGCCATAACGGCCATACAACAGAAAAGGAATAAATTTTTTTTCATACGCAAGCTATTTATGTGCTTTTCAGTATAGTGTCAGATGCAGAAAGTCATGTTCCCCTTTAGGGGACAGGGGTTTTAATGCAAATCCCTTGTTACTTCATCACCCGATCCTCCCTGCAGTATATCCAGGTCTGCACCGAGGTGCGCCTGCTGCACATGATCAATATAAAACTTTACATAGCCTCTTGTCGCCATTGGTTCTGGTTTTTTCCAGGCTGCTTTTCTTTTTTGCAACTCATCATCACTGATGTCTAAATGCAGCTTTCTTTTTTCCACATCCAGTTCGATCATGTCCCCGTCTTTTACCAATGCCAGTACACCGCCGATGGATGATTCAGGAGAGACATGCAGTATTACGGTGCCGGCTGCTGTCCCACTCATTCTGCCATCGGATATGCGTATCATGTCTTTGACGCCTTTCTGTAACAGTTTTAACGGTAGGTCCACATTACCCACTTCCGGCATACCGGGATAGCCCACGGGACCCACACCTTTTAAAATGATCACGCAGGTTTCGTCAATGTCAAGTGCCGGGTCGTCAATGCGGTGATGATAATCCTCCATCGTCTCGAATACCACGGCCCTGCCTTTATGTTTCATCAGTGACGTCGTCGCTGCGGAAGGTTTGATGACGGCGCCATCCTGGCAAAGATTGCCTTTCAGTACAGCGATGCCGGCATTTTCCTGTAACGGTTTTTCAATACCGGCGATAACATCTGTGTTATAGCAAACAGGGTTACTATTATTATTGCCTATTGATTTCCCATTTACAGTGATCGTGTCGTTATGTAAATATTTTTTCAATTCCTTTATAACAACCGGCAGACCGCCTGCATAATAAAAATCTTCCATCAGGTATTTGCCGGAGGGTTTAAGGTTCACTAGTAAAGGTATCTTGCTGCCGATCGTATCAAAATCTTCCAGTTTCAGTTCAACTCCGATCCGTCCTGCTATGGCCAGTAAATGGATGATAAAGTTGGTAGAGCCGCCTACTGCGGCATTGACAACAATAGAATTTTCAAAAGCTTTTCTTGTCAGTATTTTCGACAACTTCATATCCTCTTTCACCATCTCCACGATCCTTCTTCCGGATAACTGCGCCATGACCTTTTTCCTTGAGTCAACAGCCGGGATAGCAGCAGCACCGGGCAATGTTAATCCCAACGCTTCCACCATGCAGGCCATAGTTGATGCAGTACCCATCGTCATACAATGCCCCTGGCTGCGGGCTGCACCGATCTCTGCTTCGAGTATGTCGGCTTCTGTATAATTTTCCACCAGTAGTTTTTCTTTTACCATCCAGTTGAATGAACCTGAGCCGATGCATTCACCTTTAAAGCGTCCGTTGAGCATCGGTCCGCCGGGCACTACGATGGTGGGAATATCCACACTACAGGCGCCCATCAATGTAGAGGGAGTAGTTTTATCACAACCGGTCAATAATACAACGCCATCAATGGGATTGGCCCGGATACTTTCTTCGGTATCCATACTGGCGAGATTGCGGAACAACATGGTAGTAGGCCGCATGATCGTTTCGCCCAGTGAGGTGACAGGAAATTCTAAGGGGAACCCGCCGGCTTCTATTACTCCACGTTTGACCACTTCGGCAAAATCGCGGAGATGGCCGTTGCAGGGAGTGAGTTCGCTCCAGGTATTACAAATACCAATAACAGGTTTGCCTCTGAAATAGTCGTCGGGATAGCCCTGGTTGCGCAGCCATGAACGGTGCACAAAACCCATTTTGTCATCTTTGCCAAACCAACCGGCGCTTCTAAGTTTCTTCATCGTAGAGTAATTATTACATCACATACGCAGCCATAGCATACAAAAGCATGACTGATTGCAGGACACAACTTCGCTTAGCAAACGATCGGTCTTATACAGGCCATGTAAATATAGACCAATACTGTTGAATTTATTGGTGTTTCATGATCGGCAACCTATAATTTTTTGCCCGGCGATTTTATTCTCTCTTCCTGTTATATCCTGTTTAGAGAAACAAAGACCTGATGTAAAAACAAAAGGTCTTTTTTGCCTTAAATCGACTGCTGCTGTTTAGCTTTTTTGTTTATGGTTTATCCCACCATATCCTAGTACTTAGTTTGTCTGCTCCCTGTGCAGCGATGGCAGCATTCACATTCGCTGTATTGACAGAAAGCTCAGAGGTTGGATACGTAAGACGCCGTATGAATGTACCATTGGGAACATCCGGGTTACTGGGCTGGCCGTAGGGATTAGGAGTCAATGCCGGGAACCCGCTCCTCCTGAAATTGGCAAATGCTTCCGGACCGTTCAGGAATGAAGCGATCCAGTATTGGGTATTGATCTGTTGCAGTTCGGTACCAGCTCCAAGGGGATTGGCGGTAATGTATGTATCCCGTGCTCCTGCGGCTACGGCACAGCCGGCATCATAGGTCACCATCTGGTCCATATGTGCTTTGATGCCATCAGCAAAATATTGTGCAGCACTGTTACCCGTAGTGAGCCATCCGCGGAAGCGGGCCTCAGCTAATAATAACTGGGTTTGAGCTGCCGTGACAAGGAATACCGGCGAGGATGCTTTCGCTATTCTTCTGCGGTCGGCCTGGCTGTAATCATAAAAACTGGCAAGCCCGTCTGCAGTGGCTGCAGCCGTTATAGTTCCATTGTCTTTTCCTATCGGCATCCCTATTTGCTGTGCAGCATTGGTGGAGCCGACCGCTACGGTTTGCCCGTTGCCGGAAGTGGCGCCAACATAACGGATAGCGATAGCAGACAAGCGGGGGTCACTGGTATTTTTCAGTTGGTCAACGAAAGGTTTTGTAAGGTAAAAATTGGCAGCTTCTGTTCCGTTCAGCGTATTCCCGATCGGCTGATTGAAATTATTATCATGCCGTATGTAGGCATTGTCTGCATTATCGGTGATCACACCGCCTGTAAAAGCGGCCTGTACAGTTGACTGGGCTTTTGTTGCATCCGCTTTGCTGAGCCGCATTCCTGCTCTTAAAAGAAGTGAGTAGCCGAATTTTTTCCATTTGGTGATATTCCCGGCATATAGAACATCTGATGCTTCAACCGGATTGGCTGCGTTCAATGCAGCCGAAGCTTCTGTCAGTTCTTTAATGATGTCGGTATAGATATCCTGCTGCTTATCATATTTTGGCAAAAGCACCTGCTCAATATAACCGGACCCGGCTTCCGAATAAGGGATATCTCCATACTCGTCTGTCAGGATCATGAACACATAAGCATGGAAGATGCGGGTCATCTGGTAAAGATTACTTCTTGCCGGCAGATCTTTTGTTCGCAGGATCACATCATGCGTGTACTTGATGACATTCTGATAGTAGACGGCCCAGATCGGCGGGGTCACTACATCCCGGCTGTCCTGGTTGAAGTTGGCGCCTGCCAGTACACCGCCATTCGGCGTCACCATCTGTTGTACAATGCCAATATCAAATACCAGCGATTTTACCGGAAAGGAAGTGCTGATGATGGCATTATTTAATAAAAAAACCGGATCAACAGAGGTAGGGCTGGTCTTGTTCTTATTCAATCCTTCCAATCCTTTTTCACACGAAACGGCAAAGAGCAATACGAGAACCAGCAATCCATAATTATATATTCTTTTCATGATCGGTCGTATTAAAATTTAATGTTTAAGTTCAGGCCAATTCCCCTTGAGGTGGGAAGACCGGGAGATTCCAGCCCCACCTGGTTGTCTGATCCGAAGCCAAAGGTTTCGGGGTCTATGTTGTCTATCCATTTTTTCAGGATCAGTACATTGTTGGCAACAAGATCAAGTTTTACACCTTTGACAGGCCATTTGGCGGGAACAAATTTTGTGAGATCATACCCGATAGAGACCTGGCGGAGTTTCCAGTAACCGCCATTATAAATGACAGCTTCAACGATCTGTTGGGACCTCAGGTGTTCCCAGTATGTCTGAACAGCCGCCACTGCCGTATTGGTACCTCCACTTGGATTCACACCTACACCGGTGACACCGGTTGTTCTTCCTTCCAGTGTCATTTTATGCAGGCCGTGACGAACCGCATTGAAGTTGGTGCCGGAAAGAACTTTGTTACCTAATTTATAGTCTATGAATACAGACAGGCTGACCCCTTTGTAATTAAAGGCATTCAGGAAACCACCCGTCCATTTAGGTAAAGCACTGCCAAATAAAACGAAGTCGGGGGTACGTTGCGGCAGCCCGTTTGTCTGGAATATCCTTTCGCCTTTGGCTGTTCTGTTGTATCCGTATCCTGCTATCTGTCCCATTTCCTGGCCAACGACATGTCTTACTTCACCATTAAATACATGGGTGCCGATAGTGATTCGTTCACCCGGTTTGGTCGTCAGTATGCTCAGCACTTTTGTTTTGTTATGAGAAGTATTGGCAGTGAATTCCCAGGTAAATGATTTCTTTTGTACGGCGACGATGTTTAATAAGGCTTCCCATCCTTTATTCTGACTTTCACCACTGTTGATGCGTGTATTCAAAAAACCGGAAGCATCGGATATCTGTACCTGTACGATCTGGTCTTTGGTCAGTTTTTTATAAACAGCCACATCCAGATTTATCCGGCTCCTGAACATCTTTAGTTCTAACCCGATCTCTGTTTCTGATACGCGGCTTGGTTTCAGGTTGGGATTAGGTACTGATGTTCCGCTGGTGCCAACAGGAACAGGAGTCGCTGAAGGATTATTGATCAGGTTGGCATTGATAGTATAGAAAAGCTGGTCAGAATAAGGCTGCACGTCGCCATCGCTACCCACTTCAGCATACCCGATCCTTAATTTACCGAACGATAACCAGGATAAACTTTTCAGGTTCTCTGAAAAAACATAAGAACCGGAAACAGAAGGATACAAGATGCTCCTGTTCTCAGGCGATAGTGTAGAGAACCAGTCATTTCTTACAGTACCATTCAGGTACAACATTCTTTTCCATGATACTTCTCCCGAACTGTAGAGAGAATTCACCCCTTGCTCTGTAAGGGTGTAAACAGGATCTTTGGATCTCCCGTTCTGAACCGTGTAAAGCCCTCTTACAAAAAAGTCAGTGACCACCACATTATTAATATCCGATCTTCTCCGCATCTGGTTTCCGCCACCTGTCAGCGTGACATCAAAGTGACCGAATTGTTTATTGGCGGATACCAGGAAGTCAAGGTTGGTTTCCCTGGAGCGGCGTGACTCCTGTGTGTAAACACCATTGGCAAAGCCGGGCACCAGCGGTCTTGAAGCATGGCCGGTTGGAAAATTATTGACTTCTTCATCCCTTGACCAGTAGTCCTGTCCGAAACGTCCCTGTACAAATAACCATGACAGGAGGTTATATTTTACAGCTACATTGCCAAATATCCTGTCTCTTTTTATGTTATGAAATTGTTCAGCCAAAACCCAATAGGGATTGGTACGGTTCATAAAACGGGAATAGATGTACTCATTGCCGGCTGCATTGTATTTATTTTCTTCCAGCACTTTTAAAGGCATCGTGTTGGCAAGTGCCATGATAGTGGTAGGGACTGAATTATCCTGGTTAGCAATATTGGGCGGGTTCTTGTTGTTCTCTCTGGTATAATTGACATTGCCGGTAAAGCTGAGTTTTTCTGACAGGTTGTAACTGAAGCCGAGGTTCATGCCTTTGCGGTTAAAGCTGTTATTTGGCATGATGCCTTTGTTGTCGGCATTGGTCAGTGACAGGTATATACCACCTTTTTCATTGCTGGTGCTGAGCGTAACAGTGTTTGTCAGGTTCTGGCCATTACGGTAAAACTCTTTGATGCGGCTTCCCTGTGCTACATAAGGAACGGTAAGGTTGTTAAATAGGGTATGTGTCATGCCCGGCTGTATCTTTTCGCCGAATGACCATTGCCCTGATGTGGGGTTAGGAGTAGTAGGACGTACGCCGCCTTCGCCCTGGCCATACTCATTCTGGTAATCGGTAAAATCCAGCGGAGAATCATTTGTATAGTTAAGGTTATAACTTACTCCTATACCACGGCCTTTTCCTTTTGTCTTGGTCGTGATCATGATCACTCCATCTTTGGCACGGGAACCATATAAGGCTGCGGCAGGAGCGCCTTTCAGGATCGTCATACTTTCGATATCATCGGGATTGATGCTGGATAAGCCATCACCCCCGTCAGCATATACACCGCCGCCTTTTACGGAGATGGTATTATCATTGAAGTTGGTGTTATCAACTGGTACGCCGTTTATTACGATCAGCGGATTGTTTTGTCCTGAGATAGAGGATTGTCCCCTGATACGGATCTTAGAAGAACCACCTGGGCCTGTGCCCAGCGAAGAAATATTTACACCGGCTACTTTGCCCTGCAATGCATTCATCACATTCGGTGTCCTGTTTATCGTGAGCTCATCTGCTTTTACATTGGTGGTAGCATAGCCAAGCCCCCTCGCCTGTTTCGAAATACCCAGGGCGGTTATAACGACTGTTTCCAGGCTTTGTGCCGTGGTAGATAATACAGCATCTACGGATGTGCGGCCATTGATCTGTATCTCCAGCGGGGTGTAGCCAACTGAAGTAAATAACAATGTTGCGCTCGTGGAAGCCGTAAGGACGTATTTGCCGGCTGCATCGGTTTTTGTTCCGGTGGCAGTTCCCTTCACTGTTACCGAAACATCTTCGAGTTTTTTCCCGCTTTCATCGGTAACAGTTCCGCTGATAGTTTGCGCTTTTACGGCAATGAAAAGAAAGAAGGTGAGTGTTGTCAGCAGTAGTTTGATCAGGCCCGGGCTGTGACCCGGCTTCAGGTTCTCTTTCATAATAGCAAGTTGTTTGGTGAAGTAATGCTAAGCAGACCTGGTTTTTGTAACCTGGGTCCTCCAATCCTCAACCAAAGTATTCACACTTTGAAATAAAAACTTCCAAAAAAAAACAGCGGTGAATTTTGTACGGGACGGTGGGATAAATTCCCTTTCTTTATAGCAGTGAACGGTAACCCGCGGGAACATCATTCGCATTATTAACGAGCTTGCATGAACCAATTTGTACTTCAGCAGGGGCATTCCCCGGAATTGGAACTGTTTCCGCATATTGTGGAACTGGGTGCAAAGAAAAATTCTGCGATACAACTCAATTCATTTCCCGAGTCTGCTACGGATACTATCAGGATATACTATGTGAACGATGGAAAATTTGAATGGCATATTCACGGTCACTCATGCCTGTTATATCCCGGTGATGTCGCACTGATCCTTCCCGGGCAGTCATTCGGAAGTCAAAAGGGATTCCTGGAGATCGGCAGTCTTTCCTGGATGCATATCGCTATCGGTAAGCTGGATAATGGTAAGATGGTGCCTGGTAAATGGAGCAGTCTATCAGAAAGTGAGAGTATGACCATCGGGAAGATACTGTTGCTGAATAATTCAGGGGTGCTTTCAAAATTGAATGAAGCAGGCCGTATCCTTCAGTACATACAGGGCGAATTGTTCAACCAGCAGATCGGGTATTGTACAAGAGTGAATCAGTTGATTGATGAACTTCTTATCATCATCACCCGGCAACTGACAAGGCAAAGTAACCCGGCAAGGGATTTTCCCAAAGCATTCATGCAACTGGAACAGACGCTGCGTCAAAACCTGTCGCACCAGTGGACCGTAGAAGAAATGGCGGCGATCGTCGGGATGGGTACCACCCTGTTCAATGAAAAAGTGAAAAACTATTCCGGTTTTTCGCCCATCAATTACCTGATCAATATCCGGATATCCGAAGCGATCAAGCTGCTGAAGAAAGAAGATATCAGCCTGACGGATATAGCACTGGATACCGGTTTTTATTCATCGCAGCATTTTTCAACCACATTCAAAAAACTGACAGGCTATACACCAAGTGAGTTCAGAAAAAATCATTTACGCAACAACTAATTGTATTCATTATGAAATGCATCATCACCATTGAGTTAGGAACAAATGCCGTAAGGGTGTTTGCGTTTGACCTGAAAGGGAATGTCATCGGTTCGATGAAAGGGCATTATCACACTTTTCATACAGGGCCCGATTACAGCGAGCAGGACCCTGAGCAGATATTCATCACCATGCTGTATGTGCTGAAGAACCTGCTTAATGAGGTCATTCACCCGAAAAAATATGAAGTGGCCAGTATCTGCTTCAGCGCTTCCATGCATAGCGTGCTGGCGGTTGATAAAAATGGTGTGCCATTGGGTAATGCGATCACCTGGGCCGACAACCGGGCCAAGAAGGAGGCGCAGGAATTAAAGGGCTCACCTGGCGCAAAGAAAATTTATACGGCAACAGGAACACCTATTCACCCGATGTCGCCTTTGCTGAAGATCGCCTGGATAAAGAATAATAACCGGGAAAGGTTTGCACTGACCAGCAAGTTCCTGTCCATTAAAAGTTATATCATTCAGCAGCTCACCGGGGAATACCTGATAGATTACAGCCTCGCTTCGGCAACCGGGTTGCTGAATATTCATACGATAAAATGGGAAACAGGCGCATTGGATTTTGCAGGCATCCAACCGGACATGCTACCTGACCTGGTGCCCGTTTTTGCTTCCGCAGGCAAACTGAAAAAAGCCTACCAGAATTCCCTGAACCTTCCGGCAGATACCAAGATCATTGTGGGTTCAAGCGATGGCTGCCTTGCTACACTCGGCGCAGGTATATGGAGCGAAGGAAAGGCTACGATCACTATTGAAGATAGCGGTGCAGTAAGGGTTGTAGGTAAAAAAGTATTGCAGGATGAGAAGCAGCGCTTTTTTAACTACCTGCTCACGGAAGATTGTTATGTATCAGGCGGACCAACGAATAACGGGGGGATCATTTTCGAATGGTTCACCAAACAATTTGGTGATTTCAAAAATCCTTTCGATGAAGAGCAGAGTATGGAAGAGCTGATCGCCGAGGCTTCAAAGGTGCCGGCCGGATCGGATGGCCTGCTGTTCCTTCCTTATTTACTGGGTGAGCGTGCCCCGATATGGAATGCTAATGCAAGGGGTGTTTATTTCGGATTGAATATAAAGCATGAGCGCCGCCATTTCATCCGGGCAACAATAGAAGGTATACTCTATGAGATCTACAGTATCGGTAAGATACTGGAAGAACACCGCAGCATTCATAGCCTTTCGATCAATGGGAGTTTTGCTTCCATTCCTTTTTGCACACAGATCATAGCGGATATTTTCAATAAGCCTGTGAGTCTCCGGGCAGATTATCATAGTGTCGGAGTAGGCGCATTCCTGTTAAGTGCTACGGAGATGGGTATCTATAAGAGCCTGGATGAAGCAGCAAAGACCATTGAACTGCCGGATACATACCTGCCCGGTGAAAACAACCATGCTGCTTACTCTTCTTACTTCAGCATATTTGAAAAACTCAGCACTAAATTGTCCGATGAGTTTGAGGCGATCGCTACCCTGCAGCAGAAGAGTGCGGAAAGTACAGAGAACGATAAGGTGGTATCAAAAATGAAACTGACCTGAATCATAAATATATCATTAAAACGACCGGTAATATGCGACAATACAATCTGATTCTTTGCCTGCTGTTGTGTATATCTTTTATTACAAGAGCACAACAGGTAACGCTGACACCCGACCAGATCAAAGGCTATACTCCTGAGTGGAAAGGAGAACGATTTCCTGATGGCAGACCGAAGGTGCCGGATAAGCTATTGGAGCGTCTGAAAAAGATTCACCTGGAAGAAGCCTGGGGTATTCTTCGCAATAAAGGGTACCAGAACCAGTTTGAAGGCGACTGGCTGGTAGAGCACCCGGATTCCGCTATGACGGGAAGAGTAGTAACGGCACAATACATGCCGCTGCGTCCGGATATGGACAAGGTGATCAAGGATATTGGTAAAACGGAAAAAAGGATCGGAGCTACCAATTCGTGGCCTATTGATGTATTAAAAGAAGGAGATGTATATGTGGCCGATAGTTATGGGAAGATCGTGGATGGGACCCTCATCGGCGATAATCTTGGCAATGCTATCTATGCCAAATCGCATAGAGGGGTGATATTCTATGGATCGGTAAGAGACGTGGAAGGATTGGATGAGATCAAAGGATTCAATTCATGGACAAAAGGAAATGATCCTTCTTATATCCAGCAGATGATGCTGGCTGGCATTAATGTCCCTATCCGTATCGGAAGAGCGTCGGTACTGCCGGGTGATGCCGTGCTTGCCAAAAAGTACGGAGTGGTGTTTATTCCTGCCCATTTATTGGAAGAAGTGGTGATGAATGCAGAATTTATTTCATTGAGAGATCAGTTCGGGCATCAGCGTTTGCGGGAACAAAAATATACACCCGGCCAGATAGATACCCAATGGACAGAAGAGATCAAAAAGGATTTTCTCAAGTGGCTGGATGAGAATCCAGGTAAACTGCCGATGACAAGGGAAGAGCTGGACAAATTCATGAAAGACCGGACATGGTAATTGAATGAGCAAGGCACAAGAAGCGAAATCTCTTTCATCTTTCCGATAATATTAGTTCACCCATAAAAAATAAGATCATGACACCTTCACAAAAATACTTAGCGAAACTTGGTTTAAAAGACCCTGATGATACCGGCGAACAGAAGAATAACACGGCCGGGGTACAGGAAAACAGCCGTCGTTCTTTTTTTAAAAGATCGGCACTGGGGGGCATTGCGTTAGGAAGCGCCTTTGCTTTTTCACCTATTGAAGAACTCATTGCACAAAGTACTCAAAAGGTCAGTCGCTTTTCCGGGCCATCTGACATGCGGATAACGGATATGCGTTACTGTCTTACCAGTGTAATGAATGGTACTGCCATCATTCGCATTGATACGAACCAGGGAATATATGGATTGGGTGAAGTGAGGGATGCGGCCGATGTACGATACGCATTGATGCTGAAAAGCCGGATACTGGGCAAAAACCCGTGCAACGTTGAGCAAATATTCAAATCAATAAAACAGTTTGGCGGCCAGGCCCGGCAGGCAGGTGGTGTTTGCGCTGTTGAAATGGCGCTCTGGGATATATGCGGTAAAGCGTATAATGTACCCTGCTGGCAATTATTAGGAGGCAGGTATCGTGATAAAATAAGGATCTACGCAGATACGCCTGAGTCCTCTTCTCCTGATGAACAGAAAAGACTGATCAGGTATCGCACCGAAGAGCAGGGCTACACCTGGTTGAAGATGGATGTTTCCATAGCTAAATTAAAAGGCACACCAGATACCATGGTCAATAATAAGTTCTGGGAAAATGCACAGGGTAATCTTGCACAGTGGGGCGATCAGAGTAACTATATGTCTTATGGCAATACGCTGCACCCCTTTACGCAGATCCAGATAACGGACAAAGGGCTCGAGGTACTGCAGGGTCTTGTGGAAAATGTAAGGAGTATGGTGGGTTATCAGATCCCCATCTCTACCGATCATTACGGGCATTTTGATTACAATAACGGTATCCGTTTAGGCAGGGCTTTGGAAAAATACCGGCTGGCATGGTTAGAAGACATTGTTTCCTGGGAATATACAGAACAATGGAAGAGATTAACCGATGCTTTGGAAACACCTACACTTACCGGCGAAGATATTTACCTGTTGAAATACTTTAAGCCTTTGATTGATGAACGTGCCGTTGATATTGTTCATCCTGACCTGGCTTCTTCAGGAGGTTTACTGGAGACAAAAAGGATCGGTGACTATGCAGAAGAGTATGGTATAGCAATGGCGATGCACCAGGCAGGTACACCGGTTTCCTTTATGGCCAATGTTCATTGTGCAGCCGCTACGCAAAATTTTTTGGCGCTGGAGCATCACTCTGTGGATGTTCCCTGGTGGGAAAGCCTGGTAAAGACAACAGACGGGAAAAAAATGATCACTAAAGGGTTTGCTGATGTTCCGCTTTCGCCAGGTCTGGGAATTGAATTAAATGAAGAAGTGGTGAAGCAGCACCTTCATTCTTCTGACAAAAGTTTTTTTGAACCTACTCCTCAATGGAATGAGAGACGTTCACATGACAGGATATTCAGCTGAGTACAGTTTTTCAGATAAGGTTTCACCAACAGGAATATAATAGAGGACTATGACTACATTAAAAAGACCGGTTCATACCTTGTTTTTCGCTATCGCTGCTGTATGTGCAGGTGTGTTTGTTTTTTTAACAATGAACGGTAAGCATGATACAGCAGGCTGGTCATTGGGTTTGGTTTTTGTGAGCCTTGCTGTTGCCTTCAGGGGACATGAATTTCTGCGGCGGCTTTCGTTTACGGTCATGATTTTTGCTGCTGTGGTAATCGCTTTGTATCATCCCGGCTACTTTCAGCAATGGGGGTCATTCAAGCTTAGCAACCTGATCATCCCATTGATACAACTGATCATGTTTGGCATGGGTACGTCCATGAGTGTAAAGGATTTTGCGGCCGTCATCAGAACACCCAAAGGAGTCGTCATCGGGGTGCTAAGCCAGTTTATCATAATGCCCATGATGGGATTTTTATTGGCAAGCATTACTCAATTCCCCCCCGAGATCGCTGCGGGCATTGTACTGATCGGGTGCTCGCCCAGCGGACTTGCTTCCAATGTCATGTCGTACCTGGCGAAGGCCAATCTTGCTTTGTCTATTACCATTACGTCTATTACTACCTTATTGGCGCCCTTGATCACACCCGTATTGATGAAGCTGCTGGCCGGGGCTTTGATAGAAATAGATGTGTTCAAAATGATGTGGGACATTATTAAGATGATCATCATTCCCATAGGGGCCGGCTTGCTCTTCAACAGGCTTTTAAGTGGCCGATCGAAGTGGCTGGATAAAGCCATGCCCATTGTTTCCATGTTTGGGATCGCTTTTATATTGACCATCATCACGGCCGCAGGAAGAGATAGCCTGCTGAAGATCGGGCCTGCCCTGATCGTAGTTGTGCTTATCCATAACACATTCGGTTATTTTCTTGGTTACTGGTCGGGGCGTTTATTCAAATTGCCGGAAAGCGATTGCCGCACGATCGCTATTGAAGTAGGTATGCAGAATGCAGGCCTGGCATCGGGCATTGCCAAAGAAATGGGAAAGATCGCTACGGTAGGCTTAGCGCCTGCTGTCTTCGGCCCGTTGATGAATATAACCGGCTCTTCACTGGCAAGCTGGTGGCATGGACGATTGCCCGGGAAGGAAAAGAAAGATAAAGACATCGCTGAGTCGTCAATCAATTATTCAACTCCATAAAATCATTTTATGCCAAACACAAAATACCTGTTGTTTGCCTTTATACTATTCTCTTCGTTTCAATCGCTAAAGGGGCAGCAGGTACAGATATTAAAAGAGCAACTGATCGCATTGACACCTGAATGGAAAGGGGAACGGTTTGATGACGGTCGCCCGAAAGTACCGGATAATATTATGAAGAGAATGAAATCGGTAAGTGTGGAAGAGGCGTGGGCGGTGATGAAGAATGCAGGATACGGTTACCAGGTAGCGGAAGGGTGGCAGGTAATAAACCCGGATAGTGTCTTAACAGGGCGTGCCGTAACAGCAACCTTTATGCCCGGCCGCCCTGATGTCTGGAAAGCCATTGATTCCGCAGGAAAAAAGCAAGGTAAACGTGGACAGAACACATGGGCAGTAGATCTGTTGATAAAAGGCGATGTATATGTGGCCGATCAATTTGGCGCCCATCGCAACGGGCCCACGATCGGTGATAATGTCGGTAATGCGATCTATGCAAGAACGGGTAACGGTATTGTATATGATGGGGCGTTGCGGGATGTGGAGGGTTTAAAAGAGATCGGTGGCTTTACTTCCTATTATACCAGCTATGATCCTTCGTATCATAACCCGCAGGGCGACCTAACCACGATGATCGTCGGTATCAACCAGCCAACACGCATCCGTACGGTAACGGTGATGCCGGGTGATGTGGTGCTGGGAAAATTGGGCGTTGTGGTATTTATTCCGCCTCACCTCGCAGAAAAAGTGGTAAAGACCTCCGAGATCGTTCGTTTGCGTGACATGTTTGGGCATCAGCGATTGAAAGAAGGAAAATATACGGCCGGTCAGATAGATGCCCGCTGGACAGACGAGATCGAAAAGGATTTTTCCAAATGGCTGAATGATCACATCAATGAGTTGCCTGTGCCCAAAGAACAGGTACAGGAATACCTGAAAGAACGGACGTGGTAAATTTTTTTACCAGTAACTGAAACAAATTTTATACAACAAAAAAATACCGATATGACATCTTCATCCAGGAGATCATTTCTTGCTAAAGCTGCGATCGCTTCTGCCATGGCGCCGCTGGCATCACTATCTTCTTTCGGGCAGGGTTATGAAGCAGCTATTGATAAAACGCCAAAATCCTCACCACCATCAGACCTGAAGATCACCGATGTAAAATGCGGCTATATAAGAGGAAGCTTATTTGTAAAGATCTATACCAACCAGGATATCTGGGGTTGCGGTGAAGGAGTGGATGCCATTCCTGGTACGTATCACCTGGTGAAAAATTTTGGTGCCCGTATCAAAGGGAAAAACCCGCTGAATGTACATCGCCTTTTTGAGGACATACGCAAATCTGGTTTTTTCCAGGGAGCACAATCAGGAATGTATATAGCTGTTCTTTCAGCCATTGAGACTGCCTTGTGGGACCTGGCAGGTAAAGCGCTGAATCTGCCGGTATATCAATTACTCGGAGGTAAGTTTAGGGACAAGATAAGGGTGTATTGTGATACGGCACTTTACCAGCGAAACCTGCCGCAACCTAAAGATTTTGCCGAAGCGGCTCTCAGGTCAAAGCAAATGGGTTTTAACGCTATCAAGTTTGATCTTGACCAGGCCAACGATCCGAATAAGTATGATGCGTACAACTGGACGGCCAGCCCGGCGGAGTTGCAAAGGATGGTTGACCAGATGACAGCGGCCCGTGAAGCAGTGGGACCAAATATTGACATCTGTGTGGATATGCATGGGAGGTATGATGCGGTGACAGGGCAGGCTGTTGCCAAACGCCTGGAACATCTTAACCTGATGTGGCTGGAAGAACCGATTCCTGCAGAGAACGTAGAAGCATATAAGTTGATCACTGAATCTACGAGTACGCCTATTTGTGCGGGAGAAAATCATTATCTCGCTTATGGATTCAGGAGATTACTGGAGATCGGGGCTGTTGATATCGTCATGCCTGATCTGCAAAAAGCTGGAGGACTGGGAGAGGGGCAGCGTATCGCAAACCTGGCCAACTTATATTATGTACCTTTTGCACCGCATATGGTGGCTTCGTTTCTTGGGGCGATGGCATCAGCACATGTTTGTGCCTCTGTCCCTAATTTTCTGATACTCGAATGGCAATCCTATTTCCATACACAACCTATGTTCAAAGAGATAGTGAAATACGATGGTGAATGGGTAAAAGACAGTTTTATCACTTTATCAGAAAAGCCCGGCATAGGTGTGGAAATAAATGAAGAGGGGATGAAAAAGTATGCCATACCAAGTATTCCGTTCTTTGAATGAGTGGAATTACCGGCGGGTTTTAAAAACCTTTTCGGCAAACCGGTTACCCATGATGCGCTGTGAACGGGAATCGAAATGAATGGAATCAGCATTGGGGGTGAGGTCGCCGGCAGGGATAATGTACAGGTTGGTTATAGAAGCAGCTAACGAGTGCAGGTCATTGTTGACCGAATCAGCAAAGGGATTGTTTTTCCGGCTGAGAAAAGACGAGAGTTCGCCGGCATATACCGGTAGAGCGGGATCGCCCAGATCGTTCCTGAGTTTTGTAAAAAAGGTGGTTAGTTTTTCTTTATAGTTCTTATAATTTTTTGTGGTCGCATTGGTTTCGCCCTGATGCCAGAGTACGCCTTTGATCGTTCCATGTGTGGTGGCTATTCTTGCTTTGGTAAGCAGGTTCGAGTAAAGTGTTACACCGCGGTAGGTTGAATCACCCAGCCATTGTTCGATAGAACTTCCGCCAACCGCACAGGGTATCAGGCCAATGCTGATCTTTTTGCCGTACAGCGATGCCAGTTTTTTTCCGAATGAAAGACCACAATCCAGTCCTGTCCGGGTTGGCTCGTAGTAATGAAGTGGTTCTTTGGCATAGACCCATTCATTATTCTTGTCCAGGGTAAATACCTGTACAGAGGAAAGAGTATCCTGCGGCTGAACAAAACCGCGGCCAGCCATATTGGATTGCCCGGCCATAATAAAGAGATAGAAATTCTCTTTGGCCGGAAGATCTTTTACTTTTTCAATAAAAGCGGGGAAATGGTTTGCCATCGCTCCTGTTCCGGTCTTTTGAACGGGAGAACAGGAAATGAAAAGAAAAAGGAAGAAAAGGCCCCGGTAATTCATTGACTGAAGATAATGACATATCCTGATGATGGATCATACTTATTGCCGGCCGTAAAATGACTTCAAATACAAGTAAAACCGTTTTATTATGCATACACGACGTGATTTTTTACAAAAATTGGCTGCGCCACTTGTTGCGTTGCCATTTGTATTAAAGCAGAATGAAGACGATAAAATGTATGATGGGCCTGTGCTTAGGGTAGCCATCATGGGTCTTGGCAGTTATGGCACCCGGGTAGCAGATGCTATGCAGTCTTGTACCAAAGCAAAACTGGTGGGTGTAATAAGCGGAACTCCCTCCAAGATCACTGCCTGGCAGACTAAATATAATATCCCTGAGAAGAATTGCTACAACTATGAGAACTTTGATAACATAAAGGACAACCCCGATATAGATGCTGTATATATTATTACTCCCAATGCCCTGCATAAAGAAGAAGCCATAAGAGTGGCCAAAGCCGGTAAGCATGTGATCTGTGAGAAACCCATGGCATTAAATGCTAAGGAAGGACAGGAAATGGTCAGTGCCTGCAAAAAGGCCAATGTAAAATTATTGGTAGGCTACCGCATGCACTTTGAACCAAAGACACTGGAGATCATCCGCATGAGAAAAGATGGAGAGCTGGGTAAGATCATGTTCTTCCAGGGATTGACCGGGTTTCGTGCCGGGAACCCCGATCAGTGGAGATTGAATAAACAATTGGCAGGTGGCGGCTCGCTCATGGATATCGGTATTTACTCCATTAATGGTGCGAGGTATATGGTAGGTGAAGAACCTGTATGGGTGACAGCGCAGGAAACAAAAACAGACCCGGTGAAATTCAAAGAAGGTGTGGATGAAACGATCCTGTTCCAGTTAGGCTTTCCTTCAGGAGCCATGGCATCCTGTTTATCTACTTATAATATGAACAACCTGGACCGCTTCTTCCTGAATGCTGAAAAGGGATTTGCCGAAATGCAGCCTTCGACAGGGTATGGCCCTATCAAAGCAAGAACGAATAAAGGTGAATTGACCCATACGCATGTCACGCATCAAACTGTGCAGATGGATGAAATGGCAGACATTATCCTCAATGGCAAGCAGCCGATTGTACCCGTGGACGGCGAAGAGGGATTAAAAGACCTGAAAATAATAGATGCGATCTATGAAGCGGTCAGGTCCGGTAAAAAGACAAAATTGCAGCTATAAATTTTCAGTTATTTCAATTGTGTATTACTGACGAAGGCGATCCTCTTACTATCCGGTGACCATGATGGCACATTGATCGTTCCCTGCCCTCCATATACATACGCAATGATCCTGGGTATGCCACCACCCGCCGGCATCAGTTTTATACATACTTTTTTATACCAGGGGTGATCGGCAGGATCAATTTCTCTGGGATAAGAAAGAAATACGATCCATTTGCCATCAGGAGAAAAATGAGGGAACCAGTCGTTGTACTCGTCAAACGTTACCTGTTCCTGCCCGCTTCCGTCAGGCTTCATTCTCCACAATTTCATCGTACCTGTTCTGACTGAGTTAAAATAGATCCATTTTCCGTCAGGACTCATTTCCGGCGAATCATCCAGTGTGGGTGTGTTGGTCAGTTGTGTTTCTTTTTTGGTAGCGATATCAACTGACCAGATATCATATTGATTATTTCGCTGACCGGTAAAGATCAGTTTTTTTCCATCCGTTGACCAGCTATGCAGGTAAGAATGGCCTGAATCCGGTGAAGTGACCTGCACCGGTTTATCTGAACCGGTTACAGGTAATGTGAATAGAGTGGAGATCCTTTTTTCACCTACATGATGACTGATAGCTAATTGTTTCCCGTCAAATGATAGTACGTGGTCGTTATTGTTCTGGTTGGCAAAACCTGTATTCAATTTATTAGTGGCGCCGGTGTTTAAATTATAAGTATATAATAATCCTTCCGAGTTATAAATAAGTTGTTTGCCGTCTGTGCTCCAGTTTGGCGCCTGTAATGAGTTGGGGGCGCTATGCAATATTTTCCGGTGACCGGTAAATACATCCATTACCTCGATATGGCTGCCGATATAATCTCTGTATGGACGAAAATCTTTAGCCGCCGGAATAATGATGCGGACATTACTAAAAACCGCTTTTTCCATCACGGTATCATTATGCGAACAGATAAAGAGCCCAGCATATACTTCATCGTTCAGAGCGACCTCTTTTGAAATGGTTTTATAATTCTCGCCCGGCGTAGCAGCAGAAAAGGTGAATGTATTCCCTGTTCGCTGCAGTTCGATGTGTACGGGATGATAGGAGGATAAGACTATCTGTTCTGTCTGCGCCCCGTCTGTTTGCCTGAATTGAAGAGAGGTCAATCCATCTCCATGTACACAGGCATCCGCATACCGGGAGTCTGTATTGAGATTATCCCTGGCGATGATACCTATCTTCCGGTGGGGATCTGTTCCTTTACCGATAAAGCGAACGGTAGCCGAAATAATGAAATCACCTTTGATCTTTTTCCAGGCAAATTGGAACTGGTCTTTGGCTCCCCACATATTGATACCAGACCCGTTGAGAGTATATTCCTGTGTTTGTGTGTCATAACCGGCGCCACCGGTGATAGCCGGGTTGCCCACATCACTATGTGTTTCAAAAATGCCTAGTAGGCCCTGCTGAGAAAAAGATGTTTGCATAGAAAGAAAAAATAAAGTGAATGCAGCCAACAGGTGATAGATTCTTTTCATAACATATATGGTTAACCGTTATCAGTTCCTCCATTGGAAGGCAAAGTATTCGCATTGCTCTTTGCCGGTATTCTTCAGTGCATGCGGCACCAGGGAAGGAAGGAATATCACATCTCCGGGTGCAGCTTTATGCAGCGCACCCCCGATGTACATTTCTACATTGCCTCTTAGTATGAGTATGATCTCTTCCTGTACATGGGTGTGTGGGGCATGACTGACCGAATCGGCATTGAGGGCGGTGGTGTGCATTTCAAATTGCGCCAGCTGTGAAGTGGCCTTGTTGAAGAAATCTCTGCGATAACCCTTACCTGTATTCTTTGTTGCGAGGTCGTTCCAGTCAAGCATAAATGAACCACCGGCTTGATTGCCTCTTTCATGATTGGGCACTCTTCCTTTATATTTCAAAATATAGTAAGTGGCCGTTGTGTTGCCGGCATTCTCAATGCCATGCTCATCACCCGGCATGGCAAAGGCAATACTGCCCGGCCCCATGATCCTGCCAACTCCTTTTATCGTGATCCTTACCTTCCCTTCTTTTACTATGATGAGTTCTTCCTGGTCTGTATGTGTATGCGGCGGATGAGGAGCTTTACCCGGCTCAAGGGTGGAAGTATGGACTTCAAAATAGGCGAGAGAGGTTGTACTGCCTTCGAGTACTTGCCTTCTTATCCTGGTGTCTTCCTTTTTTGTTTCCAAAGTTTCCCAGCGATAAACACCGGGCGCCAGGGAGTCTGTTTTCTGTGCTGCCAGCAACGATGTATATGCTGTAAATAGAATAAAGAAAAGGAGCCGCATGTCAATCTGTTTTTTTAATGAATTGGGAGTTGCCATATCTCTCCAGCCGGAAACCTTCAGGCTTGCCGCCGGAGCTTTTAAAAGATACATTAAAGTATTCCGAAGTAGAGTAGAAATCAGTTTCACTGGCCGAATACAGCACGTACTTATTGGCAGGAGAGAAGTACAGGGCAAGTTGCCCATTCTCATTTTTTATTTCAATAGTATTCCCGGCAGGCGATTGGTATTTACCGGAGTATTTACCCAGTACTATATCGGTTAGTTTCAGTTTAGGTTTTTCAAATATGAACTGCATCCCCCTGCCATAGGTTTCACTTTTTGTTCCTGAATGCCCTGTGTTCTCTAATATCTTTGACACCAGGCTTACCAAAGGATAATTCCTGCCCTTCATTTGCGCAGCAAATCTTTCATAAGCAGGACGGCTTCTTTCTACATCGCCAATGGTCATATATACTCTTACCGGTTCTGGTAGCTTCTTTTGGGCGAACTCCTTTTCATATTTATATAGTACTTCCCTATCCCAGCCTACAGCAGGACTGGCAGCTGCATAGCCAGTGAACATATCGGTATGGGTATATAAGGTGTACAGCGTAAACAAACCACCCAGTGAACAACCCATCAGTGATCGGCTTTTGCTATCAGCTCTATAGTTTGTTTCGATGAACGGGAACAGTTCATTCTTCATGAATGAAAGGAATTGTTCCGCACCGCCGCTTTGCGGAAGCCGGGCTTCTTTTGTAGGCGTGTAGTCTCTTGCCCGCAAGCTGTCAGGATTGGGATTGATACCTCCCCATGTTACACCTACAATGATGAGTTCAGGGATGAAGCCATCAAAATAGTGCTCGCCATACAAGGATTTTACCAATGGGAAATCCCATTGAGAGTCCATTAAATAAACGACAGGATATTTTTTTGAACTGTTCTTATAGCCACCCGGCAACAGGATATGTAATTCATACTCCTGCCCGGCCACTATGGATGAAGTGATCTTTCTTACTTCAGAACCGGGAATATCCACCCTGGGATATTGCGCTAAGCTCTGCCAATGGAAAACAGTAATGACAAACAGTATCGTCAGGAGCTTTTTCATCATCCTTTTTTAAAATGGTCAATAGAACAGCCAGGTGTACTTTATTGTCAGGGGGCGGATGCTATGTCCAATGCTTTGGTGGTCGTGTAGTATTTTGCCAGCATATTCGGCACTTCCCAGGCCGGCATATTTTTATTCTTCAGATATTCCAGGAACTTTTCCATCACTCTTCCGAAATGGGCCTCGTGACCTTCTATCAGATTCTCCGGCAATTTAACACTCCATCCGCTGACTGTCTTGTATAATTCAACACCGGGGAATTTTGTACTTAAAGCCGAAGAATATTTTTTTAATGCTGTTCCATATGCAGTGTCACCAGAGACGGGTTCAATATACAAGGTGGGTTTATAGTTCTCATCTTTCCCTTGCCGTATTACCAGGTTGGCCTTGCTGCCCCGCATAATGGAATAATGCGTATCACCTGTTCCTTCCGGGGCTTTGTAGTTCCATATTACCGATGTTTTGGCATGAATGCCTTTGATGCGATAATTGATCTCACCATTACAGTAAACTTTCAGTGAACCATTTTCACCGGTACTTTTAGTTAAATAGGAAGGAAGATCATCCAGTTTGGTTATTTCTTTGAACTGGTCCCGGCTTATATCGGTTGTCCACCTTTTGGCTTTATCTACCAATATGTCTTTGTTGTAATCAATCACTTGTTCCGGGAAACATTCCCATTGTACCAGGTCCACCAGGTGCGTCATTACATCTACAATACCTTCGCCCTGCTGGCTTATATCTAAGAACCAGGCAGGTCTTGTCAGCACATTGCCGGAGACATATTTATACAAATGATGAACACTTTCTTTAGTAATTGCCGGGTTTTCCGGAGTGCCTTTTTCCAATGTGCCGAATATCTCCGGTATCATGGAAAGTTCCCGTTGAAGTATGGTTGTGATCTCATAGCGTTCGGTCATGATATCATATAACAGGAGACGATTCTTTTGCGCTGCTTCAAATGCCTGTTTTAATTCTTCAAATCCTTTGCTATCTATCACCATGGGCTTATCTGCAAAAACATTAAAACCATTCTGTAATGACCGCAGGATATAACTGGTCTTTTTTTGATTATTCCCCGACAATACGGCAACATTCCCTTTTTTCTCCGCGATCATTTTTTCAAAAAAATCATTCCCCGTATAGACCTCTTCCTTCCAATGTGCCGGATTTTCTTTTCTGCTGTTAAAACCATGGATACGATCCAGGTGAAGCTGCAGGTCATTGCCTGCGGGTGCATATACATACACCGTGCTGTCCACCTGATCGTACATGGTCTTTTGCACCAGCGCTGCATGAAAATGACCCGGATCTACTGTAACAAGGCGGATCATATCCTTATTTTCTTTTTCAGCTGGCTGGCAGGAGATGGCGAAGATGACGGGTATATATTTGAATAGCTTTTTCATGATCGTCAGGTGCTGATGATATAGGGAGAACGTTGCGGTCTTGACAGCATGCCGTTGGCTTCGCTGTCATTTTTGAATTGTTCTTTCACCGGATCCCAGTACACTTTTCGTTTCAACTTCATCGCAATATGATGTACCAGGCAGGCAGAACAGGAGCGGTGCGCTTCTTCCACCGGCGCTATGGTGTCTTTATTATCCCTGATCGCTTCCAGCCAGTTGCCATGGTGGTTCTTGCTCACAGTAAAGTGAAATTCTTTTTCACCAATAACAGAAGTAAGAATTTTCGGATCGCTGGCATCTATTTTCTTTGCCTGGGTCCCGGGTTTGGAGGGGTCACTGGCAGTCACCTGGTAATCGCCCCTTGATACAAATATCCAGCCTTCACTGCCTTCGAACTTAATTCCATTTGGCAATTCATTACTTACGATCATTTTCACGCCGTTTGCATAGAGGGCTTCTGTGCGAAAGATGCCATGCACGTCCCATAAGCCGCTTTTTGGAAAATCAGCATGCCCCCATACTTCCACCGGTCCGCTTTTTTCCATTCCCATGCCCCAGTGAGCCGAATCAATATGATGAGAACCCCACCCGGTTATCATGCCGGCGCCGAATTGTTCGCAGCGCAACCAGCCAGGACGGCCATAACCTTTCTGCGGATGCACTCTTTCTTCCGTATAATAAACCGCAGGTGTTGAAGCCAGCCACATATCATAATTAAGATTCGTTGGAACAGCCATTTCTTCTTTATTACCACCGGGCGGGTCGCCGGGTAAACCAACATAGACCGTTTTCAATTCACCAATTCGTCCGTTGCGGACCAATTCAGCAGCATAACGGAACTGCTCGCTGCTTCGCTGCTGGCTGCCAATTTGAAATTTCACACCGCTTTTGTTCACCACATCGCTAATCACTCTTCCTTCAGCGATGGTAAGCGATGCGGGCTTTTGCATGTAAATATGTTTGCCGGCCCGGGCAGCAGCCACACCAATCATGGCATGTGAATGATCCGGTGTACTGATCAATACTGCATCAATATCCTTGTTCAATAGCAGTTCACGGTAATCGGTATAGACTTTTACTCCATCAAACGATTTGCCATCACGTTTGGAATAAAAGTCATTCACCAGTTTTTTTCCTTCGTCCGCCCTTACAGAGTCAACATCACAAACTGCCATGATCTGTGCATACTCATATTGCCACACACCCGGCATATCATGGCCCCGTGAAATCCTCCCTGTGCCAATGGCCGCCACATTGATCCTGTTGCTCGGGGCATATTTGCCAAATACGCTTGCCGGGACAATTGCAGGAAAATTCAGGGCTATACCTGTTCCCAGTGCAGCTTTAACGGAATCTGCCAGGAACTTTCTGCGCCCGGTCTTCATTTTTTTCATATAGCTTTTTTTAAATGAACGAATCAGGATATATACTGACTGATACTATTCTTTGCTCATCGGTTACAAGACGGAAACTGTTCTATTTTGTACGTTACTTGTCATTTTATTCTTTTCATCAGGCTGGCCACCGCCCACGCTTACCAATAGCTTTCCTTTCAGGGACCGGTATGTTCCTTTCTCATCCGGAACAGAAAGGTCCTGCGGGGTCAGGGTGAACTGAATGATCTTGCTTTCACCAGCCTTCAGGAATATTCTCTTAAAACCCTTCAATGCTTTCAGCGGTGCTTTGATCGTTTTATTCTCATTGGAAAGATACAGCTGAACCACTTCTTCGCCGTCTCTTTTTCCTGTATTGGTCACTCTTGCGCTGACTATGATCTTTTTTCCTGCCTGTGAAGCAGCAGGAACCTTCAACTGATCATAATGAAAGCTTGTATAACTAAGGCCATAGCCAAAGCCATACAAGGGGTCGCCTTTGAAGTAACGGTAAGTGCGGTTTTCCATCGAGTAGTCACTGAAGCCAGGCAGATCGTTATCGCTTTTATAAAATGTAACGGGTAGCCTTCCCGCCGGATTATGATCGCCAAACAGAACATCAGCCACGGCCGTACCGGCGCTTTGGCCGCCATACCACGCATTCATGATGGCCGGAATGTTCTCTGATTCCCAGGGTGTGGCAATAGCGCTTCCTGTCATCATGACAAATACGACAGGTCTGCCTGTTGTTTTTAATGCTTTTAATAATTCCGTTTGTACTGCGGGTAATAAGATGCTGGTTCTGTCGCCGCCTTTGAATCCCGGGACAGTGACCGGCATTTCTTCACCTTCCAGTTGTGGTGAGATGCCGCCCACATACACGATGGCGTCTGCATCTTTTATTCTTCCGACCAGTGCATTGAAATCAGTTTTTATATAATTGCCGGGTTTGAGACGAATAGATGCAGGGCCACTGGTCTGAAAGAACTCTACTACGATCTTATAACTATTGCCCTTTTGTACAGATAGTTTGAATTGTTTGGCGCCCCAGCGGTTCCGCAGCCAGGAGTCCACCATCAGTTTGTCATTTACAAAAACCTTGTAACCATCATCGCCTTCTATCTCAAAATTCATCTCTTTGTCTTCAGGGGCTGTAAAGGAAGTGGTATAACGTGCCGAATAATTATCTGAAGCAATACCGGCTACCGGTACCTGACCTTCTGTCCAGTAATGATCAATATCAGTGTCAAATATTGTTACGGCGGGATTGCCCTCTAGTTTGGTATTAGAAAAGTATTCTGCTTTTACTCCAGGCTTACCATCAATAGTGTACAGGTTGCTGATGTTGTCATACACCAGTAGTGTATCATTGGTAAAATTGACGGCTTTCTCATACACTATTTCGACGCCGTTACCCAGTTTTTCTTTAATACCATCCAGTACGGTCACTACACGGGAAGGCGTGCCATTATAGTTGCCCAGTACAGCTATCCGGTTGGAAGCATTAGGCCCGATAACAGCGATCTTTTTTATTTTTTTATTGAGAGGCAGTGTATTGTTTTCATTTCTTAACAGCACGATGGATTGTTGTGCCATTTTCAGTGCATGCGCTTTATGTTCCGGTGCTTCCAATGCGGTTTCTTTTACCTGCGCATATTTCACCAGGGAAGGAGGATCGAACATACCCAGACGGAAGCGAATCTCAAACAATCTTTTCAGAGAAACATCCAGTTGCTCCTCTTTTATCAACCCTGTTTTTACGGCATCTACCAGTGTTTTATAAACAGTTTGACCGCATTCTACATCCGTACCATGTATCAACGCATCTACCGCCGATGAAGTGGCATCCTTATGTGTCTTGTGATAGCGGAAAAAATCATCAATGGCCCAGCAATCACTCGTGACATAGCCGGTGAATTTCCATTGTTTCTTCAGGATATCATTCATCAGCAGGTCACTGGCACAGCAGGGCTGTGTATTCACCGCATTGTAGGCACACATCACACCGGCTACTTTGGCATTTACAATTAATTCTTTGAAAGCAGGCAAATAAGTATCCCACAGATCGTAAGCGGATGGATTGAAATTATCGGAGTGTCTTGAAGGTTCCGGCCCGCTATGCACTGCAAAATGCTTGGCACAGGCTGCCGCCTTTAAATACTTCGGATCATTACCCTGCAGACCACGAACAAAGGCAGCACCGAAATAAGCAGTCAGGAAAGGATCTTCTCCATAGGTTTCCTGGCCACGTCCCCATCGGGGATCACGGAAAATATTGATATTGGGTGTCCAGTACGTTAACCCGACATAACGGTCGCCGGTCTTTGATAACTGGATCGCTTTATTATGAATGGCTCTGCCTTCCGTAGCGGAGTAGTCAGCCATTTTTTTCAATGAACCGGTATCCCATGTAGCAGCCATTCCTATGGCCTGCGGATAGGAGGTCACTTTGTAAGGTGTTCTGGCTACTCCATGCAATACTTCGTTCCACCAGTCATAGGCCGGAATACCCAGCCGCGGAATAGCCGGCGTGGCATTCAGCATCTGGGCTACTTTTTCTTCCAGTGTTAAGCGGCTCACCACATCGTTGACCCTTTTCTCAAGCGGCAATTTGTGGTTCCAGAACGGGAGTTTGTCTTTGTCAGCTTGTGCATGGCACAACGTAGATAACAAAAGGAGAATACTCAGTGAGAATAAGCGATGTTTGATTGTCATGTTCATAGTATTTATGTTGCAGCAATTGTATGAGCTCATTTCTTAGATCTATTGGCCAAAATACCTTGATGCGAATTGCAGGAATACCGGCCAGTTAGGTCCTGTTGTATGTCCGCCTTCATGTTGCCGGAATGCAATATCACCGTCTGTTAATGCAGTCTTTTCCGGCGGATATTCTGACGTGCCAAGGTCTTTTTTGCCAAGCAACCTGTAAACAGGGCCGGCATGTACTCCGCCGAGAAACATTCCTTTTGCATCTACCCATTTTCCTTCCACGTTTGGCGATCCAGAACTGATGAAGACAGGCCGCGGTGCACATAAGGCTACGAGTTCATGTGCATCAACAGGCAGATCATTTTGTGTTAAAGGGCCTGCATATTTAATAAAGTTACCGGCAAACCAGTGATATTCCCCGGAAGAAGCAAGGTTCTCCACCTGTTCACCATATATACGTCTCAATATCTTTACACCACCTGCTCCCGACGAACCAATAAATGCAATAGCAAGCCTCGGTTCATACGCCATGGCGACAACGGTGGCCTTACCATACCGGGAAAGGCCTTCGATACCGATCCGTTTTGGATCCACATCTTTGTCTGTTTCGAAATAATCAATAGCACGGCTGGCGCCCCATGCCCATGCACGGAGTGTCCCCCAGTCATCTGGTTTGCGTGACTGACCTTTATTGCACAGCCCGATAATACCTTGTGTCAGACCTGCACCGTTATCGGCCTGGAAACTGGTGGGAACAATGATGGCAAAGCCCCATCCTTTTTCCAATACCTGCTCCTGCCAGCTTTTGGGTACAGGAGTACCGGGAGGTGGCGATGGTGGCCGGAAACCGGCCGGGAAAATAAATCCAAACTCCATGATCACCGGAACCGGTTTACTGATACTTTTAGGAGTGGTGACCGATAATTGTATATCTACTTTGATCTGCGGATAAGATGAGTTATCTACATGACCCAATAAATTCTTTGTTACTGCTTTTTGATTACCAAAGATCGTATCAACAGTGCTCACCACTTCCCATGTCACTTTGGGTGTATTCTTTGGTGCACGGCCATAGATCTCTTTGTCAAATTCTTCCACTATCTCGGGCCGGCGTTTATTCCACCATGTTCTTGCATCAGTAACTTTCTTCCCGTTCTTTAATGTAAGCGGGTTGGGTAATGAAGTGTACTGTGTAGCTTTTGATTCATCGCTGTTGGCTGCATTTGGCGCTGATGGGTTCCCCGATGGCCCGCGGCGTATAGAGTCTATCTTTAGTTGTGACAGCATATTCCTGTGATCGGCCTGCGTGGCTTGCTGCTGTTGCCGTGCTGCTTTGTCACGGGTTTGCCAATCTTTAATATGTTCCGCCACATCAAGCATTGGGGCAATCATTAGATCTTTTTCCTGTTGTTTGATATAGGTGAGGATTTTCCTGTGGTCATCCAGCGATACATTTAAACTGTTTCCGCCACCCACACCATGAAACAGGATAACGAGTAAAGAATTGGACTGAACAGCTTTATCCACCCATTCTTTCATTTGCTCAAAGTTGTGGTTGTTGACCACATAGCAATCTGTATTGTATAGATCTATTTCATTTATTTTATGCATTTCATTCCGTACAGCCCTTGCCGCCACAAAATCGTTTTTCATCCCATTCATAAATAATGAGTCGTCGATTTTCATATCACCACAGGTAAAAGCAAAGGTTCTTTTTGTTTTTCCATCCAGCGCCTGCAAAAACAAATTTGTCATACGCACTTCGTTTTCCATCCGCCTGACAGAAAAGTTTCTTAAATCATTTTGCTTACTTACCCATTCCCTGCCAGTACCGCCGATGCAGGGGTGAAATAAAGTGTGGTTGCCTAATTCATGTCCGCTTACTGCCAGTTTTTTCCAGTCGTTCAACCGGGTTTGCATGGAATTGGAGAATGCCGTGATATAGAAAGTGGCTTTCAGTCCGAGCGAGTCGAGCACCGGTACTGCATTGTCCAGGTGTTCATTGATGGCATCGTCATACGTAATGACTATGGCAGATTTTTTACCACGCCAGGCCTGGTTGAACTGGGAGTGACTGATCAGCGATGAAAACAAAACGACAAACAAAAGTGCTTTTCTCATAATCATTTTTTTAATCAAATTTGGTTCTGAACCAGTCAAAATCAACATGACCACCGGTTTTTTTAGTGGCATAATTGAAAAGACAAAACTTATTACCTGTAAATACAGAAAGATTGAACCGCATGGATAAAGAATTACCTAATGAGGTGAATGTTTTGTTATCCAGGCTGTATTCAAACGATGCGGTAGCTGTACTATTTGAGGCAACCGTACGCAGGTATACCGTTGGCCGGTCTATTGATACGGAATCAATGGCTTTACCGTCATTCACCATGATGATATACCGGGAACCATTCACCTGCTTTACAGCTATAAAGGCATACGGATCCTGGAAAACAGCCAATCCTGCTATATCGCCGTCTTTCATACCGGACATATCTATTTTTGTGGTGGCGATAGTGGGGTTGTTTGGATCGTAGCTGGCAAAAGGTCTTTGCGTAAGTGTATTCCGTGCTTCCCTCAGGGTTGAAACAACTTTCCCGGTTCTCAGTCTTAAATGTCCTTTTCTTTCTGTCAATGACCAGTTTGCTGCATCGGGATTATGGTTCCAGCCCCATTGCATTCCCAGGTCTTTGTTGTTAAATTCATCAGAAGCGGGCAATGTTTTTACCGGCCAGGTTTTTCCGACACCTGGTTTTTTATAAGTGACCACTGCTTTCCCATTCACACCCACCATCGGCCAGCCATCCGTCCATGTTACAGGTTGCAGGGAGGGGAAACGTCCGAACGGGCCGCTGTCAACAAACAGTATGGTCCACCATTCGCCGGTTTGTGTTCTTAATAGCGCTCCCTGGTGTATGCCAAAATTTATTCCTGGTGTAGTATCCAGTATCACCACTTTTTGTTCAAAAGGGCCATAAATATTTTTTGATCGCAATGCTACCTGTATTCCATCCCTTCCCCCGTACGTGCCATATAAATAGTAATAACCATTGATCTTATACACATGCATCCCTTCAAGACCTCTGCGTATGTCACCGGTGAAAACAAGAGAGTCTTTAGTTTTCGGTGAGAAGTCCGGGTTGAGTTCTGTAACAGATATCTTACTGTAGCCATGTGTAACGTAAATTTTTCCGTCATCATCAAAGAATAATCCCGGGTCATAAAACCCTTTTGGTAATTTTCTTATTTCCCAGGGGCCTTCAGCTTTTGAAGCGGTACAAATAAACCCTCCTTCATCCAATGTAATGAAGAGTAGGTAGAATTTTCCGTTATGGTGCTTTATACTGGTAGCCCACTGACCATGCGAATAACGGTGGCAACTATCGAGATCATAACACTTACTAAAATCAAACCGGGGTACGGCGTTGCTGCAATACTCCCAGTTAACGAGGTCTTTTGACTGTAATACGGTGACACCCGGAAAAACAAACATAGTGGTGGTAACCATATAGTAGGTGTCATTCACCAGGATCACATCCGGGTCGGGAAAATCAGCCGGAATAACAGGGTTGGTATAGGTGCCGTTTCCGTTATCACTATAGTGTTTTTGTGCAGATGAAGCGTTTGTCATTGCTAACGTTAGCATCAGTATATTGATTATCCGGACTGTCTTTTTCATTACTTGATAATTCATAGTGCCTCAGTAATAATATCCCGATCAGTTCATCTGTACATTGGGTCGTTTCCGGCATATTTTAAATACCTGAAAGATGCCGAATTAGTTGTTTGCTCACCTGATGAAGTAGCATACATTCCATAAATACAGCCTACAAAGCCTCCGGCAACTTTGGTACTTAAAAACTTCGCATCAACTTTTTCTTTCAGGAGGCTCCAGTTTTTGGAATCCACGGAGTAATAAAAACTATAGGTAGCCCCTTCTGAATTGATGCGCAAACCAAGTTTTGATGTATTTCCCGTCAAAGGAATTTCAGCCAGCATTTCCATCTTTTTTTCTTCAGGTATTCCTTTGAAAAGCTGCACTACTTCCTGATTACCGGCCATTGATCTGGCTAAGAAATAGAAATGCGATTCACTCTGAAAAATGATTAGCCCGGCTTTTTCATTGGGGGTTCTAGCTGTAAACATTAGCTGCGTTTCTGCTGTACTGTAAATATGTTGCTGGCGTTTCCCGATAAAGGAGGGACTCCCCAGGTCCATTATGGTTTCGGGCTTTAATTTTAAAAGGAGGCCATTTTTTTGTGATAAAGAAAAAGCTGTGCTGTCTGGCTTACGCATAAACAGTAAGGTGGGATCAAGTTTTTTATTAAACCTTAAAGTATACGAGAAATTCCCGGACTGCGGAAGCGCATTTCGCTGTTTTGCCTCTTTGATGTTTGCAGGGTAATCATAAAGTATTTCTTTGCTGCCAGGATTTATAACCGGCCAGTCATCTCTCCATTCAACCGGGGCGATAAAGGTTTCCCTGCCTGTATTGTAATGATCGCCGGCGTAGGGTCTCACTGCTAAAAACACGGCATAGGTTTTCCCGTCTGGCCCCTCCACAAACTGGGCATGACCAGCTGAGGTAACCGGGTGCTTCCTGTCTTCAGGCAGATCACGTTGAGTTAGTATTGGATTTTTTTCATAAGGGATATAAGGCCCCCAAACTGAGTTGCTGCGTAAAACCACTTCTGAATGATTAACAGAGGTGCCGCCTTCAGCCGCATATAAATAATACCAGTTATTTCTTTTTATAATATGCGGGCCTTCTATCCATACTGGTTTTTTGGTGATATCAACACCGCCATTTACTAATTGCTTTTCTTCACCCGTTACTTTTAAGTTCACCGGGTCAAATTCATACATCCTGATAGTCCGGTGACCTGAATACAATGGTTTATTATCCGGTGCATCACTATTGTAAAGAATGTACGCTTTGCCGTTGTCATCAAAATACAAAGACGGATCAATGCCTCTTACCTGTGGGATGCGAACCGGGTTACTCCATGGACCAGCCGGATTTTTGGCGGTAACTATAAAATTTCCATCGTGATCAATATCGGTACAGGTTACATAGTAGGTTCCGTTATGATAACTGATGGCCGGGGCAAATAAGCCCCTGGTCATCCGTTCACCCATGAAATCAAGCTGGGAAGTACGATCAATCACATTTCCAATCTGCTTCCAGTTTTTTAAATCTTTACTATGAAATACAGGGATACCGGGAAAATAGGAGAAAGTGGAATTGACCAGGTAATAATCGGATCCCGCCTGAACAATACTGGGGTCGGGATAAAATCCGCTTAGAACAGGATTTACCAATGTTATTGACTGGGCCCTGGCATATCCGGCAAACAGTAAACTGATTACCGATAGAATAAAAACTCCTGCCTGTTTTTTCATTTTTACTTTTTAGGCTAAAACTCTTTATTGGTTGCCGGGTTTAAAAGGCACAGCTAAGACAGCAGTTAAAGCGGGTTTGGCTAACCGCTGCCTGTCCCATAATAATGGGTAGTTGGTTCTGCCCGGTATAGGGTAGTCGTTTTTCCAGCTCATGCCATCGTGGATACCCCATAGCGTCACCCTCGCAATTTTGTTGCGTCTTTTATAAAAAATGGAAAATAGTTCTTCATATCTTTTTGTCAGCAACGTTTGCATGCTATCGGGGAAACTTTTTGGGTAAGGATCTAAAAAGATTTTAAATTCTTCTAACTGGAATTGTTTGTCGGCCATGCCCTGGCCAATGATCTGTCCTTCTTTTGTTAACGGAAGCACATCCACATCCAGTTCTGTTATCATTACTTTTACACCACAGGCAGCATACGCATCAATAGCATCTTCGATGTATTTCGTTTTTGGGTAATTCAATCCCCAATGGCCCTGCATTCCCACGCCATCAATACGAATACCTTCTTTCTGCAGCATTTTCACCAGTCGCACAATACCATCCCGTTTTTCAGGGCGCCAGGCATTAAAATCATTATAATATAACTCGGTATTAGGTGCATATTGAGCAGCAAACATGAAAGCATATTTTACCAGCGTATCACCATTCCCAAATGCATTCACCCATGTAGTTGGGCGATAGCTCCCGTCATTATCTATTACTTCATTCACCACATCCCATGCATGTATCCTGCCTGCATATCTTCCGGCAACCGCTTTGATATGACTTCTTAGTCTCTCTGTCTGTTCTTCTTTTGTATTTGGCTTTCCGGCGTTATTGGTAAAAAACCAGGCGGGGCATTGATTGTGCCATACAAGGGTATGGCCGACAATGAACATTTTATGTTTTTCGCCAAAGGCAACAAAATCATCTGCCGGACCATAGTTATACACTCCCGGTTGAGGATTGATCAATGCGGCTTTCATTACATTTTCAACCGTAACAGAATTGAAATGCCGGACAGCTATATCCTGCGAGGCTTTGTCATTCCCTGATGTGATGGCAGGGGTAACGGCTGTTCCAATAAGGAATGCATTTTTATAAGTTTCTTTTAAAATCTGTCCCGGAGTTACTGTATTTTGTGAATGACCGTGACCGGCAATCAGAACAGTAATTGTAAGTGCAGTTAGTTTGCGATACATCATTTTAAGCTATTTTTTATTCCCCCACTCATGTAAAACTTGTTAATACACTGTATAGGATGTTCAGCTCCTGTCAGCAGATATTCCTGCTAATGTGCTTTTCATACTTTTTACATCTCATTTATCTGTTCTGAATGGTGATGCCGGTAATCCTTCTTTGTTATAGAGATTGACAGCAGGATTATCCGCCCATGCATAACGCACATACAATGGCTGAACAACCCGTTCACTCCAGACAACTACTTTATTTCCCTCTATTCTGGCTTTTGCCCACACAAATTTTTTATCAGCCCCTGCAATAGCAAATTGCCTCAGCTCTTCCCCATCATTTGTTATCAAGCCGCTGCCGATGCTGGCGAAGCTGATCGTTATTTTGTTACCGATGATCTCCGATGACTGGTAAAGAGGGCCCGAGTGAACGACATTCTCGTCATAAGCGATCTTTAACGCAGCCAGCGCCAATCGTTCTCCCACATCTTTTTTGTTATCAGGATGTATATCATTCCATTCTCCCAGATCAATGGCGACAGCCATTCCCGTACTGGGAACAGATAAAGAGTTTAGTTGTGCTTCTCTTAGTTCTGCCCACTGGCTTTCTGAAGGAGTATAATTTGCATCCATATAATTGGGAAGCTGGACAAACAAAAACGGTATATCGCCCTGTTGCCACTTAGTACGCCAGTCGGCAATTTGTGCGGGTTGCAGTTTTGCATACTCTGCTGCCCTTCCGGCATTGCTTTCGCCCTGGTACCACAGGAACCCTTTGATGGTGTAATTAATGACCGGGGCGATCATGGCATTATATAATGATGTTGGCTGATTCTGTGCATTGATACCGCCACCGCCGAAGCCGCCGCTTCTGGGTTCAAATACTTCTCCCACCTTGTATTGCCATGTTCCCTTCAGATCAACCGTGTCATTGCCGGCAAACAGGCAATAAGGTTTATCCGGAACAAATCCCCCTTTGCCATTTGTATTGGTGACTTTTATAACAAATACATTTTTACCTGCCTTTAATATATCCGCCGCTACGTTATATCTTCTTTGAGGATATTGATACGTTGTATTGCCAATTTGTTTACCGTTTATGTATAACACATCAGCATCAACAATTCTGCCGAGCCAGACCTTTGCGGGTTTACCAGCCATAGAAGCGGGCACATCTATTTCTTTCCGGTACCAGATAACACCATTAAGATCTTTGATGCCCTGGTCCTCCCAGTAGCCGGGTATATTAATAGTATGCCAGCCTCTGGGAACATAGGTTACATCATACCAGCGTGTCGGTTCCATCAGGCCCTTGTCCTGTGATTGTGCAGGCCGGACAGGACTATTGGCAAAAGCTCTTCTGTTTAATCCATTGATATACGCTGTGTCTTTATTTTTCTGAATGGTTGTTTGCAAGGCGGGAAACTCTTTTAACCCTTCTTCGCTTGTCCAGGCTTCGATGGGTGTACCGCCTACGCTGGCATTGATCAAACCAATGGGTACATGATATTTTTCATAGATCTTTTTTGCAAAGAAATAAGCGACGGCTGAAAAGGGTCTTACCTCCTCGTCAATAGCAGGCTTCCAATAACCTGTGGGCAGGTTATCCTGCGGCCCTTGCAGATTTGTCAGCGTAGGTATCCAGAATTGCCGTATCTGCGGATAATTCGCGTCAGCAATATCTTTTGCATAAGTAACATCATGGATGTTCATTTGATGCACCATGTTGGACTGGCCTGAGCAGATCCATACATCGCCGATGAGGATTTCCTTTAGTAAGATCCTGGTATTACCAATAATATCCATGGTGTATGGTCCACCGGCTTTCATTGGCGATAATAGAACTGACCACTTACCGTTATCACCCGTTTTGGTTTTGTAGGTCTTCCCGTTGAATTTTACTGTCACTTTTTCATTAGCAGACGCCCACCCCCATATTTTTACTTTTGTGTCTCTTTGCAGGATCATACTGTCCTTTACCAGGCGTGGCAACCTGATTTGTGCGCATAGGGAAAATGGTAAAGCAAGCAATAAAGATGTAATAATGACTCTCATATCATGTTGCTGGTTATTCTTTATACGGATTGATCGTTTGGATCGTTCCATCATCATTATGTGTAAGCTCCGTTACTTTTACTGACCGGAGATGTGTAACACCTTTTGATAAACTGGAGTCATGATAAAATAAATACCATTTGCCATTGAATTCAGCAATAGAATGGTGATTTGTCCATCCAACCACAGGATTTAATACAACCCCTTTGTAGGTAAATGGACCATATGGATTATCCCCGACGGCATAACAAATGAAATGTGTATCGCCGGTAGAATAAGAGAAATAATATTTCCCTTTGTATTTGTGCATCCAGGAGGCTTCGAAAAATCTTCTGTCATTATCACCCTGTAATAGCGACCGGCCATCTTCATCTAATATCACTACGTCTTTGGGAGTTTCAGCAAACTCTAAAAAATCATCGCTGAGCCTGGCTACTTTGGCACATAAAGCGGTTTCATCATCATTTGGTAAATGAGCAAACGGGCTTGATGCTTCTGTGCCATTAAAACTCCCGTTTCTCCAGCGTTGTAGCTGCCCGCCCCATATGCCACCAAAGTACATGTAGTAATGGCCATCGTCATCTTTGAATATAGCAGGATCTATAGAAAAGCTTCCTTTGATGGCTTCCGGTTGCGCGGCAAAAGGTCCGACAGGAGATGAACTGGTCGCTACGCCTATGCGGAATATGCCGTCATAGCCCTTTGCAGGGAAAAACAAATAGAAGGTACCGTCTTTTTCTGCTGCATCCGGCGCCCACATCTGCTTTTCAGCCCAGGGAACATCTTTTACATGTAAAGCAATTCCGTGATCGGTGGCTTCCGTATCGGCAGGATCATTCATGGATAGCACATGATAATCTTCCATGGCAAAATGGCTGCCCAGGTCATCAAATGCATCGCCTGCATCCATATCATGTGAAGGATAGATATAGATCTTTCCATTAAACACATGAGCTGAAGGATCGGCCGTATATATATCTTTAACTAATGGCTGCGAAATAGCTTTCCTTTCTAATTCGTCAAAGTCAATATGGGCAATGCTGTCTTCCGGCATAAAATAGTTTTTAGTTGTTGTCCTGTAGTTTTCAGTTGCGTTTTTGTTTCAGATCGCTTTCAATCTGCATTTCCATTTTTTTATTTATTTCATAGAAAAACAGTAATGCCACTGCAATAAGAAAAGGTATGGCCGGGTAAATGCTGATCAGCATTTTAGTTCCGTTAATGGCCGTTTCTGTTTGTGGTGTTGTGCTATTAGCCACGTAATGGTATTGGCCTAATATCCATGACACCAATGAACTGCCAATGCTTAATCCCGCTTTCAATCCAACCATCATAGCGGAAAATATAATGGCGGTGGCACGACGGTTGTTTTTCCATTCACTATAGTCTGCCACATCAGCAATCATTGTCCATAAAATGGGCGTGCTGATGCCATAGAAAAAGCCGTGTAAGATTTGTGCGCCAAAAATGGTACCTATGGATTTTGGAGGGAAGAAGTAAAAGAAAATAATAAACAGGGTGGAAATGAACAACGATGTCATAAAAACATTACGCTTACCATATCGGTTAGCAAACCATTGCGATAACATTATCCCGACCAGGCCCATTAAAATACCGCCGCCGTTAAATACACCTAAACCCAATGAAGTATCGTTTTCAAAAGTGGGCAGAAATTTTTTGAAGGGCTCCAGGAATGCAGTAAGCTCAGCCTTATCCACATAGTTTTCAAAATAGTAAACATAAGCACCTCCTTTCAATGCCAATGTTATGAAGATTAATATGGTAACAAGCAGCATTATTATCCAGGGTTTGTTTTTTATCAGATCGGATAAATCTTCTTTCAGACTTGATTTTTGCTCCGGCTTTGGTATTATTCTTTCTTTTGTGGTAAGGAAGCAAATAATGAGCATGATGGTTCCAATAATGGCCAGCACTGTCATTACTTTAGATATGCCTATTGCTTTCGCCTCTATGCTTTCACCACCACCTGCTTTAATGATGAAGTTGTACATAAACACCTGCACAAAGAATTGGGCAAACATTACCGCCACAAAGCGATAAGCCCCAAGGCTGTTGCGCTCTTTCATGTCGCCGGTAATGACACCACTCAAAGCGCCATAGGGCAAATTGTTGGCCGCGTATAACAATAATAACAGCGCATAAGTAATCACTGCATAAATAACCTTGCCCTGATAATCAAATCCGGGTGTTCTGAAAGCCAGTAACGAGACAACACCCAATGGAATGGCCGTCCACAAAATCCAGGGGCGAAATTTTCCCCATTTACTTTTTGTTCTGTCTGCAATGGCCCCCATGACAGGATTAAATGCAAATGCAGCAACTAAGCCCACTACGAGGGTTAAAGCAGATGCATGTTCGGGTTTTAACCCATATATATTCAGATAGTAATAAGATATCCAGGTTACTAATGTTTGAAATACCAGGTTGGCAGCAAGGTCTCCCAGGCTATATCCAATCTTTTCGAACACCGATAGTTTCTGTGAACTTGTATTCATCTTTGATAATATTTATCAATTGATTAAAATGCCTTCTTCGCTGATCCCTTTGTTTTTGTTTCAATGACCCTGTAAAAGGCAGGTTTCGGTTTGAATTCCCTGTCGAATAATAAGGGGTAATTAGTACGTCCACGGATGGGCCATCCATTCAGCCAGGATTGACCATCGTTCACTCCCCAGAAAGTGATGCGGCTGATCTCTTTCTTGTATTTTAAAAATAGATTGAACAGGTCTTCATAACCTTTCGTCAGTTTGACCTGCATGGAATCGGGTAAACCATTGGGGTATGGGTTCATCTTTGCACTATACTCTGCCTTCATGTTCACGTCCGCAGCATCCGAGTCCCATGGATTAGGCAATACACCGAGATCCAATTCGGTAAACATCACCTCAATCCCCAATGCGGAATACTCAAGAATGCTTTCTTCAATATCTTTCAGCGGCACATTATAGGCTTTCCAATGCCCCTGTATCCCTACGCCGTCTATACGTACACCTGCAGCCTTAAGTTTTTTGATGATGGCAATGGTGCCGGCTCTTTTCTTTGGTTGCTCGATATTGTAATCATTATAATAAAGTTTGCTATTAGGAGCAGCTTTCTGTGCCAGGCGAAAAGCGTCAACGATATAATCTTCACCCAGTTTTTCCAGGAATATGGATTTGCGCAGGCTGCCGTCTTCTTCCAGTGCTTCATTGACCACATCCCAGGTGGTGATCTTACCATCGTAACGACTGGCGATCGTTGTGATATGATCAGTGAAGAATTGCCTGACGGAGTCGGCATCTTTCATCCTGCGTACAAAGGCGGGCAACTGGCTATGCCATATCAGGGTATGTCCGTTGATCTCCATTTTGTGCTTTTGCCCGTAGGCTACTATTTTATCGGCGAGGTCAAAATTATATTTACCCCATTCAGGGTGTATTATTTCTGCCTTCATGATATTCTCGGGGGTAATAGCATTGAACTGTTGAGGCACCAGTACGGCTGCGTTGGGCTCTTTCTCCTCGATCTGTTGCCCATTCAACGCGGTACCGATAATAAAATCTTTTTGAAAGGTCTCCTTGAGCGAGGGGATTTCTGAAGAAGAAATTGCTTTTTTGCTGTTCGAGCATCCTGCAAGTGCCAGGCAGACAGAGACTGCAAATGATGCAAATGAGAATGTATTTGTCATAGTATCGTTATTTCATTGGTTTAAAAATTGTTTCCGGTGGGCCGAGGTAGCTGGGTTTAAGATGACCGAAGTCCAGCACCAGTTTTTGCAGTACAATCCCACTGTTCACCATCCAGTACTTCACGGTATGTTTCCCGGGTTTGGCAATTGTATGGTTAGTTGTTTTAATAATAATATTCTCTGCGACCCATTTGTTCCAGATGCCGCTGATACTGTTCTTATCCTCTTTATTGATGCTGATGATCTGCGGCGTTTCATCGTCAATGGATATGGCATACTGCAGCCCATTTTCTGTACTGTGAAAGTTGAGGGTGGGAGAGAAGTAAGCACTGAGTTTAACATCGCCCTGGTTGTAAGTGTAAAACTCGTATTCCAGGCGGGGTGAGTTGTTTGCCGGTTTTTGTTCAGGAGAGGTTACCGGGAAGCTGGTCACCGCATCACCTGTACGGCCGTGATCGGGTAGGGTTTTCCAGGTGACGCCATTTGCATTGATCGCTTTTGAATAATGTGATGCTTCCATTGATATATACGTATCCTGTTCATAAAAGACATTGCCTTTATAGTTAGACGGGATCAAATGAAACGATGAGAGACTCGTGCTGTCATATTCCGGTACTGGTGTTATAATGGAATCTGCGGGTACATATTTTATACTAGGCATTCTCTGCCTGGGTGGTTGCTGCCAGTAAGTATAGCCTATATGTGTCTGGCTCATCATGTGATTCCATTTGCCGCTATTTAACTGATGATATTGCAGCGTGATCAGCGAATCATTCGAGTATAACTGTTTTACTTTGTCTGCATATTCGTTGGCAGCAGCGTATTTATTTTTATACGCCTCTTTATTCAGGGCAACATTATAATACATCTCGTTCAGGTTGGCGCAGGCTTTTACCGGGTGAAGTACCAACTGGAAATAGGCGTCCCTGTGTTCAGAGGGTAAAAGATCATTGATCCGTTCAGCTTTTTTCAGCAGGTAGTTGTAATCGCTTACCACTTTACTCCATTCGTTGTAATTAAAGCTATACGTATTCGCATCCAGCAGTTCAGGTTTTCTTCTGCCGTTATATTTTGTGTATTGGGAAAGGATCTCTGCTATCTCTTTTGCATGTTTGCTTCCAAACTGGGCGGCCGCCCATTGTTCAGTATATTTCTGCAGATCAGCCGGGCCGATCTTCGTCGGATTCCATGCATAATCCAAAAAGAAGGCAATAGGAAACTCCATGGGTTTGATATCTCCAACGTTCACGATCCATATTTGCCGTGCATTATACTCCCATGCGAGGTGCATTTGTTCCCATACCCTGGCGATAGGATTTGTGTTCAGCCATTTGTAATTACGAGGCCCGCCGACGTAATCAAAATGATAGTAAATGCCGTAACCACCTGCTCTTGGTTTTTCACCTGGCTTCGGCAATTTTCTGATATTACCCCAGTTGTCGTCACATAATAATAAGGTCACATCATCAGGAACCCGCATGCCTTTATCATAGTAATCCTGCACTTCTTTATACAGCGCCCATAGTTGGGGTGTTTCAGCAGCGGGTTTACCGGTCACTTCCTCAATGATCTGCCGTTGATCTTTTACAATTCTTTCCAACAATGCGGTCGCTGTTTCCCTTGACATGGGCTCATCCCCATCTCCCCGCATGCCTACACTTATGATCTTTTCATTTGTCGCTCTTTGCATGCCTCCCTTCCAGAACTCTTTCAAACGAACTTCATTACTGTCGTAGCTCCATTTGCCTTTACCGTGTCTTCTCCATTCATCGTGCGCCCTCATCAGGGGTTCGTGGTGTGATGTGCCAATGACGATACCCCAGTCATCTGCGGCTTTGATGTTGAGAGAATCATCGTCGTAAAACGCATTGCCCCACATGGCCGGCCAGATATAATTGGATTTCAGCCGGGTCATCAGCTCAAATACTTTTTCATAGAACAGGTGATTGAATCCGCCGAATTTTTCTTTGCTCCAGCTGGATAGGGCGGGTGCTTCATCATTGATAAAAATGCCGCGGTATTTGACAAGCGGTGCGTCTGTTTTGAAAAAGTTTTTCTGAATATATAAAGCTGTTTTCTTTTTGACAGGTACATCTGCCCACCAGTACCAGGGAGATACCCCGATCTGCTGTGAAAGTTCAGCAACGCCATAAGCAACTCCTCTTCTGTCATTACCGGTGATCACCAGGGCATGCTGAATTCCTTTGAATGGGTTGGTGAGAGTTTGAACCAGGTATCCTTCCCACTTGTTCCTGATCTTATCTGCATTGATCTTTTTTTGCTGTACGAGTTGTTTTACCAGAGTTGATTTGTCTAATGTTCCGATAATGATAATGGTTTTTGCAGGAGCAGGAAGGGTGTGAACGAGTGAAGACCTGACACCAGTGACCACTTCAATATCCTGCTGCAGAAGAGCAGCCGATCTTTGAACCAGCATAAAATCACTTTCATCGGTATATATAGGTACAGCACTGTTCGAAGCAACAAGCGAAAAATTGTTTGCCGATGGCTTATCGCTGATCAATGGTTGTGCCTGGACGGAGGCGGCAAAGCAAATCCAAAACAATGGAAGCAATACGTTTCCTTTCGACATCTTTACATTTTTAGATGTAGTTATAAATCTGCAGCGATTATACAGGCATTGAAGCTCTTCTTCAGGATACTTTGGATCAGCAAACGCTATGTATTAAAACCCTATCGAGTTTCCTCCGTCAACAGGTAATACAACTCCTGTTATATATTTGGCCGCATCCGAGGCCAGGAATAGAGCGGCTTCGCCGATGTCATCCGGTTTTCCCATATAGCCCATCGGGGTTCTGCCAAATACTTTTTGTTTTCTTTCGGGATCTGTGTTCAGCGCCTTTGCCGTCATGTCTGTTTCAATAAAGCCGGGCGCAATAGCGTTGACACGAATTCCTTTAGGCGATAGTTCTACTGCCATGGCCCTGGTCATACCATCTATGGCGGTTTTGGAAGCGCTGTAAGCAATTACTTTGGGTAAACCATATTGCGCCGCCATGGAGCTGATGTTAATGATCGAACCATTTCCCTGTTTGAGCATTTGCTTTACGACTTCTCTCGAGATGGCAAATACAGAGCAAAGGTTGGTGGTAATGATGTTCTGGAATTCTTCATCGGTCACCTCTGTGAATTCTTTTTTCATATTGATACCGGCATTATTTACCAGTATGTCAATTTGCCCAAAGCGGGCTACGATCTTTTCAATAAATGCCGGGATAGAAGCCAGGTTACTGAGGTCGCAGGTCATGGGGTGGCAATGTTCTCCCAGTTGCGAATGGGCTTTTTGCAGTTTACCAGCATCACGTCCCACAATGATAGTGTCAATCCCGCTTTTTGTGAATTTAACTGCTATCGCTAAGCCGAGTCCTGATCCCCCTCCTGTCACTAGTGCTACTATTTTTTTATTAATGTTACTCATGGTCTGCTAAAGTTAGTTTCAATGATCTGTTTCTTTCTGGTTTAATTGCCGGGCGCAAAAGGGAACCGGAGACTTTTATAATATTCCAATGTTCTGTCCGGTTGCTCATAGCCGGCGGGTATGGGCATCCGGGAAAATGTCTGAAAATACAACAGGCAGGCATTTCTCCACCATATCGCTTCTTTCAGTTGTATGTTCAGCAATTGCTTTACCTGCACAAACCTTTCCTCATCTATATTTTTTTCAACCTTGTCCCATTGCCGGATAAAGGACCTTACGGAATCCACTCCTGTGTAATACTTATAGCAGAGTTCATTCCATAGTGTGCGGCCGCTTTGCATGGTATGGTTCCAGGCTGCATGATGAAACCATAACAGATGATCATCGGGGCACGAACGGATATCCCCGAACCGGTTTTGGACTTCAGCGGAATACTGCGCCAATGCATTTGTTCCTTTCACTGTTCTGTCGAAACCGATACCGCCACTGTCTGCACGATGGTAATAAACAGGGTTCCAGTCGGGCCGGTTCAATGTATTGCCCCAGGGCATTGGCCCATAATGATGGCCGTTGTACATGATGTGGGTAAGACCAATTGGTGTCATATAGTTTACCAATGCTTCATGCGAATGCAGCATGATATTTTTGATGACAGCCACAGCATTTTTAGTATTCGTAAAAGTTTGCCGGATCCATTCATCCGCTATTTGTTCTGCAGAAAGGGTGGGTGTCCAGCCTAATCGCCCCAGCGCATACCAGTTGGCCTGGGCGAAGGGATGACTGCACCAGTTTATATCAGTCCCGATATTGGCGACACCGGCCATACCAGATATAGTGTGATTATCCAGGCTTCCACCAATTACTTTTGTAATGGTTGATCCTTTCCCCTTAGTGTAAGTGTCGGTATTGAGTACTTCTTTGAATTGCGGCGCTTCATAAAAAAGATGCGTACCCTGACCGGTATATTCCTGTGTCAGCTGAAACTCCATCATCAAAGGCGTTTTCGGCATAGCCCCGAATAAGGGAGAGAAAGGTTCTCTTGGCTGAAAGTCTATAGGTCCGTTCTTTACCTGTATCAAAACATTTTTTCTGAATTTACCATCCAGCGGCTGAAACTCCTCGTATGCCTGTTTAAACCGGTCGTTGGATTCAGGATTATATACAAAAGCCCGCCACATGATGATGCCGCCAAAAGGGGCCACTGCATCAGCCAGCATATTGGCACCGTCGGCATGATTTCGTTTATAGTCCTGAGGGCCGGGCTGTCCTTCGCTGTTGGCCTTTACTAAAAAGCCTCCAAAATCGGGAATGATAGAATAAATCTCTTTTGCTTTTTCTTTCCACCATTGCTGAACGGAGTCATTCAGCGGATCGGCTGTTTTTAATTTACCGATCTCTATCGGGGCACTGAACCTTGCAGTGAGATATACTTTTAGTCCATACGGCCGGAGTACATCAGCCAGCGCTTTCACTTTTTCTAGATAAGGCTTTGTAAGAATGGTCGCATTGGCATTTACATTCGTCAGTACGGTGCCGTTAATACCGATAGAGGCATTGGCCCTTGCATAGTCAATATATCGCTGGTCAATATAATCCGGTAATTTATGCCAGTCCCATATCGAAAAACCGGCATAGCCTCTTTCTACCGTCCTGTTTAAATTATCCCAATGGTTCAGTACCCGGTGTAGAATAGCCGGGGAGGAAATGATATTAAGTTTTTCAATGGGCTGATGTGTCTGCAGCAAACGTAGGAAATGAAATGTTCCGTATAAAACACCTATATCGGAATTGGCAGCAATGACTGTGATCTTTTTTCCCTGGTAAAGTGTGGAGATAATAACAAAACCCTCGTTCCCTGTTTTGGCCAATTGATCTTTTAAGGAAAGCGAACCGATCACATCCATTGCCGGCGTACCTGTGACTATAGCGCCATGGCCGATAGTATTGGTCATGACGACTTTCTTTCCCAGCAATCCCAGCAGTCCGTTCTGCAATTCTTCTTTTGTGATAGCGGCTGTTGCAGAACGTCCGTCAGCTACGATCGTACTGATGCGGGCCCGGTATGCAGTTAAAAGGGCTTTATCAGTCAAAAGATCATAGCGTAGCCATAGCCTGTACCCGTTTTCTGCAGATACTGACCCTGCCATGATGAGAATCGCTAAAAATAGAAATGTTTTTTTCATACCGGCGGCAATCTTTTCCGATTATTTTTTTAGTGATGATTTCCGTATGATAAGATCAGATCTCACTACGATGGTATGGGTATGCCGGATATTACTTATTCCCCGTAAATGATTGATCAGGTTGCGGGCAGCAATTTCACCTATATCCACACCGGGGTAATCAATCGTTGTAAGCTGCGGTTCTACTATTTTGCTGATCGCATCATTGTTAAAACCCACTATAGCAATATCGCCCGGTATTTTTATGCCATTTTCTTTCAGCGTCTGCATACAGACAGCTGCCGAAAAATCATTGGTGATAAAAGCGCCGTCAGGCAAGGGCTTCATTTTTAGTATCTGCATGGCAGCCTCCACGCCGCATTGTTCACTCAGATCTTTGATCAGTACAAGATCTTTGTCAAAAGTGACACCATTATCATACAAAGCGTCCATGTATCCCTTGTGCCGCTGCGCATATACGTTACGTTTCAGGCTGGCCGTTACCAGTACAATTTTTTTACATCCCTGTTCGATCAGGTGCTGTGTAGCCTGGTAGCCGCATTTATAATTATCAATGATCACTTTAGGACTATCGCTTTTTTCTTCCACCCTGTCAAAAAACACAACGGGAATGCCTTTTTCTTCAAAAGGGTGATAGTGATCGAGCCCTTTGGTATTAAAAGCCAGGGAAGCGATAAGACCATCTACCCGTTTGTGAAATAGGTTCAATGCATTGGCGGCTTCCTTTTCAAAACTTTCGGAGGAGTGGGCGATGATGATATCATAGCCGGTTTCAGCGGTTACCTTTTCAATACCGGCCAATACAGAGGTAATGAAGTTACTGTTCAACTCGTGCACGATCACACCGATAGTATTGGTCTTTTGTTTGCGCAGGCTGCTGGCAAATGTATTATGGCGGTATCCCAGTTCTTTGGCCGTATCCTGTATCTTTTTGCGGGTATGCTTATTGATGGCCGGATGGTCCTGTAAGGCACGGCTTACAGTGGCTGAAGAGAGGGCTAACTTCTGCGCAATATCATATATGGTCACATCCTTTTTGGGCTTCATATTGCAATCGGTTGCATAAAAATCGCAAAAAAAAGCTCATCTACAAATTTTTGTTTTTTAAGGAAGACTCACGGATGATCAGATCAGAACGGAGAATGATAGTATTGGTGGTTTTAATGCTGGAGAGCCCGTTGAGATGATTGACCAGACTGCTAACGGCCGCCTCGCCTACATCATAACCTGAGTAATTCACAGTGGTAAGGTTGGGTTCAATGATCTTGCTGACCGGGTCGTTGTTAAACCCGGCAAAGGCCATGTCAGCAGGGATCCCGACACCGGCCTCTTTCAGCTTCATCATACAGTACACGGCAGCTGTATCATTGGCGGCAAACACGGCATCCGGACGGCTGCTCATCTTCAGGATATGCTCTGCTGCCTTTATACCGGCTTCTTCATTCAGCTTGCTGATGACGAGCAGTTTCTTTTCGTCAAAGGGTATATTATGGTCTTTTAAAGCCTGTTTATACCCTTTCAGCCTGTCAGCATACACGTTCCTGAGCAGGTTGCCGCCCAGGTGAACGATCCGCCTGCAACCCTGTCCTATCAAATGTTTCGTGACATCATAAGCAGCTTTGTAGTTGTCTATTACTATGCAGGTACTGTCATTATGCGGATAGACACGGTCAAAGAAAACCACAGGGATGCCCTTTTTGAAAAAGGCCTCAAAATGGGCTATATTCTCTGTATCATACGCCAGTGATGCCAGCAGGCCGTCCACCCGCTTGTTGAACATGGTGTGGGCATTGGCTATCTCTTTTTGTGCGTTTTCAAGTGACTGGCTGATGATCAGGTTATAGTTCTCCCGGCTGGCCGCATCTTCCATGCCGGCGAGCACCGACGACATAAAATAGCTGTTGAGGCGGGGTACAATGACGCCGATTGTAAAGGTCTTCTTGCTTCTCAGGCTGCTGGCAAACGTATTGGACCGGTAGCCAAGGTGCCTGGCGGCTTCGAAGATCTTTTTGCGGGTATTCTTATTAATAGCAGGATGATCTTTCAATCCCCTGCTTACGGTAGTGGCAGAAATATTGAGATACTGGGCAATATCATAGATCGTTATTTCCTTATCATCTGCCATACTGATCGCTTTCTTCCACAAATAAAAGAAGGGATGTTCAAAAAAAAAATTGCAATCGGTTGCAATTTTTCGAAAAAACTTTTTACATTCGGCTTGTCAATTACAATTTCATGCTTGCCGTAACGACGAAAAGAGTTTGCCAGACTTTAATGAAACCCTTTACTGGTAAAGGTTCTATTGATCTTACATCTGATTTTGCAGATCATTTCCCCCCTTTTTCTTCTTTGTTTTTTACGGTAGTCACAGGAGTTGAACCTGGATTTTCGGGTGCCCGTTGGCCATCCCGGAAATTCTTTTAATTGATAGCCTGGTCCGGTAGGGATCAGCTTTATTCCGGCACCTTATAAATGAATGGGAGGCTGGCCTATCAGCCGGGGCAAAAGCCGATCACCGGCTTTATAAACTTTAAAAATTAAAAACTGCTGTTTATGAAATCTTCAGTACAACAAGATCGAAAAATCCATCTTCAGCAAAATGGGTCTCTGCAAACATTTTTAATTTTTGCATTTTCAGTTTTGCTGCTCTTCTTCTCTTTGCCGGGCCTGACCCAGAACAGTATCCGGGTAAAGGGGAGAGTTACCGGTGAAAATGGCCAGGCTATTGCAAAGGCCACCATTATCGTCAAAGGTACCTCCAACGGCACAACTGCCGATGACAATGGTAATTATGAAATCACCGCCCCGTCAAATGGTACTCTGGTTATTTCTGCGGTAAACTTTGCCACGCAGGAAGTAAGTATCAACAACCGGCAAACTGCGGACATAACCCTTGTAAATCAGGAAAAAACAGAAAGTGAAGTAATAGTTGTCGGTTATGGAACACAACGTAAAAGAAATGTAACAGGTTCTATTGCCAGTGTTAACCTTGAAACAATGGCAAATGCCCCTAATACAAATATTGGACAGTATCTGCAAGGAACTGTACCAGGTTTGAATGTGGGACTTTCAACTTTTGCAGGTGGTACGCCGCCTATTAACATTCGGGGCAGGGTTACAATTAGTGGCAGCCAGTCTGTTGTTATTATTGTAGATGGTATTCAATATTCCAGCTCTCTTTCTTCTATTAACCCGGATGATATTGCAAGTATTGATATTTTAAAAGATGCCAGTGCTACTGCAGTATATGGTGCACAGGGCGCAAACGGTGTAATACTTATTACAACTAAAAAGGGAAAATTCAATCAAAAACCCAGGATAAGCTTTTCGACAGCATACACCAGTCAAAAGCCAAGTGTTGGTGATGATCTGAAACCGAAGAACAGGCAACAGTATCTTGATGGGGTCAGGGATGCTTTTTGGCAGGAAGCTTACATGGGCCCGGATTATACACAACTTAATCCTGCTTTTGATGTAAGAAGCAAGCTTGATCCAACGGCAAGGCCTGGTTATGATAATGGAAGGGATTTTAACTGGTATGAAGAAGCGACAAATACCGGGGCAATTTTTGAAAACAATCTTTCTGTATCAGGTGGTGGTGATAGAGTTACTTATTTATTATCTGGCGGCTTTGTTAACCAAAAAGGCTGGATTATCAATGACAAGTTTAACAGGAAAAACCTCCGGGCCAATTTAGAGATCAAAGCTTTAGAGTGGTGGAAAGTGGGTTTGCAAGCGTATGGTTCTTTTGTTGACCAGGATGGCGCTGAACCGGGTTTTGGAGGAATAAATATTTTCAGTCCTTTATATAGTCCTTATGATTCACTGGGTAATGTGATACCCAGCCCTACGAACACAGTATTAGGTAATCCGATGACAAGTTATTTTGTGGATGACCGGGACCGGCACCAATATTATACAGGAGTTGTATATACGGATATTGATATTCCCGGGATCAAAGGTTTGCACTATCGCATGAACTTCGGTCAGAATTTGCGCAACGATCAGCATTTCTATGCGAGCCGGTTTGATGCTAATCAGAATGGAAGGGCATATAAGGAAAATCAAAGTTTGTATGATTATACTTTTGATAACATACTTACTTACAAAACAAAATTCAATCAGCATGGTGTTGAGCTTACGGCTCTATACGGGGCAATAGAAAGAAAATATGAAAGAACCTTTGCTGAAGGCACCGTCTTTTCCAGACTTAATTTAAGTTATAATAATATTGGAGGCGCTGATCAAAGAAGTATTACTACTAATGCATACTCAGAAGCATTGAATTATCAAATGGGTAAATTAAACTACTCTTATGCTGACAAATACCTCTTACAGGCAATTGTGAGAAGGGATGGTTTTTCAGGCTTTGCTGAAAATAATAAATATGGAGTGTTCCCCTCCGTTTCTGCGGGCTGGATCATTTCCAGTGAGGATTTCATGCAAAATGTAAAATTGGTTGATAACCTTAAGCTGAGAGCTGGTTATGGAGTGATTGGTAACCAGACACAGCGTTATTTTTCAATCGCTTCAGTTGGGACCAACACTTCTTATGTATTTGGTGATAATGCCACTGTACTTTTTGGTCAGCAAGTGACTGCTTTAGGCAATCCCAACCTGAAATGGGAACGTACCAAAGGTGTTGATATAGGAATTGATTTTGCTATTCTTGACAACCGCCTGACCGGTAACATTGATTATTATAATAATAAAACAACGGACCTGCTATTCAATGTGCAGATTCCTGATGTAACCGGTTTTACTACATTCAGGACCAACCTTGGTGAGATCAATAATAAAGGATGGGAAATTGGGTTAACAGGAAATATTATACGAAATAAAAATTTCAACTGGACATCATCATTAAATATCTGGAGGAATACCAATAAGATTGTTCATCTTACAGGTGTGGATGCAAATGGTGATGGCATAGAGGATGATATTGTAGCCAGTAACTTGTTTATTGGACGTCCCGTTGGTGCAAATACTATTTTTAATTATCAGGCAGATCATATTTATCAGTTAGGAGAAACACCGCTGCCAGGATTTTTTGTAGGGAGCATGGGGGTGGTTGATCATGACAAAAGTGGTACAATTACCGCCGCAGACCGTACGTTTATTGGCTCAAAACTTCCGGCTTACAGTATAAGTCTGTACAACAGTGTTTCTTACAAAGGGATAACATTTAGTTTTATGCTTAATTCTGTTCAGGGTGGTAAAAACGGCTACCTGGAGAATAATGCCCGTCAGTATTTCCGTGATGACAATGGTATAAGAAATAATGAACTTCGGGGAGTAGAATTCTGGACACCGGCAAATCCCGGTGCAAAATATCCACGGATAACTGGTGGAACCCGCCCTCTTATCGATAATCCTCCATTATATGAATCAAGGAGCTTTGTAAGGCTGCAGGATGTTTCGCTTAGCTATAGTCTTCCCAAAAGCATTCTGGATAAAATAAAAGCACAGGCTATCAGTTTTTATGTGAGTGGCAAAAATCTTATAACCTGGACAAAATGGGACGGTTGGGATCCTGAAGCACTTGTGCCAATTTTTGCAAATGGCGTGACTACAGATGAACCAAATGGCATGAGGACAGATGGCAGACCCGTATTAAGAGCTATTACTATCGGTGCTCATATTACATTCTAACATGATAACCTGTTAAAAAAATTATATGAAAAAGATAAAAATTTATTTGCTTGTGTTTGTACTCTTTGCCGGAGGAATCTCATGCAAAAAAAGTTTTCTGGATGAGACTCCACTTGACTTTTTGAGTACATCTAATGCTTTCAAAACTGCAGCAGATTTCAATGCATCTGTTTATAATATGTTCAGACTAGTAAGAGAGGAGTTTTATACATTGAATGATAATACAACTTATGATTACCAATACAGGACAGACCTGGCAATTGATGCGGCGGCTGCTGTTCCAAATTTGGTTGGTGATTTTACTCCAACTAACGGTAACCGCACCGGGCACTGGACAAGACTGTATAAAATAATAGCTGAAGCAAATACGGTGATCAGCCGTGTTCCTTCTTCAGACATGACAGACACTGACAAAAAAATATTCGAAGGTAAGGGGCGATTCTTCCGTGCTTTAGGATACAGAACATTGGCTTATATGTGGGGAGGTGTGCCGTTATCACTTGAAGAAACAACAGCTCCGCGGGTTGATTTTGTAAGGGCCACTAAAGCAGAAGTGCTTGCCCAGTGTATCCTGGATTTGGAATTTGCTGCAGCTAATATCCCAAGTATAGGACTTGCATCTTATAAAGATGGCGATTTATCAAGGGAAGCGGCTACTCATCTTTTATCTGAAGTATATCTCGCAGCCGGACAATTTCAAAAAGCAGTTGATGCAGCTACTGCAGTAATTTCCAGTGGCAATCTTAACCTTATGACTGGTCGTTTTGGCAGTATGTCAACAGGACCAAATGCTAATCCCGGGGATGTTTATTCGGATATGTTCCGTGTAGGGAATCAGAACAGGAGTAAAGGTAACAGGGAAGGTATTCTTGTTGTTCAGATAGAAGCAAATAATCCTGGTGGCGCCGGTGCAACCAACTTAGGTTTTGCCAATGCCGGAGGTTATTGTATGGAAAGGGTACATGTACCATTAACCCGCGATGCAAATCTTAATGGTGTTGCCTATTTCAGATGGCCGGCTGGTGATTATAGCTCTGGTGGCAGGGGTGTAGGTTTTATGGGCCCTTCATATTGGTTCCAGGATAGTGTATGGAGAAACTCTGGTACTGATATCAGGAATGCTAATCACAACTTTGTTAGAAAATTCAAGGTTACCAACCCTGCCAATCCTATGTTTGGACAAGACCTTGATTTTTATAATCTGCCTGCCGGTACAAGAGGAACGAGTAATGCAGTACTTGTATCAGGAAGACCAAGCAGGGCTTTATATGCGTTTCAGGCAAAAGCCACTACTCCTTATCAGCATCCGCAAGAATTACTGGATCCGGTAAACCGCCCGTGGCCTTATTCATTAAAAGACGGGGCTGCATTTACTTTTCGTGATGAATATATGTTCCGGTTAGCTGAAACCTACCTGATACGTGCAGAAGCATACCTGGGGCTAAATAATACTGGTTTAGCAGCGGCAGATATCAATATGGTTCGTGCAAGATCATCTGCAACCCCTGTATTGCCTGCAGAGGTAAATATTGACTATATCCTCGATGAAAGAATGAGAGAATTAGGTGTGGAAGAAAAAAGAATGCTGACCTTAGACCGTTTGGGAAAATGGTATGACAGGGTGGTGAAATGTAATCCCTATTATGCAGCCCAGGCAGATCCCAAATATAATCTTTGGCCTATTCCTCAATCAGTAATAGAGGCAAATAGAGAAGCGGTAATTACGCAAAACCCGGGTTATAACTAACATTATTTTATTTTCGATAGAAATTTAAGCGAGAGAGGTGTACTTCACCTCTCTCTTTAAAAACAGGCATTATTTCGCTTTCGATCGCTCCGCATAGTTTACCTTTTATGCAATTCATTCCTGATATGATCCTGTTGCGGGCCATTTGTCGTAAAAGAAAACTTCTTGTTTTAGCGGCGGTCTTTTTTTCGATGAATTGCCTGTCGCAAAGCCGTGAACGTATCGGTATTAACGAGGGATGGCGATTCATGCGCTATGAATCAGAGCCGGATAAACTGATATATGATATCCGTCCCGAGGTCCGCGACCGCAATGACAATATTATCGCCGATGCAAAACCTACCGAAGCCGTAGTAACAGGCTCTTCAGAAAAGGTTTTAAAGAAATGGATACTGCCTTCTGCCAATGACTTTATAAAAGATCCGGCAAAACATCATCAACGTCCGGATGGCAATCCCGGCAGTGATTTTCCATTTGTGCAAAACAATTTTAATGATCTTACCTGGGAACGGGTAACCCTACCGCATGATTGGGCTATTAAAGGCCCGTTTTATGAAGGAGCCCGGGCGGAAGTAGGCGGTGGAATGGGCCGCCTCCCAAGCCAGGGAATAGCATGGTATCGCAGAAAGCTGGACATCTCTGCTGCTGATAAAGGCAAACAGGTTTACCTGGATATAGATGGCGCCATGTCTTATGCTATGGTTTGGCTGAATGGCAACCTGGTCGGCGGCTGGCCTTATGGGTATAATTCTTTTCGGCTTGATCTTACACCTTACATAAAACCCGGTAGCGACAATCAATTAGCCATACGTCTTGACAATCCCAATCATTCAGCAAGATGGTACCCGGGAGGAGGCATTTACAGAAATGTATGGCTGACAAAAGTAAACCCGGTGCATGTGTCACAATGGGGAACATTCATTACATCAAGAGAGGTTTCTGCATCTTCGGCCATGGTTGACCTTGTTGTCAGCATTGAGAACAAGTCTGGCCATGATCAAAAAGTTGAACTGGTTTCAGAAGTGTATACGTTGAATGATAAACCCGGTAAAGTAGCTAAAGTAACTACTTTCCCCGGGGCCACTTCAAACATCGAAGCAGGTAAAAAAATAAAACTTGAAACTTCAGTTACTATAAAAAATCCGTTGCTATGGGGCCCGCCTCCGGCGCAAAGACCAAATCTTTATGTTGCCGTTACCCGTTTGCGTGTAAATGGGAAAGTTGTTGATGAGTATGAAACCCGTTTTGGAATCCGGTCCCTGCAATTTGATCCTGTTAAGGGATTATTGGTTAACGGTAAATCAGTACGTTTTCAGGGTGTGAATCAGCACCACGACCTGGGTGCGCTGGGAGCGGCATTTAATACAAGAGCTGCCGAAAGACAACTGGAGATACTAAAAGAGCTGGGTTGTAATTCCATTCGGATGGCACACAATCCGCCTGCGTCCGAATTGCTCGACCTGACAGACCGTATTGGTTTTTTGGTAATTGATGAAATATTTGACAGCTGGGAGAGAAAGAAAACACCATTGGACTTCCACTTGATCTTCCCTGACTGGTATGAGCCGGATACACGAGCATTCATCAGGAGAGACAGAAATCATCCATCCGTTATTGCCTGGAGTTTTGGTAATGAGGTAGGAGAACAATATACCGCTGATACAGGCGCTTTGCTCGCAAAAAAAATTAAGGATATCGTGTATGAAGAGGACCCGACGAGGCCTGCTACGGCATCTATGAATTATGCCAAACCGGATATGCCTTTTCCAAAGGAAATGGACATTATTAGTTTGAACTACCAGGGAGAAGGGATACGGGATGCACCGGCCTATGCACATCTCAGGGGTATAAGAACTTCACCTCTGTATCCTGCATTTCAAAAGGCTTTTCCTGGTAAACTGATCGTAAGCAGCGAAACAGCCTCTGCATTAAGTACACGGGGTACTTACCTGTTCCCGGTATTCAATGGTAGTAGTGCACCTGTTAGCGACAGTACAGGGGGTGATCCGAAAAATAAATATGTAAGCGCTTATGAGCTTTACACTGCTCAGTTTGGCGCATCGCCTGATAAAGTGTTTGCCTCGCAGGATAAACATCCCTTTGTAGCCGGCGAATTTGTGTGGTCTGGCTGGGATTACCTGGGCGAACCCACACCTTATTATTCTGCCCGCAGTTCCTATTGCGGCATCATTGACCTGGCAGGGTTTAAGAAAGATCGTTTCTATTTATATCAATCACGGTGGCGGCCAGATTGGCCAATGGTGCATATCCTGCCGCATTGGAACTGGTCTGAAAGAAATGGACAGGTTACACCCGTGCATGTGTTCACATCAGGAGATGAGGCTGAACTTTTTTTAAATGGCCGGTCTTTGGGCAAGAAGAAAAAAGCAGCATTTGAATACAGGCTGCGCTGGGATGACGTGAAATATGAACCAGGTGAGCTAAAAGCGATTGCTTATAAAAAAGGGAAACGATGGGCAGTTCAAACGGTAAGAACGACCGGAACGCCTTCCCGGTTGATGATGAATGCAGACCGTAAGACGATCCAAGCAGACGGGGCAGACCTTTCATTTATTACGGTGGCAATTGCCGATAAGAACGGTGTAACAGTGCCTGATGCAAACAATAAAATAAATTTTAGTATCGAAGGACCCGGTGAGATCGTCGCTACGGATAATGGTGATCCGGCCGACCTGGTTTCATTTGCATCCGGAGAGCGGCAGGCCTATTTCGGATTTGCATTGGTGATCATCCGTTCGGAAAAAGGAAAGATCGGAACAATAAAGGTCAGTGCATCATCGCCCGGCTTAAAAGCAGTTGCTATGGAAATAAAGACCGGTAATAGATAGCATAGGATAAAACAAAGATTAAAAGGGTTAACAGCAATGAAAGAAAATAGCTTTTTGAGTAAAATAAAATACTTACTGTATTTATTTTTTGCGGTGATCGTACTATCATGTTCTAAGAAAAGTAATACGGGGGGTACAACAAACACTGTAGTGAACGCTGAAGTGACCATTCTGGCCGGTGAAACAAACCAGGTCATTCAGGGCTTTGGCTGTGCGACCGTTTTTGCCCCGCCCAATACATCGCCTTTGACCAATGAGGAGTTTGACAGGTTGTTTGGATCGGGGAATGGCCAGGTTGGGTTTAATTTTTTGAGGATCAGGATCGCCTCTGATGATGCGTGGAGAGCGACGGAATTGAATCATGCCAAAGCGGCCATACTCCGCGGCGCCAAAGTGTTTGCCAGTCCTTGGAGCCCACCGGCAAGAATGAAAACCAATAATAACATTGTCGGAGGAAAACTGATCGCTGATAGTGCAGCCGGCTATGCCAGGTACCTGAACGATTTTGCCGTGTATATGGCAGCGAATGGAGCTCCGCTCTATGCCGTATCCGTACAAAATGAACCAGACTGGGAACCCAGTTATGAAGGGTGTGTATGGACCGCAACAGAAATGAGGGACTTCTTAAAGAACCAGGGAGCCTTAGTTACCGCTACCCGTTTGATGGCTCCTGAACTGGTCAATAATAACCAGACCTATGTAAATACCATATTGTCCGACGATGCGGCTGTTGCCAATCTGGATATAGTAGGAACACACCTGTACGGCGGCGGTCTTGTCGAGAATGCATTGGCGAAAAGCAAAGGCAAAGAGGTATGGATGACGGAACACCTGGATACTAATGTTACCTATAATGCGAACCTGAATACGGCCATCGAAATACATGAGTGTTTTACCAAAGCAAATTTCAGTGCCTATATCTGGTGGTATGGCAAGCGGTTTTACGGGCCGGTCGGCCAGGATGGAGCCGTTACAAAACGGGGTTATGTCATTTCACAGTTTGCCCGTTTTATCAAAGAAGGAGCTATTCGTTTAGGTTCATCCGCCAATACGAGAAACGATGTGTTAATATCGGCATACAAGAACGGTACAAAGAAGGTGGTAGTGGCTATTAACTGGGGTACCAATGATGTAAAACAGAAGATCAGTTTTCAGGGCGCTGATGCTGCTTCGGTGATCCCCTATGTAACTACCTCATCAAAGAATGCAGAACAGGGGAGTGCAGTAGCACTGACGGCTAATAGTTTTACGTATACGTTGCCGTCAAAAAGCGTCGCCACTTTTGTTGAGCAATAGTAGAAGTGATATAGTTTTAAAAGGTTGAAGTAATAATAAAGAGGCTTTTAGCAAGCAGTTAGTTCTTATACAGGCAATCGTGAGGGGTGAGTGATCATACTCATCCCTCTTTTTAAACTTTGTTATACTTTCGCCTAAAACCGGGTTTTACGATGTTTTTTTTAGGAATAGATCTTGGTACATCATCAGTTAAAGTGTCTGTAGTAGAGTCGCAGTCGCAGCGGACAGTGGCATCGGCGAGCTACCCGGAGACGGAAGAAGAGATCATTTCATTGAACCCGGGCTGGGCAGAACAAAGCCCTGACCAGTGGTGGGAGAATGTAAAGCAGGCCATCCTGAAATGCCATGCTTCTGCATTGTACGACCCAGGAGATATTGCTGCCATCGGCATTGCCTACCAGATGCATGGCCTGGTACTGGTGGATAAGGAACAGCATGTACTTCGTAATTCCATAATATGGTGTGATAGCCGGGCTGTTGAAATTGGGAATAAAGCCTTTCAGGAAATAGGAGAAAAGACATGTTTATCTCATCTGCTGAACTCTCCCGGCAATTTCACTGCCAGCAAACTGGCCTGGGTAAAAGAGAATGAACCTGCCATTTATGATAAGATAGATAAGGTCATGTTGCCCGGCGATTTCATCGCCATGAAGATGACCGGTGATTGTACCACGACGATGTCGGCCTTATCTGAGGGTGTATTCTGGGATTTCAGGCACAGTAAGATTTCCAAAGAGATCATCAGTTATTTTGGATTCGATCATACATTGTTTCCGTCACTGAACTCCGTATTTTCTATTCACGGGCATTTAAAAGATACGGTAGCTTCCCGCTTATCATTGCAGTCGGGCATACCGGTAACGTATAAAGCAGGTGATCAGCCAAACAATGCCCTTTCACTGAATGTGCTCAAGCCGGGTGAAGTGGCTGCTACAGCAGGAACCTCAGGGGTCATCTATGGTGTATGTGATGAACTCAATTATGACCTGCGATCCCGCATCAACAGTTTTGCCCATGTGAATCATGATCTGCAAAAGAACAGGATCGGTGTTTTACTTTGTATCAATGGTACCGGGATCTTCAACCGCTGGATAAAGAACCTTGCCGGCGTTAATCATACCTATGAAGGATTGAATGAGGCAGCTGGCAGGATCGCAGCCGGGTCAGACGGGCTGATCGCCTTACCCTTTGGTAATGGGGCAGAACGTATGCTGGACAACCGGATCATCGGCGCCCACTTTCATGGTATTGACCTCAACATACATGGAACAGCACATATGGTACGTGCCGTACAGGAGGGCATTGCATTCTCTTTCCGCTACGGGCTTGACATCATGCGTGAAAATGGGATTGATCCCACGGTAGTGCGTGCAGGCAAAGCGAACCTGTTTCTGAGTCCTGTATTTGCCCGGTCATTTGCCAATGTAAATAATGTAGCCGTTGAGTTCTATGAAGGGGATGGAAGTTTTGGCGCTGCGGTCGGTGCAGGTATTGGTGCCGGTGTGTATAAAACAGCGGAAACTGCGCTGCAGAACAGGAAGCCCGTAGACATAGTAAACCCATCAGAGACCGGCAAGTACGATGCATTATATGAACAATGGAAAGAACGGCTGAACGATCAGTTGGGCCGTGTACATACAACGAAGGCTTTGTCATTCAGTGAAACCTAATTCTTAAACTCAAACAACGAGAAATGACAATTACAATTGCTCAAAAGGAATATTTCAAAGGGATCCAGGCGATCAGGTATGAAGGAAGGGAAAGCGACAACCCGTTAGCATTTAAATGGTACGATGAGAATAAAGTAGTGGCCGGTAAGAGCATGAAAGAATACCTGCGTTTTGCCTGTGCCTACTGGCATTCTTTCTGTGGCAGCGGCGCCGATCCTTTTGGCGAACCCACACATTTATTTCCCTGGAACGAAAAGAATGATGCAGTAGAGAGAGCCAAAGACAAAGCCGATGCAGCTTTTGAGTTCATCACCAAACTGGGATTGCCATATTACTGCTTTCATGATGTGGATGCTGTGGATTATACAAATGATGTAAAGGAGAATGATAAGAGACTGCAGGCGATCACTGCTTACCTGGGCGAGAAACAAAAGGCCAGCAGCGTAAAGTTATTGTGGGGAACAGCGAATCTTTTCTCCAACAGAAGATATATGAATGGCGCTTCCACCAATCCCGACTTTCATGTGCTGGCGCACGGTGCTGCACAAGTGAAGGCGGCTATAGATGCAACAATTGCACTGGGTGGCGAGAACTATGTTTTCTGGGGTGGAAGAGAAGGCTACATGAGCCTGCTCAATACAAATATGAAAAGGGAGAAAGAGCATTTGGCCCGTTTCCTGCATACGGCAAAGGACTATGCCAGGAAGAATGGCTTCAAAGGAAAATTCTTTATCGAACCCAAGCCCTGCGAACCGTCGAAACACCAATATGACTACGACAGTGAAACGGTGATCGGTTTTTTAAGACAGTATGATTTGTTGAATGACTTCAGTTTGAATATCGAAGTGAACCATGCTACACTCGCCGGGCATACTTTCACGCATGAGTTACAGGTGGCCGCCGATACCGGTTTGCTCGGAAGTATTGATGCCAACCGGGGCGATTACCAGAATGGATGGGATACTGACCAGTTTCCCAATGATATCAATGAACTGACAGAAGCCATGCTGATCATACTGGAAGCGGGAGGCTTTAAAGGCGGTGGTATCAACTTTGATGCAAAGATCAGGAGAAACTCCACTGACCCCGAAGACCTGTTCTATGCACATATTGGTGGTATGGATACTTTTGCGCGGGCATTAATTACAGCAGAAACTATCCTGAATAAATCGGATTATAAAAGGATCAGGACAGAAAGATATGCCTCTTTTGACAGCGGAAAAGGTAAGGAGTTTGAGCAGGGTAAACTATCTTTAGAAGACCTTAGAGCTTATGCTATAGAGAATGGAGAACCTGCTATGAAAAGCGGTAAGCAGGAGTACCTGGAAAATATTATTAACCGGTTTATTTAAAACCATTTTCTACATATATAAACCCAACTGCTGATGAATAGTTACCTCACGGGGTGGGACTGGGCTATCATTTTGTTCTACTTCGCCGTCATAGCCGGTATATCATACTGGGCTGTAAAAAAGAAAAAAAAGGATTCGGCCGATGATTACTTTCTTGCAGGCCGCCATCTCGGCTGGTTCGTTGTCGGATCATCCATTTTTGCCTCTAATATCGGTTCGGAACACCTGGTAGGTCTTGCCGGGTCCGGCGCTACCGATGGAGTGGCACTTGCGCATTATGAGCTTCACGCCTGGTGTTTATTGGTGCTTGGATGGGTGATGGGACCTTTCTTTATGCGGTCCAAAGTGTTTACCATGCCGGAGTTTCTGGAAAAAAGGTTTACACCAAAGGCAAGGACCGTCCTGTCGCTTATTTCATTATTTGCCTATATCCTTACCAAGATCGCCGTGGGCATTTTTGCAGGCGGCGTTGTTTTCAGGGCTTTGTTGCCTGAAATAAATCTTTGGGGCATGGATACATTCTGGATCGGTTCCATCCTGTTGATCATCCTGACAGGTATCTATACTATCATCGGTGGATTGAGGGCGGTTGTGTATACCGAGACATTGCAAACATTTGTAAAGATCATCGGGGCCATTCTTGTCACTTATTATGGGCTCGAAGCGCTGGGTGGCTGGGATAAACTGAAAGAAATATGCGGCAGCGAAATGTTTAATTTATGGAAACCGGTAAACCCTGATGGACTCGAGGGAACATGGGCTCCTGTAAAGGATGCGACAAGACAAGCCTGGTATTTTAATGATAAATATCCCTGGCCCGCCATGTTGTTCTGCGCACCTATCATTGGTTTGTGGTACTGGTGTACTGATCAATATATCGTACAAAGAATTCTGGGTGCCCGTGATGATAAACAGGCAAGACGAGGCAGCATCTTCGCGGGTTTTTTAAAACTCACCCCCGTGTTTTTGTTCATTATTCCCGGTATGATATGTTTTGCATTAGCAAAAAGCGGGATCAATACGGATATACAGAAAGAGTTGTTTGATGCAAATGGCCAGTTGATTCGGGAACGGGCACAAGGGGCCTTTCCATTATTGGTAACGCATGTCCTTCCTGTCGGAGTAAGAGGCATAGTAGTAGCAGGTTTGCTCGCTGCATTGATGAGTGCTTTGGCCGGAGTCTTTAATGCGTCGTCATCATTGTTTACAATGGATTTTTATTCGAAGTTAAAGCCCAATGCATCCCAGGAAAAACTGGTGCGTGTCGGAAGAATTGCAACAGTCGTTATGGTTCTTATCGGTCTCCTTTGGATACCGGTGATACAAGGTGCAAGAGGATTGTATGATTACCTGCAGGGCATACAAGCCTATTTGGCGCCGCCGATATTCGTGGTATTCTTCTTCGGCGTATTCATGAAACGGCTCAATGGCCCCGGTTGCCTGGCCACATTAATTACCGGTTTTCTAATGGGATTATTCAGGTTGATCGTGGACACTCCCGTAAAACTAACCGGGGCAACATACAGCGAAGGGTCTTTCCTGTGGATAGTTAACAATATATTCTTCCAATACTACAGCCTGTTGATAACTATTGTCTGCATCCTTGTATTTATCATTGTAAGCTATGCCACCAAAGCCCCGGAATACAGCAAGATCAGCGGACTTACTTTTTCTACCTTGTCACAACAGGACAGATTGGAGAACCGCTCATCTTGGAACTGGAAAGATGTTGTGCTTTCGATACTGATGATAGCGTTGATCGTAGCGATTTATAGTTATTTCACGGGATAGTCAAAATGAATCATTAAAGTGACGAATGGTGAGTTGTCAGTGGTGAGTAGTCACCATTCACCACTCACCATTCACGTTTTTATTACATTTACAAAAAAAGAGAACCATGTTAATGGAACAAACCATGCGCTGGTACGGGCCCAATGACCCGGTCAGCTTATCTGATATACGGCAGGCAGGATGTACCGGTGTTGTTACCGCATTGCATCATATTCCTGTGGGTGAGGTATGGACCACCGATGAGATCAATAAAAGAAGATCGCTGGTGGAAGTCGCAGGCATGACCTGGACAGTGATCGAAAGCCTGCCGGTGAGTGAGGATATCAAAAAGCAGACAGGTAATTATAAACTGCATATCGAGAATTACAAACAGAGCCTGCGCAATGTGGCCCAATATGGCTTGAAAGTGGTGACCTACAACTTCATGCCGATACTCGACTGGATGCGTACGGATATTTATTATACCATGCCGGACGGCAGCAAGGCGTTACGTTTTGAAAAATCGGCTTTCATTGCTTTTGATGTTTTTCTGCTGAAAAGACCCGGCGCTGAGAAGGATTATACCCCGGAGGAGATCAAAAAGGCAGAGATGCGGCTGAAGTCCATGACCGATGAAGAGGAGGAGGTACTGTACAAAAATGCTTTGCTGGGTTTGCCGGGAAGTGAAGAACGATTTACCCCCGAGCAGATACTCGCTGCATTGAAAACATACGAGCATATTGATGCGGCCAAACTGAAACAGCATTTGTTTTACTTCCTGCAGCAGGTGGTGCCTGTGGCGGAAGAAGCAGGGCTTAAGATGGCGATCCACCCGGATGACCCACCGTATCCGCTGCTGGGTTTGCCGCGGATAGTGAGTACGGAAAAGGATGCTAATGAACTTTTAGCGGCGGCGCCATCGCCGGCGAATGGTCTTTGCTATTGCACCGGCTCTTACGGCGTTCGGGCCGATAATGACCTGCCCGGTATGGTGAAAAGACTGGGAGATCACATTCATTTCATTCACCTGCGCAGCACCAAGCGGGATGTTGATGGCAATTTCTTTGAAGCCGATCACCTCGACGGTGATGTGGATATGTATGCCGTCGTGAAAGAGATCGTATTGACGATGAAACGAAGGAATATTTCTATTCCCATGCGCCCCGATCATGGCCACCAGATGCTCGATGACCTGAAGAAGACCACCTATCCCGGTTACAGTGCCATCGGAAGGTTGCGTGGCCTAGCAGAACTGAGAGGACTGGAGCTGGGGGTTTACAGGAGCTTGCAGGAGAAGTGAGCTTCGCAGAAGCCTCTACGCAGAACAAAGAGAGGGAGTTTACACTGTCCCCCGCTGGCGGGGGAAGTACTGCAAATATCAGGTTACTTAAATAAGGGGTGGAGGACTGCGAGAAACTACTGCGAAACCTTTTTCTCTATCCAGTCTTCCAGGTATGCCGCCACGGCGTTTATATGATTCAGCACTTCTCCATCGGAGAAACGGATAACCGTAAAACCCGCTGCTTCCAGGTCCTTTTGTTTCTTTTCGTCTTTTATGATCGTTTCTTCCCATTGATGCGTAATGCCATCCACCTCGATCACCAGCATCAGTTCCATACACATAAAATCGGCGATGTAGTTCAGCACCGGCCGCTGGCGGCGGAAGGAATAGCCTTTTAGCTGCCCGGCACGAAGAACATATTTCCAGAGGCAGGCTTCGGCCTTGGTCATGTCCTTGCGCAGTCGGTTGGCGAAGGGCTGCAGGCGTTTGTTGTAATGGTGATTGCTGAAATGGCTCATATATGGAAGGTAGGGAGTTTTTGGGGGTCCACCCCCTTTTGTGGTTTTCCTCTATCGGATTAGCGTACCCCCGCCAGCGGGGGATACCATAGAGTCTTTTAATTGGATCAGTGTAGCGGTCAGGTTTTGAATGATCGTATCGGTGACAAAAAATAATCGGGCTATTTCGAAGTTTCAGTTGTGTCTTTTTTCGAAGCTTCGATCAGTCCTTTAATTCCCTCTCCAATTTTTTCAACCGATTCTCTCATCTTTCTTTGCTTTGATGTGTCTGAAGTCCAGTCGTCATATGTGCGACTTTTTTGAAAGTAACCAGTTGCGGTATCGTTGGATGAGAGAATAGAACCTGATTCAGAGAGTTCAATTGTTATGTGTGAGCCGTTAAGCAGGGAAGGACTAATAATAAACTTTGAATTAGTCAGAATTCGCAAACTATCACCGAGATCAATATCAACTAATACGCCCTTGTCAGCCAAGGCGAGTTTTTTTACTTCGCCGACTATAAATCCTTTACAATAGACACCCGAACCCTCTTTTAATCCTTCGACATTATCGAAAAGGATAGTTAATCGGTTTTGCTTATGATTACAACCGAACAGAACAATAATTAATATGACGACATTAATTAAACGCATGCTGATGTCTATTGCTGACAACTCATAAATATACGAAAGCTTTGGATCCACCCCCTTTTCAAGGGTTCCTTTATTGGATTGGCGTACCCCCATCCCGATAGCTATCGGGATGGACACCGTAGAGTTCTTGATTGGACATGCGTTACATAAAGTACCCTCATCAATTGCCTTATGTGTCTATTCTGAAGGGGAGTTCGCAGTGTAGTCGCCTATTCATAAATAAAATCATCCTTCTTTATTTTCCACGTTCTGCCTTTAATAATATTTTTCAGGTAATCACTATTGAATATTCTGTCTTTGACCCGACTTAAAAATACACATTCTGCATCTTCCTTGTCCCACGGGATATTGTACAGGATAAGATGCTCTTTTGTCCATAGATTATAAACAAAAAATCCAAAACCATAGTCAACAGGGAAAGTCTGATTTTCAATAACAACTTTCCTTCTCCTCCACCTATTTCTATAGGTATGCCTGACGTAATTAGGCTTGGTAATGGTCTCGACAAGTTTATACCCAAAGTTTTTTGTTAAAACAGAAAATTGTCGCTTTGCTTCGCTATCAAATAATAAATAGCCAGGTATAGATTGTTTCATTTGATCAGGGTCAGTTATTTAATATTAAGTACAGCTAATAAATTTACAAAAGTTTTGAGTCCACCCCGTTTGGGGTTTCCTTTATTGGATTGGCGTACCCCCGCCAGCGGGGGACACCGTAGAGTCTTTTGATTGGATCTGCGTAGTGATCAGGTTTTGAATAATCGTATCGGCGACAGAATATAGCAGGGCTTCAGCAACTACGATCATTCAAATCCCCGGCGTATTAAAGTATTATGTAGGCCGTTTATAAACATATTATTCCTCTCATACCGCTTTACATAGGAACCAATGTTGTACACTGCCTTATTTCTTATGATAGATACCTTTCGAAACTCCTTCTCCGACCAGTGTTTTCTGGTCTTTTATTTTTAATAATATGTCAGAGCCTGTCCCTTTGATTCTGACATAGTCATTGTCGATGACATAACTTGAGGCAACTTCGCCATTTCCCATCTTCATTGTTACTGTGCTACTTCCTTTAAAGTCGATTTCACTTATCGTGCATGTATAGTCCAAAAATACTTCAGTTTGACCTCCTTGACGAATTGTAGTATCAGCTTTTTTATTTGATAGATCACATACATATAGTCCATCAAGATTATTTGTCTTACAACTTAAAGCAAGCGTTGTTAGTAAAAGTGTTGCTATTGAAAGGATCTGTTTCATGATGTATAATTTGATCTTGTTTAAAGTTGCGTACAACGGCCCGGTAATGCCGATGGGGGGATTAGAATTCCGTCTGCCCGGAACTGCTGCCCTTCTCTCGTCATTCAGCAATAAAGTCAGAAATCGGTGTTGCCCGTCTGCTTGCATTATCATGAAAACAACATGTAACAAGATTGTCAAATGAATTGTCACCGCCTTCGCTTACAGGTTGAATATGGTCAAGGGTGGCGTTAAATCTTGTCAATTGTTTATTACACTTATAACACAAATATTTGTCACGTTCAAATATTTTGAGCCTGTTTTCTTTTATGTTATAATAGTCTTGCTCTTTCTTAGGGTCAACAGTTGTGAGGTTTTCCTTGACAAAGGATTTCATTTTTTCCTTGCAGATTTCAATTTCTTCTGGTAAAAATATTTTATATAGTGTTCCGTCCCTGTTAGTGTCGCCCACTTTTTTAATCACATTCAGCGTTTCCAAAGCCCTTAAATTCTCCGCAACAGTTTTTTCACCTTGCCTTGGATTTTGGCTGTCTAAACTTTTAAATTTTGAACCAATACCCTTTGCAATTTTAGAATTACTTGCTCTTACAAATATGTCGCCATTTTCAAGAATTGAATGTCTGAACATAAACCAATACACATCCATTTCATAAGGCGAAATAACTGGTTGTAAAAAATCAACGATGTCTTTTACAAGCTGTGGAAGTTCAAATAAGTCAAATGTTTCTTTGACACTCTCACTGTCAGTTTGAGGTTCAGATTTTTCGATGTTGTCGAGTAGTTGTCTTATTTTATTTATATCCTCTTTCATAATAGTGGTGTCGCATTAGGGCTGCAGATAACTCATAAATATACGAAAGTTTTGAGCGGCTAAACTTTCGCAAATCCACTTTCGCTTTTTTGATGATGCAGTTTATCTATTACCTGCCGGCAACAAAACGGGCCTTTCAATATCTTGAAAGACCCGCTGTCATTTTCCCCCACGGAAAAGTTCTTGTGTTTCTTATGTAGCAACGGCCGGCACGGCTGTTTGTTTTTTATCGGCTACGGATCGGTATGTCATGCTATAATATTAATAGTACCGCATAACAAAAATGCTGTTGTCATAAACTTCAACACATGATGAGTATTAACAGGTTACCTGATCTTCATCAGGCTACCCTTGCTGACCACAATCATATTTCATTTCTTAATAAGTCAGTTTTTTCCGCAGGTAAGGGTAATAGTTTTGGTAATCATAACCTCATTATTTCAACCAAATGGAAAAGCTGTCCGGTATGCTACTACATATCTCCCCCAACAGGACACTGAAGGAAACGCAGGATGAATTCAACCAGGCGTATCCTTATCTGCGGATAGAATTCTACCGCAACAGTGAACCGGGTTTTGCCCGGAGGCACCTGAAGAACTTTATGCCGATGACAGCCGCCGGTCTGAAACTGAACGGTGAACTGGAGATATACGACCAGATGACAGTGGGTCAGCTGGAAAATGCTTTTAAGGAAAAATTTGGACTGAATGTCCAATTATCACGCCGCTCAGGTACACTATGGCTCGAAACTACCATGACAGATAACTGGACCCTGAAACAGCAGAATGATCATGGCCGCGAATTATCAGAACCTGCTCAAAGCAGGAGAATAGCCAGCGATGATGAATCGGATGATGATTAAGTCAACCGCCGCTTAGCGATTAATATAAGAGATTGCCTAATTTTTCCAGGTCGGTGATCGTGATCTTGCCGTCTTTGATGGCGATCAGTTTCTCTGCCTTGAAGTCGCTTAATGTACGGATCAGGGATTCTGTAGCAGTACCTACATACTGCGCTATATCTTCCCGGGAGATCTCGATCGTTGTTTTTTCCTTGCCGGTATTGAATTTGGCATGGATATCCACCAGCGCTTTAGCCACACGTTTACGAAGTGAACTATAAGCGAGGCTGAGCAGGCGCTCTTCTTTGTCTTTCACATTCTGGGTGATAATGTGAATGAATTTGGCGGCAATACTGATATCATTATTGATCATCTGCAGAAAATCTTCCCGTGGTATCTGCATGATCTCGGCATCTTCGAGCACTTCTACGGAATCGTCGTAATTGCGGTCTTCGATCAGCGCAGCATATCCTAAAAAATCGCCATCGCTGAAAAGATCGGTGATGTACTCTTTACCATCAGGGTGTGTCTTAAAGGCCTTTACTTTTCCTTTCACCAGGAAATAGAGAAATTTGGGGCGGCGCCCTTCCTGGTAAAGGGTTTGTTTTTTATGGAAGCCCTCAATATCGTACTGGTCGGCAAGGTTCTTTAAGGTGCCTGCGTCTTTCACATCTTTGATGAACTGGCTGATGCCCTGCGGGGATGCCGCATACTTGTTATCCAGTATATCCATTTTCCTCAACCTGATCTCGATGGCGTTCAGGAGTTCTACATCTTCAAAAGGCTTGGTGATATAGTCATCAGCGCCCATTTCCATTCCCTTCCTGAAATCGGCCCTTTCTGTTTTGGCTGTCAAGAAAATGAAGGGGATATTCTGCGTTTCCTCGTTCTTTCTGACCATGTGCAGTACGCCATACCCATCCAGTTCCGGCATCATGATATCGCAAACGATCAGCGCCGGCTTTTCTTTTATGGCTACATCTACTCCTCTTTTCCCGTTTTCTGCTGTCAGGGTCTTATATCCTGCCAGGGAAAGGATCTCGGCGGTGTTTTCCCGTATGTCATCGTGATCATCAATGATGAGAATGGTTCTTTGGGGCATGACCAGTGATTTTTTTGATTGGACAATTTGTAAAGTAATGAAAATGTGCCCAAATGTAGCCAAAACGGCCGACTGATAAAAATCAGGAATTCCGGTGAACTTGCTCATCCTCACGGTTTTTGCCGGGCAATATTTTCGTGGCTTCGGTATATGTCTTCAAAAGCGATCACCAATCAGCAATTGCAGTGTTACCATTGCGGGGAAACATGTGCTTCGGGTAAAATTCACCTCGAAGAAAAAGTGTTTTGCTGCGAGGGCTGCAAAATGGTCTTCCAGATCATCAACCAGAACGGGCTCTGCGATTATTATAGCCTCAATGACCGGCCCGGTATCAACCAGCGGATCGCTGCAAGAAAAGACAAGTTCGCTTTCCTCGATAATGAAGATATACAGACCAGGTTAGTCAGTTTCCGGGATGAAAAGCAGACCCATGTTACGTTCTACCTGCCACAGATGCACTGCAGTTCCTGCCTGTACCTGCTCGAAAATCTCCACAAGCTGGAAGAGGGTATCGTTTCTTCCAAAGTGAATTTTACACGGAAAGAGGTTGATGTCATTTTTCTTAATCAGCCAACTACATTACGCAAAGCGGCGGACCTGCTGACAGCTATCGGGTACGAGCCGTATATCAGCCTGAATGATCTGAAAGAAACCAGACCAGCTATTGATAAAAGCATGGTTTACCAGATCGGGGTGGCTGGCTTTTGTTTTGGCAATATCATGCTGATGAGCTTCCCAGAATACCTGGGCGTAGATGCTTCCGAAGAAGGATTAAGGACCATGTTCCGCTGGATGAATTTTGGCCTGGCTATCCCTGTTCTTCTATATTCAGCGCTGCCGTTCTATATTTCAAGCTGGAAAAGCCTGAAACATAAGTTTCTCAATATTGATGCCCCGATTGCGCTGGCCATCATCGTTACTTTCATCCGCAGTGCTTACGAGGTATTGTCAGGAACGGGCGGCGGGTATTTTGATTCCATGACCGGTATTGTGTTCTTTATGCTGGCGGGACGCATACTGCAGGACAAAACCTACCGCCAGTTATCTTTTGAAAGAGATTATACATCTTACTTCCCGATAGCGGTATCTGTTTTAAAAGAGAATAACGAAGTACCGGCCACTTTACCGGAAATCAAAGCAGGCGATACGCTGCTGATCCATCACGAGGAACTGATACCTGCCGATGGCATACTGACAAAGGGAAAAGCGTTCATAGATTATAGTTTTGTAACGGGAGAATCATTGCCTGTATTGAAAGAAGTGGGAGAGATCGTGTACGCAGGCGGCAAACAAACCGAAGGAAATATTGAGATACTGGTAGTAAAAGAAGTGGCGCAAAGCTACCTGACAAAACTCTGGAACCGGGATGAGCTCAAAAAGCAGGAGGAAGCAAAGAGTGTGTCATTTGTTCACCTGCTCAGCCGCTATTTTACCTATATCGTTTTTACCGTTGCAGCCAGCACGGCTGTTTACTGGGGTATCAATGACAGTAGCAAGATATGGCCTGCTGTGACGGCGATCTTTATTATCGCCTGTCCCTGTGCGTTACTGCTTTCCAACACCTTTACGAATGGAAATATCCTGACCATACTGGGCCGCAACCATTTTTACCTGCGGAGTGCGCAGGTGATCGAGGATATTGCCAATGCCGATCATATAGTTTTTGATAAGACAGGTACGCTTACCTCCACACAGGAGCAGGATATCATGTATGAAGGCGACCCCCTGACACATATCCAAAAGCAGAGAATAGCAGCGCTGGCCCGGTGTTCCAATCACCCGCTGAGTAAAGCATTGGTTAAAAATATCGGGATTACTCACGACATGCAGGTCCCTGGCTTTAAAGAACGAACAGGCCATGGCATTGAAGGTTTTGTAGAAGATGACTGGATCAAACTGGGTTCTGCTGCGTATGTCAATGGGAAAAGCGAAAGGAATGACAGCACCACTGTTTATGTGAGTATCGAGGATAAAGTGCGGGGCTGTTTTTGTTTCAGCAATCATTACCGTGAATCGGTCAATGAACTGATCCGTGACCTGAAAGGTGATTACCGGATGTCGGTTATTTCGGGTGATAATGCATCGGAAAAGGATAACCTGAATAAACTCCTTGGTGAAAAAGCAACCTTGCTCTTTAACCAGAAGCCTGAGGATAAACTGGATTATATCCGCTACCTGCAGCAAAACGGAAAAAAAGTAATGATGATCGGTGACGGGCTGAATGATGCCGGCGCCCTGAAACAGGCGAATGTGGGCATAGCCGTGGCAGAGCAGACCAACAATTTTACCCCTGCCAGCGATGCGATCATTGAAGCAAAGAAATTATCCCGGCTGGCTAAGTTCATTCACCTGTGCCGGGCCAATAAGAATATTGTGATGGCCAGTTTTGTGATGTCCATTGTATATAACATTATCGGTTTATACTTTGCCGTGCAGGGTACACTCGACCCGCTGATCGCAGCGATCCTTATGCCCAGCAGCTCACTGAGTATCCTGTTGCTGACATTCGGCAGCAGCAGCCTGCTTGCACGAAGTATGAAATTATAATAATGAATTAGCGTAACTCTATCAACATAATAGACTGAAAATCTGACGAGGATCAGGTTTTTCAATGACTTTGATTATGTCATGGCGGAGTCACTAAAAATACCTTTACATCTAAATTTTTTACGACAACAATGAGTGTCATCATCATACTCCTTATTGCCAGTATTTCTGTTGCCGGGCTTTTCCTGGCCGCCTTTTTATGGGGTGTAAAGACAGGACAGTTTGAAGACGATTATTCTCCGTCTTCCCGCATCCTCTTCGAGGATAAGCCAACGTCTGCAACCAAATCACTATAATTTTTTTTTAAACAATCCAACGTATGCAAGTAGAAAAGTTCTATTATGACAACAAGATCGTAAAGGCGTTCGGTATTGCCACGGTTGTTTTCGGCATAGTAGGTATGCTGGCGGGTCTGTGGGCCGCCATACAGATCTATTACCCGGATAGCAGCCTGAACCTGGCGGCTACCACTTTTGGCCGTCTTCGTCCGCTGCACACCAATGCGATCATTTTTGCCTTCGTAGGTAACTCCATCTTCATGGGTATTTATTATTCTCTGCAACGCCTTTGTAAAACAAGGATGTTCAGCGATAAGCTCAGTTGGATACATTTCTGGGGATGGCAGGCAATCATTGCCGCTGCCGCTATCACACTGCTGATGGGCGCCACTACCGGCAAAGAATATGCAGAGCTGGAATGGCCTATTGATATTGCTATCACTTTGATCTGGGTTGTTTTCGGTATCAATATGTTTGGCACCATCCTTAAAAGAAGGGAAAAACATTTATATGTTGCTATCTGGTTCTATATCGCTACCTGGGTTACGGTAGCCATGCTGCATATCGTGAACTCTGTGGAAATACCGGTTTCATTCCTGAAAAGTTATAGCTGGTATGCCGGTGTGCAGGATGCGCTGGTACAATGGTGGTATGGTCACAATGCGGTGGCATTCTTCCTGACCACACCGGTACTTGGATTGATGTATTACTTCCTGCCCAAAGCTGCCAACAGACCCGTTTATTCGTATCGTCTTTCTATCATTCACTTCTGGGCGCTGATATTTATTTACATCTGGGCCGGTCCTCACCATTTACTTTATACGGCTTTGCCTGACTGGGCCCAGTCACTTGGAGTGGTATTTTCTATTATGCTGATCGCTCCAAGCTGGGGCGGTATGCTGAATGGATTGTTCACCCTTCGCGGCGCCTGGGATAAAGTAAGAGAAGATCCCGTTTTGAAATTCATGGTGGTGGCAGTAACCTGTTATGGTATGTCCACCTTCGAAGGCCCGATGCTGAGTCTGAAAAATGTGAATGCGATCTCTCACTTCAGTGACTGGACCATTGCCCACGTACACATTGGTGGTTTAGGCTGGAATGGATTCCTTGCATTTGCTATTTTATATTACATGGTTCCGAGAATGTGGGGCACTTCTTTGTATTCAAAGAAATTAGCCACCAACCACTTCTGGCTGGGTACGATCGGTATCGTCCTTTATGCTGTGCCGATGTACTGGGCAGGTTTTGAGCAAAGCATCATGTGGAAGTCATTCACTCCGGAAGGAACATTAAAATTCCAGTTCCTCGAAACAGTAACGAATATAAAACCCCTGTACATCGTAAGAAGTATCGGCGGTGCATTATACCTTGCCGGCGCTTTCTTCATGGTGGTGAACTTAGTAAAGACCATTGCTAAAGGAAAGTTTGTAGCCAATGAAGAAGCAGAAGCCGCGCCGCTGGTAAAAGAGGCTTCACATAAAAAAGAATACTGGCACAGGATACTGGAAAGAAAACCGGTTACCATGCTGGTGCTGAGTCTTATTGTTGTTGCTATCGGTGGTTTGATCGAAATGATCCCGACATTCCTGGTAAAATCGAATATTCCCACTATTGCCAGTGTAAAGCCCTATACTCCGCTTGAGCTGCAGGGAAGGGATATCTATGTAAGGGAAGGGTGCTATACCTGTCACTCACAAATGATACGTCCGTTCCGGGATGAGGTAAAAAGATATGGCGAATATTCAAAAGCCGGTGAGTTCGTCTATGACCACCCATTCCAGTGGGGAAGTAAGAGAACAGGACCCGACCTGGCAAGGGAGGGAGGAAAGCAAACAGATGCCTGGCATTATAATCACATGTATGAACCGAGATCAATGTCGCCGGGCTCCCTCATGCCGAGATATGTTTGGTTATTGGATAATGCCCTGGACACAGCATCTACTCCTGCCAAGATCAGGGCGATGCAGACATTGGGTGTTCCCTACCCGGAAGGATACGATAAGATCGCTAACAGGGACCTGATGAAACAGGCCGATCTAATCGCTGCCAACCTGAAAAAAGATAAGATAGAGACCCCTTCCAATGCAGAGATCGTAGCATTGATCGCTTACTTGCAGCGGATCGGCACGGATATCAAGGCAGAACCGAAACAAACCATTGCTGAAAACAAATGATGGATAAATAAATTCTGACAAAATGAAATTCATCAACTACCTGGAAAAGATCAGTGGCATTGATATCTACGGCATGGTATCACTCTTGTTGTTCGTCACTTTCTTCACCATTATGCTGGTATGGGTATTGAAGACGAAGAAGAGTGCATTCAATGAGGTCAGCCGCATACCATTAGACAATTAAGTAAGAACCCTTTAAAAAAATGAATATGCTCTCTTTCATTCGTAAAACATCCAAAACTGTACTCAGGGTACTGGGGGTGTTCCTGCTGATCAGCTTAGCTACACCCGTATGGGCAGCCGGTCCGCCTGAACCATCCATTTTCAGCAACCCGCTGGCCCTGACATTTATTATATTAATGATCATACTGCTGATCATTATCGGCATACTGGCTTACATACTTATCGGTGCCGCCGACCTGAAACTGAGAAAGGAGAAGAAGCCGGGTGCATCATCTGCTGCTGCATTTGTGTTGCCCTTTCTTTTGCTATCCGGTTCATCAGTGTTTGCACAGGGAGGAGTTAAGGCAGAACAAACTACAGTCACCGCTACTTCCTCCATCGGCGGTATGGCTGCTTCTACTTTTTATATAATGGCGACTGTTGTTTTCCTCGAGCTGCTTATTATCATTGTTCTTCTTCTCAATATCCGCTTCCTGCTGAAAAAGGAAAAAGAAAAGATAGCTGAACCCGTAACAGAAGCAGAGATCGCTAAAGTCATCGAAGAAAAAAGAAACCGTCTTTCCTGGTGGGATAAATTCAATTCACTCCGCCCGGTAAGCCAGGAAGCTGACCTGGATCTTGGACATGACTATGATGGTATCCGGGAACTCAATAACCGTCTCCCGCCCTGGTGGCTGTATGGGTTTTATCTTACGATCGTATTTGCTGCGGTTTATCTCTGGCGTTTCCATGTTTCTCATACAGGTCCTTCCAGTAAAGAGGAATATGAAACGGCTGTTGCAAAGGCTGAATTGAAAGAGAAAGAATACCTGAAAACGAAAGGGGAGAATATTGATGAGAACACAGTGGTGTTTCTTACTGCGAAAGCTGAACTGGATGCCGGTAAAGTGATATACGAAAAAGGCGTATGTAGCAGTTGTCATGGAACGGATGGCAGCGGGATCGTATTCGGGCAGCCGGGTGTCGGCCCTAACCTGACGGATGACTACTGGCTTAACGGGGGAAGCATCAAGAATATCTTTACGACTATCAAATATGGTGTAGCCGGGAAGGGTATGCAGGCGTGGTCCAGTACCTATTCTGCTAAAGAAATGGCACAGATCGCCAGTTATATAAAATCACTGAAAGGAGCTAAACTTCCCAAAGTAAAAGACCCGCAGGGAGAACTATATAAGGAAGAGGAAACAAAACCGGCGACCGATTCGCTGAAGATCATTAATGATTCTATTAACGCAAAAGATAATAAAGTGGCCATGAATTAAAGAATAAGGCCCTATCATTTGTATTGTAAGAACGAAAAGAAAAGATGACAAACGAAACGATCAATCCGGGAGAAGAAGAGATACAGGAAGCGTTCCGCGACCGGATTGCCACAGTGGATGCAAAAGGTAAGAGGAACTGGATATACGCCCAGAAACCCAAAGGCAAATTGTACAATATCCGCACCTGGGTAAGCTGGGGATTCTTTGCACTGTTCTTTACTCTCCCGCTTATTAAGTATCACGGGAGGCCGCTGTTCATGTTCAATATCCCGCAGGCGGAGTTCATCATCTTTGGCAAGATATTCTGGCCACAGGATTTTTTCATTTTCGGTATCATGATGATCACCTTCATTGTGTTCATCGTTTTGTTCACTGCTGCCTTTGGGCGTTTATTTTGCGGATGGATATGCCCGCAGACCATCTTCATGGAGATGTTCTTCCGTAAGATCGAATACCTGATAGAAGGGGATGCGGCCAAGCAGAAATTGCTGAACAGCGGGCCCTGGACCGGGGAGAAAATACGGAAGAAACTGACCAAGCACCTCGTATTCTTCCTGATGGCATTCATCATTGCCAATTTCTTTCTCTCCTATATCATCAGTATGGATGAGCTGAAGAAGATCATCAGTGAGCCGGTGAGTCAGCATGTCGGCGGCTTTATTGCTATCGTTATCTTCTCCGGGGTTTTTTATGGCGTATATGCATATTTCCGTGAGCAGGCCTGTACGGTTGTTTGCCCTTATGGACGGTTGCAAAGTGTGCTGCTTGACAGAAACTCTATGATCGTTGCCTATGATTACAAGAGGGGAGAAACAAGGGGAAAGTATAAGAAAGGAACAAAAGAAGAAACTGGTCTTGGCGATTGCATTGATTGCTTTCAGTGTGTGAAGGTGTGCCCGACGGGGATAGATATCCGCAACGGTACGCAGATGGAATGTGTAGGTTGTACCGCCTGCATTGATGCCTGTGATAAAATGATGGAGGCCGTTGGCAGACCCAAAGGATTGGTGCGTTATGCTTCAGAGAATGGCATTGCAGAAAGCAATAAACTCCGGTATACGGGAAGAATGAAATTCTATACCGTGTTACTGTTTGTGCTGACAGGATTATTGACCACGCTGTTACTGACACGGAAGGAGATTGACGGAACGATCATCAGGGCGACGGGACTGCTGTACCAGGAAAGAGGCACAGATAGCTTATCAAACCTGTACAATATCAAGATCGAGAATAAAACACTTCAGGAGATCCCGGTTAACCTGCGGCTGGAAGGTGAAATGGGTAAAGTGGGTAAAGTGGAACTGGTAAGCAAAAGCGATATCAGGGTAAAAAAAGAAGGGCAGGGAGCAGGCGCTTTCTTTATCGTGTTGCCGCGGAATGTGGTGCAATCAAGAAAAATGAAACTGACAGTAGGGTTATACGAGGGGGATAAGAAGATCACAGAGCTGAAGACGAATTTTATGGGCCCCTTTACCAGGTTTTAAGTTCATTCATCATCAATCAAAACGCATATTATGAACTGGGGAAACAAACTTTTGGTCACCTTTATCGTTTTCGGGGCGGGTATGTTCTTTCTGGTGTACCGGGCCATGAGTACCAACTTTGAACTGGTGGACAAAGAGTATTATAAAAATGAACTACGTTACCAGGAGGTCATTGACGGCGTGAACCGGGCCAACGCACTAAGCGAGGTAGTAAAACTGGCTAAAACGGATAACGGACTGGTACTGCAACTGCCTGCAGAGATGAAGGGGCAGGAAGTGTCCGGCACAGTACATTTCTACTGCGATTACGACGCAAAAAGGGACAGGAAGTTTGAGATCCATACAGATAATAATGGCATGCAGATGCTGGATGATAAACTGATCGTATCAGGTAACTATATCGTAAAGATCAGTTGGAAAGCCGGTGGCAAAGATTATTACACAGAAAAACCATTAAGCATTATCTGATGTTATGGGCAGCCATCATAGCCGGGTTCTCCCTCGGGGCTGTCAGCAGCCTCCATTGCGTAGGTATGTGCGGGCCATTGGCACTGGCCCTGCCTGTTCATCATTTATCAAAGTCACAGCAACTTATTTCTCTTTTTCTTTACCAGTTTGGCAGGATCATTACCTATGCCGCTTTTGGCCTGGTATTCGGGCTGGCCGGAAGAAGGATCTACCTGGCAGGGTTCCAGCAGTGGTTCTCCATCATTATGGGAGCGACTGTATTGTTGCTTGTCATTTTATACTGGGTCTATAAAAACCCGCTGCAGCCTTCTGTTTTCAAAAGGTTCTTCGTAGCCGTTCAATCTTACATGATCAAAGCCTTTCAGTCAAAGAAAAGTGTTGCGGGATTTTTGCTGATGGGTATGGCCAATGGACTGTTGCCTTGTGCCATGGTATATGTAGCGGTTGCCGGAGCATTGACCACTACGGAAATTTCTTACAGCGTTTTGTTCATGGCGATGTTTGGAGCAGGCACTTTACCGGCCATGATGGCAGTCAGTTATTTTGGACGGATGGTTAGTTTACCGGTAAGAAATATATTCCGAAAGGCCGTACCGGTATTCATGACGATCATGGCGATCCTTTTAATTCTCCGCGGGCTTAACCTCGGTATCCCTTTTATCAGCCCGGTGCTTAACGGGCCGGCGGGTGAGACGGTGGTTTGTCATCCCTAAAACATCCCCAGCTCATCTTTCTTTTTATCGGCATATCCCCATTCTTCACCTTCATCCAGTTCCTTGCCGGTAAAGGTTTTGGATCGCAGTACGGAAATGACCATCCATATTACCAGGAACGGGGAGAGTACAAAAAGCAGGCGGGTGATGGAAATCGGCGCATTGAATGTAAGCAGGAGAACATAGAGTAATAATAACACTGAAGCTATATGAACGGCTATGGGTATCCTTTGTTTCATGTCATTGTATAGTACTTCAACATCCGGGCAAGGTAATTGTTCAGCTAACCTTGACCTGTTCTTCCAGCATAGGAAGTTTGATGGTGAAAGCCGTCCCTTCATTATACCGGCTGGTTACAGATATTTCACCCTGCAACAGGTCAAGATACCGTTTGATGATCGGCAGGCCCAGGCCTGTGCCCTGGATATTGCTTACATTTTTGCCCCGGAAGAAAGTGTCGAAGAGATAAGGAAGATCGTCTTCAGGAATGCCGATCCCTTCATCCTTTACCGTTACCGTCAACAGTTGGCTGCTGTTACCGATATTGACCCATATCTTCTTCTCTTCGCCGGAGAATTTGGTGGCGTTTGACAGGAGGTTGAGCAGGATATTCTTCAGCATTCGTTTATCTGTAATGAATTCTTCGCCTCCTTCACATTCCATTTTTATTTCCTGGCCCTGCTTCATGATCGTTTTGGTCTCATCAATAATGTCGGCAAAGAAATCCCTGACATTAAAAGAAGATATGGTGATGCTGACCTTTCCTTCTTCCAGTTTGCCAAGAGAAAGAAAATCTTCCAGCAGTTCATTCAGGTAGTTCACGGAGTCTTTGATCTTGCGGATATGTCTTTCCCTTTTTTCATTGTCTTCCGTTGTAGTGTACCTGGATACTAAGGAGGCAGAAGACAGGATCGTACTCAGCGGGGTGCGGAACTCATGGGAGGCCATCGAAACAAAACGGCTTTTGATCTCATTCAGTTCCCTTTCCTTATCCAGCGCTTCGCTCAGTTCGGTCTGAGATTCTTCCAGCTTCATCAATGCTTCCCGGAGTATCACGGTTCTTTCTTCTACTTTGGCCTCCAGTTCGGTATTGAGTTTGCGGATGTCATTGGTGACCTTTTCCAGTTGTTTTTTCTGCTTCAGCATATCATTTTCGATATGCTTTCTCTGTGTGATGTCAACAATAAAGGCGATCACATAGGTTTTATTGCTCTGCTTGTAATAGCTTAAACTAACTTCTACCGGGAAGCTTTCACCGTTCTTTCTTGTACCGTGCAGGTCCCGGCCGGCGCCCATGGTACGGTGCTGCGGCTGTTTATGAAACCCCTCCCGTAAACCACCATGGTGCCCGCGGTATTGCTGGGGTATGAGTATTTCGATCGGCTGCCCGATCAATTCATCATGCTGGTAACCGAATATCTGTTCTGCTGCGGGATTGGCCAGTACAATAATGCCTTCCCGGTTGGTAAGAATGATACCTTCGGTGGCATTTTCATATAGCGAGGTCATATGTGTCTTGTCAGACTTAATATCGGTATAAAGTGTTTTTACATACAGTACGGCGATCGCACAGAACAGGATCAGCATGATCTGGAATATCGTTTCGGTAATGGCTGTAGCGGTATGGACCCTGTTTTCGTTGGTAAAATACAGCGCAAGCACAACGATAATGCTGATAAAAGCAGCCAGTAAAGTAGAATACCTCCCTTCAATAAAGGTGGTAAAGAAAATACCCAGCAAAAAGCCGCCGGATATAAAAGTGAAACCGGGATAGAGATAACTCAATGCAGTAGTAAGTACAAAAATGATAAAGACATATACTGTGGCAATCTTACTGGTAAATCTCCGCATGGGGTGTTCAGTTGTTCTTTGTCAATGGGTAATGTACGGTCAAATATCGGTAAGAAATGTCTTTATTCTGCCTGCAGGAGTTCTTTTTCCATGGCCAGCGCTTTGGGGAAGAGAATATTGTTTTCCAGGTGGGTATGCTGTACCAGTTCGTGGTCGAGTTCCTGCAGTTTCAGGAAGCAAACCTTATGGCTGACGCAGGCTTGGACCGGCGTGGTATAATTCTGGGTCAGTTCCCTTGACAGGCGCAGGAAATCACGGATCTGTTCATGTTCCTTATGCATCATCTCTTCTACAGGTTTGCGAAGGGTCCGTACCAGCAGCGCAGCATAAGGCTCACGGCTTCTGTGTGCATGGTTGATCTGTTTGATGTAAGGAAAGATCACCTGTTCTTCATGATCCAGGTGGGGGAGCAAAACTTTTTTGAGATGGTTGAATGCCGTAACTAATGCCGGAAGACGGGGGTATTGTTTTTGATGTCCTTCAGTGAAGCGTTCTAATATTTCAGTGATCTCCGGGAGGTTTTTCCGCAGGTAGGAGTGATGGATATTCCGGATATAATCGGTAAGGAAATCAATATCCCAGTCATTGAAATCCGTGGCATTGGATACCTGTATATTCCGGGTGGAGTCGTACAGTTCCTTTTTGACCACTTCTGTATCAAGCCCGTTCATTTCACAGGCTTTGCGAAGTGGTATTCTGCCGGTGCAACAGAACTCAATGCCATATTTCCTGAAGATGGCTGAAGTGCGGTAATCTTTGGTAACAATATCCGTCACCAGGGTTTCGTCGCTGATATCTATTTCACGAAGGAACATAATGACGGACAAAGTAAAACGGATATAAATATCCATTTATGACGAAAGTCAGCCGTCGCCATGATTTAAGTTAAAGACACGGTTTCTCTTCTTACAAAAAGAAGGAGGGGCCTTCTACTTTTTCGAAACGTCCTGTTTTTTCTTCCAGTGTTATCCTATAGACTATTCCTTTTATCTTATTCAGGTCTCCGGGTGAAAAAGGCCAGTCGGGTGATAACCTGGCCGTTCTGCTGGCTACATAGGGAAGACGCCTGTCCATCAGCTTTACCAATGCCTGACTCCTCAGTTCAGGTTCTGTCAGCTCTTCATATTTTCCCCATGCTATCACACTTTTCCAGTTGGCCATATCTTGCATGTCCTCTACCTGGAAACACACGCCGGGGTTCTTGCGCATCATCCATATTTTCTTGCCCTCCTCTGTATGTCCGTACACACAGTTATCATGATAAGCATAGCTGACCGGCACCACGTAAGTGACACCATCTGCATGGCAGCCCAGATGACCTACATAGTGGTTGGCCAGCACTTCTTCAATTTCATATTTATTCAGCAGTCCCAGCATGTTTACTGTTCTGTTTTGTAATTTACCGAGGAGCAACAGTCATTCAGGATGAGAACACTCACGTCCCCCAATGATAATCATCACCGGGGGAACTGTTCGGTTTTTCACATGGGAAAATGATAACTTACAGCCATTAGCAAACAGACCTCTCAACAGCAAATGACCATACGTGTAGCCAAGCCTTCTGATGCAAAAGGGATATTGGACATTTATGCTCCTTATATCAGGGAAACTTCTTTCACTTTTGAGACCGAAGTACCGGTGGAGGAGGCTTTTGCCAACAGGATAAGTTCGTACCTGGAGAACTGGCCCTGGCTAGTTTGCGAGACCGAAGGAGTCATAGCGGGTTATGCCTATGGTTCAAGATACAGGGAAAGGGCCGGCTACCAATGGTGCGTGGAATGTTCGGTGTATATACATGATGATCATTTGCGCACAGGAGCAGGTAAAGCGTTATATGCTCATTTATTTGATATACTGAAGCTCCAGGGCTACCGGAATGTATATGCCGTCATCAATTTGCCGAACGAAAGAAGCGTCCGCTTTCATGAAAGCTGCGGGTTCAAATGGTTTGCTACCTATGAGAATGTGGGTTACAAACTGGGCAAATGGAAAACGGTCGGCTGGTGGCAACTGATCCTTAATGAATATGATCACGAACCGGTGCCGCCTGTGAAGTTTTCTGAACTAAGTAGCACGGTCATTGATAAAATATTTCAGACAAACAACAGGTAAAGAATAGTAATGCTTATCCCGGCAAGACACAAGGTTCACTAAAAGAAACTCTCTCCCTTTGTGCCCTCTGTGTTCTGTTGGGAAACAGGAGTAAATTTTATCCCACAAAGACACTAAGCTCACAAAAAACTCTTTCTCTTTGTGGTCTCCGTGTCTTTGTGGGAAATACTATTAAAAACTGAACCCGATCCTGGCGAATAACCTTCTACCGTTAGCTCCCATCTGCACAGCATCCCAGGGTCCGCCGGTCTCTGTATTGTAAGCCCAGCCTTTTGCTCCCGGCGCTACACCAAAATCCGGATGAACATTCAGCAGGTTATCTGAGCCGGCGAATAACGTAAAGTTCTTGTTCAGTTTAAAACTGAAATAGAGATCGGTAACGAGTTTGCCGCCATAGTTGTATTCATCTTTTACATAACCAGTGCCATCATCTTTAGGTACCTGCGGGCTGATACCGAGACCATCTTCTCCATAGCCAAGCAAACTGACCTCACCGAAATATGTCAGCCGGGTACCGGCAGTGAATTTGCCAATGCCATATTCCAGGTTGAGGGCACATTTGGTATTGGGAGCTGAAGCTAAAATGAATTTCTGTTCCCTGTCGCTGAGAAATGTCTGGCGCAAAAACTCAGAGCCCGATAATTTTGACGGTATATTGATCTTGTCTATATCCATTTTCTGAAAATTACCGGTGAACAAAACCTTGTACCGGTTATTGCCTGATTTTTTGCTGTAATCAATCACCACATCTATACCCTTGTTGATGGTAGAAACGGCATTGGTGAAGAACTGGGCAAGACTGACATTCAGGGCGGCCATCTGTGCCCTTAACAGCGGATCCAGATCAGGGTCGCTGCCATCGAACTGCCCGGTGATCACCACCCTGTCTTTTACTTTGACCCAGTACCCGTCAATGGTGATGTTCAATCCTTGTGCAGCCTGCCAGGCAAAGCCAAGACTTCCGTTCACACTTTTTTCTTCTTTCAGCTCAGGTATGCCGGCTGCTTTGGTAATAGGGCTGTAGTTCGGGGCTATTTTTACTTCAGCAATATTGCCTGCCTGTACTGTAGTGAAAGTAGAACTGAAATTGATCTGTTGTAAAGAAGGCGCCCGGAAACCGGTACTCACCGAGCCACGGATATTGAACGTGGGAGAGGCTTTTAACCGGGTCGCAAATTTATAATTGCTGGTAAAACCAAAGTCGGAATAGTTCTCTATACGTACTGCACCATTGACCAGCCATTTTTTTGTTACATCATATTCTGCATCGGCGTACAGGCCGATCACAGAACGTTTGGCATTTACTTCGTCATTGGGCTGATAACCCGGAAAACCCTGTGAGCCTGTAGCCTTATCTCCTGATGGGTCATAATTGGTGTAAGAGGCTTCTTCTCCTGCATAGATCTTATATCGTTCGGACCGGTTCTCTGCACCGATCGCAAAGTTGAAAGATTCAGAGATCTGTTTGCTGAAATTCAGGTTCACGGTGTTTTGCAAAAAGTTGAAGCCGCCATCGTCGAAATGTGTTTGCGTGGAGCCGAGAGAAGCATTAAAGGTCTTATCCCCGTAAAAATGAAAATCATTCCTTCCGATGGTATTACTCAGGTCCCAGTTCCACCCTGTCTCTGTTTTCCCTTTTAGTCCCGCTGTGTAGGAAAGGTCATTGATCTTTGTCTGGATATGCGGGGAAAAAAATGTTTCGCCATCATTGCTCACTTTCATAATGGAAGAAACAAAGATCAGGTTGCCGCCACCATCGGTGGGAAAACGATCGGGCCTTGCTGAGAAATTACGGGTGAAAGCAAAGGCATCAGACGATTTATGATTATACCCTCCGAAAGAATACAGGGAAACACCACCCTTCATCGGTAGTTCCATATTCAGCATACCACCGATCATATCCAATGACGCATCCCCATTACCGCGACGGTAAATGTCAATATACATACCATCGGGGTTATTGACATAATCAGAAGTATCCAATGACTGGCGGAAAGTTTTGCCGGTGCTAAGGGCATCCACGGACAGGTTAATGAATCCCCCGTTTTTCCCGATAGGTAATCCATAATTGAGGTTGGCAGAAAAAGAATTGCCATCTATTTTACCTGCATGTTCGTATTGTGTCTTCAGATCATCGCCAAAGGCCGTATTGAATTTGGGGTCATGATAACCTGCATAGCCGACGCTGCCGGTAAGCTGGTTCACTGATTTTTTCAATACTAAGTTGATCACACCGGCAATAGCATCGGATCCATATTGTGCCGAAGCGCCGTCTCTCAGTATCTCCACCCGGTCAATGGAACTCGCCGGTATGGCATTCAGGTCTGTACCTGAGTTACCTCTTCCTCTTGTACCAAATACTGCAACAAATGCAGTCTGGTGACGGCGTTTGCCATTTACCAACACCAGGGTCTGATCAGGCCCAAGTCCGCGCAGTGTAGCCAGGTCAATATGATCAGCGCCATCACTGCCGCTTTGTTTATTGTAGTTAAATGAAGGGGCAGAAAAATTTAAAATAGAGGTCAGGTCCATCCTGGCGGTCGGCATAGATACCTGGCCTACGTTCACAACATCTACCGGTACCGGTGTTTCGGTTTTGACACGTCCGGTGCTGCGGGTACCTACGAGTATCACCTGTCCAAGATCAATATTGCCCGGCACCAGCGATATGCTGATGTCTGTTTTACCTTTTGTCTGGATAGTTTGCGGTACAAAACCGATCATAGAGACCACGATCTCATCGTCGGCGATCACTTGCAGCCGGAAACTTCCGTCTGCGGCGGTATAAACACCTTTGCCGGTTTTGGTAGATTGTACGGATACGTCAGCGATTGGTTTACCCGTATTGTCGGTCACTTTACCAGTCAGCACCTGCTGGGCCAGTGATGCGATAATAAAAAGGAAAAGGGAAAAAAAAGTACAGAGCGCTTTTCTCATATATGCAGTTTGGATGATCAGATGGTTTAAAAATAAGTATTTCCGCCCAATCAGGGGAGAACGATCAAGGTTGCCGGGGCAGATTTATTTTTCCATATACCGTTTAAAACAATCCGATTGCTCAATATAGCGGATAACGGCAGCCTGGAATTCTTCGTTTTGTTTAGCCGGCCCGTTTTGCAGGGTAAAGTAGATCGTATAGAATTTGTTGTTCCTGAAATTGAACTCCGGATCAGTGATATCTTTTTTGGAAATGGCAATGACCAGCAACTTGGATTTGGTCTTTGTTTCATTGTCACCCGTTGTGCCCGTTTTGGCATAGTAATGATATTTTGAATCTTTAGGCAGCAAAGACCCAAGCCTGGCAGCTGTACCTGTATACAAGACCTCTTTTAATCCTTTAAATACACTTTCACGCATCAGTGAAAGATAGTTGTTATAGACGATCGTGTTGTCTATGGCAAACGGAGCATATACGTCAGCATCGGCGTAGGGGTCCAGCGTCAGCGAATAATTACGGTTCAGGCTGATCATTTTCCCGAATGCCTCCGTCATTTTCGCCGGTGATATCATCACCTGGCTGCTGCCTTTTACATGCCCGCGGAAGCAACTGGCAAAAACATCATACGGAATGCTGCGGTTCACATTACTGCCCTGCTGATCGAATAAGGAGTATTCCGGCAATATGAAACCTGACTTTTTATATCCATTCATAAAAAGGGCAGAGTCATATCCCGATCCAAACATATCAAAGCTTTTATCGGCTGAACGGGTATGAATACCATAATTGGAAAAAAGCCCGATAGCAGTAAATGAACTGTCCGAACCAAAATTCACTTTACCCTTCTCATATCCTGGCCAGTTTTTAAAACCGTCCAGCCAATAAGTTGCACCCTGGTAAGTGAAATACGGCCAGTGCAAACCGTTGCCGGGGTTCTCACGGATGAAAGATTTTTGGAGCAGGTTTTCGGGTTTTTGCCTGGGATAGGAACCAAGTAAAAGAACATTTGAATGATAATAATTATCTGAATACTTCAGGTAATCGGTCACGCTGGCGATACGCCCATTGTTCTTTTCAAAATCATAGGGAGCTACTTTCTGCCCGCCGAAATGATCCTGTTGTTCTGAAAAACCTTCTGCGGCAAATGTTTCCCAGTCCATATTCAGTTGTGATGCGATAGCCGAGAATACAATGGGTTTTAAAGTAGAACCGGGACCGGGGTTCAGCCGCAGGAGGTTGATATTGCCGATCTGTTTTCGCAGCAGCGATTGTGAAACGAAACCATTCTCACCAAGTATCGTGCTGTTGAATCCCGCTTTATCATTGGGGTCGGGCCTGTCCATTCCTTTGATATGATCGGCCATGGCGATCAGGCGTCCGTTGCCATCCGCAATACAAATACCGTATTCAGCTCCCTGTTTATACGAAGTGTCGGTATGCATCATGTATTGTATCTTACTTGTCAGCGAATCCATCAGTTCACGGTCTAAGGATATAACTGCATTCTTTGCAGGCTGGCCGGCCTGTGTGTATTCAGAGGCGATGCTTTCTGCAAAATTCCTGGCCCAGATAAAACGTTCTTCCATCGGGTAAACATAGAAACGACTGCCATTGACATAGTAGTTCTTCATATAGGCATCCGGTTCAATGGCCAGCAGTTTTTCACTCCCACTTCCCGCATCCGTAATGACTAGCTTCGAGGGGTTGCTCATAGCCATACTGCCTGCGGGCTGCAGATCCTTTTCTTCATTTCCGCATTTGAAGTGTATTGCTTTACTACCTGTATTTACCAGTTCCGGGTTTCCTTCTTTGTTGAATGCGACGGCAAGATGTTCGTCAAGCGCTATCCCTTTTTCATGACTGTGCAGGGCAATTCTGACGCTGGTAACAGTGCCGCTGGTTATATCAGCCAAGGAGATATTATAGAAGATAGAATCTCCAAACACATTGCCCGTCCATGATTCCTGTAGATGGGGCGGGGGCTCGACACGGAAATAATTCTCGTTCACCGCTAACCGGGGCCTGCCTGAATACAGGTCAAGATAGAGCATCCGGGTCTGGTCCGTATGCCGCAAAAGATCAAGCCGGGAATAGGCAGCGACCTCTTTTGCAAAAAAGCCATTGCTTTCAGCAAATGCCCCCTCAGCGATCATCCGGCGGAGCGAATCGGTAAACAGCTTATCCTTTTTTGCAATACCTGATCTTCTTGTTACTGTAGAAGTATCGAAATGATCCATGACGGGCTGCAACTTCAACTGGATGAGGTCATCCATGTTTTTAGCAAGGCCTGATACATTGAATTCTTTCCCTCTGTTGAAAACGGGTTTTACAAAAAACAGCAGTACAGCCAGTATAGAGAACACTGCCATGCCCGGTACTAATTTTTTTCTGTTCGCATAATATTCAAGCGGAATATTCCTGAATAACAAAATGGCAGTAATGATCAGGATGGAGGGGAACAGGATGGACTGTTTGCTCAGGATGCTGCCAAATGGCATGTCCTGGCCAAAGAAGATATACCGCCCGGTGGCTGCCAATATCACCAGCAGTGCGGTGATGAGCAGGTAGTTCAATACAGCAAAGCCGGCTGTGATCACCGGGTATCCTTCGTTGATGCGGTTGGTAAAATCGGGATACAATTTGTAAAATATGGACAGAAGGGTAGCAGGAAGTATCAGCAGCAATACATAGAGCAGGACAGACCATTTGCCATGTTCTGCCAGGAAGAAACGACTGGCCACCAGGTCGGTTGCCTGCGCATTGTATTTTGCTCCTTTATTCTGCGGGGCATGTGGCAGTAAATGAAACCCGGCCGACTGTACAGCAGGATTGTTCTCTTCATAAATAAATGTATTGATGAACCACTGGTTTTGCGCCGCCCTGATCACAGGTTCGTATGTTTTACCTTCATCATAGGCAGTTTCAATAGCCTTGTCCACGGGCATCGTCATTACATCTATCCGGTATTTTGTCATGGCTGCCTTATCCAGTATCTTTTCTTTGGGAAAGAAAAGAAAGGCTGCTATAAATAATACCACGGTAATGAGAGAGCCGGTGATAAGTTTCCTCCTGAGAGCAAAATGCGGCAGCAGCCTCGTCACATGGTATGATAACACAATAGCAAAAACAATATAACCAGCCAGGTAAAGTGACTGTGACAGGTTAAGCACAAACCGGAAAATATAAGGGGCGTACAGGAGGTTCAGGATAAATGCAAGCAGGTACAGCATACCGGTTGCCCCGAACAAAGCGGCATTGCGGCGGCTGCCAGCCGATAAACCGGCAATAGCATAATTGATACACAGGAACGCTTCATTGAACAAAAGAAAATTCAGAAATACGATGGCGAACCCAATATCAATAAAAACGAACGTGGCCAGCAGGCTGATGGAGAGCACCACTTTCACCGGGTTGCTGACTAAGATATCCAATGAACTTCCCGTATGGATCCTCCACCAGCTTTTTTCCGCCACAGTAACAAGCGGTGAATGACGATAGGAAATAAAAAGAAAAACGAAGTACAGAACAGTAAGCGCAATAGCAAGATGACGACAGGTGCCGGGATCGAAGTGACGGAGAAAAGCCATGCCGCCTCCACCCGCCAATATCAATAACCAACTGATGAAGAATAAGGCTTTGCTGCCGTATCGTTTTACGACAGGTAAGTTTGAAAAATAATTACTTGTATTTTCTATACTCACTACAGCGCTATCGGGCCGGTATCCCGGTGAAACCTTATTACGGATAAAGGACAATAGGTATTTCAGAAAGCCGGATCCCAATACCAAGGCAAGTCCTACAGTAGCGGCTACGATGACACCGAAATTCCAAAAGCTGAGTAATTGCTGTTGAGAAGGAAGGTCCATGCCTTCATACGGGGGAAAGCTTTTATATCTCCAGTATAAAAAGAAACGGGTGGTCAGCAATACTATGGTAATGCAGGAGAGCAACTGCCAGACCCAGCTTTGTTTACCGGCTGGTATGACCAATGAAGTGGCGAACACCAGGATAAAGAATACGAACAGGCTGCCAAACAAGAGTGACTTCCATTTCGCCGGTGTCATGGTGCCCTGGCCAAATTCCCAGTTGAAAGTGTTGCGAATGGAGAATATCCAATCAAATCCATGTGAGGCAGCAGGAAGTAGCAGGCAATCTTCTTTGATCTCAATGGCAGAGGCGGGTTTGTTCAGCCAGCGTACATTCAATTGAAGTGGGTTATCGGACGCTGATTTTTTATACGTCAGTAATACCGGGTCAAACTGCGACATGCTGTCTTGCTCTGATGACGTGAACAGAAAGCCTTCTTTGAACACAGCAGGTATTGTCAGCATGTCCTTTGAGCCAGGTACTAAAAACTTAGTGACACTATGCCGTGACCAGTCATTATTCTTTTCTTCCGTTAAAGGATAGGAGACAGGGTAACGGCTGATAAGAGAGAAACTGTCCTTTCTTCCATCCTGCAGGCGGTACTGGTTCTTATTATTGTCTAAGAAGCCGATGCCCCACGCAAAATGGTTTTTGTCTGCTAATGGTGTTTCAAAAGAGAGTTGGTTATTGCTTATAGATTGTTTGTCATAGGAAATAGCTGTTAGATACCGGAATATGCGTCCTGATAAGAAGAATTTTGCATCGCCACCCGTTTTTTTAGAAACATGGTCCCTTATTATATAAAGTTGCTGAAGGCAATTTATCAGCAAAACATTATTATAATGATCAGATTGGATGAAAGAAGGCTCATCTTTAAAGATATTCCAGGCAGTGATCCCCCTTTTTATGGTTTTTTGAGCAAGATAAGTTTCGCCATTTATGGATAGTTCGTAACTATGTTCGTCAGTACTTCTTACAATGACTTTCAGGTCATCCAAAGAAAATGATATAGAGTGTCCTGTTGCCGGATAGGTTTTGGATGCTATTTTGTACTTACTCCCGTCGCTGACATAGAAAGGATCTTCTGAATACGCAGAGTGGATAGCTACCTGCCCGTTTTTTTTGGTAAAAGTAAAATTGTTATAGGCATGGCTTATATAGTTGGCTGTATCCGTTTTCCCCAGTTCGACTGACCGACTCACCAGGTAGCCATCATGCCTGATAAAATGATGATCGAGATTGCTGAAGCTTTGCAGGTTGAGTGGTGCATGGATATGGATCCACAGAAATCCAAAACACGCCGCACTGATCAGCAGGAATACCAGCGGGAATTTCTTTTTTTGCCTGGCCGATCGTACAAAGTCACGATAATATACCAGGCCATAGATCAGCAGGATGGCTATTACCAGGGTATACAGGAATGAAAGACTGGTGAAGGTCCGGAGCATGGTGGTATCAATAATTATTCAGGTCAGTTTCGTCAAATACGGGGTAAGACAACCGGCTGATGCCCGCTTTGTTCAGCGCCATCCGCAAGGCCAGCGCTCTGCTGCCGTGTTCCATATTCAGTTTTTTCAGTAAAGCGGGATCAATTCCTTTGCCATTGCTGCCGATCCGCTGTACCATATTGCCGCCAACCGATAATTCAGGGATGCGCAGGTACAGGTATTCTATATGATACAGGGATAGCGATACCAGGAGCTCGAGTATTTTGTTGCTGTCTTCCAGGTTTATCCTGGCAGGATTATTCTTATTGGCGTCAGTGATCGCAATGACCGGTTTTGCGAATTTATCGAATGCATGATTCGCAACTGTTTTCTCGGTCTTTAAAAGATCCATCACGATCTCTCCTTCGCTTTTTTCTTTATCATAAAAGGGGTAATTCCTCACCTTGTATACTTCAGCTATGGATTGTTTGATCGTGCCGTATTCCTGCATGATGGCTTTATTGGCTTCTTTTTCTTTTTCCAGTTCAGCATTTAATGCGTCTATCTTTTTTTCTATTCTGCCCGGTTTATCACTTTTGTTATCAGGCTTACGGACTGATTCGGTATAAAAGTCAAAATGCTGTATCAGTCTTTTAAGATCAGCTATGGTTTTGGTAAGTCTTTTATGATACCCGAACAACAAGTATAATAGCACAGCAATGACCAATAAAGCAGCTATCCCGCTAACGGTGACCCATTCAGGTATTTCTGTTACGATCTCTTTTACGGGTTGTTGCGGAACTGTGACAGGCAGGCTGGCAGTATAGGCCTGGATCATGGAGTCTAATTCAGCTTTCAGTATAACCGGGTTACGGTTAGCCCGTTCCTGTTTCGTCAATGTATCAACGATCCGGATCTTTGTTTTATCCGCTGGTAACTGCTGGGCGCCGGCATTTGCCAGCAGCAGTATGAACAAAGGAATAAGAAAGAGTTTGTATTTCATGATATGGATATTAAAACTGAAAGAATTGTAAAATGCCTTTGGGTTTTTTGACCGGTTTTTTTTCATCTGCAGCCGGATTCTGCGCTATGTCTTCGTATAACGTATTGACCGATGTCAGTTCGCCGGAGTAATTGGGGAACATAGAGATCGCTTTCATATCCTGGAGAGGGGAATTGACCTCGGTTACGGACGTCAGTACACTGTACAGGGACCGCACATCCTTCACTTTCTGGTTCTCCATCAGGCGCAGGTAAATGTTGTCACGGGTGAAATAAATATCTATCGCTTTATTCTTAAAAGGTTTTAGCTGGTGGTTATTTCTCCTGACAACTGACGTGTTATACAAAATGTCATTACCAGGCTCGATCTTAATGCCCCTGTAGAGGTACATATTATTGTTCAGTACATCATTATTCTTTGATAACCCTTCTTTTTTGTCAATGGGTATGCCGGTAAAATCAGTGATCTTGTAAGCCCCGCTGAACGCACCATATATCGCCACATTCTTATTGTTCAGTGCCCGGCCCGGTATGACGGTGTGGATGCTCACATTTTCCTGGAGGATATTCTTTAATGCCAGCTCCAGTTTCATTTTCAGGTCATCGAAATAAAAAGCACGGCCGCTGAGCATCACTACCCTGATCCTTTTGCGGATATCCTTTGTGATCACATCACGGATACTGGTGATGATACTTTGTACAATACAATCGGTGGCTTTGCTGATGAGCCCTGTTATTTCCTCATCCCAGCGGATATTCCTGTTACAGAGAATGGCGTCGGTGTATTGGAGTAAAGTGGACTGGTCCCTGTGCAGGTTGGCGATAGTCCTTTCAGTGCTTTGCGACTGTTCGGCGAGTTGTGCAAATTCGGTAATACCAACTGCCTGCAGTTTTTTATATCTCTTCTTCTGTGATTCGATCAGCTGGATAAAGTTCAGTACGTCCACTGTCAGGTACTGGTCAAGGATATGTTTGTTGATAAAGTCCTTTACCGAAATATCATTGCTGCCGGGTATAGCTTTCAATACCAGGGTAAGCAGGTCTTCAGTAAAACCATAGGACAGTACATTGCCTGCGCCGGCAAAGCCTGTCCGGAAAAAACTGGAATAGTTCTCATTGTCGTCAGCCAGCAGGATTGAGATATCAGTAGTGCCTTTTCCGCAATCAATGACCAGCGCCATTTCACCATTGACCAATTGTACCCCGTCGGCATTGGTTTGCTGATAACCCATAAAGGCAGCATCGCTTTCTGAAATGGTCTCGTATTCGATATGCAGATATTCTTCATCTATTCTCAAGGAGCTGAGCAAACCGGCTGTACGGTTACGCAATTCATTGAGCAGTTCAAATACCTCATGCTGGGTATAGATGTTTGGTACGAGTAAAGTGACGATCATCCCGCCTGTACGGAATTCCGGTTTTGAATGGATCATCAGCCGCAGCATCCGGAGCAATACAGCGCTGATCAGTTCTTTTTTGTGCGAACGGATGCTATAGTCCTCCGGTTGGCGGTCAACAGATAATTGCAGACTTTTTTCTATGCCTAGTTTCAGGTTGGGGATAATTTCATAATTGTCCCTGAAATGATATTGTGCAGCGCCGGCTTCCTGCCGGGTGATGAACAAACGGATCTCATCATGTTGCAGCTCATCAGTAAAGTTGAAGGGGAAACCCGCCCTTTCATTTTTATTCAACCCCTTTTTTACGGCATAAAAGGAACGGTATAAGCTGTTTTGCCCCGGTTCATTATTCAGAAAATCTTCCCGTTTGTAATTCTTTTCCGGCTCTTGCATGTTCAGGCGGCTGATGATGTTCTCCAGTATGTCATATTGTACGACAGAAGACTGGGGGCCGCAGCTTTTATAAGCAACCTGGCTGGCTTCGCTGCCAAAATCAATCACCACCCTCTGACATTGCTGTGACCGGACTACAGCAAACTGGAATTTTCCGGAATAGCTTTCCGTTTCGCTCAATACAAGTGTGACATGAATATTCAGCAATGCGGGCTCTGCTTTATGACGGTAATAGCCTACGGTAACTCTTTTTTGTTCAGCAGAGTGGTCCAGCCGGATACCGCTGGCCTCATCATAAAAGGGTTCAGTTTTGAAAACGCTGTTCTTTTTGATGACAAGATCAAAGCCATCCTCTGTTTTTGCCAGTGAGATATGGCACTCTTTGATCAGTATATCCTGGTGCGTATCAGAAGGGGCCATCTGGTTTAGTACGATTTTGCCCGGATCTTCAATAGTGATAAGGGGAGTATGTACCCGGTCGTCGGCATAAGCCACAAAGTTGAATTCCGTATTATCCCTGTTGCCAGGTATTGAATCATTTTCCAGCTTGGCAGCAAAATACCTGTCGCTGCGTATCAGAAGGGGCAAATAGTAAAGGGCCATGGTTGTGGGTTTATGGTTAGGTTATTTTTTGTTTAAGGTTGTTAAAAGGTCCATGAGTAAACATCAGCACATTTACCGGCAAAACCAGCGGTCATTATAATTCCCGTAATTGCTTTTTTTATCAACTGAGTAACAGAAATTAAATGCTTTTGAACGGATAGTGCTGAATGATACGGAGATGCTATCCCCTTTGTAAACGCCTTCTATTTTCCTGCCGGCCGGTGCTGCATAACCGATATCGGTAAATTTAAGCGTATCGCTGCTGTTCATATTCCCGTTTCTCCATACAGCAAATTTTACCACGGCGTTATCAATATGGTATCCTGTGGAATTATCTACAGAGAGTTCAAGATTGTAATACCGGAGCCCTTCGCGACTGGTATCACGGTCTGCCGTAAGCTGCAGTTGTAACAGATCAGGCCATGTATTCCGGATACGCAGGTTGGTCCGGGTTATCTTATCTAGTTTTTGACCACGGAGCAGTTCAATGGTTCCTATCAATGAATCGGCATCTACCTCAGGCGTATTAGCCGGCCGCTCCGCAACGATGCTTACCGGCGACGCTTTGGTCCATGTCACCCTTGTGAAATTATACACCAGGAAAATGACCAGGAATAATATCATGCCCGCCAGTGCTTTCTTTAGAAAGGAGGGTATTCCTTTTTTTATTCGGGCAGATTCGGTTTCTTCTTTTGCTTCTTTGAGAGGAGTTTCTTTTTTAACGGGGGAGTAAAACGCTGATGAACGTTTGCCCAGATCGGCCAGGGTGATCCACTCGCTGGTGTCAAATAGCCATATTCTGACCTTTGCCGGATCAGCAGATGCTTTAATTAATGATTCTAACTCTTCTTTCGACTGCACTTCCCTTACCACATTCGTTCCGTCATTGAACAAATATTTTTCCATTTAAGGGGGCTGTTATGGGGTGGTTTAAGTGTAAAGAAGGGATCAAGTGTTGTAGTATTTTGATTTGAAGTGAAAAGGTACAGCCTGAAATGAATTCGCTGCACGGGGAGGAGGAGTTACAACATTTTTTTAGGAAAAAAGTGAAGGGCCGTGGCTTCTTAAGAGAACTTTCACAGTACCTGCATACTAAATAGTAGTGCGCCGAAACAGTAAGCGCTTACCGGGAGAATTGTGAAGACACCAGGGCTCATCAGAGCGCATCCACTTTTGCCTGCAACGTGGCAGCCAGTTTGGATGATAATGCTTTCAGTTCGTCCACCATTTTCTGCGCCATCGTTTTGTTCTTTAGCTGTATATACACCAGTCCGGCATAGTAGCGACTGTTTTCGTTCTTAGGGTTCAGCGTCATGGCCTTATTGCAATGTTCAATGGCTTCTGTGTACTTGCCGGTCATATAGTAACTATAACCAAGTTCTACAAATGCGGCTATATAGTCCCGTTCTGATTCGATCGCTTTCTTCAGGTATATGATGGCCTCACTGTATTTCCCGGTACTGTTCAGGCAGTAACCTATCCCAAAATTGGCTTTTCTTTCGGCGGGATTCATCGCCAGTGTTTTTTTATACCAGGTCATCGCTTCATTCATGTCCTTCTTATTGTCGCGGTACACTTCGCCGATGCCATTGTAAGGAACATGGCTTTTGGGATCTAAATCAATAGCTTTTTTAAAATGGTTGATGGCATCATCATCCTGTTTGAGCCGGGTACAGGCAAAGCCCAGCTCCAGGTATGTGTTCACATAATCGTTCTTGAGCAACAGGGACTGATTTAAAGCTGTGATCGCATTGTTGTAATCTTTCAGGGCATTATGTGTAAAACCCTTCCGGTACCAGTACAGGTAATCTTTGATCTCTGTTTTGGCATTCAATTCATATTTTTTGAAATAGTCAAGCGCTGCTGTATAGTCATTCTTTGTGTAGGCGATGTACCCAAGTTGCTTATAAGCTAAAGCATAATCAGGTTTCAGCTCGAGGCAGCGGCTATAGGCAGTTAATGCGGAGTCGGTCCACATGTATTTTTCAAAAGCATACCCCAGCTCAAAATACAGCTTGGGCACTGTGGTCCATATAGACCTTACCTTGCGGAGATTGATGACAGCACCTTCATAATCCTTTGTGTCGTTCTGGCACCAGCCCCACTCATACCGGGCTTCCGTGTAATCGGGTTTCAACGCTACCGCTTTTTTGAACTTTTCTATGGCTTCCGTTATTTTTTTTTCATTTTTCAGTTTGACGCCCTCATTATAAAGGGTAGCGGCGTCCTGTGCAAAACCTGTTTGCGGTAAAGAAGCGATGATGAACATTATAGCTGAGAGGTACGTTTTCATAATCCTAAAATAGGCAAAAGATCAGATCGGTAAATACCGTAAGCCGGGTATTTGAGCAATAAACAGGCATTCCCGGTCACAAAAGTGAACCGGGCCGTTTGCAGCAGAGAACAACCTATTATAAATATAATCTCTGCCAGTATCTTTTGCTCATACTGCCAGCAGTACAGCAATATAATGACAGACTGCTGCAACCAGTACAAAAAAATGCCATACGGCGTGGTGCCAGCCACCTCCTTTACGCATATAGAACACGATGCCGATAGTATATAATGCCCCTCCTGTCACAATGAATAACAAGACATCAGCCGGAATTTCACGGAAGAATTTCTTACCTCCGGCCAGCATGATCCACCCCATTAATAAATAAATGATAACAGATATTATATCAAAACGGCCGGTAAAGAATATTTTAAAAATAATGCCAGCCAGGGTTAAACCCCATAAGACGGATAACAACGTTATACCAAACGAGTCCCACAGAAAGATCAGAAGGAAGGGAGTGTAGGTGCCTGCGATCAAAAAGTAGATACTGATATGGTCGAGTATCTCAAACACTTTTTTAACCTGCGGATGCTGAATGCCATGATAAAGAGAGGAAAAAGTAAATAACATCAGGAAGCAAAAACCATAGACGCCTGCACCGATAATACCAGGCACATTACCATTCCGGGCTGCCAAAGCAGTAAGAACAGGGATACTGATAATGCCGAACAGAACACCAAAAGCATGTATCAGGCTATGTATCACTTCCTGTTTCAGACTGAAAGAACCAATATTGTTTTTCACCTTCGCTATGCTGTTTTATACCAGGAGCGATCAAAGTTAGTTCATTTGGGGTAGTGGGTGTACCTATTGTTTAGATGGATAATAGCAAAACTCTGAATATATTCAAAGTTCAGCATTCCTTGTCCCTCCTTACCTTTGGTGGATGCTGATAATCTCCAACCGCGGCCAGCAAATGCCGCCCTCGCCGATACGCAAACTGGTGCCTTATGCCGAGGCTGCCAAAAAAAAGGGGACCAAAGTATATCATCTCAATATCGGTCAGCCCGATATTGAAACGCCTAAAGCCATCATGGATGCAGTGCGACATACGGAGATGAAAGTACTGGAGTATAGCCATAGCGCCGGTAATGAGAGCTATCGCCGCAAGCTGGTACAGTACTATAAGAAAGTGGGTATAAGTGTCACACATGAACAAATATTAATTACTACCGGTGGCAGCGAAGCCATTATGTTCGGGTTTTTTACCTGTCTTAATCCCGGCGATGAAGTGATCATTCCTGAGCCATTCTATGCGAACTACAACGGGTTTGCCTGTGCAGCAGGTGTGAATGTGGTACCGATCACTTCGCATATTGAAACAGGCTTTGCCTTGCCGCCTATTGCTGATTTTGAAAAGGTGATCACCCCCAAAACAAAAGCGATCATCATCTGCAGCCCGAATAACCCGACAGGCTACCTGTACAGTCGTGAAGAAATGGAAGCCCTGAAGGATATCTGTATCAAACACAACCTGTACCTTTTCAGTGATGAAGCGTATCGTGAATTCTGCTATGACGGCGATTACGTCAGCGCTATGCATCTGAACGGCCTGGAGGAGCATGTAGTGTTGATGGATACGATCAGCAAGCGGTACAGTGCCTGCGGCGCCAGGATCGGCGCCCTGGTGACAAAGAATAAAGCAGTGTATGATACTGCGATGAAATTTGCACAGGCGAGACTAAGTCCTCCGGGTCTGGCGCAGATTATGGGAGAGGCAGCTATTGATCTGCCGGACAGTTATTTTGATGCGCCTAAAAAAGAATACATGGCAAGAAGAGATCTGTTGGTAAAAAGATTGAATGCCATGCCGGGTGTATATTGTCCCAATCCCGGTGGTGCTTTTTATGCCATCGCCCGGCTACCGATAGATGACAGCGATAAATTCTGTCAATGGTTGCTGGAATCTTTTTCTTATAAAGATCAAACCGTGATGCTGGCGCCTGCCACGGGTTTTTATGGTACTCCCGGTCTGGGTAGGAATGAAGTGCGCCTTGCTTATGTATTGAATCTTCACTCGATCAATGCTGCCATGGATTGCCTGGAGAAAGCGCTGGAGCAATATCCCGGTAGGGTGAAGGCAGTAACAGAAAAGGAAATGATAAATTGATATCATAAAAAAAGGGCTTACGATCTGTAAGCCCTTTTTTTATACATGAAGCTTCTTCTTATTATTGTTTGGGCGCTTCAGCAGCTACCACTTCTCCGGTTATCTGCACCACTTTATCCTGGGCAATGCCTGCCAGTTTGATATGCACATCTTTGATGAATGTTCCAGCTGCAGCAGCGTTGTATTGTACTTTTAATTTAGCGCTGGCTCCCGGAGCGATAGGCTCTGTTATTTTTTCAGGAGTTGTACAGCCGCAACTGGCAGATGTATTTTCCACGACTACCGGTTTGTTACTGATATTCTTTATTTCAAAAGAGTAAGCAACCGGAACACCCTGTTTTATTTTTCCGAAATCATGTTTTACTGTATTCACTTTGATCACGGCATCAGGTGAAGGCTGGGCGGTCACAGGGGCGTTGGCCTGGCCAGCAGCTTTTAGCTTTGCGATTTTATCTGCTTCGGATGCTTTACGTGTCTGCAGGGTCTGTGCCATAGCACCAGCAGCAAAAGCGAAGGCGGCAACAGCTAATACGATCTTCTTCATGGGTAATTGATTTAAAGGGTTTGTTTTTTCAGGAATTGAACAGAGGCATTACCGGGAGCAGATCCTTCGGGAGCTTTCCATACGGTGCCTTTGATCTTGATCTGTTTGCTCTGGGTACCGTTGTAAGTAATGGTAATGTATTTTTCAAAAGCGCCTTCTGCGGCAGCATTATAACCCACTTTTATTTCGGAAATACCACCGGCAGCAATCGGATCGCGGTTCCATTCGGGGGTAGTGCATCCGCAACTTGCCTGCACATTGTCCAATTTAAGAGGGGCATTGCTTGTATTTACCACGACAAAAGTGTAGTAAACCGGTTTTCCCTGCGGGATCTTTCCGAAATCATGTTCTGTTTCTTTCAGTTTCAATGCATCCTGGGTCTCAGGATTGGTTTGTGCCCCTGCAAAAACAAAAGCTGACAGGAGTACGGCTAAAGAAAGTATTCTTCTCATAAATTAATGATTTGAAGGTCTCAAAATTAGTTGAAAGATGCCATATTCACAATACAGGTTGCAGACCTGATGGGGATTTTTAAAATTAATTAAATGAGCTCTTTCTTATACTTTTGCGGCATGCAACACTCTGCGATGCCTGCCGAAGCCAAACTGTCATTCGACAAGTTCCGCGAGGAGGTATTGAAAGACTACAAAATCGCCTGTATCAGCCGGGAAGCCAGCCTTTTAGGCCGGAAGGAAGTGTTGACTGGTAAAGCCAAATTTGGGATATTTGGCGATGGGAAAGAGGTGCCACAGGTGGCAGCCGCAAAGTTCTTTAAGCCCGGGGATTTTTACAGCGGGTATTACCGCGACCAGACCCTTGCATTTGCTCTGGACGCCGCTACTGTTCAGGAGTTTTTTGCACAACTTTACTCAGACCCGGATACCTCTCATGATCCGCATAGCGGGGGCCGCCAGATGAATTCGCATTTTGCCACACCTTTAGTTGATGAGAACGGTGAATTCCTTGACCTGGTGAACAGGAAGAACCTGGCAGCAGGAATGGCTCCGACCGCGGCACAAATGCCCAAATCATTAGGTCTCGCCCTTGCATCAAAGGTCTTCAGGAATGTAAAAGACGTTAAACAGTTTACGTCCTTATCGGATAATGGCAATGAAGTTTGTTTTTGCACTATTGGTGATGCCTCCACCAGCGAAGGTCATTTCTGGGAAACCGTGAATGCGGCTGCCGTTCAGCAGGTGCCTGTAGCCTTCTTTATCTGGGATGATGGCTATGGGATATCTGTGCCAAAGAAATTCCAGACCACCAAGGGCTCAGTATCGGAAGCATTGAAAGGTTTCCAGAAAGAAGGAGACAGCAACGGGCTGGATATATACAAAGTAAAAGCATGGGATTATGCCGGTATGTGCGAAGTATTTGAAGCCGGTATTCAAAAGATACGGGATACGCATACGCCTGCCCTTTTTCATGTAGAAGAAGTAACGCAGCCACAAGGACATTCTACATCCGGCAGTCATGAAAGATATAAAACACCGGAGCGGTTGGAGTGGGAAAGAGAATGGGATTGTATCAAAAAATTGAGAGGGTGGTTACTCGGGAATTCATTGGCTGATGAACATGAATTGGCGGAGTTGGAGAATGAGGCAAAAGAATTTGTCCGGGATAGTAAAGCCAAAGCATGGGAGGAATACCTGGCGCCGGTTGGCAGACAAGTGGACCGGACTGCGGAATTAGCAAGGGGAATAGCTGCCTCATTGCCTGAACAGGCGAATGAGATACAACATATCATCAACGAATTAATCACTAACCGTGAGCCGAACCGCCGGGATGTATTGCATACCCTGCACCAGGTCATTATTCAGGCAGGTAAAAGTGATGCAGCCTTCTGGGCAAAAGATTATTACAATGATCTGCTCAAGGAGAGCAAATCGTTATACAATTCATGCCTCTATAACGAAGGACCAAAGAGCGCATTGAAAGTAAATGAGGTGAAAGCGGTATATACAGAAGAACCCCCTGTATTGAACGGGTATGAAATATTGAACCGGTATTTTGACGAATTATTCAGCAGTAACCCGAAAGTACTGGCCTTTGGGGAAGACCTTGGGTTTATCGGCGATGTGAACCAGGGCTTCGCGGGGTTGCAGGCCAAACACGGCGCAGGAAGGATATTCGATACAGGTATCCGCGAGCTGACCATAATGGGACAAGGAATTGGTTTGGCCATGCGTGGACTTCGGCCGATCGCCGAGATACAATATCTCGATTATCTTATTTACGGATTACAGCCTTTGAGTGATGACCTGTCCACCATGCATTTCAGAACAGTGGGAAAGCAAAGCGCCCCGCTGATCGTTCGCACAAGGGGGCACAGACTCGAAGGCATCTGGCATAGCGGCTCGCCCATGGGCATGATCATCAATTCCCTTCGCGGTATGTATGTATGTGTACCGAGAAATATGACACAGGCCGTTGGCATGTACAATACATTGCTCCGTGGAATGGATCCCGGGCTTATCATAGAATGCCTGAATGGTTATCGTTTAAAGGAAAAAATTCCTTCCAACCTGTTAGAGTTCACGGTTCCACTGGGTGTACCCGAAGTGATCAAAGAAGGTACTGACGTTACAATTGTGTCATACGGTTCTGTACTTCGAATAATCCAGGAGTCGGTAAAAATGCTCGAAATGCAGGGGATCAGTTGCGAGATCATAGACGTGCAGACCTTGTTGCCTTTTGATACGCATCATACGATCCTTGAGTCGCTTAGAAAGACCAGCCGCATTGTCTTTGTTGATGAAGATGTTCCCGGTGGTGCTGCAGCCTATATGTTCAATAAAGTGATGGAAGAACAGGGTGGCTACAGGTATCTTGATGTAGCTCCGCGGACCATTACAGGTAAAGCCCATCGGCCGGGTTATGGCAGCGATGGCGATTATTTCAGCAAGCCCAATGCTGAAGAAATAGAATCTGTTATAAAACAGATGATGGCAGAGTGAGAAATAAGCAATTAGCAACAGGGAAGGCTAAAAAGTAGTAGCAGATTTTTCAGAAGCTTGTAATTACATCAAAAAGGAAGTACACCAAAAACTGATTTTAAGAAACGAAGAGATTGGAAGGCTTTTGAACCACATGATCAACAATCCGGATAAGTACTGAGAGGCCAGTTTTTTTTCTTTATTGTCTATTGCTAATTGCCTATTGATTATTTATATACATGCCCAATCAATTTCTGCTGATCATTGATATTCTTGGCTCCTTTGCATTCGCGGTTTCGGGTGCATTCCTTGCTATGCAGAAGAAGCTGGATCCTTTTGGCGTATTGGTTCTTTCTTTTGTTACCGCTATCGGGGGCGGCACGTTACGTGATATCATGATCGGTAATTTACCTGTCAGCTGGCTGCGAAACGAAGCGGCCACCATTGTTATCTTTTCCGCTGCTATTGCCACCATGTTTTTCGGCCGTTTTCTGAAACAGTTCACCACCACCTTGTTTCTGTTTGATGCACTGGGTTTAGGGTTATTCACGATCATAGGCATCGAAATGGCCATTGACAAACATTTCAGCATCGGTGTGTGCATTACATTAGGTACCATTACTGCCTGTTTTGGCGGTGTGATCAGGGATGTATTACTCAATGAGGTGCCCCTGCTTTTCCGCAAAGAGATCTATGCCATGGCTTGTATTGCAGGAGGACTGGCCTATTTTTTATTCAGAGAAATGAACATAGACCCCAGTCTCTCAAAGATCACCTGTATCCTGCTCATTTTTGTTATCAGGGTTTTGGCTGTTCGATTCCGGCTTTCATTACCCCGGTTCTATAGCAATGAGAGAAGTAGCTAGATTGCCCGTAAACTGATATACATATAATACTGTTATCTGCTCCAGTTCAGATAGTCAATGCAGTTTAGTTTTGTACTATAAAACAAGTTATGACACTTTACCAGGTAGATGCTTTCACGGACAAGCTTTTCGCTGGAAATCCTGCTGCCGTGATCCCGTTGGACAAATGGATCAATGATGAACTGATGCAAAACCTGGCCATGGAAAATAACCTGGCGGAGACGGTATTCTTTGTGCCCGCTTCTTCCCCCCTGGGGGGAAGTCAGAAGGGGGCCGATTACGATATAAGATGGTTCACTCCCGGTGCGGAGATCAATCTTTGCGGGCATGCCACACTGGCAAGCGCTTATGTATTGTTTAATATACTTGGATATAAAAGGCCTTCTATCACCTTTCATTCCAAAAGTGGCCCGCTGATCATCACCCGGGAAAAAGATATTATTTCGATGGATTTTCCTTCATGGAAACCAGAAAGGATAAGCAACTATCCTGACGGACTGGAGGCTGCACTGGGTATAAAAGAAATAGTGGGTGTATATAAACATCGTGACCTGCTGGTGGAATTAAACAGCGAGGAGGATATAAAAAATGCAGAACCTGATTTTACCCTGATAAAGAAAACAGGAGAAAAGATCATTATCACGGCGCCGGGAAAAAAAGTGGATTTTGTATCAAGGTTCTTTGCGCCATCTATCGGTGTAGATGAAGACCCCGTAACGGGCTCAGCCCATTCGCAACTGATCCCTTTCTGGAGTGAAAAACTAGGTAAAACTAAAATGGAAGCCAAACAGCTATCAAAAAGAGGCGGCCATTTATGGGTGGTGCAAAAAGGCGACAGGGTGCAGATGGGAGGGAAATGTGTTTTCTATATGAAAGGGGAGATCAGTATCTGAATGGCTTAGAATTTATAATATTCTTTCATCCGCGTCATCAGCATATCTTTCTTTCTCCTGGATACTTCCACTTCGTAATTATTGGAAAGGATGACGGAGCCGCCTTCTCCCCGGATATATTCTTTTACATGCTCAAGATTTACCACAAAAGATTTATGAACACGGACAAAATTGCTGTCTGCCAGTAGTTCTTCATACTCATGTATGGCCTTCGATGCACAGATAGAAGGCCGGCTGGTAAAGTGAAAGTTGGTATAGTTGCTGCTGGCCTCGCAATAAATGATCTCATTGATCTCTACTACCTGGAAACCTCTTAAGGAAGGGATACAAAGTTTGATCTTTTGTGGTGCATTCTTATGCCGGATATTATGCAGGAGTGTTTCTATCTGAAGGGCGCCGTCTTTTTCTTCAATACGTTTACCAGCTCTTTTTACTGCTTCGGTCAGCAGGTCTTCTTCTACAGGTTTAAGCAGGTAATCCACTGCGCTGAAGCGGAAAGCCTGCGTCATATAATTGTTATGTGCTGTTATAAAGATGACCTCAAAGTTAATTGCAGGTAGTTTTTGTAATAGCTCAAAGCCATTGGTTTCAGGCATGGCAATGTCTAAGAAGACGAGTTCAGGACGGAGTGCAATGATCTTTTCTCTGGCTTCAGCTGCATCGCTGCAGCAACTAATAATGTCAACGTCAGGACAGTTCATCTGCAACAGCTTTTGCAGCGAACTCAGCCCCCGTGGTTCATCATCTATCAGTATAGCCTTAATCTTTTTCATAGGCATGTATTTCAAGTGGCAGTCGCAGTGTGACCAATGTACCCCTTTCGGCTGAACCGGGAATATTTTTTTTGTCCATGATCAAAACAGAGCTTTTATCCGCATTTTTTTCATTTAATAGTTTTATCCGGTTTTGGATATTGGCTATCCCATACGGGTTGTGTAGCTGATTGCTCCCGCTTTTGGAAAGAAGTGACTGGTCAATGCCGATACCGTCATCATCAATAGTACACACTAATTGTGTATTTTGTTTTTTAAAACTGACAAGGATATTGATCATTTTACGACTCCCGTTAGCGCCATGCCAGATCGAGTTTTCAATAAAAGGTTGTATCAGCATAGGTGGCAGTGTCGTTTCATCAGGGTCCAGTTCCGGATCAACGTGAAGGGTACAGTTAAAATGATTGTTCCTGATCTTTTCCATTTCAATATAGCGATGCAGATAGTCTAATGTGTTGCGCAGGGACACAAATGACTGCCCCGATTGGTCAAGAGTAATGCGGATGAGCTGGGCAAATTTGCTGAGGTAGTGCGATGCTTCCCGGTTCTCGTTATTGAGTATCATTTCCCGGATGCTGTTAAGGCTGTTGAAAATAAAATGGGGGTTCATCTGTGAATGCAATGCCTTTAGCTCTGTTTGCGCAAGCAGCTTGTCAATATTAGCCCTCTGGCGTATCTGCCTCACCCTGTTTTTATAGATCAGCCAGATAAGAAGTGATATCAATAAACCGGCAGCCGTAAAGAACAAGGGTGTTTTCCAGAATGGGGGTTTAATGGTAATGGTAAAGTTCTTTATCGTTTCCTTACCGTATTTATTGATGGCTTTGATATGAACAATATAACTTCCTGATTGCAGCGCATTCAGATTAATGCTTCGCTGATCGCCAAGGCTTGCCCATGTATCGGTATTGTTCAGCTTATATTCAAACCTGTAATTATCGGGTGAATCAAAGCTGAGGATGTTAAAAAGGACGGAAACGTCGTTTTGAGTATAAGGTAATACGATGGTATCGGAAGGATGATGTAACGACGTTTTGTTGTTAATAATAAGCTCCTGTATCAATATTGTTTTATTGGAGTCAATATATGCCTGCGTTTGATGAAGGAACTCCGCGAGGTAATCGCTGCAAAAAAGATAAAACTTTCTGCTACCGGGGTCGTAGGCTATCTTCCGGCTGCCGGGAAATTCTTCAGGTAACCCATCACGGTAATCATAGATCACGGTTTTCTTTGTAGCTGTGTTAAACTGAGCTAAATAATTGACACCACCCAGCCACAGTATATTATCCACCACAGGGCTCAGGCATCGTATCTGGGCTGATGGCAATCCATCATTGACCGTGTAAGCGATGAATTTTTTTTCTTTGATCTTGTACTCTAATAATCCATTATCAGTATTATGTAACCACAATGATCCTTTATCATCTGCTGACAAGGTCAGTATATCATCATTGAACTTATTGGGGCCGCCATAAACTTTTATCAGTGTGTCGAAGCTTTTCATAGTGTTATTCCATCTGGCCAATGCATGACCGCCTAACCAGGTATCGCCATACGCATCCGTCACTACGCTTTTTGTTTTGCTGAATGGCAATGCAGGTTTTGTACCGGGTGTAAAAAATGTAAACGTTCTTGTGGAGATATGATAACGCCCTGCTACGCCACCGAGCATATAGCAGAACCAGGCATCACCATTTTTATCCACCGTATTCAATATAGCAAGGTCGGCCGCAAAGGGGTACTTTTTTTCATCCAATACCTTGCCATAGCGATAACTTTTTGTGTCAAACCAGAGTATGCCCCCGTTTGTTCCGATCCACAATGTATCGGGGTGATACATTTGAATAGAAGCAACTTCATTCCAGAAATTATCACGGCCATAAAATTCGACCCGTTTTTCTAATTGCTTAGTAGCAGTATCAATTATGATCAGCCCGTTGTATCGGGAAAAGCGGCCGGCGTATATTTTACCTTTATAGCAAAATGCATCACTAAAACCCGGTGCAGGATTGTCCGGCGGTTCTACAGGATAGCGATTGCTTTTGATAAATAAAGAAGCCTGCCTTTGGTATAATATTCCTTTGCGTGTTCCTGCCCACAGCTTTTTGTCTTTATCGAGAAAAAGACAATTGATCCTGTATTCTGGCAAATATTTTTTGGGATCAAAAGTTATTTTACCTGTTGTTTTATCGAGATGAAAAATAAAGAAACCGTTTCTATAGGAGTTGAGAGCAAAAGTGGTTTCATCCAGCTGGGTTATTTTACTTCTCCAATCCAGTTCCAGAGCCCTGTCAAAAGGGTATGTTGAATAAACAGATTTCTTTAGCGAATGATCGTAATATACAATGCTGTCTGATTTTTGTTGGATAAAAATAAACTCATTGGGATTGATCATGAATTGGTCTATCCAGTACCCGATCTTTTCCTGCGCCGGATGGTAAAAGGATTGCCATTGGCGGTCATCCAGGGCTATTTCGTTTAATGATCTCTTTTCTGTATCATAGGTTGCCATTCCCTCTTCATCCACATATACGATATAGTTCTTTTCATTCAGTGGAATGATCTTGCGGCCGAAGAGTATTCTTTTTTTGTCAACGTCTTCCGGATGGTACTTGTCATAGCGATAGATGATTTCTCCTTTCTTATTGAAGACATAAAAACCGGCCCCGGAAGCGAGTGCATAAGATTGACCTGGCAAAGGAACTGCATCCAGTGCGTAATTAAGATAAGTAGTAAAGGATGTACTGTCGGGGACTATATAATCAGTAAAGGAAAAATCTTTTGTATTCAGTACCTGGAAACCACTGAGACTGATAATACCCAGTTCATGCGGGCCAAACCGCTTCAGTTTCCACACTAAGTTTGACCGCAGCGGTAACGCAGCGGTGCCCTGGTAAAAATTCCGGAAAGAATGCCCGTCGAAACGGTTCAGCCCGTTTTCTGTGCCGATCCACAGATAGCCGAGATCATCCTGCTGGATGCTGTAAACATAGTTATCACTCAGCCCGTCTTTGACAGAATAGCGTACAAAGTCATTTGCATCGTACTGTGCATCCGCTGGTAATGCAGACAATACCGCAAGAACTGAATAAAAGAAGAAAAATGGGATACTGCGTACTGACATTGGTTTTCTCAATGCTCCTGATGACTATAAAGTTAATCCTATAATCATATCCGTACCACGAAGCGGCATCATTCTCCCGGCCCGCTGAAAATAATACTGTGAATCATGCCGCTAATGATACTGCGCCCGCCGTTAACTCAAAACCGGGGTAAAAATTTTTTGTACAATCTGCTACCGGAAACACAAAACCGGCCGCCGTTTATGCATTCGGACCAAAGGCACTTTGAATATGGACTAAATTTCATTATGCATTATACCTGGAACTAAAAACGCTATATGAGAATAATATCTGTCCTGGCCTGTTTTTTATTTATTACCGGCAATTCCTTTTCCCAGAATATCGGGATCGGTACAAATGCTCCCCATGCATCTGCCGGAGTTGATATTTCCAGCACTAATAAGGGGTTGTTGATTCCCCGGATGAGCACAGCAGCAATTACTGCCATCGGTGCTCCCGCAAAAGGGCTGATGGTCTATGATTCTGTCACCAACCAGTTGATGGTGAATATGGGGTCGTCAACTGTTCCTAACTGGCAAACTGTTACGTATAAGAGCGGGTGGGGATTGACAGGTAACAGCGGAACACTTCCTGCCAATAACTTTATCGGCACTACAGACAATTATGCCGTCAGTTTCCGGCAAAATAATAAATGGATTGGCCGGTTGGATGCTGTTGCAGGTAATTATTATGTAGGCGCAGGTTCAGGTGAAACTGCTACAGGTGTGGGTAATACGAATATTGGTGATTCCACAGGTTACAATTCCGGAACAGGTAATTATGGAATCAGGATTGGGTATAAAGCAGGGAAAGGTAATACAGGATCATGGACGACGATAATTGGAACAGATGCGGGCCAGGTAAATACTGTACCTGGTAGTGTATTTATCGGCTCAGCAACCGGTATGAAAAATACAACCGGGGCATCCAACACATTTGTAGGAGATAATGCAGGAAGAGAGAACACCACGGCAGGAGGTAATTCTTTTTTTGGATCGAATGCGGGAGTATTGAATACCGGAGCAAATAATTCAGCGTTCGGACAAACTGCCTTAGCATCTAATACTACAGGCGCAGGCAATGCAGCTTTTGGTACATGGGCCATGAACAGGAATACGACAGCGAGTGCAAACACTGCGGTTGGTTCAAGTGCCTTATATTGGAATAATACCGGTGCAAACAATACGGCTTCGGGTTTTCATGCTCTGTTTAATAATGCAACAGGAAATAATAATGTTGCCACAGGGTTTGAATCATTGGAAGCAAATACTACAGGAAATGAGAATACAGCTTTTGGTTACCGATCATTATATGAAAATACTTCCGGTTATAGCAATGTAGCAATCGGTACAAAAGCATTATTTAATAATACCGACAAGAGCAACCTCGTAGCTATTGGTGATTCTGCACTAATGAACAACACAGCCGGAAATTTGAACACCGCTATAGGTTCAAAGTCCTTATTAACGAATACGACGGGTGTTAATAATACAGCGATCGGTTATCAATCGCTTTATTTAAATTCCAACGGCAATAATAATGTCGCCAATGGCTCGTCAGCACTTGCAGCAAACGTAGCTGGTAGCAATAATACTGCAGTTGGGGTAAGATCACTCACAACAAGTACACACGGCACAAGTAATACAGCCAGTGGGTATGAAACATTACTTTCTAACACAATCGGAAGTTATAATTCGGCATCTGGTGCCGCTGCCCTGCGTTCCAATACAACTGGCGAAGGCAATTCAGCCAATGGTTACCGGGCGCTTCGGAATAATACGACCGGCGACTATAATGTAGCCAACGGGTATGAGTCGCTGGTATCAAATACTACCGCCAGCTTCAATTCGGCCAATGGTGTGAGTGCACTATACTCTAATACAACAGGACAATACAATGTGGCAAACGGTTTTGCCTCCCTTTATGCAAGCAATGGCAGCTACAATGTGGCAAACGGAGGATTTGCTTTGTATTCAAATTCATCAGGTATTAATAATACCGCAACCGGTTATGCAGCGATGTATTACAACATAGCAGGTTTTGATAATACAGCTACCGGCTATGCGGCGCTCTATAAAAATACTGAAAGCTACAACACTGCGTTTGGTCATTCGGCTCTTAATAATACTACAGCATCGCAGTATAATACGGCGGTCGGCTATGCTGCAGGCGACAGTTGGGACAACGGTTATAACAACGTATTTGTCGGCGCCAATACAGATGTTGCCGGACCGGGTTATTACAATGTCATAGCCATCGGCCAGGGAACGATTATAAATGCTGCCAGCATTGCAAGATTTGGTAATTCAGCCACCCTTTCCTATGGAGGCTGGGCCGGCTGGTCCAACGTAAGCGATGGGCGCTTCAAAGAAAATGTAAAAGAAAATGTACCCGGGCTTGCCTTTATCACGAAACTCAGGCCGGTTACCTACAATCTCTCAGCCACTTCATTGGATGCATTTCTTCATAGGAATAATAAGAGTGAATGGAGTGAAAAAGGAAAGGCTGTACACACAATGGCGCTTAAAGAAAAAGAGCAGATTACGCAGGCGGGTTTTGTAGCCCAGGAAGTGGAAGCAGCCGCCAAACAACTTGGTTTTGATTTTTCGGGAATAGACAAGCCTAAAAATGAAAATGACACTTATGGTTTGCGTTATGCAGAATTTGTTGTGCCGCTGGTGAAAGGTATGCAGGAGCAACAGGTTTTAATTACCAATCAACAGAAACAAATCGAAGATTTAAAAAAGTCCAATGATGAATTGAAAAGCCAAATGATGGAGTTAAAAAAATTAATTGATCAAAAAAGGAACTAGTATGAAGAAGACAGTTTTGATTTTTGGCTTTATACTTTTGAGTTTTTACCTTGGCTATTCTCAAAACAATGTAGGTATCGGCACTTCTTCACCGAATGCTTCTGCAAAAGTTGATATCAGCAGCAACAATAGTGGTTTGCTTATTCCACGGATGACAACCGGGACTATCGGTACGGTTGGCAATCCTGCAAAAGGTTTAATGATATTAGATACAGCATTGAATCAGCTGATGGTAAATATGGGAACGTCTGCATCGCCTAACTGGCAGACGATTGTGTTCAAAAGTGGATGGAGCCTCGGGGGAAACAGTAATATTAATCCTGCCAACCAATTTATTGGTACTACAGATAATCAGCCACTACGATTCAGAATTAATAATGTAAAAGGCGGGGAAATCGACCCGGTCACACTAAGCACATTTTGGGGCAGGGGAGCCGGCCAGAACAATTTTACGGGCCGAAGTAATGTCGCAATAGGCGTTGACGCACTTCGGTCAAACCAGTATGGTCATAACATTATTGCTGTTGGTGATTCCGCTTTGTTTAACAGCGCAGGCTTTGCTAATACTGCCGTCGGGTCAAAGGTGTTGTATAGTAATAGCAGCGGCTCTGCTAATATGGGAATAGGTTACCAGGTATTAAATAACGGGAATGGTTCGTATAACACGGCGGCAGGTTATCGTGCAATGTTTTCAGGGGGTGGAAACTGGAACGTGGGCATTGGGCCTGAGGCGCTTTATAGTAATGGGTCTGGAACATACAATGTTGCCGTGGGACTGAACTCGCTTTATGCCAACACAAATGGAAATGATAACATTGGAATTGGAAGCAGTGCGTTGAGAGTAAACACGGGTGGCGATGAGAATGTAGCAATTGGAAGCAGCGCACTTTATTCAAATAGCCAGGGTAATTATAATACAGCAATTGGGAAAAGTGCACTTTCCGGTACAACTAATTCATTATATAATACTGCCATTGGATATAATGCTGGTTACGCTTACGATATGGGATATAACAATACTATTCTGGGGGCTAACTGTATCGGCGCTTTCAATGGCCAATATAATATTGTAGCTATCGGTCAGGGCGTCACATGTCCTGATAACAGCACTGTGAGGATTGGTAATTCAGCCAGTTGGTCAATTGGTGGTTATGCCAGTTGGACAAATTTCAGTGATGGCCGGTATAAAAAAAATATAAAGGAAGATGTAAAAGGGCTTGACTTTATCCTGAAACTCCGGCCCGTCACTTATAATCTTGACTTAACCAATGCCAGCAAAAAGGCAAAAGAAAATGCAGGGCAGGAATGGGGCCAGGAAATAAAACAGGCAATTGCTGAGAAAGAAAATGTAATATATACTGGTTTTGTAGCACAGGAAGTGGAACAGGTGGCAAAAGAGACCGGCTTTGATTTTAGCGGCGTGGACAAACCAAGAAATGAATTTGGGTTTTATGGTTTGCGTTACGCTGAGTTTGTAGTGCCTTTGGTGAAAGCGGTGCAGGAACAGCAGGTCATCATAGAAAGACAGCAGAAGCAGATCAACGAATTACTGAAAAGACTGGAAGCCATTGAACGAAAATGAGCTAATCCAAAAATCTGTCTTTCACTTCAGGTGTTGGGATCATACATTCCTCTCTTTTGCCAAACCACCGGTAACGATTCTTTGCTATCAGCGTGTAAACCGCATCACGGATAAAGGGAGGAACGATCATAAGACCATACAGCAACTTCCAGCCGCCTCCAAGATGCCGGGCCACCCGCAATGCTGCAGATGATCTCCTGTACACCTTGTCACCTTCTGCCAGTACGAATGAGTTCAGGTTATTGACAGGCAAGCTGAATTGCTGAAGCAAAGCCTGCCCCTTTTTTCCCTGCAGGGAGGCAAAGCGGATCTTTTTTTGTTTATCTCTTTTAATAATGAACTGGACGCTGCGGTTACAGAGGTTACACACACCGTCAAAAAGCACAACAGGATAATCTGTATTCATCGGGCTAAAACTACCAATCCTTTTACGATTTCTGAAATAGTCGTAATTTTTACAGGTTAAAAACCTACCGGTATATCTATGTATCCTGTTGCTAAGAAAATATTTATTACCTGCTTCCATTTTTTTATTGCCCTTTTTGCTGTAGCACAGCTCCCTTCTCATGAGGCTGATTCAGCCTATGTGTTCGGTCTGATCAATAAGGCAGAGGTCTTTTTTACGGACGCCAGTTATGATTCTGCTCTGTATTACTGTGATAAAGCCGAGGTATATAGTCATAAAGTGAATTTCAGGAAAGGCATCGCTTATGCACTTATCGAAAAGACGGACGTGTATATTGATATGGATAAGTTAGACAAGGCGACTTTGTACCCTTCCCGTACCGAAGCGATAGGGCAGCAACTGAGAGATTCCCTGATCACCGCTATTGCCTGGATGCAGGCAGGACAGATCAGTATGTATAACAACCAGCCGGATGAAGCAATCACTTTTCTCAGCAAAAGTTTGCAGTACTACCTGGACAGACATCCTTCCCGTTATTCGGCGCTGGCGTTTAATGATCTCGGCTATACCTGGGGATTAAAAGGTGAATTAAGCAAAAAAGCCACCTGCCTGATACAGTCCATCAGTATTTATGAAACGCATTTCCCTGAACAGTACGGAGAACTCGGTATTGCCCTGAATAATCTTTCTACCGTGTATTACGAATTAGGACAGATTGATAAAGCCATTGAGTACGCTAAAAGATCATTGGTCTATCGGGAAAAAACCGGCGATATTGCCCGGTTGGCTATTGGCTGCTGCAATATCAGCCAGTTCTATGCAGGCCGGAATAACGAAGAGGCGGAAAAGTATCTGCAACTGTGTGTAAAATATGCGGGCCAAACCGGCCAGGAGCAGCGCATCATTCATTCGTATATCACCGCTTCCAAATTATATGCAGCCAATAAGAAACCCAAAGAAGCCCTGGACTATGAATTGAAATCCATAGCACTTCTGGAGAAAAGTAAAAAAGATATAGCCATGCTGGCCAACCGGTATGTGGCGGCGGCGATATTGAGCCGGCAATTGAATAAGGATACAGCGGAAGTGATGTCTTATTTCAAAAAATCAGAGCAGTTGCTTTCCCTTCATAATAATAAAGCGCAGTTCAGGGACTATTACCAGCAGCTATCCGTTTTTTATAAAGACAATGGTAATTATGGAGCCGCGTATGATACCTATAAGAAATATATAGCGTACCGCGACAGCCTGGTAAACCAAAATACAGCATCTGCTATTGCAGAGATCAATACCCGCTATGAAACGGAAAAGAAAGATAATGAGATAACCCGGCTGAATGCAGGCCAGCGGATCAAACAATTGGAAATTGAAAAACAAAAAGCGCTGATCGCCGGTAACAGGCTGGAGGCCCTGCAAAAGGAAAATGAAATTGTGCTCCTGTCCAAATCAAAGGAGTTACAGGATGTAAAGATCAAACAACAGGATGAAGAATTGGAGAAGCAAATGTTGCTGACAAAAAACAATGAGCAGGCGCTGAAATTATCGCAACAGGAAAAGGAATTGAGAGAAAAGGAATTGTTAAGCCAGAAGCTGTTCCGGAATATCATGATAGCAGGTATTGCCCTGCTGGCGTTACTGGCAGCTGTATTGTTCAACCGGTACCAGTTAAAAAGGAAACTGCAGCAGCAGACCGCCCTGCAAACAATGCGTAATAATATTGCCCGCGACCTGCACGATGATATCGGGGCATCGCTCAGCAATATCAACATCCTTAACGAACTGGCGAAACGCCATGCAGAAACGCCGGTTAAGTCACATGAATACCTGGACAGGGCCGGGGAGGATATACAACGTATCAGTGAAAGCCTGAGTGATATTGTGTGGAACATCAGTCCGAAGTATGATGATATGCGTAATCTTTTTATACGCATGAAGCGGTATGCTGCCGATATGTTCGACGGAAGAGGCATTCACTACGAGATCATTCTGCCGGAAGAAGCAGAAAAGGTATCCTTACCTATGGAGCGACGCCGGGACCTGTATCTCATTTTTAAAGAAGCTGTCAATAACCTGGTAAAATATTCCAAAGCAACCTCCGCCAGGCTGGTGGTAGAAGCAGACGGGGGGAAAGTACTGATGAGCGTGGTTGATAATGGCGTTGGATTCAACAGCCTGGAAACACAGTACGGGAATGGCATCGCCAATATGAAGAAACGGGCGGAAGCCTGGAATGATACACTGCTGGTAAAAAGTCATCCGGGCAAAGGAACGGAGGTGAAGCTGGAAATGAGTATTACCTGATAGGGTAATTGTTTTTGACCGGTGCACTGCTTATTTTAGCAACAATGGCCACCACTATTCTGATATATGAAGACAATACCCGTTTGCGGCAATCGCTGGAGCTGCTTCTTGGAGAAGGAAGCGGGTTTCATGTGAGTGGCACTTTCCCGGATTGCGATAATGCAGAGGAACAGGTTGCCAGGCTGGAGCCTGACCTGGTAGTGATGGATATTGATATGCCCGGTATCGGCGGTATTGAAGGCGTAAGGATCATTAAATCAAATTTTCCCGACGTAAAAGTGATCATGCATACGGTGTTTGATGATGATAGCCGGATATTTGAATCCATCTGTGCCGGGGCTGACGGATATTTATTAAAGAATACATCTCCCGTTAAATTCATACAATCCCTGCACGAACTGGCGGATGGCGGCGCCCCGATGAGCCCTTTTATTGCTCAAAAGGTATTTCAGCATTTCCGCCAGCAGAATAAAACAACAGACTCCTTTAATCTTACCGGCCGGGAAAAAGAAATACTGGAACACCTGGTAAAGGGTAACTCCTACAAAATGATCGCTGATAAATGCAGTGTGAGTGTGGACACTGTCAAAAAACATCTCCAGAATATCTACCATAAACTCCATGTAAGCTGCGGTACGGAAGCCGTGGCCAAGGCACTGCAGCATAAGATCATCCGGCTTGACTGACTACTTACCCGATTGGGTAATTGACCGGCATCTTTTCATTTTCCATTTTTATGGAAATTTCTTCTCATGAAAAAGATGGTTGCCCTCCTTTGCAGTCTTATTTCATTTGTTTCCTTTTCCCAGAATGTGGGTGTTGGGACAACTACTCCTAATGCAAGATTGGAAGTAAAGGATACTGTCCTGACCAAAGTAAAGGTCAGCTCAAAACATTATCTCGACACGAGCCAGTTGGTCTTAAGTAACCGATTAAATGATTTGCTGGGCACCGACATGATCTTAAGCAGCAACCGGGAATCCGGTATCAGGGTCATTGCCCGGTCAGACCTTCCGCAAAACAACAGCGATTCTATTCTTATGATTACGCCATCCGGCCGGGTGGGAATTAATCAACAGGCATTGCCTGCTTATACGCTTGATGTGAACGGAGATGTGAATACGACAGGAGCATTAAGGGTGAATGGAAACCAGGGCGCCAGCGGCCAGGTACTAAGAAGTAATGGAAACGGCACCATGACATGGGGTGATATGAGTGAATTTAAAAACTATGTCATTTATAATTACACTACTGCGGGTGCTTTGCAGCCTTTTACAATTCCGGCAGGTATTACAAAAATTAAAGTTGAAGCATGGGGCGGTGGCGGATATGGAACCTATATTTTCCTGGGTGGCCTGGAAACAGCAGGCGGTGGTGGCGGTGGTGGCGGATATATCTCAGGATACTTTGATGTGACCCCATCTTCGGTTATTAATGTTGTAGTAGGTGGCGGAGGAATCTCTAGTTCAGATGGAGGTAACAGCCGGGTTGAATTCGGTTCACCCGCTACAAAAACTCTTACGGCAAATGGAGGGATCAGGGCTTCCTGGAACGGCACTTATTTCCAGATAGGTACCGGAGGTGGCTTTTCTGCGACCGGAACGACAAATTACAGGGGTGTTCCCGGTGAAAATGGATACCCGACTACATCAATATATGAACAAAGAACATCTACTGAATTTATACAAAAGCTAATGCATGGTGACGGAGGTAATGGAGGAAATACAAACTATACCGGAGGAAGGGGAGGTATAAGTGTTCGCAATATTACGGTTCCTGCCACCTTGCAAAATATAAATGGAACCAACGGCGCCGTGCCTGGTGGCGGTGGTGCATCTGTCGGGCCAACATTGGGAGGCTCAAACGGGGGAAATGGAATGGTGATAATTTATTATTGATTCACTACCCGATTGTGTAATTGACAAGCCTCACTTCTTTTTTCATATTTATGAAAAATATGATCATGAGGAAACTGCTTACACCCCTGGTTATTGCGTTTTCACTTCCATCCTTTGCACAAAATGTAGGTATCGGTACAGCAACACCGGCTGAAAAGCTGGAGGTGAGAAATGGATTACGCAGTACCGTGAAAATAAGCTCCGGTAGTTTTAATGATACTACAGGACTTTTGCTGAGCAACAGGAATGGTAGCAACCAAGGAACTGATTTTTCCATAAATAGTATCCGGGAAGAAGGATTATTTCTTTCTTCCTTATCGGATCTGCCGGGTAATACTTCAGCTAATTCACTGGTGATTCGTCCTGGCGGACAGATAGGTGTGGGAATTTTTCCTACAGCTAAACTGGATATCAATGGAGGCGTAAAACTACAGGGACTGAACCTTTTTGAGTTTGGCGCAGGTGTGGCCGGCAAAGAAGTGAATGCAGGTAAGGTCGGATACAATGCTTTTGGCCAAAATGGATTGACCATTGTCGGAGGCGGTACCAATGTGACTAATCGTGCTGTGTTCTTTTATGCTGAAGGAGGAACTACTATGAACGGGCCCCTGAATATTGGCGGCCCTTTAAGAATAAATGGTAATGCAGGTACGGCCGGGCAGGTACTGACTTCGAACGGTACAGGCGACCCGGTATGGGAAAGCACTGCTTATGGAAATTCAACACGGTTTGGACTTTCATTCACCCATAATTTCACAACAGGTCATTCCCTGGCCCCGTTGAGTACTCTGTATAATCTGACTCCGGCAGATGTAACGATCGGCGCCAACAGTTTTACCATTAATAAAACAGGACTGTATCATTTCGATATTATCCTGAATTCGGGTATTTCAATACCGGGAACCTATGCGGCGTTCAATTTTTATTTTTCTTCCGGTGGAATAGATTTTTTACAGGATGAACCGGTATATCCTCTTGGTGCAACAGGAATAGGAAAGCTTAACAAGAGCTTTTCATTTGATATGCATGTTACTGCAGGTACAGTATTAAGTTTTGGAAGCTATGTAGCATTAGGCACCGGCGGCATCAATACAGGCAGGGTATTTTGCCATTTAGTAAATGAATAAACTTTTATATTCAACTAATCAGCTCCTCAGCGAATGTTAATGTATTACGACCTTTAAATTTTAAAAAAATCCAAGTATGAAAAAATACTTTTTCCTTTCATTTGTATTGGCTGCATGTAGCAATTCTGAAAATAATAATACAGGCAATACGTTAACAGAGCCGGATAAGCCGGCTACAGAGGTTGAAAAAAAGGCTTCCTCGTCCGGGGCCTGCAACCAGCTTATCTTCTTTCAACCTGGCGCTGAAGTAGAAGCAAAATCCTACAATGCTTCCGGGGAAGAAGTCTCCAGCCAGCATACAAAGATTCTCGATGTAAAGAATGAAGACGGCATGGCGGTAGCCTATGTGGAAGGATCAGACCTTCAAAGCGGCTCTGATAAGCCCAAAGTGGTTAACTATAGTTACAAATGTGATGGCAACAAGATCTATTTTGACGTGGCCTCTATGTTCCGGGATGCCGAAAAACAGAAAGATGCCACATTTGAATCGTCGCTGATAGAGTATCCTATTGATGTGAAAGAGGGAGAAAGCCTGCCCGACGCCACCGGTGTAATGAAAGCCGAAAAGAACGGGAAGAAAATGGAGATGAAATACCACTTCATCAACCGCAAAGTGGAAGCGAAAGAGGATGTCACTACTCCTGCGGGAACATGGAACTGCTACAAAATAAGTCATGATACAAAAGTGGAGATGGATATACCCGGCATGAATGAACAGGCCAAAAAAATGATGGAAGCCATGCAAGGCGGAATGAAAACCACTACGATCACCTGGATGGCGCCCGATTTTGGGATCGTAAAAATGGAAATGTATATGAATGGCAAGCTGGCGTCCCGGAATGAAGTGGTGTCATTCAAAAAATAAACTAGCCCGGAGTAATAAAATATCCCGTAACAAACCGTTTAATCAACAACACCCATACTATGCGTTATCCATTCATGTTATTCCTGTCAGCCATAACATCCGCCAGCCTGTTGGCACAGGTAGTCGTTGATCCCAATGTGCGAAAAGTGATCACAAAACCTGTTCTTGATAATAAGAACCTGCACATCGTGGCGTCTCTTCAGCATCCGTTGTGCGAATACAAGCCTGGGGAAAAAGCAAAGTATGTGTTTTATGATAATGTGCAGTCGGCTGAAGTGACGGATAGGGCAGTGCCCATGGCAGGAGAGTATATCACCATTTCTGCTATGGTGGAAGGAAAGGAATATACGCTGATCCCACAGCGGGGAACCGGGATCGGTAACAGTATGGGGGCGCCTTCAGGTCTTGTGTTGGCCGAAGTAAATGCGGCGGCAAGATCAACCGGAGCACCGCCTGCTCCCTCATTGTGGATGGTGGCAAGATCAGGCGCAGGATTTTCATTGAGCTATAACGGCACGTATATGCACTCCGGTACCCAGTGGGGAGAAACAGGAGGAAGCATCGGGCTGACTGGCAGCAATGTAGTGGTTGGTAGTTCTTCTGTTTCTAATGCAGCCTGGACATTCAGTTCCGTAACCGAGAACGGTAATAAGTTTTTACGAATACAGAATACAACAGGCAACAATTTGCTGGGTCTATGTTACCGGCAGGGCCAATCGGTAACACTTGGCAGCAATACTGTCAGAGTGGTGAGCGAACTGACACCGGCGGCTTTACCAGCCGGAACCGCATCTTCTGGCAACAGAGTATGTGTACAGCAATGGTTCTATAAAATATATAAGATAACCAAAGCGGTAAAGGCAAAGACCTATTCTACACCGGTGGAGCCGGGTGTTTATTTTATCAATACGGTTCACGATAACAAGTCATTGCTTCCATTCATACACGGTGTCGCTTTTGGAGAAACCAAAACGACCATGCCGGAAATGCAATGGCAGTTCGAGCAAACCAGCCGGGGCACTTATTTTATTTTCAGCAAGACAAAAAATATGGCCTTAGGTGTAAGGCAGGAGAGGGAGCTGCAGTTACGGTTTATCCCGGTGAATCCCAGTAATTTTTATGATACTGATTCCCTGCAGTGGATCATCAAAGGACCCTTTGAAGGGAAATACAGTTTTGCCCCATTACTGAGCAGCCGGTCTCCCAATGTCACCAATGTCCTTACTACAAAAAATGCAGTAGTGGTGGAATTGGAAAAATCTGTCAATGGTTCCTACTGGCAGGAATTTATGATAGACAGTGTGAATGGCCCGTTGTGGGGATATACGGACATGCACACGCATCCCATGAGCCACCTGGCTTTTGCAGGAAAGAATTTTCATGGCGCACCTGATGTGGGTTCAATGATGTATGGCGGGACCATTCACCGTGATGCAGGATTTGATGTGGGTGAAACAGTAAAGGACTGTAATGTGAATATAGAAAAGGCCAAATCTGTTGCGGATGCGTTGGGCAACTGTAATGGTACGCATGGTGGGTGGGGAACTGATAATAATTGCGGTGATTACCTGCGCAATGGTTTTATCGGTATCCTGGAGGGTACTTCTGATGGTGCCCAGTCCCTGCATGGCAGCAAAGTGTATGGGTACAATTCCAATCCTTCGCTGGCATTTACACATTGGCCGAAATGGAATGATATGACCCACCAGAAAATGTGGGTGGACTGGATACAGATGGCCTATAAGTCAGGATTGAGGGTAATGGTGGCGCTGGCTCATAATAACCAGGTGATGTCAAGTATCATTGCCTACAACGATCATGGAACTCCTAAGGATGATAGATCAGCCGCCGATCTGCAGGTAAAAGAGATCATTGACTTTGTGAATCGTCACCGCAGCTTTATGGAAGTAGCATATACGCCTGCCGATATGTACCGTATTGTAAAATCTAACAAACTGGCTGTCGTGCCGGGAATTGAAATGGATTTTACCGGCAATTTTCCGCTGCACATGCAGGATAACCCGGAAAGCAGGCGTAAGGTAGATGCAGAACTGGATCGGTTATATACGAACGGGGTAAGGTATATTTTTCCGGTTCATCTTTCTGATAATGCATTTGGTGGTACGGCTATTTATGAGGACCTGATGAATGTGATGCAAAAGCTTTCCACCGGCACTTTCTGGGATATTGAATGCAGCGATGCCGTTGATTCCATCACGCATAAATATGAAGTAGGTCTTGACCGGGAGATCACAGTTGCTTTACAGGCAGGCTTGCCACTGGCTCCGGCCATGCTGGAAGGTATATCGCACCTCCTTCCCCTACCACCAGGTATCAAAGAGGCTGCACAGCCGGTAATGACTGCTATTTTTTCAGGTATGCTGGGTTCACTTACACCGATGCTGCAGGCTGCAGCCAATGCTATTCCCGATGCACCACCCAACTGCGGAGCAACAAGAGGGCACCGGAATGCAAAAGGGCTTACTTCATTGGGTGTGTATTCCGTCATAAAAATGATGCAGAAAGGAATGATCATAGATGTGGACCATATGAGCCAGTATGCGGTGGATTCCACGCTGAGTATTGCCAAAAGAAATAATTATCCTGTTAACTCCGGTCATACCGGTGTAAGGCCCGCCAGCGAGAACCAGCGGACCTATCGCCAACTGGCACGTATCACAGAACTGGGTGGCCTGTTTGGCGTAGGTTGGAGCGGACAGGATGCAAAAGGCTGGATAGATAATTATAAACTGGGGTTAAAGGGAATGAAGAACCGGGGTGTTTGTTTTGGAAGCGACATCAACAGTATTGTTTTTACACCTAAACCGAGACCCGGGGCCAATATCCAGTACAATGATTTTGGTTTTGCAGCGTTGTCCTCTTATGGCCGTCAATGGAAATACAATGCTGAAGGAATGGCACACTATGGTATGTTACGTGATTTTATCAGGGATATACGTAATATGAACAATCACCAGGAGCTGAATGTGCTGTACTCCTCTGCAGATGATTTTTACCGCATGTGGGACAAATGTGAACGAAACAAACGGTATGTGAGATAAGAATAAAAAAACTCCGGGTGATATCCGGAGTTTTTTATTAAAAAAAGACATTATCCCATATTATGAAACACTTTCTGCACATCATCATCCTGCTCTAACCGTTCGATCAGCTTGCTTACATCTTCAGCTTGTGCATCGCTTAGCGGAACAGTGGTGGACGGTATCCATTCTACTTCTGCTGATATAGGAGTGATATTTTTTTCTTCCAGCGCCTTTTGCATATTGCCAAAATCAGTGAAGCCGCAACGAAGTACCAGTACGGTCTCGCCATTCTCCCCGGTACTCTCTCCCAGTTCTTCCAGACCGTGATCAATTAATTCCAGTTCGATATCATCTATATTGATGCCTTCGGTTTTCAGTTTGAAGACTCCCATTTTTTTGAACTGGAAGGCTACACTTCCGCTGTTACCTAATGTACCCCCACCTTTATTGAAATGAGATTTTACATTGGCCACCGTTCTTACATGGTTATCGGTAGCCGTTTCCACCAGTATCGCTACACCATGCGGGCCATATCCTTCATACAATATCTCATCAAAATTGTCCATTTCTTTGCCCATGGCCCTTTTGATCGCTGCCTCCACACGGTCCTTCGGCATGTTCACACTCTTGGCATTCTGAAAGCAGCGGCGTAAGGCAGCGTTGGTGGATGGATCGGGTCCACCGGCCTTAACAGCGATCGCAATTTCTTTACCGATACGGGTGAACTGCTTGGCCATCCGGTCCCAGCGGGCAAACATCGAGGCTTTACGTACTTCAAAAATCCTTCCCATAGTATATAGTCATTAGGTCAAAAAAGTCAAAAAGGTCAAATAGGGTTCTGTTACTGAAGTATCACTATGCAGGGGCAGGGTGAGCTTCGGGGCTGCAAATTTAATGGTAATGGGGGTAAAAGAAAAACCCGCCCTGCTGTGCAGAACGGGTTGATTATTTCAGGTCAACTTATCAGTTAAAATCAGATGCTTTAGGTAATATCTCTCCGGGGCTTTGCAATTTGCTTCTTTTCCTGCTGTAGGCAAAATACACGACCAATCCGACGCCCATCCATATAAATGCTACGGTCAGTGTCTGTGTATCCAGGCCAACGATCATGGCTGTACAAATGATGGCGCCAAGACTACATACAACAGGCACTAATGGTGCTTTAAACGGTCTTTCAATATGGGGTGATTTTACCCTTAATATCCATACACCGATACTGACGAGCACAAAAGCGAATAATGTTCCGAAGCTGGTCAGGTCGCCAGCCACATGGCCGGGAACAAAAGCAGCAAAGGCACCAACAAAAAAGAACAGTATCCAGTTGGCCTTATAAGGTGTTTTGTATTTCGGATGAATAGCGCCAAAAGCTTTCGGGATCAGGCCATCATTACTCATAGTATAGAAGATACGGCTTTGTCCCATCAGCATCACCAGTATCACAGATGAAAAACCTGCCAATATCGCTACGGTGACGGCATCAGCCAGCCATTTATACCCGGTCATATAGGTGCTGATCGCATAGGCAACGGAGGCTTCACGTCCTTTTTCAGGGTCAACAAAATCTTTCCAGTCGGCTACACCGGTCAATACATATCCAAATAATATATAGAGTATGGTACATACCACGAGTGAACCAAGAATACCGATAGGCATATCCCTTTTTGGATTTTTTGCTTCCTGCGCAGCTGTACTGACTGCATCAAACCCGATGAAAGCAAAGAACACAATGGCAGCACCGCCCAGTATACCGCCCCATCCATGTTTGTTCCAGCCGGAATAATCGGCGATCACTTTACCGGCCTGGTCGGTCACAGGGGGAGTGCCTTCAGGGATCATGAACGGTGTATGGTTCTCCGGTTTGATGAACTGCCAGCCGATAGCGATGAACATAAGTACGATCGCTACTTTAATGAATACAATAATAGCATTTACCAATGCAGATTCCTGGGTGCCTTTTATGAGCAACAGGGTCAAGGCCAGCAGGATGACCAGTGCGGGTGCATTCATGATACCGGAATGATGTACGCCTGCCGAATCCGTAAAGCTTTCAAACGGCGAGTGGCACCATTCATAGGGAATGCCGCCTCCGAACAGCTTGTTTAAATATTCACTCCACGCAATAGAAACCGTAGCGGCGCCAAGCGCATATTCCATGATCAGCGCCCAGCCAATGATCCAGGCGATCAGTTCTCCCATAGTAACATATGAGTAGGCATAAGCGCTTCCGGCAATAGGTATCATTGAAGCAAACTCAGCATAACAAAGACCTGCAAAGGCGCAGCCAATAGCGGCTACGACAAAGGAAAGTGTGACGGCAGGGCCCGCTGCCTGGCCGGCTGCGGCCGCAGTGCGAACGAAGAGACCTGCACCAATGATCGCCCCGATACCAAGAGCTATAAGGTTGCCGGCTCCAAGGGTTCTTTTCAAACCTTTTTCAGAATCGGCCGCCTGCGTCAGTAAATGATCCAGTGATTTTTTCCTGAATAAACTCATAAATAGTTGATTGGGGGTTTAGCAATACAAAGTCGTAAAATAAAGAATAATTTGTTTCAAAAGACCAAATCTTTTACACGGAAGGCGTTATAAGCCCGCAAATGTTTTTGCCGTCCGGTATTTTTTCCGATTTTCGGCTTTCTTTTATCATTCCAGCTTATGTCAAAAGGAAACAGGCTCACGCTATTCATACTTGTTGCGATGGCGCTGGGTATTGGAGTAGGGTATGTTGTCAATAAACAATCATCTCCTGAATCAATAGCTAAGTTTTCAACTAATATCAAACTTCTTACTACTATTTTCCTGCGCCTGGTGCAGATGATCATAGCCCCCCTGGTGTTTTGTACGCTGGTAGTGGGTATTGCCAAGCTTGGCGACCTGAAGACCGTTGGCCGGGTAGGAGGTAAGTCATTGTTGTGGTTCGTATCGGCATCGCTGGTCAGTTTATTACTGGGTATGGTGCTGGTCAATTTCTTTCAGCCTGGCGCTGCTATTGACCTTAGCAATGCCGATACGGCAGGGGCGAAAGACCTGATCGGTAAAACGCAGGAGTTCTCTTTAGCCAAATTCGTGGAGCATGTGTTTCCCAAGAGCGTTTTTGAAGCGATGGCCACCAACGAGATCCTGCAATTGGTGGTCTTCAGCATCTTCTTTGGTGTGGCGGCCACTGCCCTGGGTGATTATGCTAAACCACTCATCAAAGCGCTGGATGCCGCCTCTCATATCATACTGAAGATGGTCGGCTATGTGATGAACTTTGCCCCCTTAGGTGTATTTGGCGCTATTGCCGCTGTGATCGCCACGAAAGGATTGAGCGTTTTTAATTTTTACGGGCAGTATCTTTTGTATTTCCTCATTGGTATCGCTTTACTGTGGGCCATTCTGCTTGGTGTAGGGTTCCTGATATTGCGTAACCGGGTGCCGGTCTTATTACGTCGTATTGCCCAGCCTTTGCTGATCGCCTTCAGCACAACCAGCAGCGAAGCGGTATTTCCCAAACTGACCGAAGAACTCGAACGTTTTGGCTGTAAGGATAAGATTGTTGCATTCGTATTGCCGCTGGGCTATTCATTTAACCTGGATGGCAGCATGATGTATATGACCTTTGCGAGTTTGGCTATTGCGCAGGCGTATGGCATACACCTGGATCTGGGCACTCAGCTGACCATGCTCATTGTATTAATGCTGACCAGTAAAGGAATAGCGGGTGTGCCGCGGGCATCATTGGTTGTAGTGACCGCCACCTGCGCCATGTTCAAGATACCGCCTGAAGGAATTGCTTTAATATTGCCGATAGATCATTTCTGCGATATGTTCCGCACCGCCACCAATGTTGTAGGCAATGCACTTGCTACCAGTGTTGTCAGCAAATGGGAAGGCGAACTGGAACATGCACCGGCCACTCATCATGAAAGTTAAACAGGACTGAAGTTTATGGATATGTTTTTATTAGACGCTTTTCACTGGACCAATTTATTGCAACCGCAATGGTATGTGGAGAATGGCGGATTATGGGTATTACTCTTTGTAGTCTTTGCCGAGACCGGATTGTTTGTTGGTTTTTTTCTTCCGGGAGATTCTTTATTGTTTGTGGCAGGTATCTATGCGCATGAGATCACCAAAAAAACCGGGGAGGTAGTACCGGGGCTTGCTTACCAGTTCCTTGACCTGATAGGTCTGGGCAGTGTACGGAATGAATGGGTGGATCTTTTTGTATTGGTTGCGCTGATCTCTGTCTGCGGGATACTCGGTAATGCAGTCGGCTATTGGACCGGGAAAAAAGTAGGCCCGGCCATGTACCAGTGGAAGGACAGGTTTCTTTTCAAAAAAAGATACCTGGAACAGGCGCATGAGTTTTATGAAAAACATGGCGGGCTGGCGATCATCGGGGCCAGGTTCCTTCCTTTTATCCGGACATTTGCTCCTATTGTGGCCGGTATCGTCAAAATGGACTGGAAGAAATTTCACTTCTTCAATATTGCGGGCTGTATTGCCTGGGTGTTCAGTATGATATTCGCCGGGTATTTTTTGCAAAAATGGATACTCAGCCAGTTCGGATTCGACCTGAAAGAACGCCTGGAGCTTATTGTACTTGGAATTGTATTGGTAACTACTGCACCAGTGCTGATCAAAATATTTACAGGGAAAAAAAAGAAAACGCCGGATACTCCTTCTAACGATTCAAATGCCTGATTGACCATGAGCCAATCAAAGCCTGCTTCCATATTCAATATTGCCGTGATCGTAGCCGCACTGGGTTATTTCGTGGATATATACGACCTGTTGTTATTTACCATTGTCAGGGCTCCCAGTTTGCAGGATCTCGGTGTTGTCATGACGGATGGCAAAGCGGTGCTGGCTGCCAGCACCAAGATCATTAACTGGCAAATGGTAGGTTTGCTCATTGGCGGTATTGTATGGGGTGTCATGGGCGATAAAAAAGGAAGGCTGTCTGTTTTATTTGGTTCTATCGTATTGTATTCTGTTGCCAACTTCATTACAGGCTTTGTAGAAAATACTGACCAGTACGCATACGCACGGTTCGCTGCCGGTATCGGACTGGCAGGTGAACTGGGCGCCGGCATTACATTGGTAAGTGAATTATTGCCTAAGAATAAAAGAGGTATCGGCACTTCACTGGTGGCTGGTATTGGTTTGTTCGGCGCTGTATTCGCCTACTTTACATTCAAATTCACCGATGACTGGAGGCTATGTTATAAAATAGGAGGAGGGTTAGGAATTGCTTTGTTATTCCTGCGGATCAGTGTAGCGGAAAGCGGGATGTTTAAGCAGGTCAAAGGACAAAATGTATCGAGAGGAAACCTGCTGCTATTCTTTACCAGCAGGGAACGTTTCAAAAAATACATACTGGCTATTCTAATAGGCTTGCCTACCTGGTATGTAATAGGGATACTGGTCAATTACAGTGACCGGTTTGCCAATGCCTTTTACGGAACGAATAAAGTTGAATCAGGCCGTGCTATCATGTATGCTTATGCGGCCATAGCTATCGGCGATATCCTGGTCGGACTGATCAGCCAGTATTTCAAAAGCCGGAAGAAAGCGCTGTATCTCTTTTATGGGTTCACCATTCTTTCAGGTATCCTTTTCTTCAGCGGGGCTGTGCGATCCGATGCTACCATGTATATTGCCTGTGCAGCATTAGGTTTCAGTACGGGCTTCTGGGCCATCTTTGTTACGATGGGAGCAGAACAATTCGGTACCAATTTGCGTGCAACAGCGGCAACTACCATACCGAATATGGTAAGAGGTGCATTGCCATTAATTAATATGATGTTCCTCGACCTTTTTCAGAAAAGCTGGGGATGGGATATTGTACAAAGCGGTATCATTACCGGGATTATTGTAATGGCCATTACGCTGGTGGCAGCATATTTTACAGAAGAGACCTTTCATAAAGACCTCAATTATGTAGAGGCAGAAGAAATGATGCCTTAATTTTACAGATAGTGGCGAAGTTCCTCATTATACGTTTCTCTTCCATCGGCGATATAGTTTTGACAACTCCTGTTATCCGCTGCCTGAAAAAACAGGTGCCCGGTGCCGAAGTGCATTTCCTGACCAAAGATTCATTCCGTTCCATCGTAGAGCATAATCCCTATATAGATAAACTGCATGTATGGGCGCATAGCTGGGAACTGATGGTACATGAGCTGAACGAAGAGCAGTACGATTACATCATTGACCTGCATCACAACCTGAAAACGCTGCGGATCAAAAAGGCATTGAAAAAACCTTCCTTTTCTTTTTACAAGCTCAACATTCAAAAATATATCTATACCAGCATCAAGCTGAACATTCTTCCCAAAGTGCATATCGTTGACAGGTATCTTGATACTGTCAGTTCATTCGGGGTAAAGAATGACGGGGCGGGTCTTGACTACTTCATTGCACCGCATGAAGAGACAAAGAAGGATGACATTCCTGCTTCACATTACCTCGGGTATATCGCCTGTGTGATCGGGGCGGCGCATGGTACCAAAAGATGGCCGGTGGAAAAATGGAAAGAATTTGCCAGGCAGATGGACCATCCTATCATTTTGCTGGGCGGTAAGGAAGATGCGGCGGCAGGGAAGGAGATCGCATCGGTGGATGATATCAAAGTATATAATGCCTGCGGTAAGTTCAGCCTGAATGAAAGCGCTGACCTGGTAAAGAATTCAAAAGTCGTGATCTCTAATGATACCGGGTTGATGCATATCGCTGCCGCTTTCAAAAAGCCTGTGATCTCTTTATGGGGAAACACCGTTCCGTCATTCGGCATGTATCCTTATTACGGGGATACAAATGTTGCCCACACGCAGCTACAGGTGAATAAACTCAGGTGCCGCCCCTGCTCCAAGATCGGTTACGATAAATGCCCTCTGGGTCATTTTAAATGTATGCGGCGGATCGAGGTGGACGAAGTGCTGGCAGCCGTTAAAAAAAGGCTGTGATCTTTTTCCACCAGGGCTCAGGCTTTACGACAAATAAGGATGAGTTCACGTAGGCATTCACCTGGCCTATGATCTCATTTTCGATCCATTCCCTTTCTTCTTTTGAAAGCGCTGTCTTTTTATCATCAGTACAGGAAAGCCATGTCTGTATCTGGTCCTTTTCAGCCGGTTCTGACTGGCCGCACAGGTATCTC